>NZ_ATUU01000001.1 GCF_000420365.1 Weissella halotolerans DSM 20190
AAGCGGACTAGTACTAATGGTTCGAGGACTTAACCAAGTTGAACAAACGGTGTTAAGGCTCAAGGATAAATGAAGGCAAAAGCAAGCAATAAGATTCAGTTTTGAGAGACGTAAGTCTCACGTGTTGTGATGATGGCATTGAGGTCACACCTGTTCCCATACCGAACACAGAAGTTAAGCTCAATCGCGCCGAAAGTAGTTGGGGGATCGCTCCCTGCGAGGATAGGGCGTCGCAACGCATCTTGGACGTTTAGCTCAGCTGGGAGAGCACCTGCCTTACAAGCAGGGGGTCACAGGTTCGATCCCTGTAACGTCCATCTCAATATGTGCAGTTTTAACTAGGTACTTACTCCCGATAGTCGGTGGAGTAAGTACCTATTTATATATAAGAAAGTTAAATGTGTTACTAGGCCAGCCAAAAGAGATGATAATTTGGTATACTAGTATTTATGAACGGTTTAAAACCTTATGTGAAAGGGGAGCATTATGGCGCAAACGAGCGCAATAAAATACGAACTACTACATGTTGAAAAACACACAGGTGCTCGCTTGGGTAAGATTACGACACCACATGGTGAGGTGATGACCCCCATGTTTATGCCAGTGGGGACACAGGCCAGTGTAAAAAATATTTCGCCACGTGAATTAAAGGAAATTCATTCACAATTTATTTTAGCGAATACGTATCATTTATGGTTACGTCCGGGTGATGATTTGATTGCCCAGGCAGGCGGCTTGCATAAATTCATGGATTGGGATGGCCCAATTTTAACCGACTCAGGTGGCTTTCAAGTGTGGTCATTATCTGACCATAATCAGATTAGTGAAGAAGGGGTAACCTTTAGAAACCACTTAGATGGACGTAAAATGTTTTTGTCGCCAGAAGTGGCGATGCGCATTCAAAATAACCTAGGCTCTGACATTATGATGCAGCTAGATGAAGCCATCCCATATTTTGAAAGTTATGACTATGTAAAAAATTCAGTTGAACGAACAACGCGGTGGGCTGAACGTGCCTTAAAGGCGCACAAGCGTCCAGATGATCAAGCCTTATTTGGGATAGTCCAAGGGGCCGGGTTCAAAGATTTGCGTAAGGCTTCAGCCGATTCCTTAGTCGCACTAGATTTACCGGGTTATGCAGTTGGTGGCCTTTCGGTTGGGGAATCAAAGCCAGAAATGAACCGTGTCCTTGATTTTACAGTTCCTTGGTTACCCGAGGACAAGCCCCGTTACTTGATGGGGGTGGCGGCACCTGATTCTTTGGTTGATGGTGTGATTCGCGGTATTGATATGTTTGATTGCGTTTTGCCAACACGTATTGGGCGTAATGGAACCTTGATGACGAAGCATGGACGAATTGTAATTACTAATGCTAAATATAAAAATGACTTTTCACCTATTGATCCTGACTTAGATGATTATGCTTCAACTCATTTTACAAAAGCCTACTTACACCATCTAATTAAAGCTAATGAACTGCTTGGTCAAAACCTAGCAAGTTTGCATAATTTACGTTATCTCTTAAAGTTAATGGAGGATATGCGGCAAGCCATTGCTGAAGATCGGCTACTTGATTTTAGGGCGGAATTGATGGAAAATTATGGGTACAATAAGCCTAATGCTAGATTATTCTAGGGTTGGGATAATACTTAAGTTAACTAACGGAGGATAGAAACTAACGATGCAACAAATGATTATGATTGTGGCGTTCATCGCCTTGATGTATTTTTTAATGATACGCCCACAGCAAAAGCAACAGCAAAAGCAGCGTAATATGCTAAGTAATTTGAAACCTGGTCAACAAGTAGTTACAATTGGCGGTCTACACGCCACCGTCAGTTCTATTAGTGCTGATCGTAAAACAGTGGCTTTAGATGCAGATGGTATTTTGTTGACCTTTGAAATCGCTGCTATTCGGACAGTGAAGGACGATGTAAAGGTAGATGCGCCTGCAGAGATTGAAAACGTGGGTGCTAAAGAAGAGACTGATTCGACAGATAAAGCTGACAGTGATGTCTCAAGCGAGAAGTAAGGACGATATTGAGTGGGTCTAGGTTTCCATATTCTATAAGGAAACCTAGACTTTTTATTAGGTATCTTGGTGAAGGAGGAAGTGATGGCAGACCTACTGGAATTTCCTACCAAGTTGCACGCTGATCGTAAAATTATTCATGTCGATATGGATGCTTTTTATGCTCAAATTGAAATGCGTGATCATCCAGAGTATCAAAATGTCCCAATCATCTTAGCACGTGATCCCCGTAAGACGGGCGGCCATGGGGTGGTTGCAACGGCGAATTATATGGCGCGTAAACAAGGAGTTCATTCAGCCATGAGTGCTGCCGAGGCGCTAAAACTGGCGCCAGAGGCTACTTTTGTGCCACCCAACTTTTCATTATATCGTGAGGTATCAACGCAGGTTCATCAGGTTTTTCATCAACTTACTGATAAAATAGAACCAATTGCCTTTGACGAGGCCTATTTAGACCTATCTGACTATGAACAAGATCCGGTGATGTTGGCCCATTGGTTACAACAAACGATTTATCAGCAGTTAACCTTAACTAGTTCGGTAGGCATTTCCTTTAATAAGTTTTTAGCGAAGCTGGCTTCTGAGCATAATAAGCCAGCTGGATTGACTGTCGTCAGACCAGAAGATATTCGTGACTTTTTAGATCCATTACCAATTGAAGCTATTCGAGGCGTTGGCCAAAAAACGGCCGTTAAAATGCATGATTTATCAATTAATACGGCCAGGGATTTATATAAGCAAAGTTTAGCCACGCTGGAAGAACATTTTGGTCGCTTAGGATTTACCCTGTTTAAGCGAATTAGAGGTGTTGATGAACGACCAGTTCAATGGCAGCGGCAACGCAAGTCGATTGGTAAGGAGCATACATTCACACACTTTATTGACGGAGATCAAGCAGTCCTAACTGAGTTAAGAAGCCTTGCTCACGAGTTAGTTTTAACGTTGCAAAGAAAAGACCAGCATGGAAAGACCCTTGTTTTGAAAGTGCGTGATGATCGATTTGAAACACGGACCCATCGGCGCACAGGGCCAGACTTTATCCGTAATGATGAACGTATGATTCAACAATTAGCCCAGGATATCTGGGAAGACATGGGTGGCTATGAACGCCCCATTCGACTGCTAGGGCTTACGATGACGAACTTGCAACCAGTGACGTTTACCGAGATGCCCTTAAACCTCTATGAGTGAGATGAAAGGCAGAAAGTTTGGTCAATCAACTAACCATTCAGTTTGCATAAGAACTTATAAACGAAGCAAGTTATATTTATCGGAAGTGAAAAATACAGATTATTTAGGACCAGGACTAAGGGTGTATAATAGTACGATAGTTGAGTACACCTTTATTAAGTAAGAAAAGAAATTAAGTAAGAAAAGAGACAGATTATGACAGCGCAAACACAAATTTTGGCGCAAATAAAAGCCGCAAATACGATCATTATTCATCGCCATCAAAGGCCAGATCCAGATGCAATTGGGTCACAAATGGGCTTAGCCGAATTAATTCGTACGTCCTTTCCAAGTAAACATGTTTATGTAGTTGGTAAACAAGCACCTAGTATGCAATGGATGGGGCAGATGGATGAAATCTCAGATGACCTCTATGATGATGCCCTGGTCATTGTGACTGATACTGCTAATTCTCCACGTATTGATGATCAACGTTACGATTATGGAAAGGTAGTGGTTAAAATTGATCATCATCCAAATGATGAACCATACGGGGATTTCAAGTGGGTGGTCGAAGGCATTTCGTCTTCATCGGAGTTGATTTTTCAGTTTTATCAAGAGTTCTCTGATCAACTGACCCTATCAAACGCAGGAGCTGCTTATCTCTATGCGGGAATCGTTGGCGATACGGGTCGCTTCCTTTATGGAACTGACGCAAAAACGATGGCCGCCGTTTCTGGCTTAATGACCTTTGATTTTGATTGGTTTAAGATTAATCAGCATATGGAAACAATTACGCCTGCAGCAGCTAAAGCCTCAGGCTATGTCTTTGACCATATGACCTTAACGCCGGAAGGGTTTAATTATATTATTCTTGATCAGGAAACTGTTGAAAGTTTCCAATTAGATGATTTTGGGACCGCCTTTATTGTGCCCTTACTAGGCAAAATTGATGTCGCCAAGGCTTGGGCTGTTTTTGAACAACAGGCAGAAGGGTTCTACCGTGTTCGCTTGCGTTCTCGTAATACAGCGATTAATGGCATTGCCAAACGCCATGGCGGCGGTGGACATCCGTTTGCTTCTGGAGCGATCGCCAAAGATCGGACTGAAATAAAAACAATTATTGAAGAAGCAAATCAAGTACTGAAGGAGCAAGCTTAATGGCAAAATTTACAGATTATCATCTGCGAGAAGGAATTTATCGTGCCTTAACTAAGATGCGTTTTACCCAACCGACCCCCGTGCAAGAACGGTTAATTCCAGTTATTTTGCAGGGCAAGTCAGTCGTTGGCCAATCACAAACCGGTTCTGGGAAAACACATACCTTTTTGATTCCTATTTTTGAAAAATTGGACGCTAACCAGCACAAGGTACAAACAATTATTACGACGCCTTCCCGTGAGTTAGCTCAACAGATTTATCAAGCTGCCCAAACCATGACCGCCAGTTTTCCCGAGACTGAGCAACCTAAGATAGGGCTCTTTGTTGGTGGTTCCGATAAGCAACGGCAAATTCATCAATTACAGCATGAACAGCCACAATTAGTTATTGGAACGCCAGGGAGACTACGTGATCTCTATCAATCAGGGGCGTTGGCCTTGCATACGGCACAGACATTGGTTGTTGATGAAGCTGATATGGTATTAGACCTGGGGTTCTTACCTGACGTTGATGCGATAGCGGGGGCCTTACCAGCTGATTTGCAAATGTTAGTATTTTCTGCAACCATTCCACAAAAATTACGGCCTTTTTTGAAAAAGTATATGAATCAACCAGTAATTGAAGAAATTCCAACAGCTACGGTGATTGCCCCTACCATTAAGAATATTCTTCTAGAGACGAAGGGGCGTTCTAAGGATGACCTAATTTATCAACTTTTGACAATGGGGAATCCGTATTTGGCCTTGGTTTTTGCTAATACTAAGGAGCGTGCACGGGAGATTGCCCGAGACCTTCGTGAACGTGGGTTAAAGGTGGCTGAGATTCATGGTGATATTCAGCCACGTGAACGTAAGCGAACGATGCAGCGAATTCAACATTTGGATTATCAATATGTTGTAGCAACGGATTTGGCCTCGCGGGGTATTGATATTCCCGGAGTCTCACTGATTATAAATGATGGTATTCCAAATGATTTAGAATTCTTTGTTCATCGTGTGGGTCGAACTGGCCGGAACGGGATGGAAGGGACAGCAATTACCCTGTATGATCCAGAAGAAGAAAATAAGGTGGCGCAAGTCGAGCAATTAGGCGTTGTCTTTGAACCGATGACGTTATCTAAGGGGGAGTTGAAACCTGGAATTGATCGCCGTCGCCGTAGACAACGTTCTAAAACACAGACAAAGTTAGATCCTACCATGATTGGGATGGTTAAGAAACAAAAGAAGCAGGTTAAGCCCGGGTATAAGCGGCGCATTAAAAAGAATATTGAACGGGATACACAGTTCAAAAAACGAACAGCAAAACGTCAGGCCCAACGAAGTCAGCGTAAGGCCCATAAAAGTAATTAAAGAAAGCGAGCAAAACAAGATCAATCATGGATACGCCAAGTGATAATGCAAAAGATGTGCCTCTTGAAACATTAGCGGTTACAACAGACCGTTTAACGGCACGCAATAAATGTTTTCAGTATAATCAGATGTTACCGGTTCAAGATGAAGCCCGGATGTCCTTACTGGAAGATTTTTTTGGTGCGGTTGGGTCTAAGACACAAATTTTGGCCCCCTTTCAATGTGACTTTGGGTTTAATATCTATATTGGTCATAACTTTTATGCGGGCTATAACCTGGTAATTGCCGATATGGCAAAGGTTACGATTGGCGATAATGTTAAAGTAGGTGCTAATTGTACCTTGCAAACCTCTGTTTATTCGTTAAACCCCAAAGCTCGTGCGCGGGGATTACGCCATGCCAAGCCAATTGTGATTGATGATGATGTTTGGATTCAGGCTAATGCTGTAATTTTGCCGGGGGTGACCATTGGGGCCCGATCAATCGTCCAAGCAGGGACTGTTGTTGCCACTGACATACCAGCCGATACAGTCGTAGCGGGTAATCCGATGCAAGTTTTGCAGCAGGCTGAGAAAAACTAAATCGCATTTTATTCTCTTTAAGAAAATGTCTTCCAACGTGCTTGGAAGGCTTTTTTTGTTAGTCAATGTAAATGGAAAAGCCTGAAGTTTTCTAGGAACCAAGAGTAATTAAATAACGGTCAATTGGGACTTGCCAAAGGCGTTAGCTACCGGTATAGTTAATAACTAATTAACCTGAACCAGTGAGTTCAAAATTAAGGAGATGATGCAAATGCAAAAAACAAGCATAATGACACTAACAAGGCAGCAAAAGTGGGTGGTCGGGTCAACGGCGGCTGGCTTTATGCTAGAAAATATGGATATGATGTTTGTCTCCTTTGCTTTAAGTTCAATGATGATTGATTTGCATTTGACCGGTGGTCAAGCAGGGTTAATCTCGTCCATTACGAATTTAGGGATGTTGATTGGTGGTATCATTTTTGGCCTATTAGCTGATCGGATTGGGCGAATCAAAACCTTCAATTGGACCATTTTTATTTTTGCCTTTGGGACTGCATTGATGTACTTTGTTAAGGATATTCAGCAAGTCTACTGGTTACGGTTTCTAACCGGTCTAGGGGCTGGTGGAGAGTACGGGGTCGCGATGGCCCTGATTGCCGAAAATTTTCCACCAAATAAAGTTGGTCGGATGACCTCTATTGGGGCAATTGGTGGGCAAATGGGTGCCATCTTAGCTGCGTTGTTAGCTGCCTTAGTTTTAGCTCAGGCAAGTTGGCATGTGCTCTTCCTGTTTGGTCTATTACCGGTTGGGCTAACTTTCTTCGTACGACGCCATGTTAAAGAAAGTGCACGATTTGCGCAGCCTAAGGCAGCTTTCAAAACAGCTAATATATCATTAAAACCCTTGTTCAGTACGGCTAAGGTCACTTATCAAACACTAGCCTTGATGCTGATGGCCATTGTACAAATTGCGGGTTATTTTGGCTTAATGAACTGGTTGCCTACGATGATGCAAAAGCGACTTGGCCTGACAGTTGCTGGCTCATCTCTTTGGATGGTCGCGACTATTCTGGGAATGTCACTTGGCATGTTGGTCTTTGGGACTATATTAGACCGCCTTGGGCCTAGGTTGGCTTTTGGAGCTTTTTTGATTGGTTCAGCCTTAATGGTCTTTGCACTCACCTTAGCCGATAATATGGTAACCTTGACGTTAGCTGGGGCAGCCGTTGGTTTCTTTTCCAATGGTATGTTTGGCGGTTACGGAGCAGTCATCTCACGGTTGTATCCCCTTGAAATTCGGGCCACTGCTAATAATGTAATTGTGAATGTAGGCCGGGCTATAGGTGGCTTTTCATCTGTCGTGATTGGTTTACTAATGGCTAAGCATTCTATCTTTTTTGTGATGGCTTGTTTATCTGCTATGTATATGTTGAGCCTGTTTGTTATGCTAACAGTTCCCGGGATACGGGGACTAACACCTGGAAAGATTAAAGATTAGTGACGAAGTTTTGTCAAGCAGGTTACGAAAGCTGTTCTCAGCTAATAGTGTGGTACAATAAATAGCGAGGATGAGGGCTACGACTTGTGAGCTGAAGAGACATCACGGTTGGTGAAAGTGATGCCAGGTGTGGCTTATGCTACCTAAGGTGGAGTGTTTGTGAAAGCAAACCGTTAGTCGGCGTTAACGACACATTAAAGAGGTAATGATTGACAGACAGTCATTGCAAGCAAAGTGGTACCGCGTTTGGGCGTCTTTGTTTATGCAATGGGGGTCTGTTTTTTTGATAAAAAAATAAAGGTGGGAAAGTAGAGAATGAAAGAATTATCTTCAGCTGAAACACGGGCAATGTTTTTACGTTTCTTTGAGAGTAAAGGGCATAGTATTGAACCATCTCAGTCATTGATTCCAAAAGATGATCCTAGTTTACTGTGGATTAACTCAGGAGTTGCTACCCTTAAGAAATATTTTGATGGGAGTGTGACGCCTAAAAATCGACGCATTACAAATGCTCAAAAGGCTATTCGAACAAATGACATTGAAAATGTGGGCCACACGGCCCGTCACCAAACATTGTTTGAAATGTTGGGGAACTTTTCGATTGGAGATTACTTTAAGGCCGAAGTTATCCCGTGGGCTTGGGAATTGTTGACGAGTCCTGATTGGTATGCGATTGACCCAGAAAAGCTCTATGTGACCGTGTATCCTGACGATCAAGAGACAAAGGATATTTGGTTAAATGTTGTTGGCCTTCCTGCTGATCACATATATGAAGAAGTGGATAACTTTTGGGATATTGGTGAGGGACCTTCTGGACCTGACACAGAAATTTTTTATGATCGTGGCGCGCGATTTGACGCAGCTGATCCGAAAGAGAACCATCCCGGCGGCGAAAATGAACGGTATCTAGAAATTTGGAATATCGTTTTTTCTCAATTTAATCATTTACCAGGATTAACGAATAATCAGGATTATCCCGAATTACCTCATAAAAATATTGATACGGGGATGGGGCTAGAGCGGTTAGTATCCGTATTCCAACATACAGATACCAATTTTGAAACTGATCTCTTTTGGCCTATTATTCAACAAGTTGAGACGATTTCAGGTAAACATTATGGTGAAAATGCAGAGCGCGATGTGTCATTCAAAGTGATTGCTGACCATATCCGGGCAGTTACCTTTGCAATTGGCGATGGGGCATTGCCATCTAATGAAGGCCGTGGTTACATTATCCGCCGTCTCTTACGGCGGGCAGTAGTTCATGGTCGTAAATTAGGTATTCAAAAAGAGTTTTTGCAGCAATTAGTGCCTACAGTTGGCAAGATTATGGCATCTTATTATCCAGAGGTGTTAGCCAATGCGGATTATATTGCATCCGTGGTTCAAAGTGAGGAAACACGCTTTAATAAGACCTTATCAGATGGCTTGCATTTATTGGCAGACGTTATGAATGATGCCAAACAGAACCAGGGTGAAATTGCCGGTGATATTGCCTTTAAGTTATATGACACGTATGGTTTTCCTTATGAGTTAACGGTTGAGTCTGCTGCAGAGGCGGGGCTCACAGTAGATCAAGCTGGATTTGATGCTGCCATGAAAGCACAACAAGAGCGTGCTCGAGCTGCCCGTGGTAACAAGGTATCGATGGGAGTTCAGAATGCTTTGTTGACCGACCTTAAGATTCCATCAACGTATGTAGGATGGTCACAGTTGGTGGTTGAGGATACGACATTGTCTGCCCTAATTGTTGATAATCAATTGGTTGACCAGTTTGAGCCTGGCAAGCAAGCCGTCCTTGCCATTTTTGACCAAACACCATTTTATGCCGAAATGGGCGGACAAGTTGCCGATCGGGGTGTAGTGTTAAATCAAGCCGGAGAAGTGGTGGCTAAGGTTGAAGATGTGCAAAAAGCGCCTAACGGTCAACACTTGCACACCCTATCACTTGTAAAACCATTAACAGTAGGCGATCACTACCGATTGGAAGTTGATCAAGCCTATCATGCAGCAGTATCAAAGAATCACACGGCAACACATATGCTTGATCAGGCTATCCGTAATGTTTTGGGTAGTCATTCTACACAGGCTGGTTCTTTGGTCACGGCTGAAGGATTGCGCTATGACTTTAGCTATAATGGTGCTGTACCTGCTGACAAGTTACAGGCAATTGAAGATTTAGTAAATGAAAAAATCATTGCTAATCTGCCTGTTTCATGGGTAGAAACGGATATTGAATCGGCTAAAAAAATGGGTGCCGTGGCTGAGTTTGCCGATAAATATGGCGATCAAGTACGGGTAGTGTCAATTGGTGATTTTAATGCCGAGTTTGATGGCGGTACGCACGCAAAATCTACAGCTGAATTAGGCATGTTCAAGATTGTCAGTGAACAGGGAACCGGAGCCGGTGTACGACGAATCGAGGCTGTTACTGGTCAGGGGGCAATGGACTTGTTTAAGCAACATGATGCCTGGCTACAGGCCGTGGCTCAGACGGTCAAAGCACCACAATTAAGTGATGTACCAACTAAGGTTGCCGGAGTGCAAAAAGCCCTTAAGGATGCCCAGAGTCAGGTGGTTAGTTTGGAACAAAAGCTTGCCCAACAGAGTGCTCAGGCAGCCTTTAACCAGGTAACAACTGCTGGGGATTACCGCTTAATTACAGCAGAGATAGCAGCCACTTCAATGGATGCCTTACGGGCAACTGCTGATCAATGGAAACAAGCAGCTTTGTCGGATGTGTTGGTGGTGGCTGCTAAAGTTAATGATAAGGCTAACTTGCTAGTTGCCGTCAGTCAGCAAGCAGTAAAGAACGGTATCAAGGCGGGCGACCTCATCAAGGCAATCGCGCCAGCTATTGGCGGCGGCGGTGGTGGTCGTCCTGATATGGCACAAGCTGGTGGTAAGAACCCTGCTGGAATTCAAGAAGCCTTTGGCAAGGCGCAAGAATGGTTAAGTGAGCATTAGTCACTACAGTGAAAGGACAGTAATATGACATCATTAGATCATACAACCGTATTTAGTTTAAATCGTAACGAGGATCACGACGTTCGCAAGATGTTAGAGACCGTCTATGCTGCGCTGGAAGAAAAGGGATATAACCCAATCGATCAGATTGTCGGTTACTTGATTTCAAATGACCCAGCCTATATTCCACGGGTTAATGATGCACGTAATTTAATCCGCAAGTTTGAGCGGGACGAAATTATTGAAGCTTTAGTTAAATACTATTTGGGTAAGTGATGGGACGATTAATTGGTTTAGACGTAGGCTCAAAGACGGTTGGGGTGGCTGTATCAGATTTATTGGGGTGGACGGCGCAAGGCGTTGAAATTGTTCCGATTGATGAAGAAACAAAAACCTTTAATCTAGAGCGAATGGCAGAACTAGTGGCTCAGTATCAACCTAGTGGCTTTGTACTAGGCTTGCCTAAAAATATGAATAATACTTCAGGTCCACGCGTTGAGGCAGCTGAACATTATGGGGCACTATTAAAGGAAGCCTTTGATTTGCCTGTAGATTATCAAGATGAGCGTTTGACGACGGTGGAAGCGGAACGGATGCTAGTTGAAGAAGCAGACACCTCACGTAAAAAACGTAAAAAAGTGATTGATAAATTAGCAGCCGCTTTAATTTTACAAAATTATTTAGACCGCCAAGGACCACTCACAAAAGGATAAGGAGGTTCATTAATGAACGACGAACAAGATATTATTACACTTTATGATGAAAATGGTGACGAAGAGTTATTTGAGGTTTTGTTTACCTTTCATAATGATGACTATAATAGAGACTATATCATTGTCTACCCAGCCGGTGCTGACCCTGATGAAGGAACGGTTGATATGTACCCCTTCATTTTTAATGCTCCTAAAGAGGATGATGGGACTGAAGGAACCTTTGATGAAATTGAAGATGATGCAGAATTTGCCATGGTAGAAGCAGCATTGAACCAGTATTTGGACGAAATGGATGCAAAGGACTAGGAGGCCAATCAATGAAGTCAGAATCAACGCCACCAGAAGTCTTCATGCTGACCGACGACCAAGGCCAAGAGCATGCTTTTACAGAACTCTTTTCCTTTAAGGTTGATCAAACAGGAAAATCGTATATCGCATTAGCAGCTGATGACGTAAATGAAGATGGTGAAAGTGACGTACTTGCTTTTATTTATGACCCTGAAAAAGATGATGGTCTCTTGCTACCCATTGAGTCAGATGACGAATATGCAATGGTTGAAGATGTATTAGCCACATTAATGGATGAAGGACAACTGGACTAAGACGATTTGAATTAAAAGTAGAAATAGTAACTCTGAGAACGTCTCTCTTCAATAAAAAGAAGGGGGGCGTTTTTATGTGGTTAGATATGTATCAGCATTTGGGCCAAAAATGGCAGCAAAAAAAGTGGTGGTCTTTGGGAATTCTCGCCGCACTAACGTTGGGATTCATCATAGGCTGGGGGGTTAAACCGATGGCAGTTAAGCAATCATCGACTGGTCCCCAACGGATAATGGCGACCGCTACTAGTCGCTCAATCAATTCACCAAGTAAAGGAAAGCAGCGGTCTGCGCAGGCCGCGTTGATTGTAGATGTCAAAGGGGCGGTTAAACAACCGGGTGTGTATACTTGTCCGCCGGCGAGTCGTCTTCAAAAGGCCCTGCAACAAGCTGGTGGCGCAACCGACCAAGCTGATTTAAGTAAGTTAAATCTTGCCCAACCGCTTAAAGATGGTCTCTTGGTATATGTGCCAATGAAAGGTGAACAGGTGGTAACGTCCGCCAGTCCGCCCACCGATCAAAGTACAAGTGATCGGTTACCGTTAAGAGAGGGTGACAACGAGAAAATTAATCTAAATACGGCTGATGAACACATGCTCCAACAGATAGCTGGAATTGGGCAAAAAAGAGCAGAAGAAATTGTTACCTATCGACAAGAACATGGTCCTTTCACTGATATTATGCAGTTAAAGGCAATTAGTGGAATTGGAGAAAAAACAGTGGCTAAACTAGTGGACAAGGTAGTAGTGGAGTGAGCGGCTATGGTTTTTGGCTAGGTGTGTGGTTAGCCAGCCTGAACATAGCCCTAGTAGGCCATGAGTGGTGGGTATTGGTGATATTCGTCTATGTTGGCGGTATTATCTGGTTTAATTATCAATCTCATTGGTGGTTGACCATCCTGCTGGCTGGTGGGTGCTTTCTTTACTGGCAAAACCGGGAAATACAGCTACATACCGCTGAATTAGCCTGGCAGTCGCAAGCGCAACGTCATGTTCAACTGATTACCTATCAAACCGATTGTCATGTTGAACAAGGCCAAGTCTATGGGGTAGGCAAGTTAGCTTCTGGAGAAAAGGTATGCTTTCGTTATCGAGGTCAGCATGGAGACAGCCTAAGGAAATCCTCAGTTGAAAAGATGATGCTAACAGGATTAGCAAAGGCATCACCACTGGAAAAACGGTGTAACCTTTATGGTTTCAATCAACAGCAGTACTGGCTTTCCAAAGGTGTGGTGGTGCAATTGACTTTAAATGCAGTTAGTACGGAGTTTGCTGCAATGTCAGATGATGGGTTTGCACTGATCAAACGATTACAACGCCTAAGTATAGACTGGTTTACACAATTTCCTGAAGGAATTCGTGATTTTGGGACTGCGCTCTTATTGGGACAAGTGAGGGAGCATTTTTACCAGGACTACGAGGGTCTAATTCCTTTAGGCCTGATTCACCTTTTTAGCATTTCAGGGTTTCAAGTGGTGTTTTATTGGCGTTTATGGCAATGGGTTGGACGTTGCCTGGGCCTTTATCAGGAGGTAACCTGGCTGAGTTGGGTGTTTGGTTTAGGCTTTATTTGGGTATTTGCTAATCAGGTAGCAAGCTTATTACGCCCAATTTTAGCTAGCCTGGCTGAGGTATGGCAAAGGATTGGTTGGTCTCGTTGGTCTCCCTTAGACCGCTATGGTTATGTGTTGATAGTAAGTTTAGGCTGCCTACCGGGGGTGTTATTGACAATTGCTGGTCAACTATCCTTTTTGTTAGCCCTAGGGCTAATGCTTTTAAAAAGCAGCCCTGCTATTTGGCAAACCCTCTTTTTAAATTTACTCATTGCGCCTTTATTGGTGTGGCATACCTATGGTTGGCATCCGGGGGCAATCTTGGTGAACCTGTTGGCAATTCCTTTTTTTAGTGCTGTGTTAATTCCGGGACTTCTAGGTGCACTTATAACCTGGCCGCTTGGAATCACCGTCGTGGCCAATGGCATGAATAGCGTGATTAAAGGCATCCAATATGGGACCAATATGCTAGCTCAGTTACCGGGAGAGCTAGTATTTGGGCGTCCCCCTAAGGTCATCATTATTGGACTTACCATGTTCATGTTAGCTGCCTGTCTTGTCCAAAAACTACGCTGGCTCTGGGCGTTACCGATAGTAGGATTGGCACTCATGCTAGCCAGACCAATTTGGTAGACGCCTTTTTTAGCTTTTTTAGATGTTGGTCAAGGGGATGCAATTGTTTGGCGTGAACCATCGGGAAAGGTTTATATGAACGATGTGGGCGGACAGATATGGACTGGTGATCGTCAGGTCCACCAGGACACAGCTAAAATGAAAACAGTTTGGCAATTTTGTAGGGGCAAAGGAATTACTGAACTTGAGTGGCTTATTTTGTCTCATCGTGATTGGGACCATATTGGTAACTTTAAAGCAGTTAGTCTTCAGCTGCGAATTAAGCATTTAGGGTTACCAGCAGGAATGGAAAAAACGGCCACATATCGACGTTGGCTAAAACCACATTTAAAAGACACGCAAGTACATCCGCTTAAGGCAGGCGACCGCCTAACAGCAAATTGCCAGGTTCTGCATCCTTTTGTTGAAGGTAAGGGGGAGAATAAAGACTCAGTCGCTTTGTATCTATATCATCAGGGGGTAGGCATCATGTTAACTGGTGATTTAGATCAGGAGGGTGAAAAAACAATTATCAAAGCAATGCGATTACCACAGGTAGATATTTTGAAATTTGGTCATCATGGCTCAAAAACAAGTACTAGTTCACAGTTATTGGAAACAGTACGTCCAAGCTATGGTATTGTTAGTGCCGGAAGAGATAACCGGTTTGGGCATCCGCACCCACAAGTACTAGCTAAAGCAGCGCATAACAAGATCCAGGTGCTAAGTACAGCCCAGGAAGGCCTTTTACTTTTAAAGGGAACGAAACCGGTTCGATGGCAAACAGAGTGTGGTTTTGATTAGTCACTTGTTTTTCTAGTTGTGTTAGGGGGTTGATTGTGGCAACATTAATCTAGACATGTGCAAGGAAAGGACTATGAGATTATGCCACTATCAGTCGCCCAACTTGAAGAACAACTCCAGCAACATCAGTTGGCACCCGTGTATCTAATTCAGGGGCAAGATCATTATTTATTGAAGCAGGTGCGGCAGGCGTTTTTGAGTTTGATTGATCCAGCGGATCGGACCTTGAATTTTGCACAGTACGACATGCGCGAGGCACCTTTAGCAACTGCATTGGATGATGCACGCAATGTCCCTTTTTTTGGCACTTATCGCCTAGTGATGATTGATGATGCCTATTTTTTGACAGGAGAGACGCAACATAGTAAGCCTAACCATGATCTATCTCAATTATTAGAGTATCTTAGTCATCCTGAGCCTCAAACTCTTTTGGTTTTATTTGCCCCTTATGAGAAGTTGGATAGTCGTAAGAAGGTGACCAAACAATTAAAAGAACGGGCAGTTTATGTACCTTTTGGTAAACTAACTGAACGGGATTTGCGTCAATTTGTGCAGGCACGATTGGATAAGCAAGGGTATAACATGAGTATGGAGGCGCAGACTGCGCTGTTAAATTTAACAAACTTTTCCCTCACGCAAATTATGGCTGAATTAACCAAACTTATGCTTTATGCAGAGCAGTCACATACTATTGACCTGCAGACAGTTAGGGACTTAGTTACAAAAACCCTGAGTCAAAACGTGTTTGATTTGATTGATCAGCTCTTAAAACAGCATTTGCGGCAGGCTGTTGAACTTTACCATGAGTTACTTATCAACGGTGAGGAGCCCTTACGCATCCAAGCAGCAATTTTGTCTCAATTCAGATTATTAGTACAAGTAAAGGCTTCTACCTTAAGTGAACAGGGATTGGCCAAGGCGTTAAAGGTGCATCCTTATCGGATTAAGTTAGCAAAACAAACGGTTCGTCGTTATCGGTATGCAACTTTGGGACGAGCTTACTTAGGCCTAATTCGGCTTGAGGAGCAACTTAAATCAACCCAACGTGACCCGGAATTGTTATTTGAATTATTTATTTTGCGTTACCAAGCGACAGTGAGAGAATAAAGCCTTGCAATCTAAGGGTGACTTGTGTATGATAATTAGGTGCACATGCATACGACCTTTTACGATGTTTAACGGTTCACCGTCGTTTTACGTTGTCTGGGGCGACTATTTTATATGAAAGGTGGAAGTCCAAAATGGCTATTTCTGCAGAACGCAAGAATGAAATCATCAAGGAATTCGCACGTCACGAAGGTGATACTGGTTCAGTTGAGGTTCAAGTGGCAGTTTTAACAGCTGACATTAATGAATTGAATGCTCACATGGCAGAACACAAGCATGATTATCATTCACAACGTGGTTTAATGAAGAAGATCGGTCACCGTCGTAACTTGTTACGTTACTTGCGTGAGAACGATGTTCAACGTTATCGTGAATTGATCCAAAAGCTTGGATTGCGTCGTTAATTTAATTAATGTCGTACGTTTTGACAATTATCATCGGAGGAGAAAGCGATGCCAATTATTGAGTCATCAATCCAACGTGCCCGTTTGAATAAGGTACAACGCGAGCGAAACGTTCACCAATTAAGTACTTACCGTACTAGTGTGAAAAAGTTCCGTAAGGCTGTTGCTACTGGTGCTGACAACTTGGATGAGTTGTTTGCTGCAGCAACTTCAGCTATTGATCGCGCTGCCTCAAAGGGTTTGATTTCTAAAAACAAGGCTGCTCGTGACAAGTCACGTTTGGCTGCTTTGTTGAATGATAAGTAATCAAAGTGCGTTGATAAATAAAAAACACGTTTCCTATTAGGAAGCGTGTTTTTTATTTACCATTTTTTTATAATCAGTCGATGATTTCGGTTTTAAAAGTTGTATCTGGCAGGACAATGTGGCGCAAATGAATGAGTAAAAGAATCAGCCAAAGTAAGACCAGTCCGCAGGCGACAATTTCCCAACCAGTCAAAGATAGATAATGCCAGCGTTGAAAGGAAATATCCGCAAAAATTAGCAGACCACCAATCAGATAGGACATAATGACAAAGTCGTGACTGGCTTTGGGTAGTAACCATTTAATGGAAATAATCATAATTAATACCCAGGTAACCAGCAGTTGAGCAATATGATCGTGGACAATATGGGTCCAACCAGGATTATTAGGGAACAAGCCAACGCCAGCCAAGGTGATAGCTAAGAGTGAAAATAAAATACGTAAGAAAAACAAGGGGCGGTTATGATGGAAATCGGCCTGTAAAGCTGTAAAAAGATAGTCAACTAAGGTCAGCATAATCAGTCCGGAAAAAATCAACGTAAAATTAAAGTAGATTGCATTTTTAACATGGTCGGTGCCTAAATAACTAAAGTTGTATTGCCACCAGTTGGGGTGACCGTTGGTTACCATTGAAAAAAGGATACCGCCAAATAAGGTAGCAATTAGAACAAAGGTAATCGTTGAGAAATTAATATTATTAGCGGCGGCCACCAAACTGTAGGTTGTTAGTCCCACAATGAAACCAATTAAACCGGCGGTCGTATATAAGTCTAGTCGTAAGCCAATGAATGCAGTGGAGAAAAATTTAAAGAAAAGGGCTAAGAGGGCAAAGGTCATTAAGCCATAAGAGATGGTTAGTGTGATAATATTACGCCAATGTAGATGACTTGCGCCATGTAATTTGAGTCGAACCGCAACGGTAAAAAAGGATATAATACCAAAGAAAAGGCTTAGGTAGATGGCAAGTTGGGTCATGGAATTAGCCCCCGTTAAAGCTACCGTCGGCGTATCCTGAACGAAAAAATTGATGAGTGCAATGACTGCACTGAGTAGGGCAGCGAATAAGAAATAGCGAATACCATCAACTTCATAAGTGTTTTGTTCTGCGGGTCGAATAGTTAAGTTGCCTGCATTATGGGTGATAGTCAGAGGCAGACCAGGCGCAAACTCTCCTTTAGCGATGTCTTTTGGAATCGCAATAAAATGGTAATCTGACTTTTTAAATTCAGTCATGTTGAATACTCCTCACAAGTTGTTTAAAGAATAACGTAAACGACGCCTTCGTTAGCAAACAAATTTTTTATGTCACCTATAAAAGGCAGATAACCTTTATTGTACTGCATATAAATGGTCAAGGGCAATGCTGACTAGGCAGGTTGAACAGAAGATTAAGGTGGGCCTATTGGTTGCCATGGCAATCTGTGCTATATTAATAGGTAACAATGTTGAAGTTGGGCGCTAAGCCCGTGAAATGCAAAATCACCCTCGTAAACAAAGGTGGTTGCCTTGAATAAATTTAATAAGTAAGGAATGAACTATGAACAAAACAGTAAGTATTATGCCACTAGGTGGCATGCGTGAAAACGGCAAAAATATGTATACGGTCACCGTTGGTGAGGATATCTACGTTTTAGATGCTGGTTTGAAGTATCCAGAGTCGGATATGCTAGGTGTTGACGTTGTGATTCCAGACTTCTCCTATTTAATTGATCATGCTGACCATGTGCGGGGCATCTTTTTAACCCATGGGCATGCAGATGCTATTGGAGCCCTACCTTATTTGCTGAGTCAGTTGAATGCACCAGTATTTGGGTCAGAATTAACGATTGAATTGGCTAAGTTAGCCATTCAAGATGATCCAACAAGCAAGGATTTTGATGATTACCACGTGATTAACGCTAATAGCTCGGTTGATATGGGGGATGTTGCGGTTTCATTCTTTAAAACAACCCATAGCATTCCCGAATCACTAGGAATTGTGTTAGAAACGCCAAGTGGACAGATTGTTTACACCGGTGATTTCAAGTTTGATACGACGGCCTTACCCTATTACCGGACTGATTTAGCCCGGCTCACGGAAATTGGCAGTCAAAAGGTGCTGGCTCTGTTAGCTGATGCGGCAGGTACAGCCAATGTGGCTCCAAATGACCATGAGCAAGATTTGTCAGCTTACATTCTAGAGAATTTTCGCGCACATAAGGCAGAACGTATCGTGGTGGCTGCTACGGCTTCGAATATTCAGCGAATTCAACAAGTTATTAATGCAGCTTATCAAACGGGACGAAAAGTTGTGCTGTCTGGTAATGACTTAGAAAAGATTGTACGTACAGCTTTGCGCCTAAAAAAGTTGCATTTACCCCTGCCTGAAAATGAATTGTTTGTATCACTTAAAAATATGAGCAAATTGGCGCCGGAGGAGACCGTTCTCCTTGAAACTGGTAAAATGGGTGAACCAATTCGTCATTTGCGCCGCATGGCTAATGGTGATGAACGGCATATCAAATTGGGAACAGGGGACTTTGTCCTAATTGCTACGACGCCGGCGGTGGCCATGGATGGTTTTGTTGCACGAACACGTGACATTCTAGCCCGTTCGGGCGCCACAGTTGCACAGATTTCAACTGATAAGCGATCATCTGGGCATGCAAGCCAGGATGATTTCCAGTTACTATTGAATTTAATCAAACCCGATAACGTGATTCCTGTGCAAGGAGAGTATCGAGTGCTAACGACGGCGGCTCAAGCGGCCTATGCGGTTGGTTATGATCATGAACATGTCTTTATTTTAAAGAACGGCGATCGCTTAAATGATGATGGTCAGCAGTTGACCTTAGGTAACTCACTACAAGTAACTTCAACGATGATTGACGGTTCAGGTATCGGTGATATTGGGTCAATTGTGTTAAATGATCGACGCATTTTGTCTGAGGATGGCGTCTTTATTACAGTAGTGACGATTGATCGTAAGAAGAAAAAGGTTATTGCTAAGCCAAAGTTGGATTCCCGTGGGTTTGTTTATGTCAAAGCGTCTCGTGATTTGATGCAGGAGGCTAGTGCCTTGGTTGAAAAGACGGTCACTGATGGCATTCAAAATACTAAGGAATTTGATTGGTCTAAGTTAAAGAACGCGGTCCGTGATGCTCTCGGAAAGTTCTTGTACGAGCAAACACAACGGAAGCCCGTTATTTTACCCGTTATTATGGAGGCGAACCAAAATGGTCGCCGTCGTCGAACGAATGGGAATAAAGGGAACCATGAGGGACAACACAAGGCAGCTGCGAAAGTAGGGCAGGCAAAGAAACGCTCCCGTCGCTGCAAAAACCCTAATAAGCAGGCTAAGCAAACAGAGGCGGTAAAGCCAAAGGCATAATGGGGCAAAGAGGTTGGTTATTGGCAAGGGCTAATAGCGACCTCTTTTTTTGAATACTAGGCGGGAACCTCTTACTTAAACATGCCCTATTTGATGATAGAAAGGACGAAACGATGAAGGATGACCTGGCAAAGCTATTAACAAGCGGGGAGTTGAACCAACAAGCAGGCGACCTACGTGCAGCAATTGAAGACTACAAAGCGGCCTATGCTTTAGAACAAACGCTGACAATCAACCATCAACTAGTCGCCGCGTTAACGTTGGACCAGCAGTATCAACAAGCCTATCGTTACTTGCAAGAGGCATTACCATCCTACCTAGACCAAACGCAATGGTGGGCCTTAGTGTTAGAGGTGATGTTGAAGACTCATCATTTTATTGATGCTCGTCTGTTTATCAAGCACTTACCTATGACAGTTAATGCGCAGTATCGCCAACAAATTGAGCGGGCAGAGACTGAGGCTATCAAGACAGAAGAAAAGCAGATTCAAAGCTTAACTAAAACGGTTTATCACCTAAGTGATGTTAGCCTCCCAGAACAAAAAAAAATATTGGCTCAGGCCCAGACTTTACCCTACGCATCCTATCTTTTTGTGAGTAAGTATATTTTGGTAGATCCCTTTGCCTTACCTATTACGCGGGTTACTGTTTTAGATGAATTGCGCCAGTTAGGCGTAGAAGAAGTAGTGCCCTTTCAAACCGTGTTAGGCACACAGATTATGGTTCAGCCCAGTGAATTGTTAGCGTTAAGTCAGGAACGCAATTACCAAGCGGTGCAAGGCTTGCTAACAGAAAGTGAACAAAATCTAGATCCAGGATTAGCGACTTTACTGCGGGGACAAGTTAATTTGATGCTGGTCTTGCTGTATCCTTGCCTAACAGAAGCAATTCAAGATCCTAAAAGTTGGGTTCAACAAGTCCAGGCGTTTTTATTGACCGGTCACGAATTAGATCTTCCTGAATCAAAAGAGCAAATTAAGTGGCGAAAAGCAGCGTTAAACGCATTACAAGAACTACAAGACCAGTAAATACCTACCTAAAGCTATTTACAAAACCCGGATGGTTGTATATAATAGTCACAGTTTCTCATGGGGCTTGTAACACAAATTATTCATGGTTTGTGGTTTTCATCCTGTGCAGAATGTTGTATAATAATAAGCAAGCAAATAAAGTCAGTGCTAAAACTGACTTGCGAAATTAGGAGGATAAGCTTTTGGCTAAGGAAACTTATGAGCGCACTAAGCCGCACGTAAATATTGGAACAATTGGTCACGTTGACCATGGTAAGACTACTTTGACTGCCGCTATCTCAAAGGTATTGGCTGATAAGGGATTGGCAAAGCAAGAAGACTTTGCCTCAATCGATGCTGCCCCTGAAGAGCGTGAGCGTGGTATCACGATCAACACTGCTCACATCGAGTATGAGACGGAAAACCGTCACTATGCCCACATCGATGCCCCAGGACACGCGGACTACGTTAAGAACATGATCACTGGTGCTGCCCAAATGGATGGTGCTATCTTGGTTGTTGCCGCAACTGATGGTCCTATGCCACAAACACGTGAGCACATCTTGTTGGCTCGCCAAGTTGGTGTTGAGCACTTGGTTGTCTTCTTGAACAAGACTGATCTTGTTGATGATGACGAGTTGGTTGACTTGGTTGAGATGGAAGTTCGTGAATTGTTGTCAGAGTACGATTTCCCTGGTGATGATATTCCTGTTATTCGCGGTTCAGCCTTGAAGGCTTTGGAAGGTGATCCAGAGCAAGTTAAGGTTATCGAAGAATTGATGGATACAGTAGATAGCTACATCCCAACTCCAGAGCGTGACACTGACAAGCCATTCTTGATGCCTGTCGAAGATGTCTTCACTATCACTGGTCGTGGTACTGTTGCATCTGGTCGTGTTGACCGTGGAACAATCAACTTGAACGACGATGTTGAAATCGTTGGTTTGAAGGATGATGTTAAGAAGACCGTTGTTACTGGTATTGAAATGTTCCACAAGTCAATGGAACAAGGTCAAGCTGGTGATAACATCGGTGCTTTGCTACGTGGTGTTGACCGTTCAGAAATCGAGCGTGGTCAAGTTTTGGCTAAGCCAGGTTCAATCAAGACGCACAAGAAGTTCTTGGGTGAAGTTTATGTCTTGACCAAGGAAGAAGGAGGCCGTCACACGCCATTCTTCACAAACTACCGTCCACAATTCTACTTCCACACTACTGATGTTACTGGTGTCGTAGAATTGCCAGAAGGTGTTGAAATGGTTATGCCTGGTGATAACGTTACCTTTGACGTTGAATTGATTGCACCAGTTGCCCTTGAAAAGGGATTGAAGTTTACTGTTCGTGAAGGTGGCCGTACTGTCGGTGCCGGAACTGTTTCAGAAGTCTTGGACTAAACTGAATAGCAGTAAAGTGCATAACAAATGACTACAAAAACGACGTTGCGTAAGTGACGTCGTTTTTTGTTTAATAACGATGTTAATTAGCATAAGGAATGGTAATGATGAAAATTTATTTAGCAGCTCCATTTTTTAGTCCTGAGCAAATTGATCGACTTGAACGCGTTGAAGAAGCGTTGGCAAAAAATCCAACTGTAACGCAAGTTTATTCACCGCGTCAGCATCAAGAAAGCCAAGCAGAACAATTTACACCTGCCTGGGCCGCTGAAATTTTTAAACGCGACGTCGGACAGGTATTGGATGCAGATGCATTAGTTGTCGTTGCTGACTTTCATGATAATGATGCCGATTCCGGGACAGCTTTTGAGCAGGGTTTAGCGTGGGCAACAAAAAAGCCAATCGTCTTGTTTGAAGAGACGGATTATCCAACTAACTTAATGTTGACTGAGTCGCTAACTGCCTTTATGAAGACAAGTGATGCCTTGATGAACTATGATTTTAGTCAGTGTCCGGCTTTGCCTTACGATGGGAAGATCATGTAGGTTAATTAAGTTGGATGACTTTGAAATGTTAGTTAGGTCTGGTATACTAAACGGGTATGTACTAGTGTAGGTACACCGTGAGAGATATAGAATATGATGTGGAGGAACAATCATGACAAATGCAGTATTCACTAAGGGTGAAGGCAACC
Organism: Weissella halotolerans DSM 20190; assembly: GCF_000420365.1. Lineage (GTDB taxonomy): Bacteria > Bacillota > Bacilli > Lactobacillales > Lactobacillaceae > Weissella > Weissella halotolerans. The sequence goes on from NZ_ATUU01000001.1 coordinate 23,259, forward strand.
AAGGAACGTTAACTTTTGACGTTCCAGTTGCAGTTTACCAAAAAGGGATTGATCAAGCTTTTGATGAGGTAAAGAAAGACGTTACCGCACCAGGTTTCCGTAAGGGTAAGATGCCTAAGCAAATCTTTATGCAGATGTATGGTGAAGAATCACTTTACAATGATGGTTTAAACAAGGTTTTGCCAGAAGTCTTTGATGATGCCTTGGCTCAAACTGGTGTTCAAATGGTTGGTCAACCAAATATTTCCGTTGTATCAATGGAAAAGGGTAAGGATTGGAAGTTATCAGCTGAAATTGAAATTGCGCCTGAAATTGAATTAGGTCAATACAAGGGCATTGAAGTTCCAGCTGCTGATACAACAGTTACTGATGAAGAAGTCGATGCTGAATTGGCCCGCTTACAAAAAGAGCAAGCCGAATTGGTCTTAGTTGATCGCCCTGCTGAAGATGGTGATACGGTAGTGATTGACTTTGACGGTTCAGTCGATGGTGATCACTTTGATGGTGGTAAGGCTGAGAATTATAGCCTAGAATTAGGATCAGGTTCATTTATTCCTGGCTTTGAAGAGCAATTAATTGGGGCTAAGGCTGATGACCAGGTTGACGTTAAAGTTACCTTCCCAGAAAATTATCAGGCTAAGGATTTAGCTGGTAAGGAAGCCTTGTTTGAAGTAACGGTCCATGAAGTAAAGGCTAAGGAAGTCCCTGCACTTGACGATGAATTTGCTAAGGACGTTGATGAAAACGTTGATTCATTAACCGAATTAAAGACTAAGTTGCGTGACCAAATGCAGGATAAGAAGGATGAAGAGGCTAAGGCCGCCAAGGAAGACAACGCCGTTAATGGGGCTGTAGATAATGCGAAGATTGTTGGTGATAAGCTTCCTGAAGCCATGATTAAAGAAGACGTTGATCGTCAATTGAATCAATTCTTTGCTTCTATTCAACAACAGGGTATTACACCTGATTTGTACTTCCAAATCACAGGTCAAAATGCTGAAGGATTGCGTCAACAATATGCTGAAGGTGCTGACCGACGGGTTAAGACTGGTTTAGTTTTGGACGCTATTGCTAAGGCTGAAGACATTCAACCAAGTGAGCAAGAGATTGCTAAGGAAGTTAAGGCATTGGCTGAGCAATACAACATGGAAGAAGATGCGGTACGTAATGCATTGACTGACGACATGTTGGCCCATGACATTGCAGTTAAGCAAGTGGTTGACTTAATTGTTGATTCCGCCATTGTTAAATAAGTTCAGTTATAACTAGACTAACAAGTCTGGTGGTTAACCCCGAAAGTTTATAAACTTTCGGGGTTTTCTTATGTACCTTGACTTGCATTTTAATTCTTAGCAGAGGTCTGCTATAATAGGTGTTATTATTATTTAGCGTTATCTATAAAAACAGGAGGTGGAAGCGTGTTTAATTCTACCGATAATACGGAAGGAAAGGCTTATTGCTCATTTTGTGGTAAGTCCTCAGACGAAGTTAAAAAGTTAATTGCCGGACCGGGTGTGTATATTTGTAATGAATGTGTTGCCCTGGCCCAGGATATTATCAATGAAGATTTAGAACAAGACGCTCTTGATCGGACTTTACAGTTAAAGACGCCACAAGAAATTGTGGATACACTGAATCAGTATGTCATTGGTCAAGATGAGGCAGAACGGACATTAGCGGTAGCCGTCTATAATCACTATAAACGGGTTAATGCAATGTTAACGCATACGGTGGAGACGGATGGGGTCGAGTTACAAAAGTCCAATATTGCGATGATTGGTCCTACTGGCTCTGGTAAGACCTATATTGCCCAAAGCTTAGCAAAGATTTTGAACGTACCCTTTGCAATTGCTGATGCCACGACCCTGACAGAAGCAGGCTACGTGGGAGAAGATGTGGAGAACATCTTGCTGAAACTCTTGCAGGCTGCTGATTATGATGTTGAACGGGCCCAGATGGGGATTATTTATATCGACGAAATCGATAAAATCGCTAAAAAGGCTGAGAACGTGTCTATTACCCGTGATGTGTCGGGTGAAGGTGTTCAGCAGGCCTTGTTGAAGATGTTGGAAGGAACGATTGCAAATGTACCGCCTCAAGGAGGCCGTAAGCACCCAAATCAACAGTTTATTCAAGTTGATACGACGAATATTTTGTTTATTGTTGGTGGTGCTTTTGCGGGGATTGAGTCCATTGTTAAGGAACGGCTAGGGGCTAAGGTGATTGGTTTTGGCACTGATTCTAAGCGGGATACGCAACATTTAAGTGATCAGTCCATTATGAAACATGTTCTGCCAGAAGATTTAATGAGTTTTGGTCTGATACCAGAATTTATCGGCCGCTTGCCTATTTTAACGGCACTTGACCAGCTTACCGAAGCTGATTTAGTTCGAATTTTGACTGAACCTAAAAACGCCTTAGTTAAACAGTACCAAGAGTTATTAAAACTCGATGGGGTTGATTTGACCTTCACGCCAGCTGCCTTACAAGCAATGGCTCATTTGGCAATTGAACGAGAAACCGGCGCACGGGGACTTCGTTCAATTATTGAAGAAGTCATGCGGGATATTATGTTTGACCTGCCTTCACAGTCAGATGTTAAAAAAGTGATCATCAATGCTGAGACAGTAAACGAACATGCTGAACCAGAGTTGATTCGCGCTTAATTTAAAGGGGGATAACCGAATGGATGTCCATAATGTAGCCTTAACTATTTCCGCTGTGCGGCCAGCTCAATATCCTAGTGATGCCTTACCCGAAATTGCACTGGTGGGGCGCTCTAATGTGGGTAAATCGTCGTTGACTAATACCTTAATTCAGCGTAAGGCTTATGCTAGAACGTCAGCCCAGCCAGGAAAGACACAGACGTTAAACTTTTATAAAGTAGAGGATGCTTTGTACTTTGTTGATGTTCCTGGGTATGGCTATGCTAAGGTTTCACAACGAGAACGTGAAAAATGGGGACAGATGATTGAAACTTATCTCACCCAGCGAGAAACCTTACGGGGAGTTATTCAATTGGTTGATGCACGTCATGCGCCTTCTGAAGATGATATAACCATGTACAATTGGTTACAGTACTTTGATATTCCGGTCTTAGTGGTGGCCACCAAAGCAGATAAGATTGCGCGTGGTAAGTGGAACCAAGCAGAAGCGCTAATTAAGCGTGAGCTTGAATTTAATCCAGGTAGTTCAAGCTTTTCAATGTTTTCATCAATGACCAAGGCTGGCAAGGACCAGGTTTGGCAGTGGATAGAAGCACACATTGGTGCAAAAACGGAACAATAGAACGGTTGAGCACCTAAGAATTTTTCTTGGGTGCTTTTATTGAAAGGGACGCATAAAATGAAAAAAAATAGATTTCAAGGGACGTTGCTTGGCCAATCTGTCGTTGTGACGTCAACGAAAGATCAGGCCCATATGGAAGCAGTTTTTGACTTAGCTAATCAACAAGTAGCAGACTTACAAAAGCTAGATCCTCATTTAACTGATCAACAATGTCTAATGTTGCTGGCAATTAACGCTTTGTCAGACCAACTAACAATGCAAATCAAACAGGATAAAGGAGTTTAAAAGCTAGATGAATAGCTTATCAGTGATTATTGTAGGGTGTTTGCTGGCGGCCTTATACCATGGCTATCAGATTGGTTTCGTGCGGAGCCTAATTCGGCTAGTTGGACGGTTGGCTGTTTTTATGTTAGCGACTGTCTTTGCTCGGCCCTTGGGTGTTTGGCTTGCGCAACATGTTATCGGTGAGGTGACAACCAAGTGGGTTCCCTCAGGGACATCGACCTGGTTAGATGGTCACTGGGGCCAGTTTTTTGCGACTGGGATTGTCTTTTCAGTAGTAGTCGCCTTAGGTCTGGCCATTGTGCGTTCACTTGAACGTTCCATGCGCTTTATCAACCGTATTCCCCTCTTAGGGCTCGTTAATCGCTTAGCTGGGGTCTTCGTTTACGGGCTTTTAGTTTATATCGAACTCTTTTTAGTTTTGTTTATTACTCAGGCTTTGCCGATCCCCTGGTATCATCAGGCATTAGTTTCATCTAATTTGGCGCAATGGATGCTTGATCAAACCCCCTATTTATCACAGCAACTTTATCAGTACTGGCTCTTACAACATTAAGAGAAAGGTAATGAGAAACGATGAATCAAAAAATATTAACGACGCTTGAGTATCAAGCAGTTAAGGATCAACTTAGGCCGTATTTAACAACGGCGGCTGGTCAATATGAATTAAAACAATTGGAACCGACGACCAACGCACAAACTATGCAGGATTGGTTAGCCGAAACTGCTGACGCCAGCAAGATTTTACGCTGGGAGGGTGGCTTGACGATTCCTAAACTGGCGGATATTCGTCCTCATATGCAGCGAATTAAGATTGAGGCAGCTCTAAGTGGAACCGAACTGGCCCAGGTTGGGCGGGTTTTATTTTCGACCGGACAAATTCGGTCATTTTTAGAAAATATGATTATCGATCGCGGCGATCCTCTGGTAGCCCTGCAGCCTTATGTGCAACGATTGGTTTTGTTACCAGAATTGACCAAAAAATTGCAACGGGCACTGGATGGGGATGGACGACTAACAGATGAGGCCTCTCCTGCTTTGCACCGGATTCGTCAGGCAATCGATAGTACAGAAAATGCAATTCGTCAAAGAATGCAAGACTATACACGGGGTAAATATGGTAAATATTTATCTGACCCGATTGTTACCATGCGAAATGAACGCTATGTATTACCGGTTAAGGCTGGCGAACGAAGTAAGTTCGGCGGGGTAGTACATGACCAGTCACAAACTGGACAAACCCTCTACATTGAACCAGCTGATGTCGTGGCGATGAATAATCGACTACGTGAACATTATTTAAAAGCGCGGGATGAAGAGGTTCGTATCCTGCAGGAACTTTCTGCTCAACTGACACCGGTTGCTGATGATATTTTAGAAAATGCTACTATCTTAGGCCATTTAGACTTTGTTAATGCCAAGGCACGTTACGCAGTCGACTTAAAAGCGACTGAACCCAGTTATAGTGATCAAAACCAGATTCGCCTGCGCCAGGCACGACATCCCCTTTTAAATCAAGAAAAGGTTGTTGCAAATGATATTATTTTGGGTGAAGACTATCAGTCTATTATTATTACCGGTCCTAATACTGGAGGAAAGACGCTGACGTTAAAGACCCTGGGCTTGTTACAGTTGATGGCTCAGTCAGGACTCTTTTTGCCTGCAGCCGAACATAGTACGGTCGGGGTCTTTACCGAAATTTTTGCTGACATCGGAGATGAGCAATCGATTGAGCAATCATTATCGACTTTCAGTTCCCATATGGTGAACATTGTAGAGATCTTAAAACACTTGAATCAGCAAACCTTAGTTTTATTTGATGAATTAGGGGCCGGAACAGATCCACAAGAAGGAGCTGCCTTGGCAATGGCTATTTTAGATGCGGTTGGACAAACCGGGGCCTATTCGGTAGCTACCACACATTATCCAGAGCTGAAAGTTTATGGCTTTAACCGGGCCGATACAATCAATGCATCGATGGAATTTGATATTGAAACCCTGCGGCCAACCTATAAGTTGTTATTGGGTGTCCCAGGTCGTTCTAATGCGCTTGATATTTCCAAGCGGCTTGGCTTGCCACAGCCCATTATTGATGCGGCAGCAAGCATGGCAGATGACGATTCTCAAGCCTTAAATGATATGATTCAGGATTTGGTTAGCCGACGTAACGCTGTTTTGGATCAACAGGTAGCCTTATCTCAGCAAATAATTGAAAACCGCCAATTAAAGTCTGATTATGAAGCACGCTTGGATAAGCTTAAAGATCAGCAGAGCAAGGCGTTAGCCAAGGCGCAACAAGAGGCCAACCACTTAGTAGCAGATGCAAAGCAAAAGGCGGACCGTATTATTGCTGATCTGCGAAAAATGCAACGTAATGGGGCACAAATTAAGGAAAATGAACTTATCGATGCTAAAGGTCAGTTAAACCATTTAGTAAAGACGCCAACGGCAGCCAACAATCGCGTCTTAAGGCGTGCTAAAGCCAAAAAGCGTGAGGCGATTGCAGTCAATGATACGGTCTTGGTGAAAGAATATGGTCAACAAGGGGTTGTTTTGCGGAAACTAAAGGATGACCAATATGAAATCCAAATGGGCATTTTAAAAATGGTCGTTAGCGATGATGAAATTGAAAAACAGACGCCTAAGCCGGCTAGCAAGCCCAGAAAGACGCGGTCTAACAATAAGGGACATCAAGGGCAAGTTAGTACTAATCAAGCCCGCAATCGGGCGACTGCGGCAGCCACGCTAGATTTACGGGGACACCGCTATGACGCAGCTATGCATGAACTTGATCGGTTCATTGACCAAGCAATGTTAAATAATTTATCTTCAGTCGAAATTATTCACGGTAAAGGAACTGGTGCTATTCGGCAGGGAGTAACGGAGTATTTGCGGTCTAACCGTGGCATTTTAGAATTTCACTTTACTGGCCCAGACCAGGGTGCGACTTATGCCAAGCTAGCATAGGCGGCCAAGCAAACCTGTGTTATACTAAATAAAAGTAAGAAAAACGGAGGGTACATGAGATGGCAGTTAAAGAAATTACTGATCAAGATTTCGCTAATGAGACCGCTACAGGTGTTACATTGACTGATTTTTGGGCGCCTTGGTGTGGTCCATGTCGGATGCAGTCACCAGTCGTTGAACAATTAGCAAGTGAGCGGACAGATGTCACCTTTTTGAAGATGGATGTGGACCAAAATCCAGCTACTGCGCAAGAGTTGAAAATTATGGCGATTCCTACGCTTTTAATTAAGAAGGATGGCCAGGTCGTTGAACGGCTAACAGGCTACACGCCAGCAGCAGAATTAAATAAACTATTAGATACATTTACGGCCTAGGATGAGCTAAGTAAGAACTAAGTTGCTACTTACTTATCACGGCATGATAAAAAGATTGGTAAGTGGATGTAAGTCCTTACCGGTCTTTTTTTGTGTGGTGGCTGAATGAGAAGCTTAATTATTAGGTTAAGCTAAAAAAAGGGTGAGTGAGCATGGTATAATGGGCACATTGATGTCGACAGGGGAGTTAAATATGCAGGCAATTTTATTTGATGTGGATGGAACCTTATTGGATACGGAACACATGTACATGTTAGCTTTGCAGGCCGTGTTAGCGGATGCTGGTTATCAGGTTAGTTATGAGCAGGTTTATGCCACTTTTGGGTTACCTTCAGTTGAAGCCTTAGCTTATCTAGGGTTTACTAAGCGGCCAGACCTAGTACAGGCCTGGCAGGAACGATGCCAAAACTATCAAGCAAGGGTGCAACCTTTTCCAGGGATTCGAACGATGTTGACAACGCTAGGGCAACATTATCAATTAGGATTAGTCACCTCAAATCAAGCGGCCGAATTCTTGGAACATGATCGTCCCTTTAATTTGAGCACCTTCTTTCCAGTACAGGTTTTTGCCGGGCAAACTAAGCGTAGGAAGCCTGCTCCTGATCCGATTAATCTAGCCTTAAAACAGTTAGCTTGTCCACCGGGACAAGCCCTCTATATCGGTGATTCACTGCATGATATGCAAGCGGCACATGCTGCCCAGGCTAACTTTGGTTTAGCCGGTTGGGGGACAACGGTGCGCCAACCATTTCTTGGCCAAGCCGATGCTATTTTTGAGGAGCCAGCTGCGGTAAGTGAGCAAGTGGGACGTCTATAGAAGGAGGATGCATAAATGGATAACCGTCCGATTGGTTATATGGATTCAGGAATTGGTGGCTTAACAGTGGTAAAACAAGCCCTTTATGAATTACCAAACGAGGCGATTCGTTATTTAGGGGATACTGCCCGGATGCCGTATGGACCGCGACCGGCAAGTGAAGTCGTCCAGTTTGCAAAAGAGGTAGCCACCTTTCTTTATCATGAAGATATCAAACTATTAGTAGTTGCATGTAATACTGCCACCGCTCAAGCATTGCCACAACTACAAGCAGCCTTACCAATTCCCGTGGTTGGTGTTATTCAGCCGGGTGTACAAGCAGCTTTACGTGAAACGACGACCAATCATATTGGGGTGATTGCCACTGAAGGAACGGTTAAGGCGAATGCTTACTATGATAGTCTATTGGCGTTGAATCCACTGGCCCAGGTCGTTCAATTAGCGACCCAACCCTTAGTGGAAGTGGCGGAACATGAAAATCCAGGTTCTGCTAAGGTTCAGCACATCGTCAATGAACAGCTAGCTCCGTTACGTAAAGAGCCGATTGATACGCTGGTTTTAGGTTGCACACATTTCCCCTTGTTAGCACAAGCCATTCAAAATGCAGTTGGACCAGATGTGACTTTAGTAAATGCTGGAGCTGAAGCAGTTGCCACAGTTAGTGCCATTTTAAAAAAGCAGGATGCCTTACATGGCTTAATGCCTATGGTGGACCACCAGGATGATGACTACTACACTACCGGCAATCCAGAGATTTTTAGTGGGATTGCCAGTCGTTGGTTGGGCGTCCCTGTGGAGGCTAAGCATCTCCAAATTGGGAAACAGGGCCTGCAAAAATAGGAGAAAAACTATGCAAGAAATATTATTTGCCTCCAGGAATGAGGGAAAAATTAAGGAATTTCAACGCTTTTTAGCACCGTTTGGAATCAAGGTCAGGGCGCTTCCTGAGTTGAAGGATGTTCCATCAATTCAAGAAGATGGGGCTACCTTTTTAGAAAATGCACGCATTAAAGCGCAGACGATTATGGACTATTACCACTTACCCGTCGTTGCCGAAGATGGTGGTCTAATGGTTAAAGCCTTGGCTGGAGCCCCTGGGGTGCACTCAGCGCGTTATGCAGGTGATCATGATGATGTAGCGAACAATGCTAAACTATTGAGCGCCTTGTCGGGACTGCCAACGAGTGAGCGCACAGCAGCTTTCTATGCAGTGATTGTGGCTTTGAAGCCCAATGGCGATGAATTAATTGCAGATGGCCAGGTAGATGGTCGAATCTTAACTCAACCACAGGGAGAAGATGGATTTGGATATGATCCTTTATTTTTCTACCCACCCTTTGATAAGACGATGGCTGAAATGACCTTGGATGAAAAAAACGCCATTTCGCATCGCGGACGGGCGCTAACAAACTTTATGCAACAGTTGCCAACCTGGCTGGAGGATTAGGTGATGACTCAGTATGTGGTGGTTTCAGATGCGCATGGGGATGCGGCCATTCTTAATCGTATTAGGCAAGCCTATCAGGGACGGGTAGATCAACTATTTTATCTGGGGGATGCCGAATTAAAGAGCACTGATCCTAGTTTACAGGCCTACCAAGTTGTAGCTGGTAATATGGACACTGATCCCGCTTTTCCTAAGGAACGTGTATATCAAGATCCCACTGCCCGTTTGTATTTAAGCCATGGCCACCTGTATCATAGCCAACGGGACCCACTAGCATTATTACTAGCTGGAAAAGAGCAGCATGCCGATATCATTTTAACTGGGCATACACATCGGTTGGGGGTAGAGCTGGTTGATTGTTGTTTAATGCTTAATCCGGGCTCTATTGCCTTACCTCGAGGACCATATGCTAATATTGGGGGTATCTACGCTATCTTAACCGTGACGGCAAATACGTTTGGGGTGGCCTTTTATAATCGTCAGCTAGAGAAAGTACCCACTTTAAGTGTACAGATTGCGCGGCCAAAGAACTGATTTAGGGGCGGATTGTGTAAACAATCCGCTTTTTGTCTGTCTTGAGCCGACATAAAGTAGGGCTTTCTGATACAATAGGAAAGTAAATGCTTTGTTCGAGAGGAAGAAAGATGACAGACGAAGAATGGCTAGTTCGTTTGCAGCCTTACCAGCAAACGGTAGATGAATTAAAGGTTAAATTTCGTGGCATGCGGCGAGAATTCGCTTTGGCGGGGATTCAAACGCCAGTTGAATTTGTAACGGGCCGGGTTAAAACGGTGGCGGCAATTAAGGAAAAGTTAGTGCGCCGGCATATTACCATGGAACGGTTAGAGCAAGATATGGAAGACCTAGCCGGGGTAAGAATCATGACCCAGTTTACAGATGATATATATAAGGTGGTTGATTTGATTCGGCAACGCAAGGACATGGTGATTTTAGAGGAACGTGATTACGTAACAAATGCTAAACCATCAGGGTATCGGTCTTATCATATTGTCATGGAATATCCCTTACAAGCCATTTCAGGAGAACGCAAGGTTTTGGCCGAAATTCAAATTAGAACTATGCAAATGAATGTTTGGGCTACAATTGAGCATGCCATTAATTATAAATATCAAGGTGCTTATCCAGCTGACATGGCTGATAAACTTAAGCAAGCAGCGGAAGTATCCAATCAGTTAGATGGTTTATTTGCGACCATGCATCATGATTTAGAACAAGCACAAGCACAGCAACACGAGTAAGCGCACATGTAGAGATGGAGACTGACAATGAAAGTGGCAATTTATAACAACAATGTTTCCCGCTCAGTGGCAGTGGCTAAACAGATTCGTAGCCTTTTAAAACAGAAATCAGCTGGCCAGATTACTTTTGATGCTGATTATCCAGATATTGTCTTATCCATTGGGGGTGATGGAACCCTATTATCTGCATTCCATCATTATCGTAAGCAGTTAGCATCCATTCGCTTCATTGGGATTCATACGGGCCACTTAGGATTTTATGCTGACTGGCAACATACTGAAATTCCTGCGCTGGTGGATAGTCTACTGGCTGATAATGGCGAAGAAGTGGATTATCCTTTATTAGCTGGGCGAATTCATTTTCGTGATGGGCGTGAAAAACGAGTTTTAGCCTTAAATGAAGCCGTCATTAAGCGTCAACTAGGAACCTTATCGGCAGCGGTCTATATCAATGGTCAATTATTTGAGCGCTTTCGTGGTGATGGTCTGGTTGTCTCTACGCCAACTGGTTCTACGGCCTACAATAAGTCTGTGGGTGGTGCCGTCGTGCACCCGACCTTAGAAACCATGCAGATGGCCGAGATTGCGTCCATCAATAATCGTGTCTTTCGTACCTTAGGGTCACCGATTGTGTTGAGTAAGGATGATACGGTACGCGTAGTGAACGATTCCAGAGCACGTGATGTGAGTTTTCATTACGATAATTTGAATATTCTATCGCATGATATTGCTTGGATGGAATTTAAGGTGGCCCCACAAAAGATTCAATTTGCCCAGTATCGGCATATGAATTTTTGGAAACGTATTGAGATGAGTTTTATAGGTCCGGAGGGAAATTAATGGCGAGCTTTAGTTGGATTAATGAGGGAGAAGAGGCGGTTAAGATTAAGACCTTTCTGGCCCAAAAGGGAGTGTCACACCGGATGTTTGCTATTATTAAACGGGGCGGCGGACAAGTTCTTTTGGCAAAAAAGCCAGTTTTAACACTGGATACTGTTCAACCCGGACAAGAAGTGACAATTACGTTACCTCCAGAAAAGGGCAACGATGTGGTTGCCACCTCATTTTTACCCTTACCAATTTTATTTGAGGATGACAATTGGTTAATTGTGGATAAACCAGCAGGGTTAACCTCGGTGCCCGGCAAGGCTGATCAAGAGACAACGATGGTTAATCGCGTTAAAGGTTACTTGGTAGAGAGTGGCGCCACTGACTTGGTGCCACATGTTGTTACCCGCTTAGATCGCTTTACCTCTGGGGTAGCCCTCTTGGCCAAGCATCGTTTTGCCCACGGCCTGTTAGACAAGCAGTTGCAAACACATAGTGTTGACAAGCGTTACTATGCTTTAGTTGATGGCCAATTGGAGCAGGACCATGGGCTCATTGATGCACCGATTGGTCGTTTAGAGGGGGATTTTATTCGGCGCACAGTACGCCCAGATGGACGCCCCTCTAAAACGGAATATTGGGTCAAGGAGCGCTATGCTAATCAGACCTTGGTCCAGGTCCAATTACATACAGGGCGGACCCACCAAATCCGTGTTCATTTCGCCCATATAGGCCATCCTTTGGTTGGTGATGACCTATATGGGGGACCCATGGATCGAGGCATTGACCGCCAGGCCTTGCATGCTTTTTCAATAGCCTTTTATGACCCCTTTTTACAAAGTACAAGGCAGGTACATAGTCCCATCCCTGATGATTTAAAAGCTGTTTTGGCGAACACACCAGGCAAGTAGTCTGTCAAAAGAAAGGAGGAACTTGTATGACAGAAGAAATGCATCATTCACATGATTCAGATGAAGTAGTTGAAGAATTGCGGGATGAATTATCGCAACAGGCCAAGAAATTAGTTTCAGATTTGGAACATGGTCATGCTGACGCTTTTCGACAAGGCTTTGCAGAGCTGCACGGCTTTGATCAAGGCCAATTTTATATCCATCTACCTAGTCAGCTTAGGCGCCAGGTGATTGATTGGTTAACACCTAATGAAATGGCCGATGTCTTTGATGAGTTAGAACCTGATGAGGTCGATATGGCAGCCCTCTTGGAGGAGATGTCGCCTAAGTATGCGGCAGCTATGATTGATGACATGTATTCTGATAATTCAGTTGACCTGTTGTCCTCCTTAAAAGATTCACATCAACTGTCTATGTACCTAGCCTTGATGCCTAAGCAAGATGCAGTAGGTATTCAAAAGTTATTGAAATATGAGGCTAAGACGGCCGGTTCGCTAATGGGTCATGATTACGTTGCAGTGCAAGACACGTTGACGATTCAAGAGGCGATGTTGGCTGTTAAACGCGCTGCGGAAGAGGCGGAACAAATCACTTATATTTACGTAGTTAACCAAGCTAACAAATTAGTGGGGGTAGTATCCTTACGAACGTTGATGTTAAAACCTGATACGGCACGGTTGGTTGACGTTATGGATACCAACCTCATTACGGTGGCCCCAGATACTGATCAAGAAGAAGTTGCTCATATCATGGCCGATTATAACTTTTCGTCCTTGCCAGTGGTATTAGATGATGAGTTATTAGGGATTATCATGGTGGATGATATCGTGGATGTTATCGATGAAGAAGCAGCTGAAGATTATTCACACTTAGCCGGTGTTGATGTCGCCAAATTAGACGAACGGCCACTAACGGCAGCTGGTAAACGGTTGCCTTGGTTAATTGGTCTAATCTTTTTGGGTATGGGAACAGCTTCCGTTATTGATGGCTTTAACAGCATGGTTAAAGTTGCACCAATTTTAGCCGTCTTTATTTCGCTAATTACAGGCACCGCTGGAAATGCGGGGACCCAATCATTAGCGGTCGCTGTGCGGCGGTTAGCGTTAAATGAGTCATCGACCTTTGTCCGGATGCTCTTTACTGAAATTTTTATTGGCTTATTGATTGGTGTGGTAGCTGGCTTAACTATCTTTGGGGTGGTTTGGTTTTGGAAAAGTGATTTATTGTTGGGTGTGGCAGTTGGATTAGCCATGATGATGGCCATTTTGGTGGCCAATGTGGCGGGGGCCTTTATTCCCCTGTTAATGGACCTGATTGGCGTCGATCCAGCTGTCGCTTCGGGCCCTTTTATCTCAACATTGTCTGATTTAACCTCAGTGTTGATTTATTTTAATATTGCCGGTTGGTTTATTAAAATCTTTGGGGTAGTTTAGGTTTTGACATCCCCAGGGGGCAGAGCCTTGTCAGGAAAATGTTTTCGTGGTAATATGGGTTTGTTGATGAATAGACTCTTAATTGAGTGGCCGAGTAGTAGCTCGGCCGCTCATTTTTTTCGAACAGATGTACCTAAAAAAGAATTTTTATATAAGCCAGACGAAAGGAGGTTGTGATAAATGGAAAATAACGTAATACAACAGGTTAGGCAGGCTTTGGCTGACCCCCTCCAGGAAAAAGGGTTTGATTTATGGGCAGTCCACTATCAGCCTCAGGATGATGAGATGGTGCTTCAGATTTTGGTTGACCGCTTAGACGGTGATATTACAATGGATGATTTGGTCATGCTAACTGAAGAGATTGGTGATTTGGTTGATCAGATTCAGCCTGACCCGTTCCCAGAAGCGTACGTGATGGATATCTCATCACCAGGGGCCCAACGACCCTTAGAAAATGAGCACGATTATCAGTGGGCATTAGGAAGGGTTATCAATGTAACCTTGCATGCTGATCCGGATACAATCCTGACTGGCGTGTTAGAAGCAAGTGAACCAGGATACTTGGTGCTTTCCGTACCGGGAAAGGGACACCGTGTCACCAAGGAGCTTCCCTTGGCTGAGCTTGACCAAGTTCAGCTAGCCTTAAATCAGGATCGGGTACTAAAGACCGCTGAAGATTTTGCCTGGGCCTTACACAAATATGTGCAAGTGTCGACCTACCAAAAATTGGATGGCGTCAAGTTATTTGCTGGTGAACTTGTGGCGGCTGACCAGGATCGCTTAGTTATCGGAACCGATGCGGATGACCCAGCCATGGTAGTGACGATACCAAGAAATATGGTGGCCAGTGCTAAGCAAACAAATATGTTTTAAGTTGGAGAGTGAAAATGAGTAAGGATTTAATCAAAGCGTTTGATGCACTAGAAGCAGAAAAGGGCATTAAAGCCGATGTATTAGTAGCAGCCGTTGAAGAAGCCCTTAAGAAGGCCTATGAGAAAAATTATAATAAGGCTGAAAACGTAGAAGTTGATTTTAACCAAAAGACAGGCAATATCAAGGTATTTGCTGTTAAAACAGTGGTTGAAGAAGTTGAGAATCCCTATGAAGAAATGTCATTGGCTGATGCAAAAGAACGGCATCGCGGCTATGATTTAGGGGACCAAATTAAGATTGAAGTGACCCCTTCAAACTTTGGTCGTTTAGCGGCTCAAGCTGCTCGCGGCATTATCATGCAAAAGATTCGTGAGGCTGAACGCCAAGTCGTCTACGATAACTTCAGTCAATATGAAGGTGAAGTGTTAACAGGCGAGGTTGAACGGGAAGATTCTCGTTACCTTTATATTATCTTACCTGGTGATCAAGAAGCAGCCATGGCGCAAAGTGACCGGATGCCTAATGAGCACTACGTCTTGGGTGACAAGATTAAGGTAGTGGTTTCTGAAGTTAAAAGTGAAGCTAAAGGGCCTCAAATTTTTGTATCGCGGACACGACCAGAATTGGTTAAACGCTTGTTTGAAGCAGAAGTACCTGAAGTTTATGATGGAACGGTTGAAATCAAATCAGTTGCGCGTGAAGCTGGTGATCGTTCAAAGATAGCCGTCTATTCGCATAATGAAAACTTAGATGCTGTGGGGACAATGGTAGGTCAGCGTGGTAGTCGTGTTCAGGCCGTGGTAAATGAATTAGCCGGTGAGAACATGGACATCGTAGAATGGGAAGAGGATCCAGCCGCTTTTATTAAGAATGCCCTGAACCCGGCTGAAGTTGTTGAAGTGCTTTTTGATCCGCGTGACGAGCGAGCTGTGACAGTATTGGTACCGGATTATCAATTGTCGTTGGCAATTGGTAAGCGGGGACAAAATGCTCGTTTAGCAGCCCGATTGACGCAATTTAAAATTGATATTAAACCAGAAAGTGAACGGGATAGCGTGTTAGCTTCATTCAAAGAACCGTTAGTAGCTAAGACGAATCAGCCAGAGACATCAGTTGACGAGTTGGAGATTGATGAGAACTAGGAGGTTAGGATGAAACCACGTAAAGTACCAATGCGTAAAGATATTGTAACGGGTCAGATGGTGGCCAAAAAAGATCTTATTCGGGTTGTTCGTACACCAGCAGGACAAGTTGAGTTAGATCCAACTGGTCGTGCGAATGGACGTGGTGCCTATATTTCAATCGATGTCGCCATTGCTGAACAAGCTAAGGCTAAGCGGACCTTTGACCACGTCTTTGGAACAGCCTTATCAGCAGAGTTTTATGACGAATTGATTGCCTATGTTGACCATCAAGCTGCTCGTAAGGAGTTATTTGGTGATGCACGATAATCGGCAAAAAGTGCTTAACTTACTCGGATTAGCACGACGAGCCAATAAGTTAGTGACTGGTCAAGACCTTGTGCTAGCAGCCATTCGGAAACAGAAAGTGGCCTTAGTTTTTTTGGCACACGATGGTGGTGCCAGTAGTCAAAAAAAATTTACTGATAAAGCCCACTTTTATCAGATTCCACTGGTGACTGATTTTACAAGGGATGAGTTAACGAATGCAACGGGGATGGCCCGCTCAGTCATTGGGGTTAACGACCAAGGCTTTGCCAAACAAATGAAAGCATATTTAAGAAAACAGGAGGATGACACATGACCAAGCGAATCTATGAATTAGCAAAGGAATTGAATGTTTCATCAAAGGAATTAGTGGCGGCCGCCAAACATGATGGTATTGATGTAAAAAACCATATGTCAACGGTTAATGAACAAGAGGAAAAGGCGTTGAGTCAAAAGGTGAAAGCGGGTAATAAGCGTCAGGCCCAAGCCCCCGTTAAAAAGGTAACGAAGCCTAAGACCACTAAGCATGAGGAAACGCGATCGGCAAAGCCTACTGCTAAAGCTGCTCAGCCTAAGCCTAACCAATCGGCCGTAAAAGCTGGCAACAACAGCCATCAGTCAGTGCAAAAAACGGCTAAGACGGCAACGCCAACGGCTGGCAATCAAAACGGGCACCATGCAAACACCAATCACAGTGCCAACCGTAACCGGCCGACAACAGGTTGGAATGGTAACCGGAATCGCAATAATAATCATGGTGGTAAGCGGGGACGGCGTAATAACCGCAACCAACATCGGAATGAATCGCATGCCGTATTGCCACAGCGTAAAGAGCAGCCATTACCAACGGTCCTAAATTACTCGGTTGGAATGAATGTGCAAGATATTGCCAAGTTAATTCATCGTGATGCTACTGAGATTATTAAGAAGTTATTTATGCTTGGGGTTATGGTTAACCAAAACCAAAGCTTGGATGCCGATACGATTGAGGTTTTGGCTGCCGATTACGGTATGGATGCTAAGGAAAAGGTTGAAGTCGATCATGCGGACATTGACCGTATTTTTGAGGCTGAACAACAAAATGATGAAAAGCAAGTACCAAGAGCTCCAGTTGTCACCATCATGGGACACGTTGACCATGGTAAGACGACCTTGTTGGATTACTTGCGGAATACGCATGTGACGGCTGGTGAAGCCGGGGGAATTACGCAACATATTGGTGCCTACCAGGCTAAATTAGATGGGCGTGAGATTACCTTCTTAGACACACCTGGACACGCAGCCTTTACGGAAATGCGTGCGCGTGGAGCCAACATCACTGACATTACCATTTTGGTAGTTGCCGCTGATGATGGCGTGATGCCACAAACTGTCGAAGCAATTAACCATGCTAAAGCGGCTGAAACGCCAATTATTGTGGCTGTCAATAAGATTGATAAGCCTGGAGCCAACCCAGAAAATGTCATTAACCAGTTAATGCAATATGGATTAGTGCCTGAAGAATATGGTGGTGACACCATCTTTGTTGAAATCTCGGCCAAGTTCGGTAAAAATATTGATGAATTGCTAGAGATGATTTTGTTGACGGCGGATATCCTTGATTTGAAGGCTAACCCTGATCAGCGTGGTGTCGGTTCAGTTATTGAAGCTCGTCTAGATAAGGGCCGGGGTCCAGTGGCAACGGTGCTAGTTCAACAAGGGACCGTGCATGTTGGTGATCCAATTGTGGTTGGTAATACTTACGGTCGTGTGCGGACGATGACTAATGATCGTGGTCGGCGCGTTAAGGAAGCCCTTCCAGCCATGCCGGTTGAAATTACGGGGCTAAATGATGTGCCGAATGCTGGTGATCGATTTGCTATTTTCCCAGATGAAAAAGCAGCCCGAGCAGCTGGTGAAGAACGAGCTAAGCGCGCACTCCTAGCTGATCGTAACCGGAATAACGTTGTTTCCGTTTCAGATCTCTTCGATAAGATGGCTGAAAAGGAGATGAAGTCAGTACCTGTCATTATTAAGGCTGACGTTCAAGGGTCGGTTGAAGCTTTGGCTGGGTCATTGCAAAAAATTGATGTTGATGGCGTTAAGGTAGATATCATTCATACTGCAGTTGGGGCCATTAATGAATCTGATGTAACCCTAGCTGAAGCATCAGGTGCGATTATTGTCGGCTTTAATGTGCGGCCAACGCCACAAGCAAAGCAACAAGCGGAAACTGATAAAGTTGATATCCGTCTTCACAATGTGATTTACAATGTGATTGATGAGATTGAGGCTGCCATGAAGGGCCAGTTGGATCCTGAATACAAGGAAGTCGTAGTCGGAACCGCTGATGTGCGTGACCTCTTTAAGGTATCCAAGGTTGGTACAATTGTTGGTGGTATGGTAACGTCTGGAAAGATTACCGCTAACGCATCCGTTCGCTTGATTCGTGAAGGAATTGTCATTTATGATGGTAAGATTAACTCCTTGCGTCGTTATAAGGATGACGTTAAGGAAGTTAAAAATGGCTTTGACTTTGGTTTGACAATTGAAAATTATAACGACGAGAAGGTTGGCGATGTCATCGAAGCTTATGAAATGGTCGAAATTAAGCGTTAAGAATTTTCAAAATGGTCTTTTATGAAAGGAGCATGCAGATGGCTCAAAAAAACTTCCGGGTTGGACGGTTAGAACAAGAGATTCAGCGTGAAGTTAATGACATCTTGTTAAAGCGGATTCGTGATCCACGTGTAGCAGGCATTACCGTAACAGGCGTTGAAGTTACTGGTGACCTGCAACAAGCGACAATTTATTACAGTGTCTTTTCTAAAGAAGCAAATGCTGACGAACAAGTAGCGGCTGGCTTGGAGGCCGCTAGTGGTCTGATTAGGAAAGAACTTGGCAGTCGTTTGACAATTTATAAGACACCAGAATTGAAGTTTGTTAAGGATGATTCTGTGGAGTATGGTAATCACATTGATGATTTAATTCGCAAACTCAACCAACCTGATAAATAGGATTGAATGCATGAAAAAGTTCGGCTAAGGGATGCCTCAAAAAGTATAACTAACTTTTTGAACAGCATGGACCTAGGCCGAACTTTTTCTTTATCGGACTGATATTAGGACCTAACCGAGCTGCTAACATCAATCCGAAAAAGCGCAGTTTGCAGCCAGAAAAGGGAGGCATTAGTAAAATCATCAATTGCCAATGGGCAAGCTTCCACCTATAATGAAATGAATGTTAACTTTAGTTGTATTTTGTCTAGAGTAGGCCTTGATTGGGCTAACCTTATTTAGAAAATACTAAACTGAAAAATAAAAATAGCCTGATTGATAGGATTAAGATTGAAGGAGCTGAACAAATGGATGGTATTTTGCCAGTATATAAACCGCAGGGGATGACCTCACATGACGTGGTTAATCAGCTGAGAAAAATATTGCATACAAAAAAGATTGGGCATGCAGGTACCCTAGATCCAAATGTTGATGGGGTCTTGCCCCTCGCCATTGGCAAGGGGACAAAGGTTATTGAATTCTTGCATGCAGCAGGTAAAACCTATGTTGGTGCGGTAACAATGGGCTTTTCGACAACAACAGAAGATTTAGATGGTGATGTTGTGGCCTATCAGCCGATGACCGCCCCTTTGAAATTAGGGAAAGTAGAGGCGGCGATGAAGACCTTAGAAGGTGAAATTATTCAAATTCCGCCCATGTATTCAGCAGTTAAAGTTAATGGACGTCGCTTGTATGACTATGCCCGGGCAGGTGAGTATGTAGAACGACCTAAACGTCAAGCAACCATTTATGAGTTTAAGCGCACTAGTCCTTTGACCTATGATCGGCAGTTTGGCCTGATGACCTTTACCTTTCGTGCTAAGGTATCTAAGGGAACCTATATTCGAACTTTAGCGGTCGACGTGGGGAAACGGCTTGGCTATCCGGCGGTAATGAGTCGCTTGACCCGGCAGACAGCGGGGGGCTATTCATTGCAAGAAACGCATACGATTGCGGATATTAAGCAGCGGTTTGACAGGCAAGGTACATTAGGTGAATGGTTATTGCCAATTGATTCAGCCCTGCAGAACTATCCTGCCATTTCTTTGTCAGATGCACAATGGGCAACTGTGAAAGATGGCGTGGGCTTCAGTGAAACACTATATCCAGCACACGTGGCGCGCTTACGAGTTTATCATCAGGGACAGTTGAAATCGATTCACACCTGGTCTGATGAAAAACAACGTTATCGGCCTTATCGGACGTTTTCAATTGAGTAATGAAACAAAGCGAAGCGGTTTTTTGAGTGATAAAAGGCATTGAGAAGAGAGGTAGTGAGGACTTATGGAAGTGATTAGATTACACCATCCATACGATCAGTCGATTTTGGACGGGCAAGCGGTTGTGTTAGCCATGGGCTTTTTTGATGGTCTGCACCGCGGACATCGTGCAGTTATTAAGGCGGCTAAAATAGAGGCAGAACGTCGTCAGCTTCCTTTAGCAGTCCTAACGTATAATCATCATCCATCAATCGTCTTTGAAGCACATGCAGCCCCTTTACAGTATTTAACCCCGCTGCCCCGTAAATTAGCTTTGCTAGCTGAATTGGGTGTTGAAAGGACGTACGTGGTCGACTTTACTGCCGCCTATGCGCAGCAGGACCCACAAACTTTCGTGGATAACTATATTATTGGCTTACATGCGCAGGCTGCGGTGGCAGGCTTTGATCATACCTATGGCAAACATGATGGTCAAGCTGACATGAAGCATTTAGCCCAGTATGCGCGGGGCCAGTTTACGGTGATTGAAGTACCTAAGGTAACAGTTAATGGTGTTGAGTCGGCCTCGCGTTATGCAAGGCAATTGGTTGACCAGGGACGGATGGATGAAGCGACCTCCTTTTTAACCATGCCTTATCAGACAACGGGCGTCATTGTGCACGGGCAAGCCCGCGGCCGACAAATGGGTTATCCGACGGCTAATATTGAAACGCCATTAGATGAACGATTGCCAGGAATCGGTGTTTATGTGGTTGCTATGCAGGTGGCCAAGCGCTGGTATTATGGAATGGCCTCAATCGGGTACAATATCACCTTTGGTGAAGGTCGTCCTAAGACGGTTGAAATCCATTTATTTGATTTTTCCGGGAACCTATATGGTGAGACTGTTACGGTTAAGTGGTTGCATTACCTACGGGGTGAAGAAAAGTTTGCTGGCATGGCTGAGTTAAAGGCTAAGCTAGCCATTGATGAGGAGGTCAGTCGCACTTATCTAGCGCAGATAGAAAACCAGGAGGTACATTAATGTCATTTGATGGTTTATTTACCCATGCAATGGCGCATGAATTGGATCAGACCTTAGCTGGTGGGCGGATTATGAAGATTCACCAGCCCTATGCTAATGAAGTCTTTTTAGTTATTCGTCATGAACGAACAAATTACCCACTTCTTTTGAGTGCTCACCCAGCGATGGCCAGGGCCCAAATCTCAAGGGTGAAGTATAAGAATCCGCAAACGGCACCTAATTTTGTCATGATGTTGCGTAAGCATTTAGAAGGAGCTAAATTATTACGCGTCGAACAAGTTGAAAACGACCGTATTTTACGGTTTGTTGTGGCTGCCCGTAATGAATTAGGGGATACGGAAAAGGTTGCCTTGATTTTAGAAATGATGGGCCGCCATTCAAATCTTTTTTTGGTTGATGAACAAACAGGCAAAATTCTTGACTTGATCAAGCATGTACCAGCTGATCAAAATCGGGTTCGGACATTAATGCCTGGTGGTCGCTATATCTTGCCACCAAAGCAAAACGTCACAAATCCATATCAGTCCTTGCAGGGACTGGCTAATTTAATTTTGGACTATCCTGACCAGGTAACCTTAGCGCATGAAATTCAAGGACGCTTTCAGGGGTTCGCCCGTGATTCAGCCCGTGAATTAGCAGCGGTTGTTCATCAACCAGGGGATGCCTTGGCTTTAGCCGAGGCTTGGTTGAGCCATTTTGACCGTCCTCAGCCCAGTTTAGTATCGACCAGTAAAGGGTTAGCTGCCCTACCGTTCCCTTGGTTAACCATTGAGGGACAAGCAATTGCCTATGATACGTTAAGTGAATTGTTAGATGCCTATTATGCAGGTAAATCCGAACGTGATCGGGTTCAACAACAGGCGGCGCATGTATTACGAGTGGTCCGTAATGAGTTGAAAAAGAATCGGACTAAAATTAAAAAGCAACAAGCTGAGTTGGCTGCTGCTGATCAGGCGGATGAATTTAAAATCAAGGGTGAGTTACTGACGACTTACATGCAACAAATTAAGCGGGGGAGTGATAAGATTACCCTTCCTAATTATTATGATAATAATCGGCCGCTTGACATTCCCTTGTCAAATAAATTAGGTCCCTCACAAAATGCGCAACGCTACTTTACCCGTTATAACAAGCTAAAAGCTTCAGTTAAATACCTTAAGGAACAAATTGCCTTGGCCCAGGCAGAATTAGCTTATTTTGAGGGGCTACAGTCACAAATTGAATTAGCTAGCCCAAGTGATATTGATGAAATTCAGCAAGAATTAATTAATGAAGGGTATATACGGCCACAGCAACACAAAAAGCAAAAGGTGCGGATAAGTCAGCCGGAAACTTTTTTGCTCGATGATGGAACTAAAATTGAAGTTGGGAAAAACAACTTACAAAATGAACGATTGTCAATGAAATCAGCCAGGCGTGATTGGATGTGGTTACACACTAAGGATATTCCTGGTTCCCATGTAGTGATTCATTCAGCAGAACCTAGTGAGGAAACGCTACTAATAGCAGCCCGCCTAGCAGCCTATTTTTCTAAGGCCCGTGATTCTGCTAATGTTCCAGTAGATTATTTACCGGTTGGTCGTTTACGTAAACCAAATGGAGCCAAACCTGGTTTTGTGATTTTTACTGGTCAAACGACGGTTTCAGTAACTCCTGATGCTGCAGAAGTAGCGCGGTTAAGAGCCCAAAGTAAAAAGGTAAAGGGCAAGTAACGGATAGCTTGCGATCATTAGTAAAACACCCTCGGCACTAGCTGGGGGTGTTTAATATTTTGTAAGGGTCACTAGCCAAGACTCGCCATAGGATAGGCAACGTGCTAACCTTACTTTAGATAGGGCCTATTTTGCCAAAGGGGAGTTAGCTAAATGAAATCAATTTTAGAAGCCTTATGGGATACTGAAAAAACATACAAGCACCAAATGATAAAATTGACTAAGGCAGCCGGGATCACAATTGCCGAATGGCACTTACTACAGCATTTAGTCGCTGGATTTGATACCCAAGATAAGTTAGCCAGTGAGATGGGGTTAGATAACTCGACATTATCTAGGCAGCTAAAGGCATTAACTAAGAAAGAATTAGTATCGATGGTTGCGGTAGGTTATGATCGTCGGCAACTGATTTATGAATTAACGCCAGCTGGTCAAGCAGCCTTACAAAAAGTGGACCAAGCCCATCAGGAGTTTAGTGAATTAGCTTTTCAGGTCTGGTCACCAGAAGAAAAAAGTATGATGCAGATTTTATTGAACCGTTTAGATAAATCACTGCGACGGTCTTTGGACTAGCAACCAGGATGACTTATGGTATGATAGTAAGAGCGTTTTACTAACTTTCATGTAACCTAACCGGTTAGCATAATAAAACAAAGGTAGAGCAAAGGAGGGCACTATGGCCTTAGCGATTGTGACGGATTCCACGGCTTATTTAAGCCCAGAAGAAATAGAAAAATATAATATCCATGTGGTATCACTGCCCGTGATTATTGATGGTCAAACCTTTCGTGAAGGCATTGACTTAACAAAAGATGAGTTTTACGAGCGTCTAGCCCAAGCCGATGGGTTTCCTACGACTTCACAACCAGCAGTTGGGGAGTGGGTCCGTAAATTTGAAGAGCTTAAAGCGGCCGGTTATGATGAGGCCCTGGTTATTAATTTATCATCCACTATCTCTGGGGCTGTTGAGACCGTGGCGGGGCTCAGTGATGTGGTTGATGATTTTAAGGTCTATAGTTATGACTCTAAGCTGACGGTCTATATAATGGGCCTATTGGTGATTAAGGCGGCTAAAATGGCAGCTGAGGGTAAGACGGTGGATCAAATCATCTCTGTTTTGGATCAATTAACCGCAACCATCGGCGTTTACTTTGTGGTTGATGATTTGCAAAATCTAGCGCGTGGTGGTCGGCTGTCGAACGCATCTGCCTTATTAGGATCGATGCTAAAGGTTAAGCCTATTCTTACCTTCGATGATAAGACCAACTACATTGTGCCCTTTGAAAAGGTACGTTCAATGAAAAAGGCCTTAGCCCGTGTAGAAAAACTGTTTGCCAATGACAAGGCTGCCCAAACGTATCCTTTACATGCGGTAGTTGTCTATTCAACTAACCAAGAATTAGCGGTTGAATGGCGAGCCAATTTACAAAAGCAATATCCAGATGTGCCCTTTGACCTGTCTTATTTTGGTCCGGTGATTGGGACGCATTTAGGCGCTGGGGCGATTGGTTTGGCCTGGATGCGTGAGCCGGACACGCTATAAAATGGAGCGCAGATAGTTTATAATGATGTTACCCGGATAAATGTGAATGCCAACCAAGTGAAGCTTATTTACATAGTAAGTTCAGCACACATGTTGGGGTTAGTGAGGAGAATAAGGTATGACTAAAATTAAAATTGTCACAGATTCAGCAGCCTTGATTCAGCCCGAAGAGGCGGCCAAGTATGATATTACAGTGGTTCCTTTAACAGTAATGATTGATGGTACCATGTATCAGGACGGGGTAACGATTACACGGGAAGAATTTGCTTTACGGGCACAAGAGGCCAAGGGCTTACCAACTACGTCGCAACCACCTTTGGGGGCCTTCACTGAAGTTTATGAGCGCCTAACCCAAGCTGATGATGATGTTATGATTATTTCTATTCACTTGACCAAGGCACTCTCTGGTACCTATAATGCAGCACAACAGGCTGCCCGAATGGTGAATGCGGATGTGACGGTTATTGATTCGGATTTTATTGACCGCGCAGAAGCCTTTCAAGTGTTGACTGCAGCTAAGTTAGCTCAAGATGGTGCCAGTAAAGAAGCAATTTTAAAGGCGATTGATGGGGTCCGTGAGCGGACAGAATTGTATTTAACGGTCTCAGAATTAGACAATCTAGTTGCGGGCGGTCGCTTGTCCAAGACAGCTGGTTTCGTAGCTGGCTTGATGAATATCCATGTCGGGGCGCATGTCCAGTCAGGTAGCATTAATGTTGAGGCTAAGGGACGTGGACCTAAGGCCACTAAGCGGTATTTGGCACAGGCGATTGATAAAATTGCTGAAAATCCAGCTGGCGTTAAACGAGTAGACATTGCCCATACGTCCATTCCTAAAAAAGCGCACCAACTGGCGGCTGTCTTAAAGGAACGTTTCCCAGGGGTAGCAGTACGGGTCTTACAGACCTCCCCAACCGTGACCACGCATACTGGCCCAGGAGCCTTTGGTGTTAGCTTTGAATTTAATGCTGAATAACTCGGTTGTAACTCACCAGGGGTGGGTTACTTTTTTATAAGTTCCTAATTGCTAAAAGCAGATGGAAGGGAGAGCCTAAATGCGACAACCTTTTTTTACTTGGTTGATGACCCAGCGAAATCCGGTAGCTATGACGGACATTCAAAATTTCGCGAATGCTGCCTTTTATGATCAGTCCTTTCCAAAACAAAGTGATGATTTTGATGCTATTTCGCGCTATTTAGAGGAAAATGCGCCTTATCTGCATAGTCTCACTATTTTTGATGAGGCATGGCAAGACTACCTAAGTAGTAATCGTTAAGCTACCTTTTAGAAAGGAAGGATGATAATGGCCCAAATTATTCAATGGTACCCCGGTCATATGGCTAAAGCATTGCGCTTGATGCGGGAAAACTTAAAGCATGTGGATATTGTGTTTGAACTAGTGGATGCAAGAATTCCTATTTCATCACGTAATCCAGCTTTAGATGACCTGGTAGCTGATAAGCCACGGTTATTAATTATGACGAAAAGTGACTTGGCGGATCCAAAACGAACGGCAGCCTGGTTAGAGTATTATCAAAAAGCGCAATTACCCGTCATTGCCTTAGATACGCGAGGACACCAGGCAACAAAAATAGTCACTAAGGCAGCCAAGGAAGTGTTGTCAG
Source organism: Weissella halotolerans DSM 20190 (assembly GCF_000420365.1). GTDB lineage: Bacteria > Bacillota > Bacilli > Lactobacillales > Lactobacillaceae > Weissella > Weissella halotolerans. Next base: position 49,346 of record NZ_ATUU01000001.1, read on the forward strand.
AACGGCTGACTACCCTGGCTGAAAAAGGGGTTAAAGAAAAGCCCATTCGTGCCTTAGTGGCGGGGATTCCAAATGTTGGAAAATCGACGTTGTTAAATCACTTAGTGCAAAAAAACGTGGCCATTACGGGTGACCGACCAGGCGTAACCAAAAAGTTGCAGTGGTTAAAGACACCGACTAATTTAGAGTTGTTGGATACGCCTGGTGTTCTTTGGCCTAAGTTTGAAGATCAACGGGTTGGCCAACATTTAGCTATGACAGGAGCAATCAAGGAAACCTTAATCCAACGTGATGATATTGTCCTGGCCTTACTTGGTTTTATGCGTAACTATCATCCAGCAGCTATCATTGAGCGTTACCATTTACCAAGCGACGTCTTTGAACGCCTAAATAATGTGGATCTTTTACTTTTAATTACACAAAAGTTAGGCTTTAAAGATGACTATGATCGGGCAGCCGAGCGAATCTTAGTTGATTTACGACATGGTAAGCTAGGGCGCTATACGTTGGAGCTACCGACGGATCATATTGGTGAGGTAGTGGTGGATGCAGATTGATACTGTAAAGACCATTAAGGAAGCACTGAAGGGACGTCCTAGTTCAGCACAGTTAACCCAGTGGCGACAGGATTCACGTAAAGGGGTTCAGCTGGCCTTGCGTGCCTATGATCGAAAGCAAACTAAATTAAAGCAAGCGCGAATGCAATTTGAACAGCGATTAAGCCTAGAACGTCCGGTTTGGCAAGCCGGTGGTCAGGCAGCTGGAGTGGATGAAGTTGGTCGAGGACCCTTGGCTGGACCGGTAGTCGCTTGTGCGGTCGTTATTGATGAACACTTTGATTTAGTGGCGGTCCACGATTCTAAACAGTTGTCAGCTAAGCGACGTTTGGCATTGGATGCGGCGATTAAGCAGGAGGCCGTGGCCTATGCTTTTGGTCAGGTATCAGCCCAACTAATTGATCAAATCAATATATACGAGGCTAGCCGTCAAGCAATGAAGCTGGCCATTGAACAGCTGCCACTGGTTCCAACTATGCTTTTAATTGATGCAATGTCAGTCGACCTACCAATTCCCCAACAACGGTTAATTAAAGGTGACGATCGTAGTATTAGTATTGGGGCGGCCTCAATTTTAGCTAAAAATTATCGGGATGCGCTGATGGCAGACTATGATCAGGTCTATCCAGGTTACGGCTTTGCGTATCATGCAGGCTATGGTACGGAAGAACATTTAGCTGCCTTGGCTAAACTTGGTCCTAGTCCCATTCATCGGTTGACGTTTGCCCCCGTAAAAAAATATCGCTAAACAAAAAATCACGTGACCGGCGTTTTTCTTACAGAGGTAAGTGAAATGACAACACGTGATTTTTTAATTTGGTTATTATTAGTCCCTCAGTTAGGTTTAAAAGGTCGCTGGCAGTTAGTTAGTTTTGTACTGGCTCATCATCAAGGTGAAGAACTAGTGCCAGATAAAACCGTCTTGAGCATGCTGACTAGGCCGGCTGACGCCCAGGCCTTTAAAAAGTGGTATTACCGGCAGGAATGGCTGCCAAGTTGGCGCAAACTCAAGTCCTATCCTTGTGTTACGATCCTAGATGCCGGTTATCCCAAGTTACTAAAGGAGATTAGTCAACCTCCCTTGGTTTTATTTTATCAAGGTGACTTAACGCTAATACGGGAGCCAACACTGGCGATTGTTGGTAGTCGGCAGTTAACAAGGACAAGTGAAGTCATCCTCAAAACATGGGTGCCAGAATTTGTACAGGCAGGTTTGACAATCGTATCAGGTAATGCACGTGGTGCTGATGCCTGCGCTCATCAGGTGACGCTAGCGCAGGGTGGGAAGACAATTGCAGTTTTAGGAACGGGGGTAGATCAAGTATACCCTAAAATCCACACCCGCTTGCAAGCACAAATTAGTCAGCAAGGACTGGTATTATCAGAGTTCTTACCATGGGTAGGACCCAAAGCCTGGCATTTTCCACTGCGTAATCGCATTATCGTTGGGTTAACCCTGCAAGTATTAATTGTGCAAGCCAGCTTAAAATCTGGTTCGCTGGTGTCTGCAGCAATAGCGCTAGATGAGAATCGTGACCTGTGGTCGATCCCAGGACCAATTAACCAGGTATATTATCAAGGAAGTAATCAACTCTTGGCGCAAGGAGCTGGTATTGCTTTATGTGCCAATGACGTGATTGCGAATCGACCGTTAGCATGGGATAGCCTTTAACGGCTTAAGATTTGGCAATTCATTAGTAAATAGTGTATAGTCTACACTGCCAGGGAAATTTAAAGTGAAAAGAGGTGCACGCCGATGGCAGATGTAGCCACAAAAGCAACAACAAAGAAAAAGCGTGTAGCAAAAAAGAAAAAAACCAAAGCTAAAAAGAACTTAGTGATTGTTGAATCACCATCAAAAGCAAAAACCATTGAAAAGTACTTAGGAAGTACGTATAAGGTTGTGGCCAGTATTGGTCACATACGTGATTTACCTAAGTCGCGAATGGGTGTTGACATAGAGGATGACTATCAGCCAGAATACATTAATATTCGTGGTAAAGGGCCAATTATTAAAAGCCTAAAACAAGATGCCAAGTCCGCTAAACATGTCTATCTCGCCTCTGACCCGGATCGAGAGGGTGAGGCCATCGCCTGGCACCTGTCTCATGTTTTGGGGCTTGACCAGGGGGCTAGTGATAATCGGGTGGTATTTAATGAAATCACCAAAGATACAGTTAAGGATGCTTTTAAACACCCACGAAAAATTGATATGAATTTAGTTGATGCCCAGCAGGCACGGCGGGTGTTGGATCGTTTGGTAGGCTATTCCATTTCTCCTATTTTATGGAAGAAAGTGAAAAAGGGTCTTTCTGCCGGCCGGGTTCAAACGGTGGCCTTAGGACTGGTAATTGACCGTGAACGTGAAATTCAGGCGTTTCAGCCTGAAGAGTACTGGACGATGGATGCTCAGTTTAAAAAAGGACGAACGACTTTTGCTGCTGCCTTTTGGGGTGTTGATGGTAAAAAGAAAGCGTTACCTGATCAAGCCAGTATGCAAAGCGTTTTGCAACAGCTTGATCAAAAAGCTGGTTTCAAGGTAACTAAGGTGGAGAGTAAGGAACGTAAGCGTAATCCACAACCAGCCTTTACTACCTCGACGCTTCAGCAAACCGCCAATACTCAACTTAATTTCAAGACGCGTAAGACCATGATGACGGCCCAACAGCTCTACGAGGGGATTAACCTTGGTGGTAAAGAAGGCAGTGTTGGACTGATTACTTATATGCGAACCGATTCAACACGTTTATCCACTACTGCTAAAAATGCGGCGGCCCAGTTTATTCATGAAGAATATGGGGCAGACTATGCAGCTAGTAAACCGGTGCAAGGTAAGTTGCAAGAGGGCGCACAAGATGCCCACGAGGCGATTCGACCTACATCAGTCTTTAGAACGCCGGCTTCAATTAAGGATAAGTTGACCCGTGACCAGTACCGTCTTTATCAGTTAATTTGGTCCCGTTTTGTGGCATCACAAATGACAGCTGAGGTGAGTGATACAATGGCGGTAACCATTGAGCAAGGGGGCGTGCTGTTTAGAGCCACAGGATCAAAGGTGAAGTTTGCCGGATTTACTAAGGCGAATCCAGCTGCTAAAAAGAAGAATAATCAGTTGCCAGCGCTTACTGTGGGGGATGATTTAACTTTGGCCCAATTAGATCCAGCACAGCATTTTACGCAGCCACCGGCACGGTTTACAGAAGCAGCCCTGGTTAAGGCCTTAGAAGAAAACGGAGTCGGTCGACCTTCTACTTATGCGGCGACGATTGATACTCTCCAAAAGCGAGCTTATGTTCGGATGGATGCTAAAAAATTTGTACCCACTGAGATTGGTGAGCTAGTTCAAGATACGATGGACCTTTATTTCCCGGAAATTACCGACGTTAAGTTTACAGCCGATATTGAGCAGGAACTAGATGAGGTCGAAGCAGCCAAGGAAGAATGGGTGCAAGTGGTTGACCAATTCTATCAGCCTTTCTCTAAGGAATTAGCGACTGCAGAAGATGAGATGGAAAAGGTCGTCATCAAGGATGAATTAGCTGGTGAGAATTGCTCAATTTGTGGTGCGCCCATGTTGATTAAATTGGGTCGTTACGGCAAGTTTAAAGCTTGCGCTCGCTTCCCTGATTGTCGACACACTGAAACGATTGTTGAAGAGATAGGCTTGCCTTGTCCTAAGTGTCATCAAGGGCAGGTTGTTGAACGGAAAACCAAGCGAGGACGAACCTTCTATGGTTGCTCACGCTATCCAGACTGTGATTTTGTTGCTTGGGATAAGCCAACTGCCCAGACCTTGCCCGATGGGACGACCCCTAAGCCAGATACCGAGTCAACAAAGTAGTGGGTAACTACAAGAGATAGTAATTGAAAGAAGGATCAGGGGAACATAATGACAAGCCAACAGTTAGTACAACTCTTTATGGATTATTTACGAGTTGAACGGCAGTATGCAGAGGATACGCAGACGGCCTATTTGGCGGATATTAAAGACTTTATGGCGTTTTTGATTAGCACTGATGAAGCTAAGCAAGTTAAGTTAACCAGTGTTGATGACTTGACAGTTCGTGTTTACCTGTCAGCACTTTATGATCGGGGGATTAGTCAAAAGACGATTGCCCGCAAAGTTAGTGCGTTACGCTCCTTTTATCAGTTTATGGAAGCAAATCAATTGGTGACCCACAATCCTTTTAATGGGATTCATCTTAAAAAGGCCGGTCGGCACTTACCTCGTTTCTTTTATCATGAAGAGTTGCAGGCCTTGTTTAAGGCAGCCTATGAGGATCAGTCAGTTTTAGGTCTAAGAAATCAGGTATTACTTGAATTTTTGTATGGTACCGGGGCCCGGGTGTCAGAAATGGCCGAGTTGATTTTAGCTGAAGTCGATCAAGCGGCACGAATTGTACATATTACTGGAAAAGGGGATAAAACACGTATTGTGCCCTTTGGACAGTTTGCTGCTGCAGCCTTACAACAGTACTTAGAGCTAAGTCGTCCTCAGTTAGCCAAAAAGCAAGCCCAACCAGGCTTGACCTTGCTACTTAATCAACGAGGCCAAGCGATGACAGCAAGTGGTATTGAGTATGTATTGAAAAAGCTTGGTGAGAAAGCTGGCCTCACCCAGCATATATCAGCGCATATGTTTCGTCATACTTTTGCCAGCGACATGCTGAATAATGGGGCTGATTTGCGAACCGTTCAGCAATTGCTGGGACATAGCAGTTTGAGCACGACTCAAATTTATACGCATGTTACAACAGATAAGTTGCAACAAAGCTACCGTCAATTTTTTCCACGGGCGAGTGAACGCTAATATCACTTGTCGAATTGGTCTAATAATGGTCTAGTTTTATTGTGAAATTCTTGGTAGAATAAAGGCATAGTTAGTGATAGTTAGCACATATAAATGGGGCAAGCAAAATGGCAGTGAAATTGGATAATGGGAGTATTGTAGTTGAGATATCAGAACATGGCGCTGAATTAACTAGTGTCCGTAATAAACAAACTGGAATGGAATATATGTGGGAAGGTGACCCTGCGGTTTGGGCCCGTCATGCCCCTAATCTATTTCCAATTGTAGGCCGCCTCAAGGGGGACCGATATAAGTTCAGGAATAAGACTTTTTTTATGACTCAGCATGGGTTTGCCCGGGACAGTGAATTTGATTTGGTTGAAAAAACTAAAGATACAGCCCGCTTTCGGTTGACGGATTCTGAAGAGTCGTTTGCGATTTACCCCTTTCATTTTCAATTTGACGTCGTCTTTAGGTTAACTAACCAAGATACATTGGGTATTTTGTATGTTGTCACGAATGTTGATAATCATGATATTTACTTTTCAGTTGGTGGACATCCAGCTTTTAAGGTACCGTTGTCCCAGTTCAATGATTACTATTTAAATATTGATCCAAGGAGAAAGTATACTCGCGCTCAGTTGGTAGGGCCAAACTTGGATAATAATTTAGAGGGTGAGTTTGATGCCCATATTCCCCTCCGGCTACGCCGAGAGGATTATAAAGATGATGCGATTATTTTACGGCTTGATGGAAATCCAACTACGGTAGTCTTATCGCAACGTAATGAGTCACATGGGGTAACCGTGCATATTCAGGATGCTCGTTACGTTGGGTTTTGGACTCCTTACGCAAAAGACGCACCGTTCATTTGTATTGAGCCTTGGTGGGGAATTGCAGATACCGTTGATGCTGATGGAAATATCAAACATAAGTATGCAATTAACCGGTTAGCACCGGCCCAGACCTTTACGGGTTCTTATTCCATTACCTTTTTCTAACTGAAATAAAAAGGTTGCATTAAAAAAGCTTAGCTGTCAGCAGCTAAGCTTTTTTGTTAGGATTGATGACGCCAATAGTTTAAACCAAAGGGAATTAAACGTTCATGTCCTGTTTTAAGACGATGAATATTTTCACGGTGACGATAAAAAACAAAGAGCGTTAAGCTAAAAGCAATTAAAGTTAAAAACCAGTCTTGAATAAGGGCTGAAGCAAGCGTGATCAGGGTGAAGCCGACCATGGAGGCAACAGAAACCATACTCGTGATGAAGAGTGTACTACCAAAAATGGCGAAAGCTAAACAGAACATTAGCGGGTTATAGATAAGGAGCACGCCCACAGAAGTTGCGACGGCCTTGCCCCCCCGAAAGCCAATCCAAAAAGAATAGGTGTGGCCTAAAATAGCACCTAAGCCAACGGCAAAGTATAGCCAGTGTTGGCTAACGGTTAGGGGCCCCCATAAGCAGGCCATTAAAGCACCTAAAGACCCCTTTAAAATATCAAGACACATGACGACTAAACCAATACGCCAACCCAAAACCCGAGCAGTGTTGGTGGTACCAATGTTCCCAGAACCTAAGATAAGGAGGTTTTTGTGGAAAAACAAACGGCCAACCACATAGCCAAAGGGAATGGACCCGACCAGATAGGCCAAAAGAAAACTAATGAGATAATGAGACAGACTCATAAAAACACTCCTTTTATGAATAAAACTAAAAAATAAGGGCAAGCCTAATGAAAGGCATACTCTCCATTTTAGCATGTCTTATCAAATGGCTGGCATTTTATAGACTTTTTATAAAAATTTAAAGGTCGCTTGTCAGTTCTTGTTAAGGTAGGCTAAGATGGTGAATGGTATGCTGAACTTTTTCAGCACTGAAACAGAGTGGAGAGGACATATCCATGACAAAGAAAAGCACTTATTCAGATGACTCAATTACAGTCTTAGAGGGGTTGGAAGCAGTTCGTAAGCGCCCTGGGATGTATATTGGGTCGACTGATACGAAAGGTTTACACCACCTAGTTTATGAGATTTTTGATAATGCCGTTGATGAGGCATTAGCAGGTTTTGGTGATCAAATTGACGTAGTGATTCATGCTGATAATAGTATTACCGTAGTAGATCATGGACGAGGGATGCCAGTAGGTATGCATGCTTCAGGTAAGCCAACCCCAGAAGTTATTCTCACCGTGTTACACGCTGGTGGTAAATTTGGCCAGGCCGGAGGTTATAAAACATCTGGAGGCTTGCATGGAGTGGGATCATCAGTTGTTAATGCGCTCTCGCAGAGCTTGACGGTCACCATTGTACGGGATGGTCAAAAGTTCCAGGAACACTTCATCGATGGTGGAAAGCCAGATGGCACCTTAGTTGCCTTAGGGAAAACGAAAGCTGGTAATGGAACTACCATTACCTTCAAACCTGATCCAGCCATTTTTTCTACAACGGTATATAATTTTGACACCATTGCTGAACGCCTGCGTGAATCAGCTTTTTTACTTAGTGATGTTAAAATTACATTAACTGACGAACGGCCTGGTCAGGAACAAACGCAAAGTTATCACTACCCAGATGGTTTAAAAGCCTTCGTAGCTTACTTAAATGAAGATAAAGATACCTTGGGCGACACCATGTATTTTGATGGAAGTGAGCATGGGGTTGAGGTAGAGGTGGCTGCCCAATATAATGATGGTTATTCTGAAACGATGATGTCCTTTGTTAATAATGTCCGTACTCCAGGTGGGGGAACCCACGAAGCAGGATTACGGGCTGCATGGACGAAGGCCTTCAATGAGTATGCGCGCAAGGTGGGCTTACTTAAAGAAAAGGATAAAAATCTTGAGGGATCAGATGTTCGGGAGGGCTTAACGGTTGTAATTGCCTTACGCGTGCCGGAAGAGCTCTTACAGTTTGAGGGACAAACCAAGGATAAATTGGGAACTTCCGAGGCTCGGTCAATCGTCGATACGATTATTACTGAACAATTAGGTTACTACTTGATGGAGAATGGGGAATTCTCTCAGAGCTTAATCCGCAAGGCCATCCGGGCCCGCGAAGCCAGAATGGCTGCTCGCAAAGCCCGTGAAGCTTCCCGAAGTGGTCGTAAAAAGGGTAAACAAGAACAAATCCTATCTGGTAAATTAACACCGGCACAGTCAAAAGATGCGTCTAAGAATGAATTGTTTTTGGTCGAGGGTGATTCGGCCGGTGGTTCTGCTAAACAGGGCCGTGACCGAAAATTCCAGGCTATTCTGCCCTTACGTGGAAAGGTCTTAAATACAGAAAAGGCTAAGTTGCCTGATATTATGAAGAATGAAGAGATTGCTACCATTATCTATACGATTGGAGCCGGTGTAGGGGCCGACTTTAATTTAAAAGATGCTAGTTATGACAAGATTATCATCATGACAGATGCGGATGATGATGGGGCCCACATTCAAATTCTATTACTAACCTTTTTTTATAAATACATGCGTCCTTTAATTGAAGACGGGCGAGTCTACATAGCGTTACCTCCTTTGTACATGTTAAGGCAAAAGGGTAAGGCGAAGCGGCCTAAAATTGCCTATGCTTGGACAGATAGTGAACTAGCAGCAGTCGAAGAAAAATTTGAGGCTACATTTAATTTGCAACGGTTTAAAGGGCTTGGTGAAATGAATGCTGATCAGCTTTGGGCCACCACGATGGATCCTCAAAACCGAACGCTGATTCGCGTCACCATCGATGATGCCTTAGTAGCAGAAAAACGGGTCACTACCTTAATGGGTGATAAAGTTGAGCCACGTAGAAAGTGGATTGAAGCTAATGTCGCCTTTACGCTAGGTGATGAAACAGAGACCTTGCTGGATGAGGCAAAGGATGAGCAGGCAATATTAGAGGATGACTTAACACCGGTTAGTGAGCATGATAAGGAGGAAGATGATGACTGATACAGGACATGTCCAAGAGCTCAGTCTTGAAACGGTGATGGGGGACCGTTTTGGTCGCTATTCGAAATCCATTATCCAAGATCGGGCCTTACCTGATATTCGAGATGGGTTAAAGCCTGTTCAACGGCGAATCTTATTTGCCATGTTTAAAGACGGTAACACGTCAGATAAGCAATTTCGTAAGTCAGCCAAATCAGTAGGAAATGTAATGGGTAACCTACATCCACATGGGGACTCATCAATCTATGAAGCGTTAGTTCGTATGTCACAGGATTGGAAGTTGCGAGTTCCTTTGATTGAAATGCATGGTAACAATGGATCTATCGACAATGATCCGCCGGCTGCTATGCGTTATACGGAAGCACGTTTAGCTAAGATAGCGGATGAATTACTACGTGATTTGGATAAAGACACTGTTGATATGGTCTTAAACTTTGATGATACTGAGTATGAGCCAACTGTGCTACCAGCTCATTTTCCAAACCTGCTTGTTAACGGTGCGACTGGTATTTCAGCTGGTTACGCCACGGATATTCCACCGCACAATCTGGGTGAGGTGATTGATGCCCTGGTCTACTTATTGGCCCACCCTAAAGCCAGCCTGGATGACCTAATGACCTTTGTGAAGGGCCCTGATTTCCCAACCGGTGGGATTGTTCAAGGCCTTGAGGGGATTCGTTCAGCCTTTAAAACGGGGCATGGTCGGGTAGTGGTCCGCTCAAAAACGGCGATTAGTCCCTTAAAAGGAGGGAAGGCTAAGATTGAAATTAGCGAAATTCCCTATGAAGTTAATAAGGCGGCTTTGGTCAAAAAGATTGATGAAATGCATTTGAACAAGGACATTGCAGGTATTAGCGAAGTCCGTGATGAATCTGACCGTGATGGTTTATCCATTGTCATTGAGTTAGCCAAGGATGCCAATGCGCAGGGAATCTTAAATTATCTCTTTAAAAAGACAGACTTACAGGTAACCTATAGCTATAATATGGTTGCCATCCATAATCAACGGCCAGAACGAGTTGGCTTGAAAGTTGCTTTGGAAGCCTTTTTAGAGCACCAAGTGGACGTGTTAACAAAACGTACACAATTTGATTTACAAAAAGCTAAGCGTCGTCAACATATTGTACTTGGCCTAATCAAGGCGATGTCTATTTTAGATCAAGTTATTGCGACCATTCGGGCCTCAAAGGACCGGAAGGATGCCAAACAGAATTTGGTGGCACAGTATGACTTTTCTAATGAACAAGCAGAAGCCATTGTGACGATGCAACTTTATCGCTTAACGAATACTGATGTGACGCAACTAGAAAATGAATCAGCTGAGTTGAAGGATAAAATAGCTGAGTATGAGTTGATTTTAGCCGAACCAAAGGAACTAAGAAAAGTCCTCCGAGGTGAGTTAAAGGCCATTAAAAAGACTTATGCAACCCCTCGTCGTTCACAGATTGAAGACCAAATTCAAGAATTGAAAATTGATGAGACGGTGACAGTGGTTGATGAAGACGTCATGTTGTTAGTTTCTAAAAATGGTTATGTAAAGCGGTCGTCCTTACGTTCTTACGGGGCTTCAGGTAGTGACAATGGGCTAAGAGAGGATGATGAAGTCGTCTTCATGGATGAAGTAAATACGCTAGAGCATGTCTTTATGTTTACCGATCATGGACAAGTGATTTATCGTCCAGTTCATGAAGTGGCTGAAACGCGTTGGAAGGAGCCCGGTGAGCATTTATCACAAACTATTACCGGTTTGACTTCGGATGAGCAGATTATTGCCGTGAAGGTCGTTAAAGACTATCAAGCGCTTAATGGAGAATGGATTGCGGCAACCTCAGACGGGCATATAAAACGCTTTGCCTTTGCCGATTTGACGCCGCGGAGTAATTATCGTAAAAAATCAACGCCATACATGAAGCTAAAGCAAGATGATGCCTATGTGGTAAATGTTCTACCCTTCTCAAGTTCGGATGTAGGACATTATACGGTCCTATTGACTTCTTACCAAGCTAACGGGTTACGGTATGCTTTAGATGAGGTGCCAACCCACGGTTTGAGAACGACCGGCGTTAAAGCCATGTCGCTGGCAGAGCAGGATGATTCCTTGACCAGTTTATCTTTGGTAGATGACCGACAATCCTTGGCATTAGCTTTAATCTCTAATCGTGGCGCCTTTAAGTGGATGCCCGTTGATGAGGTGCCAGTGACAAGCCGGGCAAGGAAGGGAGTGGCTGTGATGCGTGAGTTGAAACGTGATCCCCATCGCATTATGGCGGCTGCCTTGGTTAATCAAAAGCAACCAACGCCGTTACGCATTTTGACCTTGGGTGACCGTGTATTTGATATTTTGCCAGCCGACCACCCACTGAGCCAACGTTATAGTAATGGTAGTTTTGTGATAGATACTGAAAATGTTGGAGAACCAGTAGCCATGTATCCATTGGTTCAAGTACCCCTGTTAAATTAAATATATTTTTCATAGACTTAGTGGGAATTCGGCCCCTAAGTCTTTTTTTAAAATAGTTCTGAAAGCGTTTGCAAATGAAACCGGTTTCGTATATAATAAAGACATAGTTAAGAGATAAGAACACAGAGAAGGGGAAGAATTATGTCATTATTAGGTGCAATTGAAGCTGGTGGAACAAAGTTTGTTGTGGCAGTCGCAGATGAGACTGACCCAGATACGGTCATCAAGCGGGAAAGTTTTCCAACAGAGGATGGTCCAAAGACAATCAAGAAAGTTCAAGCCTTTTTTGATCAATATGATGATATTGCTGCAATTGGGATTGCTGCCTTTGGTCCAATTGATGTTGCACCTGATAGCAAGACCTACGGCTATGTATTGGATACGCCAAAGCGTGGTTGGTCTGGTTATAACTTCTTAGGCGCAATGAAAGCTTGGCGTGACATTCCTTATTTTTGGACGACCGACGTTAATGGTGCTGGTTGGGCCGAATTTGTTTCAGGAGCAGCTAAGAATGATGATAACTTGGTTTACTTGACTGTGGGAACGGGAATTGGTGCTGGTATTATTCAAAATGGTAAGCTTTTGCAGGGGATTTCGCACCCAGAGGCTGGGCACATTATGATGAAAAAGCACCCAGAGGACACGTATAAGGGACATTGCCCCTTCCATGAGGATCGTTGTTTAGAAGGTTTGGCAGCTGGCCCAGCTATCGAAGAACGCTGGGGTCGGTCAGCTAAGGAAATACCAGATGACGATTTGGCTTGGGAGATTGAAGCTTATTACTTAGCACAGGCAGCTGTGACCTATACCGCCATCCTTCGTCCAGATCGGATTGTCTTTGGTGGTGGTGTTCCTCATCGGGAGAACCTATTGCCACTTGTTCGAAAGTCTTTTGCCGAGCAGATGGCTGACTACTTAGCTGTCCCCCCTTTGGATGAGTATATTGTCCATGTGGAAAATGGGGATGATGCAGGAATCTTGGGTTGCTTCTACTTGGCTAAATCTTTAGTTGATCAAAGCCAAGCTCAAGCAATTGATTAACACTATATGACAAAAAACGCGGGTTCAGTTCTACTTAGCCCGTGTTTTTTGCCTTATAAAAATAAACAGCTTTATACAATTTTAAAGGGACTTAGGGTATACTAGAGAAAAGAGTTAAGAAGGGGAGATAATTCATTTATGGCTGATTTACTTGTTTTTGGGCATAAGAGTCCAGATACAGATACCATTGCCTCAGCTATGGCAACGGCATATTTATTGAACAATGCTTACAATCTAAATTCAGAGGCGGTTGCCTTGGGGGAGCCTAATGCTGAAACGGCCTTTGCTTTGAAGCATTTTGATTTAGCGGCACCGCGGGTGATTCAAAAGGCAGATACACCGGAAGTCTTTTTGGTCGACCATAATGAAGCCAGTCAATCAGTAGATAATATTGCCGATGTGACGGTTGCAGGTGTCTATGACCACCATAAAATTAATTTTCAATCAGCAGCGCCATTGTGGTTTATTAACAAGCCACTGGGCTCTGTGGCGACTATTTTGTACGGTGAATTCCAACAAGCTGGTTTAGATATTCCAGCTAACTTGGCTGGGATGCTAGCTTCAGCGATTATCTCAGATACCTTACTGTTGAAGAGTCCAACCACGACGCCAATGGATCAGCCGGCTTTGGCGGCCTTGGCAAAGTTAGCTGGAATTGAGGATTACGAGGCATATGGTTTGGAGCTGCTTAAGGCGGGAACAGACTTGTCGAGTCGTACCGCGCAAGATTTGATTGACGGTGATGCTAAAACCTTTGAATTGAATGGTCAAAAGGTACGGATTGGTCAGGTTAACACGGTAGATGTAGATGATGTCTTTGCCCGGCGCGCCGAATTGGAGGCTGCCATGCAGACTGAGTTATCTGCCGATGGCTATGATACCTTTATTTTGGTTGTTACCAATATTTTAGATTCTGATTCTGATCTTCTAGTGGTAGGTGATAATCAGGACAAAGTGGCGGCTGCCTTTGGTGTTGAATTAACCGAAGGAAGGGCTTCGTTGCCAGGTGTTGTGTCACGAAAGAAGCAAGTCGTGCCTCCATTAACAGCAGCCTTTGAAGCTTAAATTAAATAATAAAAAAAGGTTAGTTAACCCACGATATGGGTAACTAACCTTTTTTATTTAGTGACCTGCAATAGCAGAATAGGGATGGGACGTCGATTCTTGGTCAAAGAAGAACGAACGGACGGTAGCAACCGCCATATCATCTCCAACAAAGTATAAGGTGTCATACTGGTTAATAATTGTATAAGGTCCTGGGGAAATCGTTAGTTCGCCCTCGTGTAAAACGCCGACCATGGTGGTACCCGTAGCATACCAAAAATTCAATTCTGATAAATTTTTACCATATTTATTTGAAGGTTGATTTAAAACCAGTTCAAAGGGCATCAGTGGATTGTTCTGCTGATAAGACTGCGATTGGTCGACAAAGGCCTGCATTAGATGCGTAATGTCATTAAAGTTTTTTTGTTGGTCCTGAATGGCTTTCGTTAAGTCACCTTTTAAGGAACGTAAATTTGCGGTTTCTTGGTCCGCATGGATAAAATCTTCAGCCTTTTTTTGAGAGATGATTTTAGCACCACTTCCATGGTGGGATTGGGCAATGCCCATATCAACGAGCACTCGAATTGCTCGACGAGCAGTTTCTGATGAAACATCATATTCCTTGGCCACAGTAGACCGCGCCTGTAATTTGTCGCCGACCGCTAATTGACCATGGGTAATCTTTTGCGCTAAACTCAATGCAATTTGACGATAACGCGGTTGTTTAATGATTTTCATGACGTAATCTCTATCCCCCTTATAGTCTAGCTTGATTATAGTGGGCTTGGCTTAAAAATTCAATAGTTTAAGTTGGCACTTTAATGAACAAAGGCCTAATGAAAAGTTTACCAGCACTGGCATAAAGGCATTACAGATTTGACAACGTGACAACTTTATGATTAAATTATGGTTGTCAGTTAATGAAGTGAGTATAGGAGGAGTGTATGGCAAAAGTGAAAATTGAGCACCTTACTAAAATCTTTGGTAAGCGTGTCAAGCCAGCTTTAGACTTGGTTGAAAAGCATGTTTCTAAAACTGATATTTTAGAACAAACTGGCGCCACAGTTGGTGTCTATGATGCTAACCTTGAAGTCCAAGAAGGCGAAATCTTTGTGATTATGGGCCTTTCTGGTTCAGGGAAATCAACCTTGATTCGACTATTAAACCGGTTAATTGAACCAACGTCAGGTTCAATCTATCTTGACGGTGACGATATTTCTAAAATGAATAAAGAAGAATTATTGGATGTTCGTCGTAAGAAAATGAGCATGGTCTTCCAAGGATTTGGTCTCTTTCCACAGCGCACGGTCTTAGAAAATACTGAGTACGGGTTGGAAGTGCAAGGTATGCCCAAGGAAGAGCGGACGAAGTTAGCAGAACAAGCCTTAGAGAATGCTAATCTCTTACCATTCAAGGACCAATTCCCTAGTCAATTGTCTGGTGGGATGCAACAACGAGTCGGGTTAGCCCGCGCCTTAGCGAATAATCCTGAAATTCTATTGATGGATGAAGCCTTTTCGGCCCTAGATCCGCTTATTCGTCGTGAAATGCAAGATGAATTAATTGAGTTACAAGCTAAACAAAAAAAGACGATTATTTTCATTTCGCATGATTTGAATGAAGCCTTACGAATTGGTGATCGTATCGCCATCATGAAGGATGGTGAAGTTGTCCAAATCGGTACAGGTGAGGATATTTTGACTAATCCAGCTAATGATTATGTACGGGCCTTTACTGAAAATGTTGATCGGTCAAAGGTTTTGACGGCAGAGCGCATTATGGAGCAACCAGTTACAGCAAATATTGATGTGGATGGTCCTAATGTGGCCCTTAAGAAGATGGTGACAGAAGAAGTCGGTGGCCTAGTAGCGGTTAACCGTAGTCGCGAGGTGCAAGGCTTCTTGAGTGGCGAAGCTGCCCTAAAGGCACGTAAGGAAGGCTTAGCCTTAAAGGATGTCTTAGTTGACATGCCAACCATTCAAAAAGATATGTTAGTGTCAGATATTGTGCCAATTATTTATGATGCACATACACCATTAGGGGTGGTAAACGATGAAGGTCGCCTAGTTGGAATTGTGATTCGTGGTCGTGTCTTAGAGGCTTTGGCGGATAAAGAACTAGACAATCAGGAAACGGAGGTGAAGTAACCGAT
This sequence comes from Weissella halotolerans DSM 20190, assembly GCF_000420365.1. Taxonomy (GTDB): domain Bacteria; phylum Bacillota; class Bacilli; order Lactobacillales; family Lactobacillaceae; genus Weissella; species Weissella halotolerans. Next base: position 65,320 of record NZ_ATUU01000001.1, read on the forward strand.
GCTGAACTTACTAGTTGCGAAGATGCCTATTGCAAGTTGGACGGAGAAGATTGTTGATTGGATGACGGCCAACTGGGCTGGTTTCTTTGATGCCATCCAGCATGGTGGACAGGGGACCATGGACTTGGCTAATGCCATGTTAGGTGCTGTGCCACCATTAATGATGATTGTGATTATGACTATTTTTGCCGTATTGGTGAGTCATAAAAAATGGGGCTTTCCCCTCTTTGTCTTCTTGGGCTTGCTCTTGGTATGGAACCAAGGCCTATGGGCAGACTTAGTACAAACGACAACCTTGGTTATTCTATCGAGTTTGCTAGCCATTGTGATTGGGATTCCACTGGGTATCTGGATGGCTAAGTCCGACAATGTGGCTAAAGTGTTACAACCACTGCTTGACTTTATGCAAACAATGCCTGGATTTGTCTATTTGATTCCTGCTGTGGCCTTCTTTGGAATTGGAGCAGTCCCAGGTGTCTTTGCCTCTTTGATCTTTTCATTGCCACCAACGGTTCGGTTTACAAACCTAGGAATTCGTCAGGTGCCAGTAGAAATGGAAGAAGCGGCTGACTCCTTTGGATCGACACCAAAACAAAAATTGTTTAAAGTTGAATTGCCATTGGCTAAATCAACGATTATGGCCGGGGTTAACCAAACCATCATGTTGGCCTTATCAATGGTGGTCTTGGCTTCAATGGTTGGTGCGCCAGGTCTTGGACAAGGTATTTTGTCCGCCGTTCAACACGCCGCAGTTGGGGCAGGTTTTGTTAATGGAATCGCCTTGGTAATTCTAGCCATTACAATTGATCGCTTTACACAACGCTTAAACGTCGATGCTGTGGAAGCTCAACAACAAAAGAGTAAGTGGCGTAAGTGGGTCGGCTGGCTAACGGCGTTGGTCTTAGCTGGTTCTATGGTTGGTGGTCTGTTTGCACAACAGGCCGCTGCTAAAAAGTCTGTTAGCTTGGTTTACGTTCAATGGGACTCAGAGATTGCCTCAACGAATGTCTTAGCACAAGCCTTTAAAGAAAAAGGCTATCAAGTTAAAATGACGCCTTTAGATAATGCAGTTATGTGGCAGACAGTGGCTAATGGGCAGGCTGATGGGTCTGTATCGGCTTGGCTACCAAATACACATCAAGCTCAATATAAGAAGTACCATAAGAACTTAGATATGCTTGGTGCTAATATGCGTGGAGCTAAGGTTGGCTTGGTTGTACCGGACTATATGAATGTTGACAGTATTGCTGACTTACAAAGTCAGGCTGATAAAACAATCACGGGGATTGAACCTGGTGCCGGAGTGATGGCGGCAGCTGATAAGGCCCTTAAGGCTTACCCAAACCTTAGTGATTGGAAGCTACAAGGTTCATCAACTGGTTCGATGGCGGTCGCCCTAGACAAGGCGATTAAAAGCCATGACGACATTGTTGTAACTGGTTGGTCACCTCATTGGATGTGGAAGAAGTACCAGTTAAAGTACTTAGCAGATCCAAAGAATACTATGGGACAGGCCGAAACCATCAATACAATGGCGCGTAAGGGGTTGAAGGCCGATAAGCCAGAAGTTTATCGTGCTTTGGATAACTTCCACTGGCAAAAGGGTGACATGGAGAGTGTTATGTTAGACATTCAAAATGGTATGTCACCGGAAAAGGCAGCGCAAAAGTGGGTTGATGCCCATCCTAAGCAGGTTAATGCTTGGTTTGAGAAGTGATAAACAAAAAAGTCGAGGCACAGAGGCCTTGGCTTTTTTTGTGGTCTGAATAAAGTGGTAAGGAAGCAGGAGTAATCAAGTGCATGGATTAAAGTTACAAAAAGTTAGCAAATAGGGTGAAGCATGGTACAATAAGGCCAAGGTGAGTGGGTAAAGTGATTTAGTGGTAGGTCAGTTAATCATAAGAAAGAGAGGAAGTAAAAATATGGCAGAGGAAACAGCAATTTTTGCTGGCGGATGTTTTTGGTGTATGGTAAAGCCCTTTGACACATTACCAGGGGTAAAAGCGGTGCGTTCAGGTTATACAGGGGGCTGGAAGGACCATCCAACCTATGCAGAGGTGGCTAGCCATCAGACTGGACATACTGAAGCCGTCAAAATTACCTTTGATCCAACTCTTATTTCCTACCAGGAATTAGTGGAGCTTTATTGGCAAACGGCAGATCCGACTGATGCCATGGGTCAGTTTCAGGATCGAGGCGACTCTTACCGGCCAGTTATTTTTGTGAATTCAGCCCAGCAAAGGGCGGTGGCCGAAGCCTCTAAAGCCGCTTTACAAGCCTCTGGACGTTTTGGGGACCGACCAATTGTGACAAAAATTGAGCCTGCCGGACCTTTCTGGGAAGCAGAAGAGGAACATCAGGATTTCTATAAAAAGAATCCATTACGAGATGCAATTGAAGAAGCACCACGAAAGGCCTTTTTGCAAGCACATTGGCAAGATAATAAGTAACCAAAAAAGGCGCTCCCCAGTTTTGCTGGGGAGCGCCTTTTGTTTGCATCGTTTAATGCCGCTTATTTCCTGTTCGAACCCGTTTGATAATATCCCAAATAACGGGCAGAGTCGTCATCCAAAAACCAAAGGTCAAATAAAAGGGACGCTCTTGATTATTTTTGGTTTGTTTAACTTTTTTTGCCATTTTACGTATCTCCTGACTTAAGTAACTGAACGGACTACTACTCCTTAAGTATAGCGATTTACGGACGGAAAAACTAGTGGCCAGGGAGCAAAAAATTAAGTGTGTTAAGGGGTAGAAGGCACTACTAGCAGTAAAGGATAGGCACTGACAGTCGCGAATGGGATAACCCAAGCAGATCCGCTAAAAAAAGATACCGCACAAAAAGGCGGTATCTTCTGATCAAATTGGTTGGCGCAAAGGCCGCAAGCTGATTATTCAGGTGTGTGTGGGAACACCCGATAAGTCAAATATACTGTCAAAAAGACTGACTGTCAATTATTTAAAGAACAATTTGGCTAAGCCTTCATCAATGGTGTCCAAGGTTTTAGAGGAGACTTTAATTTTACCGATTGGATCGTGCCGATTAATCTTTCGAATCCGTCGTTTACTAATGGTGGTTATATCTTCCAAGCGGGCATATGTTTGCCGATTATAACGATTATACTTTGAAACAACGTATAAAAAGTTATCAAAGTCAGCGTTCATTTGCTTGCTAGCGCGTCCTTGAATATAGTAGTTGAGTTTGTCCGTTGAGACATCATCCTCGTTGATTCCCTCAGCCCTTGCAATATAGGCGCGCAAATAACGTTGGGCATCGCGCTTATGCTTAATGGTATGTTCCATATGCGTAATGACCTGGTCGCACAAATCACGTAGTCCGGCTGCTTTAAATTCCGTATGGAGACTTTTAATAAAGGTTGGCCGAAGGGTTTGTTTCACCTGGTCAATTAGGACTTTATCCGTTTCGCCTGGGCCTTGTTTAGGTTCAGCTTGCTCAAGTGCACTTAAAAAGCGGACTGCGTAAGTGGACTCTAAAAATTCAGCAAAGGAGTCACCTAGGAAGTTTAAACTGCTTTCTGAAATCGTGTCAGAAAGTGGAACAGTGTGTTTATGGCGTTTAGAGGTGAGAGGCACAACGGTCAGTTTTTCGTTTTTAGGGTTGTCTTCTTTATTAAGGACCACGGCAAAATGTGGACCACTAAATTCCTTGCCAATATTAATGCCAAAGTCAATATAAATGATGCAGGCCCGTTGGTATACTTTTTGATTAGGGGTCCCTTTCGTATCTGCTTCGGCTAACAATAGCTTACTTTTGGTATAGGTCCACTGGGGAAGGTAACGGTACTTAGGCAGGTGTTTACTGTAAAGTGTTTTAAAATTTTCAAAGGCAGTTGTAAACAACTGATCGGCACTGGTGTGCTTTGAGTTTGAATTATCATGCGTCATAGTTAGCATCCTTAAAATCATAATAGATTAAAACTTAAGTTAAGTGTAATACGAATAAGAACAAACAACCAGTAAAGTGACTAAGTTTTATCAGTTTAGTAAGCATAAGCCATTTTTCTTGTTGACCAAGCTAGGTAAAAGACCCATTGCCGCCTCTTTTCATTATTAGGCACATGTATTATAATGTGGGGGTAAGTAAAAAACTGATTGATTAGTTACCTACAGGAGGAAGTAATGATGGCATTAACTGGAACAAAAGCATGGGCAAAGCAACGTTTGCAAGAAAATGGTGTTCGCCAGATTTTGGTAAACAAGCGTCCACGCCGGCTACAGAACGTTAAGACACAGGACTTGTATCGTCAATTGCAGCTGATGGGTTTGCTGGAAAAGTAATCCTTCATGCCTGAAGACGACTTACACCTGATAAGGTAGTCTCTTTTGCGGGACTTCATTTGGCAACCGGGACGTTGCGGTTCTGGGGGCTAAAAATAATAAAAGAATGATTTAAAACGTCCATCTTAGTGGTTGGACGTTTTTTAGTAGCAACCACTTAGGGGGATATTGATGTATCAGTTCTTAATTTTTGATCTTGACGATACCTTACTCGACTTTAAACAGGGTGAACTTGAAGGGTTGCGTAAAGTGTTAACCCAAGCAGGAATAGCAGATGTTGATTTGCCAGTAGCACTAGCGACGTATGAAAAGATTAATCGCCGTCTTTGGCAGGCCTATGAAGAGCAAACAATTGATAAGGCAACGATTCATGCCACCCGTTTTAATGAATTATTTAAGGCCCTGGGTCAACCTGATTATGACGGTCAGGCGATTGAAAAACGCTTTCGCCAGGCGTTAAACCAGAATAATTATCTTGTACCTTATGCTAAAGAGCTGCTTGCGGACTTGCAAAGGCAAGGCTACACTCTGATTGCAGGAACCAATGGAGAGACGCAAACACAGGAATTACGATTATCCAACACAGGTCTTGGTGTATATTTTGACCAAGTCTTTATTTCTGATCAGCTGGGAGCGGCGAAACCCGCACCATCTTTTTTCGATGCCATTTTTAAGGCTAATCCGTCAATGACGAAAAAGAATACGGTGATGATTGGTGATGGACTTGCCTCAGATATACGAGGGGCCCAGCAATATGACTTAGATGCTATTTGGGTCAACTTAAATGGCCACCTGCAACGACCAGCTAATTTGGCAGTGAAGGCGCAAGTCAATGACTTGCCTAGTTTAGCTAGCTTGCTTGCTAAGTAGTTCATTTAACAGATGTTAAAAAAGACTCCCCGCTGATGCATATACATCAGCGGGGAGTCTTTTTGTTTTTTCTGGTCACACCTAGATCATAATAAACATAGGTAAAATCAAGGGGTGACGATGCGTCTTTTCGAATAGGAAGCGTTGCAATCGTGATACAACGGCATTGCGAATGCTATGTTCATTCGCATTTGGCTCGCGCATTGCTGCAATCATTGCATGGAAGATTTCACGACGTCCTTCATTAATGAGCTCTTCTGATTCACGCATGTAGATAAAGCCACGTGAAAGAATGTCAGGGCCGGCGGTAATTTCTTGATTGGCAAGGTCGATGGTAGCGACCACAACAACCAAGCCATCCTCAGACAACATTTTACGGTCCCGTAAGACTGCTGTGCCCACATCACCAATTCCGTTACCATCAACGTAGGTGTCTTCCGCTGAGAAATGACCAGCTACTCGGGCAGAGTCATGGGTTAGGGCAAGGACATCACCGTTATCAAGTAAGAAAATATTATCCGGATTAACACCAACGGCGGTAGCTAATCCTTCATGAACCTTTAACATGCTATACTCACCGTGAATGGGCATGAAGAACTTAGGCTTCATTAAGGAAAGCATGAGTTTTTGTTCTTGTTGACCACCGTGCCCAGATGTATGGATATTGTTTATCTTACCATGAATAACATTGGCACCAGCTTCTTCGAGTTCGTTGATAACCCGGTTAACTGAACTAGCATTACCAGGAATTGGCGAGCTTGAGAAAATGACCGTATCATCAGGCTGAATCTTAATTTGACGGTGGGTACCATTAGCAATGCGGGCTAGTGCTGCCATTGGTTCTCCCTGGGAACCGGTTGATAAAATCAAGACTTTTTCGGGAGGAAGCTTGTTAATGGTACGTGCATCAACAAATTGATCCTCAGGCACGTCGATGTAGCCCAAAGTCAAACCATTTTTTACAGCATTTTCCATAGAACGACCAAAGACGGCAATCTTACGTCCGTGAGCGATAGCTGCTTCACAGGCCATTTGCACTCGCGACATATTTGAAGCAAAAGTTGCAAATATAATTCGACCTGTAATTTCATCAAATAAGCGATCAATGGTCTTACCAACCCAACGTTCTGACTTGGTAAATTCAGGTCGCTCAGCATTGGTTGAATCAGACATTAAGAGGAGCACGCCTTCTTCTCCTAAGCGGGCCATCTTTTGTAGGTTAGGTGGCTGATGTGTGGTTGGCGTGAAGTCAAACTTAAAGTCTCCAGTTTCAACGACGATTCCTTGAGGCGTATGAACAGCCACGCCAAAGGTGTCAGGAATTGAATGTGTTGTTCGGAAAAATTCAACACTCAAATTCTCATAGGTTAAAACGGTATCTTCATTAATCTCATGTAAGTCCGCATCCTTTAGTAGATGATGTTCTTCAAGTTTATTTTTAATTAAGGCCATTGCTAAGGGACCAGCATAAACAGGCACGTTAACAGCTTGTAAGAAAAAATGAATAGCGCCAATATGGTCTTCGTGACCATGGGTAATGACAAGGGCCTTAATCTTATCGCGGTTTTCTTTTAGAAAAGTGTAATCAGGAATGACATAGTCAATCCCCAGTAGTTCATCTTCTGGGAATTTAACACCGGCATCGACTACAATGATTTCATCTTTATATTGAATACCATAGGTGTTTTTACCGATTTCACCAAGGCCACCGAGCGCGTATACCGTTACTTCATCTGGGCGGATTTTTAGTTCAGCATCGCTCATAGGCTAGAACTCCGTCAATTTGAAGTCAGGGCTTTGCTGTTCATAGGCCAAGGCTTTTTCTGAAAGTTGTTCAATGTGTTCAACATTGAAAGGGGTGTTTTCCTCTACGGCTGCGCGTGCGGTTGGGTAATCAACTGCATCTAGGTAGAGGGCGTGGGTGTTTTCACGCTTTGGGTTTTGTTTTTTGCTTTCTTGATAGTAAACTTTAAAAATCATGTTTGCTAAATCTCCTTTTTAGTTTCTTGTTCCGAACAATCTTATTTTTAAGTTTAGCAGAAATAGGGGATAAATACTAGGCGTTGTCAGGACAAGACAGTCAGAGTCAGGCCAGGTAAGGGACGACCTTTGAAAAGATGGTATACTAAGACCGATTAGCGTGACAGGAATAGTAAGCTGAGAAATACGCTTTACTAGCTGAAGACCTAACTTAATTATAGTAAACAACCAAGCTGTCGGATCAATGAAGGATGTTTTTTCGAATCTTATGCGACCAGCGCCTAAAGCTAGTAATAGGATTGACGACTTGGTCATCACTACTTAGGGCTTTGGGTTGGACAATGATAATAAAAGTGGAAGGAAGAGATACTATGAGAAAAAATTGGTGGCACTATTTAGGACAACACCTAGCAGGCTTTAAGCGAGGGATGATGCGCCGGTTTAGACGGACTTATATTCCAATGACCACGCCAGAAGAGGTGGCAGTGGCTAATCAATTAAGCCGCCATTTACCCAGCGACCTAGCCCTATACTTATACGTAGCTGCTCAGGCAAACACCGCGGCCCTTGTCTATAGTGAACTCTTACTTGAACACGAGATGCCCGCGCAACAGCTGGCACAAGTGGAGCGGACGATAGAAAATCAAGAAGTCGGTGAATTAATGGCTATTAAGGCAGGTCTAGCTTTATGTCCAAGGGATGTAAGGCCCCTTGCGTCTGTTACTGTCATTACGGAAAATGCACGGTTAGCGCGTGCATTTTCTGATTTTTCCTTGGCAAAAGCTCAACTTAACCCTAATCAGCAACCGATAACAAGGGAAGAACAAGTAGCTTTTGAAGTACTGACACTTTTGGATGACTACCGGCAGGTCTTCTTTACTCAGGCAATGCAGATGGATGAAGCTAAACTGGCACTGTTGAAGCAAAAAAATAAGCGGATTCTAGAGGCGGTGAGCCAATCTTCGTAACGGGTGCTTGGATAACATAACTGGGGTCTCTAGGAAAGGGGTTCATTATGAACATAGTCATAATTGGCGCTATAATTTTGATTTTAATCTTATTGACGGTGATTCGGCGGATTGGCCGGCGACTAACAGAACAGCAAATTATTCAGTCACAACATGTCGTTAACCAGGCCTTGAATGCGGTTTTACCTGCATTGGCGAGTCAGTTAGCAGTTAAAGAGCCAGCTAAGGCGATTCGCACGACCCTGGTAGCTAATATTTGGGGACATGAAGTGATGGCCTTTGAATGCCAACTACCGATCTCAAGACAATTCCCGCTTGGACAGGTCAAAGACACCCTAAGTAGGGCCCTTGAGGAGTACGATGCAAAAGAAAAGCTGCCCCGATTTGATGAACAGCCCTATGCACTGGTGCTAACTGATGTTTGGTATCAAGAGCAGACAAGTGGGTGTTACTTGCATTTAGACATTGCACATATCATTAATGCGGAAACAGCAGCCTACCTACGCGATTTAGCCAAGTTGAATCAACCACTTTAGCTTATCAGTGAAAGTAGTGTATACTAATAGGGATAAATTTTTAAGAAACGGAGCAAGCTTAATAATGTATAAAATGGATGAGATTGTACGGGACGGAGACCCCGTCTTACGCCAGCGCGCTCAAAAAGTAACTTTCCCATTATCTGAAGAAGACCAATCCATTGTGAATGCTATGATGGAATATTTGGTTGTTAGTCAGGATGAAGAACGCAATAAGGCCTATGGACTACGACCCGGTGTAGGTTTAGCCGGGCCACAGGTAGGGGTTTCAAAACAGTATGCAGCCATATTAATCCCTAACTTGGATGTTGATGGAACCGATGAAGAGGACGGCTTTTTCTTTAAGGGGGTCATCTTTAATCCGGTCATTACAAGACAGTCAGTTAAACAGACTGCGCTTCAAATGGGGGAAGGCTGCCTTTCAGTGGATGAGGACGTTCCTGGCCTAGTAGAACGGGCAGATCGGATTACAGTTCATTATCAGGATGAACAGGGGCGGAAGCAAGAATTGCGTTTGCAGGGCTATCCAGCCATTGTTTTTCAACATGAAATTGAGCACCTACAAGGTACCTTGTACTATGATCATATTAACCAGACCGACCCTTGGTTAGAGCATGAACATACACATTACGTTGGGTAGGCACTGATGCAACAGAATTTTAATTATCCGCTTTTAGCAGGCTGGACAACTACAGATATTGTGAAAGTTAGCCACTTGTATAGCCAAGTTGCACAAGCTTATGAAGGTGGCGTTAACCGAGAAACGTTATTAGCTGCTTATCAAGCCTTTAAAGAGGTGGTGCCAGCCAAGAGCGAAGAAAAACAACTGAGTCGTCAGTTTGAACAACTTTCAGGTTATTCTATTTATCGGGCCGTTCAATTGGCAAAACAAAGCCAAAAGAAGGTAATCAAAATGGAGGGTTAGTCCAGTGAATGTGACACAACAGCGGGCCCTTGATCGCCAAGTGATGGGGTGGTTAGATGAGGCCCATACACGGATTTTAAAACGGCTTGATCAGCATTTTCATGTATCCACCAAAGATGGTGCTCGTGATTTAGTAACAGATGTTGACCGTGAAACGGAACAATTTTATGTTGGCAAAATTCATGAATATAATCCCCATGCTAATATTCTAAGTGAGGAAGGTTATGGGGATGCAGTATCATCTTTAGCTGGTCAGGTATGGTTTGTTGATCCAATTGATGGCACCATGAATTTTGTTACTGAACATGCCGAATTTGCAACGATGTTGGCAGTTTTTGAGGATGGGAAACCCCTGTTAGCTTGGATTATGGATGTGGTTAATCATGAGGTGATTCATGGTGGGCCAGAGTTGGGGATCTGGCAAAACGAACAGGTTCTAGCAACTCCTTTGAATCGGGACTTAAATGAGGGCTTAATGATTTTATCGGGGTATCGGTTATTGCGTGGCGAAATGGCGCTCCCTGAAATTGCCCGCCAAGCGTTAGGATTTCGTATTTATGGATCAGCCGGGATTTCTTTTATGCATGTCTTAAGAGGACAGGCCGTAGGTTATTTATCCGCTATGCGGCCGTGGGATTATGCGGCTGGTATTGTGTTGGCCCAGAGTCTCCAGTTGCGGGTTGGAAGAGTTGACGGTCAACCAATCGATGTGCTACAATCAGGGTCAGTCGTAGTGGCAACACCAAGTACATATGCAAGCATCATGACAATTGAGCAGTCTAATTAAGCGTCTGAGTCATCGGGCGCTTGACTTTTTATGTCACGCAATTGTTTTAGGTGCTTGTAGCAAGTAAGTGCCCAATTTTTTTAATGAGTAGTGTAGTTAGTACAAAGACTGGAATTTAGCTGACAGAAAGTCAAGGAGAATAGAAATTTGGCAAAACGTGAAAATCTTCGTAATATTGCAATCATCGCCCACGTTGACCATGGTAAGACAACCTTAGTTAACGAAATGTTGAAGCAATCTGATACTTTGGATATGCGAACAGAACTTGGTGATCGGGCTTTGGACACCAATGACATCGAAAAAGAACGTGGTATCACGATTTTAGCCAAGAATACCGCCGTTCATGTCGGTGATAAGCAAATCAACATCCTAGACACCCCTGGTCACGCCGACTTTGGTGGTGAAGTTGAACGAATCATGGGCATGGTTGACGGTGTACTTTTGGTGGTTGACGCCTTTGAAGGAACTATGCCTCAAACACGTTTCGTGCTTAAGAAGGCTTTCGAACAAAACTTGACGCCCATCGTGGTTGTTAACAAGGTCGATCGTCCAGGTGCCCGACCAGAAGAAGTGGTTGATGAAGTTTTGGATTTGTTCATTGAATTGGGAGCCGATGAGGATCAACTGGACTTCCCAGTGATTTATGCTTCAGCCATGAATGGAACGTCTTCATATGATCCTGATATTCAAACGCAAGAGCATACGATGACACCAATCTTTGACACTGTCTTTAAGACTATTCCTGCTCCTGAAGATACTTCAGACAAGCCTCTTCAATTCCAAGTGGCCTTACTTGACTATAATGACTTCGTTGGTCGAATTGGAATTGGGCGTGTCTTTAATGGTAAAATCAAGATTGGTGATCAAGTTTCGGTTATGAAACTTGATGGCTCACAACATAATTTCCGAGTAACAAAGTTATTTGGTTACTTGGGCTTGGACCGGGTTGATATTCAAGAAGCTGAAGCTGGTGATTTGATTGCTGTTTCTGGTATGGATGAAATTTCAGTGGGTGAAACCGTTGTTTCACCTGACCATCCAGAGGCTTTGCCTATCTTACGCATCGATGAACCAACCTTGCAGATGACTTTCCGGACAAACGATTCACCCTTTGCTGGTCGTGAAGGTAAGTTTGTTACGGCCCGCCAATTAGAAGACCGTTTGATGCGTGAATTGCATACTGATGTTTCTTTGCGGGTTGAATCAACGGATGAGGCCGGCGCTTGGCTAGTATCTGGTCGTGGTGAGTTGCATTTGTCAATTTTGATTGAAAACTTGCGCCGTGAAGGATTTGAGTTGCAAGTATCACGTCCAGAAGTTATTTTCCGGAATATTGATGGTGTTGATTCAGAGCCTTTCGAAGCTGTGCAAATTGATACCCCAGATGAGTATACTGGTTCAGTTATTGATTCATTGGCTCAACGTAAGGGTGAGATGCAAAACATGGAGTCAACGGGTAATGGTACTACCCGTTTAGAGTTCTTAGTGCCATCACGGGGCTTGATCGGATATGCAACTGAATTCCTTTCATTAACGCGTGGTTATGGTATTTACAACCATACCTTCGAAAAGTACGCGCCTGTTGTCAAGAACTGGGAGCCTGGCCGTCGTAATGGTGCTTTGGTTTCCATTAATCAAGGTGCTACTACCACCTACGCCATTATGGGTGTTGAAGATCGTGGTACGATGTTTGTACATCCTGGTACCGAGGTTTATGAAGGAATGGTTGTTGGTATGAATAGCCGTGACAATGACATTTCAGTCAACGTTACCAAGGCTAAGAATATGACTAACGTGCGTTCTTCAAATAAAGACCAAACTGCTTCAATTAAGACACCACGGGATATGACTCTTGAAGAGTCATTAGAGTTCTTAAATGAAGATGAGTATGCGGAAGTAACACCAGAGAATGTGCGTATTCGTAAGCAAATTTTGAATACAAGTGAACGTGAAAAGGCTGCTAAGCGGCGTAAGGCATCACGTCAAGGATAAAGATTAGACTAAGGGAAAACAGGTTCTTACTTTTAAAAGTAAGAGCCTGTTTTTTAAATAGGCAAGGGAACTTGCTTGCGCCCGTTAGCGATAAACTGTGCTAAAATAGAAAAGATTATTAATGATAAAGGAGCACTTTGCATGTATACGGAACAAACGCACCGGTTCAAAAACCTGTGGCACCGTTGGCACCAGTTCTTGAGACGAAAATTTCGTTACCTCGACTTATGGACGATATCGATTGTGATTGGACTCATGGTGTTTGGCTGTGTCATGGTTTACACGGCCAGCACTAATATGGCATCTGGAAGTGCAGGTAGTTTCTTAAGAAAGCAAGCCTTTTTTGCGGTGTTTGCTAGTATAGTGATGCTTATTATCTTCATGCTTAAGATAAAATGGCAGAGCCGGGCCTATCGGCAGTTTGTTGTCTGCATTGTTTTGCTCCTCATTGGTTTATTGGCCATTACGCGACTTTTTGGCCCGGTTACCAGTGGAGCACATGGCTGGCTCTATTTGGGTGGCTTTGGATTTCAACCAGTTGAATATTTCAAGACGGCTTTAATCTTATGGTTTGCCATGCGGTTTGCCAAGCTTTATACCCATCCTTGGTATGGTAAGGCAAGTAGCTTTTTTTCGCAGGTTATTCGCATGAATATTTGGGGTCTACCCTTGATTGGGTTTGCATTTACCTTGTCGATGCCGGATATGGGAGGGGCTCTCATCTTAATGACGATTGGGACGGTCATGGCCTTAGTAGCTGGTATTTCTCCATTGTTTGTTGTCATAACGATTATAGCCGTGGCTGTATTAATTTTGGGCTTAGCTAGCTTAGTGCCTTTTTTTGTTTCGTTGCACTTATTGCAACCTTATCAGGCCCTGCGTTTTGAATCATTTTTGGACCCTTGGCAAGCTGGAGATGCCGGTCATCAATTAATCAATTCATACTATGCGCTTAGCAATGGTGGCTGGTTTGGTCGTGGCCTGGGAAACAGTATCCAAAAGTTAGGCTTGTTGCCGGAACCAAATACTGACTTTATTATGGCGATTGTGGGCGAAGAATTAGGGGTCGTGACGATTTGGGTGATATTAGGCCTCTTTGCCGTTCTCATTATTCGCCTGGTCCTCTTTGGCATTTCGACTAAAAACATCCAGTATCGGTTAATTTTACTGGGAACAGCCAGTTATATTACCGTTCAAATATTAGTGAATTTAGGTGGTGTTACGGGATTACTGCCCATTACTGGGGTGACATTCCCACTTATCTCCTATGGTGGTTCCTCCTTGTTGTCTTGGGGATTGACCTTTGGGTTAGTGTTAAATGTGATTGGCTGTATTCGGCGTGAACAAGATGGAATAGAAAGGAGTCAACATGGTTTTTGAGCAGACTAAACGGCGTGCTTTAATTGTGTATTTGAAAAATCCTCGTCAGGCTAAGCAGTTACGGCGTTTTGGAATTGTTAATTATGTATCTACAAAGATGAAGTATGCCTCAATTTATATGAATGAGGCTGATATTACAACAAAAAAAACGGTGATTGAACGCTTAAGTTTCGTTGATCATGTCATTGAATCACAATGGCCAGACGTTGATACAACCGTGGGCTCAGATAGTCAAGATGCAACGGCCTTTACGGTGGATGATCATGAATTAGGTAATGTACCGGCGACAGAAGAGGAATTATAAAATGAGGATTGTAAGCGGAGAATTCAGGGGGCGACCGCTTAAGGCCGTACCAGGTACTGCAACGCGACCAACGACTGATAAGGTTAAAGAGGCCATTTTTAATATGATTGGTCCCTATTTTACTGGTGGTCGGTCGCTAGACTTATATGCCGGATCAGGTGGCCTATCTATTGAGGGGGTCTCGCGGGGCATTGATGAGGCTGTTTTGGTGGATCGCCAGTATGCAGCGATTAAAACAATCCAAGCAAATATTGACCTGACTAAGGCTACAGAACGTTTTAAAGTGATAAAAAGCAGTGCCCAAGCTGCCATTCAACGTTTAAAGGGTCAACCCCCCTTTGATGTTTTATACTTTGATCCACCTTATGCCAAGCAGACAATCACTGCTGATTTAGAAGCCCTCGTTGCTGCACAGTTAGTGGCGTCTGGGGCGTTGATTGTTGCAGAAACTGACCAAGAGGCCAATCTTCCAGAACAGTTTGGTCAATTTAAACTGCTTAAGCGGCGTGACTATGGTATTACAGTAGTGACAATTTATCAGTTTATGGGGTAAAAAAGATGAAACGAGCAGTTTATGCGGGAAGTTTTGACCCATTTACAAATGGGCATTTGGCGATTGTTAAACGTGCGGTAGAGCTGTTTGACGAATTGATTATTGGAGTTGGTCAAAATCAGAGTAAAACGACGTTGTTTTCGCCAAGTGAGCGGGTTACTTTAATTCAAGCGAGTGTACCTGCTAGTAACAAGGTGCAAGTGCAGGTATTGACAGGACTAACGGCAGATTTTGCCCGCCAAATGGGGGCTCGCTATTTGATTCGAGGGCTGAGAACGGCTGGTGATTTTGAATACGAACAAAAGATTGCAGAAATGAATTATCAATTAGCAGGCTTAGAAACGGTCTACTTGCAGGCTAGGCCCTCAGATCAAATGCTGGCAAGTAGCATGCTAAAGGAAGTTGCTATGGCTGGTGGAAATGTTAGTCCCTATGTTCCTTCTGTGGTCAAGGATGCACTAGAAGAAAAGATGGAGGAAAGAGGCTCGTGCGCAAAGTGATAGGAAAGATGGCCAGGTATAAAAGGCGTTTAACCACAATTTTGGTAATGGTTATCGCAATTCTCTTAGTGATGCCCTTACCTTTTTATGCGGAACAGGTCGGGACAGCAGAGAATTTAACTAATTATATAAAGGTTGATCATCGCAAGCCAAAACTTGATGGTCAATTTATGCTAACCTCGGTAAGTATCGCGCAACTAAACGGGCTGGCCTTGTTAACGAGCCTAGCAGATCCCACAACTGACGTGATGACTGCGCGTGAAGCGACGGGTGGTTCTGGGAATATGAGTGAAGATCAAGCATTAAATCGGGTTTATATGCAATCTTCGATTAACGAGGCTAAAGCGAATGCATATCGGGCGGCCCATGTGCCTTATGAGCGCTTATTCAAAGGTATTTACGTGATGGGAATTCAAGATAACTCACACTTTAAAAAGTCCTTGTCGATAGGTGATACAGTAACTGCGATAGATAAGCAACACTTTGACAGTGCACAAGCCTTTCAAAAATATATTCGGCGGCAGCCCATTGGCACGGACTTAACCATTTCGTATTTGCATGATAAAGCAAAAAAGGAAGCTAGTGGCAAGACAGTTCCACTAGCCGGAACTAAAAAAACCTCTGGCATTGGGATTGCCTTGACGGATGACGTTACGGTGAAAGCGCCAACGCGGCCAATTACAGCTGATTTGGGTGAGATTGGCGGTCCGTCAGGTGGGTTGATGTTTGCCCTTGAGATGTACGATGCTCTATCAAAGACCAATCTAGCACAGGGACGTAAAATTGCGGGGACTGGAACGATTGATCAAGACGGGCAGATTGGTGAAATTGGAGGCATCGATAAAAAGGTGTTAGCGGCTAAACAAGCCGGCGTTAAAATCTTTTTAGCTCCTTATATTAAACCAAGTAAAACCGTCTTACAGTATGAACCTGATGGAAAGACAAACTACCAGTTAGCTAAGGAAACGGCACGCAAATATGCCCCTGATATGAAAATTGTACCCATCAAAACGTTCCAAGAAGCAATTACCTATCTAGAACGCTCAGCTCATTAATTGACAGGCTATTTTAATTTTTGCTAGAATGAGAAGTATACGTTAAACGTTTTAATAAGTTGACGAAAAGTAACGAGGCAATTCATCCAGGCGGTGGGGTGCTTCGTTTTTTTAACGTCAAATCAAATCAGGAATGTCCAGTTGAAAGGAGGAAATGATGAAAACGAAAGAATGGCAGGTGTTAGGCGCAGTCATTGCAACTGGGATGATGGGATTTAGCGGTGTTTTAATTGAAACGTCCATGAACGTTACATTTCCGCACTTAATGCAAGAATTTCATACCAATGCCAGTGGTGTCCAGTGGGTTACAACTGGATATTTGTTAGCCATTGCGGTGGTTGTACCGGTAACGGCATATTTAATTCGTCGTTTTTCAGTCCGGCAGTTATTTACTTGGTCCAATGGTGTTTTTATCCTGGGCTTGATGCTAGATAGTTTCTCGCCGACCTTAGCTATACTCTTATTGGGTAGGCTAGCGCAGGGGATTGGTACGGGAATTGCGTTACCCCTAATGTTTCATATTATTTTAACCAAGTCACCATTAGCTAAACGGGGTGTTATGATGGGGATTGGTACGATGACTACCTCTATTGCGCCAGCGATTGGACCAACTTATGGCGGCCTTTTATTATCTACCTTAGGTTGGCGTAGTATTTTTTGGTTCTTACTGCTCATCTTAGGGTTTTCACTTGTTTTAGGGCTGCGTAGTATTCCCGCTGAGCAAACTCACCCAAAGGAGACGTTAAATTGGGGGGCCTTTCTGAGCTTGGCTTTGGGGTTGACAGCGCTTTTGTTGGCTATTGATGGCCAGTCAGTCTGGCTGGCATTGGTTAGCCTACTGCCTTTTACCTGTTTTATCTTGATGAATCGCCGGCATCCGTTATTAAATTTGCGTATTTTTAAGCTGGCCGGCTTTGCGGGAATGGTATATGCCTTCTTAGTTTTTCAGGCTGTTTTGTTAGGACTGTCTTTCGTGCTCCCAAATTATTTGCAGCTGGCCTTACATGTCAGTGCAACGACTGCAGGTCTCTTTATGTTCCCAGGCGCCGTAATGGGGGCCATTTTAGCCCCAGTTTCCGGCCGTCTGCTGGACCGTTATGGCTATGCTAAACCAATTGGTTTTGGATTAGTAACTGCTACACTCGCTTTAATGGTGATGACCTGGTTCTTTCCGCGGTTATCATTTGGCGGTCTCTTACTGGGACATGTCGTGTTGATGACCGGAGTCGGGTTTGCTTATAGCAATCTAATGACAACGGCGTTAGGATTGCTACCTATAGAGGACCATGCTGATGGGAATAGCGTTTTAAATACACTCCAACAGTTTATTGGTGCGAGCGCAACAGCTGTGATGGCACAATTTTTGGCTCAAGCTGTTGCAAAACACCCAGTAACCGGAGTCGTACAAGGATCACAAAATGGGTTAATGTGTCTCACAATGCTCATCTTGATTGCCGTAATTGTCTTTGGTGCTAACTTAATCTATCTTAAGCACAAGGCTAGCGTTTAGTTGCCAAAAACGGGGTAAAAAGCGTATAATGGTGGGAATTGAGACTGACCCCAGTTATGAAAAGGGAGGTGACCGTCACGCCTACACGCATACCAGAAGAAGTTGTTGCTGACGTGCGAGAACATGTTAACATTGTCGATGTTATTTCACCTTATGTACAGTTGAAAAAACAAGGGCGTAATCTCTTTGGCGTCTGTCCCTTTCATGAAGAGCGGACCCCTTCATTTTCAGTTAATGAGGAGAAACAAATTTTTCATTGTTTTTCCTGTGGTCGGGGAGGAAATGCCTTTACCTTTTTAATGGACTTAAAAGGGCTGTCGTTTCCTCAGGCTGTGGTGCAAGTTGCTCAGGAGGCCGGCATTGACTTGCCAGATCAATATCAGGCGACTACGGTTGCCCCAAAAGTTGACCAGCAAACACAAGCTTTACGTGACCTTTATGCAGATGCTGCTAAGTTATATCATCATTTATTAGTCAATACGACTAGTGGTGAACCCGCCTTAAGCTACTTGCAGCAAAGAGGGCTTGATGACCAGACAATTGATGCTTTTATGTTAGGTTATGCACCGAGTCAAGATGTACTCTTAGCCTACTTTACGAATAAAGCGGTTGATTACCAGTTATTAAGGGCATCAAAGCTTTTTGTCGAATGGGATGATGGTAGCTTACATGACCGTTTTACTGATCGGGTACTTTTTACAATCCGTGATCAAAATGGACATCCCATTGCCTTTTCTGGACGGCGACTGACTGATGATAGTGACCAGCCCAAGTATATTAATAGTCCGGAAAGTCAGTTGTTTGATAAGTCCCAAGAAGTCTTCAACCTGGACTTAGCCAAAGCAAGTATCAAGCAGAGCAAAGAGGTTGTTTTATTTGAAGGTTATATGGATGTCCTGGCCGCTTTTCAGGCGGGTGTAACCAATGGGGTTGCTTCCATGGGGACTTCATTGACCCCACAGCAGGTTCAGCAGTTGGCCCATCTGGCCGATCGGATTAAAATTAGTTATGATGCCGACCAGGCAGGTCAAAAGGCAACGGCCCGCGCGCTGTCACTAATTAAGGGCTCATCCTTAAAGCCAGTAATTGTGCATATTCCTGACCAACAGGATCCCGATGAATATTTAAGGTCACATGATGCGGCGAGTTTAGTGCAGGTCCTCCAAGAGCATCTTGAAGACCCCATTACCTTCCAACTACGTTATTTAAAAGCAAATCGGAATATGGGTCAGCAACAGGACCGTTTAGCTTATTTAGATGATGCACTAAAAGTGATTGCAGAGGTGAAAGAACCTGTAGCGCGTGAAACTTATCTACAGCGGTTAGCTGATGATTATTCTGTTAGTATGGCGGCCTTAAAGGATCAGTTGCGCCCCCTACTAATGGCAAAACGGGCTCATCAGGCACAAGGGCCTAGTGAATATGATACGGTACCGACTGCAAGTCCAGTCGTAGGGTCTCCTCATCAACGGCCATCTCGTTTGGAGCAGGCTGAACAGGCGCTGCTTGCCTGGATGTTACGTGATGAACAGATCTGGTTAACCGTTACTAATCTGGCTGGCTTTCAATTTGCTGATGTTAATTATGAGACACTCTTGCTCTTGGCAAGTGCTTACCGTGATGAGCAGTCAGTTAAGGCGCCCCTTGACTTGAATGGTTTCATGGATTTCGTGAAAAAACCTGAGTTAACCAGGATCTTAGTCGATCTTGAGGCAATCCCGGATGAGCTATTTGCTCGTCCAAATCTAGTGGATGACTATATTAATGTGATTATGCGTGAAGAACCCCTCGTTGAGCGAATTCAAAGTTTGAAACGACAGTTGACTGAGGCCCAACAAATGCAGGACATGGGTCGGGTTGCACAACTAAGTATCGAACTCATACAAGCCTTGAAGGAAAAACAAGTCGGCAACGAGCATTAAAGGATAAACAAGGAGATTCAGGATGGTAGAAAAGAAAACGACTTCTGCACAAAATCAGTTATCAAATGAAGAACTTGATAAAGCAATTCGTAAAATTATTAAGGCCCATAAAACGGATAAGTCAATTCAAGAAGTACAGCTCCAGGCAGATTTAATTAAACCCTTAAAACTTGATGCTGACCAAATTGACGATGCTTATGACCAGATTGAATCGTCTGGTATTTCGATTGTAGATGAACATGGTGAACCTACCGAACGAGCATTAAAGAATCGGAAGACAGCTTTAACCGCCAAAGAACTGAAGCAAGCTGCCGATGCGCCAAAAGGGATGAAGATTAATGACCCTGTGCGTATGTATTTGAAGGAAATTGGTCGTGTTTCACTCTTGACTGGAGATCAAGAGGTGACCTTAGCTGAGCGGATCGAACAAGGCGATGAAACTGCCAAGCAGGAGTTAGCTGAGGCTAATTTACGGTTAGTTGTTTCAATTGCTAAGCGTTATGTTGGTCGTGGAATGCAATTTTTAGATTTAATTCAAGAAGGAAACATGGGCTTGATGAAGGCTGTTGAAAAGTTTGACTACCGTAAGGGTTTCAAGTTTTCCACCTATGCGACCTGGTGGATTCGCCAGGCGATTACTCGAGCAATTGCTGATCAAGCACGAACCATTCGAATTCCAGTCCACATGGTTGAAACCATTAATAAGTTGATTCGGATTCAGCGTAACCTCTTACAAGACTTAGGACGGGAACCAACACCTGAAGAAATTGGCTTTGAAATGGTTATTCCAACGGAAAAGGTACGTGACATTTTGAAAATTGCACAAGAGCCCGTTTCATTAGAGACACCAATTGGTGAAGAAGATGATTCTCACTTAGGTGATTTCATTGAAGATCACGAAGCTATTTCCCCAGCAGATTCAGCAGCCTATGAGATGTTGAAGGTGCAATTAGAGACTGTTTTGGATACCTTAACGCCACGTGAGGAACAGGTTTTACGCTTGCGCTTTGGCCTTGATGATGGTCGGACACGGACCCTAGAAGAGGTGGGTAAAGAATTTGGCGTAACCCGTGAACGGATTCGGCAAATTGAAGCCAAGGCTTTGCGCAAGCTGCGGCACCCTTCTCGTTCTAAGCAATTACGGGATTTCTTAGACTAAGCATGACGACTTAAGGCCGAGATGAATTCGTTCATCTCGGTTTTCTTAATATAGTAATGGAGGCAGTATTTGGGATGATGAATCAAGATACAGGTGAGCAACGGCAGCAACGGTTAGCTAATTTTAGCTTTCCCGCGCTTGCATCCAACTTTTTTTCTGTTTTTGGCGAAGGGGTCTATCGCTTTGGCTTAAATTGGTTTTTGGTTTCAACCTACGGGGATGCTCGCCTTTTAGGATGGTTAACTGCCTTTGGCTTTTTAGTCTATTTGGCAAATGATATCTATGTGGGGGCGGTGCTAGACCGATTTAATCGAAAACATGTTCTTGTATTAGCGGATTTATTTGGGGCAGCAGGACTTATTATCCTATCGATTTTTTTGAATCCTACAGACCCACAGGTTTGGCTCTTATTTATGCTAACGTTTATTATGAATATCGATATTTCCTATGCATATCCGGCCGGACGAGCTATTTTGACTGATGTTATTAAAAAGAAGGCATTAGCTAAATTTAATGCCTGGATAAGTGCGGCCTTTTCAGCTGGGCAAGCTTTAGGTCCCCTCGTGGGCGGATTGTTGTTGCAGATGAAATGGATTGATTTGCGAACGTTCATGTTGATCTATGGGGGAATGGTCTTAATGACCGCCTTGATTAATATGGCAATTAAGGCCTTTCCAGAAGAAGTGACCACAGAACCTGAACCCTTTATTCAAAGTTTAAAGAGTGGTTTTCGGTATGTTTATAATCAGCCGGTGTTATTTGAATCTGTGCTGTTAACAGTTTGGTCAAATGCCTGTTTTGAAGGGTTTATTGTGGCTATGCCCTTCTTAATTCAAGAAAGTTTTCATGGATCAGCGGGCGTCTATTCAACCGCACTAACCTTAGCAGCCACGGCTGGGATATTAGCTGGAATCGTCCTGGCACATTTTCCACAGGTCAATAACTTAAAAACCTTGTATTGGGACTTTTATGCCTTAGGGCTTGTGCTAGTTGGGGCCGCCTTTGTGAACCAATTATGGGCTTTGATTGCGGCAATTATTTTGAATGGCTATATTCGGGCGGCCTTTGTGGTTAAGATCAATACGGTTCGTCAACAAGAGAGTGCGCCAGCTTACTTAGGACGTGTTTTTGGCGTTTCCTTTTTTGCAACCGATGCCTGTGTCCCCATTGTGACTGTGCTGCTAGGGTATCTTGTTTCTCAGTTAGGGGTCACGTTGTTACTCTGGTTAGGACTAGGCATGCTGATAGGAACCTTGCTGATTAAATACTGGTGCGCTAAGCGGCGCCAGGCAATGGACATGCATTTTTAATATTTATATAGCAGCACTAAATTTATTCGTGGTACACTAATAGCAGATAATAACAGGTGATAACTGGGAGTTTGCGATGGCAAGAATATTAGTGGTGGATGATGAACCAGCATTAGTTAAACTATTAACTTATAACTTAGAACGAGCAGGTTTTGAAGTGCTTACTGCCAGTGATGGACAGGGCCTGGTGGAACGCTTGCAAACTGGTAAGGAACGGATTGACCTCGTCTTATTGGATATCATGTTACCTAAAGAGAGTGGAATTGATATCACCCAAAAATTACGGGCTCAGAATAGCTTCATTCCCATTATTATGATTACGGCCTTAGACGAAGAAGTCGATAAGGTGGTGGGGCTTGAGATGGGGGCGGATGATTATATCACGAAACCTTTTAGTCCGCGAGAAGTGGTAGCGCGGGTAAAAGCAGTTTTACGGCGCTTTGAACATGCTCAGGCTGCTAGCCAACAAGACCAGCGCGTCGCCTCAGTGAAAGACTATGGTATTTTATCTGTCGATACGGACCGAGTGCTGGTAAAAGTTGCTAATCAGCGGATTAAACTGACGCCAAAAGAATATGAATTACTAGTGTATTTAACTGAACGTGAGGGACGGGTGCTCGATCGTGAAACCATTTTGCATGGCGTTTGGGGATTTGCATATGCTGGCGTGGATACGCGGATGGTTGATATGCATGTTTCGCATTTGCGAGATAAAATTGAAATTGATCCAAAACATCCTCAGATGTTAAAAACCGTTCGTGGAATGGGGTATCGGTTTGTTCGCCAACTAGCAGTGGAGGATGAAGATGATTAAGTTGGCCTTGAGCTTTTTTAAAAGAGCCTGCCTGCTTGTAGTGCTTTTTTTTATTTTTCTATTTCTTTTGCTTATGTTCGGGGCTAAACTGTTTCCATTTTGGGACCAGCAAATAGTAAATTTGGGGCTTATTGCCTTTCTTGCCTTGTCATTAGGTTTGGGGCTCGCGCTGGTACAAGAGTGGCAGGCGCGTCGTTATCAGCGTCAGATAGCGTTGTTCATTGCTAAATTAAAACGCATTCAAGCAGAAGATAACATGGGTGGGCATATTTTATTAGCGCCTAGTGATCCAATGGCACCACTAGCAGCAGCCTTAAATGAAACCCAACATGTTAGCCGATTACGGTTGAAGCAATTACAACAGCAGGCCAGTACCCTGGCCGCTTTAGTTGATAATATGCCCTTGGGGGTGATGAGAATAAAGCCTGATCATACGCTAGTGGAAATGAATGCTCAGGCTAGTCAATTGTTAAATATTACCCAGCCTAAACCAGGAGAATCTTATGACAATGTCTTAAAAAATCATGCCCTGGTAGCAATGTTAAATCGGGCGTTAACGGAACAAAAAAATAGTCGGAAAACGGTCCAAGTAGATCGCGTAAAATTAGACGTGTCGGTTGTTTATTATCAGTTACGGCCTAGACACTATGAAGCTCTGGTCCTTTTGTATGATATGACTGAAATTAGCCAGCTTCAGGCCATGCAGGCTGATTTTGTTACCAATGCTTCTCATGAGTTGCGGACGCCATTGACGGCTATTGCTGGCTTTACAGAGACTCTGTTGTCAGGTGCCCAGGAGGATTCTGCTTTACGAGCAGAGTTTTTACATATTATTCAAGATGAAAGCCAACGTTTATTGGCCCTGACCCAAGATATTTTAACCTTGGCTAAATCGCCTATGCAAGAACGCCATCTTGCTCCAGTAGCGATAAAACCTTTGGTAGATGAGGTGCTAACTAGTCACAAGGATATGTTAGCTGAACAAAAGATAAGTGTTGATATCCAAGTGCCATCTGATTTAGCTCTTGTACAGGACAAAAGCGATTTAAAACGACTTTTGATTAATTTAATTGGCAATGCCATTAAATACAACCGGCTAGGCGGCCGGGTTACAATTAAGGCTGACCATACGGAAAAGGTTGATACCTTGATTATTGAAGATACAGGTCGAGGCATCCCTAGCGATGAACAAGGACGCATCTTTGAACGGTTTTATCGGATCGATAAATCACGTAATCAACGCATTCCAGGTACTGGATTAGGGTTAGCTATTGTTCATGATTTAGTTAAGGAATTGGGTGGTCAGGTTTTATTGGATAGTCAAGTTGGTGTAGGTACCAAAGTGACGATTCAGTTGCCGACAACTGTGATTAAAGATATAAGAAATGGAGAAGATTAAGCGTATTATGAGTATGAAACGTCCCGTGGTAATTGGTGTAACTGGTGGTTCAGGGTCAGGGAAGACAACCATTAGTAACAAGATTTATAGTCGGTTAGCTGGGGAATCGGTTGTGATGATTCCTCAAGATGCCTATTATAACGACCAGTCAGAGTTAACCATGGCTCAACGCCAGGCAGTTAATTATGATCATCCTGATTCTTTTGATACCGATTTATTAATCCGGCAATTAGAAACGTTGGTAGCTGGACAAAGCATCGAGCAGCCTGTTTATGACTATACCGATTATAATCGTTCACAAGAAACAGTGCGTGTCGCGCCTGCTGATGTCATCATTGTAGAAGGGGTATTATTATTTGTAGAGCCTCGTTTACGTCAGTTATTGGATATTAAAGTTTATGTTGATACTGACGATGATTTACGATTTATTCGACGCATGCAGCGAGACGTTGTTGAACGTGGTCGAACAGTGGATTCAGTCGTTCAGCAGTACCTGGCAACGGTAAAGCCAATGTACCATCAGTTTGTAGAACCTACTAAGCGCTACGCAGATATTATTATCCCTGAAGGTGGGAAAAATATGGTGGGAATTGGTATGTTAGAAGCACAAATTCGCGCAATTTTAAACCAAAAATAAGGAGAATATCAGCATGATAATTGCAAGTTATAATCAACCCGCATTGGGAGATGTTTTGATGATTCTGACCGCCCCACAAAAAGGCGCTAGTCACTACCAACAAACGGGGGATTTGGTGCGAATTAGTGATGATCACAACCAGTTACTGGGTTACAATCTCATGCATGCCAGTCACTATCTGCCGGAACTAACAACGTATCAAGGCCAAGTGTTTCTTACGGATGGTATGTTGGCTGTGCTGAATAAGCTTATTCAGACAGCAGATTTTAGTGATGTCTTAACGGATGACCATGCCCCTCGGTTTGTGGTTGGCTACGTGCAGACAGCAGAACCACATCCTGATTCAGACCACCTACAGGTCACGCAGACTCAAATTGGTGCTAACCCAGATCAAACGGTCCAAATTGTATCTGGCTCACCCAATATGCAAGCGGGAATCAAAGTGGTCGTGGCTAAGGTGGGAGCCATGATGCCGTCAGGGCAAATTATTTGGCCAGGGGCCTTACGTGGTGTCGAATCAGATGGCATGATTGTGTCAGGTCGCGAATTAGCATTACCTAATGCTCCGCAACGACCAGGGGCCTTGATTCTGCCCGCTGACTTTGCTCCAGTGGGGACGCCTTTTGATCGTCTTGCACCAGCGGCACAAGCACTGTTTAAGTAAGAAAGGCAAGGCGGATAAATGGTTGAAAAACGGCCAATTATTTATTATCAAAATTTGATGCATCATTATGACCATGAAGTGGCGGCTCTTATGCAGGCTAAACAAGCGTATATTCTTTTGAGTGATGCCAGTGAACTTAGGGAGCAGGCTAAGGTTGACGAACAAAATATGTTAGCAAGAAGTCAGCAGGATCAAAAGTCGGTGGAGGTATCTATCCTAGAGCCACAAAAGCCGGTCAAGGTCAAGCATGATCGGACGCTTCATACAGGTAAAGGTCACCACCAGTCTGCTGATAAGGCCCCAGCAATTTCTGGCTTAGGACTTAATCTTGATCAAATTTTTGGTGAAGAAGAGGCAGTTGCCAACCGTGATGCATCACAGTATTTTAAAGATTAACTGGAGGGTACCTGTCAAAGGACAAGGCTCATCAAGGTTAATGAGGGAGAAGAAGCGATGGATAAAGATAGAATATATTACTTCATTGGAATTAAAGGGTCAGGGATGAGTTCGTTGGCTCGTATATTGAATGATCAAGGTTACCAGGTGATGGGTTCAGATATTGATGATTATACGTTCACCCAGGGCCCCTTGGAGCAAGCAGGGATTGAAATGAAGTCCTTTGCAGCTGAGAATATCAAACCTGGCATGGTAGTGGTTCGAGGAAACGCCTTTGATGATGATCAAGTGGAAGTGGCTGCTGCCTTGGCTTTGGGTGATGCAGTGGACGTGGTTACGTATCCGCAACTTGTTGAATCCTTAATTCAACAGTGTACATCAATTGGCGTAGCCGGGGCCCACGGTAAGACATCGACCACGGGGCTACTGGCACATGTCTTGTCAGGAATTGCACCAACCTCCTACTTGATTGGTGATGGTAGCGGACGCGGAGTGCCTGATGCACGCTTTTTCGTGTTTGAAGCTGATGAGTACCGACGTCATTTTGATGCATACTATCCTGACTATGCTATTATGACCAACATCGATTTTGATCATCCTGATTATTTCACAGGAGTAGACGATGTTCGTGCAGCCTTTCAAGAATTTGGTCAGCATGTCAAAAAAGGTATTTTTGCCTGGGGCGACGATCCACAATTGCGGCAACTAGAGGTGGATGTGCCGATTTATTATTATGGGACTAATCCTGAAACAGATGATTTTTATGCGACGAACATCCGACGGTCAACCCGTGGCTCATCCTTTGATGCCTATTTTCATGATACGTATTTAGGTAATTATGCAGTGCCATTATATGGTCAACACGGTGTGCTAAATTCACTGGCAGTCGTTGCAGTGGCTCATTTTGAAAAAGTAGATAAGGCCTTAGTGAAAGCTGAACTACGCTCCTTTCAGGGGGTGAAGCGGCGGTTTACGGAAAAGCATATTGGTCCAGTAACCATGATTGACGATTATGCTCACCATCCCTCAGAAATTAAAGCAACCCTTGATGCTGCTCGGCAAAAGTATCCAGACCGGCAAATTATTGCAGTTTTTCAACCCCATACCTTTAGTCGAACCATTGCGTATCAGAGCGAGTTTGCTGCTACATTAGATTTAGCAGATGCAGTTTATCTAACGGAAATCTTTGCCTCGGCTCGGGAACAACAAGGGGCCATTGATGCAAAGACCTTAGGGAGTCAAATTAAGAAATTCCGCGGAATTGTGGGTCCTAAAAATGTGGCGCCCTTGCTTGACCATGAGGATGGTGTCTTTGTCTTTATGGGTGCTGGTGATCTGCAGAATACAGAGTTTGCTTTTGAGAAATTACTAGCTAACACCCAAACAAACTTACAATAGTTTTAGCTTAGTCTAAGCCACTTTTGTTAAGCTACCAATAGCAAAGAGTTATGAACTTATGAAGAATTAACAGCAAGTAGAGGAGAGCTAAATGAATAATTTTGGACAAGAGAATCCACGCATTGTTAACCCTGATGCGGCTGGAATGAACAGCTTCTTTCGGAAGATTTATACCTATGTAGCCATGGCCATGTTAGTGTCAGCTGCCACAGCCTATGTTGGGGTGACTTTCTTTGCCCCTCAAATTGCAGCCATTTTTTCTAGCACCTTGGGTACCCTATTGCTATTTGGTTTAATGCTAGCCTTTGTTGCGTTGATGAGTCGTAAAGCCTTTACTAATCCTGGAGCGGCTTTTGGAATGCTAATGGGCTATGCCGTAATGAATGGTGCGTTCTTTTCAGTTATTGGTTTGACTGTTAATGCAGGCATTATTGGAATGGCCTTTATTTCGACCGCCTTTTTGTACGTTGGGATGGCGGCTTATGGCTGGTTAACGAAGAAGTCAATGGCTTCGATGGGAACCTTCTTAATGGGGGCCTTGATTGCCTTGATTGTCGCTAGTCTGATTAATATGTTTTTCTTTAACAGTATTGTTTATCTGTTAACATCAGTAGTGGGTATTATTGTCTTTGCCCTCTTGACCGCCTATGATGTTAATACCATTAAGCAGCAATACGAGCAGTACTTAGCGGTAGGGCAAGGCGACATGCGAATCGAACAAGGGTTAGCCATCTCGGGTGCGCTCAACCTATATCTTGATTTTATTAATATGTTCATGTACTTTATCCAACTATTTACTGCCTTTGGCGGGGATAATCGTTAAGGTCAACCAAAGATGGATGAGCACGCCTTGATAATGAGGCGTGCTTTTCTGTTATGATGGACATGTTCACTTCTGTCAGAATTCAACGTAAGGAGTATCAAAGTAATGGCAAAACCTATCTTATTATTAGTCGATGGTAATTCGCTTGCCTTTCGTGCCTATTTTGCCCTGATTAGTCAGGTCAACCGCTTTGTTAGTCATGAAGGTTTGCACACGAATGCCTTGGTGGGTTTCAATAATTTGTTGGATGGTATAGTTGAACCCGTAAAGCCGGATTTGGCTTTAGTGGCCTGGGATAAGGGGAAAACCACTTTTCGAACGGGTAAACTAGCAAGTTATAAGGGGAATCGGGATAAAACGCCCGTAGAATTATCAGAGCAGTTTCCTTATCTAAGACAGTTAGTTGAGCTTCATGGGATTAAAAGTTATGAATTAGAGAATTATGAAGCAGATGATATTATTGGGACTACAGCCCGGATGGGGGCAGAAGCTGGGTACCAAGTCATTATTGTCACTGGTGATCGTGATCTAACCCAACTGGCGAGTGATGATTGCACGGTTTGGGTAACTAAAAAAGGCATTACCGAAATAGATCATTACGATCCAGCCTTTGTCGCTGAGAAGTTTGATGGTCTCTTACCAAAGCAAATTATTGAATTAAAAGGGTTACAAGGCGATAATTCGGATAATTATCCTGGTGTAGCTGGAGTGGGCCCTAAGACAGCCTTGAAGTTGATTAAACAATTTCATTCAATTCCAGAACTTTATACACGAATCGACGAGCTTAAGCCGTCTAAACAAAAGGAAAAGCTAATTGCCGGTCAAGCAGACGCAATGATGTCGCGTAATTTAGCAACTATTCGGACAGATATTCCGGTAGAATATGACCTTAAGGACTTAACCTATCGGGGACCGGACTATCAGGCCTTGATCCCCTTTTACCAGCGGCTTGATTTTAAGCAGCAGCTTGTAAAATTAGCTAATCAAGGGCATCTAGCGGAAACAGCAGGTGAAGCTGCTGATGAGGCCCTGGAAATTGCCCGTGAGGAGCCTGTTGAGATGCATGCATTGTCACCAGATCATTTTTCTGATTTAAAGGCCCTAAAGGATAGTCTTAGTGTGTATATTGAATTAGATGATGAAGATTATCATACGGCTGCCCCGGTAGCTATCGTTATAGGAAATGAGCATCAGGGGTATTTTGTAACCCGTGATGTAGAAGAACTGATGGCCAATGAGACATTTCAAGGCTTGATGACAGATCCTACAATTACGAAGAATGTGTTTGATGCTAAAAAAACAGGGATTGCCTTGTCGCGGTTTGGAATTCAAGTACAAGCTTTGCACTATGATATTCTCTTAATGTCCTACCTCTTAGATGTCAATGATAATAGCAATGATCTAGGGGCACTTGCCCAAGAACACGGCTATATGGCTGTTCAAACGGATGAGGCCGTCTATGGACGCGGCGCCAAATTTGCAATTCCAGCAGATGACTCCGTATTGTTTAAGCATTTAGCGAATAAGGCACGGGCTATTAATCGACTAGCCAACCAGATGATTGATGATCTTAAAGAACGGCAGCAATTAGAATTATATTGGGATATTGAGTTACCTTTGGCTACCGTTTTGGCGCAAATGGAAATGACCGGTATTAAGGTTGATAGCCAACGTCTTTTGGCAATGGATCAGGATATTAGCCAACAGTTGAAGGACTTAGAAGCTAAGATTTATGCCGAGGCCGGACACAGCTTTAATATTAATTCTACTCAACAGCTTGGTACGGTCTTATTTGAAGAAATGGGTTATAAACCACTTAAGAAGACCAAGACAGGTTATTCAACGAGTGTTGAAGTGCTCGAACAAATGGCAGATATTCCAATTGTTGAGTCAATTTTAGACTACCGTCAGTTGGCTAAAATCAAGTCAACGTATATTACTGGTCTCTTAAAGGTAATTCATGGCAGTGATTCTAAGGTGCATACCCATTATCCACAAACGCTTACGCAAACAGGACGCTTGTCCTCTAAAGATCCTAATCTGCAAAATATTCCGGCTCGGTTGGAAGAGGGACGTCGAATTCGGCAGGCCTTTGTGCCAAGTTTTCCTGATTGGTCAATCTTAAGCGCTGATTATTCCCAAATTGAATTACGGGTCTTAGCCCACATGACTGGTGACAAAAATATGCAGGCGGCCTTCCAGTCGGGAGAAGACATTCATGCTGACACGGCGCGTCGAATCTTTGATTTGGCACCAGATGCAACAGTAGACCCTAATATGCGGCGGCAAGCTAAGGCGGTTAATTTTGGAATCGTTTATGGCATTTCGGACTTTGGACTTGCTAAAAATCTAGGCATTAGTCGGGCTGCCGCTAAAGACATGATTGAACGTTATTTTAACCAGTATCCAGGTGTTAAGCAGTGGTTAGATGACATTGTTCTTTTTGCTCGTGAGCATGGCTATGTTGAAACCATGGCTCATCGGCGGCGCTATCTTCCTGATATTAAGGCTAAAAATTTTCACTTGCGTAGCTTTGCTGAACGAACAGCGATGAATACACCGATTCAGGGAAGTGCGGCTGATATTATCAAGATTGCCATGTTGCGTGTACAAAAAGCACTGGCAAGAGAACACTTACAAACGCGAATGTTGTTACAGGTTCATGATGAATTAATTTTTGAAGCCCCTAATACCGAATTAGAGCTATTGCACCAGTTAATCCCTGAAATTATGGATTCAGCTATGTCCTTGGATGTGCCATTAAAAGTGGCCTCACATGAGGGTGCTACTTGGTATGATGCAAAGTAATAAGTAAAAACACACTGCTCAATTGAGCAGTGTGTTTTTTAATAGGCGTTAGGATTAGTTATGATTAGCTGCGTCAATAGCATCTGTGACTGCTCGGCGGAAAGGCTGTGCTTCTAGCGCAAGCACTCCCTTAATAGTGGTGCCACCAGGTGACGTAACCGTATTCTTAAGTTCGGCAGGTGTTTGCCCAGTTGCCATCTGTAAGGAGGCAGTTCCCTTTAGCATGCTTGAAATTACCTGGTAGGAAAGTTGACGGTTTAGACCGTTTGCCACGGCAGCATCACTCAATGCTTCCATGAAAATATCAACGAAAGCTGGTCCACACCCGGCGACAGTTCCAAAAATACCAAAGTCCGTTTCGCTAATTTCAAAGGTGTCACCCAAGACATTTAGCAGGTTTAAGATGGCCTCTTTAGCTGATGCATTATCTGCCAAGATGGTTGTACCAATTGTACCGGCATTAATTGCAACCGGGGTGTTTGGCATAAAGATAGCCAGGTTATGCTGGTTTGTAAAGGCGTCTTTCATGTCTGCTAACCGAATGCCAGCTGCTGCTGATAAAATTGTTGTCTTTGCTGGCAGCTTAGCTAGGGTTTGCATAATATTAAGGGTAACTTTAGCAGGTGTAGTGAAGATAAGATAATCAAAGTCCAATGCTAAAAGTTCTGTATTATCATGGACGATTGTAAAAGCCCGCTGATTCACCCAAGGTTGTAATGTTGGATTTTCTGGGGTGCTAATGATGATATCACTGGCATCAACTTGGTCGAGAAGACCATCAATAATGGCCCGACCCATGTTGCCTGCACCGACGATTGCAATTTTCATATGTTTTCCTCCATTTAATCTCATGATTGCCCTTATTTTAACAGATAAAAGGGGGATGTGTCCTGACATATTTATTGCAAAAGCAACAAATGGTATAATAAGACTTTCCTAGTTGCGATTGAAGGACCTTTCTTAAGTGCCTTTAGCTAGGAACGGTAAGCGGTAATAGAATAGGTAGAGAGAAGGAACCAATGAAGAAGTATGGGGAATATATCATTCCAGCCCTAATGGTGCTAGCCGTTGTAATGAATATTATTGGCGATTATGATTGGTTATACCTGATTGTTTTTGGCCTTGCATTTATCTGGGCTAATCGACGGTATCAACAAACTTATCGGTCACTTTATCGTTATACGGCGATTGGTAGTGTCGTCGTTATTGTGATGCAGGTGGTCTTGATGCTCTTAGGATGGCATTAGTTAACGGATTGATTGTGATTAATAAGACTAAGCCAGCGATGGTGAAAGAGGATGGTTAAACACCGTGTGTGATCACAGGATATAGTGAGGAGAATAAAATGGAACGTCATATTCAATGGAAGCAGTTTTTACTATATTTTCTAGCAATTTTAGGCTTAGGGAGCCTGTCGGCCATTTCTGTTGAGTGGTTATCAGGTCTATCAGTGGCTCAAATCTATCAACAACTGACCTTGCCACCGTTATCACCTGCCGGATCTGTTTTTGGACCAGCTTGGGGCGTGCTCTATATTTTGTTAGCCTTATATGCATCAACCTTATGGCATCAACCTGTTCTTAAGTGGTTGAATGGGCTACAACTCGTGTTGAATATAGTGTGGACGCCAATTTTCTTTGGTTTGGGAAATGTTTGGCTGGCCTTATTCGTGATTTTAGTCATGGATGGTTTGACCTTAGCCTTAATCCTAAAGGACCATGCGAAGATTCGCTATGTTCTATATCCATATTTAGCTTGGCTGATCTTTGCTACCTACTTGACGGTGGGTGTGTTAGTACTGAATTAAAGATTAGTCGTGGTGGGGATGTTAGGAGCCTACTATTTGTTTTAATGTATTTGGGCACAAAAGACCGGGTAGCGAACCTTATCAGGAAACTACCTGGTCTTTTGTTTTGTTATGTCTATGTAAATGGCTTATAATAACTTACAGTTGGTAAGACCTTAAGAATTAAAGAAATGATAATCTGCATAAAAAGTCAGCGTTAAAGTCAGCGTCGAGTAACCAAAACGTTGATAGATAGGGGGGTAGAGCACATTATGCCAGAACTACCAGAAGTAGAAACGGTTAGACGTGGTCTAAACCGATTAGTTAAACAATATACCATTCAGGGTGTCGAAGTCAGATGGCCAAAAGTGGTCACTAATATGACCCCTGCCGCTTTTAACCAGGCCTTGACTGGTCGGACAATTAAGGGTGTTGACCGGCGAGGTAAGTATCTGCTTTTTAGACTAACCGGAGAGCTGACCCTAGTGTCGCATTTGCGAATGGAAGGATCTTATTATACTGCGCCCGCCAAGACCACACCGGGCAAGCATGATTTAGTTACCTTTCATTTGGACCAGGATACAGATTTGTTTTATCGCGATACCCGCAAGTTTGGACGCATGACCTTGGTGCACAATGCAAAGGTCATGCAGGTAGCAGGATTAGCTACGATTGGTCCTGAACCAACTGAGCAGGACCTGTCATTTGCCTATATGAAAAAAATATTAAACAAATCAAGGTCGCATATCAAACCCTTTTTATTGAATCAAGATCATATCGCAGGAATTGGGAATATTTACGCAGATGAATGTTTATGGCAGAGCAAGATTCACCCGTTAACGGCGGCTAATCAGTTAAGTGATGCGCAAATTGAGCAGTTAAGACAAGCCATTATTCATGAAATGGAACGTTCAATTGCCCATCATGGAACGACGGTACATAGTTTTACGACCGCTTATGGTGAAGCTGGTAGTTTTCAAAACGAGTTGGATGTATATGGACGTGTTGGTAAACCCTGTCGTCGTTGTGGCACGCCCTTAGAAAAAATAAAGGTTGCACAGCGGGGGACAACTTTTTGTCCTGTCTGTCAGAAAGTGAGTGAAAAATAATGTATGTTTTAGGACTAACCGGGGGTATTGCATCGGGGAAGTCAACGGTGGCAAATTATTTGCAGGCCCAACACATTCCGGTACTGGACGCGGATGTAATTGCTCATGAAATAACCGTGCGCGGTCAAAAAGCGCTAGCTGAAATTGAAAACGTATTTGGCGAGCAGGTTTTCTTTGCTGATGGTAGTTTAAATCGGCCAGCCTTGGCCGAACGTGTGTTTAATGATTCAACAGCCTTGGCTAAATTGAATGCCATTACGCATCCAAAGGTATTTGAACGAATGCAGACGCAACTTGATTTGTTGGCCCGTCAAAAAACACCCTTGGCAGTGTTAGATATTCCACTGTTATTTGAAAACCCAGGCAAAATGACCTTTGATGCTACAGTGGTTGTGACGGTGGACCCGCAGGTACAGTTGGAGCGATTAATGAATCGCAATCAACTAACAGCAGACCAGGCACAAGCACGCATAGCGGCGCAAATGCCCTTGGCTGATAAAGCCAACCGGGCCGATTTTGTCATTGATAATGGTGGGACCTTACAAGCGACCTATCGGCAGGTTGATCATATGCTAGCAACACTGGCAATTTAATTATAGAGGGAGGTATCATGACTGAGTTTAGCTTACAGCAAAAATATCGGATTATTCGTGATAATCCACTCACCATGACCGATGTACAGGCCTTGACCAAGGTTTATCTGCCTATTATTGGTCAGACAGCGTTTACCCTCTATTTATATTGGATGGTAGAAAGTCCTGGTCAAAAAGAAAGTGAGTTGCTAAGTCATACCACACTTTTAGATGAAACTGGCTTAGATCACAAGACCTTTTTAACTGCGCGCCAAACCTTAGAGAGTTTAGGTCTAATGAAGACCTATCGCCAAGATTTACATGCAGGCACGCAATGGGCTTATGAATTACATCTTCCTATGTCGATGGCGGCCTTCTTAGCTGATAAAACGT
Source organism: Weissella halotolerans DSM 20190 (assembly GCF_000420365.1). Taxonomy (GTDB): domain Bacteria; phylum Bacillota; class Bacilli; order Lactobacillales; family Lactobacillaceae; genus Weissella; species Weissella halotolerans. The sequence continues at coordinate 100,166 of NZ_ATUU01000001.1, forward strand.
TAACCAGTTTGCTTACCCACTTTCTTGGAGAACCAGCTGTTGCTAATTTGGTTGAGCTGGTTCGGATGAAACGTCCACAGATTAACGGGGAAAATGTATCCCAATCTTTTTTTGATTTTATCGGAGCTAATCAATTTCAACAAATAGACCGTGCGCCCTTATCACAGGTTGAGCAAAAGCGCGGCCCAGTGTTTAAGCTTACAGACGACAATCAACGACTTGATATGACCTTGATTAGTCAGATGTTAGCCTCCTATCAGGTACCACTAATCAATATTAAAGAACACGAAGAAGAGTTGGTGGTTGAAAAGTCACTCTACGGACTCAGTGATTTGGATTTAGTACGTTTAATTCAACAACATCTCCTGCCAAATAAGCAGCTAGATATGAAGGGAATTCGTCGGTCTTTGCAAGCAGGCATGATGAAACAACAACGTAAGACAAAGGGTGCCATCAGCTCCACAGATACAACAAGTAAAGAGAAAAAGGTTCAGTCAAAAAGCACACCGCAACAGTCCAAAGGTCAAGCATTAGTACAGTTGATGCAAACACTTAGCCCGGTTGCTTTTTTGCAAGCGATTCGGCAAGCAACTGGTGGCTTTATTACGGATGCAGAGCTGAAAGTGCTGGAAGATACAGCACAGTTGAACCGACTGCCAGTTCCTGTTATCAATGTTGCTCTTTATGAGCTTACGGTCGTAGAAAAAAGAAGTACAATTAGCAAAGCCTTGATGCAAACTGTCGTGAATGATTGGGCCCAAGCTAATATCATAACGGTTAAAGGGGCTCTGGCCTACCTGAAAAAGCGCCAGCAAAATAAACAATCGACAGGGCGTACTTATCGGTCACGTGGCGGGCGACAGGCAATTAAAGAAACACGTCCGGATTGGGAACATCAAAAAGGTGCGACAGTATCAGCAGCAGAGCGCCAACGGGCTGCTGATAAAATGAAACAAATTCGAGAACGGCGCGCTCAGAAAAAAGATGAGCACTAAGGAGGAAGGGCATGGATCAAGCAAATAAAAACCGGACGCAACCGACGGATACGCTTAATTTAGGTCAGACTATGGCAGAAGCCATGCAGCGTAACCAATTAACAGAGCGTTATGCGAAACTGAAAAAAACGGTCTTGGCAGATGCGGACATCCAACATTTTCTAGCAGATCATCAAAGTCAACTAAACAAAGATGTCATTGAACGTGACTTTGCTAATCTATATGAATTTTATAGTCAAAAAAAGCTTGCAACACAGGGAGGAGACCCGGTCCATCGTGGCTATGACCCTGTCCTAGCCTTAATTGATCAGCGAATTACGGTTCTGTACCAGCCTAGTAAAGCGACACTGCAAGCACAAAAGATGAAGGAACAAGCCAATTTAGTTGCGACAATTCATATGCCTAACTTAGTGAAAAGGGCAGAGTTGGATGATTTTTCGATGGACGATACCGACCGAATCAAAGCCTATACTGCGGTGATTGACTTCATTAGTGCATATTTAGCTGATCCAAAGCAATTTCATAAAGGGGTCTATATTCATGGTCCCTATGGCGTTGGTAAAACCCACCTTATGGGAGCTCTGGCTAATGAGTTGGCTTTAGAACAAGTTCCGGTCACCTTAGTTCATTTCCCAAGTTTGGCAGTTGACATGCGTAGTTCCATAGGTGATAAATCGGTTAATATTCAGGATAAAATTACCGCCATTAAAGCAGTGCCAATTTTAGTACTAGATGACTTGGGGGCAGAATCGCTAACACCTTGGATTCGAGACGATATTTTAGGGGTCATTTTAGAGTTTCGCATGCAAAACGATTTGCCAGTCTTCTTTACATCTAATTTTTCAATGGAGCAACTAGAAAAAGAACATTTGCCCAACACCAAGGATGGTTATGAACCAATGAAGGCCGAACGGATTATGCAGCGTATACGGTACCTTTCGACAGAGGTTGGGATGTATGGGGAAAATAAACGCTTATGAGGACGTCGACTACCAAAAATCTGATTTATGTTATTTTAATTCTAGTCATTACGGGCTTAACTGCCCTTTTTTTTCAGGTAAATAGTAACCTTTATAAACAACCCATTGGCCGAGTTACACAGGTAACTACCCAGGCAACAGGGAGTCAAGTGGACCAGTTTAAAAACCGGGTTAAGACTTATCAGCAAACGGTAACCCTTCGTTTATTAAATCGACAGCAGCCGACAAGGCTAAAAGTGACGAACTACTATGATGCAGCACAAGGGATGAATCAACCGGTTAAGGAAGGCCAGCAGGTATTTTTAAATCAAAGTCAACATGGTCATTGGCAAATTGATACGATTAAGCGAGATGGTATCTGGGTACCATTCTTAGTTTTAATTGCTGGTATTTTAATTCTAGTCTTAGGCCCTAGGGCTAAACGAACGCTGTGTTCTTTAGGGGTCAATATTGGCCTATTTATCCTTTTTTTATGGTTGAGCGGTCTTTTTCCAAACGTTAATCTTTTTTACCTGTTTTGTTTCTTCAGTGCCCTAGCTACGATTGTGACGCTGGGACTAGTGCTTGGCTTTAAACAGGAGCGGACCTGGACAATTGTTGCGGCTGTTTTAACGACGACCCTATTAACCTTGGCCTTGGCCGCCCTAGTTTTTAACCTGTTAAATAATCGGGGCATCTATTTTGAACATATGGAATATACCAGTCAAGATCCATACCAACTCCTGATGGCGATGACGGTGATTGGTGTTTTAGGGGCGGTGATGGACGAAGCAACCGATATCACTACTACCCTTTATTCAGTTCGACAGGAAAACCCGGACTTAAACCGAAAACAACTTGCGGTGATTGGACGTCAAGTAGGACAGGAAATTTTTGGTGCCTTGAATAACGTTTTATTTTTGATTTTTATTGCAGAGCAAATTCCAATGACTGTTTTATACTTTCAAAATGGTAATAGCTGGCCTTTTACCTATACTGCTAATTTATCAATTGGGATGATTCAAACCTTAATCAGTGCAATTGGTATTGTTCTAACAGTGCCGGTATCAATCGGTTGGTTTTTAGTGCTGGACCATGGCCACTTGAAGTGGTTACAACAAAAGGAGAACTAGGATGGGGGTTACAGCAGCATTAACGATTATTTTGTTTAGTTTGATGGCGCTCATTGGCGGTCTTAAAGGAATCGGGGCCTTTATCAGTCTTTGGTTGAATGTGGCCGTGCTCTTCATCATGATCACGTTGATTAGCTTGTCTTTTAATGTGTACGCTGTCTTGCTCATTGGCGCCAGTATTCTTTTGACGATTACGGTTGTTAGTACTGGTGGGGATGAGGACACAACATCTTTAGCTTTATTGACGAGTTTTGTGGTCATGCTGTGTCTCTTAGTTTTAATTGTGCCAATGGGGAAAGAGGCGATGGCATTTGGTTTTGCTGTCGAAAGCTCAGAGGCACTTGAGGGCTTGTCACTTGGGATTAGAATTCCTTTTTTACAATTAGGAAATGCTGCTGCGTTGTTAGCAACCTTGGGTGCAGTAGCTGAGGCAGCCGTTGCGATGGCGACTGGCCTAATGGCCTTGCATCGGCATGGACAAACCCTGACTAACCAAGGACTCATTGCTGCCGCCCTGGATTTAGGAAGACAAATTATTGGTACGGCAGTCAACACAGTCCTTTTTGGCTTTTTAGCTGACTTTTTAGCCTTGGGCATCCTCTTTATGAAATTACACTATTCCTTGGCAGATATTATCAACGCTAAGTTATTTACCAGTACCGTTTTATCCTTGCTCTATGCTATTTTGGGGGTTGTTTTAGTATTGCCAGTCACTGTTTTAGGGTATAAGTTTCGTGAGCGCTCATCTAAGTCAACTAAATAGTTTCTTTTACTAAGTTAAGCTGCTAGTTAGCCAAATATGAAGTTAATTGTGCTAAAATGAGAGTGATATGACAGTCCATAACTGGATAAAACTTTTGGAAAGTAATAGGTAAGATACATGAGCAATGTACTTGTTATTGAAGATGAAGAAAATTTGGCTCGTTTTGTTGAGCTTGAGTTACAACATGAGGGGTATCAAGCCCATGTAGAAGATAATGGACGCAGCGGCCTTGATGAGGCTTTGGCGAATGATTATGACTTGATTCTTTTAGATTTAATGTTACCTGAGTTAAGTGGATTAGAAGTCGCCCGACGCTTACGTGAGGAAAAGAATACGCCCATTATTATGATGACTGCCCGGGACTCTGTCATTGATCGGGTATCAGGCTTGGATTATGGGGCCGATGATTATGTGGTTAAGCCATTTGCAATCGAAGAATTATTGGCTCGGGTTCGTGCCTTGCTACGTCGGATTGATATTGAAACAGAAGAACACAGTTCCCATCAAAGTGTTGTTCGCTATCGGGATTTAACGGTCGAAAAGGAAAATCGCATTGCCCGTCGGGGAAATGAAATCATCAATTTGACTAAGCGCGAATATGAGTTGCTTTTGATATTGATGGAAAATATCAACGTAGTTCAGTCGCGTGAGGAGTTATTAAAGAAGGTCTGGGGTTACGAGGCCGATATTGAAACCAATGTCGTTGACGTTTATATTCGTTACTTACGTAATAAAATTGACCAGCCAGATTCACGGGCTTCTTACATTCAAACGGTTCGTGGCACAGGTTACGTGATGCGCCAGTAAGTTTGGAGGCAGGATATGGGAAATGAGCAGGAACCAGATGGACTGATTACCGCGCGTGGTCGACCAATCTCCTTAAAATGGAAGTGGACGATTGGCGCTTGTTTCGGTGCCTTTTTAGTGTTCATTGTCTTCGCCTGGTTTATCGTAACGGCTTTTTCAAATCAGATGTTAAAGACTGAACGGGAAAGTTTACGAACCTCACTGCAGACAGTGACCAATCGGTTTAAACCCTTGGATGAAACTTCTTTACATTCTGATGAGATTAATGCAATCTTGCGACCGGACACGCGCAATTTTAATGCCTTTGTTGATGATCCTGTGGTCAAAGAGATTGCAAAAGATGACTACGCAGTTCGTATTTTTAATCGGCAGGGTGAGCAAGTTTACCCTAAAGTTGCCAACGGCGCTCCCTTTAAGTCTGTTGATCAGCCGACAATTCAGCTGGAAAATGTACGTCACAATGACTGGTTAGTGGGACGCGCGCCAATTTTTAATCAGCGACACCGCCTACTGGGCTACGTTTTGGTAGAAAATCATCTAACTGATTTTCATAAAACCTTTACTCGGGTTTACCTAATTATTTTAGTCTCAATGATATTAGGTATTATGGCCTTAGGGCTGTGGGCTTACTGGTTAGCAGACTTTCTCTTACGGCCCGTAAAGGCTATGGCTCAGGTAGCTAACCATCTTCATGAGAATCCAAGTTCACCGGACCGCGTTAAAATAGTGGCCAGTCATCCAGATGAATTGAGTGATCTAGCACGTCTTTTGAATACGATGCTGGACCGCATGCAGCGCTTTATCCAACAGCAGCAACAGTTTGTTGAGGATGTGTCGCATGAACTAAGAACTCCTGTTGCTATTGTCAAGGGCCATATGGAGCTATTGGACCGCTGGGGTAAGGATGATCCCAAAATCTTAAACGAATCAATCAGTGCCTCTTTAAAAGAAATGCAAAGAATGCAAGGCTTAATCCAAGAAATGCTCGATTTGACACGGGCTGATCAGGTAGAGCTAACCTTTAAGGATGGCAACACAGATGTCAAAGAATTAGTCAATGCGATATTTAACAATTATCGGCTCATTTACCCTGACTTTACCTTTGTCATCGATGATGATTTGAAGGGACCAACTTGGGTCAATATGAGCCGGGATCATTTGGAACAGATTCTCATTATTTTGTCGGATAATGCCATTAAGTATAGTCAAGAGCGTAAAGAAATTCACTTTGCCAGTTCTAGGAGCGGGCAAAAGGTTGAAATTGCTATTCAAGATTTTGGTGAAGGCATTAGCCCAGAAGATGCTACTAGAGTATTTGACCGCTTCTATCGCGTGGATAAGGCGCGATCACGTAAGCAGGGTGGTAATGGTCTAGGTTTGAGTATCGCGCAAAAATTAATTGAGGGCTATGGTGGTCAAATCACACTAGAATCAGTGCTGGGTCAGGGATCAATTTTTAGAATAACCTTACCGATAAAAGAGCCATCGACGCATTAACCATTTCCAAAAAAAAGACTTGCCCTTCATGAAGGGCAAGTCTTTTTATTTTGCTTGATGTTATCGAGTTGACCTAGGGCTGACAAAATTTGACGCCAAACCTTGACTTGACAGAAACTAATTAACTGATAAAATTAGTAAGATTTTAAATAATATTCGGTTTTTGGAGGGGACATGCAAAACGTGAAAGCTTTTGTTACGGCCATTGGGCGTGATAAACGAAATATGAATGCCTGGGATATGTTTGCAACCTGGTTCGGGGCAAATGCTAATAATGGAACCTGGTTCATTGGTGGTATTATTGCTGCATGTGGCTTGATTGGAGGTCTTTGGGCCCTAGTCATTGCCTCGGTAATTTCCTATGTCTTTTTAGGATTGGTAGGCTACATGGGCTATAAAACTGGTTTGTCAACGACCACGTTGACCCGAGCAACCTTTGGTATTCGTGGCAGTATTGTACCATCCTTGGTGAACTTTATAATGTTTATGGGATGGACAGCAGTTAATACCTTTATTGCGGCGACCTCCCTGTCTTATATATTTAACTCCCTGTTTGCTTGGCCAATTTATGGAACACCAGGTGGGAATAAGGGCCTGATAGTGGGCATTCTAGTAATGAGTATTTTGCATTTATTAAGTATTGTTACTGGGCAGGGGTCGATTCGCCTAATTGAGCGCCTGGGAATCGGACTAGTCATGGTTTTTGTCGTGTGGGAGACTGTGGTGGTCTTCCAACATGTCTCTTTTGCAGCCTTAGCAAAATGGGTAGTCCCACTTAAAGATCGCATGCCATTTGGGCTGGCCATTGACAGCTTAGCTGCCTTTAACCTGGCTTGGGTAACCAGTGCGGCCGATTTTTCGCGTTTTGCTAAGACAAAAACTGGCGCGACGACAGCATCCTTTTTAGGGGCCTTAACAGGGGTACTCAGCTTTGCAGCCATTGGACTATGTACCACCATTAGTGTGGCTTTAACCACGGGAATCTATAATCCAAATAATTCTGATCCTAGTACCGTAGCAAACGAACTGGGTTTAGGAATGGTTGCGATGATTGTCATTGTGCTAACTAGTATGACCGCTAATGCAGTTAATCTACAGGCAGCTGGATCAGCACTTAATAATATGCTCCCTAAGATGAGCTTGCGGCGGTCGCTTGTCATTGTCACCATAATTTCGATGGTCTTTACCTTTATTCCCTTAATAAATGGTAGTTTTTTGGCTGTCTTTACTCAATTCTTGGACTACATTGGCATGTTTTTAGGGCCGATTATTGCGATTATCTTAGTTGATTATTTCTTAGTAGCTAGGGGGGATTATCCAACGAGTGCCTTTTCAAGGGTTAATGGTCCGTTTTGGTATTATAAAGGAGTTAATTGGCCGGTATTTGTACTTTGGTTACTAGGAATAGGGTTATACTTAGGGTTAGCACGAATACCCCAGATTCAAGCTACCACAGGAGCAACCTTCATTGTGATGGTGATTACTGGATGTTTGTATATGGTTATGACAAGGGTGCTCAAGAAAGGATCGGTTGACTAAAACAATGTTAATTAAACAGGTATATATTGAAAATGACCAAGAGCAAAAGGATATCCGCATTCAGGATGGCACCATTACACAAATTGACCAAGGGTTGGAACCAAAACCAGGTGAAGAGGTCTTAGAGTTGACCGGTAAGTTGGTGATTCCACCCTTCGTTGATTCACATGTACACCTTGATTCGACTTTAACAGCCGGTCAACCAGAATGGAATGAGTCGGGGACTTTATTTGACGGGATTAGAATTTGGTCTGATCGTAAGCAAACACTATCGACAGCAGATGTAAAAACGCGCGCAATTCAAACTTTAAAAAAGCAAGCCCAGCACGGTATTCAATATGTCAGAAGTCATGTTGATACGACTGATCCAAGTTTTACGGCTTTGCAAGCCTTATTAGAGGTACGTGATGAGGTGGCAGATTTCATTGACCTTCAATTGGTAGCCTTTCCGCAAGAGGGAATTTTGTCCTTTCCAAAGGGGAAAGAGCTTATGGAAGAGGCAGCTAAGATGGGCGTCGATGCAATTGGTGGGATTCCACATTATGAATTTAACCGTTTTTATGGTCGGGACTCGCTAATTTTCTTAATGGACTTAGCACAACGATACGACAAATTAGTGGACGTGCACTGCGATGAAATTGATGATCCCAATGCACGTAATTTAGAAGTTTTAGCAACCCTTGCATATGAATCGGGGCTTAAAGAACGGGTTACTGCTAGCCATACGGTATCCTTGGCCGCAGTCAGTGATGCTTATGCCTATAACTTGATGCGACTATTAGAAATGGCAAAAATTAATATGGTTGCCAACCCCTTAGTTAATATGCACTTAGGTGGCCGCTTTGATACCTATCCAAAGCGACGTGGTCTCACGCGGGTTAAAGAATTACTTGAACATCATATTAATGTCTCCTTTGGAGAAGACGATGTAAAAGATCCTTGGTACCCCATGGGTGATGGTAATATGCTAGACGTACTTTATGTTGGGCTCTTGGCGACTGGAATGATGGGGTATCATGATATTCTTGAATCTTATCAGCTCATTGGTCGAAACGGAGCTAAAACCTTACATGTGGCTGACGAGTATGGAATTGAAGTTGGTAAGCCAGCCAGTTTCTTGGTTTACGATGCTCAGAATTTTTATGACGTCCTGAATGAACGGGCCACGCTGCTCTACTCAATTAGAAAGGGCCATATTTTGGTTAAAAATCGCCCGGCCAAAGGTGAGACTTTCTTAACCCTTCGATAGAACTTGACTGGGCTACCAAACGCAATGAGGCCAGAGTCTGGCATTTAGTTTAGGTAAGCTTGACCCAAACGCCGCTAAGTGAGAATTTGCTGTGAAACATGAAAAAAACCTGGCAAAAGTATTAATTAAGTATAGAAAATTCCTGATTTAATTGAGAGGACCCTTTCTGACGTGTATACTTACAACTGGATATTTATTAGTAAAATCGCATTTTTATAAGATGCACCAGTTTTTATACCTACAAGGAGTATACGATGAATCAGAAAAAGATTGGCCTGGGTGCCCTGGTCATGATGATGTTTACCACAATCTTTGGTTTTGCCAATGGACCAGTTGCCTTTATGCAAATGGGGTATGCAGCCATTATTTGGTATATTTTAGGTGCGTTTTTCTTCTTTCTTCCAACATCCATGATGTATGCTGAGTTTGGTTCTTCTTTTAATGAAGCCAAAGGAGGCATATATTCTTGGATGGAACGGTCGTTGGGGAAAAAGACAGCCTTTATTGCAACCTTTATCGGTCTTGCTGCTTGGGTTGTTTGGATGATTTCCATTTCACAAAAGGTGTGGATTCCCTTTTCTACAGTTTTTGCCGGTCATGACACGACGCAATCCTGGTCATTTTTAGGGTTGACTAGTACCCAGACTGTTGGACTATTAGCCGCGCTCTTTGTGCTTGTGGTTGCTTTATTTGTCACCAAGGGTGTTGACTCCATCTCAAAGATTTCCTCGCTGGGTGGAATGTTTGTTATGGCCCTAAATGTTATTTTATTGGTCGTATCAGTAGTGGTTGTGATTGCTAATCACGGGCAGTTTGCTGAACCCATACACGCTAAGTCCTTCATTGTGCCACAAAATCCAGCTTTTCAATCCCCAATGCAGATGATTTCCTTTGCCCTCTATGCTGTCTTTGCTTATGCTGGCTTGGAACAGATGGGTGGCTTGATGACCGATATTAAGGATCCTGAAAAGACGTATCCTAAGGCAGCTCTGATTGCAACCACGGTCATTGGAATTGGCTATGCAGCATCCATATTACTTTGGGGGGCAACAACCAATTGGTTAAAACTTGCCAACATGCCAGCTGCCAATTTAGGTAATATTACGTATGTACTAATGCATAATCTTGGCTTTTCACTAGGCCATACCTTAGGATTGTCGGCCACATCGGCTACTATCTTAGGACAGTGGTTTGCGCGGTTTGCGGGCTTAGGCATGTTTATGGCCTATGTTGGCTCTTTCTTTGTCTTAACGTATTCACCATTAAAGTCCTTCATTTTAGGATCGCCTAAAGAAATCTGGCCTAGTTCAGTACGCCGTTTAAACAAGGCAGGGGTACCCACAGTTGCCGTTTGGCTACAAGCACTGCTGGTGGTAACCTTTGTCTTAGCAATTTCATTTGGTGGTCAAAACGCTAAACAGCTTTATTTGATTTTAACTAATATGGGTAATGTTTCGTCAACTTTGCCTTATGTCTTCTTAGTGGCTGCCTTTCCCATCTTTAAAAAATTAACAGATGTTAAGCGTCCCTTTGTTTTCTTTAAAACAATGAGGGCTACTTGGTTGGTGTCGGCAATTGTTGAGCTATTGATTGTGACGTCAATGGTAATGACCGTGTTGCCATTAATTATCAATGGTGATTATTTCAATGCCTTTTGGACGATTATTGGCCCTGTTTTCTTTGCTCTACTAGCCTGGGCCTTATATGCGCATGCGGAGCATAAGCATGGAAAGTTACAGTGATTATCCAGGGTTTTTATATGGTTTTAAGCTATAAGATGTAAAATAATTAAGTCCGTGGGGTTCTTTTCCGTTTTTGGAAAGCACTTTGCGGACTATGTTATAATAAAGGATAAATTTAAAGGTAGGTAAGGAATAGAACTTATGAAAATTAAAGGCTTAACGCCACTCTTATTAGTAATTCTTTTGGTGATGGTATTTACGGGGAACTTAAATATTTTGCAAGGTCCCTTAACCGACTTTATGACCTGGTCTGAAGAGGTCATTGGCGGGCAAAACGCCGTCGGTTGGTCAATTATCATTTTGACCTTGGGCGTGCGTTTAATTCTAATGCCCATGATGGTCCAACAACAGCATGCAGCAACGGTTCAGCAAGAGAAGATGCGCCTGTTACAACCACAATTAAAAAAGGTGCAAGAAGCCCAAAAGCAGGCTAAAACGCAAGAAGAGCAAATGCGTGCATCACAAGCAATGATGGCCATTTATCGTGAAAATGGTGTATCAATGTTAGGTGGGATGAATTTTTCGACCATTATTATTCAATGGCCAATATTTATTGGTCTTTACGATGCTATTCGGGCGTCAAAGGACCTAGCTAGTGCTACCTTCTTTGGGATTTCCTTAGCTGATAAGAGTATGATTTTAGCTTTGGGGACCGCGCTGGCCTACGGCGTTCAGGCTTACTTATCCATGATTGGTATTCCTGAAGAACAAAAGAAATCTATGAGCATGATGATGTATGTTATGCCAGTCATGATGTTCTTTATGACGATGGTTACCAATGGGGGAATTGCCTTATACTTCTTTGCAGGGGCCATCGTGATGATTTTGCAACAGGTCATTATTACCTTGTGGCGGCCAAGCATCCGGCGGCGTGTCTTTGAAACCTTCGAGGTGAAAGATGTAGTTGATGATGCCCTGGCGGGTAATTTGACAACGGCCCAGACAGGCGCTATTGCCAATGCCCTAAAAAGTGCGCAAAAGCAACAGCCTGGTGCTGATCGTAAGGATGTGACACCTAGTTCAAGTGCCTTGGATGAACAGGCTTTGCGAGAACGGAATCGTAAGCAGAATGCAGGTAAACAAGGGTAACCTTACCAAAAGCCTGTAGAACACTTGTAAAAAGTTAGTGCCAATGTTAGAGTTAATGCATTCAGAACTGTATCTGACCAAGAAGGAGAAGAGAAATGGAATTTTATCAACCAAGTAAGCATACTGATGCCCAGTTGCAAGCAGCTATTCAGGACCATCCTAAGGTGATTGTCTTTTTACAGGCCGATTGGTGTGGTGATTGTAAGGCAATTAAACCATTTGTTAAAGAACTTCGCCAATTAGCGGAACAAAAGGGTGCTTTTTGGATTGATGCTGATCGTGATGCAAATATTGAATTTGCTAAGGAACAGGGTTTGCGTGGTATTCCAGCCTTTATTCTTTTTGACCAAGGACAGCAAAAGGCACACATTGGTAATGGTGAGCGTTTAGCACCTCAAGCTGTTCAAGCCTGGTTAGCACAAGAACTATAAGTAGTTTATGACTTATCATATAAGTGTATAGTTAAACCCCCAACGTGGTTTTTGGCCACATTGGGGGTTTTTTAATAAGGTCAAACTAGCATCATCGCAGGGGACAATGATTCATTTGTAAATTAAAATAGGGTCGGTCGTTTAGCCTTAGCATAACTAAACCCTTCTCCTAGGGTTTGCGTTGTGTCTAGGACGGTAACAAAGGCTTGAGCGTCTATACGATGAATAATCGCTTGTAGGGTGTTCATTTCAGAGGGATCAACTACGACATAGATTAAGGTTTTAGGTGTATGGGTATAGCCGCCTTCGCCTTGTAGTAATGTGGTTCCCCGTTCTAATTCTAAGAGAATAGCTTGCGAAATTTGTTCGCTATGTTCAGAAAGAATTAAAAAGGCGCGCGCACTGTAACCTCCCTTTTGGGTATAATTAACCATTTGTGAAAAAACAAAGGCTGCAATGACGGTATACATCATTTGATTTAGGTCGATATAGACTAAGGAAGCAATCAACACAAGTAAATCTAGCATGAAGAGAGTTCGTCCCATAGGGATAGCGAAGCGTTGTTCAACAATTCGTGCGATAATGTCGCTACCGCCTGTTGTACCCCCATAACGATAGATAATACCGGAACCTAGTCCTCCGAAAAAGCCGGCCAACAAGGCTGAAATTAGCATGTCATGATGTAGGTCAAGGTGCATGGGATATAACTGCCATAACCATAGCCAAAAGGATAGGGCAAGGGTACCAAAGATAGTATAAATAAGTGCGCGCCGACCAAGAATGCGTAACCCCAGCGCAAAAAGGGGAAGGTTTAGAATCAAGGTAGAGTAGGCGGGATTGAACTGGAAAAGTGCTCGTAGAATCAGGGTGATTCCTGACATCCCACCTTCAGCTAGATTGTTAGGGATATTAATGTTGACGATTGCCCAGCCATAAATGGCAGTCCCAAGGCAAAAAATAAGAAGATGTGACCACTGAATGGTTTCAGTTTGGCCAGCTGCTCGTGGCTCAGACATGCTTGAACCTCCTTTACCTTATAAAGCAGTTGAGGCCAGCTAAGTCTCTTCGTTTAGAGACTAGCATGTTGTGCATCCGTCATCTCACTAGCGATAGCGGTCATGTCGTCAATTGATTCATGAAGACCGGTTGCAATCCAACGAATGGCTAATGCCAACATTCCTGATGCAGTAAAGTCAGCAACGTAATCAATGGATGGACCGGCTGAATTTTGGCGTGCCTGGCTAAAGAGCTGGACATAAAGATCGTGTAAGATATCGCGTAGAGGTGGATAAAATTGTTCACGTAGGCCTGCATTAAGCAAAACAGCAATAGCGGTTCCATTTACCTGAATAAAACCAAAGAAAGCACGGGCAATGGCCGCACTATCTAGGGGTAAAGCTTTAGCTTCAGCTTGAAAGTCCTGCGTTAATTGGGCGACAATGGCATTGATAACCGCTTCTTTTGTACCAAAATGGCGATAAAAAGCCATCCGTGACACGCCTGCCAAGCGAGTAATTTCTGTTACTGCTAGTTGGTCATAAGATTGGCTTTGTAACAAAGTTAGCGTGGCATCAATAATTTGATCATCCGTCTGTTGGCGGATGCTTTCAGTTAACATATTTTTCATAACATGACTATCATAATATGGCTTAGGGATAGAACGAACCTGGTAAGGTAAATTAAAAGACAGATTTATCATCCTTTACCTTTCATTTACCTTTGCCATAAAAATTTAAAGGATGTCCAGGTCATTTCCATGACTAAGACATCCTTTAACTATTAGTTAGACCTGCGCCGCTGCTGGGCATAAGATAGTAATTGTGCATTTAAAATATAGGGGACGGTAGGTAAATCTGCTTGCGTATTAGCGCCAACTAAGGTATACAACTTAGCCAAGTCGGCCTGCCAGGACTGAATTTCAGCAGTTAAACTAGCCGGTCCATCTTGCATTAGGGTATGCAGGAAGTGACCAGCAACACCTACAGCTTGGGCTCCCATCACCTGTGCTTTCAAGATATCAAGTGGGGTTTGGATGCCACCAGTCGCTATAATATGGCGCTTTGCATCAGGCTTGACGGCTTTTGCTTCAATGAGGCTTTCGGCCGTCGTCTGTCCCCAATCAAACATATAGTCTAGTGGAAAAGGATGGTCGCGGTTACGCCGGGCTTCAATTTCAGCAAAATTAGTTCCTGAACGGCCACCAAGATTAATGTAATGGACACCTAGGTCAGTTAGCGTTTGAATACTATCCTGGTCCATGCCAAAACCAACTTCTTTAACGATTACTGGTACGGACACCGCAGCTAAAATCGCTTGGATATTTTGTAGCCACATAAATTGGCGATCACCTTCAGCCATTACTAATTCCTGGGCAACATTAACATGGATTTCTAAGGCGTCAGCCGCCAACATATCAATAGCCATCTGAGCCGCTTTAGGACCATGACCAGCGCCAAGATTAGCAATGATAAAGCCATCCGGATTTTCTTTGCGCACATTGGTGAAGTACTGTCTGGTACTGGCGTCTTTTAAGGCGATACTTTGTGAGCCCACAGCCATGGCTAATTGGGTTTCTTTGGCTACCTGTGCTAATTGGGTATTTAACTTTCCAGTTCGTGGACTGCCACCAGTCATCGCTTCGATGTAAAAGGGATAAGGCCAAGTGAAATCTGGTGTTTTAAAAGTCAGGTCAACTTGGTCTAGTCGGCTTTCAGGTAAGGGGCGATGAATGATACGCATACCATTTAAGGAAGACTGAGGGCGAGCATGTCGGTAGTGGGCTTCAGCTAGCGCTAAATGTTCATCTTTACGATGCATATGTTCACTCGTCATAAGAAGCCTCCTTTGTTTGTAGGGGTGCAATCTCTAAGGATAAAGGGATAATGCCTTGCTTTTGCCAAGCAATAGCAATGGCTGAAGCTGTTTTAGGGTCTGGCGTAATGGCAATCCCATTATCACCACCACCAGCTCCTGATATTTTAGTAGCCGCCCCATGTTGGCGTGCAATGGTTAGTAGACGACGTAACCCCACTGTTAAATAGGGGAGGTGCATCGACTGAGCATACTGGATGAGGGCTGCTTGATTTAGATGTAGACAGGTTATGACTCTTAAAAAGTCAGCTTCTTCAATGGCTTGTTTGAGTTGTCGAATTAAGAACCCTGTTTTTTTAGCCAGCTGGTTTTGATAAAGACGGGTAAGCTTGGGATTAAGGGCTAGCATCTCTTGTGTATCTGCTGGTTGGCCAGTCCAACCAACTAGCAAGTGCCAATGGCTAGGGAAAGGGATGACATTAATAGCCAATAAGGGCCAGGACTGACTGACTAGGTCGAGTAAGCGACCTTCATTTAGCTGCAGAGCCAACCAATTGGCATCAAAGCGCTGATAGAGAATTAAGCCGCCATAGGCAGCCGCAGCTAAGTCCCCCATTGAGCCAGCATGAAAATGATCAAGGGAAAAGGTAGCCAGTACACCTAACTTATAGGTTTGTTCTGACGTTAGGGCGAGTTGAAAATAGGTATTAAAGGCCTTGATTAAGGCACACACAACAGCTGCCGATGAACCAAGACCTAATTTTTTCCCGTTTTGAACCAATTCACTCTGAATAACGATGGATAGGGATACCATTTCAATTTTTTGGGTTGCTAACCATTTTTTTAATAGGACGAGGGTTTGTTTAACCAATTCAAAATCAGCGGGGGCCGGAGTGGATTCTAAGTCAGACCAGGCAAATGACCAATCACCAGTTTGATCACTATGAATCCTAACGTTAGCCTTGGCTGCTTGGTCAATCATTGATTGATCTTCAAGTTCGACAGTGACGTAACGGTTCATTGCCATAACCAGACTTTGTTGTCCAGCCAGTGTGATGGCATATTCACCAGCTAAAAAAAGTTTGCCGGGTGCTTGTGCTTGAATTTTCATATGGTGTCACCTTCTACAATGTTAATTCCTGGTCCTGGGGTAGCAATTTGTGTTTGCACGTTAGGGAGAATCTGATGAAGTGCTTGCATAATGACCGAAGTATCGTGAGGTTGTGAAATCAGTTTTACATTTGGACCGGCATCCATCGTGGCATAGACTGGAATGCCTTTATTGTTTCGTAATGTTTGTGCTAAGCGGATAACAGCCCAGGATTGAGTGGTCAAATAGGTAAAAGGAGGCGTTGCCGTAGGATTTAAGGCGTGCATGGCTAAAGCATTTTCCTCCGCTAAGCATCCAAGGGTAGCAAGGTCTTGGTTAAAGATGGCAGTTAAGGCCGCACTATTAGCTGCATTTGTATCTGCTACCCACTGCTGATAGCCTGGTGCCGAAGTCTGCGCTAATTGCATCCCAGTTCGTGAACTCACCTTCTTTGGCTGGTCGTTAATGAGCACGGTCACAAGCTGAATGGGCCAAGTGACCTCTTCCATAATTGGCTTGGCAAAAGAGGTTAAGTCACTATGACCACGTTCCCATTGGGCAAAGCCACCAAAAATGGAACGACTAGCTGACCCTGAACCGCGTCGGGCTAGCCGCGAAAGGTCCTGCCGTGAGAGGGTAAGACCACTAGCACGACTGGCAGCCCCAGCTAAGGCAGCAAAAGCGGAGGCAGAAGAAGCTAAGCCAGCTGCGGTTGGCACATGATTATGCGATTCAACATGAGCATAGGAGGTTAGCCCACTTAATTGGCGTACAAGGTTTAATAAATGAACAACCTTGGTACTAGCCTTAGTTGACAGTAAGATTCCATCTAGGACAACCCTATCCTGGTCTAAAGTAGAATCAAACCAAACCGTTGTTTGCGTATAAAACTCATTTAAGGTCAAAGAGATGGAACTCGTTGTTGGAATAATTAACTCTGAATCCGCTTTACCCCAATATTTGAGTAAGGCAATATTCGTATGAGCTTTGGCTGTGTAGTGTTTCATTACGTTTGTTGTCCTTAATTCTTAGGATAGTGCTGGAGCCAGATGCCCCGAGCACCGGCGGCTTCCAATGCTGCCGTGATAGCTGAAACCTGTTCGGGCTGATCTGCAAGGGCAAACATAGCCCCGCCAACGCCACCGCCAGTTAGTTTAGCACCGAGCGCACCGGCTTGCCGAGCGGCTTGAATTAATTCATCAAGTTTAGGATGAGAAACACCCAGAGCGCTTAAATGGGTTTGGGCGGCGTTCATCGTCTTTCCAAGTTGCATGACATTATCACTAGCCAGCGCGATTTTAGCATCGGTGGTCAGGTCGCCTAAGGCTGATAAATGTTCTTGCGTGGCAACTGGTTCTGTTTGAAGTTGCTCACGTACAACTGAAACAGCAAGCCCTGTTTGTCCATGAATCCCTGTATCAGCAATGATGAGCGTTCCATGTAAGGCCATTTCTAAGGGAATGGCCAATTGCTGTTTAACAAACCAAACTGGTAAGTCGTGAGCTGCAGTTGCAACATCAATCCCGGATGGAGAACCGTGGGTAATAGCTTCTTCAACATTGGCCCATTTTTGCAGCATGGCATCGGATAGGGGGGCTTTGAAAAAAGCAAAAAAAGCCCTGGTCAATGCAATTGCTGTGGCGGCTGAGGAGCCCATGCCACGTTCTTGCGGAATGTTGGATGTAATTTTTAAAAGAAAGGGCAAATGAGGTTGATCAAAAAACGTCAGTAAACGATTAATCAGCTGCCGCACACCTTCATAAGCCTCGGTTAGATCATCAAGGGGTCCCTGATAATTTGGTGCTAAAATCATCTGTCCTGCATGACGTTCTTCAATGTGAACCTGCATTGCTAAATCAGGTAGGGGAACAGCAATCGCAGGTTGCCCATAAACGACTGAATGTTCACCAAGTAAAATTAGCTTCGCATGACTGCTACCTTCTGCGTGTCTTTGCATTGGTCATAAACCACCAATCTATTTATTAGTCTTTTTCCATTTGTCTATCATACCAAATATTGAAGCTAGCTTCTAGGGCGTGGTCAGACTGATATATGGTATAATCAAAAGAGAAATATTGACAAAGACTGGGTATGTGCATGAAAAATAAAGATATCTATGCGGTGGTTGACTTGGAAACAACCCGCACTTCTACGGAAACGGGCCACATTATTCAGATTGCCATCGCTTTCGTACAAGATCAAAAAATTATTAACCAATTTTCAACTTTAATTAATCCTGGCGAGACGATTCCCCGTCAGATTACCGAGTTAACAGGGATTACAACAAAGATGGTCCAGCATGCACCACGGTTTGAAGATATTGGGCTAACCGTCCATGCTATGTTGACTGGCACTATCTTTGTTGCGCACAATGTTAACTTTGACTTGCCTTTTTTAAATGCTGAGTTCGAGCGGATTGGCTTAACACCGCTAGCAGGCCCGGCGCTTGACACAGTACCGCTTAGCCAGATTTTATGGCCAACAACGCCGGGCTTTAGCCTTGGAGCTATGGCAAAATTTCTTCAAATTGAACATCGGCATCCCCACCAAGCTGATAGTGATGCGTTAACAACGGCCCGGCTCTTAATAAAGATTCTACATAAGGCTAAGCACCTTCCGATGGTGACCCTACAGGCTTTAGTGAATTTACCAATGACTTTACCTCGGGAGACCCACCGTGTCTTTGAGCAGGCCTTAAAAGAGAACCAACAGGCGCCGGGTCAACTGCCACCGTTTTTAGAGGTGATTGATGGACTAGCCATCCGCCGCTTTTCGAAACCAACGCCACTCAAACAAGCATCAGCGTTTGCTTTTCCTAAAAAGGCTGCACAAAAACGAACCTTGTTAACTGACCCGTTGGTATATCGTGAGCAACAAGGGAAATTGATGAATTTAATTGATAGTCATTATCATCAATTACCGACGGAGTTGCAGCCAGGGCAGGGTGGTCTAGTGCTGGAAGCACCAACTGGAATGGGCAAAACCCTTGGTTACCTGTTGCCCTACGCTTATCTAGCTAATGAAACTGGTAAGCAAGTAGTGGTGTCTGTACCTACCGTTAATTTGCAGCAGACGGTAACAGAAACGGTGGGCGACCAGTTAAATGAGCGCTTACCGTTTGAAGTGCGTGCAGCCAGTTTGAAGGGCCGCCAACATTATCTTAACCTTCAAAGTTTCCGCCGCTCCTTGACCATTGATGAGGGATCCAATGCCTTTCAAATGATCAAGGCCCAGTTACTAGTCTGGTTAACGGAAACATTAACAGGTGATTTGGATGAGGTTAATTTAGTTAACCCACAAGCAGATTTCATGGCCAAGCTGACCCAGATAGCAAATAATCCGGCTGGGTCGCCCTTTAAGGGACATGAATTTTTTGATCGGCAAAAACTAGTGGCGCAACAGGCCCAATTTATCGTGGTTAACCATGCTTATCTTGCTACCTATGCAAAAGAACTGGGGCAGTTAGCTGGTAATAAACCTTATTTAGTCATTGATGAGCCTCAGCATCTACCTGATGCCGTTTTGCATCAAGGACAACATCGCCTTGCATTTCCTAAATGGATAGATGCAGTGGGGGATGCTTTAAACCGCTTGACAAGTCATCATGAAGAAACCATTATTCCCATTTTGCAAAGGATAGGTACAGGGGAGCAGCTAAAATCCGAATTTCAGGCAAACTTAACCCAGTTGCAAGGCCAGTTACCTAAGTTAGTGACCGCATTGTATCGGCAATTTTTATTAGGGCAACATCATCCTAATTTGACGGAGCCTTTTGAAAAAGTATTACCTGAGGATCAGTTGGCTATTTTTTGGCGGGACCAAGCAGACCTCTTGCAAGTCCTTTTGGGGGCTGTATATGGTCTCAACCAGACGTTGGATGCTTTTTTGGCTGCCTTTAGTCAGGTAAAGCATGCTTTTTCATTGACTGAGCGCCAGACCTTAGCCGACTTTAGGCGATCTTTAGGTCAGATTACCCGGGCCCAAAGACAGTTGACACAGTTTCAACAAGATTTATTGGACTACCCAGCGGCAACTGTTTTTTGGCTAACAGAGTTTCCGCAAGCAAAGGGGCAGGCTTTGATGCTAAGTGGCGGATTGTTGCATACGTTTGATTATTTTGCTGATCGCGTTTATCCCTATTTCATGCCACCAACGTTGATTGGAGCCACCCTATTTACATCAAACCGATCAAGTTTTCTCTATGACCGATTAAATTTAGACCGGTCGCAGACAGAAGCGCACCAATTTAAAGATGTGTTTGATTATGCACATCAGGCGGAACTCTTTATGGTAACAGATGGTCCAAGCCCTATGGCCGATGATTATGTTAATTATGTGACTAAAGAGATTGAAGCTATTTTAGCTCAAGTTCAAGAAAATACGTTGATTCTCTTTAACTCCTTAGACATGATTGAACAGGCCTTTACCCGCCTGCAAGAAAATCATAGTGGCAGCCGGCATAATATGACTATTTTGGCTCAGGGGGTAACTGGAACGCGAACCCGTATTCTTAAACGAATGCAGCATGAACAGCGAACGGTGGTCTTAGGGGCCAATAGTTTCTGGGAGGGGATTAATTTACCAAAGGAACAAGTCCGACTAGTCATCATTACCCGTTTGCCCTTTGAGCAGCCTAATTCTGTACCTGCAAAGGCAGAAGAGGCTGTGCTCAAAGCCCAGGGACGACAACCCTTTTACCAAAACACCTTGCCTAAGGCGGTCATGCGTTTAAGGCAGGGCGTGGGCCGACTATTGCGATCTCCTGAAGACTACGGGGCAGTGGTTATCTTAGATTCGCGCATCACTACTAAAAAGTACGGTAAGACCTTAAAGAATATGTTACCTAAGGCCTTACCACAACGGGAGTTAGCTAAAAAGGACTTGCCGTCAGCCATAGCTAACTTCTTCAGGGAACATCGTTAAAGACCTTTTAAGTCAACGCATTATCTGCTAAAGTATTAAATAGCTTTGCTCTTAGTTAAAACAGTCAATGGAATAGAGGAGTCATTCATGGAATTACGGCAGACACCTCAGCTTAAGCGGCGCCAAAAAAAATTTCGGACCACGCTTTTCCTGGGTTTGTGCTTATTAGTGCTAGCAGTTGGGGCCCTTGGGTACGCCCGTGCTGTGCACCCACTTAGTCAGGCACAATCAGAATTAGTGAACCGCGCGCGACGGGCTGGCAAAATTGACCAGGTAGACCAGTTCTATCACGTTGCTAGAGAAAAGACGTTTACAGCGGTTACTGGGCGTAATCATCAGCAAAAACCCGTAGCAGTAATAGCTGAAAGCGGCCGTAAGAAACTCGTAACGGTCCGTTTGGATAAGGGGAAGTCAGCAAAAAGCATCCAACAGCAGGTGCAGGCAGACTACCATCCTAAAAAAATAACGACCTTTGGGTTAGGAATTTATAAAGGGATTGTTGTTTGGGAAGTTACCTTTATTGATCAAGCTGACAATTTAACCTTTTTAGCTTATCAATTTTCAAATGGTGAATTAATTCGTTCGATTCAGAATTTATAAACACAAAGTTGCAACTAGTAGTAAGGAGTTAGGAATTTATGGAAACAATTAGGATTGAGGATGCAAAGCAGCACGTTGGAGAACAAGTTCGTTTGGGGGCTTGGCTACGTAATAAGCGTGGTTCAAATAAAATGCAATTTTTGCAATTACGTGATGGAACGGCCTTTTTTCAAGGTGTTGTTTCCAAGGCTGAAGTGGGGGATGCTATTTTTGCTAAGGTGAAAGCCTTACATCAAGAAAGCAGTATGTATTTGATTGGAACTATCCGTCAAGATGACCGATCACCTTTTGGTTATGAAATGGATGTTGCAGATGTTACCGTGGTAGGTGAGTCAGAGGGATATCCTATCACGCCTAAGGAGCACGGAACCGACTTCTTGATGGACCACCGACACCTCTACCTGCGTCACTTGCAGCCTTTTGCGGTCTTACGGATTCGTAATACCTTGATTACAGCGACTTATGAATTCTTTAATCAAGAAGGCTTTATTAAGTTGGACGCGCCTTTCTTAACTAGTTCAGCGCCAGAAGGCACGACTGAGTTATTCCATACCGAGTATTTTGACACTGATGCCTATCTATCCCAAACCGGGCAACTTTATGCTGAAGCTGGGGCAATGGCTTTTGGTCGGGTCTTCACCTTTGGACCTGCCTTTCGAGCAGAAAAGTCAAAAACCCGTCGTCATTTAGCTGAATTTTGGATGATTGAACCTGAAATGGCTTGGATGCATCAAGAGGAATCTTTGGCCTTGCAAGAGCGTTATATTGCTTACTTGATCCAAGCTGTTTTGGACTGTAATGAGTATGAGTTGGACTTACTTGGCCGGGATAAGGAGCTTTTGGCTAAGTATACGCACTTACCTTATCCTCGAATTTCATATGATGATGCCATTACCTTGTTGCAAGAGAATGGTTTTGATTTGGAATGGGGAGTGGATTTTGGTTCACCTGAAGAGACCTTCTTGGCTAACCATTTTGAAAAGCCTGTCTTTATCGTCAACTTCCCTAAGGCTATTAAGGCTTTTTATATGAAACGGCATCCTAATCGTGATGACGTTGTTATTTCAGCCGATCTTCTTGCTCCTGAAGGGTATGGAGAGATTATTGGTGGTTCGGAACGTGAAACGGATTACGCTTATCTAGAGGACCGTATCAAGGAAATGGGCCTTGACCTAGATGAGTACCAATGGTATCTAGACCTTCGAAAGTATGGATCAGTGCCACATGCTGGCTTTGGTTTGGGCCTAGAGCGTATGGTAACGTGGGTCACGGGTGAAGAACATATTCGTGAGGCTATTCCTTTCCCAAGGACAATGAATCGTTTGCGTCCTTAATCGAAATTAGCCAAAAAACACAGACGCCATGATACGGTGTCTGTGTTTTTATTATTTAACTGTAAGTCAAATGAAAGGAGTACGTTGTCATGTCAGAAAATGAACCGCTGCAGGCTTTTTTTAATGCCCCTCAGGTCGTGATTAATACTTTTTTATTAGCCCATTATCGCCAACTAGGAATGAGTAATGATGAATTTTTGCTACTCCTACAGGTTCAAGGCCAAGTTAACGAGTATGCGGGTGATATCAAAATTCCTGCTTTAAAAGAACGCCTTGGTTGGCCAGAAGACGATATCCGCAAGGGACTGACTCAGCTGCATCACAAGGGCTTCATTAATTTTATCTCGCAGCGCGATGGCCAGGGTAAAGTCATCACCAAGTTTGATTTTTCACCGCTTTATTTAAAGGCGATGCAACTGAATCCTAAGGACTTACCAGCTGTGAGTACGCAAGCCCGGCTTGCCACAGAAGGGGCTCCTACTGCTAGTAGCAATCAAAATGAATTGACCCGTGCTGATATTTTTAATGCTATTGAACGAGAGTTTGGACGCCCCTTAAGTAGTATTGAATTACAAACGATTACTAATTGGTTTGATATTGACCATTTTCAGCCGATATTTATGCAGGCTGCCTTGCAAGAGGCCGTCTTAAATGGTGCCTTGAATTTACGGTACATTGAAACAATCTTAGTCGCCTGGCAAAAGAAGAATTATCATTCCTTACAAGATGTTTATCAAGAAAAAAGACAGCGACAAGGTTATAAGCAGTCAGTTAACCAGACAACAGCAGAGGTGCCCTTAGATGTCGATTTGACCCAGATTGACTTGGATAGTCTTAGTGAAGGAGACTAGACAGTTATGAAATCATTATAAGTAGGTAAGTACCAAGTCGCTTACCTAGTGACTTCTCTGTGTTTGAATAAGTAAACAGGGAGAGTAAGGAGATAGTAAAAAACCCTTGGTTAGTTAAAACTAACCAAGGGTTTTTTACTATCTTATGCGTATGTCCAACTAACGAGACTGTTGTGAATCTGAGGATTGTGGGTGTTGGGAAGGAGGCGTAGTTTGAGTACCTTGTCCCCGCTGTGGCGCTTGCTGATTATTATTATTTTGACCACCAGGGTTAGTTGGTTCTTGCTGGTTGTTAGGTTGAGGCTGTGGTTGGGAAGAAGAACTTCGCAACACGCTTGTTGTACTTGAGCTTCGCAAGGCTGCTGAGCTAGAACTAGTAGCACTTGAACTAAATTCAGAGCTTGGGAACGTTTTATGAAGGGGTGGGTTCTTAAAGCTAGCTCCACGCACTTCATATTCTGTCTTACCATACTTTGTAACTTGCTTAACTGTTTCGGGAACGGTCCAGTCTGAACCGTCGGCATCGCTAAGTCCGCCACCTTGCATAATGTAATCCATTAATGCGCCATACGTTTTAAGCGCTAAGTACTGGTCGCTACCCTTAGCTAAGTAATGCCCTGGCGTGTTAGGTTCATCATAACCAGTCCAAACGGAAATGGTTGCAGACTTAGTTAGGCCAGTAAACCAAGTATCAGAAGCCGCACCATCAGGTACATCAGCATCATCAGCATAACCGGTAACTCCGGTCTTACCAGCCTGCGAGTAGGCATTGGTATCAACCATTTTAGCGTAAGAATCAGTAATAACGGATTCCATCATGTTTGTTAGCATGAAGGCAGTGGAGCTCTTCATGGCTTCCTTACCTTCGGGTGAAAACTTCTTAATATCACCACTTTGTTCTTCCACACTGGAGATATAGTAAGGTTTGTAATACGTTCCGCCATTGCCAAAGGCTGAATAAGCGGCTGCTTCTTGCTCTGAAGAGACATCAATTCCAATGGCATTACTAGTAACCAAATCGCTAGCCTTAACCTTGATACCAAGTTTATCAAGGAAGCCAGCTGCATTTTGATTACCAACATCCACAAAGGTTTTAATAGCAGGAATGTTACGTGATTCCGCTAGTGCTTGACGCATTGTCATCTTACCTTCGAACTTGTGATCCCAATCATAGACCTTAACATTGGTGCCAGGGTAGGTATAAGGTGAGTCATCGACAGTCCGGTAGGTTGGCCAATTAAGATGTTCAACGGCTGGTCCGTAATCGACTAGTGGCTTAGCTGTTGAACCAGAGGAACGACTGGTTTGCTTAGCACGGTTTAAGCCAAAGGTTGTGTCTAACTTTCGACCACCAATTTGGGCCATCACCTTACCATTGTTAGGGTTAGTCACGGTCAGGCCAACTTGGAGGTCATCACTAGGCCAAATCACATATTGATCTGAGTTAGCAATATCATATGCCCGCTTTTGGACTTTACTATTAAGGTTAGTGTGAACCCGGAGGCCATCTTTTGCCGGATCATAACCTAAGCGACGTAATTCCTGCAAGGTAGATGTGATATAGGCATCTGTTTCTTTGGCATCCTTTTCAGCTTTTTCAGTTTCAGGATGGGTTTCTTTTAACCCTTGATTAATAGGTACCTTTACATAGCGATCAGCATCTGCTTTACTAATAACCTTATTTTCTTGCATGGCGCGAATAACGTTGTTTCGCCGGGCTAAGGCTCCCTTTGGATTCGTATAGGGATCATAACCAGAAGGCGACTGAGGTAAGCCAGCAATCAAGGCTATTTGAGGAACTGTTAATTGATCGAGTTCTTTGCCAAAGTAGTAGTTAGCTGCTGTCTTCATCCCGTAGACACCATTACCCATGTATACCTTATTCATATACAAAGTTAAAATCTGATCTTTGGAATACTTTTTTTCCACCTGGGTGGCTAAATAGGCTTCTTGGGCTTTACGTTTTAAGGTTTGGTCTGCGGCTGAGGTAGAAAAAACGGTTAACTTTACTAATTGTTGGGTCAGGGTGGAACCACCTTGCAGACCTAGAGACGAACCAGTAATATTCGCCACGGTAGCCCCAAGAATTCGTCTAGGGTCAACGCCGTGGTGCTTGTAAAACCGGCGATCCTCAATTGAGGTAACAGCCTGCCGTAAAATTTTAGGAATCTCTGCCTGCCGGGCAACTTCTCGAGTTTGGTTACCAGTAGTATAAAATGTTTTGCCAGTACTATCTAACAACTGTGTCTGCGAAGTTCCATGCAGAGCACTATCTGAGATACGGGGCGCAGATGAAGCATAATAAGCAAAGAGGCCCCCACCAGCTACTAGGCCTAAAGCCCCAAGCGTGGCAGCAATAATGGCAACATCGCGCCATAGGTGTTTCTTTTTTGGGCCTCGTTGTCGTCCAGACCGGCTAGCAGTCGCACCAGCGGACCGGTTACGTTGGCTACGTGACATGTCATCTTCTGTCATGATTAACAATTCTCCTTCGTATCTTTTAATTTAATCAACTGATCAACCGCATCTAAATAAGGTAGAGCAAGTTGCAAATTAGCCTTTATGCGTATCCCGTATTCCTTAATAGCTGAATAGGGGATTGATTTACGATCATGCTGCTGGGCATTCCAATACTTAAAAATGAGTTTGGCGTCGACTAAATAAGTCTCACGCAAACGGTTAAACCGTATCAAGAACATAGCTAGTCCAGCCTGGTCACTAACAGCCTTAAGGTGGGCTACCTGGTGTTCATGAATGTTTTTTAAAGGAAAGGAACGTTGATTATTCGTTTCTTTTGCATCAAAGTCAAGATAGTAGCCTTGATAAACCCCATTATAATCTGTTGTTGAAGCCTGTCGAAAGTAGGCCTCAGTAATTTTGGCTGCTGCTCGGGCAGGGTAATCAACATGAACGATTTGAATCGGGGTTGGCTTCTTATGAATGACGGCCTGGCCAAGCGCTAAGTAATAGCGATTGGCTGCATTGATGTCATCTTCTAAATGCATCCCACGGTTACTTTGTGAAGGTCGAGCATAGATCTGCTGGTTCCCAGGGCGCGCCACTTTATGAAAGGGCTGACCATTAGGATAATTAACGACCATTAACTGTCACACCTCCAAGATCAATTACTAGTGGTTATCCAGCTAAAGGTTGACAGTTGGATAACCTGTGATACCAGTAGAACTTGCTTTTTACTACATATCCTAATCATTTTAGCATATTGCGTTTGTAAAATGCGTAAAAGTTGTCAGTCAAGGGGCTCAGTAACCCATTGGTAATGTGAATGTAAAATTAAGGTAAATTAAAGGCGACTGGGTAGGCTACTTAGTGTATTTGCCCAGTCAGTTTAAAATCATTTATGAATAAGCATTCATTTATTAATTATAGATAAAGGCTCTGTACTAGTGGTAAACTGACCATCTGTGATAAGCTAATGCTAGGTCTATTTGGTCTGGGTCAAGCAACTAACAAGTTATTACAATTGAAAAAATGCTATTTTATTAGCTAAGGGGTTCTTAGACGTTTAATAGGAACATACATTGGAAATTGCACTAGGAGGAAAGCGTGAAAAGAATTTGGGTGACGGGCTTTCGTCAATTTGAATTAGGCATTTTTGGAGAAAATGATCCAAAATTAAAGGTGATTAGATACGCCCTTGCTAAGCAACTTAGGCGGGCGATTGACGAAGACGCTGATTGGTTAATTACTGGCGGACAAAGTGGGATAGAACAGTGGGCGATTCAAGAGGCCTTAAGTCTTCGAGAAGACAATCCTCAGTTTCAAACTGCCTTGATGACCCCCTTTGCGGATTTTGGTGCTCAATGGAAGCCAGAACGACAAACACAGTTAGCTGACTTGAAAACAAAGGTCGATTTTTCGGCTGCTGTATCGCAGTTACCTTATCAAAATCCTAGTCAACTTAAGAATTATCAGCAGTTTATGCTTGATCATACAGAAGAGGCATATATCTTTTTTGATGAACAAGCCGATCAGTCACCAGTCCGATATGCTTGGCAGGCTGCTAAACGTTACCAGGAAGGCCACTCTTACGAAGTGCATCAAATTGATTTTGATCGTCTTCAAGAATATGCCGAAGAATATGGTGAAAAACTATCGGAAGCAGGTCATTATGATTAAAACTTAAAGCTAGTTTTTGTCTTTACCTGTAAAAACTGGTAAACTAACCTTACGTATAAAAAACAAGGGAGCCCAACTGATGGAAAACGTTTTACTAACTCGTGATGAAATCTTGAATAAAGATTTTAAAAAAACTCGCATCGGAACTGGCTACGACATGACAGACGTCGATGCCTTCCTAGATGAAATTATGGCTGATTATCAAGCCTATGAGACGAATATCCAAGAATTAACAAAGCAAAATGACAAGTTAAAGGCCCAAGTGGCAGAATTAACGAAACAGGTCGCTGCTGCTCAACAAACGAGTGGTACACCCAATCAAGCAGTAAGTCCAGCGCCAGTGGCTAATACAAATATGGATATTTTAAAGCGCTTGTCTAATTTGGAACGACGTGTTTTTGGAACGGCACGCACAAATGAAAATGCTAGTGCTACAACTACTGGCGTGACGGCTAGTCGGGTTGCTGCTAATGCCCAATCAGTAGAACATGCTGGAGAAAATGAAGAATTTTTAGATAATCAGGCTACTCAAGCTGAAAAATAAGTGTATAATGCTATTTATTGATGTATTAGTGGGTGATTGCGTATGGCAACTGCCATATGAGGAAAGTCCATGCTCGCACTGACTGCGAGGTCAGTAGTGTTCATGCTAGCTGAAAAAATAAGGCTAGGCAGTTAAGGTAACTTAACTGACGGCCAACGAAAATCCTAAGGGTAACTATGGATGAGTAGTTGTGAAGGTGCCACAGTGACGAATCATCAAAGAAATGCGATGAATGGAACGCGGTAAACCCCATGAGCGGGCAACCCAAACTTTGGTAGGGGCGCTTGGCCTAGCGAAATGAAGTGATGGCCGGGGAGACAGAAATGTCTGAGATAGATGATTGCCACCGTGCACGGACTGCCACTTTGTGTACGGAACAAAACATGGCTTACAGCTAATACATCAGGCAGCCGACGTCCCTTGTGGCGTCGGCTTTTATTTTGCGATCAATTGGCAGGCAAGAATTTGCCTGTCCTAAGGAGAAGTAAGGACATGAAAACATTTCAATTAATGGCAACCACGGGAGCTGGCTTAGAAGCGCTAGTAGCTAAAGAATTAAAACAAATGGGGTATGCTACACAGACTGAAAATGGACGGGTACTCTTTGAAGGGACCATGGAGGACATTTATCGGACTAATCTCTGGTTACGAACGGCCGATCGCATTAAGATCATCGTAACGCAGTTTCAAGCTAAGACCTTTGATGAGCTATTTACGCAAACCGCAGGTTATCCATGGGAAGATTTGTTGCCTTATGACGCTCAGTTTCCGGTTAATGGACGTTCTAAAAACGCTATTTTGCATTCCGTGCCTACGATTCAGGCTATTACAAAAAAGGCGGTCGTTAATCGCCTAACAGAAGCTTACCATGCCCGTGGCTTTTTACCTGAAACAGGTAATCGGTTTGTTTTGGAAACGGCAATTGACAAGAACCAGGTTATGATTACATTGGATACAACCGGTGATTCGCTTTTCAAGCGGGGGTACCGAACGGAAAAGGGTGGCGCTCCATTAAAGGAGACGATGGCAGCTGCCTTAGTCATGTTAGCCCATTGGTTTACTGACAATCCCTTCGTTGATCCAGTTACTGGTTCAGGAACTATCCCGATTGAAGCAGCAATGATTGGGCGTAATATCGCACCAGGGCTAAACCGTGAATTTGATATTAGTCACTGGGACTGGTTTGATCCACAAATTAGCCAGCGTTTAAAAACACAAGCACGGCAAATGATTGACTTTACGGTTTCTTTGGATATTAGTGGCTATGATATTGATGGTGATATGATTGCAATTGCCAAGCGTAATGCCCAGGCTGCAGGGGTAGCAGAAGATATTACCTTTAAACAATTAGCGGTTAAGGATTGGACTACGGATAAAATTAATGGCGTCATCGTCGCTAATCCACCTTATGGTGAGCGGTTGGGAGATGAAGCAGCTGCTCGTCAGCTTTATCATGAAATGGGACAACTTTATCAACAATTACCTACCTGGTCTAAATATATTTTGACAGCTGATGAAGGATTTGAAGCAGCCTATGGAGCCCGTGCAACCAAAAAGCGTAAATTGTATAATGGAGCTTTAAAAGTTGACTTATATCAATACTGGGGAAAAAAGATTCGTTAAGATGGATAAATGACGAGAATAGGTAAGAAAGGTGGGACTTCAGGATGAATGAATTACTTGAGGGCATGAACGATAAGCAAGCAGAGGCAGTGGAAACGACTGAAGGCCCACTCTTAATTATGGCCGGTGCGGGATCGGGTAAAACACGGGTGCTGACCCACCGGGTTGCACACTTAATCAAAGATTTGGATGTGATGCCTTGGCGGATTTTAGCGATTACCTTTACTAATAAGGCTGCTCGGGAAATGAAAGAGCGAATTGCACAATTAGTGGATGAAGAAGATGCACAAGCAGTTTGGGTATCAACCTTTCATGCATTAGCTGTTCGTATCTTACGGCGGGATATTGATCAATTAGGGTATCGTCGTGATTTTACCATTTTAGATGCCGGTGCCCAGCGTAGTTTAGTTAAACGGATCATGAAGGACATGAATCTTGATACGGAAAAATTTGCACCCCGGGCTGTTTTGTCAACAATATCAAATGCCAAAAACGCCATGCAAGAGCCTGCTAGTTATGAAAAGGATGCACATGGTCCTTATGAGGAAATGGTAGCTAAAATTTACCAGGCTTACCAACACCAATTAGCCCAGGCACAGTCCTTGGACTTTGATGACTTAATCATGAAAGTGATTGAATTATTAGAGCAAGCACCAGCGGTTTTAGACTACTATCAACAAAAGTTCCTCTATATTCACGTTGACGAGTATCAAGATACCAACGATGCCCAGTACCGCTTGGTATCTCTGCTTGCCCAAGGACACCGGAATCTAGCAGTAGTGGGTGATTCAGACCAATCCATTTATGGTTGGCGGGGTGCTAACATGGAAATTATGCTTAACTTCACGCATGATTATCCAGATGCTAAGACGGTTAAATTAGAGCAAAATTACCGGTCGACTCAAACCATTTTGGATGCAGCCAATGCTGTTATTGCCCATAATGAAACACGCATTCCAAAAAAGCTTTGGACAGATAACGGTTCTGGTAGTCAAATCACCTATTATCGCGCCCAAACAGATCGTGATGAAGCGCTCTTTGCCATTTCTCAAATTCAAAAGGCCTTAAAAGCGGGTGAACATACTTACCGTGACTTTGCCATCTTATATCGGACAAATGCACAGTCACGTGGTTTTGAAGAAGCACTGGTTAAAGCGAATATGCCTTATACGATTGTAGGTGGTTCGAAGTTTTATGATCGTAAAGAAATTCGGGATGTTTTAGCCTATTTGTCTTTGGTGACGAATCCTGCTGACAATGAAAGTTTTTTGCGGGTAGTTAATGAACCTAAGCGGGGAATTGGGGCGACCAGTTTAGAACGGCTACGTCAATTTGCTCTGCAAAATGATTGGTCGCTCTTAGAAGCAGCTAAAAATGCAGTTCTAGTCCCCAAATTAACAGGTCGGGCCAGCAAAGAACTAAATGCATTTACCCGGATGATTGATAATTTGCAAAAGCAGATGACCTTTGACCTTTCAATCACGGACTTAACCAAGCAAATTCTTGAACAATCTGGCTATGAGGCAGAGTTAAAAAAACACCCGACTCCCGAAAATCAAGGCCGATTAGAAAACTTAGCTGAGTTTTTGTCAGTAACAGAAAAGTTTGATCAACAGTATGAGCCTGATGAAGAGTCAGTGTCTAAGTATGTTGATTTTATGAGTGAGTTAGCCTTGGTATCTGACTTAGACAATGTTGATGAGGATGCGACGAATCAGGTAACCTTGATGACCTTGCATGCGGCCAAAGGGCTTGAGTTTCCTGTTGTCTTTTTGGTTGGCATGGAAGAATCCCTGTTCCCTTTGGGAAGTGCTAACGAAAATGAAACCTTGATGGAAGAAGAGCGGCGCTTAGCTTATGTTGGTATTACACGAGCCAAGGAAGAACTATACTTAACAAATGCTTATTCGCGAATGCTCTATGGACGGACGCTAACGAATACGCCGTCACGTTTTATTGAGGAAATTCCAGCTAGTCTGGTGACAAGCCCAACTGGACAGGCGTCCGGAAATGACAACTATCCCTTTGCCCGTCGACAGCAAAAAGTACAACAGACAAGCTTTGCTGGCCGCACGGCAAATCAGCAACAGCAACGTGCCTCGGCAACACTGTTTGCTGGTCAAACGAAGCAAACAGTAGTTTGGCATGATGGTGACCAGGTCCGCCATAAAAAGTGGGGCTTGGGCCGGGTTGTTAAGATTTCTGGTAGTGGTGAAGATCAAGAGCTTGATATTGTTTTTAAAGACCAAGGCGTTAAACGGCTTTTGGCTGCCTTTGCGCCAATCGAACAAGTAACACAAGCATAAAGGAGCAGTCTGATGGTGGAAGAACAACTGGCTCATACTAAGGCTGAAGCAAAAAAAACAGTCGAAAAGCTTGAACAAAGTTTAAAGCAATGGGCTCATGAGTATTATGAACAAGATGCCCCTAGCGTCTTAGATGCGACTTATGACGAGGCCTATCAGCACTTACAAGCACTGGCCGAGCAATATCCCGATCTCATTACAGAAGATTCCATTTTAAAGCAGGTTGGTGGGCAAAGCTTAAAGGCTGATCTACCTAAGGTGAGCCATCCAGTACCTATGTTGTCCTTAGGCGATGTTTTTTCTACTGAAGAACTGATGGACTGGGTTAAAACCACGCAAAAGCAAATTGAAACGCCCTTAGCCTATAATGCTGAATTGAAAATTGATGGACTTGCTATTAGTTTAGTCTATGAAAAAGGGGGGCTTGTACAGGCCTCAACCCGCGGTGATGGGACAATCGGTGAAGATGTTACTCAGAATGTACGTGAGATTAGGGCCATTCCTAAGCAATTAAAAGAACCTCTCTCGCTAGAGGTACGCGGAGAGATTTACATGCCCAAGCAGGCGTTTGTAAAGCTTAATCAACAGCGGGAGAAGGACGGGTTGAAGACGTTTGCGAATCCCCGTAATGCAGCGGCTGGTTCGCTAAGGCAATTAGATGCAACGATTACCAAGCAACGTGAGTTAGCAGCCTTCTTATATCAAGTAGTCGATCCGGTGCAAACCTTAGGTGTCAAAACACAAGCTCAATTGTTGGTGCGGCTAAATCAACTTGGTTTGCCAACAAATCATCAAAATAAAGTTGTGCAAACTAAAGAAGAGTTGACGGCATATATAAATACACAGACTGCTAACCGTGAGCAACTAGCTTATGGAATTGATGGCATTGTAATTAAGGTTAATGAATTGGCACTTCACCCAGTTTTGGGTAATACAGTGAAGGTCCCTCGCTGGGCGATTGCTTATAAGTTTCCGCCTGAGGAAGCTGAGACCGTGGTTAGGTCAATTGAGTGGACAGTGGGCCGAACTGGGGTAGTTACACCAACCGCAGTGATGGATCCGGTTACTTTGGCGGGCACGACGGTCAGTCGGGCTTCCTTACACAATCCGGATTATTTGCTGGCTAAGGATATACGTATCGGTGATACAGTCCTTTTGCATAAGGCAGGAGATATTATCCCTGAAATTAGTCAGGTGGTTTTAGCTAAGCGTCCAATGGATACGTCAACTTATGTCATTCCGACGCAGTGTCCCATTTGTGACCAACCCTTGGTTCATTTAGATGGCGAGGTGGCCTTGCGTTGCCTGAACCCACTTTGCCCAGCTCAAATACAAGAAGCCTTGACTCATTTTGCTTCACGCCAGGCCATGAATATTGATGGTTTGGGTCCAAAAATTGTGCAACAATTATTGGCCCAAAAACTTGTTACCAACGTGGCCGATTTATATCGTTTACGCTTAGATGATTTACAGAACTTGGAAAAATTTGGTCAGGTGTCAGCAACCAATCTGTTAAATGCTATCGCGGCCTCTAAGCAAAATTCCTTGGAAAGGTTACTTTTTGGTCTAGGCATTCGGCATGTCGGTGCTAAAGTTGCGCGTCTGATTGCAGAACACTTTCAAACATTACCCGCGATTCAAGCGGCTAATGGCGAAGATATTGCCGCTATTCCTGGGATTGGCCAAGTAATTGGCGATAATGTTGCCCAGTATTTTGCTAGTCAGCGGGTTCAAGAATTGGTTTTCGATTTAGCTCAGCTTGGGGTTAATCAAGACTATCTGGGATCAAAGACTGCTGATCAGGGGCCACTTGCTGACGAAATAGTTGTTATCACCGGAAAGTTTGATCATTTAACTCGTGATGACATTACGGCATGGTTACAAGCACAAGGAGCAACAGTAACAGGTTCTGTATCTAAAAAAACAACGCACGTCATTGCTGGTGATAAAGCTGGGTCTAAATTAACTAAAGCCCAAGCATTGGGCACACCGGTTTGGTCAGAAAGTCAATTACGTGATATTATGGATAAGTAAATTCTGTCAAATGTGATCGCGCTCATTTTGCTGCATGGGCGTTTTAAAGGAGAAATGATGCAGTTTAATAATAAATGGACAAAATGGCTGTTAACGGGACTTGCGGTTCTAATCTTAGGCGGTGGGTTAATCTTTTTTGGTAATTTTTTTGCTCAAAATGCTGGTCATACAGAACAAAGTGCACCTAGTGGGCATACTAAGAGCAAAAAGAAGGGCTTGCAGATTTCCGCTAGCAATGGGGCTAATTATAAAACCGTCATTAATGATGGTCATTACAAGGTAAGTAAAGCCCGTGGGGTAACGGCTTCAAAAAATGGAAATGAATTTAATATGGTAAGTTTTGAAAATGGCCTGCTTAATTTTTCTAAAGACCATTTCAGTACCGACCGTTATATCTTCCAAGAAGGACAGTATTTGAATAGTGACACGGCTTTGGATTGGCTTGGACGCAAATCAAAGGATAATCCTACTGGGTTGAACCCAGCTGATAACGGTAAAACTGATAGTTCACGGGCGCCTATCTACTTACAAACATTAGAAGAACAAGATTTTATGACGCAAAAGGGAAATGATCTTTCCTTAGCCGGTGTGGTCGTGGGCTTGGCGATGAATACCCAAGACAGTTACCAAAAGGAAAAGTACGGTGCTACTTATCGTCAAAACATTAGTAAGCAAGACTATGAACGTGAGGGTCGTAAAATTGCCCAATCTGTGATTGAACGTTATCGTAAATTGCCCGGAATAAAGCAAAATACGCCAATTATTGTGGCCATGTATGCCCAGGCTCCAGATGATTCATTGGCCGGTGGTAATTTTTATAGTTGGGTCCAGTCAACATCAGGTAGTCAATTATCAAAATGGCATGCGATTGATGATCAGACCGTTGTACTACCCATGGAAGAAGGTACCGCCAATGATAAGTCAGTTGCTAATGAGCTAAATACGAGTTTTAAGAACTTTACGAAGAATGTGCAAAACTTTTTCCCTAACTTATCATCGGTAACTGGTCAAGCAGCCTATCATGACAAACAGTTGGCAGGTTTAAATGTGACGGTTACAACTCAGTTTTATTCTGCTACCGAGATACGTAGCTTTGCTAATTATCTTGCGCAGGTAGCCCCTAATTATTTGCCAGGGGGCGTCCCAGTTCAGATTCGCATTAATGCGGCGACAGGTATGCAGGCGTATGTTACAAAGAGTGCCGATAGTACGAAATATAGTGTGACTATCTTAGGCTCCTACTAAACAGAATATCAAATCTATGTACAGGGCTTGTCGTCAAACGTGACGATGAACCCTGTTCTTGCATTTGTGGGCAATAAAGATGATAATGTTAGTCAAGTAAAATCATGAGGAGGCAGTCAAATGGGCATGCATCAGTACTTATCGGGGCTTAATGAATTAGAAATGATTAGTCGCGCACCCGGTTATTTTAAATATCAACCACATTCAGTGGCCGCACATTCCTGGAAGGTTACGCAGGCTGCACAGTTTTTAGGTGACGTCGAAGAACAGGCTGGTAATGATGTTGACTGGCGGATGTTATATGAGAAGGCTTTAAACCATGATATGGCCGAACGGTTTATCGGCGATATTCGGACCCCAGTTAAGTATGCTTCACAAGAGTTACGACAAATGTTAGCTAATGTTGAAACGAGTTTGTCAGATAGTTTTGTTGAAGCTGAAATTCCGGCTGAGCTACAGGCAGCTTATAAGCGGCGCTTGCATGAAGGTAAAGACGACACCTTAGAAGGACGGATTTTGGCGGTAGCAGATAAAATTGACTTGCTCTATGAAGCGTTTGGCGAATTGCAAAAGGGAAATCCAGAGCCAGTCTTTTTAGACATTTATCGCGAAAGTTTAGAAACGATTTTTGCCTTTCGTGATATGCCTAGTGTGGCCTACTTTATTCGCGAAGTTCTTCCTGAGCTTTTAAACGACCAATTCCCGGGGTCTGAAACCCTGCAGCGGATTTACATTAGTATTTTTAACGCTGAGTAACTGATAACCCCCCTAAACGGCTTAATTCAGTTTAACTTAACAAACTAGGCAAGTCGTGTATAATGGGAGAGGTAAGTCAATTTAAGTCGGCTGGAGGCAAACTATGACCAAACGAGATACAAGTCATCCCTTTGAACTGGTTTCACAATATAAACCAACTGGGGATCAACCAGATGCCATTAAACAACTCGTAAAAGGAGTCAAAGATGGTGTAAAAGAACAGGTATTGTTGGGGGCAACAGGTACTGGTAAAACCTACACCATATCGAATGTTATCGCACAGGTTAATAAGCCCGTTTTGGTCTTGTCCCATAATAAGACCCTGGCTGGGCAGCTCTATGGCGAGTTTAAGCAATTCTTTCCTAACAATCCCGTTGAGTATTTTGTGTCCTATTATGATTATTATCAGCCAGAGGCCTACGTTCCTTCATCAGATACTTACATTGAAAAAGACTCATCGGTAAATGATGAAATTGATAAATTACGTAATTCAGCAACTGCTTCCTTACTGGCCCGCAACGATACCATTGTCGTGGCATCCGTCTCATCTATTTTTGGATTAGGTAGTCCCGAACAGTATCAAGACCACGTTATTAATTTACGTCAAGGTGAAGAAATTGAGCGTAATGACCTAATGCGCCGGTTAGTTGATATTCAATTCCAACGTAATGATATTGACTTTCAACGGGGAACGTTCCGGGTGCGGGGAGATGTGGTTGAGATTTTCCCAGCTTCTTCAGACGCCAAGGCCATCCGTGTTGAGTTTTTTGGGGATGAAATTGACCGGATTCGTGAAATTGATGCTTTAACGGGCGAAATTACGGCCGAAGACGATTTTATTTCTATTTTCCCCGCGACCCACTTTATGACGAATGACAAGATTCGAGAGCGGGCGGTTAAAACCATTAAAGCTGAATTGGCTGAGCAGTTGCAAAAGTTCGAAGCAGAAGGCAAATTATTAGAAGCACAGCGGTTAAAGCAGCGTACCGAATATGATATCGAGATGATTGAGGAAATGGGCTTTACCACTGGCATTGAAAATTACTCACGGCATATGGATGGCCGTAAACCAGGCGAGCCGCCATTTACCTTGCTTGACTTCTTTCCTGATGATTTTTTGATTATTGTTGATGAATCGCATGTGACCATGCCACAAATCAGGGGGATGTATAAAGGCGATCGGGCGCGTAAGGAAACCTTGATTGATTTTGGCTTTCGCCTGCCAAGTGCCTTAGACAATCGACCTTTGCGCTTGGAAGAATTTGAAAAACACGTGCACCAAGTGATTTATATGTCGGCGACCCCAGGTGATTATGAAACAGCCCGGGTACCAGCTGAACACGTCGTGCAACAAGTCATTCGGCCAACTGGTCTTTTGGACCCTGATATTGAGGTAAGACCAGTTATGGGACAGATAGATGATTTGCTAGGCGAAATCAATGAACGAGTTGCCAAGGACGAACGTGTTTTTGTAACGACATTAACGAAGAAGATGGCCGAAGATTTAACGGACTACCTTAAGGATGTCGGCATCAAGGTTAAATACTTACATTCAGATATCAAAACCCTTGAACGAACAGAAATTCTGCGGGACCTACGCTTAGGCAAGTTTGACGTCTTAGTAGGGATTAATTTGTTACGAGAAGGAATTGATGTGCCTGAAGTTTCGTTGGTAGCTATATTGGATGCAGACAAAGAAGGTTTCTTGCGAAATACGCGCTCATTGATTCAAACCATTGGCCGGGCAGCGCGTAATGAAAATGGTCATGTGATTATGTATGCTGATCAGGTAACGGCTTCCATGCAAGCAGCCATTGATGAGACGAGGCGACGGCGGCAAATTCAAATTGATTATAACCAAGCTCACGGAATTACGCCCCATACGATTAAAAAAGCAATTCGTGGAAATATTGCTGTCACCCATGACGTTGATACAAGCAATGAAGAAACGAGTTTCACCCAGGTAGCCTTTCAAGATATGGCTAAGGACGATCAAGAGGCGACCATTGCTAATTTGGAAGATCAAATGCGTGCGGCCGCTAAGCAATTAGACTTTGAAGAGGCAGCCCATCTTCGCGATGCTATTATGGAATTGAAAGCACAAATGAATTAAACTGATTAAAAAAACTAGCTCATTGACGCCATTCAGCGTCAATGAGCTAGTTTTTTAATGCCTTTTCATGGGATTTTGAAGTAAAGTATTGATTTTCGTCATATTTTGATCAATTCGCTTTTTAGCTTCGGCGATCCGCTCCAAATGTGGTTGATTGCGAAAGGTAACTTTATTAACTTCGGTTTCTACTTGTTTACTAACTTTTGAAAATGCTTGCACAGCCGCTTGCAAATTAGATAAAGCCGTCTGAAAATTGGTGAAGCTAACTTTTAATGCTTTTACCCGCATACCAAAGGCTTGGACATGGGCTTTACTGCCCTGCCATAAATTAGAAATAATCCCCATTTTAGTTATTCTCCTTATCGAATTGCCGTGCAATAGTATCTGCGCGGGCTTGATAAACGGCTGGGCTAACCTCATGTGATTGGGTTGGTGCCGGTAAATTAAGTCCGTCATTAGCATAGCGGGGAATAAAATGAATATGTGAATGAAAAACAGATTGTCCAGCCGCCGCACCATTATTAACCAAGATGTTCATCCCAATAATATTGGGATCACTATCTTTGATGGCCCGGGCAATCTTAGGGATTTTGGTTAAGACTCGTTGGGCTAGCTTATCGTCATAGTCATAAATATCAGCCACATGTTGCTTAGGTACCATTAGGGTGTGGCCAGGTGTGGCTTGACTTAAGTCAAGAAAGGCCAATACGTCATCATCTTCATAAACTTTGTAGGCAGGTATTTCACCCTGAATAATTTTGTCAAAAATATACTTGTTTTCTGTTGTCATGACTATCCCTCCATCAATATATGCACATATTTACTTCCTAAGGCTTATTATACCGTAAACTTGAACGCCCTGCCTATTCATCTTAGCTTAGCCTGGTGTACAATAGGAGAGATTTAGTTATTTTTTTAGTAAATGAGGACCTAAAATGGCATTAATTGTTAAGAACTTATCAGGTGGCTATGGTCAAGCACCTGTATTACATGATGTGACCTTTACCGTACCCGACCAATCAGTAACAGCCTTAGTTGGTTTAAA
The DNA here is from genome assembly GCF_000420365.1 of Weissella halotolerans DSM 20190. Lineage (GTDB taxonomy): Bacteria > Bacillota > Bacilli > Lactobacillales > Lactobacillaceae > Weissella > Weissella halotolerans. Next base: position 139,782 of record NZ_ATUU01000001.1, read on the forward strand.
TGGGTCGGGCAAGTCAACCACCATTAACCATATTATTGGTTTATTACCGCCAAGAACGGGGACCATTACATTGAATGGGGTCGACCTTATTTCGGACCCCTTTGCGTATAAGCGCCAAATTGCCTATATTCCAGAACAACCAGTTTTATACCAGGAACTGACCCTGCGTGAACATATCGATTTGATGATCCGCATTTATCATCTGGAAGCAAAGCGTACCTGGCAAGAAGCCAATCAGTTATTAGAACGCTTCCGCTTGGCCCATAAATTAGATTGGTTTCCAATTTATTTTTCAAAGGGAATGCGGCAAAAGGTGATGATTGTCTTGGCCTTTATGGCCAAAGCACCATTTTACATCATCGATGAACCCTTTTTGGGGTTAGATGTCTTGGCAGTGGATGATCTCTTAGCCTTGATTGATGAACGGCGGGCTGCAGGCGCCAGCATACTCTTAACTACTCATGTATTGGAAAATATCATGCCACATGCCCAATCTTATGTGTACTTAGCCAAAGGACGAGTCGAAAAGCAAGGGCCTGCTAGCGATTTAGTTAACTTAGAAATGAGTAGGGATTAACATCATGAAAGGATCAAAATTATTTAAGCAACGTTGGCAACGGCAGTGGCAGACTTATGCTAAGTACTTGCCCTATGTCTTTAATGATCATGCAATTTTGGCCTTTGTAATTTTATTTGGAGCAGCATTGCTGGCTTATCGGCAGTTTTTACTGACCTTAACGGTAACGCCATTGACCCTTTTGCTCCTATGGTTAGGGATGGGCTTAACTTTAACCATTTTCAATCGGCCAGCAACCTTTATTCTAGAAGCAGATACGATTTTTTTCCTAGGTGATCAAACAAGCCTTGTTGGCTTGTACCATTATGCAACCCTTTACAGTATGATTATTAATGGCTTCATTGAATTGGTCTTGTTACTGGCCTTATTACCTTTAATGATTGTTTTATTGACTACCAAGGTGTGGCTGTTAGTGCTCCTGATTTGCCTAATGGTGACGTGTAAGGTGATGTGTACGGGTTGGCTTGCCTATCGCTGGGCTCATTTTTCCAATGATTATGGTGCGGTTAGCAATAAGTTGGTCAATTGGCGTCAGTTGGCCCAGGCTGAGACTAACCGGCAGGCAAGAATTCTCGCCTTTTTTAATCTCTTTATCGATGTTCCTGGTCAGACCGCCAAACTCAGTCGACGTCGCTGGGCAACACCGTTAATTCGTCATTGGCCAGGCCAGCAGACAGCCCGGTTAACGTATTTGTATGTGCTAACCTTTTTCCGCCAGGACCAGTACTTTATGACCTGGATGCGGCTAACCCTGTTTGGCTTAGCGGTAGTCGTACTTAGTCAGGGCTGGTTAAGGGTATGTCTCTTAGCTTTGTTGGTCTATCTGTTAATGTTACAGTTAATTCCGCTGGTCACCAGTCATCGACAGATAGTCTTTGATCATTTAATGCCACTATCACTTGCTGATCGTAAAGCCGCCTTTGTTTGGGTAATTAGTCCCTTGCTAGTGGTTACGCAAGTACTTTGGTTAGGCTTAGCCCTTGTACTTGCGCCTAAAGGACAGGAATTGCTTCAAATGGGTTTGCCCCTTGTACTAATGACCTTGGTTTTGGTATTCTGGTATTCAGGAAAAGAAATAGAGACGTTATTTAAAAGGAGAGCATACCGTGCGTTTAAGAAATAAAAAGTGGGCTGGTCCTTGGTTGGCCGCACATCCGGATTTAGTGATTGGTCAAACAAGGGCCACTGAACTAAAGGGGCATTGGGCAGACCTTTTCCCCCGGCAACAACCGATTCAGGTTGAAATTGGAACTGGAAAAGGTCAGTTTATCATTGGCATGGCTAAAGCGTATCCTGATCGTAATTTTATCGGCATGGAAATCCAGGAATCAGCAGTTGCCGTTGCTGCCCGTAAGGCAGACGAAGATGGTCAACCGCTACCAAATTTAAAGTTTTTGTATGGTGATGGAGCTGGGGTAGAGACTTACTTTGAAAAAGGGGAAATTGAAAAACTTTACTTGAATTTTTCTGATCCTTGGCCTAAGCATCGGCATGAAAACCGGCGCTTAACTTCGCCAAACTTTTTAAAAGGTTACCAATCCGTCTTACCAAAGGGTGGCCAATTAGCTTTTAAAACAGATAATCGCGGGTTATTTGAATATTCTTTGTATTCTTTTGCCCAGTTTGGCGTAAACTTTATCCCCGATGGCATCTCATTAGACCTACATGCGGATGAAGATAAAATGGTTGATAATGTGGCCACAGAATATGAAGAAAAGTTCTCAGCTAAAGGTTTTCCCATTTATCAATTTATCGGTCAATTTAATTAAGATCAATTAAAAAAGGTCCTTTCTATTAATTAATAGAAAGGACCTTTACTATAATAAAAACAGCTTAGTGCTCAAGTTGTACAGGGGCTTCAGTCAAAACAGTCATATTGACGACACCCTGACTGACTTCAGGGTTAGCCATCGCTTCAACACCACAGTCTACAAGCTCTTGAATTGCCTGGGCTAAGAACCCACTTTCCAAGGTGAAATTAGCATTAGATCGTTTGGCTAAACGGTCAGCGACAAGGCGACCAGATAATTGCCAGTCAAGTTGTGTTTTACTCTCCTTGACTAAGGTTAAGTCACCAAAGCCGGCCCGCTGGAAGTAATGCTGGATGTCAGTTAATGTGCGTAACGTTTGCCTACGAGCCAAACTTTTCCCGGCCCAGTAAAGGATGCTTTGTTCGTCATCTTGTAATAATTCTGGGAGGAGTTCATCGCGCAATACACTGACTGCGTACGGACTCAATTCCACTGCCTGCCTTTGTTCCACCATGCTGTGTCACTCCTTAACTAATGTTCATAGCTATCAGTATATAGCTATTTTCCAGTATTTGCCAATAAATTACGAAAATGTTACAATTTGACAGGCGAAAGGATGGAGACTAATGGACTTACCTGATAATGCACTTAAACGCACAACGCTTGGCTTAATTAATGCGGATTTAATCGTACAAAACATGTATGCGAGTGGTACCAGAGACTGGCGCGCAGATGGATCATTATCCCTAGCTACCATTGCCGCCCTGTCACGGTCTTATAACTTATATACCATTATGGAACGTTTTGTTAGCTGGTATCGACGGGGTACGTTCACAGCCTTAGGGCAACGGCAGCCAGTTGGACCGGTCACACAAACTGCTATTATGCGTTATATGAAAAATCATGACCCTTTTTCTTCAGGTGTTTTTGAAGGTCAGGATCAGGGGAATGCAGCCCTTTTACGCATTACGCCGATGGTCTTGTACCTACATGCTGAATACGGACCTGAATTTGTTAATAATGATCCAGCCATGTTAAGTCTGCATCAGGTGACAGGTTTAACGCACAATCAACCCCTGGCACTGATGACCAACGGCTTTTATGCCATGCTGGTTAATCAATTGCTTGAAGGGCAGCCTTTACAAGCTAGCTTTGAAACCGCCATTAGTCAAGGCTATGATTACTATGCACATCATCGGTTTTTTGCTGGTCATTTAGCAGCCTTTAATCGTCTTAATTTGCCTGACTTCAAACATACGCCTCAAAAGGATATTACAGCGTCTGATCAAGCATTAGACACGCTTGAAGCGACTATCTGGGTTGCCTTTCATAGTCAAACCTATCAGGATGCCCTGAATTTAACTGGTGAGTTATCCGGGACGCCGGCGCGGGTTTTACCGCTGGTGGGAGCGCTTAGTGCCCTTCTTTTTGACGACCCAGTGGTGATTCCCGACGATTGGCTAGGGCAGGGGGGTCTTAACCAAATTAAGCGTATTTTGATGGTCGCTAACCGGGTAGGGGCCTTTAACCCCGTTAATGTATAGTAGAGCTATCAGCCGTGAGCATGATAGTTTTTTTCTTAAACCAGGGTAGGCAGGCCATCCGATCTGTAGGATAATAAACACTTAATAGCTTCAAGACGAGGGAGGATGGCAGTGGCGCATTCACGTAGAAAAGAAAAGTTGTTGGTTGCACGGACGTGTTTAATTGCAAGTCAAATTCTAATGGAAAATGGATCTGAGATGACCCGAATTTCAGATACAGTCAAATATATTGCGGATACATATAAGCCTGACCTAATTGACTCCTATATCACCAGTTCACTAATTATCATTAGTATTAAAGATGATGAAGTGGCTGGTGATTTGCCAGTAGCCTTGATTGAAAATACTAGTGTAAAATCGATTAACCTAAATAAGGTAGAGGCCGTTAATACCTTATCACGGGCTTATTCTAATCACGAGATGAATATTCGTGAATTAAACAAGGCTTTAAAACGAGTGCGCCAAGCAAATATGACATCGGCCTGGCAAGCCGATATTGGTGGCCTGGTCCTAAGTCTGTCGTTAACATACTTTCTAACCCATGATGTTTTGGCAGCCTGTCTAGCAGGGGGGTTAGGCTTCCTGTGCATGTATTGGGTTGATATTTTCCATCAGTGGTTGAAACGACCTTTCCTCGGTGAACTCCTGGTTTCGGCTTTGATTACCAGTGTCGTTCAGGCTATCATGCTGGTAATGCCCTTACCGCTTGATAATGAAATTATCATTGGGGCTTTATTTCCCATGTTACCCGGGGTTCAATTGACAACAGCCTTAAATGATATCTTAGATGGTAACCTTATCAGTGGGCCCCAACGGTTACTAAGTGCACTCTTGCTGACCTTTACGATGGGCTTAGGCAGTATCATGGCACTAACAGTGTGGAGGTAGGGCAATGATGGACATAGTCACCTTTGTAGCAACAATGTTCTTAGTATTTGCGGCAACGATTGGTTTTGCTCTGGTTGTACAGGCGCCAAGACGAGGGCTGGTGATTACTGGTATAATTGGCGCGACCAGCTATCTTCCATATACGCTCTGTTTATCAACGAGTAAAAACCAATACTACGGCATTTTTTTAGCTACCTTATTAGTTTGTTTTATGGGAATGCTCTTTGCACGAATTAAGCATATTCCAGCTAACATTTTAATTATTCCGAGTTTGGTTTTATATTTTCCAGGACAGCAAGCCTATAAGATGATGGTCAACTTGTTTGATATGGATTTACATGCTTTTATTAGTAATACGGCTGCCTTTGCCAAAATTTCACTGGCTATCTATGCCGGTTTTATTATTGTGAATATCACTTTCCCAGGCTTGTGGCGCTACTGGCTGCAGGTAAAAAGCCGGTGGACCAGTCATCAAGAATGATGGTTCTCGCACTGTCACCGACCAATAAGTTTTAGTTAGCCACAAAGGGCTTGAGCTAGCTGCTCACACTTAATACATTAAGAGCTAGCACGTTGAAGAAAGCAAGGAGAGATAATTAATGGATCGCTTAACACTTAAGCAAGAAAGTAAAACTTTTTTAAATCAACACTTACAGTATTCCCTCTTACTGTTTTTAATTTCGGTATTGACGGCGACTTTCGTTTCTAAAGCGACAAATCGGATTCCCATCCCAATCCAAATGGATCCGCAAGTACAGGTAACCATTAGTCTGGCCGGCCTGGCTAGTATCATCAATTGGATTACATTAACGAGTGCAAAGTTTGTCACATTAGATAATTTAAGGGCTAAGAAGGTGTCGGGCTCACCAATTAGTCAGCAAGTAATGGTTTTCCAAGGTCGTTATTTTTGGGGTACCTTAGGTATTACTCTCCTGAGCGCATTTTATGTCTTTTGTTGGTCCTTATTATTAGTTATTCCTGGTATTATCAAGAGCTACTCTTATATGCAAGCTCTCAACTTATATAAGGACTCGGTGGATGCAGGTCAGCCCTTAGGTATTAATGAAGCCATTACCTTGAGCCGCCAATTGATGGATGGTCAAAAGTTAAACCTATTTGTCTTACAATTGAGCTTTGTGTTTTGGTGGCTTTTATCTATACCAACTTTTGGGCTGTCTGACTTATACGTCATACCTTACTATACTTATGCCTTGCAGCTTTTTTACTTGAACCTTTTGGCCCAACGGGATGGAAAGCCCTTGCATCAAGCCTTAAGCAAAGATTATTTGTCAGATCCAAATGATGAGCTTTGATATTACGCGGTTAAAAATAAAAAGAAGGCTCTAGTGAACAACTAGAGCCTTCTTTTTATTTTTTAGCGGCTTTAAGTAATGTCAGGACAACCTCTTTTTGTTCCTGGTACTCGCTATCAGTTAGCACTGCCTTTTGTTTAAGATCTTCTAAAACAGTTAACTGTTTCAAAAGTTCCTCACGACTAGGTTGGCTAAAACGCAACTTTAGCTGTTGATAAACTTTTGGTGCTAAAGCCGTCGTAGCACCTAATACAAGGGAGGTTAGTTGTCCTTGTGGGACATTGCGAAGGGCAAATTTAGCAGTCGATTTTAAAAATGGTTTCATGTCTTGAATGACCTCTTCAATATAATTGTATCCGCGTAGCTAGGCGTATCATTATATTACCACAATTAAGGACTGGTTCAATCTTCCACTAGTGACTATTACCTGGCACAATGCTATCATAGATATATAAACTAGTATGGTTTGAGAGGAGATTGATTATGGCAATGGACAGGCAGACATATTCTGATATTAAGTGGTTAGGTCCTGAATTTAAAGAGGCCCTAGCTTGGCGACAAGAAAGTCCAGCGAAAGCTTTACGTGCCTTTTTGGTTCAAATGCTTTCATCACGTGGCTATGCGGTCTACGACCAGGTTATTGGTGGTGGGCTAAAAGTGAGTGATCATTTTGGTTGGCTTGATGGTATTTCACTAACTCAGACTGATAACGACCACCAACGTTTTGTGCTAGCCATCCGGATTGACTTGCAAACACCAACGGTGCAAATCGCAGTTGAGCAAAGCCGGGCTGATGCAGATGCAATGCCTGAGACCACCTTTGACATTCAGAATCCAGCAGTTGTTGATCAATTAATTGAAGCGGCACCCTTTATTCGTCCATTGGCTAACAACTAGCTTACTTACCCATACAAACGATTTTTTGGGAATTGGTTTGGAAATTGGATGGGATAGAATAAGGATAGAGGGAAGACGATGAAGAAAAGTAAAAAATGGACCTGGGTCCTAATAGATTTACTATTGGCGTTGGTGTTAACTGCTGTAGCCTTAGAAAAGTATCACTGGCTTCCTAAGCAGGTTAAACGGACGCTGGGAAATCCTAATTTAAGTGCTGTCCAATCATTTTTGGATAATAACTTTTACTGGCAGCAGCTTATGTTCTGGTCAGCCTTGAGTTTGGCTATTATATTTGTCCTAGCTTGTTTAATCACACTCTTTAGGTCAACCCTATTAAAGGGCTATACCTGGCATGACCAACGTAATGAATTGACAATTGATAAAAAAGCTATTGAAGGTTTTATTCGGTCAAGCATTCAAAGCGAACAGGTCTTGGTTGACCCGAAAATTAAGGTTGCTTTGAAACGACGAAAAGTCGTTATTAAGGTTCGCGGTAAAGTTGTTGATCCATTAGCTCTTGTGCCAAGTGAGCAAGAATGGGCACAAAAGCTAAGTGACAATTTACAAGCGCTACTAGGTATTGAGCAGCCCAAGAAGATTATCATGAAAATTGATCGTATTGAAGAAAAATCAGTGCAGCCAAATCGCGGCCATGCTCGGGTTGAGTAAAAGGGAGTTTAGGGATGAAGTCATTTGTACAAGCATATAGGTTACCTCTAATCGGCTTTGGGTTAGGTGTTGTCCTAGCTATTTTGTTCTTAGTGTTCGGTTTTTGGCGAACACTACTCGTTATTTTATTGGCACTCGCTGGGGCTGGTCTTGGTTTTTATATCCAGCAGCACCATTTATTAGATCGTTTCATGCATTAGTGTAAAACACAAGGAGGCATCATAATGACTGAAGGAAAGCAAACAACACAAGCACAAGCTACCGTTAAGGGCTCATTGTCATTTGACGACAAGGTTATCCAAAAAATTATTGGTCTTTCACTTGAACAAATCGATGGACTATTAACAGTTGATGGTGGCTTTTTCTCTAACTTAGCTGATAAGGTTATTAATAATGATGATGTAACGACTGGTATTACAGCAGAGGTAGGCACCAAGCAAGTAGCTGCTGATATGGATATCGTCGTTGAATATGGCAAGGATGCCCATAAATTATATGAAGAAATGAAACAGTTAATTGCTAAGCAAATCCACGATATGACTGGTTTGGAATTGGTTGAATTAAACGTGAAGGTGGTCGATATTAAGACCAAGGAGCAGCATGAAGCTGATAGTGTGACCTTACAAGATCGGGCGGCTAATACTGTACAAGCAGCTAGCAAAACCACGTCTAAGGGTATGGCTAAAGCCAAGAATGCAGCTGGTGATGCCGTAGAAGAGGCAAAGGCCCGCGTTGAATAAATAAGTTGCGGCAATTTGACCGTCAACTAATTAAGATAAATAAGGACAGTTGGCTGCCAGGCTTGTGTAACGGCGTCAACTGTTTTTTACTTATTTACATTCATAAGTGGCTACCTTAATAGTGCAATCAGGGAGTTCAGTATGGAAGCAAGTTTAAAAAACCTATATGATCGTCTTTATACATTAGAGGGTCCACAAGGTTGGTGGCCAGCAACTGACCCAATTGAAATTAGTTTAGGGGCCATTTTAGTACAGAATACAGCATGGGCGAATGTGGAGAAGGCTCTGACAAAGTTTTATTTAAAAACCAACTTTGCACCAAACCTGATTTTAGAACTTGAACTCAGCCAGCTTGAGCGCCTCATTCAAGCGAGTGGCTTTTACAAGACAAAGGCGCTGGCCATTCAAGCGCTGTTAACATTTTATCAGCAGGATGACTTTGATGTAAGCAAACTAAAGCAAAGGTTTGGTGATAACTTGCGAAGGTCCTTGCTCGAGTTACCTGGGATTGGTCCTGAGACAGCTGATGTTCTTTTAGTCTATGTTTTCGACCAGGTCGTTTTTATTCCAGATACGTATACACGGCGGTTACTGAGTATATTATTCAACCAACCCATTGAATCGTATCAGAAAACCCAACAAGCCTTTCCTTTGCCAACTGATTTTACTAGCGACCAAGCAAAGGAGTTCCATGGTTTATTAGATACATTCGGGAAACGCTACTTACAACAACGGCGGCGAACATTAACTGACGAAGAAATCCGTCAATTGTTTACTAACTAAACTTTTAGAAGGGTGGTAATGTTATGCGCATAACGGCAAGTTTGCAATCTCAATTCGATCAAGCCCAACATATTGTGTTTTTAACAGGGGCTGGCGTTTCAACTCCTTCCGGTATCCCAGATTATCGTTCAAAAGGCGGTATTTATGATGGGGTAACAGAACGTCCAGAATACCTATTAAGTGTGGATGCTTTAAACAAGGAACCCGAAAAAATGTATCGCTTTATGATGGATAACATGTATTTCCCCCAAGCTAAACCAAATATTATTCATCAAAAAATGGCCCAATTGACTCAGGCTAATCGAGCCACCATCATCACCCAAAATGTAGACCAATTACATGAAAAGGCGGGGGCAAAAAATGTAATCGATTACCATGGTTCCCTATATAATATTTACGGCCTGCATAGTCACCGGCCAGCCAGCTTTGCCCAGTATCAAAAGAGTATGTACAATGACCAGGGGGAATTATTGCGGCCTGGTATTACGCTCTATGGTGAGATGCCCCCTCATACTGAATTAGCTATCCAAGCGGTTCAGCAGGCTGACTTTGTGGTTATTGTTGGCACTAGCTTTGTCGTTTACCCCTTTGCTTCACTTCTGCAATTTGTGCCGGCACAAGTCCCTATCTTATCGATCAATTTAGAGACCATTCCAGCTCCAGCCCGCGTTGAACAAGTCATTGCTGATGCAAGTGATTTCTTCACACAGTTAAAGCTTTAAGCATACTTATAAAATTAGCTCATCCTAATGGGGATGAGCTTTTATTTGTATATAACTTTTTAAAAAAGGTACCATTAAAACCCAAGCGTGATAAGTGAATGGTCTAGTTACTATCAAAGCGGATCGTCAGTTGGCATATGAAACGGGGCTCCATTAAGAAGTTGACTTTTAGCCATCGTGGTTTATGATAATTACTATGCTTAATTTAGAAAGCGCTTTCCAAATGACAAAGCAATTTAAGCAAATAGACCAGCTATGATTGGTGCTGATTTTAATTTAGCTAAGAAAGGTGAAGACTTAATGCAAAAGACAAAGCTATTTCTTGATATGGACAATGTGCTGGTCGATACGTTACCAGTTCTCAATGAGCTAGCAAAAAAGGATGACAAGGTAAAACACCCTGACCAAGTTCCTGGTGTTTTCAAAGATTTACCACCCATACCTGGTGCAATTAACGGTGTTAATTTGCTTAAAGACAGGTATGACTTATATATTTTATCTACGGCGCCCTGGCTAAACGCTAGTGCCTGGCAAGATAAATTGCTTTGGTTGCAAACCTATTTTGGTCAGTCAAAGACAGACCCTTTTTACAAGAAAGTAGTCTTAACTCATGATAAGGGCTTAGTACACTTTGGTGGGGGTATTTTGCTTGATGATCGCCCTTATCACGGTGCTAGCGCCTGGCTTGATTCTAAGGCTAACAGTACTTGGCTTCAATATGGATATGATGAAGAGTTGACCTGGTCGAACCAGCTGGTTCCTTTTTTACTCACATTAGCCGATGCCCTAAATAGCCATCAGGGGGACTTAATGAAGGCTTTGCCAGAAGCAAACCAAGATAATTTCATATTACATGGTGATCGAACAAACTTTACATCAATGGCTTGGGAAAACTAAAGGAGAACTAAACGATGATCGTAAATAGTACGAATATGGTAAAACAAGCATACAGTCAACATTATGCGATTGCTGCATTTAATGTGAATAATTTAGAGTGGGCAAAGGCCATTCTGTTAGCAGCCCAAGAGGCACAGGCACCGGTGATTTTAGAGGTTACAGCAGGAGCTGCTCACTATATGGGGAGCTTTCGTCTAGCTTATGATTTGATTGTTGATTTGCACCAGGCTTTACATATTACAGTTCCTGTCGCCATTCATTTAGATCATGGCGGTTATACTGATGTGCTGAAAACCCTTGGGGTGGGTTATACGTCAGTCATGTTTGATGGTTCTTCCCTTAAACTAACTGAAAATATTAAATTAACTGATCAGATTGTTAAATTAGCTAAGCCCCAAGCGGTCACTGTTGAAGCCGAAGTGGGTACTATTGGTGGTCAAGAAGACGGTACCATTGCTCAGGGCGAACTAGCGTCTTTAAATGAAGCGATTGCCATGGCTAAAACTGGCGTGGATATGTTAGCGCTCGGTATCGGCAATATTCATGGGCCTTATCCTGATAATTGGGAAGGCTTGAACTTAGCACACCTAAGAACACTGGCAACTGGCATTGAAGATGCCATAAAAGAGCCACTACCATTAGTTTTACATGGGGGGTCTGGAATACCAGATGATCAAATTAAGGCTGCTATTCAATTAGGCATCGCCAAGATTAATGTCAACACAGAAGGTCAATTAGCCTTTCATGAAGCCATGCGCGATTATGTTCTATCAGGACAGGATTTAGTTGGTAAGAACTATGATCCCAGACGTTTTTTGCAACCTGGGCTGACTGCCATTAAAGAGATGTGTTTAGACCGTCTTCGAGTTTTTGGCTCAGCTAATCGCGTTTAAATGAACATCCTAAAAGCTGCTATTAGTTATAACTAATAGCAGCTTTTTTAATGAGTGAAGCTTGCATTTTGTAAATTAAAGTTCATACTGTGTCTTGTGAAGTAAGCGCTTGCAAAAACCCTTGTTTGTGAAAGATAACAAATTAAATAGTTATTAACCTTTAAAATGGGGGCCTATCACTAATAATTACCATGACTTTGTGAATTTATCAATGTAACTTTGTGAATTTTTAAAAGGAGCAAAAACATGACCGAATATATTTTAGCGATTGATGCGGGGACCAGTAGCGCCCGAGCAATTATTTACGATCGACATAATAAGGTAATTGCCAGTGCACATCGTGAAATTAAGATGTTTTACCCAGAACCTGGTTGGGTTGAACAAGATGCTAATGAGATTTGGATTGCTGTTCAAGCTGTGATTGCGATCGCTTTAATTCAGTCAGGCATTAATCCCCATGATATTGCCGGTATAGGAATTACAAATCAGCGTGAAACGACCATTATTTGGGATAAGGAAACCGGATTGCCAATTCATCGGGCGATTGTTTGGCAATCTCGGCAAACAGCGTCAATCGCTGAACAACTCGTTCAAGACGGCTATGCCGATATGGTTCAAGCTAAAACGGGCTTAATCATTGATGCTTATTTTTCGGCTACTAAGATTCGTTATATTCTAGACGCAGTTGATGGGGCACAGGGTCGGGCCGAACGTAATGAACTTTTGTTTGGGACAGTCGATACCTGGCTACTGTGGAAATTAACTGGTGGTGCAGTCCACGCCACAGACTATACCAATGCTTCGCGAACGATGTTGTTTAATATTCAAACCTTAAAATGGGATCCAGAATTATTAAAACTGCTCAACATTCCAGCAAACCTATTACCAGAAGTTAAACCATCTTCTTATATTTTTGGAGAAGCAATTCCAGTTCATTTCTTTGGTGCCCAGGTGCCTATTGCTGGTATCGCTGGCGATCAACAAGCAGCATTGTTTGGTCAATTAGCCCTAGAACCTGGTTCTATAAAAAACACGTATGGGACAGGTTCATTTATTGTCATGAATACTGGAAAAACGCCCACTTTTTCTGAGCATGGTTTGTTAACCACCATTGCATATGGCCTAGATGGAAAAATAACGTATGCTTTAGAAGGTTCAGTATTTATTGCAGGTTCAGCAATGCAGTGGCTACGCGACGGTATGGAAATGATTAAAAAAACGGCAGATAGCGAAAACTTGGCTCTAGCGTCTATCAACGAAAATGAGGTTTATGTCGTACCAGCTTTCACGGGGTTAGGTGCTCCTTACTGGAATCCAAATGCTAGAGGGGCTGTCTTTGGCTTGTCACGTGGAACGACCAAGGCTGACTTTGTGAAGGCTACTTTGCAATCGTTAGCTTATCAAAGTCGGGATGTAGTTGATGCAATGACCGAGGATACTGGGATACCAGTGAAGCGGCTGCATGTTGATGGTGGAGCATCACTAAATAATTATCTCATGCAGTTTCAGGCGGATTTATTGCACACACCGGTTTTAAGAGCAGCTAACGTCGAAACAACTGCTTTAGGAGCAGCCTATTTAGCTGGATTAGCCGTCGGCTTTTGGCAGGATTTGGATGAATTAAAGGCCATGCAAACACCGCCCACAACCTTTACCCCTGAAATGGATGATCAGAAGGCTGAAGCGCTTTATGATGCTTGGCAACTTGCTGTCAAGGTAACGGAACAGTTCAAACCGAAAGGATTGTAAAGATGCAAAAGTTTAGTAGCAAGCAACGGACGGATTATATCACTAGGCTAAACAATACATCTTTTGATGTACTCATCATTGGTGGAGGAATTACCGGAGCCGGGGTAGCCTTACAGGCAGCAGCAGGGTTAAAAACAGCCATCATTGATATGCAAGATTTTGCTGAAGGGACAAGCAGTCGCTCAACAAAACTAGTCCACGGTGGTATCCGTTATCTTAAAACCTTTGATGTTGATGTTGTCGCAGATACAGTAAGGGAACGTGCTCGAATCCAGCACATTGCGCCTCATATTCCGCGTCCTACAATGATGCTGATGCCTTTATATCAGGACCAAGATGCAACCTTTACACCCATGAGTGCAGAAGTGGCCATGACCATTTACGACAAACTGGCTGGCGTTTTACCTCATAGTCCTTTTGTTCATCACCTTTTTCCAAAAGAAGAAGCATTGCAGCAGTTACCACAGTTAAACCAACAAAACTTAGTCGGGTTAGCCACTTATTTAGACTACCTGAATAATGATGCTCGCCTAACGATTGAAAACATTAAACAAGCGGTTGATGATGGGGCGACGGCTGTTAGTCAGCTAAAAGCGATTAAGATTCAAAACGTTGAAGAGGGTAACGTTGTCACTGTTAAAGACAGTATCAATCAGCAGACCTTTGACATTAAGGCCAAGGTAGTCGTAAATGCGGCTGGACCTTGGATTGATCAGTTAAAGGACCTAACGGGTACTAAAAAAACAGCTCATAAAATTCGCCCAACTAAAGGTATTCACTTAGTCATTGATAACCATAAATTGTCTGTAGCAAATACCATCTATTTTGATTCAGGTTACCATGATGGCCGAATGATTTTTGTCATTCCACGCGGCAATAAGACTTATTTTGGTACCACTGATACGGACTATCATGGAGACTATCAACATCCACAGGTGGATCAGAGTGATGTAGATTATTTACTTCAGTCCATTAATGCCCATTTTCCAGATGCCAACCTTAGTCTAGCTGATATAGAAGCTAGTTGGGCGGGGATACGGCCCTTAATTGGCAAAGGGGACTACAATGGTGGACAAGCACCGACTAGCTTGACCGATACCGATTTGAAAACGCTGCAAGCAATGCTAAATCAGTATTTTAATGGTACAAAAAAGCGTAGGGTGGTAGAAACACTGTTAGCCACTTTAACTGGAGATCAGCAGGCCGCATCTAAAGTGTCAAGAGGATTTGAGATTGAGGTGAATCAAGGCATGGTAACGATTGCTGGTGGGAAAATCACTGATTATCGTTTAATGGCAGCTGAGGCTATGAAAGCTATCGCCACCTATTTAGCTAATCACTTTAAACAGTCAGTAACTTTAATTGACTCAACCCAATATCCCGTTTCAGGGGGACACTTTGATTCAACTAAGGTTGACACCGTATTGGCTGTGTATGCTAAGCACTTCATTGATTTAGGACTAAGTGTAACGGAGGCCCAAGCACTTGCTAATTTATATGGGTCCAATAGTCCAGTTGTGGCTAGCTATATTGAAAGTGGTCAGGTGGCACCTGGACTTTCACTAGCAGAGACAAGTATGCTCCACTACGCCCTTGATTATGAAATGGTAAATCGTCCAATTGATTATTTGTTACGACGAACGAATTACGTCTTATTTCAAGCCCAAGACACTGACCGAATCGAACAGGCAGTTATTGATGAGATGGCTCGGCAATTAGTCTGGGATCAAGCAACTAAGCAAACCATGCAAGATGAATACTATCGTTTACGGCGTGAAAGTCAGTTAACGGTGCTTAAAGAAAGGAAGTCACTTGATGACTAGATTACCAATTATTATCGCTAATTGGAAAACTAATAAACAGCTATCTGATGTTTATGCATTCTTAGAGGCATTGACTGGCCATTTGCCATCAAGACAAATCGTCCAAGTTGGAATTGCTGCTCAAGATATTTATCTTCACGAAATGGTTAGGTATTTAAATGAGTATCACGAAACCGTTGATATCATCGCTGAAAATGTTCATTGGGCCGATAACGGCTCATATACTGGCGAAACATCACCAGCAGCGCTAGCAGATATCGGTGTTAAAGGATCCATTATCGGCCATTATGAACGGCGCAAAATGTTTAAAGAAACGAATGGCACTGTGGGGTTAAAGGTGGTGGCCAGTTTACGCAACCGATTAATGCCTGTGATTGCCATTGCCGAAGATACAACACGTTACAATCCAAATGATGTTGATATGGCACCACTATCTGAGATTGCAATTTCCTTGGCTGGGGTTACCCGGGAGCAAGCTGGGAACATCGTTATTGCTTATGAACCTGCGTGGGCCATTGGGGCAGCTGAGGCGCCTTCACTTAAAGAAATTGAACATGCTGCTAGGGTAATTCGCAAATCTTTAGCTATCTTGTTCTCTGATGCAATAGCTCAGCAAATTCGCATTCAATACGGTGGTTCCGTAACACCTGATAACGCACGGGCCATTTTAGGACTCAGCAATATTGATGGTTTATTGATTGGTCGTGCGGCATTGTCAGCAGAAACGTTTATTACGATGACCCAAGATGCAGTTGCTCTAACGGGAGCAACTCCATGAAAATAAAACTGTTTGGTGAAATTGCTGGTACTGCCTTATTGATTTATTTAGGGACGGGCTTACTTATCTTTAACTATCCCTATCAAGATATGTTAGGTCCTTCAATTGGTTGGGGGTTGACCCTGGCTGTTTTGGTTTATATCTTTGGCCCGTTATCCGGTGCCCATTTAAACCCAGCAGTTACCTTGGTTATGTACTTAACCAAGCGTATGTCGGCAAAAGAAGGGTGGCTTTATGTCAGCGCACAAATTGTAGGTGGAATCTTAGGCGAATTCGCTATTCTAGGGACAGTCTGGTCGATTAGTCAGCACAGCACTAACAGCTGGCAATCAATTGTGGAACGGACGGCCTTAGGAGCAACCTTATACCCGCATCTTTCACCACTAGCGGCCTTTTTAACTGAAACTGGTCTAACGAGTATTTTGTGTTTAATAATATTGGTTTTAAACCATGCTAAAACGAATGTTTATGCTGTTCAAAGTCCCATTGCAGTTGGCTTTACTATTTTCACCGCAGTGATGGTAGGCGGTAACCTAACTGGGGCATCTTTAAATCCGATTCGCTCCCTTTTTCCGGCCTTAGCTGCTGGTGGGCCAGCTTTGAATTCCTTAGGGGTCTACTTAGTTGCACCGCTAGCAGGGGCTTGTTTAGCTGCTTTAATCCATCATTACATTCTTAATGATTCAACCACACAAGCAACGGGTCATTAACCTATTTAACTAACATCAACGCCAGCTGATTTTGAGCAACCGTAAGCAATGATGTTAGTTTTTTTATTTACTTATTTTTTGTTAGTGTTATACTAGTAACTAAGAAATACGTTTGTGAAAGAGGGGATTTTTTCTATGAAATATGCTATTATAGGTGCCAATGGTCATTTCGGTCAAGCCGCCGTTAATCATCTTCGACAAAGCATGGCCCAAGATGATCAAATTATTGCACTAGCGCGTAATACAGAGAAAGCAAATGACCTGTTTAAAGACTTCAGCCAGGTTGAAGTTCGACCTGGATCTTATGCTGATAAGGCCGCTTTAGTTCAATCTTTGCAGGATGTTGATCGGCTCTTATTTATTTCATCACAGCCAAATGCAGATTTTCCAAGACTAGAGCAGCATGCTAATATAATTGCCGCTGCCAAAACTGCTGGTATTAAGTACCTTGTTTATACCAGCTTCCCTCAGGCTGACCAAGCCGATAATTTTTTAGCTTCAGATCATCAGGCAACGGAAGGGATGATTAAAGATGCTGGTATTCCACACGCCTTTGCGCGAAACAACTGGTATCTAGAAAATGAAACAGCTATGATTCAGGCGGCCCTCGATCAAGGTTCATTTGTATATGCTGCTGGGTCAGGAAAAGTAGGTTGGGCTTTAGAAAGTGACTATGCAGCCGGTGCTGCTAACTTACTTATCAATGCCCCAGCACAAACCATCTTTGAATTTGCGGGTCCTCAGCATGATTATGCCGACCTAGCTAAAGCCATAGCAGATGTAACAGGACAGCCAGTTGATGCTCAGTTGGTGTCGGATGCTGACTATCGCGCTGATTTACTTGCTAAGGGGACCCCAGAAGCTCAAGTTGCGTTTTCAGCTCAGTTGCAGGCCTTGATTCGCAGAGGTGATTTAAGTTTTGAATCTGATGATTTAGCGCATGTACTTGGGCGGCAACCAGTTTCGTTGCTTGATGGCGTCAAGGAGATTATTGCATCCTTACATTAAGCTGAACGCTATTAAACCCCTAGTTGATGTCAAAAGGAGGTCGTTAAAAAGTGAAAATATTAGTTATTGGTGGTTCAGGTCGGGTAGCGGCATCTTTAGTCACTGACCTGGTCGCGGCCGGGCACGATGTCTATGTAGGTAGCCGCCATGTAGATACACTTCCAAGTGGTGAACATATTCATCCGCTTACACTAGATTTAACTAGTTCTAAAGAAGCGCTTAGTCAAGCCATACCGCAGGTTGATATCATGTACTTTGTAGCTGGTTCTAGGGGGCATGATCTACTTCAGGTCGATGCCTTTGGCCCAGTAAAAATGATGCAAATCGCACAAGCACAGTCAATCAAACGTTTTATTATGCTGAGTTCAGTTTATTCTTTGACTCCTAGTCATTGGGACCAAGTACCAGCATCCCTAGGTGATTATCAGATTGCAAAGTTTTTTGCTGATACTTACTTAATGACTAATACAGATTTGACTTATACTATTTTACAGGCAACCGCATTAACGGAAACTGCTGGGACTGGGAAAATCAGTTTGACTGATCAACGCGGAACACAAAACACTATTTCTGATGTTGCCGCTACTTTAGCTGCCTTACTAGAATATCCAAACACTGAAAATAAGGTGATAACCATGTCAAATGGACAAACGCCGATTAACGAAGCTTTACGCCAGGTATAGCTTCAGTGTATAAGTCAAAAGCAGGAGCAGACAGTTATGTCTGCTCCTGCTTTTTTAATGTTTATCAACTTCGATTAGAATCCGCTCTGCTAGGGCCTCAGTAATCAAAAGGTCAGTGAAAAAATGACCTCGCAGGGCACCTAACGTAGCCTCAGTCTTAAAATTATTATTAACAATACCTAACCGCCGTGGAATCCTCATAATGGCTTCTAGACTAAGCCCAAAGGTTTTATCGTCTTCAGCATTTAAAAAGCGTCCTTGAATATCATAGGGACGGCCAAAGAGCATTCCTACTGTATCGGTTAGCCGAACATCAGGAAATAAGGTAGCTTTATTGTCCCGCCAAATCGGCACCCGCTCAAGCGATGCTAAGGTGCCAGGCGTTGTAATCGCAATATCCATCTGACTTGCTGCCATAAGGGTTGGTTTTAGGGCCAATTCTTCAGCGAGCGTTTGGCGGGTATCATCATCCACGATATATAGGGGAGCCGGCAAGGTTAATGCATTGGCCGAAAATTTTGAAGCTGCTTGCCGAACTAAACGCATCGCACCTACGGCCGAATTAGGTTTCAAATCATCACCAACTATTTGACAGAAGGTGACATCCTCTTGTATCGAGGCGGGCAGTGAATTTAGTAGTTCATACAGGGTGCCACCCCAGGTGACCCCGATAGTTGTTTTGCCCTTAATCAAGGTTTTCAATTGTTGGGCCGCATAATGGACCGTATTTTCTTTCGTTTCCAATGGGTCCATTCGATTGCGAATAATTGTGATATGTGGGATAGCGAAACGTTGCTTAAATTTTCTTTCTAAAGCAAGATTACGGGGGGTAGGAGATGCGATTGAAATTGAAACAATCCCTTTACGGCGAGCATCTTCAAGGTATTTATTTACTAAATAACGACTTAAATGGTATTTTTTAGCCAACTGAGCTAAAGATAATTCTGATAGGTAATAATCCTGGGCTAGATTGGCAAGCAGGGCATGCTCATCTATGTTATCTGACATGTAGGGCTTTCCTTTCTAAACAACTAGCGACAATGCAAGGGTACTTAATGACATTAAGTATACGCACTTTTGCCTTAAAATGCCAGTTCATGAGAAAAGCTGACATAGTCTTGATAACTATTTCTTTAAAATAAGTCCTAAGTCGAATTAATGACTTACAATGTTGCAAATACAACAATATAAGCGTATCTTAGAAACATAAAGGGGGGTAAAGTAAATGGAAAATGTTTTGCGAACTATTGGGACGATTAGTCGCGCCTTAGATTCGATTGCCAATGTAGAATTCAATAAACTTGATTTGGCACGTGGGCAATATCTTTACCTCGTTCGCATCTATGAACAGCCTGGTATCATTCAAGGCCATTTGGCAGAGCTGCTGGCTGTTGACCGGACGACGGCCAATCGCGTTATTACTAAACTAACTGCTGCGCAGCTGATTCAAAAAGAGCCCGATCTACATAACAAAAAAATTCAACACTTAAGGGCCACCCCACGGGGGGCCGAATTAGCAATCTTTATTTTAAGAGAAAATCAGTACTCAACCCAGGTAGCTTTAGCTGGTTTTGCTCCTGAAGAAATCACACAATTAGCAGCTTACCTTAAACGTATGCAAGACAATGTAGAAAGTGATTGGCACCAGGTTAAGCAAGGCCACCACCGGATTTATTAGCTGACTACACTTATTGGAGGAATAATGATGACAAAACACTTTACCGTTGATCCAGCAGTTTGGGCTCTCTTTCCAGAGGCAAGATATTATGTTTTAACCATCGCAGGAGTAGATAATCATTTAACTCCTAACGATGAAAAAGAAGACCGCCAGCGTTTAGCAAAGGCTAGCCAAGCGGCACAAGGTTTTTTGACCAATCCCACTTTTAGTCAAAATGACGTCGTAGCCCAATGGCGTCAAGCTTATCAACAATTTAAAACCAAAAAGGGGGCGCGCTCATCCATTGAGGCCTTGCTTAAACGTGCTAGCCAGAACAAAACCTTTAATCCGATTAATCCGGCAGTCGACTTGTATAATGCCATTTCGTTAACCTATGCCGTTCCGTGTGGAGGGGAGGATATCAATCAGTTGGTTGGCGATTTACATTTAGGCCTGGCCAAAGGCGGCGAGGCCTTCAAACCTTTGGGGGCAGATCATGATGAACCAGCGTTACCTGGTGAGGTGTTTTATTATGACCAAGTGGGAGCCGTTTGCCGCTACTTTAACTGGCGTGAGGCACAACGGACAATGTTAACTGAGACTACAGAAGAAATGACATTTATCATTGAGGACTTAAATGAGGAACAAGACCAACGTAGTAAGGTGGCGGCCCAGGCATTAGAGCATTACATTTATATTAAAGGCAACAAGAGGTGCTGAGTCCTTGATTTAATAGGATTTATTCTCTTGCTGCCAGTAAAAAAAATAGGTTCAATTTTGAACCTGTAATAACTGACAGTGAAGGCCTTCTTGTTCAACAAGGAGGTTTTTTTAGTTTCTAAATACCGACAAGTTCGGTTAATTTTTTAACAGGAACTTCCATTATCGATATTAAAGAGCGAGGAGGTGAGAATTGATGAATTATAAAGACGAGGAAACCTTGGGACAAGCAGTTAAAGCTTGGCGAAAATTTCATCATTACCGGATGGGTGATGCAGCTAGGGCAGCAAATATTCCATATGCAAGTTTTCAACGTATTGAGTATGATCAGGGAAATCCGCGTATTAAAAATTTAGCATTAATTGCACGAGCCCTTGGTATGTCGACGGATGAAGTCATTGCACGTTGGTTTAGTGATGACGAACAAAAAGATCAATAACTGAAGATAACATCTCATCTAGCAAATGACCGATGTTATCAACTGTTATTGATCTTCCAAAACTTAATAAATTACCCTCTGTTGCGATTAGTACGGCAATACTTTTTAAAACAGAAAGTACAAGTATCATTTTCAAAAAATGAAGAAAATGAGCTGGTTTTAGTGCGACATTTTTTAGCACCGAACCTAATGTATACATCAGTATAACATATTATGACATATCATGTGAAGTTATGAATGAAATGAGCGCATATTAAAGGTCATAACCTGGTGTTAAAAGACGTTACTAAGAGCCACAGAGGGGGTATAGTAGCGTTTTTTGACTATATCAAGATGGCTTTAAGCAGTTACAAAATGCGACGTCGTAACTTGTATGAGCAAATAAGGGGTTCGCATCGCCTACACGTCGTCAGAAAGATGCCAGGGAACGTCGTAGCGAACGTTTAAAGTAATGTGGTGTAATTTTGATAACCACTGGTGGTGACAACCAAACAAATGCGTTAAAAGGTCAGGGTGGACGTACTGAAAATGGCGTCACACGGCAGTCACAATTTGGTTCATGGTGCTTAGTTCATAATTCGACCTTTTAACTCGAAATGATGTTGTGATTGTAGCTGGGCAGTGCTGGCTTTAAACGTGTGCCAATTCTTGTAATTGGACGACAAAACAGTGATTTTGATCACTCTGATCGCAATTAGTGTTTTGTTGGAATAGCTCGCTCAAGGGCGAACTCTCCTAACTAACGCTATGCGTTGTTGTTGAGTTGTTAAGCACTGGTCCATTGATTAATAACTACATGAAATAAGGTCGTTTTGTTATCCATTGTTTGGATAGAACGGGAGAAAAATGATGTTAGCAATTGATCAATTAAAAACAATAAATCGTGTGCCGCACGATACAACAAATTATATATATGTAGCGTTTGATGGGACTTTTTCAACCATTAAAGCATTTGCTGAAACACAGGCAGATTTATATAAGCAGGTATTGGCAATGCAAGCACAAAAAGCAGAAATTTTTTGGTTAGGTCGATTATCTAAAAAGGCTTGGTCTGAAATTATAGTGGGGTTACGAGCAGGGAATAGATTACAGGATTTAATTGTAATTGGAACAGTTAGAGAGCGGAGGTAAAGGAGATGGATTTTCAGTACATTGCAGTGGATTGGCAGCGTCAAAATATTTTATTAAGTGCTGATTCAATGGCCGGGTTAAATCGTTTGATTTTGTCCGAGAAAGGGCAATTAGTTATCCAACAACAAGCGGTTTGGATTTATCGAATTGAAGAACAAGTTTTGGTTCAAGTTCAGCAAGAAATTAAGCGGACTGGGGTGCCTTTTAATCAATTAGTACAACCGGATCATTAAACCGTTGTGGGGGTAGTTTATGTGGGAACAATTAGATTTATTTACGCAGCAGATATTGGTTTCAAAGGAACAACATATTTATTTGGCGAAACGATTAACAGAACATGGTTTGAGTGATGTGGGACATTTTGTCAGCTTGCTTGATGAAAGTGAGATACTAACTGGACAGGTAGTGGTAGCAGAAAATACACAACTATTTGTCGTTGAAAAACAGGTTGTTAATGGTCATATTGTGCAACAAAATGACTTGTTACGTGTACAAAAAACACAACAAAATTTGGAACAGTATTTAGCTGCAAAATTGAAAGCTGACTACCCTATCATTCGGACACTTTTTGATGAATAACTGGTTAAGAGGAGGAATTAACAATGCAAACAAATATTCATGTGGGACGACTTTTAAAAGAATTTGAGCTACAAACAGTTGGTGAGCACAAAGATATCAAAATGGTACGTTTGGGGTTAGCAGTTAAACGTTATTTAAGTCAAAAATCGCAAACAGATTTTATTTATTATGTGGCCTTTGGCAAAACGGCAGAGATGCTATCTCAATATGCGAATCAGAAGGGTATGCCGATTGAATTGCACTTTAATATACAAAGTAGCCACTATCAAACGACCGACGGTCAGCCTAAATATCAAACGACGAATGTGATTACTGCATTCATGCCTTGGACGACTGGTAATCATGATAAATCTGTCGCAACTGATGATGAAACGGTGATTGCAAATGATGAATCAGACGAAGATGTTTTACAAGGTTTAGCTGGTTTAGTTGCTGATGATTTAGAGATTAGATAGGAGTTTAAAATGCAGCATGTTAAGGTGAAATACAGTGAGAAACCGCATTTAAAAGAAGGGGCTGGTTGGTTTGGTCGTTGGTGGTATCACAGACAGATTAAGCATGATAATCGACGCTATAATCATTATGATCAACAACGAAAAACCGTGACCTTACGATTGCTAGGTTTACTTGGTATTGCCGCTGCTATTTTGATTTATTCAATGGTAATGCCACGACCATCGAGTACCGTTTCAACTAAGTTAAATCAGACAATGGCGTTTGGTAATCAAGGCACTAATGTCCAGTTAACAAAGAAGGTCTTTAATGATGAAACGGGTTTGTTAGAGTTACATTTTAAGTTTACTGGTAACGCTGATGATACGCTGACAACTGGTATTAATATGAAACGATTTAAGTTGTCATTTGCAGGTGATCGTTATATTCAAAATGGACAATCTGAATATTGGATGTAAGCTGATTCCTGAGACAACTCTTAAGAGAGCGTATAATGAATAAATCGCCTCTCAAAAGGAAGGAATTTTTACATGCCAACTCGTTACGACAAAGAATTCAAACAAAACATCATCAACCTATATAAACAAGGCGAATCAGCCGCCCAACTGGCCAGAGAATATGGCATTGGCTATTCAACCGTTCATAAGTGGATCCAGGGCCAAGCCAAAACTCAATCCGGTAAATCGCCAGACGAAATTAAAGCGATGGAAAAGCGGCTGGCTTCCCTGTCTGAGGAGAACGAAATCCTAAAAAAAGCCCTGGGCTTCCTTGCGCAGAAGTAACCAATATTTTTGATTACATTCACCAAGAAAGCCATAACCACCAGGTAACTAAGATGTGCCGAATCCTCGGTGTTTCCAGAGCTCAGTATTATCGTTATCGATCCCCAAAGCCTTCAAAACGCCGGGCCGAAGATGAGGACTTAAAACAACGGATTCTGCGGATCTTTGCGGAATTCAAGCAGCGATACGGCGTTATGAAGATCCACCATGAATTGAATCTGGAACTTCAACCACTGCAGCGTCGGTGCAGCCCAAGACGGATTTCCCGGCTCATGAAGGAACTGGATATCCACTCCGTTACCGTCAATAAATGGAAAGCGGCTTCGGCTTCCAAAACCAAGGTTGAACAGCGTCTCAACTTGCTTAAGCAGGATTTCTCGACCACTGGTTTAAATCAAAAATGGACCGCTGATATGACCTATATTCAAACGAAGCGTAATGGCTGGTGTTACTTATCAACCATCATGGATCTGCACTCAAGACGAATTATCGGCTATTCATTCTCAAAAAAGATGGATACTGATTTAGTCTTAAAGACCCTGGAAAGCGCGGTTAAAAATCGAACCATTACTGGGGACCTGATTATCCACACAGACTTAGGATCACAGTACACCAGCGATGATTACAACCAACGGTTAACAGAACTACATATCCGCCACTCTTACAGCCGTAAGGGGTGTCCATACGATAATGCACCAATGGAATCTTTTCATGCTTCCCTCAAAAAGGAATGTGTTTATCCAGTGCCGGTCTTTGAGAATTATGAAACTGCCGCTGCTGTCCTTTTTGAATATGTGCATGCTTTCTACAATAGGAAGAGAATTCATAGTTCACTGGGCTACCAGACCCCCTTACAAGTTGAAATCGCAACGCTTACGAGCCAAATGGCCGCCTGATTTAATGCTTTCCATGGTTCAAATAAGTTATTAATCACGATTAATGATTTATTGGAGCTGTGGAAGGTAAACGCGGTTCTGAATGTCTCTTAAAACCTGTCTCAAATATTGACTTCAATCCAAAGAATAAGGATGTTCATTATGATGGCGGCCTCAATCTCTTAGATATTTTTAGTGATATAAATGGAACTAGAAACAACTTACATGAATTAAACATTCCTAACTGCATTGGCTGCTGTATATAAGCTTAGAAAGATGTAGCTATGCGAGCCGGTTTGAAGAGTAAGCACGTCACAGAAGAAGCTATTGTTGCATTATTAAACAGCATTTTCCGGTATTTAGCAGCTTCTGAAACCGTGCAAATCATTGGCTTTGGCACTTTTGAAACACGCGAACGTAGTGCTCATATTGGACGTAACACCGTAACAGGTGAATCAATTACAATATCTGCTAGAACTATGCCTTTATTCAGAACGGGTAAGCCTCATGAGGCTCCAATCAAAGCAAAATCCCAAATCGATTAATCTACGTATGTACTGAAAAAAGAGACCTCCTTTACAGAGGTCTCTTTTTTCTTCAGTAACTTTTTTAAGGCATTTTCTATTAGCGTATACGCACTAACATACTGGATATTACTAGTTATTGTGATAGACAGTATACGCAGAAGTATATTTTTGGCCTAGCACTATCAAATGAAGTATTATAGCATTATATACTATCTTGCATACTAGATGATATGCCTACCCGTATACTTCTAAATATACTATCTAAGGTACTATGCGCTCCTATACCACATTCACCTTAAGTACAATAAGTGATCGTTCATAACAATTTGCACAGAAACTATTATATGAAAACTAACGAAATTAGTGTTTTACCAGCTTAGTTAACGTGAACTAAAGTTTACCTTTGTCAAGTACATGATTCACAAAAATAACTCTATTCTTTTTCATTATTGCATATTATTCAATGAGAAAGAAAGGGCACATAACTTGAAAAGTTCGCAGTCTATCAAGAAATCGACCGCCTTGCTATGTGACAAGACTCGCCTATATAACTTAAGAATGGCTATCGAGCTGTCGGAACACAATACCGAGCAGAATTGGGCTTAAAAAATAGAAGACAAAAGAAAATTAAACTTACCAAAAGGGAAAAGGGGATAGTACTAGCACACTTAGAATCAGGGTGGTCACCAGAACAGATCTTTCATACAAAATTACATGAAAAAATAAGTGTTCATAGCCTATATAATCTTATTAACTATCGACAAATACCAGGTGTTAATCCTCGGTTACATCTTGTTCGTAAACAGAAACCCTTTATAAGACAGCTTAACTGCTCGCTCAAATAACCTAAGAAACAAGACCAGCAAACACTAGCATTGATTAGAAGCACAGCAACACGACATTATAAATATGCCAAGAAAGCATATGCCGAGAAAGCTGAAGGTGGGTTCAATTATTCTAAGATTGCCGATTGATGTGCGGCCAGATATCATTAATTCCAGGCAACAATTCGGTCATTTTGAGATTGACGGTGTCGAATCATCTAAAAGTAAATACATAGTCTTAACACGGCTTGCACATAAAACACTCATGTTATTCGCGATTATCATTCCAAACAAGCTAGCACAGACAGTAGCACGTGCAATAGAATCGTTTGCTATACATCTACAGCGACATTGTTCACTCAATCACAAGTAATAATGGAAAAGAATTCGTTAATCAAACAGTTAACTCTGTCATGGTCAATTACCAGGTAAAACACTACATAGCACACCCATATTCAGCCTATGAAAATGGATTAAACGAGAACTTTAATGGCATCCTCAGACGCCATTTCCCTAAGGGTACAGACTTTTCAAAAGTGTCACAAGAGTTATTTAACGATGCCTGTATGAAAATCAATCAAAAACCACTCATGATGTTTAACTTTAAAACAACTGCAGACCAACAGTTCGAAGCAGCACTAAATAGATTACGTGGACACCGTAATCAAGTTAAGATAAGTAATTCAAAAGAAATTCTTAGCAAACCGACAGAAACTGATTACAAGCAGCAAATCTTTACACATTTGTAATAAAAAGCATGTATGCATTAAAGCAAATACTTTTCTTGTATATATGCTTTTTAAATATCAAGTATTTTTTATTACAATATTAAGAAGCACTTGACAACGGACTGCTTTACCTCTTTGTGTTACTCTTTATAATATATATTATGTAAACTAGTCGATTGCAAACATAAAAACATTTGTCAAGTTCATGTGCAACATTCTCTTTGTAAAAGCCTATCCCCTGCAACAAAAATTCCTCTGTAAACATTATACCATAAGGGTTTACAGAGGAATTTGACATTTTAGGGAAACACTAAGATATCACAGGAATATTTAGAAACTACAATTCAACATAATATTAAACAATCAATGCTTAGTCAGACTGAAGTGATTGCAGAACACATAACTGACTACATGGAATATGGATTTCTTGATCAAAATGGCATTGATACATCTAGCATGAGAGAAGAATTAGAGATACAACTTAAAAAAGGTACTTGAAATTACACAAAAAGTAGTTTTAGATCCCTTGATGAAGAAAAAGCAAATTAAGTTAATTACAAGAAAAGCCTCTTTAATAAAGAGGCTTTTCTTGAAGCTATGTTTTAGAGTTTTGGATCTACTCTCTCCTGCTCAGAAACCAATGGTTGGGTCAATTCCTGGTAACGTTCCTTGCCTAACAACCCCTTTGCATTGAGTCCCTTAAATTGGTTCAAATGCTTTTGATGCTCATCTGAGTAATCATAATATTGATGTTCAGGGTCATAGAACGTTTTACCGTCATAGTCACTAACTGCAATGTTTTCAAGCACCTCATTTAAGAGGCGGTCATCATTGCTCCAATAGTAATCATTCATCAAACCTAACGTATTTTCCATGGCTGGTTCAGGAATATAGAATACACCTGCTCCTGCTTTTAACAAAGGAACATTTGCTGCTAATACGGCTGTCCGTTTATTCGTATCGTTAAAGAGTTGGGCCCTAGATAAGTAGGTAAACAACTTAGTTGCTTTAGTTTCAGGGGTTAATTCATCAGTAGCTAATAAATAATTAACGGTTGTTTTAGCTTCCTTTTCATTAACTGGATCAGGGATAAACGTTCCCTTTTTGGTTTGCACACCGCCCCTTCCAGTTCTTAGCTGACCAGGATTAATCGTATCGTCACGGCCTGTAGTTTCATGCAACTGTTTTAACTTATCAAAGTTAAACGTAGCATAATTCTGTAAAACAAAGTCTGCGCCCTTGTGCATATCATGTACAACTAAAATGTCTTTTGCGGTCAGTCCATTAATGGGTTCATTGTTAATGATTTGTTCAGTTTGCAAGAGCGTAATTGGGAGTCCTTCAAATTGAGCACCGTCATGGACGATATTGGGAACGGCCTTTTTAAAGAGAAGTTCTTCTGTCTTTTTATCAAATTGATATTTTTTTAGGGTAAACGCCATAATAATCTCCATGCTTGTTGAGCTAATTTATACAAGTGTACCACGTTGTTAAAATCTTCTAAACAGGCGTCATATAAACACATTCTCCTGCTTTTTATGAAATTTTGAAGATATATATGTATTTTTTTCAAGTCGTTCGGACAGTACTTTTAATTAGTTTTAACATAAAAATCGGTTAAATTAAACCCTTTCATTTAACAAAATATCAGGTTAAACTGAACGTGTCGACAAGGAAAGAACTAAACGAGCTCGTTTTTTACTCTGAAGTTAGGTTTAACCTAACTAAACTTATTAAAAAGGTGGTTTATTTATGGATCAACAAGTCTTAGATACACAAAAGTGGTTGAACAAAACTTATTCAGGTGTTGCAGGTTATCAACCTGTTAAAGAAAATGGTCTAACTGGGTGGCCAACGATTTATGCTCTACGTGAAGGATTACAACACGAAGTCGGTATCAGTCCCGTTGCTTCAGGCTTTGGTAGTGCAACTGAAGCAGGCGTAAGTAAAGTTGTCGGAAAACTAAAAGTTGGTTATTCAGGAAACTTAGTCCGTTTGGTTCAAGGGGCATTTTGGGCAAAAGGGATTTCGCCCAATGCATTTGACGGTAAATTTACTACATCTACTGAAAATGCAATCAAAGAATTGCAAAGCAATGCTGGATTAAATGCTTCAGGTACCATGACTACAGAGTTAATGAAAGCTTTGTTTGACATGAGTGCTTTTACATTAGTATTTGGTGGTAAGCCGAATATCCGTGCAATGCAACAATACTTAAATGGTCATTATCATAAGTATTTCGGAATTTTACCTTGTGACGGTATCTACCAACGAGATACTAACACAGCTCTCATCTATGCTCTTCAGGTAGAAATTGGCCTCGGTTCTGTGGCGAATGGCTATTATGGGCCTGGAACAATTAACGCCACTCCTACTTTAAATGTTGGGGCATCTGGATCAATCGTTAAAATCTTACAATATGGTCTAATGGTAAATGGTTACTATTCAGGTAATATTGACGGTCAGTTTACGTCAGCAATCGGTAGCGATATTATTGCTTTCCGTAAATTTATGAACCTTCCTCCTTACACGTCTACTGCTGACCTCACGGTTATTAAGGGCTTGCTAACCAGTAATGGTAATGTTAATCGTGATGCATCAGCTATGGATACTTCTAAGCAACTCACTGCTAGCGACGTGAATGCGTTAAAGGCTGGTGGTTATAAAGTAATTGGACGCTATTTGACCGGTTCAGTAGGTACAGGAACAGCCAAACGGAATAAGTATTTGACCCGTTCTGAAATTTCAACTATTACGAATGCTGGAATTCGCATCTTCCCTATTTATCAAGACGGTGGTTGGGATATTAGCTACTTTACCGCTGCACAAGGTGCCGCAGATGCACGTGCTGCCTCGTTAGCAGCTAGTCAGCTTGGTTTCCCTCATGGAACGACGATCTATTTCGCAGCAGATTTAGATATTGAAAATGGGAATATTGCTGGAACGGTTTTCCCTTATATCAAGGCGGTTGCAAGTCATTTATCAGGATATAAGGTTGGTATCTATGGAACTCGTAACGTTTGTTCACGAGCTACAGAAGAAACTGGTGTCGTAACTAGTTCATTTGTGGCAGACATGTCAACAGGATTTTCCGGAAACCTCGGTTTTCCAATGCCTAAGAATTGGGCCTTTGACCAATTCGTCGAATTTACATTATCCGGTATACCAGTAGATAATTTAGGCATGTCAGGTCGTGATACTGGAACGCTAGCATTTAACAAGACGATTTCTCAAAAAGAGGCCATTCGCAAAGTCACCGGAAACTTTGATATGGCATTAGACGGCCCTTCAGTATTAATGGTTAATACCCGTTATCTCACTGTTTCGGCACATGCCTCTAGCAGGATCAATACTGTTGGAGGATCTCATGCGATTAATATTACTAATGGAAAGTTCGATTCTGTTAGCATTGGTAAGGCATTAAATGTTCCAACACCATTGGTAGATGTAGCACTTCATTTCCCTGGTGTTGATTTAACCACGGATATTAGTGAAGGGGAAGTGCATATTGGCTCGATTTCTTTAAGCACTGGTAAGGTAACTATTGAAGTTGTTGTAAAGAGTTTAAAAGATGCTGTTATTGATGCAGAGTTCTCTCTAGTTTTTGACGTCTTTATTGACAAAGAACAAATCAAAACTGACTTCAAAAATGCTGTAATTGGGCTCTCTGAAGGTGCAATATTAACAATTGCTGCTTTGATAATTGTTGGATTAACTGGTTTTGCTGGCCCAGCCGGTACCACAACTGGTGTCGAAGTGGCTGGAACTATTGTAAGCTTGGCATAGCCTATTTCTGCAAATAAAGAGACTGTTTCTAGTCAATTAAAGTGATATAAATCCCATTAGTTTGAGGAAAAACTAATGGGATTTTATTATGTTCTCTAAACAAGTTAAACAAGTTCAATCATCATTTCTAAAGCTACTAATACGCCTACCGTAAGACTAGTTTTTAAGAATGTGTTGACTTCAGTCAATGACATGCTCAGCACTATTTTCTGTTGCGCCATTGTTTGTTTAATACTCTTAGCACTTTCATCATTCTTGAATAATTCCTCAGCTTTCGACAAGACATAATCCAGTGCTTTTAATAACATCTTTAGGTAAAACTTATGTAAGATATTGAAAGCCAGTAGTAACATTATAGGTACAAAGAAACTAGTAATCTTTAAATTTCTTTTTGTTACCACCACAGCTACAATCCAAATGAAAGCTAACCATTTAGTGCTTAAAGCGCCTACGGTTATAAATCTATACTTTAGTCGATCTTGTGGATGTCCCTTTAAAAATTGCTCTATTACATACTTAATAATATTTATACCATATTTTTTTTTAAAGTCTTGAATTCCTAGCCAGATTGGAGTTTTCAAATCAGCATATCCAATTTCACTTCTTTTTTCTTTTAACTGAAATAAGACAGGTACAAAACAAATAACCACTATGATTATTGCTAAATTAATTAATAAGTTTAAAAAATCCTTCATTTGATTTCCCCCGCATTTAAATAAATTCTTGCTTTAATTCGATTACAATTTCTTAAACATCATCACTTAAACAAACAAACAAAAAGAATTTTGCCACTTAACACATTTCTCAACCTGGCAAAATTCTTAATTATTTCAATCTTTGATTTTAGGATAAAATCGTTAAAACAGTTTTTATAAGTATACCACGTTGATAAAATCCCACAAATAGGCGTTATATAAACGCATTCTTCTACAGTTTTAAAGCTTAAATCGTAAGTTGTCCACTTACTGTAGCTCACACCACTGTATATTTGCTAAATCAATCTGAGTATTTTTCTCAAACACAATCTTATCCTCCACATAGCCTAAAACCTTACTTGTCTGAATGGCTGGTGCTATGCCTTGAATATCCCGATACTTTTCTTGGTAGAGCACAATTAGACCGTTTTTATATGCCTTGAATAACTTACTAGAGATGTCTTCCATATCCATTTCAGGCATCACCTTAGTACGCATCTTCTTCTGTCGATCAGTTGAATAAGAATGAACATCTTCGGTTTGATCAGATAAAAAATCTCCTTACCATTTAACCATTTCCCGTTCTTTATAATCATGTTCAAAAAAGTATCGAGTTCGTTCGATTGCCTGTACTTCATCTTCAGTTATTCCCATAATTTTCCACCCCAATAGTATCAATTTCAGATTAAGTTTAACCTAATTAAAGCGTTGTTGCAATAAAAAAGCACTCTTGAGAGAGTGCTCTAATTAATTCGATCATGATAGATTAAATGAAGAGAGTAATCGCTTTTGTTACCCAATCAGCATCTCGTGGCGATAATCCTACACGACGTAAGGCGGAATAAATAATATGATATTCAGTACCCGTAAAATGATCAATCGCCTTTAAAAGACCACTTAATCCGGTATATTGACCAATTTTACGGCGCACGCTAGCTGGTAGCTTCTTCCACACTCTTAATACCGCTTTAGCGACCGTAGTACCCCCAACAAATTCTGTCGTTGGCTTTTGGGCAGAGTTATATAAGTCGATCACTTCTTGATTAGTCATTTGTGCATAATCATAGTCATTAAAACCTGCATATTGCGTTAAAAAGGTTTTAGCTGTTTGTAATTGGGTATCAGAGGCCGTTTGTACCACCTTTGCCGGACTTTCTACCTCATCAGCATGTGCAATAACCACACCAGATGCTGGTACAGCAATACTTGAAGCTAATAACGCTAAAATAGAAAACTTGTTGAATGACTTGATGATATGTGTATACTGCATCTTACTTTCTCCTAATCGTCCTAACTATTCCAACGAATATATAGATAATCTGGCTTACAGACCAATAAAAGAGTGTTAAATAAGAGCAAATAGCAATTAAATCTGTTTTTTTAATGAAAAAGTAAATCACTAGTCCCCCTAGACCAATTACTAAAAGAAGCATATTCAGTATATTTAATGTCATTTCAGCAATACTTTTGTTGGCTGTATTTTTTTGCGTGTTATCTGATTTCATATTCATTGAAACTCCTTGTTTGTTCAGCGCTGAACAAGATCCTAGAATACACGGTCACCCATTAAGGTGCAACCTGTAAGGACATTACCCAATCCAACATTTAAACGTTTAACAAATGATTGTTTTTTGTCGGATTTAAATCGCATAAACTTTCTTCCTCAGCCATTTCCCTTCTAGCTGTGTAGCCTCAAACTCAATCATTTCACTTTTTATAAACTTTTCAAACTCTTCTAGCTGCGTGCTCCCATATCTTTGGCTATTTTTTAGTTCCGGTGAGGCTTAGTCTTCTGATTCTGTTTAGGCGTAATTTCTGTACCTGTCTATGACCCACAAGCCTGGAATGCATATTATCTTGCTGCTTAATGAAGGATACTTGGACACTAGTTTTTTTCGCTAGACTTGAATAACACGTTTTTTAAGTAATTATGCTAAGTAGTTTCTTTACTGCAAGATCATCATGCATCACCTCATTGTACCCTTTAAAGTCTTCTTAACCTTGAACCTTGATAGTAGATCTACTCCCCAGCAGATTCGCGCAGTATAAACATATGCATCTTATCTAACTATTTGTTAGTGGGATATCCAGGTGTTACACTATAAGAATAAAGGCTAAACCGAGCCTTTTTGGAGGTACTAATGGAATATTACACATTACGTGATGGATTACAACTACCCAAGATTGGTTTTGGTACTTATCAGTTAGCCGGCGCCCAAGGTGCACGGGCTGTTTCGTCTGCCATCCAACAGGGTTATCGTTTAATTGACACGGCCTATAATTATGAAAACGAAGGTGCCGTTGGTCAAGGTATCAAGGCCGCCAACATTAACCGTGCTGACCTATTAGTCACATCTAAATTGCCTGGGCGTTATTATCAAAATGGTATTGCCGCCCTTCAGGAATCCTTATATCGGAGCCAGTTAGACTATCTAGACTTGTACCTACTCCACTGGCCAAATCCCAAGCAGGATCACTATGTTGAAGCTTGGCAAACCCTGATTGACGCTCAAAAATTTGGCCTAGTACGTTCGATTGGCGTATGTAACTTTTTACCTGAACACCTAGATCGGCTTTACCAAGAAACTGGCGTACTACCAGTTATTAATCAAATTGAACTACACCCCTACTTTAATCAGGCTAACCAGCGAAGCTATGATCAACAGAAGGGAATTTTAACTGAAGATTGGAGCCCGCTCGGACGAGCTAGTACCATGTTACAGGACTCAACCTTACAAATGCTAGCTGAGAAGTATCATAAGGGGGTTGGTCAGCTCATCTTACGCTGGGAGATTCAATTAGGCACCATACCCATCCCAAAGGCAGCCACCGTACAGAATCAAATCGCCAATTTAGCGGTCTTTGATTTTAATATCAGTGATGAAGACATGCAAATCATTTCATCATTAACACAGGCTAATGGTCGGACCTTCGATCAAGACCCTGCTATTTATGAAGAATTCTAATATGTTAATACCTGCCTGATTACTAAGAAGCTATATATTATTAAAATAGGACCGACTTGCTATGATTAAGCGAGACGGTCCTATTTTTTAGTTGCTAGCCCTTTGCATTCTAACGCTACTGTTTCATCGTAATCTTAGTTTAAATCACACCATTGGATACTGTCCAAGCTCACCTGTCTATTCCTTTCAAAAACAATTTTATCATCAACATATCCCAAAACTTTACTAACTTGAAGGGGTGGCACAGTTCCTTGTATGTCTTGGGTCTTTTCTTGATACAGAACCACTAACTTATTCTTATAGGCCTTAAATAATAAACTAGCCACTTGACCTATTTCCATTTCAGGCATCAATGGCGTCGTCAAGCTAGCCTGTCGTTTAGCTGAATACGCCTGCACATCTTCTGTATGATCGGACAAATAGTAACCCTGCCACTTCACCATGCCCCGGTCCTGATAATCCCGTTCAAAAAAATGTTTCGCTCGTTCAATCGCTATGCGCCTGTCCTTATCTTTCGACACCATAGGCATTACCTCCACTGTGTCCGCCAACTAAGCCTGCCCGTTGAATCATCGTACCACCTAAGGCTAATGACGACGATTTAACCAGCGCTGTAGTTCCAAATTTATGGCGAATCTGATCCACTACCTGATCAAGCATCTGTTTCTTCACATCAATTTCTGGGTCGGTAAACAAGTCTAACTGCGTATGTCCATCTGGCTGTAACTTGCCGGCCCCCACACCAATATGACGAATAGTCTGGCCTTCATAATGCACATCAAATAATTCGTACAGGGCCGCTACAATTTTATCTGATTGATTCGTGACATCAAGTTTGATGTTGGCATGAAAACCCGCCGCTTGTTCATGCATGCTCGTCCCTAGATACAGCGATAATAAACCAGCCTCTTTATGCTGCCCCCTAAGTCTGGCCGCAATTTGCTCACCAATTTCTCGAATAACATTCTTAATTTCAGCCGGTCGATTATAATCCCTTGGTAACACCTGACTATTAGAAATACTAGCCGCTTTAGTATGATATCGTTTAGCCACCACGCTCCGATCAACCCCCCAGGCTAATGCAATCAATTCTCCTCCACGAACACCGAACTTTTCAACTAATTTATAGGGATTATACAAGGCCAAATCTTCCATTGATAAAATACCTAAGCGATTAAGCTTTTTAGCTGTTTTTTTACCGATGCTCCATACCTGGCTCAGTTCGTTCAGCGGCCATAACTTATGCGGCACATTTTCATAATGCCATTCCCCAATCAAGGTCCGATTATGTTTAGCTTCTATATCAAGCGCCAGTTTGGCCATTGT
Source organism: Weissella halotolerans DSM 20190 (assembly GCF_000420365.1). GTDB lineage: Bacteria > Bacillota > Bacilli > Lactobacillales > Lactobacillaceae > Weissella > Weissella halotolerans. Next base: position 175,695 of record NZ_ATUU01000001.1, read on the forward strand.
CGGGTTATCACCTATTCCCACCGTTAAATAAAGACCAAAACGTTTTTTAGCCGCTAATTGAATAATCCTAGCTAAGTCGGTCATCGTTAGCGACTGCCCATATTTAAACCGTAAGTAGGTCCAGGACGGTGTAAGGTCTAACAATGATTCATCTATTGAATAAAGATGTAAATCCTCTTCAGCGACAAATTCCCTAAAGAGGTCATTCACTTGCTTATTCATTGCAATATAGTAATTCATGCGTGGCTCAACAATCAATAAGCGAGGATCATCAGGAACATCTCGACTCCGCGTAACATTACTAATCCCTAATTCTTTTTTAGCTCGTGGTGAGGCGGCCAATACTAATCCGCCATTCGTATTTTCTTGACGACTCATGACCACCAACATGGTGGTTAATGGGTTCAACCCACGGGCCGCACATTCACAACTGGCATAAAAACTTTTAGAATCAATCATCATCACTTTTCGCCTTTGTTCATTTATACTGGCAATTTGCATTTTGACACCTCATAAAGTCTCACTTAATAATATTAAGTTTAAACTAATATCAAGCTTTATTCAATCCCTAATCAGATTGACTTATAGTATGTCTTGATTAACTAACTCGCCATGCAGGTCTTGCTCGTGATGCTTATCTTATAACAAAAAAGGAAGCAGTCAAATGACTACTTCCTTCAAGTTTCCAGTATGGGACAGCTTACTTATGATAGAGGAGGTCTTTTTCAATTTCAAAGCAGGCTTACATCTCTTAGCAAGCTTCCAAAAGAACCATCTAATCAGCCTTACCAACATCTTTTCAAAAATCACCTACTCAGGTTGTCTGCTACTTGCTGTTTACTAATGAAGCGCTTTCCTACTAACCAAACAACTAAACCTAACCAGGCTAGCCAATTCAGTAGTAAGAGCCCTTCAAAGAGGTGACCAGGCTGGTAGCTGACTGTTAAGGTATTCTCACCTACTTTGGGGGATACCTTTACTGCACCAATATCAGTTAAGCTGTAATCACCCTGGGACAATTCTCGTCCATTTAACGTTAGCTTAGTATGCCCATACTTTACAACACTAACTAAGTGTGGCTGGGTGTCCTTGCTTGACCAACGGATGATTAAGTGATTATTTTTCACCGTCTTAGTGAAGTGATTGTTTAGTACAATCTCTTTGCCACAGTCTGTATAGGATGACCCTAAAGCAGACATATTGTGTTTACTTGGTAGATAATCAGGCGTTGTCTTCCAGACTGCTTTCAGTGCTTGACCTAAATCAGGTCCTGCAAATTGATCACGCAACTGTTGACCCTGCAATCGATGGCTACCTCCATGGGGATTAGCAAACACCTGTTGACTACCCCAATGGGCTGCTGCCTTCTGCGTTACTCCTAAAGTTTTCAGTCCTGCTAACAGACTAATGATAACTAAAATGATCAACATAACATGAGCTGTATTTTCGCCGGTTACAGTCGGCCAAGGATGGGCCGTCAGTGTCAAGCCAACCCCTAACAACAAAAGTATTATAGCCGGTCCCAAAAAACGATATGGAAATTGAATCAGACCTAACGTAGGTACAAGCTCGAAGATTCGGTTCCAAGGTAGTAATTGAGTCGACAAGATAAAGAAGGCCACCCCAAGAACAGTCACAAGTTGATTAATCAAGGATAGACGGCGTCGATAACAAATAAACATCGCTAATTGACTAACCATCAAAACAGCAAAGGCCATTGATAAACGACCATCTGGTGTTAAAAACGCTACGGTTCCACTATTCATAGGATCAGGATTGAAAAAAGGTGTGATTAATTGATTAGAGCTATAAACCTCTAACATGGCGCCCCAAACATTACTGGTCAATAAAATCGTCAGACCGACTGCCAAGGCTAAGCGCTTTAGTAAAGCTCCTCGATCACTAGAACGCCACCAACCAATCACGAAGAAAATTGCCAAAATAATGACCAAGACTAGTGACGATAGGACGTGAGTTTGAATCATCAAGGTCACACTTAACGCCAATTCTAATACGTTAATTTGGTCCTGTCGTTGGCGCACCATCCGCGTGGCTGCTGCAATTCCAAGCGGCATTATGGCATTGCCCCAAGCTAAAAACTGCTGTCCTGTGACCCAGGTACTGATAGCATATGTCGTAATAAAAATAATTGCTAAGCATATACTATAGCCCCGTTTAACCCTGTTCACCCGTAATAAATAATACATAGACCCAGCCGCTACTAGGTTGATTAACCAGTCACTAACTAGTTGATACTTAAACCATGAGCCCGTTATTAATAAAATAAGGCCATTCAAATAGGCAACATAAGGACCATACAGGGCATTAACAATCCGGCCGGACTGGGAAAAGCCATACATAGAGATGAAATACTGAAAATTACCCTCTTTTATTTGCATCATGGCATCATAAAAACGATTCCAATGAAAGGTTACATCTGCACCTAAAATCAAGGCGTGCTGATTCACTTGGGGCAATAGTAAAATTCCCGAAACAAGTGCTAGTAATAGAATGGGTCCCAATTTTTGCTTAACCTTTGTCATAATTATTTAAACATGTACCTGATGACTATCATCATCACTAGCACAGTTATTCCTCCATGCTCTACCTGATTTATAATATTCTTTTTACATATTAAGGACTGAAGCCCAAAAAGGCAAGGTGCTTGACCTTTACTGAAGAAAAAATATACATTTATCTGTATTTAAACCAAAAAAGGTGGAAGTAAGTTTACTTCCGCCTTTTTCATTACACTATCTTAAACTTAATTAAGTAGACCCTACTTAATAATTTGATGAATCAAAACTGGTGGAGTTGCTTGCCTTGCAACCTCAATATTATCGTAAAGCAAGTCTTTAATTGCCGATACATCGGGCTGGTTAGCATAGATGGTCAGCAAACTTTCCCCAGTTTGTACCGGATCGCCTATCTTTTTATGTAAGGCAATCCCAACCGCATAGTCAATTTCATCTGACTTTGCTTGCCGGCCACCACCTAGCAACATTGCAGCGACTCCAATTTCATCGGCAGTTAACTTAGCAACCACCCCGCTCGTTTTTGCTGGCAACTCAATCTGATACGCCGCTTGTGGCAATAAGGTTGGGTCATCAACAACCCGGGCATCACCGCCCTGGGCAGTGATCAGCTCCTTAAACTTGGCTAAGGCAACCCCATTTTCAATAACGGCTTCTAATTTAGCTCGCGCCTCTCCTAGAGATTCTGCTTGGTGCGCCAAAACAACCATTTGACTACCCAAGGTCAAGACAAGGTCAGTGATATCATCAGGTCCTTTCCCCCTTAGAATATCAATGGACTCCTGAATTTCCAAAGCATTTCCAATCATATTACCCAGGGGTTGATTCATATCAGAAATAAGTGCCATGCATTCTAGTCCAACGTTTTGCCCAATTGAAACTAAGGCCTTAGCCAAACTAGCGGCTTCTTCCTCAGTCTTCATAAAGGCTCCGGTACCCGTTTTAACGTCCAGTACTAAAGCATCCGTACCTGAGGCAATTTTTTTACTCATGATAGAGCCTGCAATCAGGGGGATAGAATCAACCGTATCTGTTACATCCCGTAAAGCATAAATTTTTTTGTCAGCTGGGGCCACATTACCAGTAGCACCGATAATCGCCACCTTGATATCAGCCACTTGTTTTTTAAAGGCCTCCTCCGTCAATTCAACTTGAAAACCAGGAATGGCTTCTAACTTGTCTAGGGTACCACCCGTATGACCTAAGCCACGTCCAGAAATCATTGGTACAGGAATGCCTAAGGCCGCTACCATCGGTGCCAGCGGAATACTTGTTTTGTCTCCCACACCCCCCGTAGAATGCTTATCAACCTTAATTCCAGGAATGGATGACAGGTTAAGTTGATCGCCAGAATTAAGCATCTGCATAGCTAATTCTGACTGTTCTTCATCTGTCATGCCATTAAAGAAAATGGCCATTAATAAGGCACTTGCCTGATAATCAGGTATTGTACCATCTGTGTAGCCACTTACAAACGCATGTAGCTCCGCTTTTGTTAAAGCGCTTCCATTTCTCTTATGATTAATCACATCTACCATTCGCATGGTCTATCCTCCAACCCTTTCGGTTAGCGGGTAACCAAACGTTGTGCGGTTTCTACATCGGTAATCAAACAGTTCGCATACTGACCCGCTAAGGCCCCTTTAATTGCTTCGAACTTCCAACTACCACCAGCAACGAGAATAGACCGTTCCTTTTGCTTTAAGTCGGCTAGATCTATGCCCACCGTTCGATTATTGATTTGTGGAACCGCAATCTGTCCATCACGGTCAAAAAAACGTGAACATATATCACCCACCGCCCTATCTTGAATCTGAGCAATATCCATCTGATCAAAATAACCCGTTTGAAACAAAAGAGCATCGTCCCTAATCGTACCGGCTGTAAAAATCGCAATATTCGCTTGCCTACCCAAGTTTCTTAGTTTTTTAATAAATCGGTCTTGCATCACAATATCGTGTGTCGTTTGAGTTTCAAAAATAACAGGCAGGGGAAATGCATATGGACGCGTATGGAAAGCACTTCCAAATTTCATTAAAACATCCTCATCAAAAACTGGTGTCGGGGTATAAGTCACACTCCCCTTTAGTTCAACCACCCCTACGTTTTCAACTGTTTGTGGTTTCAGCGCCTTTGCTACTTCATACATCGTCTTACCCCAACTGACCCCAATTAAATCACCATTCTTAATGGTATCGGCCAGATATTGTGCAGTAAAGGCACCTAGTTGTTGGGTAACACTTTGATAATCACTACTATCAGCATAAACAACATGGGCCTCGGCCAAACCATAGACTTCCTTTAACCTCTCCTCTAGCTTGCTAACGCTGGAGTAAGGGTCGACAATCTTTATTTGTACAATGTCACTATCCTGGGCAAATTGTAGTAATCGTGAAATAGTCGGTCGTGACAAACCCAGCCGTTTAGCTATTTCTACCTGGCCGAGATGTCCCTCATAGTACATCCGGGCAACTTCTAAACTCTTTATAACCTTTTTTTCGTCTGCTAACTCACTCATATTACCTGCCTGTCCCTACTGAAAGATTGAATTAACCACTAGCTGGGCTACAAACAGTCCCGCTAAGAGATAAAGAAAGGCATGCACATCTCTTCTCTCTCCTGCGGCCACTTTGACAAGCGGATAGGCAATAAAGCCAAAAGCCAAGCCTGTTGAAATCGATCCAGTTAATGGTATTAATACCATTATTAAAAAGGAAGGAAACCAGTCTGTAAAGTCTGCAAAGTCAACCTTAGCTAATTCTTCCATCATGATTGCTCCCGTAATAATCATGACTGGGGCAATCGCTACCTGAGGAACATACTGAAGTAAGGACATTAAAAAGAGAGACAAGGTAAAACCAGTGGCAGCAGTTAAGGCAACAATACCGGTTCGACCACCACTTTCAATTCCGGCCGCACTTTCTGCTGCGGCAACCGTGGGACTGGTGCCCAAGCAACCTGAAAAGAGTGTGGATAAAGAGCTCACCTGAAAGGCCCTTTTAAACTTGGTATCATCTTGTAAGAGACCTTCTAAAATCCCCATTGATTCAAAAACTAAAATCATCGTCATCGAAAAGACTGCCAGCAGAAACTTAGGTGTTAACCCTTGTGAAAAGTCCCCTTGAAAGAGCAACTTAGAATACTGTCCAAGTTGACCTAAGTTAGCGGTCACTGTCGTTTGCTGACCAATCTTTAGGAAATGCGCCACGATGCTTGTTCCAACGATACCAATAATGAAGCTTCCCGCTGTCTTGCGTAAGAAGAGCCATAGGGTCAGACAGAGGCTAAATAAGGCTAGCGCAACTTCTGGGTTAAGCACTGAACCTGCTGCTAACAAAGCCCGTTGCCCCCCACTTTGAACTAAGCCGGCCTTTTCTAGGCCCAAAGTGACGAGAAAGAGACCGATCCCAGCTGTGATACCATTTTTAAGGGTTTGGGGAATCGTAGCCATCAAAAAGTCACTCAGTGGGGTAAAGGCAATCATAATGTAAATGATACTGCTCATTATCGATATAGCGATGGCCTCACGCCAATTTAGCCGCATCCCAACCACGAGGGTATAAGTGAAAAAGGCGTTAACACCCATACCAGGAGTGAGCACAATTGGTGCTTGGGCCCAAATGGCCATCAGCAAACAACCTAGTACCGAGGCAAAGATGGTAGCAAAAACACTTAAATTAGCTGGAATACCCGCATCCGTTAAAATCATCGGGTTGATAATCATGATGTAGGAAATTGCGAAAAAGCTCGTCAATCCAGCTAAAACTTCAGTTTTAAGACTGTCCAAAGGGGTAATAGCGTCACGTTTAATTTTCATTCTCTTCATCAGCCCTTACCACACAAAGAGACCGACAATGGCAGCTGACAGAAGTGAAACTAAAATTCCTGATAACAAGAGATAGCCAACATTCCGCGCAATCAACTCATTCTTTTCACGATTGACTAAGCCTTTAAAACAGCCAATAATCATGCCGATGGTTGAGAAATTCGCAAAGGACGTTAAGAAAACGGTCAACACCGCTTTATAATGTGGCGCAAACGTATTAACAATTTCCGTTACCTTGCCCATAACCACAAATTCATTGGTTACAAGCTTGGTTCCCATGTACTGTGCAAACTGAAAGGCCGTGCCATTATCTAGACCTAGAAGCCAGGCAAAAGGGAACATGACGATTCCTAAGATATGCTCTAGACTTAGCCAAGGATTAACCAGTCCTAATAGCTTATCCACTAGCGCTGCTAAGGCTACAAAGGCAATTACGTTGGCCGTAATAATTAAAATCAATTTTCCAGCATTAATAATTGAATCCCCTAAAAAGGAAAAGAAGGGTTCTTTTCCAGTGGTCTGGTCTTCACGGGTCACTTCCTGGGCAAAGGCTTCAGAACCAGAACCAATATCTTCCGCCCGTGCATCTTGATCAGTCAGTTTAACTATAATGTCTTCGGCTGGAGTAACGCTTACCGGATTCAACATGTTCGTAATCAAAATGGCATTCATGATATTGATTGGAATAGCGGTCAAAACGAATTGACCAGGCATCAGACTAGTATAGGAGCCAATAATCGATGCCGTTACACAACTCATAGACATCATCGCCAGCGTCAAATCACGGGCCGGCTTCATCTGCTTTAATTGAAGCGAGGAGATGGCCAGCGCCTCGGTATTCCCTAGAAACATCATTTCAACTGCAAAAAAAGACTCAAACTTAGGCTGACCAGTTACCACTGAGAGGCCCTTACCAATCCACTTAATAATCCAAGGTAATACCCCAATATAGGTCAAGATATCAAAAAGGGGAATAATCATTAAGATTGGTAATAATGCGCTGGTAACAAAGTTCATGGGCTTAGCTGCTACCCAATCAGGTAAGGCAAAGGCAATTCCTTGATACGCCACTTGAACCAATCCGTTAAAGAGATTGGAGGCTCCACCCACTAAAGTACGGCCAACAGAAAAACTAGTCAAAAACCAAGCGATTACTAAGTTAATAACTAACATGATGCTAATCGACCGCCATTTAATGGCCTGTCGGTCTTTCGAACATAAGAACCCAATGGCTAAAAACACAAATACACCAATGATATTTACTACTAAGTACATGTCACATCGCCTTCTTAACTAATAGCCGTTTCTAAAGCTACGGTAATCATGTCGTTAAATGATTTTTCACGTTCAGCGGCTGAGGTTTCTTCACCAGTCATAATATGGTTGCTAACCGTCAAGACCGCTAAAGCTCGCACGTCATACTTAGCTGCAAGGGTATATAGGGCGGCTGCTTCCATTTCAGACCCTAAAACACCATATTGAATTAACTTTTGACGGTCAATTTCATCATTATAGAAGCGATCTTCAGATAAAATATTGCCGACCTTAACCGGAATCTCTTGGTGTTTAGCAGCTCGATAGGCAGCCAAGAGCAAGTCAAAGTTCCCCGTTGGCGCATAATAGATATCGCGGCCAAATGTATTCCGAATGAAGGACGAATCAGTGCTGGCAGCTTGGGCAATCAACACATCCCGTACCTTAACAGCCGGACTCATTCCCCCACATGTTCCAACCCGCAATAAGGTTTTAGCTCCAAAATCATTAATCAATTCATTAACATAAATTGAAATCGACGGAATACCCATGCCACTGGCCTGAACAGAAACTGGGTGTCCCTTGTAAAATCCGGTATAGCCAAAGGCATTGCGGACCGTGTTATATTGGCTAACATCATCTAAAAAGGTTTCCGCAATATATTTAGCTCGCAGAGGGTCACCTGGTAATAAGACTGCTTCAGCCACTGCCCCCCGTTTTGCTCCAATATGTGTACTCATTTTATTTCTCCTTTACCAAGGTGGCCAAAAAACTTTGTCCCGCGCCATTACCAGTTACCCCAAAGTTATCTAAAATTGTGGCTCCTAAGTCTGCATAGGTTGATCGTGTTCCTAATGACTGACCTTCCTCATTACTTGGCGTATAAGCTAATAAGGGAACATATTCACGAGTATGGTCGGTTCCCTTAAATCCAGGATCGTTACCATGATCAGCCGTAATCATGAGTAAATCATCACCCTTCAGCTGCCCTAATAAGTTCCCTAGGTCTCTATCAAAGGCCATCAAGGCTTCACCATAGCCTTTTGGATCACGCCGGTGCCCATACATCGCATCAAAATCAACCAAGTTAGTAAAACTAAGCCCCGTAAAATCACGTTCAGTATTCGCAATGGTCTCTTCCATCCCATTGGTATTGCTAGTTGTATGCACGCCAGAAGTAATTCCCTGGCCGGAAAAGATGTCATTAATCTTACCAACCGCTAAAACATCATAACCAGCTTGCTTTAACCGATCCAAATCCGTTGCACTAGTTGGTGGTAAAGCATAATCGCGCCGATCTGACGTCCGCTTAAAGTCAGTCGCTTGCTTTCCCTCATAAGGACGGGCAATGATGCGTCCAATGCGATATGGCTGATCAATAGTCAACGAACGAACGTATTCACAAATTCGGTATAGCTCTGCCAAGGGAATGACGGCTGTATTGGCGGCAATTTGTAAAACAGAATCTCCCGAGGTATAGACAATCAAAGCCCCGGTTTTTAGCTGTTCTTCACCATAGTCGCGAATTACCTCTGTACCGGAATAAGGCTTATTCACAATCACTGATCGGCCACTAAAGTCCTCAATTTGATCAATCAAGGCTTGCGGAAAACCATTTGGGAAGAAACCCAGGGGCTCCTTAACTGGCACGCCCATCATCTCCCAATGACCGTCCATACTATCCTTACCTACAGATTGTTCCTGCATCTTGCCATAAAAACCACTGGGTTCTGCTTGTGCGACTACTCCAGGAATGGGTTGCATACTACGAATGTTACCTAATCCCAACCGTTGTAAATTAGGTAAATGTAACTTTCCCTGCCAGGCTTGACCAATGTGACCGAGCGTATCAGCTCCTTCGTCATCAAAGGTGGCGGCATCCTGAGCTGCACCAATGCCAACTGAATCAATGACAATTGTAAATACCCGTTTAAATTGCATGTTACTATCCTCCTAAAAGCCTCAACGTGATTCCATTAACTATTCATAATTTTGACGCCCGAACTAGCTCCCAGTCGCGTTGCCCCCGCATCAATTAAGGCTTCGGCATCAGCCTTACTATGAATACCACCAGAAGCCTTAACTCCTAGTCGATTGCCAACGGTCTGGCGCATGAGCTTAATATCAGCTACCGTGGCCCCAGCTGTTGAAAAACCAGTTGAAGTCTTCACAAAATCAGCTCCCGCTTTTTCTGCTAACTCACAGGCCTGAACCTTTTCTGCATCCGTTAACAAAGCCGTTTCAATAATCACCTTCAATAGCTTGTCGGCCGCATGGGCAGCCTTAGCCACTGCAGCGATATCAGCTTCAACAACCTCATCATGGCCCGCCTTGAGTTCACCAATGTTGATTACCATGTCAACTTCTGTGGCGCCATTTTTAAGAGCATCTTCTGTTTCAAAAACCTTAGTGGCCGTGGTAGTCGCCCCCAAGGGGAAGCCAATAACGGTTACGGTATTAATATCGGTTCCCTGTAGTTGGTTAGCAACGTATCTTACCCAATATGGGTTCACCACCACGGATGCAAAATCGTACTTAATCGCTTCTTGAATAATTTGATTAACTTCTGCCTCTTGTGCGTCAGCTGCTAAAATTGTGTGATCGATATACTTTGCTAATGTCATAGTTTTATCTCCTCAATAATCGGTAGTGTATGTGAGCGCTTACATTTATTGTTAACGCTTACATATTACCGCTTATTTGAATTTTTGTAAACTTAGACTTTGAAAGAATGTAAAATCAGCCAGCAAAAAAGGGCTCATATCAGAAATATGAGCCCTTTTCATCATGTTAATTCAAACGTTCCTTAATCGCATCAATAATTCGTTGAGCTGCTCGCCCGTCCCCATAAGGATTTTTGGCTGCGGCCATGTGCGCATATAGTTGCTGATCCAGCAGTAAGTCTTCCATCGCTGCTTGAACGCCTTGGTAGTCCCTACCAACGAGGCGTAATGTACCTGCTTTAACCCCTTCTGGCCGTTCCGTTTTATCTCGCAAAACTAATACTGGTTTATTTAAGGCAGGTGCCTCTTCTTGCACACCACCTGAATCGGTCATAATAAAGTAACTGCGGGCCATTAAATTATGAAAGTCAACTACATTCAAAGGGGCCGTCAAATGTATTCGGCTTTGCTCATCAAACACTTCATGCGCCACCCTTTGCACGGCAGGATTTAAGTGCACCGGATAAACAACGTGTAAATCTGGATGTCGACTGACAACATTGCGGATAGCCCGGAACACATTTTCCATTGGGTTACCCAGATTTTCCCTTCGATGCATCGTTAGTAAAATAATTCGATCATCGGATGGGATAGTTGATAGGACAGGATGCTGATAGGTTTGCTGTACCGTGTAATTCAACGCATCAATTGCTGTATTACCCGTAACATAGATGTCTTTACTAGCCACATGTTCGTAGAGCAAATTCTCCCGGCTTGAACTTGTCGGCGCAAAATATAAGGAAGCCATTCTATCAGTTAACTGTCGATTTAATTCTTCTGGAAATGGGGCCGTTACATCCCAGGTTCTTAATCCGGCCTCAACATGCCCAAGCGGCACATGCTGGTAAAAAGCCGCTAAGCTAGCTGCTAGGGTTGAAGTCGTATCACCATGCACTAGCACCATGTCGGAGGTTTCCGCTACTATTATGCTTTCTAACCTCTCCAACACTCGGGCAGTAATCGCTGTTAACGTTTGATTTGGTTCCATTACATTTAAGTTATAATCTGCTGTGATTCCAAATATGTCCAATACTGGCGTTAGCATCTCTTTGTGTTGCCCAGTCAGAACAGTAATTTCCTTAATCGTAGGATCTGCCTTGAGCCCCCGTACAATTGGGGCCATCTTAATGGCTTCTGGACGTGTACCAAATACCGTCATAATACGTTTCACTGTGTAATTCCTCCAAATACGGCTAAGGTCGTCAACGTTGCATCATAATAATGATCCGCTTGAATTGGTTTATGAAAGATGTACGATTGGCTTTGAAAAAGACCATCATAGCCACTTTGCTTGTTAGCATCAGCAGCATAAAAAATTGGTGCACTAAAAGCACGAGACTGATACTTCGTTAAGGGTTTCCCTTGCAAACTGTAACCCGCTGTGACATAGCCTTGCCTTTGAAAAAAATGCATCATTTTGGCTACTATTTTTTTAGCCCGTGGATCATTACTTGAAGCCAGCATCATGGGTACCCGACAAGCATTACTCCCATAATAGCCATCCCATGCAGTTGCGACACTATGAGCCTTGGCTGGTCGAACCGACAAACCATCCACCCGCGCAAAGTCAGGGACTAAGCCGCTTTTATGCTGCTGACTCAGTGTTTCTAACTTAGACAGCATACTGTCATTGAGCTTATCCCAACGGTTATCATGACTAGTTACAGCTAGCTTTGTAAAGACCAGCGGCATCACATCAGAAGTACGCATCAGGTGATAAGCTGAGTCATCCGGGGTCGCCCAGGTGCTAACCGTTAGCATATTTTCTCCAGGATTATATTCATATTTTAAAATATCATCTGCTAGGTTTTTAGCTAAGTGCTTATAGAAGCCCTGCCGCTGAGGCCACGTATTGGCCGCTGTTATCAAAGCATCTGCAATGGTTAAATCACCATCGGTAGCACTCTGATTTTCCGAATGCCACTGTCCTTGATGATCACGCCTTTGTCGCCAAGACATTAAGGATGTTTCCCGGTGGTTCACTGTCAGTCGGTGGTCCAAATAATAGTTGACTAAACGATCAAAATCTTTTTTTGAAGCCCAACCTTTTGCACCCGCTTGAGCTACAATTTGCATTCCGTAGCCCTGACCTTCTGATAAGGCTGTCGCCTGATTTACGGGACCCGTATTTACAAATTGCTGATGCGCACTTTGGTCCTTAACATATTCATATCGCCAGGCTTGATAAGTCTGAAATTCAATCATGGTTGGATTGCTAAGGCGAAACATGACTAAAATACCGATGTAAACACCGATGATGACAAAAATAAGTACCCACTTGGTTTTACTAACTTCCAAAAGCGATTCCTCCTATTAATTCAATCTATGAAGCGTTTCGTCTTAACCCAATGAGTCTGGTCACGCTTTAATAGTTTATCCGCTAACATCTGCAAAAGTGCATGTAAAGAAACCACAATAAATAACTGGGAATAAGTAAAGTAAGAAAGTAACGATAACCATATTTGTCCCGTTGTCGCTTGACCATATTGGGTTGCCATGGCGATATTTATTTGTAACATATATAAGATAACCATCAAGACCCAGTTCAGTAAAAGAACCTGCATCATATATATATTTGACTGATCTAAAGCAAATGGTAGTTTAAGTGTTGGGTTAAAAAATGCTAGACACCAACAGGTAAAATTGATTAAAAAAATAAAATTCGACAGAATAATCGCTGCATTAAACCAAAAATAAGTGCACGTATAATAAATGACCTCTAACTTAACCCGCCAATTTGTATGATCAAAAAGATGCTTATCATTCAACAACACAACTTGATAGTTTCCCTTTGCCCATCGTAACCGTTGATAATAGTAATCACGCAAATGCTCCGGTTCCTGTTGAAAAGCCTCCGAATTATAAGCTAATGCAATTAACTTGCCAGTTTGCATAATTTTAAATGAAATATCAGTATCTTCTGTTAACGCCCCTAGCCGCCAGCCGCCAATTTGCTGGACAAAGTCACGTTGAACAATAAAATTTGTTCCTGGAATCCGACCAATTCGAAACATTTCCCAGGTTGCAATGTGTTGAATCCGCTGCGTTACAATAATCTCCTGGTTAATGCAGCGCGTTAAAAAATTTTGCTTAGCATTGCGCGTTTTGTTACGCCCGAATGCTGCCACATACCTTTTTGGATCCTCTAAAATCTTTTTTACTAGGAAATATAGTGCGTTTGCCTCAGGCATTGCATCAGCATCATATACTGCAATATATTCACCGCGGGCAATTTTTAAGGCATCATTTAACACACCCGCCTTTCCACCAGTCCCCTGGCGGTTAATGATTTTCACTTGGCGACTAGCATAAAGGGGGTGACTGACGACTTCTTTCATCACTGCCGTCGTATCATCAGTTGAATTATCTGAATAGAGTAATAGTTCTATTTTGTCACTAGGATAATTAAGTCTTAATAAGGCCTTTACCGTCTCTCCGATAACTAGCGCCTCATTATGAGCTGGAACAACAATAGATACTGTCGGATAGCGGCGTAAAGTCGCTATGCGCACTCTTGTTTGGCTATTTTTCAGCCAAAATTTCACTGCTCCCGCCAAAGTAAACATACCTAGTAAGATTGATAGCCATATGCTCAGTAAAGTGACTGCCATTAATATTTCTGTTGTCATCATTACTGCCTTTTCTCCTGATTGTTTAACTGCCGTTTCGTTTGTTCCGTTCGAAAATATATCAACGCCAAACTAATTAGAAAACCGACTATTAAACAAAAAAAGACAGTGGTTACTACCATGGCAAACTCAAAAAATAATTTAATCAACTGAGCCCTCCTTCATATATTCTACAATAATGTCTGTTTCCATCGCCCGCTTAATTTGCCTAAGGACATGTTCAAAAGTCAAATATTGACTCACATTGTGCCGATCAATATGTACATGTCCCCACTTAAATTGTGGTTGGTAGCCACTTGCTTGTAGAACTGCCAATTCCTGCCCAGTAACCGTATTTAACTGCTGATATACAGACTTTGATAATTCGTAAGAAAGGATAATGAACAGACCGTCTCCCAAATAGTAAATTGATTCCTCAGGTAGCCGATCTTTTTTCAATACCATAGCCATACGCTGTAAGAGTAATTGATAATCCTCAATATTAAATTGTTTGAACTGCTGTTGGTCAACCCACTGAATGCCAGTAACCGTAATGACCATATCGATATCTGGTCGTGTTCTTAAAAAAGTACAAGACTTATCATAAATTTTTTCGGCGTTGTGCCGAGTTTGTAATTTCACTACGTTATCATAATGACTTGCATAAGCTTCGATGCTTGCTCGATTAGCATCTAACCAGCCCAAACCACCTAGAATATAGCGAACAACTAAGGTTAACGAGGCAACAACCGGAAAAACAGCTAATAAAAATAATTTCATTTGAGTATTCATTACCACATAACCAAAAAGCAAAATCCCTGTTCCTACACTAGTAAGACCAATAATTAACCAGGAAATAATAATGCCAGGGATGAGTAAGCCCGTAGCTACCCCTAAACTAATCATCATGGCAACTGCCATGGTGACGTTCGCCGGACTTAATCCGGCCATCCACATCAAGGCAATAATGACAAACTCATATAGCCAGACCAACATTAAACCACTCTCAACAACATGCGTTTTAAACATTCCTCGTCCTTCTAACTTTCTACTTTGACTAAAAATCAATCCACAATAAAAAGCCTTGAAATGGTACCAGATCCATCACAAGGCTTTCTACCAAATATCTTACTTTAGCCTGCAAAACCTCAATAAAAAACACAAAATGACGTGCTTACCACATATCATTTACATTTAATAAGTACAGTCATTCATTATGGTTACTCAGCCAACAAAAAACAATTTATTTTTCGTAGAAAAAAATCGCCCGTTAACAGTATAAATACATATACTAAACATTTATTAAACATTGAAATGTATTACATTTTCCCTATATAAAATTGTCACCCCCTTTTATTAACCAACAAATTCATTTACAAAAAACTAGTAACAATATAGTGAGGCTGATGTTAGAAGTATTTATTTTCACAGGCTTTCAATAGTTACTAAATCCACTAATTCCTCCGCCTAATCACTAGCTAATCACTCATTTATTAGCATCTTAGGCTACCCAATTGCTTTTCCATGCTACTTTAATAGTTCATATTTTAAACTAATAAATTCAGTCCTTGGTTTAGTTTTCACTAAGGCCTATCAGATGCCAACTGTATAAAAAAAGAGCCCCTTTATTAGCAGCTACTAACAAAAGGGCTCTTTTTTATATCTTTATGACATGCAGTTACACTTAACTTCACTCACTGCTTGCGACCGTTTCGCTTCGATTTTCGCAGCCAGCATATCTAAATCTGCCATTGTAAAGTCACCTGTGTCAATCAATTCAGCAACAACATATTTCACATTCATAGCACACGTTTTATCCTGGACCTCATCTTTAAGCTCGCAAATACTTTCTTTTTCAGTCATGAGAGCTGAGTAATGAAACTTATTGCCTTCCTTGTGTGCTACCAACATACCCTTGGTTACTAACCGGCGGAGCAGTGTTTTGGTCGTTGAAGGGGACCAGGCAAATTTAGCTGCTAATATGGCATGCAGTTGAGAACTCGTCAGACCATCTCGCATCCAAATCACCTTCATAACCTGCCATTCAGCATTTGAAATTTGCATTACACCTATCCTTTCTGGTACGACTTTAACGACACCCTACTTAATTTTAAGCGTCATAGCGTTAATGGCCACCACAATCGTCGATAATGACATGAGCACCGCTCCCATTAAAGGACTCAATACAATTCCCCATGGTATTAAAACCCCAGCTGCAAGTGGCAAGGCGATAATATTATAGCCCGCTCCCCACCAGAGATTTTCAATCATCTTAGTCCGTGTATGCAAGGCTAAATGAATAAGCGCTAAAATATCACTCGGCTTGGAGTCAACCAAGACCACGTCTGCAGCGCTGATTGCAACTTGGGTACCCGCACCAATGGCCACCCCGATATTAGCAGCTGCTAAAGCTGGTGAATCATTAACGCCATCACCCACCATCATGACGCCTGCCTTTGCTTCATATTGTTTAACAAAGGTCACTTTATCATTAGGCTTCAGTTCAGCATGGACATGGTCAATGCCCAAAATATGAGCTGCCTTTAAAGCTGCTTTCTCATTATCTCCAGTTAACATCACTGGAACTAGCCCCATCGCTTTCAACTGCTTAATAAAGGCTGGCGTCCCAGGTTTAATTGCGTCACCTTCGGCTACTTGACCAATTACCTGCTTTTCTTTGAGAATAAAGCTCACACTATAACCAGCCTGGGCGGCTTCATTATAGCTCTCTTCATCAAAGGCAATCTGGGCCTGTTTCAGAGCAGCCGCACTTAAGACTGCATAATGTTGGCCATCAATAACCCCTTTCACACCCGCACCAGGGATATTATCGAAGTTTACCACCGTTGGTAATTCCTTCCCAGCAGCGGCTTCTAAGATACCCTTGGCCAGAGGATGGGTGCTCCCTTCTTCTAGGGCAGCAGCCAGGACCAAGAGTTCCTGTTGATTATAGGCTGGATCAAAAGACTTGACCGCCTGTACTTTAAACTTACCCGCCGTCAAAGTTCCTGTCTTATCCATCAGTACATACTTAATCTGCTTAATGTCTTCCAAGGCATTTCGATTTTGGATTAACAAGCCATGTTGAGCAGCTAATCCGGTCATTCGCGCCGTCACCAGTGGAATGGCTAAGCCAAGCGCATGCGGGCAAGCAATCACAAGTACCGTTACCGCAATTGGCAAGGCAAAAGTAAAGCCACGTAGCATAGTCCAAACAATTAACGCAATGATGGCAGTTCCACTAGCAGCGTAAAAAAGCCAACCAGCTACTCGGTCTGCTAAGTTTTCCGTATCCGACTTACTACTTTGAGCCTTCGCCACCATTTGCTGAACCTGAGCTAAAAAGCCCTGGCCAGCTGCCTTAGTTACCTTCATAGTAAAGGAACGATTTAAATTCTGTGATCCACCAACCACGTCATCAGTTGGCTTTTTACTTACCCCAACTGATTCACCAGTCAATAAAGATTCATCTAGCGTGGGCTGCCCACTTACAATCACGCCATCAGCAGGTACCCGTTCGTTTTCTTTAACTAGTACTAAATCGCCCACTTGGAGGTCCTGGATGGGTTTATCAACTATGTGACCATCAGCTTCCTTAACATGGGCATCTTTAGGTACCAAGTTAGCCAAGGCAGTCACAGCAGAACCTGCATTCATGACTGTATTCATTTCTATAATATGCCCTAAAAGCATAATATCAATTAATGAGGCTAGCTCCCAAAAGAAGTCCATCACATGAACCTGGGGACTAATAGCGTTCATGACCGAAGCGTAGAGACTATAAAAATAAGCAACACTAATGCCTAGCGAAATCAGCGTCATCATGGCTGGTTGCTTAGCCCCTAATTCAGCCTTAGCTCCCTTAAAGAACGGTTGTCCACCATAAAAGAAGAGCACTGTTCCCAAAAGTAACACGAGCCAATTTTGGCCTGGTAATCCCGTCACCGTGAAGGGCAGATTCATCCCCATCATCGGTGACAAAATGACAATTGGTACAGTCAATATCAGTGATAGCCAAAAGCGCTTGCGCATGTCCCCCATATCCATCATTTGACCACCATGCATCATCATATGGTGATCGCCTCCCATATCCATGTGCATCTCGTGGTGGGCATGCTGGTCATTACCCATGTCCATGTGCATTTGGTGATGGCCATCTTGGTGCTCCGGCATCTGCATGGCATCACAATCGCCCATTTGCTGCTGGTGATTAGTATGTCCTTCATCAGGCATCGTCATGTTTTTCTGTTTATCTTCCCAACCCGCTTGGTGTTGGGAGTTCTTTTCTTGGCTAAGATCCTTCATTTTTAAGCCCCTTTCAGTCACTAACAGGATTTAACATCTATCACTATACCTTCTTACGTTTACATTTGTCAACAAAAAACAAGCATCCCTGCTTAACTTGATGACTTAACTCCTTAAGCTTCATTTTTCAAGAAAGGCAACGAGTTGCTGGTCAACCTGTGCATTTTCATGCAAGGCACTATGTTGACCAGCAGCCCCCTTAATTTCTAATCCCTGGTATTGACTCATCGGTTGCACTAAATAAGCTAGTGATTGCGATGAAGCGTTCGACACAACCCCATCAGAATCACTACCGTCATTTAAATCACCCCAGATATTAAGCACCTTAATCGGGCTGGTCTCATAGACGGGCCGTACCTTTAATAAGTCCCGGTACCTTTTAGTCGTTGGTCTTGGATACCCATTCGGCTTAATTTTCATTTGATGTAGCTGATCATCAATGCCCAACACACCATTATAGTGGCCACCAATGCTAATCTGTTTGACAACTTGCGGACTAGTTGGACTTAAGCCATAATCCATCAAATAATACTCAATTGCCATATTTCCCATTGAATGGCCGACTAAATTAACCGCTTTAATTGATGCTACCGATTGACTGGCAGTTATAACGTTTCTTAGCCAACGCGCACTTTGATGAAAATGTTCATTATCATTATCCTCGAATTCAACTAAAATGACGGGTTTTTGAATTTTATGCCGCCCGTAGCTCATTGCTTTTAAGTGAACCCGTCCCTTAGCATTCACAGTTGCCTCAATTTTACTATGAGCATAACCAGATCTTAAGAGTGCCCGAGCCATATGCATTTCGGCCGCTCGACTACTATTGCCGCCATGTACAAAAATAGTAGCGGAAGCCTGCTGAACTTGTCGCAACCTACTATCACGTTGGTGGGTAAAACCAGCTACGGTACCTGTAATGACCACCATTGTTGTTACAAAAGCCAATCCTTGTCGCTTGTTCATCTTTACTCGTTTCCTGTTCTTGGATTTGATTTTTCTATATCATACTCCCCTTCCCGCCTTAAAAACTGACTATTTTTAATAAACCTAAAAAAGCCAAGCAATCATTCTATTCGATGATCGCTTGGCTTCTATTTTCCCTAAAGGCTTGTCTTCATATTTGGATCGATTAAGTGCGTTAGTCGTTGAAGGTGAGCTCCGATAATACTAATGACCATTCTGTAAGCTCGAAGGGGGCATAGTTAAGGGCAGTTCGCACAGTTTGCCTTCAATGACTTTTACTGGCTGCCCTTGAACCCAAACAGTCATATCTTCATCAGCAGTTAACCAGATGTGATTAGCTGATAAGCGAATGGAAACTAACTTGCCTTGAAACTGCTGGGTCAAGGACAGCGTTTTCCAGTTAGTCGGCAGGTTTGGCCATAGCTCAAGCCGCCCCTGCTTAAACTTCACCCCAGCAAAATCACGCTCAATGAGGGTAAGCGTTTCCCCCATGACACCCAGGTGTACCCCTTCAGCTGTGGTTCCTCCCTGAATGTCATCATAATCAGAACGTAAAGCTGTGATAAAATCCGCTTGAGCAGTTTGATTCTCTCCTAATATGGCTTTAATCAAGGCAAAAACAGGCCGTGATGTCGTTGAGCCGTGGACCGTCCGCTGTTGATAGTAAGTTAGATTTTTTACCAACCAATCTGTAGCAAGGGGATACCCTAATTGTGCTAAAATTCGTTCAACTTCTCTTACACCCAGATTATAAACTAACATTAAGACATCTGCCTGTTTCGCTACTTGATAATCATCTGGAGACTTGCCCTCTGCTTTCAAAAACCGATCAATCCGGTGAATATCTCCATATTTGACTTGGTAAGCGGCTAAGTCTAATGATTTCAAAGCAAAATAACCTGCAAATTGAGCAAAAACGCCATCAGTATTGAATTCTAATCGTAAGCGATGCCGAACATGATCTGCCTTTTGTAAACTTGTCGAAGTAAAGTTAGCCTGCAACGCAAGAGCGTCAAAATTAGGCAGGTCCTTCTCCAGAGTCAATACCCAATCCAAAGCCCAGGCCAACATCACATTCGTATAAGCATTATTTTTAAAGCCGCCTCTACCCTTAGCTTTAGGGTAGGCCTCATGAAACTCATCCGGCCCCATCACACCCATCAAATCATAACGTCCATCGGGGGCCAACTCTACCTTATTGAGCCAATACTTGACAATCTCTAAAATAACCGTAAGGCCGCCGGTAGACAAAATTGTCTGATCCCCTGTTCTTTGAATATAAGCCCAAAAATCATATATAATCGCCAAGTTAATATGGCGTTGCAGCCGTGAATTATCTGGTTCCCAGGCCTGATTAATTGGATTTAAATGTACTAGCTGGGCTTGTTCATCACCATATTGGGCTGACTGCCACGGATACAATGCACCCTGTTCCCCCTCACGCTCAGCGTTAACCATGGCAGCCGCTAGACGCTGAATTCGGTACCTTAATAGAGCTCGGGCCGTCCGAGGACTGTTTGTCGCATAATAGGGGATGACAAAAAGCTCATCCCAAAAAATGTGTCCACGATAACCCTCTCCTGTTAATCCCCGTGAGCCTACCGAGGCATCTAAATGCTCATTTGCTCGCCATTGCGCCGCTTGCTGTAATTGGAATATATTCAAGCGGACCAACATTTGTAGGTCTGGTTCGTCACTGGTAATCGCTATATCGGCAGTTTGCCAAACTTGTTGCCAATAGCGGTGGTTATGCTCAAGCATGGTCACCCAACTAGTTTGTGCCTGCTGGGCAGCCAAGAAAGATGTCAAGGGCGCCCGTGTTTCAAGCGTTGTCGCCAAGCTAACTTCTCGCGTTAGGGTTACTGGCTGCTGGGCTAAGAGTTTCAACTTCCGGTTGGCATGTAGACCATCTGGCCTAGCAGTTATCTTAAAGGGCCAGTCTAATCCCTGGTAAGTACAGTGACTCTTAACTGCCAAACCAATTAAAATTGCCGACTGCCTGGTTTTAACCAGGACCTGACCAGTCTTAACATCTATCTCTGCAAGGTCAAACTCACGGGTTTGAAAATCACGATAACGCGCAACGTTTTGATTTTCAACTGTCGTATCAACCTGCCAATCAATATCTAGCTGCGCAGAAAAAGTTGCCTGGATGTTGATCTGTAACCCCAGATTATGCCAATCCAAGGGGTCAACTAGCTTAGTGCTGGTTAATGTCATTAACCCTTGCGGAAGACGAAAGGTATACTCTTCACGCAATTCTCCCTGAGCAAAATTAAGCTGTCTTTGACATCGTTCAATTGGATACTCACTAAGCCAATGTCCATCAATTTTGATCAATAGCAATTGTGGATTTGGTAAATTAACCAGGTCTTCATTCACTACTATTCGTTCAGCCAATGGTGTCTGTGTCTGATTAAAAACCCCTGCTAAGTAGAGGCCTGGGTAATGATTGTCCGACTGTTTGGCCCAAACGGGAGCACCGCGCCAACCAATAAAGCCGTTTCCTAAACTTAACAGAGCTTCTTGCCCGTAGCCTGCCTTCCCCTTAGCTTGGTCCTGATAGGTTAATTGCCAGTCTTTTTGCTCTTTCATTATCCTTCCCCCTAACTGATGGCATCTTTGAACAGGTTCTTTTTTTCTGCCCGCTTGGCTGCTTGCACATCGCTATCTTTAAAGCCCCATAGATAAACACAAGTGAAGGAGACAACTAAGGTAATAACAGACGCAATCACAAAGGCCCAAATATTGAAGGGGTTCTTAGCTGAAAAGAAGGATGGAAAACCAATCAATGAACCGGTAAAGCCAAACATATCAATTTTCATTAACCCAGCTGCCAGACCACCTAAGGCACCACCAATATTGGCCATCCAAAATACTCGTCCGTACTTTAAGTTCACCCCATACATAGCTGGTTCGGTAACACCAGCAAAGGCTGATAAGGCACCCGCCATGGAAAGACCTTTTAAGTTAGCCTGTTTTGTTTTTGCCCAAACGGCTAAAGCACCAGCTCCCTGCGCAATCATCGTAAAGTTAATCAAACCGTTTAATACAGAATGCCCAGTAGTGGCGATATCGTTGGATATAATTGGGATTACCATCCAATGCAACCCAAAGATGACCAAACATTGATAAAGCCCGCCAATGATTGCGCCAGCGATTGCTTCATTAAAGGTAACCAAGGCATTGATGCCCGCCGCTAAACCAGCGGACAAGAAGGAAATGATAGGCCCCATTAATACTAAGACGACGGTCACGACAATAAAGAGAGTCAAAAGAGGCTGGAAAATACTCCGCAATGCCAGCGGTAGGTGCTTTTTCAACCAGTTCCCAATTGGCCGGGCCAGCCAAGCCGCGAATATGATTGGAAAAATTGAATACGTATACTGTGGAATATGAATCGGTAGGCCAAAGAATTCAGCATTCAGTGGTACCCCCATTAAGGTAGCCATACCTTTCGTCGGTGCTGACCATAGAGCCACAATAGACGGATGGACCAAGACACCAGCAATGGCTGCCACCGTAATAGGATCGGATTTTAATTGTTTAGCCGCACAATATCCCACCAGGATTGGCAAAAAATAAAAGGCAGAATCAGCCATCGCATTAATGATGACAAATGTTGTTGATGCTGGATCAATCCAATGTAGGTTCTGACTAAAGAGGGTTAAGAATCCCTTTAAAATACCAGACGAAGCCAATAGACCAATAACGGGAATCATAGAACCCGTAATAGTACCAATTAGGAGCCGGAATCCATAGCCGAGCCAACCTAGGGCTGTGGTGGGCTTGCTGACCTTAGCGGGTGCGTCAGCTTGTGCTTGCACTTCTCCACCAGCATAACTAGGCCCCAATTGCGCAATCACTGCATCATAAACATCGGTTACCGCTGGTCCAATGACCACTTGATATTGTCCTAATTGCTTATTATAAAGGGCTCCAGCAACCCCTGGTAGTTCACTTAACACTGCCGTGTTAGCCTGACTTGGATCTTTTAAATAAAAACGTAAGCGGGTAATACAGTGAATTAAAGAAGTAATGTTTTCTTTGCCCCCCACGTTGGCAATAATTTGCCTAGCTAGGGATTGATAATCGGTTGTCATAATGGTTATCTCCTATTTTCTTACGATTCTATGTCAGCGATTGGTTCACTGGTTTCAACACGTTGATGATTGACTAAGTTGACCTTAAAGGGTAGGTCACCTGCGTAAGTTGGTAATAAAACGATTGTCACTGGGTCATAACCCGCCGCTTGAATGGCTGACCAATCGACCGCTACTATGGGTTGCCCAACTTGCACATGGGCTCCCTGTTCAACCAAGGCCGTAAAGGGGCGTCCAGCCAGGGCGACCGTATCAAGACCAATATGAATGAGGACCTCTAAGCCATTCACACCTTTTAACCCGACTGCATGGCCGTCCATTACCGTAATCTCACCACTAAGAGGCGCATTTACTGAGCCAGTTAATGCCTGAATGGCAAAACCCTGTCCCAACATTCCCTGTGCAAAGACGGGATCGGCAAGTTCCGTTAAGGGTAAAACCATTCCACTAACTGGGGCCACCAAATACTTAGTTGACTGTTCTTGATTAGGTACACCTTTTTTCTTTAATCCAAACATCCTTAACCTCCTATAAAGCTAATGCCGACGAGCAAATTCCACGCTTAAAAAGCGATCTGCCCGATGTCTTGACTCAGTATACGATAGCGTTTGACTGTCATTTAAATAGGTCTGACTACGTACTACTACCATTGGCGTATGCACCGGCAATTGCATATATTTACGATCTGCATCAGTCGCCTGCTCAACCGTCAAGGTTTTAACAGCATAATCAATCGTTAACCCTAACCCTTGTTCAAAGTAATGGAATAAAGAATTTTTGGCCTCTGCTAGTGGCAATTCTGGTACAGTAGCAGTTAAGACATAGTCATAATCAATAATGTCAGCTTCACCTTCGACAATCCGCAGGCGCACCAGGCGGTGGGCTAATGCCTGAGGATCACTTGGATGAAAAACGACTGGAATATAACTCTGGCTCAATGAGAGAACATGGTTTTGGGAATCTAAGTGTTCAGCTTGGGTTAATTCGGTATAGCTCATAATTTCAGCAACTGGAAAATGAAATTGGCGTCGATTAATTGCGATTGTGCCCTTACCTCGTAGGCGTTGTACATAACCCTCGTTGGCTAAAAGTGCCATTGCCTTGCGTACCGTTTCACGCGCAACGGTATACTGACGCATTAACTGCTGATCACTTGGTAAAAGTTGCCCCGCTTGATAAGCACCCTGATTCAACCGTTCCTTTAATTCCTGATAAATAATGCGATACTTTTCCATGCTTATTCCCCCTTTGAACACCGTTATCTTACCAATATAAGTAAGCGCTTTCAATAGCGAACTAAGGCCCCCTTTATCAAATGACTAGACAGGTTAGCAAAAGGTTGGACGAGACTCGCTTTTTGCAACCAGACAACTTTTTTATCCCTTAAAGCCAATAAAAAAACGACGGTCATTTTGATCGTCGTTTGCACCATATCTCTATTTCAAAAAGTCTGCCTGTCGATAAGCTGGATTAGGGTAAGAATAGAAGCCTTGCCCCGTTTCAACTCCAAGCTTACCTTCATCAATCATGTGCTTAATCTTTTTGGCCGCTGCTTGATGGGCTTCATCTGGATTAGCTCGATTAATCTCATAAACAGTCTTCATACCCACGGTATCCATAATTCCAAAAGGACCTTGGGGTGAAGCCGTTGCAATCATCCAAGTTTTATCAATTGTCTGCGGGTCTGCTACGCCACGTACCCAAAGATCAGTTCCTGCATCCAAAAACGGTACCAGCAAGGAATTCAAAACATAGCCTGGTTGTTCCTTATTTACCATAATTGGAACCATGCCAATTTCTTTAGATAGTTCTACAAACGTAGCTGGTAAGTCTTTAGCTGTCTTTTGGCCAGGCATAATCTCAGCTGTATTTCCCTGCCAAATAGTGTTTGCAAAATGATAAGCCAAGAATTTATCAGGCCGGCCCGTAGCGTCAGCTAATTTAGTTGGCATCATCGTTGATGAATTCGTAGCAATAACCGTCTTAGGATCTGCTAACTGGGCAAATTGCCTGTAGAAGTCCTGCTTAACCTGTGGATTTTCGGGTAGGGCCTCAATGACCAAGTCTGCCCCTTGCAGGGCTTCCTTTAAGTTAGTCGTATAGGTCAAATGAGCCTTGGCTTCCTCCGCCTTGGCATCCGAACTATGAAAGTAGTCTTGGACAGCTGCCTGCCAACGGGCCACCCGTTTTTTGGCCCGGTCAAGCGATGCTTCAGACCGGCCCCAAATGGTCACTTCTTTACCATGATAAGCAGCCATATAGGCAATTTGCGATCCTAAAGTGCCACCACCAATCAGCGTTATGTTTTGATAGGTCATCATCATATCCTCACCTTTCTTTTTAACCGTTAAAAAGCGGCGCTAATTAAGTTACAAGGACTATTTTACGCGCTTTAGAAAGCGTTTACACTAATTTGTGCCAAAGTTATTAATTACTTGCGCTATTCTTTAAGCACCCGCTCACGATTTAATATTAAAAGCGCCACCCTACAGATTGGTAGATGACGCTTTTATCTTATCTTTTTAGGTTTTGCATTATTGCACTGCCGAGGGACCAAACCAAATCTTAATTTCTCTCTCCGCAGCTTCAACACTATCTGAACTATGGACCACGTTCCGTAAAACACCGTCCGGCCAATCACGACCATAATCCCCACGAATCGTACCAAAGTCTGCCTTATCGGGATTCGTGTTACCTGCCATCCGGCGGAAAACTGGAATCACATTCGTGCCACTGGCGACAATGGCAACCACTGGCCCCTCCTGCATGTACTTGACGATATCATCATAATAGGGTTGGCCAAGTTTATCTGCGTAGTGTTGGCGTAATAAGGCATCAGTTGCTTGGGCGACCCGTAACTGATCAATATGATACCCTTTTCGTTCCAAACGGGTAATGACTTGGCCAATATGACCCTGACTAACACCATCTGGTTTAACTAAAATCAACGTCCGTTCTTCTGGCATGGTTTTGGCCTCCATTTTCTCATTAGAGATAAATCAACTAGCAGCCTAACTGCTGGTTTAAAGTATACTCTTTTTCCAAAGTCAGGGATAGTTTAATAATTCACATTGTGAGTCCTAATGAGCTATGTTAGGCTAACACTAGCTAAGTAAAGCAAATAGAACGTTTTACTCTGGAGGAGTTATCTATGTCTAACAACAATCTACCCCTTATCCGCTGTTCATGGGTCAAAGATGATGACCTCGCCTTACAAACTTATCATGATACTGAGTGGGGACGCCCCTGTTTTAACGATCAAACCCTATTTGAATATCTCTCCTTAGAACTTATGCAAGCCGGCCTTAGCTGGACTACCGTGCTGCATAAACGCCAAGCTTTCCGTGATGCCTTTCATCACTTTGATTACCATCAAGTAGCCACTATGCAAGAAGACGTCCCTAGGCTACTTACTAATCCGGCCCTCATCCGCAATCGTCGTAAATTGAATGCAATTATTCAAAATGCACAAGCTATCCTGTCCTTAGAAGCTAGCGGGACCACCTTTGCAGCCTTTGTCTGGCGCTTTGTCCAAGATAAACCACTTCGGCACCAGGTCGATTTAACCCACCCCGCCCCCAAAACCATTCCGCAAGCCAAAGCCTTAAGTCAAGCCCTCAAGGCAGCAGGATTTACCTTTGTTGGTCCCGTGATTAGCTATTCCTTTATGCAGGCTGGCGGTTTAGTCAATGACCATGCTAAGACTTGCTTTGTCAGTCAATCACCAATCATAGCTAAGTAGTCTAAACTAGCCCTTACAGCTAGCAAATTAGTTTCATTCTAAACTAGAATAGGCGTATAATTAGGTTATCCAAAACAAAAGGGAAGAAGGGAGTTTTATAGATGTCTCAACAACCAATTTATACCGACTACTTTTTTGATGAGCCCGCCTTTAATACCCACGATGGCGGGTATATCCCGCTAGCTGTTAGTGTTGCCCCAGAACAAGCTTTGCAGATTCCTTCCTTATTAGAACCTGACCGGCAAACAGCTACCGACGTTTGGTATACCGTAACGGCCCAGGCTGGTGAAAGTCAATTACTACCCGGTCCTAAGACTAAGACCTGGGGATATAATGCTAATCTACTGGGAAAGACCATTGTCTTTAAGCGTGGTAAGCACTATCACATTACCTTAAAAAATGAACTTCCCGAGTTAACAACCTTTCACTGGCATGGGTTAGACGTATCGGGGCCCTATATTGACGGGGGCTGCCACGCACCGGTTTATCCTGGTGAAGCTAAGGAAATTGAGTTTACCGTGGACCAACCAGCCGCCTCACTTTGGCTACACGCGCACCCTTGTCCCAACACAGGTTACGATGTGTGGCAGGGTCTAGCAACGTCAGTCTTAGTCCAGGATGACGTTGAAGCAGCCTTGCCTTTCCCACGTCACTATGGAGTTGATGATTTGCCACTCGTCCTACAAGACCGCCATTTTCATGAGAATAACCAGTGGGACTATGACGCAGACTATGATCCTGACGGCGTTCAGGGACCCACAGCGCTGATTAATGGTACCGTGAATCCAACTTTTGACGTCACTACCCAACGTCTGCGCTTAAGGCTTTTAGATGGTGCTAATCGGCGTGAGTGGCGTCTTCACTTTAGCGACGACTTAGTCTTTGAACAAATAGGTTCTGACGGAGGCATTTTACCTGAACCAGTTAAGATGACCAAACTGATGCTAACCTGTGCTGAACGTGCTGAAATTATCGTCGACTTTGGTCACTACCAACCGGGGGATGTCGTAACCCTTTATTCAGATGATACCCCACTTGTTAAGTTTAAAATCCATGCCTTCACTCCTGACGATACAAAACTGCCGGACCACTTAGTCGATATTGATGATCCTGCCGTTGACCCTGACGCACCGATTCATAAGGTCGTCATGTCCGGGATGGATGAATCAGTAGAATTGAATGGTAAGAAATTTGGTATGCAACGGATCGATGACCGCCAAGAACTCGGCAAGACTGAGTACTGGGATATTACCAATACGAATGACATGGAGGGTGGTATGGTCCATCCCTACCACACACACGGTGGTCAATTTACAGTGGTTTCACGTAATGGTCATGCTCCTTACCCTAATGAACACGGTTATAAAGACACCATTGGCGTTAACCCCGGTGAAACGGTACGTATCAAAATGACCTTTAATCATCCTGGTATCTTCATGTACCACTGTCATATCATCGAACACGAAGACGGCGGGATGATGGCCCAATTGCAGGTGTACACGCCTGAAGATCCACATAAACACTATCAATTAATGGATATGGACACCTTAATGGCCGCCTTAGCCAAAGAGCGTGGTGTATCAGTGGACCAGTTAAACATTCCAAGTATGAATTCTTATAAAATGATGGGCATGGATATGTGTTAATACATGCATAAAAAGTCCCTTGGCTAGTTTTAGCCAAGGGACTTTTATTTTTGGATGCATGAACTTATCGGTCTGAATCTAATTCAAGGACAACCCCTGCCTAAGCTACCAATAAGCCCGAACACCTTTGCAATCCTTAAAATCACGTCAACCGTCAACTAACCTAGACGCGCTAATCATTTAGGTTATAGCGTAACTTCATATGAGCCGAACCCAAAGTTACCATATCACCAAGTAGTTTTGTTTGTTTAGCCATCGCGATATCTGATAATTCTTGGTTAGCCGCTGCCAATTCAGTTTGAACTGCTTGCGCTGACATACCAGCCACAATCTTAGCATCTGTGGCATGTTGCACCTCTAAGTAAGCCGTCATCGCATCTAGCTCGTAACTATTACGCAGGTCAACATAAAGGTCATAGTCTGTATCACCTAATAAGGCCGTGGTACAGCTTAACCAGTACATCTTATTCAGATCAAAGGTACCATTAGCATCTCGATAAGCCTCGGGTGTATCGTTTACATTGGTATAGAAGGGTACGATCGTATTGAAGGTGTTTGCCCCGTAAGCCACCCATTGAATGGCTGCTAATTCAGCTGGCACTTGGTTACGGACTTGCAAAAGATGCACGTTATGGTTTCGGTTTAAGCCGATTGAACGATAACGCTTCTTTTCTTCTTCAGTCCCATTACCATAGGGATCATAAGGTGTATTTTCAAAATGAGAACTCAAGACGAACTTGACATCTTCTACCGTAATTTTACGATCAGCATAACAAATAAAGGGCAAATCTTGATCGGTAGGTTCGTGTTCTGCTGCTGGACTAAAGTACTTTTGGCCATACCAAACGCGGGGATTATTATATACAGTATCCTTGATTGAGGCGGAACCAAAAATGTGTCGCAAATTATATCCCTTAAAATCAGGATTCAAATCATGCTCATCAATCAATTGTTTCAAATCGGCTGAGGCCATCGTATCCGCTGAATCAAAATCAAAGTTATCAATACTCATTCGATTAGCCGCCACCACATAGGCTGCGTCCGGAATCTTAACCGCTGCCCAGTGATGACCACCAATTGTCTCTAACCACCAAACTTCATCCTGATCAGAAAAGGCAATTCCATTAGGTTCATAAGTTCCATATTCGGCTAATAAATCACCTAGCCGGACTACACCTTCTCTAGCAGAATGAATGTAAGGCAAGACTAAGGTTACCAAATCTTCTTCGCCTAGCCCGCCGTCAACAAAGGGATCCAGTGCTTGAATCCGTGGATTGGTCGTTATCGTTTCAGTTGCCGTCATGGCTACGTTATCTCGATTAATCCCAGCAGCTGGCCAAATACCGTCCTTTAAAATGGCATTTGGCATTGATGTATAAGGCATTGGATCCGCTGGTAGCTTCACCTGTACTCCACTAAGAACGGATTGATAATCACGCGGCTGATCAGCTGGTTGAACCACCACAAACCGTTGTGGATCAAGGGCCTCATGACCGTCATCATTTCGCGCAATCATTGTTGATCCGTCAATTGAGGCCTTCTTTCCCACTAAAATTGTTGTACATGACCCATGAACTCGTTTTGTCATCTTATGTGTGCCTCCCTTGCTAATACACATTCACCTAGTTAACTGACATTAGTTAGTATTATACGCCTTTTAAAAGCCCCTGTAGCAGATAAGGTCTAATTTTATTCACGTTCTAAATACCCTTTAAGGGCCTGACCAGTTAGTGAATTAGGTTGATCAAGTGAGCCTGCTGGCTGACCACTGTACATTACCTGGCCTCCGTACTGACCGGCAGCTGGACCCATGTCAATTAACCAGTCAGCCTGGCTGATTACATCTAAATTGTGCTCAATAATAATTAAGGAATTCCCCTCATCCACTAAGCGTTTGAATAGCTGCAATAAATTAGCCGTATCCTTCATATGTAAACCTGCCGTTGGTTCATCAAAGAAGAAAGTATGCCCCTTACCATCTAATTTAAGCGCTAAGTTTAACCGCTGCAATTCACCACCCGATAGGGTCGTTAATGTTTGATTAAGGCTAATATAGCCTAAACCGACTGTTTCAAGATTAGCTAACTTAGTCTGGATACTAGGTACATCAGCAAAGAAACTAGCCGCCTCAGTAACGGATAACTTCAAAACCTGGGCAATATTTTTATCATGATAGTGATAGGCCAAAACATCTTGTCGGTACCGGTCACCATGACAAAGCTCACACGTTTGCACGACCGCATCCATAAAGGCCATGTTGGTAATGGTGACGCCTTTACCTTTACAACGAGGGCAAGCTCCCTTGCCGTTGTAACTAAAGAGCTGGCTGGAGACACCATTGGCTT
This sequence comes from Weissella halotolerans DSM 20190, assembly GCF_000420365.1. Taxonomy (GTDB): domain Bacteria; phylum Bacillota; class Bacilli; order Lactobacillales; family Lactobacillaceae; genus Weissella; species Weissella halotolerans. Next base: position 206,747 of record NZ_ATUU01000001.1, read on the forward strand.
TGGCAAATAGCTGCCGAATTTTATCCAAGATATTCAGATAGGTCACTGGTGTTGAGCGAATATTAATGCCCACTGGTCGTTGGGTTAAGTCAACATAATCACTTGCCATATTCGCCTTAATCACCTTAGCCAACGAGCTCTTACCTGATCCGGCAACCCCTGAAAGGACGGTCATAACTCCTAAGGGAATGTCAACAGACACATCCGCTAAATTATTGAGCTTTGCATGTTCAAGGGCCAAGGTCTTTTGTGGTGTTCGCGTTTGAGCAAAATGATGCGCTTTATTTAGCCAATGCCCCGTTACCGTATCTGATGCTAATAATTCCTGATAAGTTCCAGTAAATGTGATTTTGCCACCTTTGGCTCCAGAACCCGGTCCCACCTCAACAGCATAGTCAGCTAAAGCCATCATAGCTGGATGATGGTCCACAATTAGGATCGTATTGCCACCTGCCTTAAGTTTCAGTAAGGCCGCTTTAACCAAGCGAATATCATGGGGATGTAGACCTACACTGGGCTCATCTAAGACATAAAGCATATCAGACAACGCACTCGTCAAATATTTGGCAATTTTAATTCGTTGTGCTTCTCCTCCCGATAGCGTCCCAGTACTTCGATTTAAGGTTAAATAACCAAGGCCAATATCTACCAAGGATTGAATCTTAGTCATCATTTCCCGGACAACTTCTCGCGCCAAAGGTTCTTGAATTGTCTGCAAAAAGTTCAAAACATGCTTAAGATCCATGGCTGAAACATCCGCAATATTTTGACCCTGGATTTGAACCCCTAAGGCCGCCGCTTTCAACCGTTGACCATGGCAAAGGGGGCAGGCTTTGCGGGTAACAATCCGTTCAATTTCCTGCTTATGCCGCTTACCTTCCTTACTATAAATGACTGATCGTTTGATACGGGGAACAACACCTTCGTACTTAGCCGTCTTATACCACTCAGCTGGTGGATTTTTCAATTTTTGCATGGGTGCATGCATTAATAGGTCGAATTCTTCGGGTGTATAATCCTTGACTGGTTTATCATTATCAAAAAGACCACTTAATACATAACGTCGCCAGCGCCAAGTATCAGGACCAAAGCCAACGAACTGAATGGCCCCCTCATTAAGGGACTTATTAGGATCAATTAGTTGTGTTTCATCAATATCATCAATGTAGCCGAGACCCTGACAACGTGGACACATGCCCTGGGGCAAATTAAAGGAAAAATTATCTGAATCACCAATCTTTGGCTGGCCAATTCTAGAAAACAATAACCTTAACAGGGAATAAATACCGGTGTAAGTACTAAGGGTTGACCGCTCGTTTCCACTAATAGGCCGCTGTTCAATTGCGATGGCCACAGGCAAGTGCTCAATCTTTTCTACCTGTGGCTCACCATACTTGGGCAAATATTGTTGCGTAAAGCTGGGAAAGGTTTCATTTAACTCCCGCCGTGACATTGCTGCAATCGTATCAAAGGCCAGGGAAGATTTTCCTGAACCCGAAGGCCCCGTAAACACAGTAATCCGTTGTTTAGGGACCTTTAAATTAATATGTTTTAAGTTATGTTGATGGGCATCCGTTACTTGTATAAAGCCCTGATCAAATATCTCCGTCATGCATCCACCACCTTTTGCTAATCACATTATGTCGGTCACTTTATCTTCTGGTGCTCATTATAAGCCAGGAAATTAAAATAACAACCATGTCACCTTAACAACTAACAGAACCTCCTTTTTGCCCTAGCCGTTAGCCAAAGCGGCTGCCAAGTAGTTTACCGTCAGTGACTTATAAACGTTAATTAAATCGAAATAGCGATCTACTGTTACATACTCATCTACCTGATGGGCACTCCCCGCTTCATCGGCCCCCAGTAAAATAATGGGTAAATCGGGATGTAGCTGCGTAAATACACTAGCATCTGAAGCCAAATTCACTCTTTTAAGCTTAGCTTGACCAGTTCCATACCAAGTTTGGCTCGCTGCCAAGGCTGCTAGTACCAAGGGATTATGTGGTTGCGTCGCCACTGGATAAAAATTATGAACAATCTTTAAGGCTAACTGGGCCGCTTGTTCTTGGTTGACCTTAGCCACCATTGCACCCAGATAGTCTTGTATATCCTCATTTGTGACCCGCTGAGTTGGTCGAGTATTCCCCCACAAGCTGGCCCGGTCAGGCACAATATTAACTTGCTGACCCCCTTCAATCATCGTAATACTGTGTTGGACAGCCCCCAATAAGGGATCTAGGGGTAACTGACCAAGGACTTGATTTTCTAATTGACAAAACGCTAACAAACTCGTTATCGCATTAATCCCTTGATTAGGTGTCGAACTGTGTGCAGCACGGCCATAACTTTCAACCTGATAGTTAAGGCTCCCCGAATGGGCATATACAACATCTCCGTTCGTTGGTTCACCAACGACTAAGCCCACTAAATCCTCAAGGGCCTTTTTAGGAAGCTGGTAGGCCCCTTGGGCCCCCAATTCTTCACCAGCTGTGGCAATGAGCACCATTGCGGTCTGATCTGGCAACTGACCAGCTTGAACTAATTCAATCATCGCAATCACCTGAGCGGCTAGGCCGCTTTTCATATCAGCAGCCCCACGTCCTACTATTTTCCCATCGATCAACTTTCCCTGAAAAGGGGGCTGTTCCCAGGCCTTAGGATTAGAAACTGCTACCGTATCCATGTGACCCGTAAAGCCTAAAGCAGGCCCCTCTTTGGAACCTACACGTAGGTATAGATTTGCCCGTTCATCACCAAGTTCTTGAATCTCCGCCGCCAGATGATAACGGGCAAATAGGTCTTTTAGGTACTTAGCCAGCGCTAATTCATGTCCATTCACAGTTGATAAAGCAATTAATTCTTGCACTATTTGTATTTTTTCGGCTCGTTCCATACACAATTTCTCCTTTTAACCTGTTGGGTGCTAAGTCATCCTTTTCTTATGGCCATTATAGGGCATTCCTCATGATTATTTAATATAATCTTCTAGTTTCTTTCATAATACAAATTTTCAGCCATTTTACTTACCTTTTATCTTGACAGTCACCTCTTTTTTGCCTAAACTACACCGAGTGCTTTTAAATTAATGATGTTCCTACTAGAGCTTTATGCAAATTTTCATTAATCCAACAACACCGAATTTTATTTTATTTAGGAGGCACTCATCATGACAACCGAAACGTTTAGAAAAGGTCAATTAGCCGACCTACCCGCAATTATGGAGGTCTATAAGTCCGCTAAAGCCCACCTTAAGGCTCAGGGGATTAATCAATGGCAAAGTAGCTACCCCAGTGATGCGGATTTGCGTGATGATATTGAAAAAGGCTTCAGTTACGTCTTAGATATCGATGGCGATATTGCTGCCGTCGGTTCCATTATCACCCCACACGATCCCGACTACCTACGGATTGAAGACGGTAGCTGGTTAACAGATACGCATGCCGAACATGCGGCCTTTCATCGGACGGCTGTATCAGATAAGTTCCGTGGACAAGGTTTATCAAAGAAGTTAATGCAAGGTCTGATTACCACTGCCAAAGAGCTTGGCTTTAACGATATGCGCATTGACACCCACGAAGATAACAAAGCCATGCAACATGTCATTACCTCCAATGGGTTTGACTACCGAGGTATTATTTGGACTAAAGAAGACAATGATAAGGCACGGCGTTTTGCCTACCAACTCGTTGCTAACCAAGACTAGTGATTACCTATTTAATTGACCCTAATGTTAAAAATCCCAACCTCGCCTGGTGACGATGTTGGGATTTTTTTATTTAATTAAATGCCCCGCCCAAAAACTAGCACCATGCCAAGACTAATCAGGCCTAAGATAATATAAACGTATAGCGCATCATGATTATGAAAGCGTATTTGAACCACCGCTCTAACTAGACAGATCAAAAAAATAATCACGTTTGCCAACACTAACCAACCGGTATAAGAAGCAAACAGTGTCGCCATCAGAGTTATCATTGCTTTTCCCCTTTTTCTTTGATCACTTCTTCATCTTACCATACTTAGAACTTCATTTCAGACTAAGCAGGCTACTTAGATTAGATTAAAATGAGAATATGGCAAAAATCAAAGGAGCTGTCTATGTCAAATCATTATACTTATCACGCCCAAACCAATTTAACGTCAACTGAGCTTGCCGCCTGCCAAGCCATAGTTCTTCGTTGTCACCAATACGATCATTCAGCTAAGGATCCCTACTTTAGCCAACAATTTAACTTTTTCCCTACTATGCCGACCTTCATCTTAGCCTATTTGGCTGATCAACTTATCGGTTTTGCTGTTCTATACGCAGATAGTGACCCAAAAGACTTAGAACCAGTCGAGGTTACCTTATTAGTTGACCCGTCCTTTCGTCATCAGGGCATCGGGCAATCCCTCCGTCGGCAAGCTGAGCATCTTTTAACGAGCATCGGCTATACAAAGATTTATTTTGTCAGCGAACTAAACTTTCTTAAACGCCAGCCTACCTTCCTAACTAAATGGCAGCTAAAACAAACGGGCCAAGTAGAAGTGCAACTAAGCTTAAATTTAAAGCGCTTTGCACACCAATCAATTAAGTCTATTCCTAGTACCGTTCGCCCAATGAAGGGGACAGATATTCCAACTTTAATTCCTGCTTATTGTGCTATTTTTAATTTCACTGACCATACGGTTGCCATGACTTATCTAACGGCTGCTCATCAAGATGTACGTTGTGCAACCTATGTTTTATTAAATCAAGACCAAGTGCCAATCGGCTATGCTGCTTTGGATCTTAGTCAAACCAACTATTATTATCTCTTTAGCTTTTTTATCGCACCGGGGCACCGTAATCAGGGCTTAGGGAGTGCCTTTTTAAACACCCTTTGGTCCCAATTAGTTGGTCACCATGCAGACATAGTGAAACTCGCCGTAGAACATGACAATCAGTTGGCTCGTCACCTCTACCACAAGGTTGGCTTTAAAGAAGAGACCCAAATTGTCTATCTAAGCACACAATCTATGCATTAAAAAAGCAACCGGTCACCAGCCGGTTGCTTTTAAACATCATCAATCTGTCTGCTTATCTGATTCTTTCCGCCCCAAAACAAAAGCCGCATAGGGCGTTAAGGTTAGCTGGCCTTGCACCGTTGGTTTGCTAGACTCCTGGTTAGATAAGAGCAGCTGATAAAGGTCATCTTGTGGTAATGCTATGCTGATATTCTCTGAGCCTAAGTTAACAACTACAAGCACTGTTTCTTGGTTCAAAGCACGTTGGTAAGCGACAACGTTGGCTGGCAAATTATCTAATGGCAGTAACTCACCATCAATAAAAACTGACTGCCAAGGATCACTTTTTCGTAAATCAGCCAGCAAGCGATAAAAGTGTAAGACTGACTGAGAATTCTCTTCTTCACTAGCAACATCAATTCCTTGACGATCTGTCCCCATAGGTAGCCAGGGCGACACATCAGAAAAGCCACCATTAACATCACTCGTCCATTGCATGGGTACCCGTGCATTATCTCGAGACTTAGCATTGACAATTGATAAAGCCGCCGCCGGAGAATAACCTTCTTTTAAGGCCATCCGGTAATTATTAAGCGAGGAAACATCATTAAAGTCATCAATCCGCTCTCTTTTTGCATTACGCATTCCCAATTCCTGTCCTTGATAAATGAAGGGAACTCCGGGTAAGAAATAATACATTACTGCCAAAGCCTTAGCCGCTAGAGGTGTTTGATCAGCCAACCGCCGAATCAGCTTGGACAAGACCCGTGGTTGATCATGATTTTCAAGCACATTAGCTAACCGACCATCTACCGCTGCAGCTGTTGCTTGACTATGAAAGAGTAAGTCTCTTAGCTCAGCTACAGTCCATTGATTTTGTCCGCGATACCATTCGTTTACATCAATCATGTCTAAGTTCATATAACTAAAGTCAAAGATAGTCGAGAAGTAGCCATCAGGACCAATATAAGCCCCTAAATCCTCATCCGGTACGCCATAAGCTTCACCCACGGTCATGGCCTGCGTAGGTGCAAAGGCCTGGTCCTTTAATTCGGTCAAAAAGCTTTCAATCCCAGGTCGATTTTGCCCCTTTTCAATAACAGTTACCAAGCCATCATCGCCATCCGCAGGCAAACTTTTCCAGTCCAAATCTTTCTTCAAGTGCGTAATTGCATCTACCCGCCAGCCAGCTACACCTTTAGCAGACCACCAGCGAATCATGGCATAAATTGCCTGTCGCACAGTCTCATTTTCCCAATTTAAATCTGGCTGGGCCGAAGCAAAGGTGTGGAAGTAATAGGTACCTGGCTCACCAGGCACTTCAGTCCAAGTTGACCCTCCAAATAAAGAACGCCAATTATTTGGGACCTGACCATCATCTGTCTTTTTAAAAATATAATAATCTCGGTAAGGACTTTTTGGATCAGCCAACGCAGCTTGGAACCAGGCATGTTGATCAGAGGTATGGTTCACAACCAAATCCATCATGATTTTAATTCCGCGTTGCTTAGCCGCAGCCACCAAGTCCTCAAAGTCAGTCATCGTGCCAAATTGAGGGTCAATCGCTTGATAGTCAGCAATATCATAACCCATATCCACCATTGGCGATTGATAAATTGGCGACAGCCAGATCATAGTCACGCCTAAAGAGGCAATGTAATCCAAACGCTGAATAATTCCTTGTAAATCGCCAATCCCATCATGATTGCTATCCTGAAATGAACGGGGATAGATTTGATAGACAATCTCGTCGTGCCACCAATTCTTTGCTTTCATCATGCTACTCCTATTCTGCATCTAATTAATGTTTTCTCTCCTGAGCATAGCATAGTCGCTTCTAAGGGAACAAACATGTTACGCCAAGCTTTTTTAAAAAATGGGTCTAAAAACTCATTTACATCGCGCTTTATCGTCGTGCCACCTTCAACGTGCGCCCTGTATCTTAAAAAGTGCGCACATTCAACTCATACTTGCTACTTGCGTTTGAATTCAACTGTTATAATAATCATATTAATTTATGGAGGGTAAGAGTATGGACATTCACTTTCGTAACCAGCTAACCGCCTTACGCAAAGCACATCACCTATCACAAGAACAACTAGCAGAGCAGTTATCAGTTACACGCCAAACAATCTCTAAGTGGGAGTTAGGCACAGCCACTCCCGATTTAGCACGTATTGAACAAATTGCTCACTATTTTGATGTTCCGGCAGAAGAACTTTTGTTTGGCAAAGGGTCAACTCATACGGTTACTGAAAACCTTAAAAATAAAGTTAACCAATTTTTGACCGAGGATCCAGCTGATAAAGACTGGCACGAGCAACACCGATGGCGTCACTGGTACTACCAACCTATTCACAATGGTTGGGAATTTTTAGCCCGGTATTATTGGATTCTATTTGGTCTAATTGGCATGTTCCTTTGGTTCTTACCTTCAATCATTAAGGCCTTTCGTTAACACTAGTTGGCTCGTTCTCTAGCCTTAATTATTCATCTACATCAAGGGTCCCGTACTAACCATACGGGGCCCTTGTTTATTTTAGAGCTTAAAATATATGATCCATCCGGTTTCACCGTTTAAAAACTGCCGAATGATTATCTAAAACCTGCCAGCTAGCAATGACTTGATCACGATCATCAAACTGACGACCGAGTAGATACTCTTTGGCTTTAATAACTAAAGGTGAAGCATTCGTATCAGTAAGCGCTACTAAAGGAATGCATTCAGCACCTAAAGCATCTTGATCCTCAAATTGCTTAACTGCTTCCTTCAGCAGTCCTGATACTTCTTCAATTTTATAAAAAACAGCAATATGCTGGTTCAACACATAGTCCTGGTACTGCCAAGGATATGTAAAACTAGTCGTTCCAATTTGCCTTTTATGCTTGACTAACAAGCCCGTTTCTTCGGCTATTTCGCGATCAACGGCCTTTGTCAATGACTCCCCCATTTCTAGACTACCACCTGGTAAATCATAGCGGTTGATATAAGGACCACCATTCTTTTTAATGACCACCAGCTGGCCCTGCTTTTCAATAATCCCGTAAACACCGAAGGCTCGGTGAACCTTTTTTACCATCTTAGCACCCTCCTGCTGACCCTATCTTGTTAGCACGCCAAACCTAATGAGGTTGTCATAAGTATTAACCGTTTAAAAGCCGCAAAATAAAAATACGCCATATAATGGGCCTTTACCCTTAAAAAGCCTAAGTTAACTAATCTAATTTTAATTTTATTATAATTAATGTCAATAGATTTCGATTCATTGCCTAAACAAAAAGAGCAACGCTTTGAGTACCCCCCAATTTTGTTGCTCGTTTTTAGTTATTGACCCTGCCAATAGGCACGCATTGCCGATACCGTTAATTGACCAGGGGCACTCCCAGTCGTCTGCGGGTTTAATGCAGCAAAGGTTAGGTCTGACCCATAGCGATAACCATTCAATCGACTAACTTGACCAGCTGGCCCCATCGCCATCGTCACCAAGGGACGCCGTAACTCCTCTTTAGCCCGCTGCGTTGCCAGCAACAACTCCTGAGTTTGAGCGTGATTATCAACCAGCACAGCAAGTTTAAGGTAATCAGCTTTGGTTGCCCCTAGGACCCGTAGTTGATCTAACCAGGCTTTTACCCCGCTAGCTGGTCCAAAGCTATGCCAAGAAAGCATTGTCGTTAGGCCAGCCTGATGGGCTAGTGACAAGAGAGCATCCCCGTAACTCACTGGTAAAGTTGCTTCTAAGTCCAACCAAGTTGCCCCGCCGGGATAGCGACAAAGCACCTTCATCAAAGCCAAATATTGCTTTTGGTTATAACTGCCCCGACCACCTTGTGCCTGTGTCCGGTAAGTCAATAAGATTGGCCAACCAGCAAGGTAGGTCATTGCTTCATGACCTATGTATTGCCAGGTCATGGGAAAACTTGGCGCCAAAGGATCCAGGTCTTCCAAAAAATAGTCTAGCCGCCACTCAACAACTGCCGGTTGGGCCGACTCAACCAACGCTATCCACTGAGGAAAAGCATGCCTACTAGTGGGCATAATCGAAACAGCCAGGGCCACTGGATCTGTTAGAACTGGCTTAAAATAGTGCATATTAACAGCCATTCAAACCGCCTCCCCGTTCTTGTAATTGCTGCAGGTAGGTTTGGATGGCGGCCAGGCTTGCTTGTTCGGCTGGTATTTGACTTAGCGTCATTCTTTCTGTTAATGCCCTTTGTAAACGTTGATTAGCCAGGACTTTTTCCAAAACAACTGGTTGATTTTCTGTGCCCAAATACTGGCTTAATGCCTGAGCAATATCCTCAACTGGTAAGCTGTTGGTATTCACAGTAGTGGTCGCCATTGCCTCATAATAAGGTTGCCGTTTTGCCCACAAACGAGCGAGATCAGCTAAAGTCCGCTCTTTGACTAGTGGTCGTGTTTGGTCATTGATTAAATGAGCCAGCGTTTGCGCAAAGGTTCCCGTTAAAAAAACAACTTCAGCTGAATGGGCTGCTAAGAGCTTACGGTTAGCCGCTGTCTCGACTATCCCGCCACCCGTGGCAATCACCCCCTTAAAGGCCGTTAATTTAACCAAGACTTCGTGTTCTAATGTGCGAAAGGCTTGTTCGCCCCGCTCTGCAAAGATAGTAGCAATAGACTGTTCCTGCTGGTCTTCAATCAGTTGATCCGTATCTACGAAAGGCAAGTTCATGCGCCGGGCAAGCGCTTGTCCAATACTGGTTTTGCCTGCGCCCATGAACCCTACCAAGATAATCGTTTTATTTTCCCTCATCGTATTCTCCTTACTGGCTCTTCAATAAGGACTGTAAGTCAGCTAAAAACGTCGGGTAGGAAATACCAATTGCTTCAGCTTGCTTTAGCAATACCTTTCCCCCCGTTAAAAGAGCCGCTACCGCTAGCATCATGCCCAGTCGATGATCGCCATGTGAATCTAAGACCGTATCTGCTGGTGGGGCCATTAACTCCTGTTGTCCTTTAATGACCATGCCATCTGATTTTTCTTCAATGTGCACCCCAAATTTTTTTAATTCCTGAACAACCGTCTTAATACGATCAGTCTCCTTGAACCTCAATTCCTGAGCATCTCGAATTATCGTTTCCCCTTTGGCCTGGGTGGCTGCAAGCGCAATAATCGGCAGTTCATCAATCGCTAATGCTACTTGAGCACCGGCAATCGTAATTCCCTTTAACGACTGGCTTTTAATCGTCAAGCTCGCTCGTGGCTCGCCATTTAGGGTCTCCAACTGACTCAGACCAATTTTGGCCCCCATTTGCTCTAAAATAGTCAAAAGTCCAGTTCGCGTTGGATTAACGCCAACCGCTGGTAATACAAGATGCGAGCCAGGAATAATTAAGGCCGCCACAATGAAAAAGGCAGCACTAGATAAGTCACCTGGTATATGAATACTCTGGCCCTCAAGTAGAGAGCCGGGCTGCAGGGTGATGACCTTCCCGTGCCGTTCAACGTCCGCACCGAAGGCCCGCAAAAGACGTTCAGTGTGGTCCCGAGTGGGCACAGGTTCAATGATGCTTGTTGCTCCTTGGGCCTGTAAACCTGCCAAAAGAATGGCAGATTTAACTTGGGCAGAAGCAACTGGCAGTTGGTAGGTGATGCCCTTTAAGCTTGAATTTGCATGAATGGATGCCGGTAAGTAATTGTCGGCTCGCAAGTCAATAGTTGCTCCCATCTGTTGCAAGGGATCACAGACCCGCATCAAGGGGCGTTGGCTTAAGGAGGCATCCCCATGTATGGTAAGCGGATAAGGTTGACGACTGAGCATCCCCAGTAACAAACGGGTCGCCGTACCAGCATTACCTAGATCGATTGGTTTTACTGTTGGCGCAAAGGTAAAACGTCCCCGTCCATGCACAACCACCGTTTGTTGGTCGGGATTAACATCAATTTCAGTCCCTAGCTGCGTCAGTGCTGAGCGGGTGTGTAAGACATCATCTGCTAAAAGGCAGCGGTCAATGACCGTGTCGCCCACTGCTAAGGCACCAAGCATTAAAGCCCGGTGCGAAAGTGATTTGTCACCTGGTACGTGTAAAGTACCTACTAAACCCTGTTGTCCCTTCCGTTGGGGTAAGGCAATGGCTGTCATCATAGCTTCCTCCTAACTACCTTTAAAAATGCCGCACTTCCGCTCGATAGGCCGCTACCTGCTCTTGCATCCGGTCAATATTATCAGCATCAAATTTGTCTAGGACCGCCTTAGCTAGTTCAATAGCCACCATTGCTTCTGCTATCACGGCAGCGGCTACGACGGCTGTAGTATCAGACCGCTCAATTGCTGCCCGATGATCCTGATGGGTCGTAATATCCACGGACTGCATAGGCCGATAAAGGGTCGGAATCGGCTTGACCACAGCACGGACCACGATTGGTTCCCCGGTGGTCATACCGCCTTCAAAGCCCCCTAAATGGTTACTCCCGCGATAAAAGCCACGTTCAGCTGACCAATAAATTTCATCCATCAGGTCAGCACCATATTTCTCGGCTGTATCAAAGCCACCGCCAAACTGGACCCCCTTAAAGGCGTTAATACCAACAATTGCTCGCGCAATTTTGGCATCCAGTTTTTCATCTGCTGACACATACGACCCTAGTCCGACAGGTAAACCAGTCGCCATTACCTGAACCTGACCACCGACCGTATTACCAGCTTGCTTGGTTTCATCAATCACTTGCCGCATCGCTGCATCAGCTACAGCATCTAAGGCCCGCGTCGGAAAGTGCTCCGTCACCTGGCGCAAAGCGTCTAAATCAGCATATTGAGTTAACTGACTTAAATCACTTTTGGCTGGGCCAATATTTACCACAAAGCCATGCACATCAACGCCAATGGTTGCCAGCAACCGCTTAGCAACGGCGCCCACAGCCACCCGCATCGTGGTTTCCCGAGCTGACGAACGTTCTAAGACATTGCGCAAGTCCCGGTGGCGGTACTTGATGCCACCAACTAAATCTGCATGCCCTGGTCTTGGACGAATAACCTTACGGAGGGTATTCTCAGCTGTTGCTGGCGTATTTGCTGCCATAATGGTATGCCAATTTTGGTGGTCCCGATTATGCACATTCAAGGCAATTGGTGAGCCCAGTGTCTTTTGATGCCGGACCCCAGCTAAAAAGGTTACCTGATCATGTTCAATTTGCTGACGTGCACCTCGTCCATAAGCCTTTTGCCGGCGGGCTAATTCGCTATCAATATCTGCTTGTCGTAAGGTCAGCCCAGCTGGAATCCCTTCAATAATTGCAATCTCTTCTGGTCCATGGCTTTCACCTGCTGTTGTATACCGCATTACTTGTTTTGAACAGCTTACTCCGCTGTTGCTCCTCCCTCCAAGGTCTGAATCGTTTTAATTATATTAGGGAAAGCAGTAAGCTCCTTTGTCAAAATTCGAGGCTGCCCTGGCTTGGACAAGGCAACTAAATTGATTTTACCGCCCCGTTGTTTTTTATCATTGACTAAATGATCAAAAAAAGCGGGTTTTCCCATTAAGGATGATCTAAGCGGTAAACCAACCGCCATTAACCGTTCTGCTAAAGCTTCCGTTAACCCCGGGGCACTGATCCCCACGTGTTCAAAATAGCGGGTAATCGCAACCATACCAACAGCAACCGCTTCACCATGGCGTAGTTTTCCTTTTGCCTCTAGTTCAATCGCATGCCCAATGGTATGACCGAAATTAAGGACTTGACGTCGGCCGGCCTCTTTTTCATCCGCCATTACCACCTCTGCCTTATAGCCAATACTAGCCACCGTCAAAGCTGCTGCCTGTTGGCGCAGGTCAGCTACTGTTTGAATCTTACCAGTTTGATCAAAAAAATCTCCGCCTGCTAGGGCCGATACTTTAACCACTTCTCCATACCCTTCCACCAAATCACGGTCAGTAAGCGTGTCCAAAAAAGTGGGGTCGATTAAAACAAAATCAGGTTGGTAAAAGGCCCCTAAGACATTTTTTGTCTGAGTCAAATTCACTGCTGTCTTTCCGCCCACAGACGCATCGACTTGCGCCGTTAGAGAAGTGGGCACTTGAATGAAACTAATGCCCCGCATATAAAGCGCTGCTACCAGACCAGCTAAATCGCCAATCACACCACCGCCCAAGGCAACTATACCGTCCGCACGCGTAAAGCCATGCTGGGCTAAGGTCTGACTAACTTGTCCTAGTGTCGTCAGTGACTTGGTTCCTTCGCCAGCCGGCAATGTAAGTACTATCACATTAAACCCAGCTGTTAGCAGACTCGATTTAACCATTTGAGCGTACAAGGGACCTACGTTGGTATCCGTAATCACTGCGACCTGGCGAGGTGACCAAACTCCGGCCACATAAGCACCTAGATTGGCCATCCCCACTGCATCAAATACCAAATCATAAGCCTTAGCAGGCAATTGTATCGTAAGTTTAGTCATCTTGTTCTACCACCTGGTGAATAGCTACTGCCTGACGGGTTAACGTTTGGTATGTTGCAGGGGTAATTGCCTGAGCCCCATCTACCAAAGCGTTGGCAGGATGATCATGCAACTCCGTCATTAGTCCTTGAGCACCAGCCGCCACCGCGGCCAAAGCAACTGGGGTAACAAGCCGTCGGTCACCTGTCGCATGGGAACTATCTGCCAAAATAGGTAAATGTGTTAACCGCTTTAAGACCGGAATAGCGCCTACGTCAAAAGTGTTTCGGGTATAGTGATGGTCAAAGGTTCGAATACCCCTTTCCATTAAGATAACTGCCTGGTTACCACCCGCTAAAATGTATTCGGCAGCATTTAGAAAATCATCAATACTGGCGGACATACCCCGTTTAAGCAAAACGGGCTTTGTTTGCCGACCCAGTGCTTTGAGCAAGGCAAAATTCTGCATATTTCGGGTGCCAACTTGAAAGATATCGGTATATGGATCGATTAATGCTAAATCAGCCGAATCCATAATTTCAGTAACAACGTCCATCTCTAATTGGTCGGCAGCCATTCGTAATGCTTTTAACCCAGCCTCACCACTTCCCTGATAGCTATAGGGAGATGTTCTGGGTTTAAAGGCACCTCCGCGCAAGATCGTGGCGCCTGCTGCTTTAGCTGCTTGTCCCATAGCTAAAACATGCTCTGGACTTTCAATCGCGTCCGGACCAGCCATTAAGGTCAGGTCTGGCCCGCCAATTTCACTATGCGGCGTTTTAATGACCGTGTTTTGGGGATGCAATAAACGTGAAGCACGGACGGCTGTCTGTCTTTTATCTAAAATAGTAGCCCCTGCTTGTTGAAGCAAGGCCAATGACTTAGCTGGTAACTCTTTAATACCAGCTAACGCGAGTCGATCCGCTTGCACATAAACGGGGTGTAAGGGGTCTTTTGGATCCAATTGCCGGGCCAATTGCTGGGCCAATTGCTGGGCTTTTGGTGCATCTGGTGCCTGAATAATCATAAACCTGACCCTCCTTTTCTTTTCTAGCGCCAACTAACTAGTTGGTGCTGGTTCACAGCTCAGTATCTCCCATTATGGCAAATTTTAGCTTAAAAAGCACGATTTAGGAAAGTACTCATAAAAAAGCTGGTTCTTTTAAAAAGAACCAGCTTCAGTACTAATTAACCTGAAATTTTGGTTGTTTTCCTTGATAAGCCAACATGACGTTTTCAGCCACAATCATCCCCATCGCGTCGCGGGCTTCTACAGTAGCATTGCCAAGGTGGGGCGTTAACACTACATTAGACATTGTCTTTAACTGGGCATTCACTTGTGGCTCAAATTCGTATACATCTAAAGCCGCCCCCGCAATCTTTTTAGCTTGTAACGCGTCGACCAGGGCCTGCTCATCAATTAAGGGACCACGAGCCATATTAACAATCACGGCCTGCTTTGACATTTGGGCCAGCACGTTTGCATCAACTAGGTGATGATTGTCAGCAGTTAAGGGCGCGTGCAGACTCACAATATCACTGGCTTGGATTAATTTTTCAAAGGGTACAAAGGTGGCATCCAGGGTTCTTTCTCTATCCGCGGACAATTGATGATGCTGCGTATAAAGAATATGCATGCCAAAGGCACGGGCCCGTTCTGCCACTGCCTGGCCGATATGCCCCATACCGACAATGCCGACTGTCTTATTCTTTAAGTCATGACCCAAAAAGAAGGTTGGCTGCCAGCCTGCAAAACCGGTCGTCCGCATTAGTGCATCACCTTCCACAATGCGGTGATAAAGGGCTAAGTACGTGCCCAAGGTCACTTCAGCTACTGAAGTTGTTGACACACCAGGCGTATTGGTGACGATGATGCCAGCTTTTTTAGCCGCCTGCACATCGATATTATTAAATCCGGCCCCAAAGTTGGCAATCAGTTTTAATCGCTGGGCCTGGGCTAACACATCTGCCCCTACCTGCGTAGAAAGGGTCGTGATGGCATAGTCAGTATCCGTTAATTCCTGTTTCAGTTCACTTTGGCTAATTAACCCGGTTCCCTGATAACTTTCCAACTCAATCTGCGGATTCTGGGCTAATAAGTGTGCCTTTAAGTTATCCGTTACCACTGCCGGCATTTTTGCCGTAATAAAAATTTTGGTCATTATCTTTCCTCCTTGGTGGTCCCACTCCATATAACTCGGCCTTTGGAGCACTGATACCTCACTCCTTATTATAACGCTTTCATAATTTACGAACAGCCACCGTTTTTCGTTATCAAGCTGGTATACTTTAGGTAGTGTTCTTCCTTTTTTCAATCACTTTTTAGCGAGGTATTCCTGATGCAAGATTTAACTGCTCTTTTGGCTGATGTTCGTCAGCACCGCCTAGATTGGACCAGCTGGTTAACCCAAGTTAACCAACGAATCCTTGAGCATGCTAATTTAAATGCCGTGGTTAACTGGCAACCTGATACTTATCGATCTACCCTAGAGCCGACCGCTCCCTTTTTTGGCTATCCCGTGCTCACTAAGGCCCTCGGTCAAGCTAAAGCGGGTTGGCCTAGCACCAGTGCGAGTCGATTATTAGCAGATAACATCGCCCAACAAAGTGATTACTTCATCACTAAATTAGAAGCCGCGGGGATGCAGGTTGTCGGCCAAACTAACAGCCCTGAATTTGGGTTTACCAATATTACCAACTCAGCTCTCTATGGTCCAACTCGCAACCCCTGGAATCCAGCCTACTTCTCTGGCGGCTCTAGTGGTGGTGCTGCAGCGGCGGTGGCAGCAGGCATCGTTCCCCTAGCGACCGCTAGTGATGGTGGCGGGTCAATCCGTATCCCAGCCTCTTTTTGTGGGCTCATCGGTCTTAAACCATCACGAGGTACCATGCCAACCGGACCGAGTGATTGGCGTAACTGGCAGGGGGCGGCCATTAACTTTGGTTTAACGGTTTCCATGCGTGACACCAAACTTCTCTTTAAGGCCTTAAAGCAGACCGGCTCGACCCCCGCTCCTTACCAACCACCCTTAACTAGCCAAACGACAGCCAAAACTAACGCACGGCCCTTAAAAATAGGCTTTATTGTCGACTCACCTGTCCAAACCCCGGTTAGTCAAGAAGCAAAAGCAGCCGTCTTGGACCTTGTCAGCGAACTGGAAAAAATGGGCCATCAGGTTAGCCCTGTTAACTGGCCCTGTGCTGGACAGCCCTTAATGGAAAGTTATTATGCCATGAATGCTGTCGAAACAGATGCCATGCTAACTCAAATTGCTAACTATCGGGACCGCCCCATTCAACCAGATGAGGTCGAGCCCTTAACCTGGACCTTGTACCAATATGGTCGGCACTTACCTGGCCGCACCTACGTAGCTGCCCTTAACTTATGGGATCAAGCAGCAGCTCAGATGGCAGAATTTTTTAAAGCCTATGACCTACTTTTAACGCCTAGCACGGCTGATCATGCGCCAAAAGTCACGCAATCCTTTCAAAATCCAGGTCAATTAACACAAATGCAAGCGGCAGCCGACCTAAACACTTCTCAGTTAGCACAATTAACTTGGGATATGTTTGCTGAGGGGCTGGCTCTTACGCCTTTCACCCAACTAGCTAACTTAACTGGCTTGCCTGCTATTAGTCTCCCCACCCATTTAACAAAAACAGGACTGCCACTTGGTTGTCAATTGATGGCCCCCTTAGGAAGGGAAGATCTACTGTTTGTATTAGGCCAAGCCATCGAAGACCGAGAATTATTTGTGTTGCCATCAGCCTACCAATAACAAAAAAACAGCCTAAGGGCTGTTTTTTTGTTTGACTTACTTCAAGTTTTTCACATCACCTTGGTCATTCTTTTCAACCTTCATATCAGACATCGGCACATATCCTAACTTCTTTGTATCTTTTTCTACCTTCTTAGAGGTCATGAACTTAACAAATTTTTTAGTTGCTTGATCGGGCTTCTTAGTTGTATACATGTGTTCGTAGGCCCAAATCTTCCACTTGTTTGTCGCCACATGCTTATCATTGGGGGTAACCCCATCAACGTTCACCGTCTTTAACCCCTGAGCAGCCTGCCCATCAGTATAAGAAAAGGCCAGGTAAGAAATGGCGCCAGGGGTCTGCTTAACAATCTTTTGCACTGCGCCACTATCATCTTGTTCTTGAGCTGTTTTAGCAGTTTTGCCATCCAACACTTCTTGTTCAAATGTGAAACGAGTCCCTGACCCCTGGGCACGGTTAATCAGGACAATCTTTTCATCCTTGCCACCCACCGCCTGCCAGTTAGTGATCTTGCCAGTAAAAATGTCCTTTAGCTCAGTCATACTTAAATCGTTGACGTTGACATCCTTATTGACGACTGGTGTAATGCCAACGACGGCTACCTTGTGGTCTTTCAATGTGCTAGCATCAACCCCCTTTTTTTGACTAGCAAAAATATCTGAATTACCAATGGTCACCTTGCCCTTGCCAACTTGACTTAACCCAGCTCCGGAACCACCACCTTGAACAGTAACCGTTATCTTAGGGTTCTCTTTTTGAAAACGTTCCGCTCCTTTTTGTGCTAATGGTTGTAATGCTGTCGAACCGACCGCCGTTATCTGCTCATCAGCAGCCTCTACGTTCATAAACATCAAGCCACCTACCGCTAAACTTAATACCAGCGCACCACCAACAACTGCACCCTTCTTATTCATGCTCCCACTCCTTTTTAACTAACTAAAATAAACAACATGATGTCAGGGCTCGACATTGGCTGAAAGTCCTTTGTAGAAGAAGAATTGCGGTACCAAGCTACCTGACAACTCTTAGTATAAGGGAGTAATGTCGCGATAGCGTAAAGGTCAGGTAAGCCTTTGTCACGCTTTTGTAGCCCTTATCCTTACGATCCTTACAAAAAACACAAATAGGCTTCACGTTAGATAACGTAAAGCCTATTTTACTATCACAGATTAAGGACTTAGCTTAACGCGGCTTTAATGGCTGCAAGCGTCACGGCTTGCGTATCTGGAAAGCAAAGTTGGGCCTGGTCGAGACCATCCCCAATTCCCAAAGATATCTCGCCAGCAGCATTAATGGCCTGAATACCCGCTACGGAATCCTCCAAGGCTAAGACCGCGCTAACTGGTAAGTCAATCCCCTGGGCAGCTCGTTCAAAAATTTCAGGATCAGGCTTACCATGGGCCAACAAACTAGGGTCAACGATAAAATCGAAATAGTCACGTAACTTAAGTTGTTCCAAAATAAAAGGCGCATTCTTTGAGGCAGAAGCTACTGCCAAACGATAGCCGGCTGCCTGCAAAGACTTAATAAAGTCTGCCATCCCTGGTAAAATGTCGGCGGGCGTCAACGTTTTAATTAAGTCTTGATAGGCCACATTCTTTTGCTCAGCAAGCGCTTCTTTTTCTGTTTGGGTGTAGTCATCCTGGTGATGCCCGGCTGCTAAAATCATCTCCAAAGAATCCATCCGTGATATGCCCTTTAATTGTTGGGCTAATTCCTCAGTCCAAGGCGTCCCCACTTGATCAGCTAGTGCATGCCAGGCTTGACTATGAAAACGTGCAGTATCTGTAACCACCCCATCTAGGTCAAAGGCAAAGCCCTTAATTTGATTAAATTGATTCATTTATGTTTACCTCGTCTACTTGATAATGAACAGTATAGTTTTTTTCTTGGCCCTTCAAGAGTAAAATATCGCCAAATTCCTGGTGATTAATCGCATCAGGTAGGGTTTGTAATTCAATGGCAACGGCAGTCGGTGGCTGACTAGCCTCCCAAGCAGCATCATGCTGTAAGGCAGCAGGATTCACTGTGAACACCACCACACCATTACGATCGGATTGAATAGTTAAGCGCTGTTTAGTCCTAGGATCCTGTAAGGCTACTACTGGTTCATTGCGAATCCTTGGCTTTAGTAACCAGGCATCATCCAGTTGGTGCTGCGGCAGTTCTGCTAGGGCCGTTCCCAAAGACCTGAAATGACTAAAATCGTAAGCTGAACCAGCCGTCTTCATCAGTTTTCCAGTTGGTAACTTAGCCCCGTCCACGATGAGCCGTTGGTCAGCCGCTAACCTTAACTCTGCTGGTTGTATAGTTTGGTCCTGACCTGAAAGATTAAAATAAACATGGGTCATGGGGTTAAACAAGGTCGTAGCAGTGGTTCGACCGGTAAAGGAAATCGTTACCTGACCTTGATCATCCAATTGATAAGTGACTGTGACCGTCAAAACACCCGGAAATTCATTATTAAAATGATGGGTAAACCTAACCTGGTCAAAACCGGTTCCTTCTTCAACCATGGCCGACCAATTAACTAAATCAAAGCCATTCTGGCCGGAATGCAGCACATGGTCGCCCTCATTGGGACTTAGCCTAAATGACTGCCCTGGTTCAAGTTGATAAGTGTTAGCCGACAAACGTCCCCCCACAGGACCAATTGTATTTCCTAAATGGAGGGGATTGTTTAAGTAGGCCGCTAAATCATCATAGTGCACCACAATATCACGCCCAATTTTGCCATTAGGAATAAAAGACTGCCAGGTTGCACCATATGAAAGGACTGCGACCTGACTACCGCGCCGGTTTTGTAACAGGTACCGATAAACTGGCTCACCCGTTGCTAGGCGACCAAAGACTGTTCGTTTCACTGTCATCGCCCTAACCTCCCCGCTACTTAGGCCAAATGGAGATCTTGTCCATCCAAATCGATGGTCAATGGCTCTCCAGAAATGAGGGCAACTTTAGTACCAGTCTGATCAACCGAAACTTCTAAGACCCGGCCACGGAAAACTAGCCGGAAACTGTACTTAGTCCATTCCTTAGGTAGGAAAGGTGCTAAATGAAGGTGGCCATCACGTACCCGCATGCCAGCAAAACCTTGGACAATCGCTAACCAGGACCCCGTCATCGCCGTAATGTGGAGGCCATCTTCGGTATCATTATTATAATTGTCTAAGTCTAAACGGGCCGCCCGTTGATACATCTCAACGGCCTTTTCTTCCCGGTGAAGGTCCGCTGCTAAGATGGCATGGACCGATGGCGATAAGGATGATTCATGGACCGTTAGTGGCTCATAAAAGTCAAAGTTATTTGCCTTTTCTTCTTCGGTAAAGGCATCTGGAAAGTAGAAGATGGCATGTAAGGTATCCGATTGCTTAATATATGGTGACCGTAAGATACGATCCCATGACCAGTGTTGGTTCAAAGGTAAGTTAGCAGGATCTAAGTCAGCAACTGGAGTCAAATCTTTGTCCAAGAAGGTGTCATGTTGCTCAAAGATTTCCGTTGGCTGCCCATTTAGGGTTACCTCAGCCTTTGGCAAGTACATCTTATCGGCAATCTCCTGCCAGTGGGCCAATTCTTCATCAGTAATGCCTAACTTAGCCTTTTGCTCAGCATCAATCGTAGGATACTGGTCAATACTATATTGCAGCACCCAACGGGCCATGTAGTTCGTGTAAAAGTTATTATTGACATTATTCTCATACTCATTCGGTCCGGTCACCCCATGAATCATATACTGACCCTTACGCGCCGAATAGTGGACCCGGTCCGCCCAGAAACGCGCAATATTGTAAAGGACCTGCGCACCATCACCTTCTAGCCAGGACCGATCACCAGTCATCCGGGTGTAGTTGTAAATGGCATATGCAATCGTGGCATTACGATGAATTTCTTCAAAAGTGATTTCCCATTCATTATGCGATTCAATTCCGTCAAAGGTCACCATTGGGTAAAGAGCCCCTTTGAGGCCTTGTTCCTGGGCATTGTGAAAGGCACCAGGTAATTGGTCAAAACGATATTGTAAGAGGGCCTTCGTTACCTCAGGCTCAGCCACCCCTAGGTAAACTGGGATGGCAAAGGCCTCTGTATCCCAGTAAGTGGCCCCACCATACTTTTCACCAGTAAAGCCTTTGGGTCCAATGTTTAACCGAGGGTCATTTCCATAATAGGTGGAAAATAGTTGGAAGAGATTAAAGCGAATTCCCTGTTGGGCTTCTGGATCTCCCTCAATAACGACATCTCCCTTTTGCCAACGCCGGGCCCATTCGTCAATGTGAGCCTGATAAAGACTGTGGTAGTCTTGGCCTGCCAAGGTAGTTGTCAACTCATCACCCGCCTGCACAAGGCTAGCCTGATCCGCATAGTCACGTGAAGTCGTCACAATGACCCGCTTTTCAAAACTAGTTGAACCCGTTTCGGGCACAGTGAGCTCAAACTGGTCGGTCACCGCTTGGTCGCTGCTCGTCTGTTTAATCCGTTGGCCACCAACAAAGCTTTGCCAGGCTGCAACTGTAAACTGAGGTACCCCAAAGGGGTTTTCAATCGTTTGTGAAACCAGATAAGAAGCAAGCTCACCATTTTGACGGTCTAAAACCTGCCAAAAGCTTTCTTCATAATTAGCATCTTCATTTTTAACCGCTGCATCAATACTTGCATCATAGCGAACGTGATGGAGCTTCCCGTCCCTTGAGGTCAAAGTATAGTGAACATCGGCTAATTCCTTTTGGGCTGCTGAAACAAAACGGGTAATGTCAAAGTGAACACCAAAGACGGTAAAGGAACGCTTTAGAACACCCTTTTGCATATCCAGGGATAAGGTAAAGTCCTGGACCTCATTTTTAGCAAGATCTACCTGCTGCCCATCGACGTAGATATCCGCTTTAAGATAGTTGAGCGCATTAATGGCCTTACCAAAATACAAGGGATACCCATTTTTCCACCAACCAACTCGGGTTTTGTCTGGGAACCAAACACCACCAATATAAATTCCCTGGTGGGTATCGCCAGAGTACTGTTCTTCAAACATACCCCGCATCCCCATATATTCATTACCCAAACTCGTCATTGACTCTTGCAAGCGCTTATTTTCTGGATTTAATTCGTGGGTCGTAACCTGCCAGGGATCAACTTCAAAAACTCGTTGCATGATTCTCTCCTCTATTCTACTTTCTTGTGTGTTAAGGCACTGTTAATCTTAGTTACTTTCTATACAAACGTTTTAGTTACTATTACCATGTGTTTCATGAACCAGAGCAACCGACAAGGCCCCTAGCAACATCAAACCACCCGCTACCAAAATCATGGCTGGGAAACTAGAACCAACCAGTGGGAAAATGGCAAAGCTTAAGACTGAAGCCACAATTTGTGGTAAGCAAATTGACCCATTGAACAGGCCTAAGTAGGTGCCCATGTGATCGCCAGACAACGCATTGGTTACCATAATAAAGGGATAGGCCATCATGCCTGCCCAGGCAATCCCAATTAAGCTATAAGAAATAATCAAAAGATACTGTGAATGAACAAAGTACGTGGACATAAAGCCAAGCGCACCTAAGGTTAGGGAAAGAGCATAACCAAACTTGTTTTTATGGGCTGGAATCTTTGATAGGACCAAGGACCAAATCACTGCCGCGATGGCATAAACCGCTGACATCAAACCAAACCAGTTTCCACCATTTTGGTAACCTGCACTGGCAGGATCCGTTGCATTAAAGACATTTTCAGCAACGGCCCCTGTACCATAGGTCCATAGATATTGAAAGGCCATCCAACAGAAGAACTGGACCACCGTGACCGTCCAGAAGACCTTAGGTGCCCGCTTCAACAAGGTCAAGAAGCCTCCCTGACCATCATTGGGCGTATTTAGAGGCTGACCATGATAACGCTCATAAGTAGCGTCATCATATTCCTTCACATTAAAGACGGCAATTAATGAAAAAACGACTAGAATAGCTGCGCCGGCATAAAATGAAATGGTCACTGAAGCTGGTACTTGCCCCTTAGGTGCTGTATTCGCTACCCCTAAGATGGTCAACAGGAAAGGAAAGACCGTGGCTAGGACGGAACCGGTATTAGACAGAAAACTTTGAATTGAATACGCGTACGACTTTTGTTCTTCATTTACCATGTCGCCAACAACCATCTTAAAGGGTTGCATCGCCACATTTGAACTTAAATCCATGAAAAGAATCGTCGTTGCTCCAAACCAAAGAGCCATGGTCGTTGAAAAACCGAAGTTACCGGCATTTGGCAAAAGACACATGACAATCACCGAAACTGCTGCCCCACCTAAAAGATAAGGCATCCGACGGCCAAAACGCTTGGTCCAGGTCCGATCAGATAGGTACCCCACGATAGGCTGCACGAATAGGCCAACCAGCGGTGGCAAAATAAAGAAGAACCCTAACTTAGTTGGGTCGGCGCCCAAGGTTTGGAAAATTCGACCCATCTGGGAACTTTGTAGCGAAAAGGCCATTTGCACCCCTAAGAAACCAAAGCTCAACATCCAGATTGTCTTAAGTGGTAGATTAGGTAAACCACTACCCCTTTGTTTATTAGTCATCATCAAACACCTCATTTTGTTTATTATTTATTCTGTAAACGTTTACAAAACTGATTATAACTAAACAAAAGTCTTAATGATAGCGTTTTCATTATGTTAACGATAACAGGATCATTGTCGGGTCGTTCCCCGGTATTTTAGTTTTGGTGCCACAAACATTTCCTGGCGTTCCTTTGTTTGGCGCAAGGTTAATAATCCGTCAACCAATCCCCGAGCAATGTCAGCCAAAGGTTGCTGTACCGTTGACAATAGTGGCGAACTTAACTGATCAATAAAGATACCATCAAATCCAATAATCCCAAAGTCAGTTGGAATCGCCTTTTGCTGAGCCTGGAGAGCGCGAATCACCCCCAAGGCCATCCGGTCCGTAGCCACTACAAAGCCCGTATTTGGCCTTAATTCACCTATGTCGTCAATCGCCTTAGCAGCAGCATGTGAATGGTTGGCCACGGATAGGATATGCACCGGCCGCTTTGCCCTTTGCATCACTTCTTCATAACCACGTTTACGATCCTTAGCAAAGGGCATGTCACTAGCCAGGCCCACAAAATAAATGTGTTCATACCCTTCATCAAGCAAGGTCTGCGTCGCTAAGGTTGTTCCGGCTTGATTATCAATATCAATAAAGGACAAGGAAGAGGCGGCTGGTGCACGTCCATATAACATGACCGGTACCGTTAAGGCTTCTAAGGCTGGAATATCCTTTTGACGCCAACCGGTAACAATTAACCCGTCAACATGATCAGTTGCTGCTATCTCCCGCGTAATCTCTAGGGTATAGCCTGCCCCCCGCAGAAGGTCTGCCAGTTGTAGCAACAAAATGGCATAATTTGGTTCCACTGTGGCTACATCCTCTAAGACCACAAAGCGCATGATATAGTTTTGTTGGGTTACCAAGGCCTTAGCCTTAACGTTGGGTTGGTACCCTAGTGCATCAATCGCTGCGGTCACCTCCTGTTTAACGGTTTCAGATACCTGTTCCGGATGATTCAACACCCGACTGACCGTCATTTTCGAAACATGGGCCAGTTTAGCCACATCAGCTAACGTCGCCATCTCTTCTCCTCCTTCTGTTTAGCAATACTAAATGCAAGCGTTTTCTTTTTTCACAAGTATGCCATATTCTTGGGCAAATAAAAAGACTGACCACAGGAATAAAGCGGCCGTCAACCTCACTCTAATATAGGATTATTATGCTTTTAAACAGTTCACTTACCGCCGACATTAAAAAAGCGTTCCCCAGCAGTTTAGCTTGGAAACGCTTTTTACTTAATTAGATTGTACTTAAATTTCGCGGAAGCGCATGGTGCCACCATGTGATTCGGTCACATTCGTCGTAATAATAAAGGCATTTGGATCAATTTGCTTAATTAGTTTTAATAAATGACCATAGTTTTGGCTATCAACAATAACCATCAGCAATTCATTATCACCTTGTTGATAACCACCCCGAATATCAAAAATGGTTACGCTTTGGTTTTCAGCCAGCAATTGATTCTTAATTGCCCCAATGTGGTGCTGACTAATAATACTAACTTGCTGCTTCAAATCCAAACCACTCTCGATGCGTCGCATCACAAAGGAGGTGATAACTAAGGAAAAAGCGGCTAAAAAGAAGGCATTTGTCCCGGCTACAACCAAATTGAAGCAGGTAATTATTAAATCAATCGCTAATAAGGAATAGGCTGGATTAATTTTAAAATATTTTTTTATGATAAGCGGTGGGACCGTTGTCCCTCCTGCAGATGATTCCAGCCGAAAAAGCATGGCCACTCCACAGGCAAAGACCGCGCCCCCAATAATGACTGCCAAAAGACTATCATCGACGACTTGAAAGCTAGGCGTAATATCTAGTAAGACTGGTAACATAAAACTCCCAAAGATGATATTTTTCACGACGTGTCGATCCAAAAAGAACCAGGCCAGGCCAATCATTAAGAGGTTGATTACTAAAACCGTTAGCCCTCGGTTGAGACCCAAGGTGGCGTTTAAAAGAATCGCAATCCCAGTGGCCCCACCGGCTGCTACGTCAATTGGGGCATAAAAAAAGTTGATAGCCAGGGCAATCAACTCTAACCCCACCAGCACCAAACCACCATGTTTGATGCTAGCTAAAATTTTGGTTGTGCTTTGTTGCATAATCCGACTCCTCCAAGTTAACTTCTCTCACTAGTTTAGCAGTTTGAACTAGAAGCAGACATAAAAAAGGGAGAAAAATGAAAACTAGTCCGTGAAATCGAAAAAGTCCTCATCTACCTCAAATAAGGTATAACTGGCCCTCACCTGTACACCAACTTGATAATCCAGCATTAATTTCGTTAATTGCACTCCATCAATTAGCACGATGGACATATGATCCGTTTTTGCTACTAATTAAGAAGTTAAAGTGGATATATCCTGATACTTCTTCCACCATTGTGGTTCTTGATACTCAAGTAAATGTGGCTTTCCATCAGCATCCTTTTGAAATACTCGTTTTTCATCACTCACCGTTCCATCCGGACCTTTGACTTTTGGCGGAACTAAGAAGAAAGTCAATGTTGCGTTATTTGCACCCGAGTTTGCTCCATAAACATGAACTTCATAATATCCATTTACTTGTTTTGGCAAATCAGAGGACTTCACCACAAAATTACCATGCGAGGTAATCCCATTCCAATAACCATTTTTCCTAATTGATGGGAATACCGTTGTCCGATTATTGTAATAATCTTCGGGAGAGTATCCGCCATAAGTAAAGCCAGAATCAACGATTGTTTTGTTAAACGTATCATTTGAAAACTGACCTTCAAATGCTGACAGGTCACCTTTAAGAACTGCAGTATACTTGGCATTTGTCGCTGGTTTTTCTTTCGTGAACACCATTTGATGAGAAACATTTCCATCAGACATCGTGATTGTTATATTTTCTGGCGTTTCATACTCTACAGAAACTTTAAATCCCGAATAACCATCAGACTTCTCCATCAATGATGTCGACTTATATAATTCCCCCACCTTTTGCCACTTAGTTTTAAAGTTTCCCGTAACGTTTCCATCTGATGTTGAGTAGGTAATTTCCCATTTATTTTCTCCTACTGACTGGATATCCGCAGTTTCACCTGATGATGAATAAAAAATTCCAACTAGGCTAATTTCATCACTTTTCTTACTTGAAGTTGTTGATTTGCTTTTTTCTACCGCTGAAGAATCCTTGTCATTATTCTTATCATATTCAACCTTAGCACCACCTACGATAAATAAAACTAACGTGATAAGCATAAGACTGATAGTAATTTTCCTTTTCACTACCCTATCTCCCTACACAAAAAAACTCAACAATCCTGTTTGCTGCTTTCTCGGTTGCAGCATCGATATCCTCTTTCACCCAAATATCTACTAATTCCCAATTTGGTCTACCGATATGCCGGCGCATGCTCATAGCTACCATCGGGATAGACGATATAAATATCGACGGTACCAGATCCACCCTGCTGGACCATAGCCTTACTTCGGACATTTACTCCAAACGTTCCATCCTGACGGGCATAACCGTCATAGAGAACTTGGCTAGTATCTGCACCGCGGTTACGGTCAGCCTGTTCAATCAAGTCTGCTGCCGCCTGTCCATTCTGGATAACAGCAGTTTGGCTACTTGAACTAACCGCATTATCTGATTCAGTTGCGCTCAGCTCACTACTAGCCTTAGTTTGCTCAGGCTCACTAGCCGACTGCCCCTTGTCTTCCTGTGTGGCCTTTTTATCCTTTTGCTTCTCAGCCTTGCTTGATGTAGTTTGCTCAG
This sequence comes from Weissella halotolerans DSM 20190, assembly GCF_000420365.1. Classification (GTDB taxonomy): domain Bacteria; phylum Bacillota; class Bacilli; order Lactobacillales; family Lactobacillaceae; genus Weissella; species Weissella halotolerans. Next base: position 234,253 of record NZ_ATUU01000001.1, read on the forward strand.
CCTGCTTTTGTTCTTTGGCTGATTCTTGTTGATGGCTGCCCAACTGCCAGCCTAAACTAAGGCCCAGTCCCACTAACACCACCATAACTAACCCATATTTCCACCATGTCTTCTTCACTTTAGCTACTCCCCTTATCAAACCTATTATATTCACATTAATTTTATCATACTATCGCGGATATACAGCGGAAAGGCCTAGACTTTCCTAGCTAATTAAAAGAGCCCCTCCTAAGAGGGGCTCTTTATTTATTAGTAATCAGTTTTGACAGGAAATAGGCGGGCCAAGGAATCACAGAGGTAAGCCTCCATTTCTTCCCGAGTTAACCAGTCAGGAACGGCCATCCAATAAAACACCGTATCCACCATGGCACTTACAAAAAAAGTGTTTTCAAACCATCGGTGTCGTTCCTGGGTTTGGATACCCAAAATCTGACAAACCGCCTGGGTTAATTGTGCTTTTAACTCTTTCAAAAAGGTCTCATCCCGTTCAGCCAAGGTTAATAAGGCTGTCCGGTAGTTTTCCATAAAGGTAAAGGTTTCATGAATAATGTAGGGGTGATCAAACTTTCCTCGTTCATCATCAGCCCCCGCCTGTAATATCGCCACAATATCCGCAATTAATTCTGCTTCAACTTGCTTTACTAAGTCTTCTACATCCCGATAATAGCGATAGAAAGTCGAACGGCCGACATTGGCCGTCTCTGTAATTTCAGTCACCGAAATATCCTTCATGTCTTGCGCTGCTAATAAGGACAACAGGGCCTGTTTTAGGAGGTCCTTCGTCCGCTCAATTCGCCGATCCATCGTTCACCTAAACTTTCTAGGGCTGATTCATAGTCACCCTTACTTACTTTCTATTTTTTCATTATACCTTATTTCGTCAACTAAACCCTTGCCGTAACAAAACAATCATTAACTTGTGACCTTTATAAAAAAAGGTGTAACCACTATTCATGATTACACCATCTTTTATAAAACTTATTCAGTCAATCCACATCTACCTATGCTTTAACATCATATTCGGCAAAGAACTCAGGCAAAGGCTTTAAATCTTGTCCATCATAGTCAGCAAAGAATTCTGCTACCGACTTAACGGGCTTTTGATCCCCATTTGAGTTGTAACTTGGGTCAACAGTCTCGACAAAGTGGCCGTTTTCTTGCTTCAACTGTAACTCTTCAACTGGCAAACCACGGTCAGCGCTGATCTTAGCATCAATTAAGAAAGGTTGACCAGCATTGGTGACTTCAACTGCCTTGGCAAAGGCGGCTGGTAAGTCGCTTGGCTTAGTTACCGTTACTGAGTCGACGCCCATGCCCTTAGCAATCATGGCAAAGTCCTGACCGGCCAGGTTGATACCTGAATGATGGTCAATTGGCAAATCATCTTGCTCACTCTTGATAAAGTTTAACGTTTCATTTGATGTCACTACATTAATGATGCCAAGACCGTACTTCTTTTCAGTTAACAGGTCTTGCATCACCATTGAAAAGGCGCCATCACCAGCAATATTAAAGACTTGATGGTCTGGGAAGCTTAACTTAGCGGCTATTGCACCTGGAATACCGGATCCCATTGAGGCAAAGAGAGCGGAAATCACCCACTTATTCTTAGGGGTTAACTTTAAGAAGCGGAAACTATTAATAATGTTATCACCAACATCAATGGAGTAAATAGCATCGTCCGTTGAAACAGCATTAATTTCTTTATAGATTGGCGCTACCTGCATAGGAACCTTATCCTGGTTTTCCAGCATCTTTAAGTATTCCTTCCAGTTTTGCATATCAGCCGCTGCTGCTTTGAAGTAAGGAGATGCTGGTACCGCTTCACTCCGGTCTAGCGCCTTTTCAACAAAGGAAGTGGCATCAGACCAAATACCAAGGTCCAAGAAATGATGACGGCCAAACTGTGCCTCATCGACATCGACCTGAACAAACTTAAAGTCATGGGTCTTATAAACTAACTTAGCAAATGGGAAATCGGCCCCAATCACAATGAGCAAATCTGCCACCGCCATAATTTCATCGGCAGCCTTAGAGGCAGCACGATTAGAAGTACCTAAATTACCCTCATAGTCATCTGGAATCAGCCCCTTGGCTAAGCCCGTCATCACCAGTGGAATTTGTAGTTTCTTGGATAACTCTACTAATTTTTCACCACCAGCCTTAATTCCACGGCCCACGTGAATGACCGGTCGCTTAGCTGCCTTAACCATGTCTAGGAATTGATCAACTTAGCATCAGCAGCTGCGGCCAAGGCCCCAACCTGCTCATGACGAATTTGAATATAATCAATCTTATCCTTTTGATTATCCAAGGCCGCCATCGTTGAATTAAAGGAACCACCAGGGTAACCATACACATGGTCAATGCCCCAAGCCTCTAAAACTTTCAACATTGCTACACTAGCTGGTACCGTCTTTTGTGTGTCAGTCATTGTTCTCCACCTTTCACATCTCAACAAATTAATTTTATTTGTTGCCTCGCGTCACTTTACTGGCCCGCGGTAACTTACAGAACATATTATAGCGCCATTTGAAAACGCTTACAATCACAAGGGGGTATTTTTTTGAAAGCGCTTCATAACGGGGGTTGTTAGTCTTGAAAGGAAGCTTTCCTCCTCTTTTTTTCACAAATGGTTACCGATTTCACAAAAAATCGCTATAAGGGGCTAAGGGAACTTAGCCCCTTATGATTAAACACTTCTCTGCCTATTCCATATTTGAATGGGCCGCCTTAGCACTTGCATTTGATGTATGGTCACGTCGGCTTAACTTTAAAGCTAAGACATCTAGGGTAATATGAACCGTTTGGTCAAATAGTGTACTCAAGAGCTGCATAGATTTAACTGAATTCTTAGCTTTGGTTGCTCCAGGGACAATAATGACCGCTGAACTAATTTTGGCCAGGGGCGAATCTCCTGTACTGGTTACCCCAATCACTGCCACCCCATTGTTAGCAGCCTTAGTTGCAGGTTCGACAACGCTACCTGTAGTTCCTGAACCAGAAACTGCGACCAAGACATCGCCGGGTGCAATCGAAGGCGTAATGGTTTCGCCAATGACATAGACAGTGTAGCCAATATGCATTAATCGCATGGCAAAGCCTTTGACCATTAAGCCAGACCTTCCGGCGCCTAAAACAAAAATACGCCGGTCTTTTTGAATAAGCTGTTCTGCTTGGTCTAATTGTTCTTCCTTAACCTTACCCATTACGCCGTTAATTTCGTCCATTACTTCTTGAATTAATGTCATTTCTTTGTTACCTCCTGAAATGTCTTAGCTGCTGCTACTGGATTAGGTTGGCCAACAATCTTACCGCCAACTATTGCCACCTCAGCAATGCCATCCGCCGTTAATTTTTTGACCTGTTCTAAAGTTACGCCACCTGCTACTGCAATATGGCGAATCGTTGGAAATTCTTGATGGAAGGCCTTCACCGCATCGGCCGCTTCAAATTGGCGGGCATTGTCATGGGAATGATGTAACCCAAAGGTTGCGTTAGTAAACGGCAATAATTGCTTAATTTGTTCCTTATTCGTATTGAGAAGATCAATAAAAATTTCCTTATCTGCCTCTTGGGCGACGTCATAGACGGCCTGAATTGTCGCCAAGTCGGCTGTCCCCATGACCGTCAATACATCTGCTTGGGCTGCATAGCCTTGCTTAAATTCATAGACACCTTCATCGATCGTCTTAATATCCATCACCAGTGTGGCATGGTTTAATTGCGCCTTGATGTCAGCTAAAGCAAACAGTCCATAATCTTTGATTAGCGAGGTTCCCAATTCAATGCGATCAACTAGCCCATCTAACTGACTAGCCAAAACTGTTGCCCGGGCTAAATCAACTCGATCAATTGCTACTTGTATTTTCATTATTATTTTTCTCCCATTTCTTCCTGTTCATAAAAGGCTGCTAACTCAGTTGGTGTTGGATAACCGTCATTATCCCCTGGTGTTTGGACTTGCAAGGCGCCAACGGCGTTACCACGAATGATGGCCTGATCTAAGGACGCACCTTCCAACAGGGCAGTAATCACCCCTAGTGCAAAACCATCACCCGCACCAACGGTATCAACTACCTGGTTTACAGTAAAACCAGGTACCGTCTTGACTTGGCCATCCTGCCACTTCACGTAAGCCCCTGCTGGACCCAACTTTACAATAACCGCCTCGGTCTTTGGACTCTGCAAATAGAAATCAGCAATCGTCTCCGGATTATCACTGCCAGTCAAAATCAACCCTTCGTTGATTCCCGGCATAACAATGTTTGCAGTCTGGGCAAAAGTATTAATATCAGTAATCATCCGTTCATCATCTTGCCACAAAGCCGGACGTAAATTTGGATCAAAGGTAATAAAAGTTCCCGCCTCCTGCAGCCGTTTTAAAAAGTGACGAAAGGCCTGGTTAGTCGTGGCCGAAAGGGCTGGAAATATACCCGACATATGTGCAATCTTAACCCCACTAAGATCTACCTGATCAATAAAGGCATCATCTAAGTAGGTGGCAGCCGAACCAGCCCGATAATTAAAGGTAGCCGGATCCCCCTGCGTCACAAGCTGTTTGAGTTGAAAACCAGTCCAGTGCTCAGGATCTTCAGCAATATAGTGGGTACTAACGCCATGCTCTAAAATGGTTTTTTTAGCGAACTGACCAAGTGGATCACTACCTAAGCGGCTAATATATTCAGCCGAATGGCCCAACCGCTGTACACCAATTGCGACGTTTAACTCAGCTCCCCCTAATAATTTAAAATAATCTCGCGTGTCAACCAAACTAGCATCCGGGTTAGTGGACATAAAGGTGACAACAGGCTCACCGATTGTTAAAAACTCACTCATGATTTTACTCCTTTAACTTAAAAGTGAATTAGCAAAACTGCTAACATGACATTAATAATGGATACCACCCACATCACTGGTACTCCTTCTTTCAACAGGGTCCGGCCATCAACCTTCATATACTCCATTCCCCAAACGTTCCAAGACTGGGTCAAATCAGTCGAAACGGCCAATAAACTAGGCACATACATTAGGGGAAGCAAAATGGCATCCGGAAAGAGGCCCGTGCTGGCTAAGACGGCCGCCGTCGCTGCGCCAGCCCCCCATACATGTAAGGGACCACGAAATAGAGCCAAGGGCGCTGCCAAACCTAAAATTAAAGCTAAGAGCCAAATATTATGAGGAATAATCGCCGTGAGTAAGCCTTCAAAACGGCTTGCATTAAGTTGAGCCGCACCGGCAAACATAATTAAGGCCATCAAAAACATAATCAAACCTGCAATATCACTAATCGCTTGTTGGATAGTGTCATTCAAAAAGGTGATAAAAGACTTCCAGTGTCTCATTTTACCAGTGACCAGCATGGCCAATAAGGTGGCTAGCAATAGTGACGGAATCGCATCCCACTTAAAAAGCAAATTAACAAGCACGGGCACCAAGGGAATCGCATAGGCCACGACTGGTAAGTGTGCCAACCCACCACCAATTTCTTGATCATCAGCTCCAATAATGGCTAGATTTTTAGCTGCTTGATGGGCATCAAACTGATGACGGTGGAAATACAAATACCCAATGACTGCCAATGTTTGCACTCCCATTGCCGCCATACCAAATATGAGGTAATCACCACTAAAACTAGCCGCTGGAAAGAACACCTTAATTTGATTGAATAAGACTGGATTTAAGTACATTGCACCACCAATCGTCATCAAAAAAGCAGTTAATGCAACCGGCCGTGGAATTCCTAAGGATAGCAAAATGGGTAATAAAATCACACCTATGGCAATGACTGAGCCAACACCGTAGGCGCTAGTAAAGATAAGAAGTGTTACCAAAACAACAAAGATAGCAGCCAACATGACATTTTTTTGACCCGCTTTGGCGGTACGAGCTGAAATAGCTGGTGCAATTCCGGAGTCAACTAACACCCGGCCAAACCAAGAACCAAAGATGATATACACAATCGTTGGTGCGTAGCCCAGCGCCGGTTCGGTAATGACTTTTTGAATAAAGGTGTCAAACGGTAACAACCCAATTAAGGACCATAAAAGGGCCATGATGAAAAAGCCAATCATCAAATTACCGCTCTTAAAGATGTAGACAATAAAGCCTACAAAAGTCAGCAGTAATAGGAGCGCAATAATAGTATTAAGCATGGCTCTGGTCCTTTCCTTCTGCAGTCAAAACTGCCACTTGTTGCGCCATAACCTCTTGATTAGGCATGGGGAATTCCAATGCAACATCCTTGTCATGTCCTAAAATACGATAAATTTGGCGCCAGTCGAAGAGACCCTGATTTAAATCTGTTGTCACGGCTAAACCAGCTGGTGTTTCTGCAACATTTTTTAAATGAATATAGTCGGTCCAAGGAGCCAACAACTTCGCACTTGCAACTGCATCTCCCTTTGTATAGGCCCAATTACCTAAGTCATAAACATAGCCGATTTTAAGGTCTTCCTTCTGGGCAGCCCGCAAAAAGTTAGCAATCGGCTCAGCCTGCCCACTCGTTGCTGTTTGGTCATTTTCAATATTTAAAGCAATATCATCAGGCCAGTTGGCGAAAGCCGCTACCAAGTCCCCTTTAAAGTGGCTAAAGTCACCTAAGTTGAACTTAGCCTTACTAGCCCCAACCAGCTTAAGTTCAGCGATATAGGTTGGTAGTTCTGGGTTGAGCTGACCATCCACAAATAATTCATCCGGTATACTCATCGCCAGCGCTAACTGGTACTTGTTTGTAGCTTCACGAATTTTTGGCAGCTCTGCTTGTCTATCTTGCAGATACTCACGTCGAATTTCGATTCCACTTGCACCCAAGTGTGCAACCAACGGTACTAGTTCGGCCTGCTGCCTACCAGCTTTTATCTGGTCTAAAAAGACCCATGTATTTAAAAATAATTTAGCCATAATATTTCTCCTAGGTATAATGCCTACTTTTCGTCAAAATTAAAGATTAACCCTCCATATAAGATTACCCAGTTCAGTGCCAAAAATTCCAACCTAGCTCATCCCTTAGGTTGTGTTTTAGGAAAATAAAGGAAAGCGCTTAACCTTTCGTGAAAATAATAACACCTCAGCGAGGTGTTTGTACAGTTATTTTTAACTAAAGGTGGCGGGAATGACAATTTTTTTAGCATCTCCCTGATCACTTACCCCATCAGCAGTCAATTTAGCGACTAACAATTCGGCCGCTGTCGCTCCCATGAGAAAAGGATCTTGTTCAATTAATCGAACATGGGGGTCTAAATCACGGGCTAGTTTAGTATCAGAAAAACCAGTCAGCTGTAAATCTTCACTCAGGGCCTGTTTGCGAACGAAAAAGGGCATGATATCCAACATCAACCGTTCCTTGAAAAAGAAAACCAATGTTTTTTTACCCTGCTGGTGCACATCAGCAACCAGTTGCGTTACTAATAGTTCACTACGTACATGGTTGGCATCAACTTCTAATAAGGTTACGTCTGCATAGACCGATTGAACGCCTGCAAAACGTTCCTTACGGGTTGATACCTTGGCTAACGGTTCTGAAATAACAATGACCGATTCAACGCCATGGGCTTGGTAATATAGGGCTACATCACGCGCAGCCACATAATTATCAGTCACGACGGTATCGTAAATCGTTTCATCTAGATCACGGTCTACCAAGACCACTGGTAAATTACGGGTTAAGGCAGTCTGCATCTGTTGGCTACTGGCCGTGAGTGGCTGCATAATTAAACCGTCAAAGTTCTGGCGACCAATCGTAGTTAACTGCCGCTGTTCATAATCTATATCCGCATTAGCATCAAAGAGCACGCCCGTATAGTGGGCTGTCTCTAAGATTGACACAGCCCCTTTAAAAAATTCAGTCGAAAAGTAATCATCCACATCAGCAGCCATCACTGCGATTAAACCACTATGCTGGGTCATTAATTGCACCGCAGAAGCATTTGGAATGTAGTTCAGCTCTTCAATAATCGCCTGAATACGGGCTGCTGTCTTGTCAGACATTTTTTCTAAATGTCCATGTAAAAAACGTGATACCGTCGCAATGCTTACGCCGGCCCGCTCGGCAATATCATTAATATTCACTTTTTTTGATTCTGCCATCTTGCACTACCCCTTTTTCTGCATCCCATATCACCACGAAGTTATTGGACAATCTCATGTTGTGGATCTCTTAAATTAACCAACCAAGCTAACACTAATACGACGATGACTAAGGCATAAATATGATGGTATGCCTGCAAGACCATTTGCGATAAGAGGGTCTGAACCTGACTAGTGAAATGACCAGCGCCATCCACAAATTGGTTTAACATCGCCAAATGAATTTGCGGATAGTGCTTCACCTGCAAGCCAACTGATAGATTGAAAATCAGCCCGTAGCTCCCCGTTAGAATTGTTTGCCCTAAGGTTCGTCCCAAGGTTAACATCGATGAAGCCATTCCAATTCGCTGATTGCCTACGATTTGTTGTGAAACCACTGTATTAGCTGTAATCACTAACCCGACTCCGGCCCCAGAGATACCGGCAACGAGATAAAAGTACCATATTGGTAACTGTTCTACCAGTGCTAGTGGCAAATATGCAACCATTAAAATAATGATGGCAACCATGCTAATGTACTTGGGGGCAAAACGGCGTAACAAGCCGCCCACTAAAAAGGAACTTACTAACCACATAATGGGGCCTGGAGTTACCACTAAGCCTGCTAAGGCAGCCGGTAAGTGATAAATGGCTTGCAACCAGGCTGGAAAGTAGACCTGAAAACCAAATTGAACCCCACTCAATAATAACGCCGTCAGGATTTGAATACTAAAGGTTTGATTTTTAAAAATTGTTAAGTCAATAATCGGATTAGCAACCTGCCGTTCAACCTGTAAAAAGGACCAGGCACTTAGTATGCAGACCAACAAAAGCAAACTTTCTGCAACCCAATTTACCCTTTGTGCGCCCAATGCTTGAAAGGCTAATAACAAACTAATTAAAAAGAGTGCTAATAAACTGGACCCTTTCAGGTCAAAAACAAAAGTTCCAGCTTGATTAGCCGGTTTCGTTTCCCGATAAAAGCTTAGTATGAGTATTAAAACTACCAGCCCTAGTGGAACATTAATAAAAAAGATCCAGTGCCAATTAAATTGATCAACCAAAAAGCCACCTAACATTGGCCCAACCAAGGCTGAGATTCCCCAAGCGGTATTATTAAAGGCCAACATCTTGGCCCGCTGCTGATTAGAAAACATATCCGCAATTAAGGTATTCGTAATGGGCATAATGGCCCCTGCTCCTAAGCCTTGGACTGTCCGAGCCATAATCAAGGTGATCATGTTTGGTGCTAGACCACATAAAAGTGATCCACCAGTAAAGAAAACTAAACCAGCAATAAAAACCGGCTTTCTTCCCAATTGATCGGCTAACTTACCATAAATTGGGGTTGTAATGGCCGTTGCCAGCAGGTAAGCCGTAAAGACCCAGCTTTGCATAGCAATCCCGTTTAAGTCACCGATAATCGTTGGCAGGGCCGTCGTCACCACCGTAATCTCCACTGATGACATAAACGTCGCCATAAAGATGGCCACTAACACCCATTTTCGCTGCTGCTCAGACATCTCTTGTTCCACACTCCTTTAATCAATTTTGTATATAACTGAATGAACGTTCGTTTATAAATACCGAATTAGGGCTAATGCCGCCATGCCCACTAAAACGACGGCTAGCAAACTTTTAGTCATGACGGCAGTGACAACGGCCGGAAACGTTGCCAAAAGATAATCGACATTCACTGTTGGTACTTGCCCCAGATGCTGAATGAATAAATTATCAAACCATAAGGCTGACATACTGACAATAGGCACAAAACTCAGATACTCCAAGACAATTTTTGGTAACCGTATTTTTTTCAGGACCGCAAAAGGCAAGACCCGTGATAACCAGGTCACCAACCCCGTTCCAAAAATAGTTAAAATCACGCGACTAGTTTCTGACATGTTTTAATAGCACTCCTATTCCACAAGCAAGCAAGGTTACGACTAAGACGACAAAATTTTTTGGAATAAAAATCAGGGCGCCATAAACTAAGACCAAGGTCAGACCAATCATCACCAACTGCAGTCCGTAACCTAATTGGCGATCTGAAATAAGTTGGAGATAAACAAGGCCAATAAACATTGCCACCAAGGCAAAATCTAAGCCCAGTGCTTCTGGATGACGAATTGTTGTACCTAACCAGGCACCCAGCCCGGAAGCCCCCGCCCAAATGCCATACGAAATTAGATTTACCGTATTCAACCACTCAAAGGATAATTGGCCCTGAGTGTAATTGACTTTATTCATTGCTAAAGCATAGCTTTCATCGGTCAGCAAGCTAGCGAGCACGATATTTTTCATGGTACTTTCTTTTTTAAAATATTGAGCAACGGACATACTCATCAAAATGAAACGCGAATTGATCAAAAAAACCGCTAATATGATTGATAAGATGGAGCTTCCACCTGCCAACATACTCACTGCCACAAACTGTGCGGACCCAGCATAGGTGATGAGTGACATTAAGACAACCAACCCTAAGGATAAGCCAGCGGCATGTCCTAGGACACCAAAAGCGATGCCAATCCCAATATAACCAAACACGGTTGGTAATGTTTCACGAAGTGCAACTGATTTAGTTAACGCTGTATTCATCGCCTTCCCCCTTATCATTAATAAAAATACCCAAGGTCCGCCATCTACAGGCGTTTTGGGTATTTGGAACCAGCTGGAACTTATTTAGGTAAAATATCAATAATCTTTTGAACCCGTTCACGACCATAACGATTAAAGATATCGGTCATCTTGATGGTCTCCGCTGACTTGTATTGCTTAGTTTCCTCATCATAACTAGAGAACTCTACGTCCGTCGCATTGTACTTTATTCCAATTTTCTTATTACCATCAAATCCAGATAGCTCCTGCGTATAATGTTGACTATTTTCTTCAGGCTTTAAACTAACCAACCGCAACTTACCATGGAAATTGGCCGTATCAAAACTACCTTGCGTGACATTCAATAAGACCATGGCCGCAGCAACCTTAGGATTCATCTGCATCATAGCCACTGGTTTACGAATATTCACTAAATTCTGGAATTCGCGGAACTTATCCGTGTCACCATACTGTTGGTACAGTTCGACTAGGGAAGCCTTAATTAAATTGATATTACTTTTATCATTTAGACTCTTAAAACTTTGCGTATCATGGCCTAAGAAGACATAAATCGTATTGCCACTAATGGTAGCATACATTTTAGGGCCATAACTTGCATCTAGTCCATAAGTTCGCGTACCTTCAGGTGCATCCGTTACAACCTGATTATTTAGTAGGGTCGCATTAACTGTAGTCACAGCGCCGTCTTGCATGCCACCTGGCAACTGTTGAATGGTATGCAAATTATTCAACAATTCATCAGCAGACTTAGAAGAAATATTCGCAACTGCGGGTTGCAGTAAGGCTAGCGCAATCTTTTGTTGATCATTCAATCGTGCCACCGCCTGAGTTGCCATCTGAGTTGATTGTAATTGCTGCGCATCAGTAGCCGCTTGCTGTTGCTGCACATAATTACTGATACTCCGCTGATGTGATACATAGGCCGTGATAAAAATTCCCAAAATTAAAACAGCGCTCCCTAAAGCTAAAGCTAGTTTCTCACTACTTTTCATTTCTTGATCCCTCTTTAACCATTTATCTTAATCTACTTGGTGTAATGACGCTATTTTTTCAAGGCATAGTTTATAGTCGGCCCAAAAAAGCGTCCAAACAGTCCTAATGTCTAGTATATAACACTTGAACTAACAATGGGTTCATTACCATAGTATGCATACGTATAATTCGCTCCCCATTTCAATCTTCACGCTAAAGTGACTTGTACCATTAAACAGAGAACACCTGTTTTTATCTTTATGCCATTCTCTTCCCGCTATGCGTTATACGCTACTGACCTCTAATATGTCAAATCTCATCATATCTTTAACTAAAATGGACAAGCTCATATTAACATATATGGTTAATAAAATTATCATCTAATAAAGCTTATTGGTCGCTATTCAGCTCTGAAAAATGATATAATGCTAAGAAAATAATTAAAGATTGAAAGGGCTAATTATGGATTGGAAACAAGATAGAATAGGTTCCGCTTTAAAAGGGCGTAACCCAATGGTTATAGCAGAATTAAATCATAGCTTTGTTGCCCTAGGTGACACCCAATTTTTACCCGGTTACTGTGTCTTGCTGCCTAAACATCATGTCAGGTCATTAAACGAACTCACACTACCTGAACGTGCCCATTTCTTAACCGAAATGAGTATTGTTGGTGACGCAATATTAAGTGTTTGCCATCCATTACGAATTAATTATGATATTTTAGGTAATACTGATAACTTCTTACATGCACATATTTTTCCACGTTACGTCAATGAACCGGCCCCAAGACGTATAATGCCTGTTTGGCTATATAGCAAGGACCATTGGACAAATAGTCAGTATGCTTATAGCGATGCAAAACATGCACATTTAAAAAAAGAACTATCCTTAAAAATTCAAGAACTTATCTCCTTAGGCAGGGCTACACCGCCTATCAATTAAATTGTAAATGTGAATTTTGCTCACTTCCTGTACCAACCACGTTTTTAATCGTACAAAAAAGATCCTATCCAACTCATAGATGCTCAATTAAACATAAAAAGGTGATTTAGCCATGACTACAAAGAAAAACCTATTTGAAGCCGTTAAAACAACCATTAACACTCATTACCCCATGAATTGGGGTGGTGCCGCAGGCGTCCTCCTAGCAGACGGATCCATTTTAACTAGCATCTCGCCCGAATTTGAAAACGCAACTTCATCTGTCTGCATGGAGCTGGGGAGTTATTTGGAGGCTGCTAAATTAAAAAAGACAGTTGTAGCGTCTCTATGCCTAATTCGAGAAGAGACTAACGCAGAATACAAGGTGCTTACCCCCTGCGGTGTTTGTCAGGAACGATTGCACTTGTGGGGGGACCAGGTAGAATGCGCCATTACTATTGACCCTTATAAAACTTATACAAAAGGTGAAGAAGTCTCCTACGCCACTTTAAAATCACTAACACCCTATCATTGGTTACATGCTTACCGTTCATAAAGTCGCCCACTCTATTTTCTTGGTTCCATAGGCTTCACATACCGGTAACTTTTTTATTAACTAAATTCACTACCAACAGCCATTCCCAAAGCAAAAACAACCAATAAAATTCCCATTAATGTTATTAGTCTCTGTTTTGTCGTAGCAGTTTGATGCTTTGGTTTAATCGTCACTAAACTATAAATAGTCAGCGCTGTTCCAATGATTGTAAATAATGTTATCCAGCTTCCAATACGCATAAAGCACCTCCAGTCACTCTTTCTAGTGTTTAAATCAATTTTTTGCCCTACTTTCTATCTGAATCGTATAAACAATCCCCATCAGTCTAGATAGTTGTTTATTAAGCGATGATTTAGCCCCCAACAACGGTAATAAGCTTAAAAAGGAAATTAATAAACCTACAATGATGACTGATTTATCAATATTGCCGGCTTGACCACTCATCCAATTCACAATAAATGGAAGCATTGAACTCAGTGTAACTACCGCAGCCAATCCGGAAAAGGCAGTGACAATCACTAGCATTTTATCAGACAACTTCAAATTTACGTTGCTTTGCTGATATCGTATTTCTTCACTAATAAATTGAACTACTGAAATGTCCTCTTTTTTCAGCATGATATATATATTTTCATTGGCTTCGTTAGTTTTTTTTATGAATAACTTCTTGTTTTTTTGCATCTTTTTTAGATTTAAAATGATGGCCAAAATACAGATGATTTCCAATGCTAACCGCCTACCTATCGTGGTTATAGTAGTTATCTTCATTTCATGATTAGAGATAAGCTCTGTAAGTGGACTCGCTAACTGCCAGATATCAAAAAGTGTAAGGACGATTACCATATAACCTAATAGAACTAATGGAAGATACAAGTAAGGTGGTGCTGGACTTTTTATTGTATTGTACTCCGCTAAACAACGATATAGCAATTCACTATATCCCAAGTTGTAGCGCTGATATTTAAATTCTTCAATCTTTTTTGAAAAATATTTTATCTTTAATACCAAGTAATAATACTGTCCATACCACCTACATGTTCTCAACAGCGATGATAGACCGCCTTTACCATCCATTCCAACTTTTTCACTGATTATTTTTTCAAGCTCCGCTCCTATTTTTTTATACTCATATTCATAAGAAGCGCTTTTATTCTTCAGAGTTTTTAACGGTTTATCATTTAAATTTCCCATTTTTAAATCCCCCGTTATTCCCGTCGCCGACAGTATTCTTGGACTTTAGACCCACATCACTGATAACTTTTATTGCTGGATCAAATTCAAGATGAGGTAGGGCTCACCAGGTAACACGACAAGCCTGGTAATGTTTCATTCATTTTACTTCACTTCTATATTTTAGAGCTAAATAAATCCCACTAGCAAAGCAAGCAATACCATACTTTAACATAAAGAATTGATTTACTAAATATTCGCGTGGAAAGATTATGTCACACAAGATAATGGCAATCAACATGACATACGCAGCTTTCAAATTAATTAATAGCGTTCGCTCGTCACTCCGACCAATTTTTAGACAAAAATAAAGCAAAAAAATAATACTAAGAATACAAAAAAAAAAAGTAATACCTATGAGTTGATTGTAATTTCCAATTGATTGTTCAGACCACTCCTTTATTGAATAAAAGAAAGATCCTGGTACACTGCTCAAACTTTTAGTTGTCATTTGCTTTCCCTTCCATTTTATATGAAAAAATGTCTGTTATATCAACATGAAAAAAAGACGCAATCCTAAATGCCAGTAACAGAGTTGGAACATAATTTCCCTTCTCCATCACAAATATCGTTTGTTTAGAAACGCCTACTTTCTCTGCTAATTCCTTTTGTGATAAATGTGCCAAAACTCGAAATTCATATACTTTATTGTCAATCACATCGCCAAAATTCTTTTTCATAGCCTACCCCCTTTTCTAAGTATAACAATATTGTACTTAAAGTAAAGTTTACTTATACGAACAGGCACACAATACCTGCTTAGCCAGTCAACCCCCAAAAATTTTATACCCTAAATTTGGCAAAATTAAAAAACCGCTATCCTAACTGAGGATAACGGAATCACTGTCGTCTTTAACCCATTGATTCAAACGAGCCAACTACATTAAAAACTACACTGGTAAAAACAGCTTATTTTTCTTATTTCACATTACTACCGTAACAGCTAAGAGAATCATAGATGCTACCCCTAAGCTTAACAAGACTAGGCTGCTATAGCGGAGCATCTTATACTCTGTCCTAATGCCTGAACTAGTACTCCAATAGGTTAGCATTGAACTAAAGATAAACAACGACATAGGTAGATATAACCGCGCACTGTTTGTCACCCAACTCCATATACCCAAGAGAACATTCAAGCTCAACAATAAGATGATTGCCCTTTTATTCATATCCCTACCTCTTTAAGCAATACATAGTAAATTGAAAATGCAAGTCATAGCTATAACTAATAGCAGGTCTACTATCTTATAAAGCAATTAGATTATTTTTCATTTCTCATCTGTAAATACTTCTTCACATCTACAATCAATGTAAATGCCCCAGCTACTAAACTAAACAGCACAATAAAGCCAATATTATGGAACAAACTTAACTGGGTAACTATATTTACAACTATTAGTGCAATCACTACGGCTGAAACCTCTTTAAGATACCTGAGTCCCCAAAATTTTGGTCGATGTTTTATTTCTGACCATTCACTTTTTAACACGTTACTCGCCCCTCTATTTAATCCTACAAACTATCGTTTCCTGTCTTTTTGTAAAAGCTGTGTTCTCACTTGGCTTATGGTACATACTGGACCTAGAATCAAAAGGTAAAACACAGTCGTACTCATATCAGTAAAACGGTTAAAGAACACTCCAATAAGGCACATAGTTAGCACCATGACAACCTCACAAATTAGTAGCTGCATTATCCAGTACCTGGGCCGTCGCTTTATTTCTTTCATAATCTTTTTAAACATGCAATGCTTTCTCCCATTCACTATTATTGCTTCTTAATCTCAAGATTACTCAAATTAGCCACCAAGCAAAACTACTTACCGTTTAATTTATGGGCTGCAATAAATGTCACTAGCGCAAAGAAAGCACATACGAGTGTGTTTGAAACTTCTAATTTCATGCTATGACCATCAGCCAGTAATTCAAAATTCAATTCACGGTTTAATACAAAAAAACCAATACTTAAAATTAAAAACATTCCCGAACAAACATATAATATAATCTTTTCCCAATTCATAAACTACTCCTAGATTAAACTACCATTTTCCCCATTTAAATTTTTACTGTTTAATTCCTCTAATGAACGTTTTCATAAAACAAACCATATCAACTAAACAAGCTTACTTACTGAAATAACGTGCCAAAAACGGGTAGTTTTTTCAACGGGGCTAGTATATTGGTAGGTAAACTAATCAATAGAATAAAGACGATAATATTTAAAAGTGAACTGGCTATCGTAGACATACTAGTTACCACTGTTAAGTCTTGCCCATTCGTTAATATCCAGGAAATTGAAATATTCGCTATCAGATAGACGATAAAGGCAACAAGTATCCCCCATTTTGACAGCCCGATGTCCCTAAGTCGTCTAACCGTTAATGTTACCCTAGGAAGCAACAAAATTACATTGACAATCAACATGAACACAAGACTGTAGAAAAGCATATTTATATTGGGTTCACTAGCGGCTGATCCAACAACAATTGACCCCACAACTAAAAAAAACAGCAGGGGTAGACAAGTCACCAAGAAACTAACAACCGTCCCCCAGATAAACCCTGATCGGGTCGTCCGTCCTTTGAAGTCAGCAAACCCGACCCAAAAATCACTGGCAGCTTGTCTAAATCTTGTATAACCAACTTCTTCAATTCTCATAAAAGTACTCCTCCATTATTGTGCTATTATCCGATCCTAGGTCATATTTTTATCGTGAAATTTACTAGCATATGCGAAGATTAATTATATTTCACGGTGACGACTATTAATCGCTACCCACTTCATCTAAAAGGCCAAGAACGACTGTTAAGACACTACAAAAAAGGCCAATCGGTAATAAAAAGCGACATCGTCAAAAAGGGGTACCGCAGTCAATAGGTTAGTCATCAGTACAACTCCCATAAAAGGGATCAACGTAAACCAAAAAGCCCCTATCCAGTGCCAAGGGCGTCCTTTTAATTCCCTCCATAATCTGGCGAACATCATCCTTCCCTCCTTTTTAACCAATGCGATCATTTAGCTAGGTCATCTTCTCAGCGCTCTTACCCACCATATAGTCCTATGGCCTACAAAAGTCCATAAGGATTACATACAACTACCCCAAACTTACCGTTATCATATCATAAACATTACATGACCAAAAGTGCCCCGCTTAACCATTTAATTCCTTATAATAAATACAAAAAAGCAGGCCTCCTTTTAAAAGGTCTGCTCTAACGTGTTAATTTAATTCCTATTTTGTTGCCTTAGCCAATATCAGGGCTAATGCAATAAAGAGCATAAAGGCATGCTGTGAGCCAATAGCTGTTCCCATGGTCATACCGGCAGTACCCTTTTGTGACATGGCCACCACGGCTGCCGCAATGGAAGTACCGGTCGCACCTGCAAATTGTTGGGTTGCGTTTAAGACAGCATTTCCATCTGCATTTTGTTGCCGAGCTAACTGATTCAAACCACTAGTCATCGTATTACCGAAGGCAAAACCGGTTCCAGCCATAAAAATCAAATAGGCTAAACAGATCAACCAATCTGGCAGAGCCCTACCGAACACCGCCAATAAAATCAAGGCCACTAAGGTTAATGTAACCCCCGTCAAAATTGGTTTCCGTGCTCCTAAACGATCTAACATCTGACCACCAAAGGGAGCCAAAATAGCACCGAGCACGGCTCCAGGCAAGACCATCAGTCCAGCCATGGTAGCCGTACTGTGGTTAACCAATTGAATGTAGTTCGGTAGGATGAAAGACAAACCTAAAGCAATCAACTGAAAAATAAAGAAACTCATCACGTGACCCGAAAAGGACCGATTTTTAAAGACGGTTAAATCAATAATTGGGGTTTTACTATGTTGACTGGTCCAGATAAAACCAATGATACCGACGATTCCCAGTGCCAGAGCTACTGCGACCATTACTGCATGCTCAGCTAAACTACTCAAATTACTAAAAGCAATAATAAAACCTGTAAACATTAGCACGATGAAGAAAAAGTTTACCCAGTTAAACTTACTCTTTCTGAGTTCTTCCTTTTGATCTATCGTTTTTAAGCCCATTAGCAAGGCCACCAACAAGAAGGGTAATAGAATAATGAAAATATAACGCCAACCTAGACTATTCACCACGACACCACCAAAAGTTGGACCAACTGCTGGTGCTACAGCAATAATCAGGGTTCCAACCCCCATCATCATCCCAATTTTAGGCAATGGCACCTGGTCTAAGATAATATTAAACATCAATGGTAAGGCAATCCCGGTTCCTATGCCTTGGATCATCCGACCCAATAACAAAGCACCAAAGACTGGGGCACTCGCATCAATCACCACACCCGCAATAAATAACAAGACAGCAGTTAAAAACAAATACCGTGTTTTAAAATTACGCTTCAACCAGGATGAAATAGGTACCACAATCGCCACCATTAAGAGGTAGATGGTCGTCATCCACTGCACAGTTGGTGTTGATACACCAAACTCCTGCATCAATGTGGGAAAGGTAATATTCATTGCCGTTTCAACTACGATGCCGCTAAAGGCCATGATACCGGCTGAGATAATGGCTCCAATCAGCCGTTTTGAAATTTTTGCATCTTGCATAGTTTGATTACTCCTCTGTCTGTCGATAAAACGTTAAAATGCGTTCAAAGATTGCTAATTCACTAGGAGAAAAGGCTGCCCGTAAAGCTGACTCCTCTTTGGACATATATGTACTAATTTCAGCAGTTAAGTCTGCTGCCTTATCTGTCAAAACAACGAGCTTCTGCCGCCCATCGCTTACCATCTTTTGGCGGCGGATGAGTCCCTTAGTCTCCATCCGTTTTAATAAAATGGATGCTGTTGACCGCTGAATCGCAAATTCACGTTCAATTTGGGCCTGACTAACGGCCTGCCTTGGTGAATGCTGTATGTAATCAATCACTGCTAAATCATTGCTGGTCAAGTCATACTGGCGAGCAAAGTCGTCAAAACGTTTTACCATATGATTAGCGGCAATCTTCAGTTGACGTCCAAAGTTCATTTCAGTCATTTACTAGGTAGCTCCTTTCTAGCAAATCGTTAGCAAGCTAACAAATGATTATCATACACGCTTTTAAAGTTGAATGCAAATAGGAGAAAGATTCCCTTTAACTCTTACCATCCCCGACTCCATCAACAGACACTTTGTTAGATTGATCATTTAATGCTGCTACCCCTAAGTACAACGTTAGCGCCTATTCTTTCAAAACAACCATTTTATTTTTTATAACACATGAATATCCTAAACATAAAAAAGTCAATTATTCCAAACAGAATAACCGACTAAGATTAACACATTATATTTTTTTATCTACATACTTCGCTAAAAAACTATTGAACTGAATCACAGCTTG
The DNA here is from genome assembly GCF_000420365.1 of Weissella halotolerans DSM 20190. Classification (GTDB taxonomy): domain Bacteria; phylum Bacillota; class Bacilli; order Lactobacillales; family Lactobacillaceae; genus Weissella; species Weissella halotolerans. The sequence goes on from NZ_ATUU01000001.1 coordinate 253,981, forward strand.
ATTACATTATTACCCTTGTAAAAAATTCTGTCGAAATAGTTCCAACCTTAAAATAATCATTTATTTATCAACTTTTTGTTCCTCACAAGCATCACTGTAGTCACAAAAAACTGATAATGTAATATCCACAACCTCTGAACCTAATTCTTCGTACAAATGCTTGTCTCCAATTATATAAAATTCTCTTTTAGCTCTTGTTGCTGCTACATTGATGAGATTAGGCTCTGAAACCGCCCATAAGGCCGCACCCTTTTCTTTGTCACTGGCTCCTAAAACTAGGTATACAATGTCCGTCTCTTTTCCTTGAAAAGTATGAACCGTACCAATATTTGATTTATCAAAACCAACTTTTCCTAGTGATTTCTTTAATTGATTGACCACATTTTTAAATGGAGAAATCACAAAAATATTATCAGATTTTCTATGACTTATTTTTTCTTTCAACCATTTACCTTGTTGCATAACAAATTTATCGTTTGATTCACCACCAATATTAACCCATCTCCCTTTACCAGGTTTCAACATATTCCCTGGAAGTACCATCTGCTTTTGATACGAAAGCTCATTCGAAATGCTAAACATTGGGTTTAAACTACGTCGATGAACCCAAAGCGGAATGCCGACCCATTCTTCTTCTGTTTTCTGATAACCAAATTTACTAGCTTGATCTACTAACGTTTGAACCGAAGAGTAGCCATTTATAATATTTTCTGCCGCGTGATATCTATGAGCAATTAATCCTATAACTCCATTGCTCAATGTTACAACTGGCCTTATCTGCGCAGGGTCTCCAACAGCCATAACTCGACGACCTCTAATCATAGCTCCTACTGCTGATTGAGGAGTTGCCTGACCAGCCTCGTCAATATATATATTCCCAATTGTATTTTCTTCCATAAATTTAAACATTCTTGCAAAACTTGCGAATGTCGTGCCAATAACAGGAATGGCAAAGTTTATCCAATCCCAAGCAATGGAAATTAGGTGCTTTTTGGGAGCAATTGCGTAATCTCCCATATGACTCCAAATTAAGTAACTAGCTTTGAGACTTTTCTGATTTTCATAAAGAAATTGTTTTTTTACAGCTAAAGCTGCCATAAATAATTTTGATTGTTCAACTCGATACTCCTTTGTAAACCATGGATTTGTTTGTTGTAGTTCATCGTAATTCATTGTTAAATCTAAGGGCTCAACTCCTGATTGCGTTATGTCTTTTTGCATATTGCTTACCCTTTGGCTTAAATCCCGTAAAGTGTTTTCTTCTCTTCTCTTCCAAGAAACAAACTTCTTTCTAATTGATTCTACATTATCAATAAGTCTCTTGTATTCTAACTGTAGCTCTTTGAGCCTTTTCATCTTTTGTTCGCAAGCATTCTCGATTTTTTGCTGTTGATCAAGTAGCTGATACAACTTTGTATAAGCTTTTAATGATTTGTGTTTGTATGCCTTGGCAGTCGGATGCTGAATCAATTTTAATAACCAATAAGCTGCTGGCCTTTGATGTTTTATTGCATCTATAGTATCTTTTTCAAGGCTTATTTTGTGAGTATTCATGCTACTATGATTCTCTAGTCCGCTTAAGTTAGTTTTATTTTCTTCAATCAACTTTCTCAAATTGGAAAGTGTAATCTTCTGCTCATCAATTTTCTTTCTGCACTTATCTTCTTCGATAATAAGACGCTGATTATAGGTTTGCGTCCTCTCCTCTAACTCCGTTCTGACTTTCAAAAATTCTTTATATAAATCGGATAGTTTTTGAGCTGCTTGCCTTTTACTTTCTACAAGATGATATTGTTTAATAAAGTCATTATATGCGTTCTCATTTTGTTCAAAGTCATTCAAAAAATCCTCTGACATTTTCTTGATTTTGGTCAGTATTTTCTGAACATTATCTTTTTTGCCCCCCTCAGCTGCAAACAATCCCCAGGTCTGATTATCTGAATCTTCATCGCTTAAATGTGTAAAGTAATCATCTTCCAATACGTCTTGCAAGAATTGTTTGTCTACCTGGCCTATATTGGGTAAGTCAGTAACGATATTTTGAACCGCTCCGTTGTTAGAGCTTGCAACAAGGATATTATTATTCGAAATTTCAGTATCCAATTTTGCAATCTTTCCTTTGGCAAAATATGTTTCTGTAAGACTAAGATGCTTCTTCGGTAAATCAGCGATGATGAATGCTTGACGCACGGTGTGCTCAGCAAATATATCCTTTAAAAGGGTTGTCTTACCAGTCCCCGGAGGACCATTGACTCCACGAACATTTGAAGAATCATTGATGGCAATATTAACAGCTATTTGTTGCATGAGTGATAATCCCCACTCTGGATTGGCGGGAAATCGTCCCAATGGATAATTTTTAGGTTCAAGAATTTTATAAATCTCTTGGCTATTAAACGAGTCGCTTGATTTATTACTATCAAGATTTATCTTTTCTGTAGAAGAACCAAACAAATAGTTAGTTAGATTTTCTGAATAACTTCCCTTAGCAAATTCCAAATCTTCAACATAAAATGAATGTAAAAAAGGATCTAAATTTGTAACATCATCAGTAATTTCATAGTAGTTTTCGCCTGAATCCTGAGTTTTTTGGCCGATTAACTTACTCATTCCCTTATCAAAATCATACTGGAATGTTTCTGCTAAACATTTACTTAGCTGTTCCTGTGCCTCTGTTATATTAGCTGGTAGGTTTCCCTTTCGATGCGCATATCCACTCATAGTATAAAACAGAGAGTTTTCAACCAATTTGAACTGATCACCATCTAACTTAAAAGCGACGCAATATGTATACTTTTTAGCGTTATTATCATCGTGATATTTATCATTTATCTCAAATTTTTTAGTCAACTTGTTTATTAAATCTTTAAAATTAAAAATATCAAAATAAAGAACAAATCCTGGATTACTATGTTTACTGGGCTTAACACCATTCATATACATATCACTTAACTTCCCCCTAAAGAAGTCAGTCCAGTTTTCATGAAATCTTGGCAGTTTCTTATATTTGAAATTGCTACCTTCTCGTAAGTTAATATTTCCCTCTGATAATTTTTCTATAGCTATCCATGCATCTAATATATTTTCCTTGGCATCCATAAAATAATTCTCCTAAAGAATTTAAGCATCTTAATATTTGAATCAGCCTTTTAAAGGTGGTTGAAAATAGCATCATGTCATCTAAGATTAAGAGAACACTAATTGAACTGCTAATAGAAACCAAAATCCGCCGGCCCATTCTTTATCATTTTGATGCTATATACGTAAAGATACTTACGTCAACTATTAAAATCTATGTTTTATTATATCTCTTTTTCTTGTAAATTTAATGATACTTTGATTATAACAAAAAGTCCCCTTTAAAAGAGACCGCCAGTTTAATCACTAATTTATTTCAATAATCTTTCTTAAACATTATTTGGTTCAGTCCCTTCATGGAACCAAACATAGTGGTTACCTTACCATCAATGATTCTTCTCAGTATTTGTTTTTACACTATTATTTCTACTCAATCAAAAAGGAGATATAGGCCTTATATATAAGGCCTATATCTCCTTTTATTTAGACTATTGGACTAAATATTGTATAAATTTTTTAACTATCTTTTCAATAAGGTTGCCGCGCCCATGCCACCGCCAATACACAAGGCTGCTAACCCAAACTCAGCTTGTAAGTCCTGCATCTCGTAAAGCAGGGTCACCAGAATGCGCGCGCCAGAAGCACCAACGGGATGTCCCAAGGCAATCGCACCCCCGTTTGGATTAACCCGCGCTGGGTCCAGTGCTAACAAACGATTAGTTGCCACCGCCTGAGCAGCAAATGCTTCATTTAATTCTAAGACATCAATCTGGTCTAAGTCAGGCGTATTTGGCTTTTTCAAGAGGTCTTCTACCGCATAATAAGGACCTAAGCCCATGAACTTAGGATCCAAGCCTACTAAACTGGCTGCCTGCCACTCTGCTAGTGGGGTTAAGCCGTGGGTCTGCACAACCTCCTCACTAACTAACAGTACGGCTGCGGCTGCGTCATTAATCCCAGAAGCATTACCGGCAGTAACCCGCCCTTCAGGTTTAAAGGCTGGCTTTAATCCTGCTAGTTTAGCTAAACTAGTATCTGGTCGGGGACCCTCATCTTGACTAACGAGGGTTTTTTCTCCACGACGGTCGACTACTGGGACAGGAATGATTTCATCAGTAAAACGACCAGCCTTCTGTGCAGCGACTGCCCGTTGGTGACTTTCTAAAGCAAAAGTATCCATATCCACCCTAGAAACAGCATACCTTTCGGCAATGTTCTCAGCTGTAATCCCCATATGAAAGCCACCGTTTGCATCTTCCAGTGCATCCCTAAGTAGCAGATCAGTTAATTGTCCATCCCCCATTCGGTAGCCAAATCGGGCCCGATCTAAAGCAAAAGGGGCCTGCGACATATTTTCCATGCCCCCGGCAACCACGACCTGTGCCTGTCCACTTTGAATCAAGGAAGCGGCCATATTAATACTCGTCAACCCTGACCCACAAACATCATTTATTGTAACCGCTGGTACCTCATCACCTAATCCTGCAAATTGACTAGCCTGGCGAGCAGGATTTTGTCCTTGTCCAGCTTGTAAGACAGATCCCATTAAAACTTGATCCACCTTTAAATCAGCTGGGCCTTGCAAGAGTGCTCCCTTGATCGCATACCCACCCAGGTCACTAGCCTTTACCGTCGACAAGGCACCACCAAATTTACCAATTGCCGTCCGCTTAGCCCCGACAATATATACTCTCGTCATCTTATTACCCCTATTTCTACTGAGTTCTACCTTGTCATTATACACATTCACCGCTTTGAATAAACTTAACTTGGTATGATTTATCCCAGAAAAAAACAGCCTGGTCTCATCTATACCAGACTGCTTTTTAATTGAACCTCGTCTGCACCTTAAACACCAAAAATGCCAAGGGCAAAACCAGCAATTCCAATCACAAAGATACCAAAGATAATCAAAATAGGCGAAATATTCTTACGTAAGAGCCAGAGTACAGCAAACAGCGCGGCTAATGGCATCAAACCTGGAATCAATTGATTAAAAAGATTCCCCAAGGTCGTGATTTGAAAATGATTAAAGACCTTACCATCCATTAATTGACGGCTAACATTTAAGATATCCTGACCAGATAAGGAATGATTGGCAATTTGTTCATTGATTTTTTCAACATCAATCACCTTTTTAGGATCATTGGTGATTTTTGAAATAACCAAGGGAAAATTCATCGTTGTCCAACGGGGAACCAAAACCCCCATCATAAACATTCCCATCGTTGATGCCCCTTGCGTTACCTTTTGCATCAAGCCATCACCTAAGTTACTTGCAATATTCGTTCCTTGCTCGTAACCAAATTTTTGACCATACCAAAGGGTGGCTAAGCGAATAATATTCCAGCCAAAGAAAAAGATAATTGGTCCAATTAGTGACCCTTGGATGGCAAAGGATGCTGCCAAGGCACCGAGGACAGGCCGCAGGGTACCCCAGAAAAGGGGATCTCCAACACCAGCGACTGGTCCCATCATACCGACTTTAACCGAACTAATGGTTGCATCGTCAATTGGTGCCCCCTTAGCTCGTTGTTCTTCCATGGCCATTGTCACCCCAATAATTGGTGAGGCCAAGTAAGGATGTGTATTAAAGAATTCAAGTTGCCGCACCAACCCAGCAGCCATCTCGGCCCGATTATTAGGGTATAAACGGCGTAGGGTTGGCATCATGATATAGGCAACCCCCATGTTTTGCATCCGCTCATAGTTAAAGGAAGCTAGGATAAAGCCCTGCCGTAAGAAGGTCATAATTTGATCTTTCTTGGTTAGCAAATGCGTATCCACAGCGTCAGCTTCTTCCTCGAGTAACGCTTCATCGGTTTGCGCCGAAGGCATCCTGTCATAACGAGTTAATTGCGTCATAATCAATGCTAGGGCCGCACCGATAATTCCCATCGCTGCCAGATTCAAATCCGTCAAAGCCGACAAGGCAAAACCCAAGAATAAGAATGGCCACAATGATGGTGATGCCATCATATTTACGACCATGGCATAACCCACAATCACAATGAAGCCACCAGCTACTTGCAAACCACCCGTAATAACAGTTGGGATTGAATTAATCGCATTGATGATTGCTTGTGCTGGCAAAGCTAAAATGAGCATGGCTGGAATCGCCACCCGCAGCCCTTGGATCAAGAGCCCAGTAAAGTGCAAAATTTCAATTGGGCGACTCCGTCCTTGTTTAGCAAAGGCATCCGCCATGTGTGAAAATGACACCAAAAGGGTCCGCACAAAAATGGTCAAGACTTGACCAGCGATGGCCAAAGGAATTGCAATCGCAATTCCTTCAGCGACTGATAAATGAGCTGGCCCAGTTACTAAAATAGCTGAAGCTACTGATGCCAATGCCGTATCGGGCGCCATAGCTGCTCCAACGTTCATCCAGCCCAAAGTAATAAGTTGTAACTGGCCACCTAGCATCAATCCTTCAACCGGGTGTCCGGTGACAATCCCAATAAGGGTAGCTGCTAGGATTGGTTGGTGAAATTCCCAAGCATCCAAAACTGATTCCATGCCGGCTAGTAAAGCGACAAAGAAAATTAAAATTGTACTCGCCATGTTGGCCTCCTGCTAAAACATAAATAAGTTCTCCTAGGTTTTTCAACCTAGCCATAACACATGTAATATTGTAACCGTTTTCATATCTATTTTCAAGCCTTTTTGCCAGAAATTCACCACAAAAAAACAGCTAACTACCTTTGTCAGTTAACTGTTTATTAGCCCTTGGGCTGATCTATTGTCATTTTTTGCTCTGCTTCTGGGAACCCACGTACTCGATCTTAGGATGAAAGGTAAAGCCCTTCAAAGACCCTTGAATAATAATTTTTAGTTTGGCCCCTCGATAAAGCACCCCTGGCAGCGTAGCCGCCTTGATAAAATCGAGACCACTATGCCCCAGTGTTTTGATATACTTTAGCAGCGAATGCCGTCGGCGTGAAGTGAGTAATCGATTACGATATTCATAATGGTAACGTGGTAACCGCTCAACCAGGGTTTCACCAACAATATCCCCCGGTTCCGGATTAGTTTTACTTTCATGCACAACCAGGGAATCACGGACAAAATAACCCGGTGCTGCGTGATGGGCGCGTTCTGTAAACTCAATATCATCACCCCAGATAAAATATTCCTTTTGGGGCAACCCAATTTGTTCAATTAAGTTGCGCTTAAAGATGGTTGACACAAAGGTTGCATGCTTAATTGGTACCAACCGCTCTTTTCCATACATAACCGCCGTCTTGCCACCATCCGCTGGAGCTGCCACATTCATCTTGGCCCAGGTCCCATCCTTCCAAATGACTTTGCTAGCGCCAAAACCAGCTGCTGGCTTTTCGTCAAACATGACTAGTAGCTTACGTAAAGCACTCGGTGTTGGCATCGAGTCATCATCCATCACCCAGACAAAATCATCACTGGTTTGCTCATAAAATTGACGAATACCCCAATTAAATCCTCCAGCACCGCCCAAATTCTCAGACAAATTCTCAATAATTAAACGCTCATCCTTTAATGAAGCTAAATAATCAGCCGTGCCATCCGTACTCGCCCCATTTACAATAATTAAATGTTGCAGGGCATCCGTATCTTGTGCTAATACCTTTGCAATTGATTTTTTTAATAGTCCCAAACGATTATAGGTTACAATCACTGCTGAAACACTTGGTGTTGTCATTATTCTACCTCTTCCAACTTATTCAAAAGATGCTGCGTAGCTGATAACGTTTTCTCGTCAGCCGCGACCTGCCAAACTTCATAACCGCCTTGCGTCCTTAGCTTGCTAAAACCAAGTTTAACTAACCAGGCCGCTCGTTCACCTTGCTCTTTCATGATAACCGTCCGCGCGGTGGTCAACAGCATTTGCTGATGCCGACTAAAGGCTGCTTGCCGGATAATCACATAATCAAATCGAATGCCACCCACCATGCGGCGACCAGCTAACCGGGCCGCAGATACCGTCAGTGCTTGTCCAACAATGTCGCGGTTAATAAAGATGCGGCTTACTGCCTGAACGGCATCCACTGCTTTAAAAAATTGTTTACCATACCAACTATCTAACAGGTGCTGTTCAAAGGCGCCGACGCTGACGTCGTAGTCCTGAGCAAGATTCGTTACCAGCTGAGTATCCACCCTTGTAAAGGACTTAGCAGTTAAATCCTCCCCATTGACCAGGACACTGGGTTGCGCATGCTGTGCAGGGGGAAGGGGCTCTTGAATAGCTTTTACTATCCGCTGAGTGGCCTGTCCATCATCTAATTTAACAAAACGCGCATAAAAATCACTATACTGTTGTTGATACTTCGCCTGCCAAGCAACAGGGTTAGTTGCCAATTGTTTTAAGGTATCAATATCACGCGTATACGGGCCTGGTAAGGTCGTTAGAGACAGATACTGCCCCCGCATTTGTTGATAATTTTCTTTACTATCAAAGAAGATTATTGGCCGTTTAGTAACTAAAAAGTCAAAGAAAATAGAAGAGTAGTCTGTGACTAACAAATCCGTCCGCGTTAGGATATCATTGGTTCCTAACTGCTCAGGTAAGCGATAGGGTTGAAAACGCTGATCTGCTTTTACAGCCGCTTTAAAGTATGGATGCGGTCTGAAAAAGACCCGGGTCATCGGTATTTTTGCCAACGCAGTCAACGCTTGATAATAGGTATCTAGTTCCTGGGCTTGGCCATCAATCGTCGTGCCATCACCTGACCAGGTCGGTGCATATAAAATAACTCTTTGTGTTGAGCCAACTTTTAACAGTTCCGCTAAGGTTTTAGCTTGCGGTGCCGGTAAAGGTTTAGCCAAGATATCATTACGCGGATAACCGTTTACCACCATTCTTCCAGGGTAAAGTCCACTCAGCCGATAGTCACGGGCAAAAATATCAGCGGTATAGCGGTTAGGCAGGACCAAATCGTCGGTCATCATCAACATTCGTAACACATTCCAAGATGCCATCACCCCGCCTGGCATGGCATACCCCATCTTTTTTAAGGGCGTTCCATGCCAGGTGTTAATAAAGCGCTGTTGAGCCCGCTTCACGAAAATATCTGAAAAAATCATCGCATTTGAAATAACATAGCCAGCCGTCAATAAAGCCCGCATATGATCCGTTGATAAATAAGGAACTAAGTGAATGCGCTGATCCTGATCCAACTGCCAAAAGTGCAAAACAGACGTCACCTTGTTGCGCTCTGCCTCTTTAACCACAATCACGTGTTGCATCTGTGGTGCTTCTTTCAACCAGTAACGCAGCATCATAAAGGGAGAATCATCAAGTTCCTCTCCATCTCGCATATCATAGAGGGCCACATTTTGATTAACAGGCCACTGATCATAATGTTGATCATAGTAGAGCTTGGCCGGCTGATTATTTTCAGCCCGTCTTGCTTGTACCCACTGGTAATCTGCAAGTAAATAACGGCTTCGCTTCACTAACGCTCTTAGTACCCTTTTCATTATTCTGTTTACCCTTCACTATCATTCAAAAAACGACCATTGACTACCAGCAAATATGACTTAATAGTGCTAGCGACCCCTATGCGCAAATCCGTTCTAGCCGCACCTTGGCAGTGCCCTTCAATTTGCGCTTAAATTAAATCAGCAAAGTAAGCTCGGAACTTCAAGTGCAAATGTGAACCAAGAATCAGCACGCAGAATGTGAATAACCAAAAGGCCAGCATAGGATAGGTGTTTTCCCAGAACCAGGTATGACCAAAGAAGGAATCACGTACCCCACTCACTAAGTAATAAAAAGGGTTCGTTTCAAGTGCTCGTACAATCCGTTCGTGGCCAACTCCAAAACGGTCAGAAATTGAAAACAGTGCCCCTGAAATCCAAAAAACAAAGCGCATCACAGTTTGCATAATCTGCTGATAATCTTGGAAAAGAACAGTCACCGTTGCATTCAAAATACCACAGGCATAAAGAAAGACAAAGATTGCAAAGAGATAATAAAAAAATTGCAACCAATAAACCGTTACGGGCAATCCATAAAAGACCGACATAACAACCCCAATAACTAACATATAAACAAATGCGTTAAAGTTCATCAGCGTCCGCATCATGGGCATAATACTCATTGGAAAACTCATCCGGGCAATTTCCCAAATTTTGGAAGAAATACTCCAAGTCGAGTCCATAAAGGAGGTGTTAATAAAAAGCCAAGTCGCTAAGCCAATAATCAGCCAAGGCATATAAGGAACCCCTTCAACGGGACTTTTTGTGCCAAAGCCAAAACCAAACACAATCCAATAGGTTGCTACCTGCATAAAGGGATTTAAAAATAACCATAAGTTCCCCAAGACATGGTTTTGATAACGGGCCTTCTTTTCGTAATTGGCCAATCGCCACATCACTGGGAAATATTTAAATTGTTCTTTTAGTACTTGCCAAATTTCTTTCACAATCATTTACCCCCACATCGCATACTGATAAATAAAGAAAAGCATGCCAATAAAGCTAAGCCCAAACAGTAACCAAGAGCTTATTGGCATCGCATCACCCACCGCTAAGTGTTGGCTAATGGCTTTCTTTTCATCGTCCACTAGTGCTTGGTCTTGTGCAATATTTTTGGCCAATTGTTCCTCAGAAAAAGCAACTTGCTTTTCCTTTTGCTCTTCTTGATAAGCTTTCTTTTCAGTCCGACTAAGCGTATTAAACCACTTATTCCATGCCTGATAATCATCTGCAATCTCTTTTGTTGAACCAAAGGCTTTTAAATCGCCATATTGAATCCACATCGCTTTGTCAGTAAACTCACGCACTTGAGCTAAGGAGTGCGAAACAAAAAAGATGGTCTTACCCTGAGCCTTGAATTCGTGCATTTTACTCAAGGCTTTTTGGGCAAAGGTTTGATCGCCCACGGATAGGGCTTCATCAATAATTAAGATATCTGGATCCTGATGTACTGCAATCGAGAAACCAAGCTTAGCCTTCATTCCAGATGAATAGTCCTTTACAGGCTGATCGATAAATTCACCTAAATCCGAAAAATCAATGATATCATTCATTTGCGCATCAATTTCTTTATTTGACTTACCCATCATTAACGATTTAAGACGAATATTTTCCCGCCCCGTCAACTGAGCCCGTAGACCGGCACCAACTGCTAACAGCGTTGTTTCTCCGTTGATCGTTAATTCACCTGAGGTTGGTAGCAAAAGTCCACTTAAAATGTTAAGCAAGGTCGACTTTCCAGACCCATTAACACCAACAATCCCAACAACGTCGCCTTCGTAGACTTCAAAGCTAATCCCCTTTAAGGCCCAAAATTTTTGTACCCCTTTACCAACTGGATTAATCATCGCGCGAATTTTCTCGGATTTACTTTTACCTAAATCAAATGTTTTTGTGAGGTACTTGGCAGAAACCTTCACTTTTCGCTCTTCGCTCATGTTTATCATTAGCTCCTTCATTTGTAAAAAAATACTAATCCCAGTCTAATTCGTCATCAAACTAAGCGCTATGCAATCATTTTCATGCCCATCACTCATTAACTGCACTATCTTGAACTTTCATGCTGCCGATAGCGCTGCACAAACTTATAAGCCAAGAAAATAGCCATGCCCAACCAGGCAAAAAGATTAACGGCCATTAAACCATTAAACAACTTGCCAGGTTGGTAGGCAAGCTCCAACTGGTTAAAGCCCGGTTGTGCCTGCACTTTTACTGCACCAATGGGGCTTAAACGATAGTCTTTACTCGTGAGTTTTTTCCCATTTAGCCAAAGTTTAGTATGGCGATATTTCACCACGCTGACAGTCGTTAATTTAGCATTTTGACTGTACCAGGTTACTATGAGTTTCCCCTGGTGAACGCGTTTTTTAAAGTGCCTGTTTTCAGCAATTTCCTGCTGATAGTTGAGATAGGCCTGACTGGTAGCGGATCCACTTGTTTGCATTGGTAGATAATCTGGTGTTGGCTTGTAGGTGTATATTAACGCCTGTCCAAAGTCTGGCGAGGTAAACTTATCCCGCAAGGCCTGTCCCGATAACCGCTGAACCATATTAAAACGACTCTTTAACACATGGTCACTCCCCCAATTTTCCGCAGACTTTTGCACGTCTGCTAATAGGGTAAGTGTACTTAATAGCGTCACAATCGCTAGTGCTAAACGCTTACCGTCAATCTGATTAGGCGCTGGTTCATGCGTATCAGCTAACATTGTCAAACTTAGTCCCAATCCCAACAAGAGTAGGATACTAGCCGGTCCTAACAAGCGGTAAGGAAACTGAAGCATACTCAAGCCCGGTATCCATTTAAAAAAGGTATCCCATGGTAATAAACTAGTCGAGGCAATCAACAAGCTGCCACCCACTATCGTTACCGTCTTGTTAAGAAGAGTCCAACGCTGCCAATTAAACAAGCTTAAAGCAACTTGACAGGTAACTAAAAGCGCCATCCACAAGGACATCTGACTACCATCAGCTGTGAAATTAACGATGCCATTGCTTAATGGAATCGTATTTTTGAAGGGTGCCAGCAAATGGTTAGAGCTATAAAGTTCTAACATAGCTCCCCAGACATTACTCGTTAGTAATAGGGTCAATAGGGCCGACCACATCACCTTTTTTACTAAGTCCACCCGTTTACTAGTCTTAAACCAGGCAATTACAAAGAAAATAGCCAAAATCACGACCAAAAACAGCGTCGATAAGACATGGGTTTGCATCATGGCCGTGACTGCTAATGTTAATTCTAAAACTTTAACCGGTTCTTTAGGCTGACGAATCATTCTGGTGGCTGCCGCAATCCCTAATGGCATCAAAGCGGTCCCCCAAGCTAAAAACTGCTGGTTTAAGGTCCAAGTACTAATACAATACGTTGTCACAAAAAAGAGTGCTAACCACACACTATAATTCTTACGCACCCGATTGGTACGTAACAAATAATACATACTCAGCGCTGCCAAAAGGTTAACCAGCCAGTCTGACACTAACTGGTACTTAAACCAGGAACCTGTTATGAGGAGTAACCAGCCATTAAAATACGCCAGATAGGGTCCGTAGAGAGCATTCACCACCCGTCCTGACTGAAAAAAACCATCTAAGGAGATGAAATACTGATAATCCCCACGTTTAATTTGCATCATCGCATCGTAAAAACGATTTAAATGAAAAGATGAATCCCCACCCAGGATGAGTGCATGTTGGTTCAGCTGTGGTAATAACACAATCGCTGAAAAAATGGCAAAAATGACAATGATCGAGCCATTGCGTTTAAGCTTTTCCATGGTTCTATTCTCCTTTAAAAAGCTGATCAAATTGTTTTAAGGTCAGCTGATTATGTTGAGTTGCATCAAAATCCTTTAAACGGGTATAGCGTCCTGCAGCCATCAATTCAAGACCTGCTAACAAGGCTGCCTCATCATTGCCCTCAGTCAACAAGCCGTAACTTCCGTTAGCTAACAGTTCAATATTAGCCAACACATTAGAGGCCATGATATTTTTCTTCAGTACCATCGCTTCCATCAAAGCAATTGACTGACCCTCCGTATGACTTGGCAACAAGAACACATCAGCCTGGGCGATGGCCGGAAAGGTATTTTCTGCATAACCATAAAAGTGTATATAATCTTGTGCCTGATGTTCCAATACGAGTTCATAAAGTAGCGGTGCATAATGGCCGACATCATTACCAAAGATTTTCAACTCAACTTCTGGATACCGTGCATGCAGCTTGATAAAGGCCAAAATTAAATTATCTAGGTTCTTTTCTGGTGAAAGTCGTGAATTCGTGATAAAGGTCCGAGCTGCCCGACTAGGATCGGGTTGATGGAGACTAGCCACCCGTTTATCCAAATCGATGTGGCCAAAGGTAGCTGCCGTAATATCGGCACTATTCGTCATATCAACCGTTGCTCTTAATTCACTAATATCGAGTGGCTTATAGGTCACCTGAGCCTTAGACAAAGCGATAATATGGTCGGCATCAATAATATTAGTTAATACCCCACTCCGATTAATGTATTTTCCAAGCTTGCGGTCATTAATTTTTCGGGTCCCTTCTGAAACTGACAACGTTTTATCAAAGAGTCGCCAAAAATAGAGATAATGTAAGGTCTTAGGATTCTTGAGCTGACCGTCAATCTTTTTATGTGTTTCTAACCACATATCATTATGCAAGACATTATAGGTCTGTTTGGCATCAGTAGCTGCAATCCACTGGCCGTTATTCATCACATAACTATCAAAATCAATTGCGACATCAAAGGACTGATTACCAACTAACCGGCTCGTATTCAGGGCCGCTTGTTTTTTTGAATATAAGGCATGCATCCAAGGGAAACGACCGTATTTTTCAGCTAAGCTTTTACCAAACAATTTTAACCAACCATATGAACTTTCGCCACGCACAACAAAAACGCGCACCTGGTCCGTCAGCTTATTAAAATTATTGTAAAAGGCAATATCATGGCGGTTATCAGCTGTTAGCAAACTTACATCGTAGCGCTCATAATCTAAATGGTTAACCAAATTAATTAAAGCGGCTGAAATACCATTATTTTGCATCCCACCAGTATAAATTAACACCTTCTTCTTACCTAGCTGGGCTTTAACAATGGCTGGATCATCAGACCGGTCTTGGCTTACTAAGGTCATCAATTTTTCAGTTGTATGCCCATGATCGTGACTCACAAAGCGCTGCTTAAAATCATCATAGTTGGCCTGATACTGGCTAAAGTCACCAGCTTTAACGTACGTTGCCAAATCTGTTAAGTTCGAAAAAGAAGGCCCTGGCAAAGACTCTAGGGGGAAATAATAACCCCGTTCTTTTTGATAAGCCTCAGCGTCCGGATTAAAGAAGATGATTGGCTTATCAGTCAACAAGAAGTCAAAGAAAATGGACGAAAAGTCGGTTACCAAAAGGTCCGTTACGGCTAATAAATCATTGGCATTAATGCCATCATTGACCAAAAAATTAGCTACCGCGTCAATTTTTTTAATTCGGTTATAGACAAAAGGATGCACCTTCATCAAAATATTGTACCGATCACCTAGTTGCTGCCTAACCTGTTCATATGTATTCACATAGTCTAACGCCACTTCCATTGGTCGGCGGCGCAAATCATCTGGTTTCCAAGTCGGCGCATATACTAAGGTTGGTTTATCATTAGCAAATTGATAATGGTTCACCAAATATTGCCGCAAGCGAGCCTGACTAGTCTGATTAAAAAAGACATCATTACGTGGATAACCGACTTCAGCAATTTTACCTGGATACAGCCCATTTAGGCGATAATCGGTCAACAATAGATTCGTCGTATGCTGATTAGGCGAAACAATATAGTCTGCCATCATAAAATTACGCATCACATTCCATGAATCAAAATTACCTTCAGGCATAGCATAACCCATAGACTTTAAGGGCGTGCCATGCCAAGTATTAATGTAGACTTGATCTGTTTTCTTGACAAAAAAGCTTTGTAAAGTTGAATCAGTAATCAGATACTTTGCTGACAATAAGGCTTCAACGTAATCGGCTGTATCACGCTCAACCAGGTGAATTTGTGCCGTTTGTGTCAGGTCAATACCATTTAATTCAAAGGCTAACTTCACTTCTTGTAAATAATCTTTTTGATAAGTAATATAATGCTGCGCTTGCGGTGCTGTTTTTAATAAATAAGTAAGCATTTGCACGGGTGAATCAGTAAAATTCTGACCATCCCGCGTTTCATAAAAATAAGTCTGTTCTCGAACGGCTATCTTGTTATAATGGGCCGCATACATTCGCGAAATTAATTTGAAATTTGACGTTTCACGTACAACCCGTCGTAAACCATTATTGAATTTATTTGCTGTTTTATAGAAAAGTTTATTCATGTTTATTCCTGACTTTTTTATCTTTGACCACTACAATCGTTTTCTCATTTTTGGCGGATATTTTTACCCGGCACACCCACAATAACGGCATAATCAGGAAAACTTTTAGTAACCACCGCATTTGCTCCGGTTGTCGCATGATGGCCAATATGAATTGGACCGATTAAAGTTGACCCAGAACCAAAACTAGCCCGATATTCAATCCGTGGACTGTCTTGACTACCTTGACCAAGATTACCAATCGTCACATTATGCCGAAAAACACTATGCCCACCAACATAAGCATGTGAATTGATAATGACACCATAAGGATGAAAAAACTTGCTCCCCTGGCCAATATATGCACTGGCTGGCAGGT
Organism: Weissella halotolerans DSM 20190; assembly: GCF_000420365.1. Taxonomy (GTDB): domain Bacteria; phylum Bacillota; class Bacilli; order Lactobacillales; family Lactobacillaceae; genus Weissella; species Weissella halotolerans. The sequence continues at coordinate 270,238 of NZ_ATUU01000001.1, forward strand.
GCGAATTCAATTTACCTTCCGTAACTTTAATATTAAGTTTTAGATAGATTTTTCGCCAAATCTTTTTTCGCACAGAATGGGGCTTGGAATAATACAAGTTAATACGCCCTAGTCGGTAAATAAATACCAACCACTTCGACCAGTATTCTGGCTGTAACCTTACATCCTGCCAGACGTAGTCAGAAAACTGGACGCGCCCATCAAGGCCCATGATAACTTGAACAAGTTTATTTTTTAGTTGTTTACGATTCATGTCGTGTTAACCCTCTTCGAATTTAGTATGATCATCGCATGGCAGGTCCACAACTAGAGTTGACCATGCTCGCCCCGCCTCTAATCATTTTACAGCTTCATGTGCTAGGCTCAAACTTTTAGCCCCAAATCTTAAGACAGAAGTAAAAAATAGTTTCTCTTAGTTCACCCCTACTTATAGATGACAAAAAAGGCCCTATGCTAATCCTTGCTTAAGCAAGTCATTATAACATAACGCCTTTATAGACAACATATTTTGAAGTTGCCAATTCATTTTAAATCTAAGCCACCATGCCTGCCCTTAGTCTATTTCTGTTTGGTCAGTAGCTAAACGTTCTTGACACTGTGGACATAACCCTTTAACCATGACCTCGTAATTTTGAATATGATAGCCTGTTGCTTGACTAGCGGCATTCGGTAACTGGCTAAAGTCAAAATTATTAGCATCTGCAATCCGGCCACAGCGTACACAGATGACGTGGTAATGGGGATGCCCAAAGTAATCATAATGCCGCTTGCCATCCTGTTCACTATCGATGGCTAAAACTAACTGACAGGTTTCCAAAATATCTAAGGTATTGTAAATTGTCGCTAGACTATACTGATGGCCTTGTTTTAATAAGTCCTGGTAAATCATGTCTGCTGTCGGATATTGATCAGTCGAAACAAGGTAGTGCAAAATAGTCTTGCGTGGCGCAGTCAATTTATGACCGGCTTCCTGTAATGTGACCAGGGCTGCTTGATAATCATCTACCATTGTTGGTTGCGCCATCCTTTCTACATTAATCTAGCTAAAGCTAGATAGGTGACTATTCGTTAACATTGTTTGGTATATTTGCTTTGCTAAATCGCTGTTTTGTCGTCCCTTAGAATTAAAATGGTTGCTTAACAAGACGACTGCCCGCTGGCCGGTCTGATCAATATAAATACTTGACTCAAAGCCTAACATAATCCCATGTAAATAGTAAGGGGCCGGCTTGGCTTGACTGTAAAGGCCTCCACTATAACTCTCATTGGGATATGGTTTCGTCATCGTTTTGAACTCGCTAGGTGTTAGGAGTTGTCCCGTTAATTCATCACGTACAAGTTGATATGCCGTCCAATCTGAGCTCATTAAATTACCTGTAGCCACTTCCTGTCGGAAATATTTTGAATCAACATCTAATTTGTGGCCATTACGGTAGCCAATTGCATGCCGATCATTTTTAAAATAACTATCTGCTCCTATTAACCGATACTGACCAAAGGTGGCTTCGCGATTACGTGTGTAAGAATGGCCAGTTAATTGGTACAAGACACCAGCCAATAACTGATAATTTACCGCCTTATAATGCCATTGTTCAGGTTTTCCCTGATATTTAGTATGTTGGGCAACGTAGCGGTAAAACTCTTTTTCAGAAAGCATCTGTTTAGGAAAAGGAACATCTTGATAACCACTCATCATTGTCAAAAGGTCTTTAATGGTAACCGTTTGGCTACCTGCTAATTTTGGATAGAAGCGAGCAAGTTTCGTATCAACTGATAAATGATGTTGTTTCAAAGCCCGTATAACCATCACAGCCGTTAAATTCTTAGTAATCGAAGCCAAGGGATAGACAGAATCAGGCTGATTTTTAATCTGTTTGTCCTGATTAGCCCAACCATACCCCTTATGCAGTACGGGCTTATCATGGTCAATCACTAGGGCTGATCCTGAATAACCAGCCTTTTGTAACTGTTGGTCAACTTGCTTTCCCCAGGTTGTCTGCGGTTGAACAAGGCCTAAAGTCTGCCGTCGACCAGCAATCTTTTCCTGTTGACGGCGCACCTTCAGTCGTCGTTGCCGTTCTTGACCGGCCTGCCACTGCTGATAGTAACCCACGACCTGCCAAGTAATAAAAAGCGTTAACAATAAAATGATTAAGAGCAAGCTAGCTTTAAGCCACTTTCTTGGAACCTTCATAGTTTCTTTCCCCAAATGAATTAATTTCCTTTAATCCCCCGATTAAAAGGTCATGTTAGATTATGCTCTTATTGGTCCTCTTTTGGCAATGCTAATTGCCAATGCTGGTTAAAGAACCGTTTGACTGCCCGATAACTTGCATAAACACTCGCAATCCCCGTAGCTGAAAGGAGCATGAACACCACCACAATTTGATACTTAATCGCTCTAATTGGATCAATCCCGACCATAATTAAACCAGACATCATCCCTGGCAAGGAAACAATACCATACGTTCGTACCGAGTCAATAGTAGGCTGCATCCCTGTCCGAATTGCCTCACGGGCAATATCACCTACCGCTAGACTTGGTTTGGCCCCCAATGCTAATCGTTCCAAAACCATTTGCTGTTGATCATGAAATTGCTGGTTCAGACTCCGATAAACCAATCCCGTAGCCGTCATTGCATTGCCAGCCACCATTCCAGTAATTGGAATCAATTGGAAGGGGGCAAAGGCAATCACCTTGGTCAAAACTAAGATGCCAACCGTTAACGTTGTGGCAATCAAAAGGCCCCACCAAGAAATCCAAAAAGCTCCTGGGATTCCTTGACTACGCCGCTGACCATTACGGGCGGCATTATAGATAATAAAGAGTTCCATAATCATCGTTAAAGCGATATTATCCACTTTAAAGATGAATTTGAGCAAATAACCCACGATAATAAGTTGCACAACTGCCCGGATAACTGAAATGATCGTTTCTTTTTCAATGTGCAATTTCTGCTGGTAGCTAATTCCTAAGGAAACCAACACTAAAGCCAATGAGAGGATTAATGACGTATTACTTATATCGACTGTCTGATTCATGATAATACTCCCCGTCCATCTTCAATTTTCAAGGTCCATTTAGCACTTTTAATTTCTTGCGCATCATGCGTTACTGAAAGAACAGCAAAATGCGCTTTTGCTTGCATATGTTCAACCAGGTGCCAAATAGCCGCTTTGGTGTCAGCGTCCAATCCAGTTGATATTTCATCTAAGAGCAACACATCTGGCGCAAAAATTAAATTCCGCGCAACCCCAACTCGCTGACGCTGCCCACCAGATAAATCATGGATATTTCGATCCAAAAAGTCCGCCGGTAACTCAACCTGTTCTAATAGGGCAACCTGTCGCTTTACATCAGGTTCTTGCTTTCGGACCAAAAATGGTAAGTCCAGGTTATCGCGAACTGTCTCCCCAAATAGCTGTGCCGCCTGCGTAGCATAAGAGACCCGTTGTCGATACTCATCAACTGGATATGTCCACTCTTCTTTATCATTTAGTAAAACAAGTCCCGTACTGGCATCAACCAGGCCCGCAATAATTTTTAAAAGGGTGCTCTTCCCGCTTCCCGATTCACCAATCACCGTTAACCAGTCATCATTGGTTACAGCAAAATTCAAATCAGAAAAAAGAACTTGCTCCCCATAATGTTTTCCAAGATCTTTCACTGCTAAACGCATGTGCCTTCCTCCATCATCGTCAAAAAAGCTCAAAGGATGATTTCCTTTGAGCTTATTTTAACGTTTAATTAGAACGATTACAAATACTACTTGACAATTTCACAGAACTCAATCGTTTCGTGATTAGGTCCTAGAATATTAAAGAACTTAATTCCCTTTTCCCAGAAAGGCAAGTGTTGCACTTCTGTATTTACAAAATTCAAATCAGAACCCTGTAAGGCAGCAAACAGTGCATCTGCATCTGGTGTATCAAGTGATAGATGATTGATGGCCCCTGCTTGGGGGTTAACATTTTCTTCTTCCCAGGTCTCAAGCACAAGCCCCTTGAATTCAAAAAACTTAACCGTTACATCACCATTCATAAACTGTCCCTTTAAATCAAAGCCAAGCTTGGTATAAAAGTCAGTCGTTGCCTGCATGTCCTTGGTTGGAATACCAATATGTTGCAAACCAGTCGCGTACTTATTAACAGCATCTTTAACTGAAGTCATGATTATTCTCCTACATCTAAACGCTGGTGCTTCAAGCTTGGGAATATGTGCTTATCAGCCCAGCCAGTAATTGATCCTTGACATAGGAAAGCAAACAAGGTTCCCAACCCAAAGTTTTTCAGCTTTCCAGTCATAATCCAAGCGACAATCGCCATAATTGTAGGTGGCGTATACGATATCCACATTGCAATTCCAGCCTTACCGTGGAAATACCTAAAGCGCAAGATTTGCATCAAATCATCGGCTGGATGTAACACTAAGTTAACCCGCTGATAAATCGAAATACCGGTTGCAATTAAGGCTACTCCCAAGAAGTTAATCATAATATAAGCGATAATCATCGGCCAACTTGTCGCATCTGGCATCACTTTGTTGAAAAAACCTGCAAATAAATCGATAAAGGCCGAAAAAGGAACCATAAAGACTAGATTACCTAAAATTCGCTTAATATCAAACTTATGCATTAATGCTGCGTTGAGCAAGGAAGTTAACATACCAAAGATTAGAAAAGTCCAAAAGAGACTAATATGCAATGCTTCACCTAAGTTAACCTGCGCAGCCGTCCAATATGCTGATCCCAAAAATTGAGGATGAATATGTGAACTAGTTACAATGGTAAACACATTCCCCAAGGCGTTAATCAACAGTGAAAAGACAAAATACATAATCGATTCAGTCATCGAGATCTTTGTATTGTCGCTGTGTTCTTGAGTCATTAATCCTCACCGTTCACCTTAACAACCGCCTTAGAAACCTGACCCAACTTACCTTCAAGGTAATCCTGAACTTGATCTAAGCCCAATTCAGTTGAAATCAATGGTTCAACATCCAACTTACCTGAAGCTAACAAGGCCAAAGAATCCTCAAAGGCATGCGGATTAATAAATGAACCTTGAATAGTCAATTGCTTCTTGAAGACCTCATAAGTGTTCATTGAGAAGGTTTGGTTAGGCTTACCAACTCCAAACATCATGACTTGGGCACCCTTCCGCGTGGCCTCAATTGCCTGTTCTTGTGTTTGTGGCATACCAACCGCTTCGATTACAACATCGTAGTCAGCTGGAATCTGGTCACCCTTAGCAGTGTTATAGATGTTTGTTACACCAAAGTGTTCCTTATTAAAGTCCAACTTTTCTTGCACAATACCAGCCAAATCTACTTGGTGCACACCATATGCTTGTAGTAACTGAACAAATAGTTCACCCATGAAGCCATCTCCGATAACCAATGCCTTCTGGTAAGGGGTAAACTTCAGTAGTTTCATCCCATGAACAGCACAAGAGATTGGCTCAGTCACCGCTGCGGCACGTAAACTAACATCATCAGGCACATGGTAGACCACCTTCTCGGGAGCAGTGAAGTAATCTTCGAATCCTCCATTCCGGGTAACACCTACGGCTGACAAGTTGTCACATAGTTCAGGACGGCCAGTCCGGCAATAGAAACACGTCTCATCATAGATATTAGGGTCAACCGTTACCCGGTCACCTTCTTTGAACTCCGTTACATTCTTACCAACTTTGGCCACTACTCCTGAGTTTTCATGACCCAAAACAATTGGTGGAACAGCATCTGCCGAACCTGGCAATCCCGCATAAAGCGCACGATCAGTTCCACAAACTCCTGCATAAGCTGTCTTAACTAAGACTTCATCAGGCTTTACTTCAGGCATGTCAATATCTTCAACTTCCATGTCCTTCAAACCATTTAATAATAAGGCCTTCATAATATATTCCTCCATTGTACTAGGTGCGCTAAAATTCCTAACGTTTACAAACCCATTGTAACCCTTTTCAAGAAAAAATCAACGGTTTTTGCAAACGTTTTCAGTTTGTATTACCTATCTAACAAATGCAAATTAAAGTACAATACATTATATATGTCTATAATTGGTCGTGGTTACGGTTACAAACACCGCACTCGCTGCTAACTGCATAAGATATTTTAATCACAAACTACTAGACATTTTTTTATATACCTAAATTTGTTATTAATTAAATAAGTAATTCACAAACATTATTATACCTTATCACATTAAAAGGTCAAGCATTTTATGGAACCGGTTTTCATTTAGAAATAATTATATTAACATTCATTTTAAGTAAAATAGTCTGGTATATATACAGCCGTTCTGCAAATTCAATCTTCTCACAATCAAAAACACTTATTCTGTGCGAGCTCAAAAAGCAAAATAAAGTTTATTTTTTCACATTAAATTCCTTTGTTCTAGTTAGCACATTCTCAGTGCCGTCCCTATTAAAAAAAGCAACCATGCTGGTTGCTTTTTTAGTTCCTACTTAGGCGTAGTCTATATCAATTTGTTTAAAAAGCGCTCTACTACCTGATTGAAAATTCGTGGCTGTTCAGCATGCGGTAAGTGACCACTCTGCTCAATAATAGCGACCTTGCCTAGTTGCTGAGGTACCAAATTAGCTGCTACCTCGGCATGTTGGGGTGACCATAAAGGAGACTGAGCCCCCGCAATCAGTAATGTAGGTACCGTTAGCCTACTTAAAACGTCACGCCAGTCCTGAATTAAGTGATCTCGTAGTAAGCCTTGATTGGCCGCTAAATCAAAGGGAAACTGTGCTTGCAGTGTCCGAATCGCTTCAAATGTTGTATCTGGTAAACGATGTGCTGTCATTTTTATTTTCGGAAAAACTTGCAAAACCGTCGCTAGTTCCTGCCAACCATAGCCGCAAAAACCGTAAGGCCAATTAGTTGAATTCAAACCTTGTGGTGATTGGTCAATCGTGATGATACTCTGAATCCTCTGCGAACCATAGAGGGATAAGTAGGCCCAACCTACTGCTGCCCCCATTGAATGTGCAACCAGCTGCACCGAAGTTAGGTCTAGATAACTGAGCACTTGGTCCAAATCATTCGCTAACTGGCTAATGCGCAACCCATAAGTTACGCGGGCAGACTGTCCATGATTTCGCCAATCTAATAAAATCACCCGGTAGCCTTGCTCAGTAAAAAAAGTTTGCTGAGCTAAAAACTCGGCATGGTTCCCTGAAAAACCATGTAAAAAAATTAAGGTCGGATGTCCTTTCAATCCGTTATCTTCATAAAAAAGCTGTGTTCCATCAGTCGTCTGCATTACCGCCATGTTAGTCTCCTTTGTGTATGACCAATTTGACTCACCGCCAAGTTACTTTTATTATAGGCGTTTTCTTCTCTTGAAGACAGCAAAAAGGCTATCTAGCCCCCCTAGATAGCCTTTCACTATTTTTTATTTTTAGTTTTTAGGTTGTTCCATTAGTCGGCGATAGATAAAGACCGTCAACCCATAGTAAAAAATGTATAGGGACAACATCATCACCAAGGCCCCCCCGAGTCCAGCATAAGGCTCGCTCATCAAATCCTTAAACATCTGTAAACCAAAGCCAACATCTAATAGACCAATGCCCATTGGAATACTAAATAAGATACCTAAGTCAGTCATCATAGCACGCAGGCGTTGTCCCCGCGTTGTGCCTAACATTGTTAGAATCGTATAGCGCTGTCGATCGGTACCAACACTGGCTAGGGTCTTAAACATCAGCGTCGACGCCAACATAATCATAAAGGCAATGCCAAGGAAAAGACTCATAAATTCAAGACCCCCAAAGAGACCTTTCAATGTCTTTAACGTTCCATATGTTCCTGGAATCAAATCAACCTGTTGTGCATGCTCCTGTTCTTGCTGATATAGTTGGTTTAAGACATTCCGATTTGCATCCATCTTTGCGGTTCTCACCATCGAAATTGTCTTCACGGTTCCCTTAGGTAACTGATCTGTTAAGATCACATTGGTCGTATAGGCTTCAGGATTCACATAAATACCTAGCGCAGATAAGGTTGCATTTGCATTAGCATCCTCAATTTGACTTGTTGGCTGCCAAGTTAAACGTGTTTGATTTCTCTGATAAACAGCCGTCGGTACTTTAATTCCCAAATCAGTCCGCAACAGATAAGTCTTATCTCCCTGATTCACATAATGGACGGTCGCCTGATAATCGACCGCTTTTAACTGCGTTAGTGCTTTGTTGTCAGCCTTTGTTGCGATAGTTATGCCACTACTTTGTGCTGCTAGCTTGGGCAACGTGATATAGTAACCCTGTCCAACACTAATTGCCCCTAGGGCCATCCCGAAAACAACCGCAATCATCGTTAACATTCGTTTATATTCAGGTAAACGAAAACGCAATTGACCGTTAACAAAGGCTCTTAATCCCCGCTGGCCAAACCGGCTAGTCTGCAAATAAGCCGTCAATAGATTCAAGGTCTGCCCAATGAAAAGATACGTTCCACCGACATTTAATATCAACGCCAAGATGAGTGCAAAAAGACCACCCGTACTTAGCTGCGTCATCATGCCATAACTTCCTGCTAACAAAAGTAAGCCCAAACTGGCCTTCAACCAACGCCCCTTTGCCTTAACGGGAGTAGCCCCTACCTGGCGGTCAGCCGTCAGTAACGTGAGTGTATCTTGGCGCATTAACCGCCAACGATTATAAAGTCCATTCAAAACGAAAACGATGAGAAAAAACAAAACTGTCACGACAAGCGCTTGTGGCGTCACCACCGCCCAATGGGCTAGCTTAACATCGATGAGCTGCATAAAAAAGTTAGCACTTAAACCGGTCAACCCCATTCCAATTAAAATACCAATGATAGTTGCTAAACTGCCCACCAGCAGGGTCTCTTCCATTAACAGTGTGCCTATTTGTCGCTTTGTCGCTCCTAACATCGAAAAAAGCCCGTATTCTTGCTGCCGTAATTTTAAAAGAAAGTTATTAGCAAAATTCAAGTAAACAAAGGTAATGAGTCCCAACAGTACTTCACCTAACATGAAAACTGGGACAATCAATTTCATGGAAGCGTTCCCCTTTAAAAAGGTATCGTTGGTTGCCATAACTGAAAACATATAAAAGATGGCAACTGCTACGGTGGTACCTAATAAGAGAACTAAATAGTCTCGCCACTGTTGACGAATTGTTTTAGCTGCAATTTTAATTAACATGGCCCGACCTCCTAATCAAAATTGCCCAAAGTTTGGAGAATGTCTTGATAAAAGGCATCTCGTTCTTGGCCATCCCGGGTTAACTGTCCAGAAACTTGACCATCACTTAAGAATAAGATCCGCGAAGCAAAACTAGCTGAAAAAGCATCATGCGTTACCATGAGAATCGAGATATGCTCTTGCTGATTAATTTTCGTTAAGTACTGCATCATCTCACGTGCATTTTCTGAATCCAGTGCTCCAGTTGGTTCATCACCAAAAATAAGTGCGGGCTCATGCACTAAGGCCCGGGCAGCGCCAACCCGTTGTTGCTGACCACCTGATAATTCAGCTGGATATTTTGACAGATAGTCACTAATATTAAGTAACTCTGCCACTAACTGGGTTCGCTCTTGCAAGAGCGGAACTGGTTCTTTTTGTAACATTAAGGGTAAGCCAATATTTTCGGCCACGGTTAAGCTATCAATCAAATTATAATTTTGGAAGATAAAGCCCATATCGTTACCCCTAAAATGAGCTAAATCTCGATCTGACATGTTAAGGATATCACGTCCATTGATTTTAACTGTACCCGCCGTGGGCGTCATTAAAGTTGACAAAATATTTAATAACGTTGACTTACCGGATCCGGAAGGGCCCATAATGGCTAAAAATTCACCGGGTTGTACTTGCAAAGACAGGTCTTTTAATACCTCTTGTTGCACGCCTGCCGAACTCGTATAGACTTGCCGAATATGATTGGCTACAAGAACTGGTTCTACCATATTAGTTAATACTCCTTTACTCTGACGATTCATAAATAACCCGTGTTAGTAGGGTGTTTTTTATTACATCATTCATAGTAGCATACGTCATATAGTACAGCAAGTAGTGTAGCACTATTTTTCGTCTAATTTTTTGAAAAAACTGACCATTCCCGCTAAAGTGGCCTGTGTTTCTGGTAACCATTGCCACATGATAAAATCGTGGACTAAGCCAGGATGAATGTTCACTTTCACTTGATTGTCGGGATTCTTAGCTAACCCAGCAGCAACACGTTCTACATCAGGGACCATAAATTCATTAGCACCGCTATCAATCCGAATCACACCTAAACTCGGCCAAGACCGCTGCTGAGTAAAGCTGAAAGTAGCCATCCCTGCCGCCCCCATGGTTACTGCTTGATAGTCCTTAATCCCCGTTCGATCCAAAACTAAGTCTGCTTGGGCGCGTGCTTTAACATCGGCACTAGCAAACGTTAAATCTGGACAGAGCGAGACTAATTCTAACCCCATCAAGGAGTCGGCAACTTGCTTAGGTGTTAAATCCAAGGCCAAGCGTAAAGCAATATTTGCGCCTGCTGAATCACCAAAGACGATTAAAGGCCCTTCCTGCGTCTGTACCATCTGGTAAGCATCCAAAGCCCATTGTCGTAAAGCTTGTGCTGACACAGTCGGAATCAAAGGATAATCAGCAATGACAACCCGAAAACCCGCTTTGACAAAGTAAAGGGCAACTTCACGAAAAGCATTGCTGGCAGCTAGCACAAAGCCGCCTCCATGAAACATCATAATCGTTTTATGCAATCCATTCGCTGGCTGTGCTAACGTCAAAAGCTGCCCACCCCTTAACCTTTGCCGCTTTTGCTGAATATTGGGTTTAAAACGGTTGGGCTGAATGGCTGAAATTAAATCACTTGCCTTTGGCTGGCTAAAAGCCGCTAATAATTGCTGTCGATAATGGATGGCGTTTAATTTTTCATTTAAATCTTGCGCTTGTTTAGACAAGGCCATGTTCTTTCTCCATTTCATAAAAGATACGTTCAATCTACGGTAACATAAAAAGAACCTGTGCTTGCACAAGTTCTTTTTTATAAACGCTTTAAATATTAATTGGTAGCCCTTCAGCTAATTCAGCAGTGTCCATAATGCCTTCACTCAAGGTTGGATGTGGATGAATCGTTAATGAAATATCAGAAACAGTTAAGCCATTCTCAATTGCCAGGGCCAGTTCGGAAATCAAGTCTGATGCCCCTGCACCCGTAACTTGACCCCCAATAACCGCCTGTGTCTCTTGATCAACCACGAGCCTGATAAAGCCAGCTGTTTCTGCCATAGAAATTGCCCGTCCATTAGCTGCAAAGGGGAATTTAAAGGCTTTCGCATTCAGGCCCTTATCCTTAATCGTAGTTGGCGTCTCACCGACGGAAGCAACCTCAACGTTGGTATAAGCCACACTTGGTAAGGCATAGTGATCATCATGCACATCATCGCCATTAATTGCAGCTGCCGCAATTTTAGCTTCAAAACTAGCCTTGTGGGCAAGAGCCGGACCAGCCACAATGTCACCAATCGCATAAATATGAGGCACACTCGTTTGCTGTTGATCATTAACTTCAATCAAACCACGTTCGCCCATTTTAACATTGGTATTATTTAAGCCAATTTCATCCGTGTTTGGTCGCCGACCAACTGAGACCAAAACGTAAGATCCTGCTACAACCTCTTCATGACCCCCGACTTCGTAAGTTACCTTGACCCCATCTTCAGACTGTTCAACCGACTTTGCCTTAGCTTCAGTCACAATAGTTGCTCCATGTTGCTTCAAGTCATCAATGGCCGGTTTAGTCAATTCTTGGTCAAAGCCACTCAGCAAGCGTGGCAGGCCTTCAAGAATCGTTACCTTGGCACCTAAATTCAGGTAGGCACCCGCTAACTCGGTTCCAATGACCCCACCACCAATCACAATTAAATGTTCAGGTACTTCTGGGAGATTTAAAGCACCGGTAGAGTCAAGAACCCGTCCCTTAAAGGCAAAACCAGGAATCTCAACTGGTCGCGAACCAGTTGCCACAATGGCGTGTCGGAAGGAGTATTGTGAAGCCGAATCTTCAGTGGCAACGCTTACCGTTTGATTATCAACAAAGCGGGCTTCGCCACGCACAATTTGTACATGATGTTTCTTTAATAACATCTCAACTCCACTGGTCAGCGTATGCACTACTGTATTTTGCTTCCAATCTTGGGTTTTAGAAAAGTCTAAACTAACCCCTTGGCTGGCTAGCCCAAAGGGACTACCATTGAGCATGGCCTGGCGGTGGTGACCAGCCGTAATCAAAGCCTTAGAGGGGATGCAGCCAACATTCAAGCAGACACCACCAATGTAATCTCGTTCAACGATGGTCACTTTTTGGCCTAACTCGGCTGCTCGGATAGCCGCAACATAACCACCAGGGCCAGACCCGAGAACCAGGGTATCCACATTTTCAGTTAATGTTCCAACAACCATTCCTATACCTCCATCAGCATTGCTGCTGGATCCGTCAGCATCTTCTTTAAATCATTCATAGCCTCTTGTGCTAAGACCCCATCAATTAACCGGTGATCAAAGCTCAAGGATAGCCGCAACATCTGCCCAACCACAATCTCACCTTCAGCATTCACTGTTGGTGCTTGATGGATTCGACCAACACCCAAAATAGCGGCCTGGTTAGTGTTAAGAATTGGGGTGAAGTAACCACCACCAGCTGAACCGATATTTGAGATGGAAATGGTACCACCACTCATTTCAGCAGGGGCTAATTGATTATTACGAGCCCGCTCAGCCAAATCATTAATTTCAACCGCCATGGTCCGCATAGACTTAGCCTCAGCATGCTGGACAGTTGGCACAATCAGGCCATCTGGAACACTGACTGCAATGCCAACATTAACATGCTCATTAAAGACAATTTCCTGAGTTGCTGAATCCAAGTGTGCATTTAACATCGGGTGCTTCTTAGCAACGGCTGTTAAGGCCTTGGCAATGTAAGGAAGATAAGTCAAATGAATATCATCTGCAGCCAAAATTGGCTTGAAGGTCTTTCGATGATCAACTAACTTAGATACTTCAACCTCATCCATCAAGGTTACATGAGGAACCGTTGTCACTTGCTCAACCATATTCTTGGCGATAATTTTACGCATCGTTGACATAGGCTCACGATACTCACCTTGACCATCTGGAAGTGGTTGTGGAGCAGCGGTTGGCTTAGGCGCTTGGTCAGCCACTGGAGCTGGTGTTGGTGCACCTGCACTTGCCTGTCCGGCAAGCTGCTCTACATCTTGCATCGTGATATGACCATGGCGACCGGTCGCAGGGACTTGCGCTAAATCAACCTGGTGTTGGCGAGCATAGTGACGAACCGCTGGCATAGCAAGAACATACCCATTGACAGCCGTTTTAGCCCCGGTCGTCACTGGCGCTGTCGCCGGTGCTGGACTAACATTAGCTGACTCCCCTGGAGCTGCCGCCGCTTCACTGGTTTCGCTGGCAGCTGGGGCTGATGTATCACCAGCCAAACTACCGCTACCATCACCATCAAACTCAATTAACGGCGCACCTACTTCAACCACAGTCCCAGGTTCCACAAAGAGTTTGGTCACCTTACCACTATAAGGTGAAAGAATTTCCTGCAGCAGTTTGTCATTTTGTACTTCAGCGACTGCATCTTCTTCTTTAACCTCATCCCCAACCTTTACTAACCAGTTGGAAATCTCACCCTCAGCCATGCCTTCGCCAATATCTGGCATTTTAAATATCTCAGTCATATGAAACGACCTCCTTTACCGCTGCAATAATATCATCTGGATTAGGCAACCACTCATTTTCAGCCTGAGCAAATGGATAAATTGAGTCTGGTGCTGCAACACGACCAACAGGGGCATCTAGTTCCAAGACAAACCGTTCGGCAATTTCAGACATCACAGCAGCAGCAATACCAGCCTGCCGTTGAGCTTCTTGCACGACAACGACCCGATGCGTTTTCTTTACTGTTTCGCCAATTGCTTCAATATCTAAGGGACTGACCGTCTGTAAGTCCAACACTTCAACATCGATTCCTTGCTTACTTAATTCTTCAGCCGCCGTCAAAGACTTGCTAACCATGCCACCATAAGCAATCACTGAAACGTCTTTTCCTGAGCGCGCAATGGCTGCCTTATCTAAAGGCGTTGTGTAGTACTCATCGGGCACATCGGCACGCATTGACCGGTATAACTGCAGATTCTCAAGGAAGAGAACAGGATCATTACTCTCAATGGAAGCCAGGAGCAAGCCTTTGGCGTTAACCGGATTTGATGGCATTACTACCCGAATACCTGGTGTTTGTGCAATCAAGCCTTCTAAGGAATCAGCATGCATTTCAGGGGTCTTGGTACCACCACCATAAGGTGAACGGACCGTAATTGGAAAGTTACGGGTCCCATGGAAACGGAAACGATTACGGGCCATCTGACCAGCTAAGGAATCCATCACTTCATAAACGAAACCATAGAATTGAAGTTCCATCACGGGGCGCCAACCAGTGGCTGCTAGCCCAATGGCCAGACCACCAATACCACTTTCAGCTAATGGAGTGTTAAAGACCCGGTCCTTACCATACTTTGCTTGTAAGCCATCAGTTGCTCGGAAGACACCACCATTCTCACCAACATCTTCACCAAAAATCACAACCTTAGGATCATGACCTAGGGCCATATCTTGTGCCTCATTAATTGCTTGAATATAAGTTTTCTTAGACATTAGTTACCCTCCTGACGGAACTTTTCAATTTGTTCCTTTTGCGTGTACGTTGGGACTTCAAATGTTGATTCAATCAAATCAGACACAGCTTGCTTGTGAATGTTATCTGCTTCCTTGACCGCTTGATCAATTTTTTCATTATAATCAGATATTACTGCGGCTTCTTTTTCTTCACTCCAGAGGCCCTGCTGCTCTAAGAAAATCCGCATACGAATCAACGGATCTTTCTTGTGCCACTCGTCAATATCCTCTTGTGTCCGGTAACGAAGTGGATCATCACCTGACATTGAATGTGGGCCAAAACGATTGGTTAACGTTTCAATCAAAACAGGTCCTTTACCTTCAACGGCCCACTGACGAGCTTCCTTAGCTGCTAGATACATGGCAATAGCATCCATTCCATCAACGCTAATGGATGGAATTCCGACTGCCCAACCCTTGGCTGCTAAGTGCTGGGCGGCAGTTTGCACTGGGCGCGGTGTCGAAATCGCATAACCATTGTTTTGAATAAAGAAGACTGCTGGTGCCTTATAGGCTGAGGCAAAATTCATACCTTCATAAGTATCACCTTGCGATGAACCACCATCACCGGTATAGGCATAGGCAACTGCATCCTCACCATTCATCTTCAGGCCCAAGGCAACCCCAGCAGCTTCCACGTACTGGGCACCAATAATGATTTGGGGGAACCAACCGCGGACATCACCAAATTCATTTCCTTCATAATGTCCTCGTGACCAGAGAAAGGCCTTATAAATTGGCCAACCGCGCATAATTAACTCTGGAATATCACGGTAACCTGGCATAATCCAGTCTTGCGGCTTAAAGGCGAAATTCGATGCAATCTGCGATGCCTCTTGACCCATGGTTGGGGCAAAGAAGCCTAACCGACCTTGCTTAGACAGCTTAGTGGAACGATCATTGAGTACGCGGCTTTGCACCATTTCCGTCATCAATTGAACAAGCTCTTCTGATGACAGGTCGGCAGCTTCATAACCAGCCTGATCAATAATCTTTCCTTCGTTATTTAAAACTTCTAAAGTTGGAAATTCGGTATCCTGATTAACTAATTGACCGGCGAAATCTAATATTTTTTTGCTATCTGTCATGTCAATCTCCTATCTACTTGTTGTTGGTAAATAACATTGCAACTTCCTCATCCGTGATACTGCCAAAGTATTGACCATCATGGTGCTTTTGTAAGACGGTTAATACTGCCGTAGGGTCAAAAGATAGGCCAATCAAGTCTTCTTTAATCTCACGCCAGTCGCGCACGCCCAGAAAATCACCCTGAAAATCAATATCGGTAATGTGGCCAGCATGAACATTGGCAAATACATCAATGGCTCCACCTGTATATTTAGCATGATTATGGAAATCAAAATCAGGAGATTTTCCCCAATTCCAATCCCAGGTGGCAAATTTGCTTTTAGCCAAGTCCTTAATCGACTGCTTTTGCTCTGGACTTAATTGATACTCAGGATCGTTACCATGATTCGTCAACTCCTTTAATAATTCTGCCTTAAATGTTTCCATGGTTAAGTCTGGAGCATAATCTTTAATCATCCCTACTCGTGCTCGCACTGATTTGGCTGCTTTGGACATAAACTTCTCATCGGCAACGTTCAGTGCATGAACCATCGCATCGACATCAGAATCAAAGAGTAAGGTACCATGATGAATCAAGTAACAGTTCTGATAACGTTGTGCATTACCTGATATCTTCTTACCTTCAATTACTAAATCATTACGACCCGTCGCTTCAGCTGGAATGCCCATATTATGTAAGGCCTTTACAACTGGTTTAACGAAGGTGGAAAAATCGACTGATCCTGAATTCTCCACTGGTAAAATTAAGGTAAAGCACAGATTGCCTAAATCATGATAGACGGCACCACCACCTGTTACCCGGCGAATTACGGGCAATTGATGCGCTTTCACATAATCTAAATTCACCTCTGCCCAGGTATTCTGGTTTTGACCAACAATTATGGTTGGTGAATTTTGCCACAAAGCCACAACCGGTTCATCAGCATGTAAATTTTCCAACAACCAAGCATCCATGGCTATATTAGTTGCCGGATCTGTTCCAAAATAGTTTATATACTTCATATATGAGCTCCATCCCGTTAAAAAGCACTGACTGGAAATATTTATGTAATCGCTTACATCTTTACTTTATCATAGGTTTAACAATTGTCAATTCTTATTTCAAAGAAAATAAAAAACGCTTTGGCTAGACAGCCAAAACGTTTTAAAAGCTTAATTAATTTCTTGTTGCAAATCCTCTGGTGAGTACAAATGCAAGATCTTTGTTGCTACATAATCAACTACAAAGCCAACTGCAACCGGCACAATAAACCATGTAATCAAGGCTGGAATTAATCCAATTACGTGGTTAACAAAGACCGATTCAGAGCCTTTAACCAACATTGACTGAATTGGTGAAACCATTCCAATCCAACCGAAACCAGCCGACGTTGGTGTTCCTTGGACATTGAACAAGGCAACCGGAATCGCTGATAAGGCCGCCGTAACAAACATTGATAGGAAAATTACCGGCTTCTTAAAGACAGAAGGCATCATTCCCTTCATAGCACCTAAGAAAATGGCAACAGACGTTCCAGTCTTATTAACCTTAACTGAATTAATCAGTAAGATAACGGTTGAGGCGACCACACCAACACCAGCAGCTCCAGCACCAATCCCAGCTAAGGTAATAGCTAAAGCGGTACCAACAGTTGAAACCGGCGTCATGATCAAGAAGGCAAAGGCAATCGCAATCAACATTGACATAGGCAATGGTTGCAAATCAGTAAAGAGCCGGACCACGTCGCCAATTGCTGCCGTAATGGTACCAACATAAGGGGCTAAGTAGAAACCTAGCAGTCCAACACCCCCACCAATCAAGAGGGGACTCAAGATGATGGCTACCGCTCCAAAGCCATTCAGATACTTGGCTACTAACCAAATAACCAAAACAGCAATCGCTGAGACAATCATAGCATTGATGACATCCCCAGCTCCTTGCATCATGTAAACCGTACTTTGAGTCTTAGTAGCAATGCCCGTAATAGGATTAACAAATCCCGAATCTGCAACAGCCCACTTAATTGAACCCGATGAGGCACCCACAGCAATAGCCATCACACCAACATCCAAGGCCCGCATCTTAAACTGCATGGCAACCCCAATTCCAACCAAAATTGGCAAGAATGATGAGAACAAAACAAGGATGGCATTTAAGTCAATTGCCCATTGGACACCGCTACCAATCAACGGCATCAAAATATACTTTAAGACCGCAGATGGCAAGACCGCAATCAAGATACCTTGTGCTGATCCACTCAGCACCTTAAAGAAAAAATCTTTTGGATGGAGCTTATAAGAACCATCAAATACAGAATTATTCATAATCTTCCCTACTCTTTTTTTATTCAAAAATACTAGCTACACTTACAAAACAAAAAGGTTCGACTGTCTACTCAAAACCTAACCTTGATGTTCAAAGAATCGTTTTAACCCCAGTTTAGTACTCAACAGCAATGGCTGGTTGTTCACCTTCAATAAAGGCCAATGCGGCATCCATTGATTGCGTAACCATCTCATAAACTGCCTTCGTTGTGTAGAAGGCAGTGTGAGGCGTAACCAAAACATTTTCACGATCAATCAAGTCAGCGATGCGAGCATCTGGGAATTCTTTGTTTGACCAGTCTTCGTTAAACAAACCAACTTCATCTTCGTAAACATCCATCGCAAAGGCAGCTACCTTACCAGAATCCAATCCGGCAATTACAGCATCTGTATCAACCAAGTTTCCACGGGCGACGTTAACAATGACAACGCCATCCTTCATCTTAGCAATCGCATCAGCATTAATCATCCGATCATTTTCCTTCACCCCAGGAACGTACAATGAGATGGCATCAGCTTGAGCATACAAGTCGTCAAGTGAGTCAACATACAACCCTTGCTTAGCGATTTCTTCATTTTGGAACTTATCATAGGCGATAACCTTAGCACCAAAGCCTTGCAAAATCTTAATGGCTACACGACCAATGTGGCCGGTTCCAATCACACCCACTGTTTGCATCCGCATTTCACGACCAATGGTAGGTGCCCAACGTAGGTCATGCTTTGCAACCTTAGCATCCATGGCCTTAGTTTGACGCAACAACCGTGATAGTTGAATCATAGAATGCTCAGCAATCGCATTTGGTGAGTAAACTGGCACATTTGAAATTTGGAAATCAAACTTACGGGCTGTATCAAAATCGATGTTATCCGTTCCAACATTTCGCAATGACATCTTGTTGATACCAAGGTCATGCAAAGCCGTCAATGTTTCTGGTGTGTAATCCAATTGTTGATAAACATCAACTGCATCAGCACCCTTAGCATACTTAGCCGTTTCAGGGGTCAACAATTCGTCAGTAAAGTCTACTTCAACATTTGGATGCTTTTCCATCCATTCCTTTAATGCGGGTTCCTCATCTTTACGAATTCCATAAGCAAAAATCTTCATGGTTAGAATCTCCTATATACATATGATTTAGTCAGCTACTTAGACTTTCAACACGTCCACCTAAGGCTTACACAGGTTATTATACTCATGATTTGTGAAAAATTCAACAATAAATCACTATTAATCGCTTTCATTATCTTCCTAAAAGGGGGCCGGAATCACTTTCTACCTGTTTCTTCAGTCAATAAACTTACTTGATACCTTTTTGCACAAGCCCTGACAAAAGGAAATAAAAAAAGAATAAGCAACCTAAAAGGCTACTTATTCTATGCATACTATCTGCAATCACTTTCTGCGATCACTTTTTTGGTAGGTAATTTGCCCACTGCCGGCTCAAGAAATCATTATTAATTCGATAATGCGGCTTTGGTTGTGGTTTGGTCAAAAATGGATCGACATAATCATCGACAGCTAACCACCCATTCCACCCCATATGGATTGTGTCCTGCATGAAATAAGGGTGGCCCCCATCCTTTGACAAATCAGCAATATGATTGAAACCCTGTTGTTCCAACTGGTAGCGTATCTTAGCCACCGTTTGCGCATACATATCCTCATTCAAGCCTGTATAGGCCGCCCATTTTTGATTAACAGGTGGAATAATGAAGAGGACATTGGTATTTGTTTTCGCAAACTGATTTAAGACTAGTTGAAAATCTGTGTATTCAGGCGATTGGAGATAGGAAAAATGCACCTGTGAGTTGGCTAATTTTCGCTCATGTCCCTTAATACGCTTTATAAAAAAACTATTTTGAATACTAAAGGGATTCGTATTAGTTTCCTGCCGAGCTAACTTTGTCGCCCGTTGTGTTAAGGCTTCTCGGTTATATGGCTGGGGCAAAGCATCTGCCTTAGGCTTAACCCGCTTAGTAAAATTATCATTGGTCAGCCAAGTGCTAAAGAACGCATCCTCATGTTCGAGCATGTTTAACTGTAGTTGAATTTTTTGCTGATCAAACTGGGTCAAATCCTGTCCTTTAGCGACGCGCTTCATCATTGTCTTGACATTACTTTTGGGCATAACTTGCAAGAAACGACGAGCAGCTACTTTATCTGCCTGACTACCTGTTTGATTTTGCAAAAACTTTAGCCCTTGCGCAGTTCCAAAATAATAGGTAAAAGCATCTGGATTAGCTCCTTGTAGGGTAAACCATTGAGGTGAAATCACAAACACCGCTTGCTTACCCTGCATTTGCTTGGTCATCTGCTGCATACCAAAGAATTGAGTCAGTGACGTGGCCCCTTTTTGGCCTAAAAGGAAGGGGCGGTAAGATCGTTGATAACCCTCTGCCAGTACAGATGGATGCATCTCGTCCATTCGATTCCATTCACTTGAACCAAAAAATGGGACAAAACGGTGCTCTTTATCTGATAGTGCAGCTTGCTTAAGGGTGGCGCTCTTAAATACTTGAAGGGTCAGCGCTGTGGAAGCCGTAAGTTCTTTTTGATAGGACACCGTTGGATGGGCATCATTTAAAAAGACAATTCCAATAATCGCCACAAGAGCAATTATAACTGGCCCCAAGATGAGCCAGAATTTTTTAAGCATTTCGTAATTCCTCAACCCCCGCTACAATTTTGTTTCCCGTATTCCAATCATCTCGTCCCATCTCAGAGACTGGAATCTTAATTGAAAATTTGCTTTCAAGGGCCAACACTAATTCAACAACCGCCATTGAATCTAAGACACCTGCGTCAAATAAATCTTCATCCATCATATCAGAAATATCCTCCATGAAGAGATCTTCAATAATTGCGATTACCTCCCTTTTAACATCCATCATTCTATCCTCCTGTATTTAAAAAATTAGTGAAACCATAGCCGGTCTAGGAAACCGGAGAAAATCAAAAAGCTAAACATTGTAATATTAAAGGTCAAAAAGATTGAAAAGCCAATGGTAAACCAATTACTTGGTAAGGGCGCTTGACCTGCCTTCTTTCGGGCTAAGTTGGTCCGCTTCTTTTTACGTAACCACCAATCATTAATCACCAGCCCAAAGCCATGGAAGAACCCATAGACGATGTAATACCAGGTAATGCCGTGCCAAAAACCCATCAGCCCCATATCTACAATATAGGCTACACTGGACGTGACATTGCGGTTCTTAAAGACCTTATGTTTCATCAAAACAAACACAAAGCGCATAAAGACATAATCTCGGAACCAAAAACTCAACGACATATGCCAACGATTCCAAAATTCCTTTAAGTTACGTGATATAAAGGGCTTATTAAAGTTTTCAGGTGTCTTAACCCCCATCAAATAAGAGATGGCAATCGCAAACAAAGAATACCCAGCAAAGTCAAAGAAAAGATCAAAGCCATAAGCATACATCACCCCGAGGGTCGGCAAATTGAAGACGCCCCCAATGGCTAAGGCTTGCCCTTCAAGTGGCTTTAATAGAATGGTACCAAAAAAATAAGCCAAGATAAATTTGTAGAAGAAGCCAAGCATGATATACCAAACGGCCTTTTGCAACATGGCCATGTAAGCTGCTCGACTGGGCAAATTTTGGTAGTCTTCCTCAAAACGTCGATAGCGATCTATCGGTCCTGACGACAGAGTAGGCATAAAGAGCAAAAAACGAACCACCGGCCACAAAGATAACTCTTTGATGGCACCGTCTCGACTCTCCATAATCATTCCCACTGCCTTAAAGGTTAAATAAGAAATACCCAAAAAGCCTAATAAGGAGGCGTGACCGTTATCAATCGCCGGCGTCACTTTCACAAAGACTAAGGGTAGAATAGATAATCCAACTGCCCCATAAAAAATCCACCGGTTATCTGCCTGCTGTCGATAATGATGATAGGCCAAAACCAACAGCGTTTCCCATATGATATAAGCTACTAAGGCGTAAAATTGTGGCCAATGTGGTCCTGTAAACATCAATAGGATAAAGATAAAGGAAACAGCAGTTTCATATAGGGCGAATCGACGACCAAAGTAAAGGCCCACTACAATGGGCAACAAGGCTAACAACAAGTAGCCAAAATACATGGGATCACCATATGGTTGTAAATTAGGTAACGTTGCTAACCACTGCGTCATGACGCATTCACCTCAGCAATCAAGGCCTTAATATCGACCTTCCCATTAGGTGTCATTGGCAAGTCCTCCCGATAAATAAAGCGTGAGGGCATCATATAAGGCATCATATCGTTGGCTAATTGTTCTTTAATCGCCTTGGTTAGGTCCAAAGGCCGTGCGAAAGTGTCCATGGCTCCAGCCTTGGGCACAATATAGGCTAACAATTGTTGCACCTTATGCTGATCATTATAGCGTGGTACCGCCACCGCATTCTCTACTAAGTCAGCCAGCTTCAAAACATGGGCGACCTCCTCTAGCTCAATCCGGTAACCATTAAACTTAATTTGAAAGTCTAAGCGCCCACCATAATGCAGCAGGCCCTGTTGATCAAAGGAACCTAAATCTCCCGTATGGTAAGCAGGTTGCCCAGCTAATTCGAAAAAGGCAGCTGCAGTTTTTTCAGGATTATTCAAATACCCCTTTGAAACGGCTGGTCCGGCCACCACAATTTCCCCTTCTTGCCCAGCTGCGACTGGCTGCCCTGCTTCATCAATAACTTGGGTCACACTATCTGGCTTAGGGTAACCAATAGGTAGGCGCTCGCCCTTGGCCAGCATTTCATCACTAATTGCCACCGCCGATAGTGCTACTGTGGCCTCCGTTGGTCCATAAGCGTTCACAATTCGTGCATTAGGGAAACGATCACGTAACTTACGCGCTGTATTAACCGTCAATTCCTCTCCATCAAAATAAAAATACTCAAGTTGAGGCATTGTTTTTGCATTAAAATCTTCAGACAACATTGCTAAATCAACAAAGGACGGTGTCGATGTCCATACTTGAATTGGTAAATCAGGCAAAACCTTAAATAACTGTTTAAAGTCCTCAACTACTGGCCGTGGTAAGGCATACAGAGTACCTCCAGCCGCCAAGGTCGGTGCCCAATACATTACTGATAAGTCAAAGGAGTATGGTGGTTGAGCTAACATCTTAGGCGCATTGGGTACTGCAAAGGCAGCATCAGTTAACATCCAATTCGTAAAGGAGAGTAAGTTCGTGTGTGAAATCTGAACACCCTTAGGCTTACCCGTCGTTCCGGAGGTGAAAATAATATAATAATTATCATCCCCAGTAACCATATGATCGCAAGCATACGCTAGGTCTGCCTGCCTTGCCTGCTTAATATCAGCCAAACTAATTACTGGTACACCAGTTAGTTCGAGTGGTAAATCATCCACTGCAATCACGGCCGCTGGCTGAGCAATTTCCATAATTGACAATAGGCGTTCATCAGCCGAATTTAAGTCAACGGGAATATAAGCATGTCCAGCCTTCGTTAGGGCGACAAAGCTCACTAGCATCTCATATTCTTGACCACCGTATACCATCACGGGGGTCTTAGCTCCTAGACCAAGTTGATCAATATAGGCCGCTAGCGCATCTGAATCGTGTTTAAGTTGAGCATACGTATGTTCCTCCCCCAAAACATCATATACTACCCGTGAACCTTGATTTGTACCATAATTATCGATGGTTTCAATCATATTCGTAATCTTTTCCATTTTTGGCCCCCTCTGAATTAAAATTCATTATAGATAAAGCCACCCTGACCATGACCAGAGTAACCGTATAAGTACAATAAAATTAACAAAATAATGAAATAAAACACTGTCTGACCCACAAACCGCCAGAAATTAATATGTTTCATATACTAGCCCCCAGAGTCTTTCTAGCTTTTTTTTATTCAATACATGCAAAACTGCCGCTAATAAATCTGTTTTGCCGGTCATTAACCAGCAATTTTGAATGTCTTGGATATTATAGAGCATAGAATATCCGCCGTCAAAATTATTTTTTTAATTTTCTATTTTTTTTGTAATGGAACTGCTATACCCCATTAACTATCAAGTTCCTGCTCTCTTTAATCTAATTTCCCTACTCCCTTTTTTGCAAGGCACAGACGAAACGACTATAATGGAAAGAATTCCGTTGAACCTTAATTTAAGCTGTGTTCACAAGCAGTCAAACGTTGTTATATTAATCAAGAGAAGAGAACCGTTTTTATGTCCAAAAAGCAAGCCTATATTCGAAATTTTGCCATTATTGCCCACATTGATCATGGTAAGTCTACCTTAGCCGACCGCATCATGGAAATGACTAATACCGTCAGCCAACGTGAAAGTAGTGAACAACTCCTAGATGATATGGCCGTTGAAAAGGCACATGGCGTCACAGTTAAGTCGCGCACTGTTCGTAATTACTACGTTGATCCAGCTGGTCAAGAATATGAATACAATCTTATTGATACACCAGGCCATGTGGACTTTAACTATGAAGTGTCTCGAAGTTTATCAGCTACTGATGGTGCCCTCTTACTAGTCGATGCAACAAAAGGAGTTCAAGCACAAACTGTTGCTAATTATCGTTTAGCTAAGGAAGCTGGTATTGTGCTCGTCCCAATTATCAATAAAGTTGATAACGCAATGGCTGATGTTGATCGCACCATGCTCGAGTTGATGGATCTAGATCCATCGTTTACCCCCGATACTACACTAAAGATTTCTGCTAAAACCGGTCTAGGGGTTAAAGAGGTCCTCTTGGCTGTTCGTGACCGTATCCCGGCTCCCAGTGGTGACCCAACTAAACCACTGAAAGCCCTCGTCTTTGACTCTAAATTTGACCCTTACCAAGGAGTGGTCGTGCAGGCCCGTCTTTTTGATGGTCGCCTAGACTACCGGGACCAACTGACTTTTATGGCCCATCAAATTAGCACCCTCAGTAAAGAAATTGGCTTTTTCGCTCCTCAAGCACAAGCAACCAACGTCTTGAGCGCTGGCGATGTTGGCTATATTGTTACGGGTATCAAGGATCCTCAGGCAGTTCAAGTTGGTGATACTATTACCACAAGTGACCATGGCCTTTTGAGCCCCTTACCCGGTTACCAAACAATTGAACCCATGGTTTATGCTGGAATCTATCCGCGCGGTGGTCAATACCGTGACTTAAAGGTCGCCATTGAAAAACTATCCTTAAACGACGCGGCCTTCCAATATGTACCCGAACAATCCGAGGCTTTGGGGACGGGCTTTCGTGGTGGTTTCTTAGGTATTTTCCATCTCCAAATTATTCGTGAGCGACTAAAAAGTGAATTTGGCCTGGATGTCATTACAACCATGCCTAACGCGACCTTTCGCGTCTGGGTTCAGGGTGAAGATCAACCACGTTATATCGAAAATCCTAACCAATTTCCTGACTATCATCTCATTAAAGAAGTTGATGAACCCTATGTCTTAGCTAAGATTACTGCCCCTAATGAACACTTAAATGCCATTATGCGCTTAGCTGAAGGGCGCCGAGGGGAACTAATTGACTTAGCAACCATTGGTGAGCTACTATCGATTACCTACCGGATGCCCATTTCCGAAATTGCCTATGATTTCTTTAATGAACTAAAATCAGTATCACATGGTTTTGCAACACTTTCTACCAGTCGTGACGACTACGGCCCTTCCGACTTAGTTCGCTTAGATATCGCCATTGACTATGCAAATGTGGATGCCTTAACCTTTGTAATGCACCGCTTACACGTCCAAGATTTTGCCCAAGTTCTGGTCACCAAACTAAAAGACTTAGTTCCTCGTAAACTACAGTCCATGCCAATTCAGGCCAGTGTTGAAGGACGTGTCATTGCCCGCGCAGACATTCCACCGCTCCGTAAAGTTGCCGCTGCAGGAAGCAAACCTTCTAAGAAGCAGCAACAATTACGACGTCAAGGTCAAAAGGCCCATATAGACTTACCGCAAGCCGTCTTTGATGCCATCTTAGATATCAATAGTCACTAAACACCTAGTTAATGAAATGAGGTTTTTTATGAACAACTTACGTACCTTACGTGATTTCTTCCAGTTGCCCCTATTAGAGGTTAGTCAGTCAATGAAGTTAGCACCTGAAGTGTTAACCGCCTTTGAAGATGGGTTAAAAGAACCAAGCATCCACCAATGGCAGCAGTTGGCAGAACTTTATGCCCAATATTTTCATGTAGCAGCTCAACCCGCCAACGAACTGCCAGAACCCATTCACTTCCGACTAAGTATTGATTATCTAATGAACATTGGCTTAACCATGAATGACCTGCTTGCAATGCAATGGTACTTTGCTCAAACGCGCCCTGAAATTGGGCGTTTTGGCATTATGCTTTTAAACCCTAATGACCACCTTGACATTGTACGGGTCACCCTTGATTTAGCTACAGTCCTTACTGAGTATGCCGGCTTTTTACTCTTAAACCATGATGGTAGCCTCAATCAATTTATTGACGAAGCGCATGCTAATCAAGTTAGTGATTGGCGCCTTGTGCTCTATCAAGACAATCAACACTTCTTAGATATTAGTGATCTCTTACTTTATCTGCCAGATTTACCCAATGTTAGTCAATTTCAATAATCCAAAAAAGCAGGCCTTCCAAAGAAGGCCTGCTTTTCCTTTTGTTTATTTAACTAACCAGCCGCCATCAATCGGAATAACCTGTCCTTGTATATAATCGGCCTGAGGGCTGGTCAAAAAAACCGATAAATCAGCTACTTCTTGTGGTTGAGCCCAACGACCAACTGGCGTTGCTTTGGCAACCTCTTTTGCCATTTCACCGCTACCAGCAAAATCAGCGGCATTCATTGGGGTATTAATAGCCCCCGGCGCAATCGCATTAACATGCACCGTTCCTGCATAGTCTAAGGCCAACTGCCGCATAAACCCAACTAGAGCGTGCTTAGAGGTCGTATAGGCAGCGCCTCCACCACCAGCCACTAAACCCGCAATAGATGCCATATAGAGTATCTGGCCTGCTTGTCGCGCCACCATGCCTGTTAAGACAGCGCGCGTTAATACAATGGGCGCTTCTAAATTAATTGCCATCACCTGCCAAAAATCAACCGGTGTCTCCTGTAAAAAGGGAGTAAAGGCATCCAGAATGCCAGCCGTACTTAAAAAGATATCTACTTGGTCCAGCCAGGATTGCTGGTCAGCTATCCACTGCGCCAAAGCCAAGGCGTCACTTAAATCTAAAACAAAGCTAGTTAAGGCTGGATGGTGAATCTGAATGGGTTTTCGGTCTAAGGCATAAACCCTAGCACCTAACTTAAGGTAAGTTGCTAGTTGGGCGGCCCCAATTCCTGATGCCGCTCCCGTCAATAAAACCGTTTTCCCATGATAATCTTTATCTGTCATTACGCTCTCTTTACCTTGCTAAATTAACACGTTTGCCAATGAGGCCAATAATGACGGCCCCAATCACTAAGGCAATAAACTCACCTAAGGCTACCCAGCCATATGTTATCCAAAAAGGAGCCCCCGCATAGAGGTTTAGTTCCAACGCCACTGCCCACATCATCGCAGTATCAATAACAGTACTGATGGCTAGCTTTATCCAAATGTTATGAAAATAACGGGCACTGTAGTAGCTCATAGTCGTCATCACTAAGGTACCTAGCGTCCCAAACACCATGTCAACAATGCCCATAGGGGAAAAAATGTTAACGATAAAGACCCCAATACTCAGGGCAAGGATATACCGTTTATTAAAAACAGCAAGATGATTTAATCCTTCTGAAAGGCGTAGTTGCACAGCTCCATAGGCTAGCGCGGGTAAGGTCATTGTCAAGGCCACATATAAGGCTGCCACTAGACCTACTAAGGCAATGCTGCGAGTACGCTCCTGGTTTGAAACATGTTTCGTCGTCATTATTTACAATCTCCTAGTTTTTTTGTGTGGGATGGTTACGAACCACATACATAATAGTTACTACTTTAAGCGTTATGCCCCGGTTAGGTCAAGTTATTTCAAGTTAATTTGGATGACCTTATCAAGTCGAATCTGAAGGGAGGCTACATCAGTCATATCCTTAATACCAAGCACTTCAATGGTTTCATCATCAATTCTAAATTGGACACTAAAGCCAGTTGGTAACGTAACCTGATAAACTGCTGGACTTTGCTGAACCAATTCATGAAGTGTTAACGGATAATTCATCGTTAAATGCCAGCCATCAGCCAAATCTATGGTATACCATTTTTCAGTCATGCGCTTGCTCCTTTGCTTTTTGATTTCAAATACTATTCCCGCCTAGTGTACCACATTTTTGACCAGTAACTAAAAAAGGAAGCAACATAGTGCTTCCTCCTTTATACATATGCAAAAACTGTTACTTTTTATAATTGGCCCCAAGCATCAGCACTGATCGAAGGGAAAATATGAACTAAACGTTCCATTTGGGCTGGGGTATAACCGAATTCAATGGCAGGTAAGAGGCTATTAATCACATCCTCGGCCTGCTCTGATACTTCGGTTGCGCCGACTAATTGATGTTCCTGATTGAAAATTAAGGTCGTCTTACCCGCTGTCTCATAAAAGACTTGACGATACCAGTCAGCGGCCACTTCATTTTCTACAATGACATATTGGTCAGGATTAGCCTTGGCTTGGTCTACCGTTATACCGGCCTGAGCTATCCGTGGTGATGTGTAAACATTAGTAGCAATTACCGGATAATCAATGGGCGCCTGGCTATCACCACTAAAACGATGCATGAGGTACTTTGATTCGAAGACTGCCGTTGGCGTTAACTTAGGTTGGGTCTTGGCAATCACATCCCCACTGGCATAGATATTAGGCACTGATGTTTGCAAATAGTCATTGACCTTCACCCCAGCTGGCGAGGTTTCTACCCCCACCGTTTCTAGCCCAATGCCTTCAGTGTTGGGCACGCGACCAGTTGCATCCAGTACCCAGTCAGCTAACAAGGTGTCAGCGCTGGTCTCAACCTGAATGCCTTCCGCTGTTGTGTCAAGGCGCTTGGCTTCAGTATCGCGCAGAATTGTCACACCTCGCTCAACTAAGTCAGCTAACATTAACTCAACAAAGGGTTGATGGAAGGCGCGCAAAGCCTGTTGATGGTGCATCACCACGGTCACATCACTACCGGCCGCATTAGCCATGGTTGCTGACTCTAAGGCAATGTAACCACCACCAATAATCACCATCCGGCTAGGCATCTCAGCTAACGCCAAAAAATCAGTTGAGTCATGTAATAATTCCCTTCCAGGAATATTTAAGCGGTGTGGGTGCATGCCAGTTGCAATGACAATCTTGTCGGCAGTATAGGCCGTGCCAGCAACTTGGATGGTGTGGGCATCAACTAACTCACCACGACCAAAAATCATCTTGATACCCTGGCTTTCCATTGCTCCTTCCAAGAAGTTAGGAATCCCATCAATCACGCTATGTTTGTGACTTTGGTTCTTAGCCCAGTCAATTTTACCTGAGCCAGCTACCGTCCCCTGTGTTGCTAAAAGTGCTCTTTGCAAGGCTACTGGTGCATCTAAGGAAATCTTAGCATTACATCCCCAGTTAGGACAGGTTCCACCAACACGATCGGCTTCAATCACCCCAACCTTTACTCCCTTAGCAGCTAGTGGAATAGCCCCGTCGAAAGTACCATGACCACTACCTAAATACAAAACATCAAAATCATATTGTGTCATTTTATATCCTTTCATCTGCCAGCATTGACGGACGAAAAATCGCCCGCTCTGCCATTTTAATTAACGTGTCAATTTCATCCTGTTGAACTGATAAACCGTGCTGCAATCGTGATTCTAATAACCACTCCAAGGGGTATAGCCCTTGCGCTAATAATAAATCAACATTTCCTGTCTGTAAACCATCCGCCTGATAGGCTGCTTTGATTACCGCCATCATTGCTGGCCCAAGTAAACTATCACCACGTTCTTCCCTTGCCGGAAAGTACTCAGGATTCGCTGTCATGGCCGCCAAAAAAGTAACATCGGCCGGATGGGCCAGGAAATTATGAGCATAAGCTTGCATCACCTGGTTAAATTGAGCTTGAATAGGTTGATTTGCAGCTGGACTGGGAACGGCGAAAATCAACCGTTCTTGCACCCGCTGATATAATTTTCCTAACAAATCAGCCTTATTCTCATAATAGATATAGGCCGTGGCAACCGAAACTCCGGCCTGTTTTGCCAGCTTACTAATACTCAACTGACTTAGCCCTTGGTTTTGCACAATTGCTAACGTACTTGCTTCCAATGCCGCTACTTTATTTTCATCACGTCTTCTCATGTTTTCACTGCTTATCAGGTAACCAGTGGACACCTAACAGCGATGGTGGCCCTCCCTTCTTTACTTGTTCACATCATAATGGCCAATACAACGATTAATACGCCAATAATCGCGACAAACATGGGATAGAGATTCTCATTTCCCACCGATTTACGCATCAAGGTTGCTAACGCCATCAAAAGTACACCCAATATAAGCAAAAGTACAAACAAGGTTACCACCTCTTTTACTGATAGACTTCTCACTACTCTGCCTTCATTATACCTGCTTACAGCTATAATGCCTAGAACTTAGCCTCGATACCTAATAAAAAAGATAGTCGGTCCAGCCAAGGGCCCCACTATCCTTTTTGTCCACTACCTACTTAAAGTTAATAGCCTTCGCTTGAGTTTTAAATGATTCAACTAAAGCTGAAGTTAACCTAATGGTAAGTACTGCTTTATCTTGCCAATGTGGTTCTAATTTTTTAATCACTGGGGCTGACTGTAACAAATCCGCAATCGCCTCTTCGCCCGTCGTCACTGTCGCCTCCGCTTGACAAGAAGATACACGCACACCACTTTCATCGCCAAACCAAGTGGTTACGGCAACTTGACGGTGTGCCCTAATATTGACCACCCGCTGAGTTTTAGGATCAGTAACGACATAGAACACATTTTCCGCTTGCTCATCTTGTGCATAAGTCACAATAGAATTCATGACTTGCCCGCTTGGGGTCACCGTTGCTAAGGCTATATAAGGTGGTAATTGCCCCAAGGTTTGACTCAACTCACTTGTTGCCTGCTGCACACCACTCGCTTTTTGACGCGTTGTCATTTTCTTTAGTGTCAACGCGGTTAATGGTACCACTAAGACCAAATAACCTGCTATCAAAGCTAACGTCAAGGGCACCCATTGTTTAACTAGGTCAAAGCCACCCACAAATACTGCTAGGGCAATCATCAGTGAAATGGCATAAACCACAAATAATTCTATAAAGCGTTTAAGGTACATAAGCTCCTCCTAACACGGAAAAAACTGCCGGTGTTGTGTAAAAGCCAGCAGTTTTTTATTGAAACACTATTCTACTTAGAACATTATTCAGCTGCGGCTGATGCTGCGGCGATGGCAACTGAAGAAATATAATTAATTGGTTGATCAAAGTTTGGCTGGAAGAAAAAGTCCGTCATGGACAATTGATCGATGGTGTTTTGATTTTCAATCGCCAATGAAATGACATTAGCCGCCGCCGTCACATCATGAGTGGACATAAATTCACCACCCAAAATACGGCGGGTTTCTGGGTCCCAAGTCAATGAACTTTTAACGGATTCAGTCGTCAACAAGAAGTCAGGTCGATAATCTTCATCCAAGGTGATGGATTGTGACTTAATCCCCTTAGCTGCAGCTGAATCTGCATTTAAGCCAGTTGATGCAAAGGCAATGCCATACAATTCAACTGCTGAAGTAGCTTGCGTGCCCTGATAAGCAACTGTTGGTTCTACAATGTTACGTCCTACCAAAATTCCCTGGCGTACGGCATTCGTAGCCAATGGAATATAATCATAACTTTGGGTTGGGTTGTAATAAACAGCACTAGCATCGCCAGCAGCAAATACGTCAGGGGCGCTGGTCTGCATATACTTATCCGTAATAATGGCCCCATTATCTAACATATCTACTTGACCAGTAAACAAATCAGTTGCTGGCCGGAAACCAATTCCTAAAATAGCAATATCTGCGGTATAGGCTCCGCCAGTTGTCTTAACTGTAATGTCCTCACCATTATCAACAAACTCGGTTACCGTTTCTCCCAAGGCTAAATTAACTCCATGCTCTTGATAAGCTTGTTCGATTACAGCCGAATACTCCGCTGAGGCATTTTTAGCTAAGACCCGGTCTAGCGCATCAACTAAGGTTACCTGAGTGCCATTAAGTGACATTTGCTCAGCCAACTCAGCCCCAATATAGCCGGCTCCAATAACGACTGCCCGCTTAACATCATCAGCTACTTCCTTAAGCCGGTTTGCATCGTCCCAATTCTTAGCCATGTAAACCTTATCACCATCAATACCAGGGATTGGTGGAATCACAGCCTTAGAACCAGTGGTGATGACAATTTTATCATACACGTCTGTCCGTTCTTCATCAGTAACTAAATCTTTGATGGTTAATTGCTTAGCTGCTAAGTCAGCCTGTACGACTTCGGTTCCCATATGCATATTAATCCCTTGATCAATTAGGGACTCCGGTGACTCATAGAACATCCGGGCTGGATCTGAAACATGATTCCCTACCCATAAAGCAATCCCACATGATAAAAATGAAACAGTTTGATTACGTTCGAATACATCAATTTGTGCATCTGGCACTTGAGCCTTAATTTGCTTGGCTGAAAAAACACCCGCATGTGTACTTCCGATAACGGCAACCTTCATGATAAACCTCCACTTTTGTGAACATATTTACTTTCTTAATCCAATAAATTCATATTATCACAAAGTTAATCGCCTTTGCAACAACAGTTACCGTTATTATTATTTGTTCTTGTGAATAACAAAACGGGTTTTTAAAAATAAAACACTTCACAAAGGCAGCTTTCTTACTTACCATATATAAGTTACCAGGTATAAGCATAGCCATCATATTGTTTTTTGAGCAAAAGCTGGACTAGTTAGGCTTACAGTTCTTTTTTTGCTACAATAAAAAAAGGTCTACTAGACCAGTAAGGAGAATATGACATGGATAATGCCAGCATTTATGCAGCAATCAAAGCAGATCCGCAAAATCAAGCCTACACTAAACGGCATATCGACCCGCTCTATTCAGTACATGATGAAGCTAAAATTGTCATCGTAGGACAGGCGCCAGGTACCAAGGCCGAAGCTACCAAAAAATTTTGGAATGATCCCAGCGGCGTGCGCTTGCGCGAATGGATGGGCGTTTCAGATGATACGTTTTACCATGATCCTCGTTTAGCCATTCTTCCCTTGGATTTTTACTTCCCAGGTCGCGGAAAAAGTGGTGATTTACCCCCTCGCAAGGGTTTCGCAGCTAAGTGGCACCCCTTGTTATTGGAAAATATGCCCCAAGTAGAGCTCTTTATTTTGGTCGGTAGTTATGCGCAGAAATTCTACCTAAAACGCGATTTCAAAGGTAGTTTAACCGAAACTACTAAGGAATTTGAGACCTTCTTACCCCGTTATTTTCCCTTAGTCCACCCCTCACCTCGTAATCAGTATTGGCTACAACAACACCCCTGGTTCCAAACGGAGGTGGTTCCTGCTTTACAAAAGCGAGTTGCCAGTCTTCTCTAACGCCTTAATATGAACAAAAAAAAGGTACTGCTTATAAGCAGTACCTTTTTTATTCACCATAATCTAAACGATTACCATGAAGCTTTCTTAACACCAGGAATTTGACCCTTATGTGCTAATTGACGGAAGTTCAAACGTGACATACCAAACTCACGCATGTAAGCGTGTGGCCGGCCATCAATTCGATCCCGATTGTGAGCACGAACAGGGGAAGCGTTACGAGGCAACTTAGACAAACCAACATAATCGCCGGCTGCCTTTAACTCAGCACGCTTGTCAGCATACTTAGCAATGGTTGCTTCAATCTTCTTTTCCTTAGCAATCTTTGACTTCTTAGCCATAATTACTTGACCTCCTTGAACACTGTAACCCGACGCAACTTTGGAGAATACTTCTTAAGCTCCAAACGCTCTGGGGTATTACGACGGTTCTTAGAAGTTAAATAGATACGTTCGCCAGTTTCAGCTGACTCTAACAAAATGTTAATGCGCATTAACAGTAACTCCTCGAAATTTATTTGTGAGGTGCCCCCCACCACTTATTGAACGACAGGTCTAGCTGCATAGGCTAAACCCCAAGCTTGCGCCGCTACAATAGCTAGTAAATTACAATACTTAACTATACACATTTACCGGGCACAATTCAAGATAAAAACCATGTTTTTTTAAATTTTTCTTAATGATTAGTCAGTCAGCGCCACCTTAGCCTAACTAACGTGACCACCGCTGCCAGTAGTACCAGCCTATAAACCCTAACCCAGCTGCTAAACTATCGGTGGCCAACACATCGAAAAATCCTTGTAAGGACCAGCCTATTACTTGCATAATATATGCTAAAACGTGAAAAAGGACAAACAGGATACTAAAAACTAAGAGAACATTAGCCAAACTACTATCACCTTGCTTGCGTAATGGCTGACTGTAGTGATAAAGGGCATAAGCTACCAAGATAATACCTATACTGACCACCCCATTGCGAATTGGTGTGCCTCCCATGGTGGCCATAGCTGGATTTGACAAGGGCCAAAGTAACTGTAATCCCAGCCATAGTACAAGGGCCATAATAAGACCTTGTAAGGCCTTAGAGAGCTTTTCTTGTTTAGCATGTCGATAGTTATTCAATATGGTAAACAAACTAAGCAGGATCAACAAGGCAGCTACCCCGTTCAAAAGCATAAAGCTTAACTGGTAGGGGCTACCATTAGCGGTTAAAACCGCTAATGGATAGGTCGCGACATTATAAACTGGCCATACTAAAGTTGCCAGCACGCTTTGCCCAATCACTAGGCCAGCCCCTAAAATTCCCAGTAGCATCATCAATTTTTTCTGCCACTCTGTTTGCATCCCTTCACACTCCCCATTTTAATAGCTGCCTTTCATTCTAACACGTTTAGGCGCCCTTGCCCAAAACCATTTTACTGCTGAACAAAACACTCTTTTTTTGTGAAGTTAGCTATTACCATAGCCAACTTCACTAACCCGTTCTTTTCTTTCATTGAAAAAAGGACGTGGTGCGCACTCACACCACGTCCTTGCCACAAAAAGCTGCTTTATGAATTAACCTTGTGACTATCCACCTCTTCAAACTCACCATCAAAAACTGTTGTCTGATGATGGTGGTTTCTTGTCTGTGAATAGACCTTTTGATAAGGTGCCATCCGTTCTTGGAAAGAGACGGTTGCCGTTCTAACTAACCGCCTTACAGATACCCAAGCAGCTAGCACAATCAATCCAAACAGTAATAATCCAACCATTAGCACTTCCTCCTTATCTATGCTGATAGACTAAGCCATCAACCATAAACAAATGATAAAGTTCGCCTACTTTGCTTGCTCAGCCTGTAAGCGTTCAACGTCACGGGCAATTTCCAATTCTTCGTTGGTTGGAACTAACAAAACAGCTGCGGAAGAGTCAGGGGTTGAAATGATCCGCTCAACTCCTCGTACATCGTTGGCCTGTTGATCAAGCTTGATGCCCATAAAGTTAAATTGATCAATAATGCGTTGGCGAACTTCAATTGCATTTTCACCAATTCCAGCTGTAAAGGCAATGGCATCCACACCAGCCATCTCCGCAATATACTGACCGATGTATTTAATCACGCGGTCTTCAAAAATTTCAATGGCTAATTTGGCATGGTCATTCGTATTTTCAACATCTTCTAGGTCACGCATATCAGAAGACAAAGTTGAAATACCCAACAGCCCTGACTTATTGTTCAAAATCTTTAACATCTCATCATTCGTGAGCCCTTCACGTTCTTGGATATAGTAAATCAATGAAGGATCAACATCACCAGACCGCGTTGCCATGGTCACACCAGCCAATGGCGTGAAGCCCATTGACGTATCGATTGACTTGCCATGTTCAACAGCCGTAATAGAAGCACCAGCCCCCAAATGAAGGGTAATAATCTTCAAATCAGCTAAAGGCTTACCCAAAATCGCTGCAGTTCGCTCTGCAACATAACGATGAGAAGTACCATGTGCACCGTACTTGCGAGCACCATACTTTGTGTAATACTCATAAGGAAGGGAATACATGTAGTTCTTCTTAGGCATTGTTTGATGGAAGGCTGTATCAAAGACCGCAACAGGTAAGGCGTGGGGCAAAAGTTCCATAAAGGCTCTAATACCTTCCGCATTGGCTGGGTTATGTAGTGGTGCATATGCAGCTAAACGCTCTATTTTATTAAGCACCTCATCAGTAACCACAACAGACTTGTTGAACCATTCACCACCAGCTACGACCCGGTGACCCACACCTGTAATCTCAGCTGGGTCTTTAATGACCTCGTGCTTACGGAATTGGTCTAACACCGTTTCAATTGCTGCCCGGTGATTAGGAAAATCAGCATTAAACTGTGTTTTTTCCCCATTGAACTTCATTGTAAAAATTCCATCAGGTAGACCAATTCGTTCTACTTGGCCCTTGGCAATGACGGTTTCAGCAGGCATATCTAAAAGTTGAAACTTCAATGATGATGACCCTGCGTTAATTGCTAAAATTTTAGACATGCTTTATTCCTCTCAACTACTTAATTAATTTTAAACATCTACTTCTAGTTTACCATAGAAAGCAACCGCTTCCACTGATAAATGCGTCCTTATTGGGCTTGGGCAACATTTAACGCATTGATTTTTAGAATCGTATCAACAGCTTCCTTCATCACCCGGACAGAAATATACTCATAACGACCATGCATATTTTCACCACCGGCAAACATATTTGGAGTTGGCAATCCTAGGAAGGTGATTTTAGATCCATCTGTCCCACCACGAACAGCTTCAATGATTGGCTTAATACCAAGTTCTTCCATCGCCTTTTGGGCCAAATCGACTGGCATCATATTATCCTTTAGAACCTCACCCATATTGTAATATTGGTCATTCAAGGACAAATTAATCCGTTTAACATCAAAGTTAGCATTTAAGTCAGCCACTACCTTTGTTAATAATGCCTTTCGCTCTTCAAACTTGGCGCGATCATGGTCACGAATGATGTAAGTCATCTTAGCACTTTCAGGAGTACCATCCAAAGCTAACAAGTGATAAAAGCCTTCCCGACCGGCAGTATGCTCAGGTCGATCATGTTCTGGTAATGCATTGTGAACATCAATGGCAACCTGCAAAGCATTGACCATGGTGTCCTTAGCTGAACCAGGATGAACATTACGGCCTTGAATCGTGATCACTGCTTGGGCTGCTGAGAAGGTCTCCCATTGTAGCTCGCCCAGTTCTCCGCCATCTACGGTATAAGCAAAGTCAGCCCCAAAAGCAGCTACATCAAAATGATCAGCGCCAATGCCAATCTCTTCATCAGGACCGAAAGCAAAATGCAGATCACCATGTTCAACTTCTGGATGTGCCAACAAGTATTCAGCGGCTGAAATAATCTCAACTACCCCAGCCTTATCATCAGCCCCCAGTAAGGTGGTACCATCCGTTGTAATTAAGGTGTCACCAGCATATTTCTTTAAGCTAGGAAAATCTTTAACAGTTAAACTATATTCGTCGTTTAACAAAATATCTGATTCACCATCATAATCAGCCACGACTTGTGGATCGACATGGTCAGCTGGAAAATCAGCAGTATCAACGTGTGAAATAAAGCCAATGGCTGGCACCTTTTTATCAGTGTTAGCTGGTAAATCAGCGAAAACATACCCATCTGCCATGGTACGTACATTCGCTAGACCCAACGCCTTCAACTCATCAGCTAAAGCGGCTAGAAAGGCAACTTCTTTTTCATCAGAAGGTACCGTCGTCGATTCTTCATTCGACCGGGTATTGATTTTTACATATTGTAAAAACCGATCAACCAAATTTGGATAGACTGCCTGGATAGTTTCTAATTGTGTCATGTAAAGACCTCTTTTCTTAAATATAGGTATAAGGATCTGTGTTAACTCGGGACGGTACAACTGCCGTCAACTGCCAACGTTCTTTGCTTTGCCAAGTTCGAATTAAATCAGCCATCTTTTCCTTAACAATGGCTTCCATATGGTGGTCAGGATCAATCACCACAAAATCATCTGCTAAAACATCGTGACCAGTATGGTAGTAAAGGTCTGCCGTCACCAGGACATCAGCTCCAGCTGCTTGAGCTTGCCGATAATAGCGACCACCGTCACCACCAATCACGGCCACCTGTTCAATTGTTCGATTCAGATCAGGCGTAATAACCCGTAGATGGTCAACACCAAATTGTTGGCGTACAAAGGTCGCATATTCAGCTACGGTCGTTTCCTGCGCTAATCGTCCAATTCGTCCTAAACCTGTTTGCCCATCCGGATTAGCTAAGAGTGGTACCACCTCATGGATGCCAAGTAACTGAGCTAACCAATCGTTCATCCCCCCTGCCGCTGCATCTAAATTGGTATGAGCGGCATAAACGACAATTCCATGTCGAATTAAATCAGCATACATGGCCTTTTGGGGATCTCGAAAGTCCAAATTCTTGGCCGGATGAAACATTACCGGATGATGTGCAAAAATAAAATCCACTCGCTGCTCAATCGCTTCTGCTACAACCTCGGGTCGCAGGTCCAAGGTTGTCATAACACGGTGAATTTCTTGACTAGGATCCCCAATTTGCAATCCCGTCGGATCGTGATCTTCAGCCAAGCTTAGGGGGGCATAGGCTTCAATTGCTTCTATCAAGACCTGTGCTTGCATGTCCAAGTACTCCTTCAATTGCTTTTAATTGACTACAATAATGTTGATAAGCCTGCGTCTGCGCTTGACCCCGCTTACTAAGTGTTTGTTTAAGTTGCCGCAACCGATCAGCCTCTTGCAACCACTTGGCCCGCCAAGTTGGCTGATTTTGCCTGATGTTATAGGGACCAAACTGCAGTTCTTCCTGCGTATAAGTCGCTGCTCCTGGTTGGGCAACCATGATTTCGTAACGATGCCCATCGTCAGCTACAACGTCCTCTGCCGTTAAGCGATAATGATGCTCCATCAACCAAAGCCGCACCAAGGGTTGATCCGTATTTGGTTGCAAAATTAAGCGATCATACCTAGGCTGACCAGCCGTTAAAATTTGCGTAATTAAATGCCCACCCATCCCTGCAATAACAACACAATCAATGGCGTCACTGGGCCTTATTGCAGCTAATCCATCAGCTAACCGTGGCTGTAAACGGTCAGCTAAGTGATGGCGGGTAATCTCCTGCTGTGCATTCGCTAATGGCCCCTGGGCGACTTCACCCGCAATAGCAAAATCAATCTGGCCAGTTAAGAGAAGATGTGCCGGTAGATAGGCATGGTCAGACCCAATATCAGCTAAGCGAGACCGTTTCGGAACATGGTCAGCCAGCGCCTGCAGACGAGGCGATAAATGTAAGGCATCCACGACATCACCAAACCTTTCTAAATTCCTTTTGCAGTATAGCTATATGCTATAGTTTAGCACAGTGCATGGGCACTCCTAAAGCCCAGTCCTCAATCATCTTGCTCAGCTAATAGGTCGTCATAGTTATTGAGCATATCGTAATCTTCTGGTCGTAACTTGACATAGCGTGCAATCGCCTGCAAGGCCAGTTCGCGTTCGCCAATTTTACGGAAGAAATAATACGCCTCCTGTAAGAAATCGGGATCACTTAAGTAGGAAGGTAGTGCCGCCTGCCAATACCGATTAGCAAATTCATCTTGTTCTAGGGCAGTATAACTTCGCGCTAAGTTACGATAGAGACCAGGGTCAATATCGGCCTCTTCATCCGTTAGATAATGATTCAATAGGTCTAAATTATCTTGATCTTTATGTTGACTGACCAACCAATCTGAGTAATCCAAAATCAAGGTTGGATCATCTGGATTGTTCTTTAAGCCCTCGGCAAGGAAATGCCCAGCCTGTGCAGCCTTACCTAAGCGCATACTGACAATGGCCGCCCGTTCATATAGTTTTGGATTAAAGGCATCTTGTGCTAATCCAGCCTGATATGTTCGCAAGGCCTGTTCATTTTGACCTTGTTTTTCGTATAAGGCCCCTAAAGGAATATATAAACTTACATAGGCCGGATCAAGGTCTGCCAAAGCCTCAAAGGTCTTAATTGCCTGATCATAGGTTTCTTCGTCAGCTGCATAAGTTAGGCCGAGTTGGAATTGAACGTCCGGCGTCATATCAGCTGGTTTAATTTGTTCTAAATAACCAAGTGCATTTTTTACATTGCCCGTCAAAGCGTAGGCTACGCCAATGCGAGAGGCTACATCCACACCTGAAAATTTACGCTCACCTTGCTTTAATAAGTCACGGTAGTAGGGAATTGCCTCTTGGTATTGACCACTCGCGTAATAATATTCAGCTAGTGCAAAGGCAATCACTGGTTCTTCGGGAGCTAATTGATAGGCCTCCTTTAACTTAGCCTCGGCTACTTCATAAATTCCTTCCGATTGGTACAAGTCAGCCAGCACCAAGAGTGCTTGTAGGTAAGCCTCGGAATCTGTTTTAATGGCTGCTAGATACTCAATGGCTTGATCAGTCTTGCCTTCATCGATTGCAATATCTGCCAAGTTCGTACGCAACTGATCCTCTTTTGGGTACTTGTCTAAGAGTTGCTGATAGGCACGTTTTGCTTGTTTGGCAAAGCCTAGCGCATAAAGCTCCTCAGCTAATGAATAAATTGTATCGTCATCGTCCTGCTGTAAAGCAGCTGCAAACGACTTTTCTGCTGCATCCAGCTGGCCTTTATCTAGGTCATCTAACATACGTTCTGCATACGACACCATAAGTTACCTACTTTCTTTTTCTGCCTATTTTGCTGGTTTCTGCTTAGCTAACTGCTTAGCTTTAGCTTGTGCTAAAAGTGCCTCTTTGGCTGCAACTTTTTCTTGTTTAGAAACAAAACTTTGCTTGGCTGCTCCCCGGGCAAAATCATTCGACTTTAATGTACCTTTAGTTCCCACGGTTGTTTTCCTTACCTTTTCTATACTTATTAACTATTGTAACCTTTCACTGGTAAAAAGGCACGTTTAAGCCAGTTCTTTGTGTCCACCGTCCAGTCTAGACTATGCTAATATTAAAGGGTGGATTTACTTTTACTGAGGAGGATTGCTACTTATGGTAATGGAAGACTATTTTAAAAATTTACGTGCCAAAATTGGTCATCAAGAGATTATCATGCCTGGTGTCGCTGGCATTTTATTTGATCAAACGCGTTCAAAGGTCCTATTAGAAAAACGAGCTGATGGCGAAACAGGCTGGAGCTTAGTTGGCGGCATGCAAAATCTTGGCGAGAGCGCTATGACTTCGCTCCAACGTGAATTTAAAGAAGAAACAAACCTCGATGTGGTCGTTACTAGTTTAATTGGCGTCGATAGTAATTTTCATCATGTCTTTCCAAATGGTGACCAAGCTCAAATTCCCATGACCCTATTTGAAGTTAGTCCCATTGGCGGTCAGCTACAACCAGATTTGGAAGAAACCGCAGCAGTGGAGTTTGTTTCCCTTGCAAGCCATCCTAAAGTGTACAATCCACAGCATCAATTAGCCATTGATCAACTGATTGCTCAGGTGCCTTATGGTTGGTACTTTTAACTCATCAACCGACCCCTTCTATTTGCTAGCCTACTCACAAAAAAGGATCCTCCTAATGCTAGGAGGATCCTTTTTCATCATCTGCCATCAACTAACACTGAGCGTCGTTTAAGCCAACTGATAACTAATCCGGCTGCGCCCGTTGCCCACTTTTTGTACCTTCACTTGCTGTGGAATTTGTTGCTGCATCGCTGTAACATGAGAAATTACGCCCACTAGGCGACCACTAGCTTCTACCTGAGCCAAAGCCTCCATTGCCTGGTCTAAGGTTGTCGCATCCAAAGAACCAAAGCCCTCATCAATAAAGAGTGCTTCAATCTGAGCCCCACCGGCCCGTAACTGTACAACTTCTGCCATGGCCAATGCAATGGAAAGCGCAGCAATAAATGATTCTCCACCCGACAAGGTGCTGGTTGGTCTAATTTGACCAACATCTTGATCCAAGACGTCAATGTCTAAGCCATTACGATTAGCCCGTCCTGAGCTCGTCGTTGATAACTGGAATTGATAACGGTTATTTGAAAATTGGCCAAGATAATGTTCATTTGCATAATCGAGCACTTCGGCCATAAACTGCCGTAAGATATAAGGCTCCAAACGCAAATTTTCTGGATTATCACCATCAACAACCTTAGCCAGGGTAATCAGTTCCTGCGCTTGCTCATCTGTTTGGGCAATCTTTTCTTGCACGGTCAGTAAGTGCTGATACTGCTGTTCCCTTTGTTGCCAAGTCGCTTGGTCTCTAGCCAGTTGAACTTGTTTTTGGTCGATTTCATCTGCTAACTCCATTAACTGCGTCTGCATCGCTGTCAGATCAGGTTTCACTTGACCTCGTAATTCATCTTTAGCCTGATCAATTTCTCTAGTTAAGGTCGTAACCTGGGTTTCAAACTGTTCAATTTGCGATACCACTTCCGTTAAGCGGTTCGTATTGCGCACGGTTGCTACTAATGCTGGCAAATCGGCTGCCGATACCTCATCAGTCTGAGCAAGCTCAGTACTTAGCTCTTGTCGGGCCGCTTTGACCGCGTTCTGATGCTCATCGCAGGTTGCTTGCAAGCGCTCAATTTGATCCTTTTTGGCGGCTACCTTCGCCTGAGCGTTTGTTTTTATATCCTGAACTTGGTTCCATTTTGTCTGGGCAGCCTGCAGATAGGCCTTCAACTGGTCCAGTTCGACTTGATAAGCTTCAACTGTTGCCAGTTGATCCTGTGTCTCTGTTATGGAGTTGGCCTCCTTTTGCAGGGCGGCCAACTGTTCAGCCAGTCCCCGCGCCTTCTCTGCCAAAACTGCCCTTTCCTGAGCTAAAGCCTGTGCCTGTTCTGCCAACGCCGTTGCGTTTTTTTGAGCTACCCCTAATTGCTCTTGACTCACTTTTAAGGACGCTGCCTGTCCTTTTAAAATCTGTTCGCAATCATCTGCCGTTTGCGGCTGTTCAGACCAGTTAAAACCCGCTTTTAGATAGGCAGTCTGCCAAGCATCTTTCTCCTTTGCAAACGTTGCCTCTTGATTAGTTAATTCATCCGTCTGCTTAGACAAGCTAGTTTTAGCGTGGTCCAACTCCGTTTGATAGCGCGTAACAGTTTGACTAGCCACAATGGTGGCCTGCCTGGCATCCTCGACCTCCTGCATGGCAGCCTGTAATTTGCCCGTATCAGTTTCAACCATGTTTGCCTGATCATGCTCGCTCTGATAGGGCTGTCCACAAACAGGACAAGGTTCACCTGGTCTTAGTTCAGCCTGCAACTGGGCCACCATGGCTGTCCGACGGTGGCTTAATGATTGGCCTTCCACTAATTGGGCCGCTTGCAAAGCTTGCTGTGCTTGCTTTAGTAGCTGCTCTTGGTTAGCCACTTGACGTTTAGCCTGGTCCACCTGTTTAGCACTTTTATCAACGGCCGAAGCGGCTTGCTTTAGGGTGCGTAATTGTTGCCCTAACTCTTCTAAGGCCTCCGTCTGTTTAGTCACCGAAGCCGCCTGATCAAGGACTGGCGTAAGTTCGTTTTGCTGCTGGTCAATCAAGGCTGCCTGGTCCGTAAGTTTGGTAACAGTTTCCTGAACGGCTGCCTGCTTTTTGCTAGCTTGGTTAATTTGTAGCTGTAAGTCTGCTAAACGTTGCGCCTGCGGCAAGTACTCCCCCTGCAAAAGATCAATCCGCGCTTGCTTTTTTGGCCAAGTCTGGTGATCATTTTCTAAAACTGCTAGTTCTGCCTGGGCACTAGCTAAGGCATTCTGTTCTTGTTTTAGCTGTTGCTGGGCCTCAACTAACTGCCCATGCACCTGCCCCAGCAATTGTTCGTTCTGTTCCAGCTGACTTACAATGGTCAAATGATTATGCACCCACTGCAGTTTAGTTCGTTCCCGACCCAGGCCTTTCATTTTAGCCTTATCTTGCTCAAGGATGGCCAATTGTTTTTGCTGGTTCTTTATATAATCAAACTTAGCTTCCAGTGCTTGAGCTTGATTAAAAGCTACCTCCTGCCTTTTCCGGTTAGCTTTAACTTCTGCTAACTGAAGCTCTGCAGTCTGGATACTTTCCTTAGCAGCTTGGTTTAAACGGGCTAAGTACTGAACCTTTTCATGGGGACTTGGTGCCACCTTGGCTATGTCAATCCCATCTGGCCATACTTGCTGGGCCAATAATTGATCCCGTTGTGCCGTCAACGTCACCACCGTCTGCTGAGCATGCTTACTTTGACTTTTCAAGTCATTAGTAAATGCCAAATAAAGTTCACTGCCAAACAAGCTTCTTAAAATGGCCAACTTATCATCACTTTTAGCCGCTAAAA
Organism: Weissella halotolerans DSM 20190; assembly: GCF_000420365.1. Lineage (GTDB taxonomy): Bacteria > Bacillota > Bacilli > Lactobacillales > Lactobacillaceae > Weissella > Weissella halotolerans. Next base: position 314,772 of record NZ_ATUU01000001.1, read on the forward strand.
ACTCACGAAATTGGTTTTGCGGCAACAAAATAATTTTTTGAAATTGATTTGCCGTCAAGTGTAGCAACCTTTCAATCGTGGTTGTTACCTCTTTTTGCTTGCTAGCTAAAGGGACTAAGGGCTTAGTTAAGGTCGCATCAACTTCGGCTAGTTCAGCCTGACTGGTTTGTTTTTTAGTATCATTTGGCCCCTTAGGTCGGGCTTTTAAGACTTCCTGTTCTGGGCTACGCCAAAGATGATAATAGTGGCCTTGGTGCTCAAACCAAAAGTCTACCCGGGTCAAACCATCACTGGGTGCAAACTCACTACGCATGGCTTTGGGTTCCCGTTCTCCCGTGCCCACACCAAAAAGGCAATACACCATCGCATCAAATAAGGTCGTCTTCCCAGCACCAGTTGGCCCAGCAATTAGGAATAATTGTGATTCCTGAAATTTCGTGAAATCAACCGTTTCTCTTTCATAAGGGCCAAAATAGTGCATGCTTAATTTTAATGGTCGCATCTTATCCTTCCTCCTCTGCTTGCAAACGGGTTAAGGTCTTCTCCGTTATCGCTGCTTGCTGCTTTGTAAGGGGCTTCTTCATGACTGCTTGATAAAAGTCGGCAATCATAGTTTGTGGGTTTTGCTCATTTGCCTTTCCTGTCAGCTGAGTAGCTGACAACTGGGTGCCTTCACGTGGTGGGTACTGAACTTCCACAAGGTCACCATAAATAGAAGCCAACGTTTGCCGTATCTGCCGACCTTTTGGATAATCAGTTAACTTGATACTAAATAAGTTGGCGCCACCACGCGCATACCGTTGATAGACAGTGGGCGACGTTACCTGTGCATAGCTACCTTCAACTAAAATCAAATCTTTTTTTGGATGTAAGGGGACAAATTCAGTTCTAAGTCCTTGGGCATCTAGATCAACAATAAAGACCCCTTTTGTCGTCTGGGCTTCCTTCGTATTAAATTTAATGGGGGAACCAGGGTATTGCATTTTTGCATTCGGGCTAGCCTGTTGTAAATGAAGATGGCCAAGGGCAACATAATCAAAGGCCGTAAATTGTCGTGCATCTAACCCCCGTAACCCACCAACGCGTGAATTCGTTTCACTAGTAAAATCATAGTCACCATTACCTTGCCCCGTTACATAATAATGAGTAACCAGCAAATGCTTTTTATTTGGATCAAATTGGGCAACCATATCTGGAACTACACGCTCCATAACTTGGCCAATCGTTTGCATGGAATGATCAGTCTGATCAACCTGGTAATAAACCCGAGCTGCTAAGGGATCAATGAAGGGCAACATGAAAACTTGAACATCTCCTAGGGTGACTGGTTCAAAAGCTTGGGCCAAGGTCGTTGCTAGATATAGATGATTATACTCTCGCCATTCACGACCAGCGCCTAGCCGGGTGGCCCCATCATGGTTACCTGAAACTGCAAAAATTGGTAACTTAGCTGTTAAGTTAAGTTCCCGTAGCATGCTTTCTAAGACATTGACCGCCTGAGTAGAGGCAATACTGCGGTCATAAAGGTCACCGGCAATGATAACCGCATCGACCTGTCGTTCCTCAGCCACCTTCAGCATTTCCTCAAAGGCCGTTTTTTGCTGCTCAAGCAGTGAATAATCACCCAATTCTTTACCGATATGCCAGTCAGCTGTTTGTAAAAACCGCATTACTCCCCCCTCCTAATATCCAAATAAAAAGTAAACATGGACCCATGTTTACTTTGATTTCCTACTTAAACTTAGCTCATGCAGTGATGACCGCCTTAATCTCCTCAAAGCGTTCTTGGATTAACGCCACGGACTGGGCCAATTGTTGCTCTTCTCCTGGCAATAAATCTAAGTGGGCTTCAGCTAGAATGCCTTGCCGTCCAACTACCGCTGGATAAGAACTATAAACCATTTGTCCTGGTCGCCGATGTGAGACAACCAATTGTGCATGTTCATTGGTTAAAATTGCGGTGGCTAAACGGACCGTGGCCGCAGATATACCATAACTTGTAAAGCCCTTACCTTGCGCTACTTGCATGCCACCAGCAATAACTGCCTGTTCAAGCTTTGTCTGATCAAGCTCTCGTTCTTCCAGCAACCCCTGAATGGGTTGTCCCAGCGCCTTGACCGTTGACCAAGCAACAACCTGTGAATTACCATGTTCGCCAAGCACATAGCCTTGAATGGAACGTGGATCAACTTGAAGCGCCTGTCCCAATAGACGTTGTAGCCGGGCCGTATCCAGTAATGTCCCTGTTCCGATGACCTGATTTGCCGGCAGACCGGTCAAAGATTGGAAAAGCGTGGCAATCACGTCCAAAGGATTCGACACGACAATTAAAGTGCCTTTAAAGCCACTTTGCTTAATCTGATCTGCCACCTGGGCTACCATCTGACTTGTAAACTGTAATTCTGCAAGTCGGTCACCGCTGGTCTGTGATAATTTTATATTACCCAAAGTTGAAATTAAGACATCGGCATCTGCCAAGGCCGACCAGTCGTTCACCCTGATGCTTGCATGATGGGTCAAATTAGCCATGGCATCTTCAAAGTCAAGTTGATTAGCCACCACCTTCTCTTCAGTATGGTCTAAAAAAACATACTCATCTGCCGTACCAGCAACCATCATGGCATGAGCCACGGCACAACCAACATTTCCCATACCGATAATCCCTACTTTTTTTGTCATCTCGTTATCCTCTCTACCAGTCTAAAACTAAGAACACCTTTCACCCTTATTTTATTATACCTTACTTACACTAAAGATATCGCTCGTCCGGTTTGAATACCAAGCTGCCCAGCCCATTGCCAACACTACTACCATAAAGGCAATGTTTTGACCTAGACCAGCTGGTGATTTAGCAAAAGCATGTCCATACCAGATAGGTCCAAGCGCAGCCATTAAGTAACCACCTGCTTGGGCCATGCCGGAGACTGCTGCAGTTTGCGCAGCCGTCTGTGTCTTTTTAACAAACATTGTCATTGTAAAAATAAAGAAAAAGCTTGTCACATAGCCCATAATCAACAGGATGGCCGCCCAATATTGGGGTGTCCCATCTAATTGGAAACAAAGCATCCCTGCCACCAAGAGCCCCAATCCTGTTGAAATCAAAATTAGCAGGTTTAACCATTTAGCTGATAATCTAATCACTAAATTTGGTAAAAACAAGGAGGTTGGCATACCAATCAAGGAATAAAGGGCCATTAACCAGCCAATCGTCACCGGAGGAACCAAGTGCACAGTCATTAAGGCCGGCATCCAGGCAACAGAAACATAATTAATCACGGACTGTCCACCAAATGTCATTAATAAGGCCCATGCACGTGGGTTCGTCCACAATCGTCTCACTGCTTGCGTTACTTCCTTATCCTTATATCCGGATCGCACTGGAAGGGAGACCGTATGCGCCCGTCGACGGGCTAGTAACCAACAGACCAGCGTGAAAATTGGAATAACTACTAAAACCACCATCATCACTTGCCAACTAAAATGGTCTACAACTGGTGCGGTTAAGATATTAAAAAAGGCAACCCCTAGCATAATCATCACCGTATACAATGACGTGTAGGCTCCTACTTGTAAAGGAAAATAGGCTGTAATCAAAGCAGGCATTAATACATTCAGATAGGCAACGCCCATCCCAATTAGGACGGTTCCAACCAGCATCGTGGTCATAAAAGGTAAACAGCGTAAAAGCGAACCTATCACAATCACCGAAACGGCATAGGTTAATGCACGCTTCAATCCTAATACCGCCATGGTTTTAGCCGCCCAATTTGAAATCAATAAAAACATAACTAAGGGAATCGTCGTTAAAATTGCTAAATGCGCTAGAGAAACATGCAGTGTAGCTGCAACTTGGTGCAACATTAAGGGAATCGTGGAGATGGGCGACCGCATCATTAAGCCCATCAAGATAACGGTTAAGGTTAACCAAACACTTTGCTGGCTGCTTTGTTTATTTATCAAAATTGTAAGACTCCTTTTCCATTTTTTGCACTTTAATAAAAGGTTGAATAAGTGTGGCAACCAGGCCACCAATGATTACCTGAGCACTATTAAGCGGCACTTCGACACTAGCAGTTTTAAGCGCACCCAACCAACTAAGCGCTGGGCTGGCTAACCAGAGTAATAATCCCCCTACAAGCCAGTAGCCGATAACCATAATCACTCCTCCTAAAAAGCTATAAACTAAGCGCGAAGTCGGTGTTGGCTTAGCATGGCCGAGGCACCAGCCCTCACTTCCATGAATCAGGGCAGAAAAGATTAACCACTGGGGATAGCCACTAAGCATGTCTAGCAAACCACCTGTTATGGCTCCCACTATGGCACCGGCCTTAGGGCCCCTAAGCCAAGCTGCCAAAAAAATCCCTACTTCAACGAGCGAAATAAATCCCGTCGGCGTAGGCAACTTGATGACATAACTCAACACTAAATTTAATGCCACCAGCATGGCTAATATGGTAAGTGATTTAATCCTTTGCGTTTGTTTCTTCATGTTGACCTCCTAGTCGGCGGGCCGATTGCCAGACCATCCCTAATGTTTGCTGCTGATCCAGGGGCAGACCAGATTGAATGGCCGCATGAACAAATTGTTTGGCATCTGTCACTGCAGTAAAGACCGACTGCTTTAGGGCCAATTGACTAGCGATAGCAGCTGAGAAGGTGCAACCAGCACCATTATTAAAGGGCGTGTTGACTTGGGGCTGGTACATAACGTTAACTTCATCAGTCGTCACTAATACGTCAACCGCTTGCCGACCTGCTAAGCGCTGACCCCCTTTTACGACAACTGCCTTAGGCCCGCTGACTTGAATTTTCTTAGCTGCTGCTATTAAACCTGCCTCATCAGTGATTTGATCCCACGTCAATTGGCTAGCTTCAACTAAATTAGGAGTTACCACAGTTGCTAAGGGAAATAAGGCTTCACTAAGTGTACGCCCCAGTGGACTTAATGTTGGTGCCCCTGCTTCCTTAAAAACCATCACCGGGTCGATAACGATCGGCAAGCCCAGTGGTAGAATGACTGTTTTTAAAAAATGAGCCACCATGGTCACTTGTTCAGGCGACACTAGCAGCCCTGTCTTCACCGCGGCCAACCCATCCAAGGTGGCCATTGTCGCTAACTGCTCCTTCAAGAGATTCGTAGCTAAGGGATGAATATGAAAATCCGCTGAGTCAGCAGTGACGATACTCGTCAGGGCAGACAGGCCTTGAAAACCATACTCGGTAAAAGTGGCCAAGTCTGCCTGAATGCCACCACCTGATAAGCTATCTGACCCACCGATTGTTATAATTCGTTTTTTCATCCTCATCACCTTCCCCTAGCTCATGTTTTCTAGTGTAGCATATAACGATTCTGCCACCATTTTACTTAATTGAAAAAGCTGGTGACCATATACACAAAAAAGGACCAACTCAAATTGAGTTAGCCCCTTTTGGATAAAGCTAATGGTTTACTTCACAGCTTCTTTAAGTGACTTTCCAGGTTTGAAAGCAGGAATCTTTGATGCAGGAATCTCAATTTCTTCCTTAGTCTGTGGGTTACGACCCTTACGAGCAGCCCGTGAACGTACTTCAAAGTTACCAAAACCAATCAATTGAACCTTTTCACCCTTTGCCAAAGTATCTTGGATTGAGGCGAACACAGCATCCACCGCTGCTGTGGCGTCTTTCTTAGTCAAACCAGTTGCAGTTGCAACATCGTTTACCAATTCTTGTTTGTTAGCCATGTGTCTTATCCTCCTAAGGTTACTAAAAAATATTAGTTCTTTAAAATGAAATATAGCCTAAGCCACTTCAATTCGATAACTAGAATAGCATAAATCACCCGGGTAAACAACGTTTTTTAGATTAAAAACGTTGCTATCATGCGGTTTTTGGGGTTTTTGACGGATAAAACCCCATTACTACCTTGAAATCATCCTAGTCCATCCAAACTATACTCACTATTTACGTGCACGTTTAATGACATGGATTGGCGTCCCTTCAAAATCAAAGGCCTTTCGGATTTGATTTTCTAGGAAGCGTTCGTATGAAAAGTGCATTAATTCTGGATCATTGACGAAGACGACAAAGGTTGGTGGCTGGATGGCTACCTGAGTAGCATAGTAAACCCGCAGCCGCTTACCGTTCTTAGTTGGCGTGGGATTCATCGCCAAAGCATCCATAATGACCTCATTTAATACGGCTGATGGAATCCTACGCTTATGATTTTCATCAACCCGCTTAATCAAATCAGGTAACTTATTTAATCGTTGCTTCGTTTTTGCTGATACGAACACAATAGGTGCATATGAAAGGTACTGGAACTCTTCACGAATATGGGCCTCAAACTCATTCATTGTATGAGTATCTTTTTCAATCGTATCCCACTTATTCACGACAATAATGACTCCGCGACCAGCTTCATGAGCATAACCGGCCACGTGTTTATCTTGCTCACGAATCCCCTCTTCAGCAGTGAGTACCATTAATACCACATTAGAATCATCAATAGCCCGCATAGCTCGCATAACCGAATACTTTTCGGTTGATTCATAAACCTTACCCCGTTTACGAATACCGGCTGTATCAACCATTACGAACTCATCACCTTCAGGACTTACAAACTTTGTATCTATTGCATCTCGAGTGGTTCCAGAAACATCTGATACAATAACCCGTTCCTCACCTAGTAAGGCGTTTACAATGGATGATTTACCCACGTTAGGCCGACCAATAATTGAAAAACGAATGGCATCCTGATCCTCTGGGTCACTCTCGGCTGGAAAATCCGCCACTACCTGATCTAAAAGATCCCCTACCCCAGTCCGGTGTGTTCCAGAAATGGGATGTGGTTCTCCAAAACCAAGGGCATAAAATTCATAAATATCTGCCCGTAAGGCTTGATTATCAACCTTATTGACTGCTAGGATTACTGGCTTTTTGGACCGATATAAAATCTTAGCAATATGTTCATCAGCTTCAGTGACCCCTTCTTTAGCCGACACCACAAAAATAATGACATCCGCCTCATCAATGGCAATTTCTGCTTGTTGTGTAATCTGAGTCATGAAAGGTTCATCACGCATATCAATCCCGCCAGTATCAATCAGGCGAAATTCATGGGTTAACCAATCTGCGCGGGTATAAATACGGTCGCGCGTCACCCCTGGGGTATCTTCAACAATTGAAATTCGATCCCCAGCAATTTGGTTAAATAACGTGGATTTGCCGACATTAGGGCGTCCCACAATTGCTACTACTGGTAGTGCCATCACAGCCTCCTTTAGGTTTATTTCTTACCTTGTGGCATGTCGTCATTAGGACTAGTGAATTTAAGTTCACTTATCCTTCCTACTAGCCGGTATGCTTTCCTTATTTTACCACGGTTTGCATACCACAAGTATGATTAAAAAATTAAGCGTGTACCAGGCATTAACCTGGTACACGCTTAATAATTAACTATTTTAAATAGCGTAATTAGTCAAACTTCTTAAAGATATCACCAAAGGCGTCACCTAAAGTAGCTGAACCCTCATCCTCTGAAGTTGAGTAGTTCTTTGGTGCACGGTCTTGACGTGGACGACGTTGACGGCGTGGACGCTCGTCATTGTTGCCTTCTTCACTACGTGCAGGTGCTTCTTCCAAAGCCTTAATTGACAATGATAGACGCTGACGTTCTGGGTTAACATCCAAAACCTTAACTTGTACCTTGTCACCGGCCTTCAAAACGTCGGCTGGGTTATCAACATGCTTGTGTGAAATTTGTGAAACGTGGACCAAACCTTCAACGCCTGGGAATACTTCCACAAAGGCACCAAAGTCTACGACACGCTTAACAGTTCCCTCAAGAACAGCACCTTCAGGAGCATTTTCTTCAATGTTCTCCCATGGTCCTGGTTGAGTAGCCTTGATTGACAATGAAATACGCTCACGTTCTGGATCCAAGCCCAAAATCTTCACCTTAACGTCTTCACCAACAGACAATACATCTGAAGGTTGTGAAACACGCTCATGTGAGATTTCAGAAACGTGAACCAATCCATCAACACCACCAAGGTCAACAAAGGCACCGAAGTTAGTCATCCGCGCAACCTTACCTTCAACGACATCGCCAACTGACAATTCGTTAAAGATGCGCTCCAAAGCTTCTTTACGCTCTTCATTAAGCACTTCACGACGTGACAAGATCAAACGACTCTCAGCTGGATCAATTTCAATAATCTTAGCCCGAATAGTTTGTCCCTTGTACTGGTTCAAATCTTGGACAAAACGGTTTTCAATCATTGATGCAGGGACGAATCCACGTACGCCATCTACATCAACAACCAAGCCACCCTTAACAACTTGTGTTACGGGAACTTCAACAATGTCATCTACGCTATACTTGCTTGCGACTTCCTCCCAAGCACGACGAGCTTCAAGGCGACGCTTTGACAATAGGTATGAGCCACCTTCTTTGTCAGAACCGATAGTTGATACAACCACCAAGTCCAAAACATCTCCAACCTTGACAAGATCATTAACGTCAGCATCACGGTCTGAAGTTAACTCACGCAAAGGAATGACACCTTCAACACCAGCGCCTTCAATACCGACAATAATTTGACGGTTATCATCAATAGCCAAGACTTCACCCTTAACCACATCGCCAACCTTTACTTCGGCTACGCTATTAAGAGCTTCCAATAGCTCGTTGTTCTCTTCGTTCATTACAATATATCCTCCTGGTCACACGACTCTAAAAATCATTATACAAGTAAAGCCTAATAATTACTAGGGTTGGGACCAACTTTCTTTATCTTTTACTTAACTTTTCTGCAATTAAGGCCTTAGCTTTGGCTACAACCTGGTCAATAGTTAAGCCTGTCGTATCTAACTTGACCGCGTCTTGAGCCTGTTTTAACGGTGATAATGCACGATGGGAGTCCAAGTAATCGCGCTCTTTAATGGCCGTCTCCAGTTCTGCAAGGGTTTCAGTTTGATTAATACCCTTAGCTTGGTTTTCTTTATAGCGACGTTCAGCCCGTTCTTTGACGGATGCCACTAAGAAAATCTTCACCTGGGCCTGAGGCAAAACTGTTGTTCCAATATCACGCCCATCCATCACCACGTTCGTACTTTGTGCTAATTCACGCTGCTTGGCCGTCATGACCTGGCGTACCGTTTGATAGGCTGCCACTACTGAAACATGTTCAACTACTGCTTGTGATCGGATAGCTGCCGTCACATTTTGACCATCCAAAAAAACTTCTTGCTGGTCTTCCCCAGGAGCAAACGTGACCACCAACTTAGGTACAAGTTGACTTACCGCTTGCTCATCTTGTGGATCGATTTGGGCCTTTAAAACCGCTAAAGTGGCTGCACGATACATAGCACCAGTATCCACGTAAACATAACCTAAATCCTGAGCGATAATCTTAGCGATTGTTGACTTACCGGCTGATGCTGGCCCGTCAATTGCAATTTGAATTGGTTTCATTTTTTTGTCCTCATCTGTCCTTTTTTTGCCTCAACTGGGCTTAAGTCCATAAAAAAAGCAGTCCCCACTTGGCAACTGCTCACTTTAGCGCTACTTTACCCGTAACTTTTGACCAGCATAAATGTTAGTCAAATTCACACCGGGATTCAATGTTTGTAATTCCTGTTGAGAAATACCGGCATTTGCTGCTACCCGGTAAGCACCTTGCCCGGCTTCAACGGTGGCATATTGCTTATCTTCTTGACTCGAACTACTTGAGCTACTCTCTTGGTCAGTTTCTGAACTAGCCTTGGCCGCTTCTTTTTCACTTTCACGTTTAGCCTCAGCTTCACTGGCCGCCTTCTTTGAACTAGCTTTCGCAGCCCGTTTTGAAGCAGCTCGGGCCGAACTTTCCTTTGCTCGATCGGTCACCTTCGTGTCTGAACTTTCACTAGAAGACGTCGTCCAAGCCGTTTCAGTATTTTCTGGGCGATTTAACGTTTGTAAATAATTATAGACGGGCACAAATGATAAAACGACCACTAACAAAACTAAGATGCCAACTGTCATGCTGACCCGTTTTGACTTACGTCGATGTTCTGACCGCGAGTACTGGCTAGGTTGTTCATCTTTAAAAGATGCCTCCCAAGGCTCATTTTGTTTTTCTTTATCGGTCATATTGGCCTCCCCAAATCTCTTAAATACTAGCTATTACAATACACTGTTTTTTTGTTTCAAACTAGCCCTTTTTTTAATTCCTTAAGCTAATTTAAAAAGTTTTTTTAGCTGATCTGACCAAGGTGTTAACGTCGACTTATGCCGCCCAGTTTGTTTAGCTACCAGTCCAAGCGCCTCAAGTTTCAAGTTTGCTGCACCTGAAGATTCATTTACATCTACACCTTCAGCACTACTTTGATTAAAGTAATGCATCAGTTGTGCCCGTAAATGTTCATTGGCTTGAACATATTGTACCAGCTGATATAAATCAGTTTGGCGTTGGCTACGCCGTTGCCCAAAAAAGGCTTTAACCTGAGGAATTGAATAACCAGCCAGGTCCAAGTAGTAGGTTAGCAAACGTTGTTGGACATCTGCAATACCCGTCCGTTCTCCCTGCTTAGTTGCAAACCGTTCAATCGTTTGCGAACTAGGAATACCCTGATCAATTAAATGCAACTGAAGACGTTCATCACCAGGCACATAAAGCGACACAGCCAGCGCTGGTTGGCCATCCCGGCCGGCGCGGCCAATCTCTTGTAGATAACTTGGTATGTCACTGCTCAAGTGGTAATGAATCACATAGCGAATATCAGCTTTGTCAATTCCCATCCCAAAAGCGGAAGTGGCCGCAATGACATCAATATCACCAGCCATATACTGCTGTTGAATCCGATAACGGGCTACCTGATCTAAGCCACCATGATAGGCAACTACCTGGCGACCAGTCTCAGTTTGCAACCAATTCGCCATCGTCGTTGCCAATTTGCGACTCGAAAAATAAATAATTCCGGGTCCCCTAAGTGTCTGCACCAAGGTCAACAAACGTTGGTCTTTAGCTTTATGGTCAGGTAATTGTTCAGTGTGTAAGTGAATATTTGGCCGATCAACGGACTGAACATAGGTATACCAATCATCGGTGGCCCCAAAAGCTGTTTTGAGCTCTTGGATCATGGTAGGGGTTGCCGTTGCTGTTAGCATTAAGAGCTGTGGTCGACCTAACGCCTGATGTAAAGTCGGTAAAGATAAGTAATCTGGTCGAAAATCCGGGCCCCAACTAACCATCGTATGTGCTTCATCAATCACCAAAAGGTTAAGACGAATGCGTTTAAAAGCTTCTATGACCGCCTTTTGGCCTAACATTTCTGGGGAAATAAAAACAAATTTGTAATGACCCAGCTGCTGCAAGACAGCCTGTTTTGCAGCTCCAGTCAAAGTAGAATTTAACGCTACCACAGCAGATTCGCCCATGTAATTAAGTCGGGCCACCTGATCTTGCATCAAAGATAAAAGCGGGGTCACAATAACTACCGTTCCAGGCCGTAAATACCCCATCATTTGATAAATCAAGGATTTACCAGCACCGGTTGGTAACATGGCTAATGTTTGGCGCCCAGCTAAAAGGGCTGACAGTACTTCCTTTTGACCAGGTTTAAAGCTACTAAATTGAAAATGGTCTGCCAAGACCTGATATAACCGTTGGTCATCCGGCATCATGATCACCTCCCAACTTAGTTTCATGAATTTCATACAGACGAAATAGGAAAAACTCATGGGGATCATCAGTCTGCCGCACCCTAGCAAAGGTCCATTCATCAATGGATCCCACTAACCTTTGCTGAAAGTACGCCCTGATGCGCTCAGTTAAAAACAAGGCGTAGGGAAAATCTGCCAAAGGCAGCCAAATAGCAGCCGTCAGTAAATGCTCACGAATGGTCCCCACTTTTAACCCTCGCTTTTGACTTATCGCACTTAGTGACCATCCAGCTTCCACCGCTGATAAGGTTTGGCGAGCACTTGAACTCAACCCCCTCGGCTGGGCAAAGTGTTGGGCAAAATCTGTTAAAGGCCCCTGTTGTTTGGTCGTTGCTAACCAGACTAATAAGCTAACATACATATCTGTTTGCCAAGCCCAATAATCAAGCTCATCGTAATGGGATGGCAGCTGGACTTGATCATCGTTTAACCCTGCTATCTGGTGACCAGGCCAGGTAGCAATCCACTGATCTGCCTCTTTAGGCGCCAATGTTTTTAAAAAAGCTGCCAATTGATCTGCCCACTCTTGAATTAACTGTGGTGACTTTGCCTGCATAAACCAATGCTTCACTGCAAACATATCAGCAGGTTGAATTTGTAAAGGATAATAGTGGCGGTTATGGTAAGCCCATTCTGACAGCACCTGATTAGCTAGTAAAAACACATCTCGAAAATGACCTACCTGGTATTTCTGCCAGGCACTAAAAAAGCGGGGCTGGTAATGAACTTGTTCAAACTCGCTCCTTTTAGCCTGGCCCATTGTAGTTAATCGGTATTGACCTGGGCTTACCATGCTCAAAGCGCCGGCTTGTTGCCAGGTTGCGACCGCTTGATCAAACTGTTCTTTTTTTAACTGAGGCAAAAAACCCGCTATGGATAGCAATCCGTAGCGGAGTCCCCAATATTCAGTTGATACTGTGGCCTGTTTACGCAAAAGGCCATATAAGACGCGGCTCCGACGGGCTTGCGTCGCTGAAAATAGCGTTAACACATGTGCATCAGCCATCGTCGCCTCCTTTAATCAACTAATTAACCTGTCGTCTTAAACGTAAAATAATATTTTTAAATGGGAAAAGCATGCATCCTACCAGGATGGTTAAGATTAACCCTTCCAAAAGGTTAAAGGGTACCACCATCCATAAAAGATAGTGCTCGAGCCCAATTGTTTTAGCAATATCGAAATTAGCTAAAAGGGCATACAAGGGAATCGCATAAATCCAGTTTAATAGTACCATACTGGCCGTCATAGCTAAAGTTCCAATGGTGCCTCCCTTTACCAGCGCGCTCACTGACCACTCTGCTTTTCGATTCAAGGCCCAAATTAGGGCCGTCAGTAACAGCCCCATCGCCACAATATTCATTGGTAAGCCAATATAACCAGCTGGTCCGCCACCATCAAGCAAGAGTTTAAGAAGTGACCGTAAACATAAAATGCCATAGCCTGCCCTTAAGTCCATTAAAACAGCCCCAAGAAAAATTGGCAGAAAGGAAAGATCTAATTTTAAAAAACTAGCGGTTGGAATCAATACGACTTGCCCAACCAACATTAAAACAAAGGACATCGTCGCCAATAACGCAATGACACTTAAACGTTGGCTATGTTTCATCAGTTACCTCCAATACACAAAAAAGCCTTTTCTAGATCCAGGGCGACCTAAAAAAGACAGTCATGTCTATTACTAAGTTCTTCTGCATACCAGACTATACTGTCGGTCATGGATTTACACCATGTCAACCAGTTACCGTTTAGATAACTGGGTCGCGGACTCACTTTCGCTTACCGCCGGTCGGGAATCTCACCCTGCCCTGAAGAGTTTTGATTAACTTTGATTAAATTATCAAAATTATCCTGTCCGCGGGTCAAGCGTTTTAAAGCCGGCCAGCCGATTTACGGAAAGTCTTCCCTTGTTTCAAGGCTTGAACTTCCTCACGTCGCAAAGGTCGATATTCACCTGGTGCTAATGAGGTAAGGTCTAGGATGCCATATCGCTCACGGGTTAACTTCAATACCGGATGGCCAACTGCCTTCAACATTTCTTTGACTTGATGATAACGACCTTCATGGATGGTTAAACGGACAATTGCTGTTTGCTTTTGCTTATCAGCACCAATAATTTCAGCCTTAGCAGGCGCCGCATGGAAGGTTTCATGGCGGTGATTGACAATGGTGTGCACTGTGACCCCCTGCCGTAGGGTCTTTAATTCGTCATTACTAGGGATGCCCTTCACCTTTGCGACGTAGACCTTCTCCATTTGGAAACGTGGATGCATCAACTGGTTAGCTAACTCACCATCATTAGTCATTAATAGGGCACCGGTTGTGTCGTAATCCAGGCGACCCACTGGGTAAATACGCTCTTTTACATCGGCTACAATGTCCATCACCGTTAACCGATCTTTATCATCATTAACCGTTGTCACCACCTCACGTGGTTTATTTAACAAGTAATAGACTAACCGTTCGCGTCCTTCCAGGGGTGCACCATCAACTTCAATATGATCATGCGGTTCAACTTTCGTCCCTAATGTCCTGACCACCTGACCATTAACTGTCACGCGACCTTGGGTAATTAAATCTTCTGAAGCCCGCCGTGAAGCGACCCCCGCCTGTGCCATTACTTTTTGTAAACGTTCAGCCATGTGATTCTCCTTTATCTATATCCATTATCTCTTGGTCGAGCTTGAATTGAGAGCTATTAACTTGCGGCATCAAGGGGACTGTCTCCTCTTTTTGCGCTTGGAGTGCATTTAAAGCATCAGCCGTGACCAACGGTGGTAAATCAGTCAAGGTGGTCAAGCCAAAGTAATTCAGAAAATAATCCGTTGTGACGTAGAGATAAGGGCGACCGGGTTCGTCTGCTCGTCCCTTGGTTTCAATTAAATTATGCAAAACTAATCGTTGAATGGTCGCCGCTGAATGGACACCCCTTATTTCATCTACTGCAATCCTGGTCACCGGCTGCTTATACGCAATAATGGCTAGCACCTCAAGGGAGGCTTGCGACAGGGCTGTCGTCAAGGGAGCCGTAAAGTAGCGATGGATGACCGAAGCAATGTTAGCCTTAGTTACCAGGCGATAACGCTCATCCGTTTGCATCAAGGCCAGACTAGAACTTGGATCATGATCATACTTTTGGGCTAAGTCTTCTAGTAAACCTTGCACGGCTGGCTTATCAAAATCAGTGGCCGCGGCAATTTCAGCCACCGAAATACCTTCATCACCAGCAACAAATAATAAACCTTCGACCTGTTCCAAACTATCCATTCTCGTTTTTATCCTCACTAAAATCAATTGTTTCATAGGGTCGTGGCCCACTTTGCACGTTAATTGTCCCAAAGGCATCCGCTTGTTCAATCAGCAAACATTGATGCCGCACGAGTTCTAACATACCCAAAAAAGTTGTTACCATTTTCTCCCGATTATCTTGGGGATCAAAAAAATCAGCAAACGTCATCCTGCCACGTTCCCTAACCTTTTGCATAATGTCCCCCATTTGTACTTGTAAGGACCATTGCTCGGCTACCATTGTTCGCGCCGCAGGCTCCGTCAATTGTCGACGCCGAATCATCTTAGCAAAGGCTGTTTGTAAATCACTGAGGGCTACTCCTGCAGGTAAAGGTGCCTTTTCTATATCAGCTGGCGGACTCATTGGCAAGCGAGAAAATTGTAACTGACGCTCCTCCTCACGTTCTCGCAACTCAGCGGCCGCCTGTTGATACTTTTGATACTCTAACAATTGGTTAACCAAATCAACCCGTGGGTCTGGCTCATCAACATAGTCAGCCAAGTCTTCATCAAGGTCTACGTTATCATTTTTTGGAATAAGATAAGTCGCTTTAATTGACATTAAGGTTGCAGCCATCACTAAAAATTCACCCGCAATGTCCAAGTTACGTTCTTGCTCTGCTTGTAAAAAAGCTAAATACTGCTGGGTGATTAAGACAATCGGAATATCAAAAATATCCACCTCACTAGTCTTTATCAGGTGTAGTAGTAAGTCTAGGGGGCCGTCAAAGTCTGCTAAATGATAGGTTACTGTACTAGCCATGGTCTTGTTGTCGCCACCTTGTGATCATCTTTTGTGTCGTCATTGTTCCCATTATCACCTGGTTTGGGTATTGCTGTTGCAAGGCGTCCAATACCACCTGGCGGACCGCTCGCCGACGATTTCTAGGGACTTCAGCGCCAACCACAATTAAACGCACGACGATGGTATGATAAGCTTCTTCAATCCCCACTAAAGCAGTCATATGATGGGTCGCCTCATCCTGCCAAAGTAATAAGTCACGCTTTGAATCTGCCTGATACCAGGCGTATTCTTGTTGAGCTGCCGCAAACTTATGAAAGGCTGGTAAATAAGACAGTAGCCCAATCGCAATTTTAGGCTGATCTTTTTTTACATTAACTAACATACTCTCTCCTCTCATTAAGCTCGCGGATGCGTGCGCTTATAAACTTCAGTCAGCCGCTTATCTGATATATGGGTGTAAATTTGGGTTGTTGAAATATCCGCATGCCCCAATAATTCTTGAACAATCCGTAAATCTGCTCCGTTTTCTAAGATATGGGTTGCAAAGGAATGGCGTAGGGTATGGGGGGAGACGGTCTTATCAATTCCAGCTTTTTTAACCCAACTCTTAATCAACTTCCAGATGCCTTGCCGGGTTAATCGATGCCCATGTTGATTCAAAAAAACGACATGGGCATCCTGCTCTTTGCCTAATAAAGGACGTCCCTCTGCTAGATAGCGTTGTAACCAGTCAGCAGCAATATCACCAATCGGTATCAAACGCTCTTTATCCCCTTTACCAAGAATCTTTAACAGTCCTAAATCTAAATGCAAATCATCCAAGCTGAGATTAACGAGCTCAGAGACCCGTAGCCCCGTTGCATAAAGCACCTCCAAAATAGTCCGATTGCGAATGCCAACCGGGGTTGTGGTATCCGGGACCGCCAACAGGGCGTCTACCTCATCCACTGTCAAAACGGCTGGTAAATGCTGACCAGCTTTGGGGGTGTCTACTTGATCCATCGGGTTACGCTGAATCCAGCCTTGTTCAAGGGCAAATACAAAAAACTGACGCAAGGTAGAAACCATATGCACAACGGTACTCTTCGCTTTTTTTGTATCAGTAAGATAACGTAAAAAGGCCATGATGTCGTAACGATCAACCTTTTCCAGCGCTAAAGGGGACTTTTGATCAAGCTGATAACTAAAAAATTCACGCAAATCTTGCTCATAAGATAACCGTGTATTCAAAGATAAACCACGTTCAACGGCTAGGTAATGAACAAAATCAGCAACTTTGTCAGTTACTGGTTGAGGTAGCCCTAGTCTAGTCATGCTTGGTCGTCATCTCCACTAATCACCAAATGGATGCCATCACCATCTTGGCGAATTAAACGCTGCTTATATAAATGCCCAACGGCCCGTTTAAACTGACTTTTTGACATACCAAAATAACGTTTGATGGCTGCTGCATCTGACTTATCCGTATAAGGCAGGCAGTGATCACCCTTTTTTTCAAGCAAAGTTAAAATCATCTGGGCATCATCGTCAATCGCTTCGTAGGCCCGAGGACGTAGTGAGAGGTTTACATTTCCATCATCACGAACCCCAATCACTCGTGCCTCCAATACTTCGCCCAGTCGAGGTTCTCGTAGGCGTTCACTTGGATGGATAAAACCAAAGTGATAATCCTGTGTTATCACTAAAGTGCCAGCCATCTTTAAACGATAGACAGTTGCTTTTACATTTTTATTGCGCAGACTAGGTTTGGCAGGAATACGGACAGCTTGCAACAATTCCGGTGTGATTAATTCACCCCACAACCGTTCTTTCTGATCAACTCGTAAGGTAATCATGAGCCGATCTCCACGTTGGGGCCACAACTCTTTAATCGTTGGTAACTCATCCAAAGAAACCACCACGTCCTTATTAGGCAGACCAATATCAACAAACACCCCTAAATCCCGCCGAATATCTGTCACCTTTCCCCAAGCATAATGACCTAGGCGTACATCTGGAATGTGTTTGGTTAATTGTAAGCGATGGGCGTCATTTTCATAAGCAAAACCAGTTACTAAGCCACCAATATGTAATGGTTTTTCCAGTTCTTTCTTATCAATTTCATATGTTAGGCCGTCCACTTGTCCGAAATAATGATCATCATTTTCATCGGTTACCTTAGCCGTGAGTATGTCACCAACCCGTTTTGTCATCTCATTGACCCCCTGTCAATTTCACCTATTACCAAGTGGCAATAAATCTTTCATATCATCTAAGTGTACCAGATATCCCCTTTAAATGCAGGTTCGTAGGCTAATTTTATCGAATAAAAAAACAGCCTCGTCGGCTGTTAAACGCTTCACTTTAATTGTTTACTGGTACTCGTTTCAACAATGGACGCAACATAATAGGGGCAATAATCGTTGAAACGATAATAACCACGACAAAACTTGCAAATTCGTCAGCGGTTAGAATATTGGCCTGTAGACCAATCTGAACCACTACCAGCGCCATTTCACCACGCGATACCATTCCAGCACCAATTGCCCGACTAGCTGCTGGTTGAATGCCCGTCAAACGTGCACCAAAACTAGCACCGTAATATTTCGTCAAGACAGCGAGAATTGTAAGCACAATCAACATGGGTAACTCAGCCCCAAAATGATCTAAATTAACTGCTAGTCCAATGGAACCAAAGAAAATAGGGAACAGAGTCCAATCTCCAATGAGTTGACTATAGTGCAAAAGTTGCCCAGAACGAGACCACTTTCGTGTTAACAAACCAAGCGCAAACAGAACTAAGGGCAAAAGAGCACTGACACCAATGCCTGAACCTCCTAGTAGCAAGGCATAGGTGCTAACCAAGAGTAATGCTAAGACATCATCAATCACTGCCGCCCCTAAAACAACTGAACCCACCAGGGTCTTTAATTTACCCTGCTCGCTTAAGACAGCAATTGTAATCGAAATCGATGTTGCAGCGAAGACAATTCCCCAAAATATTGCCACCTGCAAGCGGTCTCCAAAACAAAGGGCCGCTATTGGAAAGACAATTAACGGAACCAAAACACCCATTACAGCCACTGACGTTGCGGACTTAAAATTATTTTTCAACTCCTGGGCATCCGTTTCTAACCCGGCGTTAAACATCAGCAAAAGGACTCCAATTTCACCGATTTCATGAATGGTAGCACTATTGGGCACCCAGCCTAATAATGCGGGACCTACAATGACCCCAGCGACGAGCTGGCCGACGACCATTGATAAGCCAATTTTTGTTCCCAACCAGCCAAGTAACAATGCACTAACTAAAACTACTCCTATCATCACTATCTCCATCGTTTACCCCCTAAAAAAAAACACTTCAAAACCAACTAGTCCCCCAACTAGTTCGTCTTGAAGCATTAGCCCAACCGACAATATATTAATATGTAGACCTAACTACTTACCTTCAAATAAATGATCAAATGGTGATTGACCAGTATTAGCCACCTGCGTTAAGAAAATCTTAATTGCTGTTTGTGTTGTCAAACCTTGTGACTTGAAGATTTCATCAGCCCGATCTTTCACTGTGTCTTCAACTCGCAATTGAATTAACTTTTCTGCCATCTTGCTCTCCCCTTTTTATAACTTTCTATGATTTCAGTAGTATACCATAGTTTTGCCTTGGTACCTACTGGTACTTTCCTTAGCACTTACCCAGATTTTCATAAAAACTAGATAGAGAAATTATAATATCATTTATGGTTACTGTCAAAAACAATCGTCACTGGCCCATCATTCACTAGTTCAACTGTCATATCAGCACCAAACGCCCCCTGTTCGACTACTAAACCACTTTCACTTGCTAAGCGCTGATTAAAGCAATCATACATCTGCTTAGCAAAGGTTGGTTCACCAGCCTGAGTAAAACTAGGCCGATTCCCTCTACGTGTATCAGCAAAGAGGGTGAATTGTGAAATTGATAGGATAGCTCCTTTCACATCCTGAATGCTTAAGTTCATTTTACCCATTGAATCATCAAAAATCCTTAAATGACTAATCTTACGTACAAGATAGTCAATATCAGCATCCGTATCGGCATCCCTAATCGCTACTAGCAAGAGGTATCCCTGTCCAATGCGCCCTAAAATAGTACCATCTACACTAACCTGTGCCCTTTTAACCCGTTGTAAGACAATTTTCATTACTTAAATGCTCGCTTTACTTCATAAACATCCTGAATATTACGAATACTATCTATAATATGCTGTAATTGCTCCAGATTATGAACACCAACGGTCAATGTTATTTTGACACTATTACCATGATCTAACCGGCCATTAACTGAATTCAAGGATTTGGTGGTATTATTTACTGTCCTAATCACGTCATTTAATAACTTTCCACGATTATTTGCTAATACCAGCAAATCGGCTTCATACTCAGCCTGCTTAAGTTCTGCTGCTTGCCCCCAATTAACATCAATTAAAGGCTGTCCTTCACGCTCAATTGCTTTTAGGTTAGGACAGTTGACCCGATGTACGGAAACACCACGTCCCTTGGTCACATAGCCAGTGATAGCATCACCAGGTACCGGAGTACAACAGTGACCCAGTCGAATCAAAAGGTTGTCAGCCCCTTCAACTACGACGCTCCCCTTAGCATTACGCTTAGTTGGTAACTTCTTGCCCCCCTTTTCTAGGGTCGCATGCTCTTCTAAAATAGCGCGTTGTTGTTCAGCCTGACGGGCTTCTTCTTCAGCTTGACGCTTGGCCTCAGTCATTTTATTGACCACCCCATGGACATTCAAATCACCAAACCCAATGGAGGCATACATATCATCAACTGATTGAACATGACTTTTTTCAACCGCATGTTGTTCATTATCAACCGTCATGATTTCATCCGGATCGTAACCAGCGGCTTGAACAGCTATCATCACCATGTGGCGACCAGCTTGAATATTTTCACTTTTGTCCTGTTGACGGAAATAACGCCGAATTTTATTCCGGGCACGACGAGTTGCAACTAACTGTAACCAATCTCGGTTGGGCTTAGCATTGGGCGACGTGATAATTTCAACGATATCCCCCGTTTTAATCTCATAATCTAAGGGGACCATCCGGTCATTTACTTTAGCCCCGGTGGTATGATTTCCCACAGTCGTATGAATGCCATAGGCCATATCTAAAGGCCCAGATCCCTGCGGTAATTCGATTACATCACCTTTGGGGGTAAATGCAAAGGTCCGATCAGAAAAGAGATCGCCTTTTACCGATTCCATAAAGTCATCGGCATCCTTAGCTTCATCCTTTAACTCTAAAATGCCTTGAATAACGGTTAACTTTTGCTGGTCATCGCTCTTTACATCCGCTCCGTCTACTCGGCCTTCCTTGTAAGCCCAATGGGCCGCTACACCAAACTCAGCTACCTCATGCATCTGGTGAGTTCTAATTTGAACCTCCATTGGCCGCCCACCTGGTCCAACCACTGTCGTATGCAAGGACTGATACCCATTGGCCTTAGGCAAGGCAATATAATCCTTAAATCGACCCGGCATTGGCGTCCAGCGGGCATGAATCATCCCCAAAACTGCATAGGTGTCTGGAACCGTATCGACAATCACACGCACAGCTGATAAATCATAAATATCTTCAAAGGCCTTATGCTTATCCACCATCTTGCGATAAATAGAATAAATATGTTTAGGCCGGCCATAAACATTCACATGGGATAATCCTAGGTCACTAATCGCCGCTTTAATTTCTTCAACTGCAGTTTGCACGATGGCTAAGCGTTCTTTACGCCGTAACTTCATCTTTTTGGCAATATCATGGTAGCTATCTGAATCTAAATACCGTAAGGATAAATCCTCCAGTTCCCACTTAATCGTCATGATTCCCAGTCGATCAGCTAAAGGCGCATAGATTTCCTGGGTCTCAGCTGCAATTCGCCGCTGCTTTTCAGGACGCAAGGCTTCTAGGGTCCGCATGTTATGTAGCCGATCAGCTAATTTTACAATAATAACCCGAATATCCTTTGACATCGCCAACAATAACTTACGATGATTTTCCGCTAGTTGCTCGCGTGAGGACTTGTACTTAATTTTGGATAATTTAGAAACACCATCTACAATAATGGCCACATTATGACCAAACCTTGCCTCTAAATCCGGCAAAGTGGCATCTGTATCTTCAATAACATCATGTAGGTAGCCTGCAATGACCGTATCGGGGTCCATTTTTAAATCCGCCAAAATACCAGCCACTTGGATGGGATGCATAATATAAGGCTCACCAGATTGGCGCCGTTGATCCTGGTGCAACGCCTTGGCAAAATCATAAGCCCGGTCAATCTCAGCTACATGTTGCGGACTCATATAAGATGCCACTGACTGATGCACATCAGCTGCTGTTAAAACCTTTGCTTCTACCATAACTTATCTTCCTTCACTTCGCGAACTTGCTTGCATATTCCTGCCAACAAATGGCAGCTATAATTAGTTTACATTGTACCGCATGTGCTGACTGACTTATAGGGGCGGCACAAATCTTTTTATTTAACCCCACGTTTAGTGACTTGGCTGCTCTTTTAATACAACATTATCAGCACCTAACAATTCTACTAAGGCCTGATGAGTAGCTTGCCCTTCATTTAGCCACTCTGTCTGCGGTAATAAGACACTTCGGTCTTGATCAGCATAAACAACGACAACTGGTATGGTACCAGGATGCTGTGCAATAAGCTCAGCCAAGACTTTTTCTTGGCCCGCCTGAACAACCTGGTCGGATAACCGTAAATACCAACGTTTAGCCGCCTGGTCTTGCTTAGGTGGTAGGCTAATCCTATTAGCGACCAGTTGGATTCCCTCACCATGCCGCGCTTGCTCGACCTTACCCGTGACCATCAAAATCTGATGTGGCGCTAATATGGATGCACTCTGTTGGTAAAGGCGTGAAAAAACAGTGACTGATAAGCGACCCGTCAAATCACTCACGTCTATAAACGCCATTTGGTCACCCTTCTTGGTGCGAATCACCTTCACTTGATCCACAAAAACCAGTAACGTAACCGATGCCATATCGACCATCAAATTAGCAATCGACTGGTGGGGCAAAGATTGGAAAGCCTCTAAGGGATGTCCACTTAGGTACACTCCCAGGTAGTCCTCCTCAAACGCCAATTGTTCACTTTGACTGTATGGTGCAACCTGACGTGGTTTGGGAACGACCGCTTCAAACAAGGACATCGACTCACCTGCCAACCCAACCGCATCAATATACCCCTGCAAGGAGGCCAAAAGTTGCTTGCGGTTAGCATCAAATTCATCCAAGGCTCCGGTTACCACTAGTGGTTCCAATAATTCTACCTTACGAAACTTATTTGGCAATCGACCAATGAATGCCATCAAATTGGGATACGGTCCTTTTGCTAACCGATCCGCAAGCAAGGCCTGCCGGAAGTCCTTCCGTAAACCTTTAATCGATGCCAAGCCCATTTGTAATTGACCCTTTTGATTAACCGTATAGCCTTGAAAGCTTTGATTGATGTTGGGTCCCACAAGCTGAACATGCGCTTGCCGTGCTTCAGCCAAGTACGTCCGTACCTTAACATGATCCATGATGGCATCATTTAAAACCGCCTTATAAAAGGCTAGCGGATAATGGGCTTTTAAATAAGCTAATTGAAAGGCTAATTTAGAATATGCCACTGAATGCGATCGATTAAAACCATATTGGGCAAAAGTTTCAATATAACCATAGACTTGTTCAGCTAATGCTTTCGAATGGCCCTTTGCTTTAGCACCCGCTAAAAAGTCGGTTTTAACCGTGGCTAATTTAGCCGCATCTTTTTTTGACATGGCGCGCCGTAATAGGTCGGCTGCCCCTAGACTAAAGCCAGCAAAACGTTCTGCAACTCGCATCACTTGTTCTTGATAGACAATAATGCCATAGGTCGGAGCCAAAATGTCTGCCACACTCGAATCTAAGACCACAGCCTCTTCTTTGCCATGCTTACGCGCAATAAAATGGCCGATATTTTGACTTGGACCTGGTCGAAATAAAGCATTGGCTGCCACAATATCTTCAAAACAATCTGGTTTTAGCTGGCGTAACATGTTTTTCATGCCAGCTGATTCAAATTGGAAAATACCATTTGTTTGGCCAGCTTGAAACAAGGCTAAGGTAGCTGGATCGTTTAAGTCAATCTCAGCCAAGTTAAAGTGTGGATCTGTTTTAGCTACTTGGCGCAAAGCCGTATCCAAAATGTTTAAATTTGAGAGGGCTAAAAAATCCATTTTTAACAAGCCTAAGCGTTCAACTGGTCCCTTTGTTAACTGCGTAACCAAGCGACCATCTTCACCTTCTTGAACGGGGATAACATCTACGATAGGGTCAGCTGAAAGCACCACTCCCGCTGCATGAAGGGAACTATTACGTGGTAAACCTTCTAGCTTCTTAGCCGTTTCAAAAAGCAACTTCCCGTCAACAGGTAGGTCTAAGAGTGCATTCCGAAAGGCTTGTGACTGTTCGTAGGCTGCCGCTAAGGTAATATTTAGTTGGCGTGGAATTGTTTTGGCCAATTGGTCTATCTGATTGGGATTTAAGCCAAAAGTACGGGCCACATCGCGAATAACTGCCCGCGTACTCATTGTTGAAAAGGTAATAATTTGGGCTACACGCTTATGCCCGTATTTCTGATGTAAATAGTCCAAGACCTCTTCCCGTCGGTCATCGGGGATATCAATATCAATATCAGGCATTTGGGCCCGCTCCGGGTTTAAAAAGCGCTCAAATAGCAAGTCGTAGGTTAGCGGATCAACATCCGTAATGGCTAAGGCATAGGCGACTAAGGAGCCAGCTGCCGAACCACGTCCAGGACCAGTCCGAATTGCTGCCTCATGGGCAAAGCGAATCACATCCCAAACAATTAAAAAATAATCATTAAACCCTAATTCATTGATAATTCCCAACTCTTTTTGCAAACGCTCTTGATAGCTAGCCTGAGCGGCTCTTTGTTGACCAAGGCGCTTATTTAACCCTGCCTGGGCTAAATCATATAAATAACTAGCCGCGGTTTTACCCGTAGGTAAGCCAATTGATGGTAAGGTGTTTGTTGTTTTTTCGAGGGTAAAACGGCTATGTTCCGCAATCCAATCAGTTGTTAAAACTGCATCTTGCAAATCATAATCGGCAAACTGTTTTTTCCAGTCATCTGGCGCTGGTAAAAAGGCAGTGGGTGTTTGTCGACGTGCTAAAGCGACATTGGCAAAGGTCTCCCCCTGCCCAATTTTTTTCACCACTTGCGCTGCAAACTGATCCTCTGGATTAGCATACTCTACCGGATCCATGGCTACCAAACGCATTTGATACTGGGCGGCCAATTGCTTTATCCGCGGCAAAGTCGGCCCAAGCATCATTGTAGACACCCCTAAAAACAAATGGTCCTTTGGAATGTAGGTTAACAAATTAGTTAACAGGTCTTCACTTTGCTGTTGATCGTCCATCTGTAAGAGAACCGTCAGTTCACTTACACTTGGCACCACTACAAAAAGACCAGGTAACAAGTCGGCTACCTGCTCCAAAGTCAATTGCCCCCTTGGCTGACTTGCTAAACGACTACTCAAAGCCAACAGATGCTGGTAACCGAGTTGATTTTCCACCAACAATACCAGTGGGTAGGCTTGGTTTAAAACCACCCCTCTAAGCTGGGCAGTTAAGCCCAAAATTGGTTGAATATCGGCTGCCTGAGCAGCTTGGTAAAAGTTATCGAGACCATAGAGGATATTTTCATCCGTTAAGGCCACCGCCGAATAGCCCTTTGCCTTAGCATCTTGTACTAAAACACTTGGCAACATGGGACTTTTTAATAATGAAAAAGCTGACTTTGTTTGCAAAGGGACCATCAGGAACTCCTTTCTAAGGGGTAATGAACAAAAAACTAGCCTCGTGAGGCTAGTTTTTAATCGTCACTCTAAATTATGCTTGCTCACTGTGCTTTTGTTCAGGCCAAGCTGACTTTGAAAGGGCCGGAATAGCGATTGCCCCTATCGTGCCAACGATTGCAGCAAAAAGTGATGTTTTCGTTGCATCATAAGGAAGTCCTAACAGTGCACTTCCTAGATAACCCATCACCTCACCTAGAATGAACATCCACACAAAGACATTAATATATTTCATGCTAGCTCCTTCATTTCTTATGGTTAAACTACCCTTAGTTTAACGCTGACCATCTAAAAAGTCACTGCCTTTTTAACGGCGTTGATAATCCATAATTTGATAAGCGTAATCATTGTGCCGGTCTTTTGAACCATGCGCTAATTCACGGCCTAGCCATTGGGTCTTATCAACTGGCGCCATATGCGTATCCCCATTAAAATCAGTGTCCAAGTAGGTCACATAGAGATGGTCGGCTAAAGGCAGATAGGTTTCATAGATGGCCTTCCCCCCAATCACCGCTAAATCACATCCTAATGCTTGGGCTCGCTTAAGGGCTTCTTCAGGTTGCATAATTCGCTCAAAGCCCGCCGGTAAAGTCAACTGTTCATCATGTGTCAACACTAAATTTAGCCGGTCTGGTAAAGGCCGACCATGTAAACTAGCCATCGTATGGCGCCCCATCACGACAACTTGATGCAGGGTGGCTTTCTTAAAGAAACGCATATCAGTGCTTTGGTGCCAAGGAATGGCTTGTTCTAGAGCAATGGTTCCATTATTAGTTTGTGCCCAAATTAACTTTACTTCTGTCATCTTTTTATCCTTCTACACGTTCTGATAAAGCTTCCCAACGTGCCATTTTAGTCTCTAAATCCTGGTTGGCCTGATCCAAATCAGTTTGTAAGTTGGCTAGGGCTACAAAGTCTGCACTCTGCTCAACCATAGCCTGTTCAATGGTCTGAACCTTTTCCTCTAGCTCAGCAATATCATCTTCAATTGTTTCCCACTCTTTCTTTTCGGCCCAGGTTAATTTTTTCTTGGTCGGTTTTGTCTCTTCAGACGTTGCCTTTCCTGGGGCTGGCTGAGTGAGCTGCTGCTTGTCAGCGGTAGTTACTTGGGTTGACGGCGCACCAAAAGCAGCTAAATAGTCTGAGAATTTACCAATATACCGACTAATTTTACCACTACCCTGTAAAATGACTAAATGATCAGCCACCTGATCCAAAAAGTAGCGATCATGGGATACGGTGATGACGGTCCCCGCAAAGGTTTCCAAGTAATCCTCTAGCACCTCTAAGGTACCAATATCCAGATCATTGGTTGGCTCATCTAGTAACAACACATTTGGCTCTTGCATGAGTAACTTTAATAAATAAAGACGACGCTTTTCACCACCCGATAATTTACTAATTAAGGTGCCATGCATAAAGCTAGGAAACAAAAACTGTTCTAGAAGATCAGATACAGATACCTGATTACCTTCACGATCAGTCACTGTTGTTGCCACATCCGCTAAGTATTCAAATACACGTTTATCCTCTGGAATTGGTTCCGTCATTTGTGTATAGAAGGCTAAACGAACAGTCTCACCAATCTCAACCACACCGGCATCGACTGCCTGTTGGCCGGCTAAAATTCGCAAAAGGGTTGACTTACCACTACCATTTGGCCCGGTAATGCCAATCCGTTGATTTGCTTGAATCAACTCACTAAAATGATCCAAAATAACCTGTTTGCCAAAACTTAGACTAACATCATTCAGCTTAATGACCTTTTTTCCTAACCGTTGCTGGCCCATCGTGACGGTCACATCACTATCTAATTGCAAGGTTCCACGTTCTTTAGCCAATTGCGCAAAGCGATTTTCACGCGCCTTTTGCTTGGTTGACCGCGCCTTAGCACCTGCTTGCATCCAAGCCTTTTCTTGCTTAAACAACTGCTCATGTTTATGATCAGCTACTTTGGCGGCTGCTACGCGTTGTGCTTTGGCAGCCACAAATTGGGCATAATTACCCGTATACTGGTAAAGTTGACCAAATGATAGTTCAAAAATACGATTAGCCACATGATCTAAGAAGTAACGATCATGGGTTACCGTCATCACGGCACCCTGATAATTGGCCAAATACTTTTCTAGCCAGGCAATCGAATCAAAATCTAAGTGGTTAGTTGGTTCATCTAACAAAAGTAAATCCGGTGCTTGAATTAATACTTGAGCCAAGCCCACCCGCTTGCGTTGACCTCCTGACAGTGATTTCACCGGTAAATCAAGGTCTGGTAAGTGTAACTGCGTTAAAATCGCTTTTACCTCTGATTCAGCTAACCAAGCATCCTCACTATCCATTTGGTTTTGCAAGTCCGTATACCGTCTCACTACTTGTTGATCATTTGGCGCCGCCGCATAATCCTTAATAGCGGCTTCATAATCGCGAATCAATTGAAAAATAGGCTGGGCCCCTGCAAAAATTGCATCCATTACCTGCTTATCATCATCCAATTGTGGCTGTTGTTCTAGATAACCAATTCGGTAATCATTGGGCGTTTCAATCGTCCCTTGATCCGCTGGGTTAACGCCTGCTAGTGCATTTAGTAAGGTGGTTTTACCGGAGCCGTTGACACCAATAACGCCAATGCGATCACCAGTCTCAATCAGAAAGGATAACTTATCTAATAAAGTCTTTTCGCCGTAAACACTTTGCAAATCTAGGGCCCGTAATTGTTTTGTCATTAATCCTTCTCTTCTTTAATCAGTTTTTGTGCAGCTACTCCCAAAGAAGCAGCTTGATTGGCTACCTTGCCGGCTACAACTGCCCGTTCAAGTTTACTTAAGACCGTCCCAACAAGTGGCCCTGGCTTTAGTCCAAACTCTCGCATTAAATCACTACCCGTCAAGGCCAGATCGTGGCTTTGCTTAATTGATAGTTGATCATAGCGTGCTTGTAAAGTAGCAACATCAACGACCAGTTCGCTTAGCTTTGCAACCGCTAAAGCCGTGTCGATGGCCTTGCCCGTGATATACAAATCCCAATTACTTACAGGGCCCATCCGCAACTTATTTAATAAGGTAATACTTTTTTGAGCCGTTACAATTAAGTGCCGACTATGTTTCCATCCCTTTAAGAAAACAACCGTATCTTCGGCCGTTAACCCTAATTCAAAGGCCAACAAAGTCCAAGCTTGTTGGTCATTTTGTGGACGAGCCTGTTTGACTAAATCAGCATAACCGAGTAAATCAATATCGGCAACGGTTAAACCTGGCATATAATGATTCAGCTCACCTGCTAATAGTTCAATAAAGCCAAAGTAAGCACCAGGGGCCTCCATCATCTTGGTAAATTCCACGTTTACTCGTTCA
This sequence comes from Weissella halotolerans DSM 20190, assembly GCF_000420365.1. Classification (GTDB taxonomy): domain Bacteria; phylum Bacillota; class Bacilli; order Lactobacillales; family Lactobacillaceae; genus Weissella; species Weissella halotolerans. Next base: position 343,743 of record NZ_ATUU01000001.1, read on the forward strand.
ATCGCAATCTTATCTAGCAAGGGGGCATTTTCTTTAATGGCAGCTAACGTTGCCGGCTCAATTTTAAAACCAAGTTGGGCAGCGAAGCGCACCGCTCTAATCATACGTAACGCATCTTCAAAAAAGCGGTCTTTAGGTGACCCCACCGCCCGAATAAGACCAGCTTTCAAATCGGTCAAGCCACCAAACAAATCAACGATTTGCCCATCACCATCCATGGCCAAGGCATTAACAGTAAAGTCACGACGCTTTAAATCTTCCTCTAGTGATCGCACAAAGTTAACCTGGTCAGGCCGACGAAAGTCACTATAGCCAGTTTCAGTCCGAAACGTGGTTGTTTCATAGCCCTGTCCATGGTCTAAAATCATCACAGTGCCATGTTCAATCCCTGTATCAACTGTCTTTTTAAAGAGGGCCTTGACCTCAGAAGGATAGGCTGATGTTGCAATATCCACATCATGAATCGGCCTTCCTAGTAAGGTGTCTCGAACAGCCCCACCAACAAAATAAGCCTCGTACCCATGTTCAACTAAGGTCTTTACAATTGGCCGCGCATGCTTAAATTCAGCGGGCATCTCTTCAATTTTCATTTTCACGCCCCCTCTAGCCGCCTGACACAAACTTGATACCATTCATGACAGGTTTTACTTTAACTAACAACTTATAATACTACTAGTTGGTTTTAGTATAACAAAAAAGTAGCCACAATAAAGTAGCTACTTTTAAAATGATACTGGTTTTCTGCTATTGAACAGTCACTGACTTAGCCAGGTTACGTGGATGATCAACATCTAATCCTCGACCAAGTGACGTATAATAAGCCAGCAATTGCGTTGGTACAACCGTCAACAAGGGCGCCAGTAACGGATCGACATCTGGCAAAACGTACCCGTCACCATCAGTTGCCAATGATTTGGTAGCAATCGTAAAGGTGTCAGCCCCGCGTGCCTGCGTTTCTGCAATATTCCCACGTACCAAACCAGCTGTCTTAGGCTGCGTCAATAGAGTGATAACTGGGGTCCCATCTTCAATTAAGGCCAAAGTACCGTGCTTTAACTCCCCCGCAGCAAAGCCCTCTGCCTGAACATAAGAAATTTCTTTCAGCTTTAAGGCTGCCTCTAGCGCAACATCTGCATCAACACCACGCCCAATATAAAAGGCACTTTGACTATTAACCAAAAGCTCTTCAGCAACGCGCTTAAAGGTTAATTTATCATCGACAATGGCTTGAATTTCAATCGCAATCCGCGATAACTCTTTTTCTAGGTCCAAGTCTAGCCGACTAGAAAGAGCATAAGCCAAGATTGCCTCTAGGGTAACCTGTGCTACATAAGCCTTAGTAGAGGCAACAGCAATTTCAGGACCCGCCATCAATGGCAAGGCATAGGTTGCCTCCCGCCACAAGGTTGAATTTGAGACATTAGTCAACGTTAACGACTTAAAGCCAGCACGGTTAATATTTTGCAATACTTCCCGAGAATCGGCTGTTTCACCAGACTGTGAAAGGAAAATAAAGAAAGGTTTTTGTGAAAGCAATGGTTGGTCATAGGCAAATTCAGACGCCACGTGCACTTCAGTAGGCAAGCCCGCCCATTGTTCCAACATTCGAGCGCCAACTAAGCCTGCATGATATGACGTCCCTGCGGCTACAATATAGAGACGGTCAGCCGCTTGAATATCAGCCAAGAGTTGGTCACCCAATAAAATCTTACCCGCATCGTCAAAATACTTATCTAATAAATGGCGAATAACAACTGGCTGTTCATCAATTTCCTTGAGCATGTAATAGTCATATGTGCCTTTATCAGCTTCGGATGCATCAATATCAATATGGAAGGGTTCCCGATGTTCAAGTTTGCCCTGGGCATCGTACAATTTGACTGTGTCAGGCGTAATTTTGGCAACTTCATCATCCAATAATTCGATAAAATCATGGGTTTGATCTAACATCGCAATGGCATCTGATGTTACAACATTAAAGTCCTCACCCAAGCCAATTAACAAGGGGGACTTACGCTTGGCAACATAGAGCGTATCTGGATCCTCAGCATCCATCAACAAGAAGCCAAAGGCAGAATTATCAGCCAAGAGACTGGTCATCTTTCGTAACGCATCAAAGGTCGTTAACCCTTCTGCAACAAACTTTGCAATCAATTGAACTGCCACTTCAGTATCAGTATCTGACACAAAGGGGACATCTTCTAAGTATTGATGTTTCAAGGCTAAATAATTTTCAATAACTCCGTTATGCACTAAATAAAAACGTCCATCGGCACTCACTTGTGGATGTGCATTTTCAACTGAAGGAACACCATGCGTTGCCCAACGGGTATGCGCGATTCCAGATGTTCCTTCAACATCAGATTTAGCGACTAAATTCTCCAATTCAGCCACGCGCCCCTTTTCTTTAACTAGTTGATTTAACTGATCCTTGGTATCAGGCACATAAATACCTGCTGAATCATAACCCCGATACTCGAGTTTTTCCAAACCCTTTAATAATATCGGTGCTGATTGGTAGTTGAGTCCTGTATAGCCAACAATTCCACAATACATAATTGCCTCCTTGGCAGAACATCTGACATGTTCACGTAAAATTCGTATGCATCTATTATGCCTGTTTAAAATGGTATAGTCAAGAAAATATATATTTAAACCTGATGGAAGGCTTTAAAACGCTGCTAAATACGCTTGTTTAAAAAAACGTAAACAAAAAAACTAGACCAAAAATATAATTGGTCTAGTTTAATTATCCTAAAAAATTAGTAACCAGGGACAGTCGTTGACGTCACCTGATTAGACTCCGTGACCGTTCCCGGAACAACGGCCCCAAATTGTCCATCAGTTTGAATATCACTACTTTCACTTGGCAATGGCACACCAGCCTGCAATATTTGCGCTGCTGACACTTCACCACCGTATAAGTTACCCGTGTCCTTTTTGGTCAAATCTAATTGACTACGAATTTTATTCGTAATGCGCTGCTGTTCGCTAGCCGTCACTACCTCAGTCGAACCAGACGTCAGATTATAGCTAGTACCTTGGATGTGGTCCGTCTTTATCGTTCCTAAAGCCCCACCGTAGTTTTTGGCAATGGTCCATAAATCACCGTATTGTAAATCTGTTTGAGCAGATTTAGACATCACATCCAAGAATTTATCGGACAACAAAGTTGCCGGATTAGACTTAACCTTATTTAAAATAGCCTCTAAAACAAGTCGTTGCCGGGCTTGGCGACCATAATCTCCTTGGGGATCATCATAGCGCATCCGTGAAAAAGCAAGCGCCGCCTTTCCATTCATCTTAGAATAAGCATGCGTTACCCCATCTTCACCGGTATACGTATACCGGTAAGAACCCTCAACAAAACTATAAAGGTTACCTGGATCAGCATGCGCCGTATCCGGATTATAAGCAAAAGTCAATGGCGACTTGACTTTAACCCCGCCTACCCGATCAACTACCTTTTCCAAACCACCCATATTTACTAAGGCATAATAATCAATTGGTATGTTTAACCAATCCTGAATCGTTTGAATAGTAGTTGCCGCTGAGCCATCTTCATAGGCTGAATTTAGTTTAGCTGGGAATTTATTTTCAAAGCCAACAGGTGCAACAAGCGTATCCCGTGGGATCGACACTAAGGTTGTCTGCTTTTTTTGTGGATTAATTGTGGCCAACATAATGGAGTCTGTGCGCCCCTTATAATTCCGCCCTAATTCACCAGTATCGGTACCCAAAAGCAAAATAGAAACCGGCTTCCCATCTTTTAATACCTGTGCCACATCGCGGGCCTTGGTCATTTTTGCCGGTTTATAAGTCCGATCAACGGCCTCTTTGGTTGTATGGTAGGCATAGGCGAAGAAGCCAGCAGCTATTAGCCCAATGAAAACTAACCCAGCTATTAGCCAGCGCACCACCCGCCGTTTCCGTGGTTGTCGAGGATGCTTTACTTTAGGCGCAGTATGCGTATGGTTGCGTTGAGCTGCCAAACGTTCACTACGCGTATGTGGTTCATAGTCATCGTTCATAGTTGAAACCTCTTTTACTTTAAAGTCACATTAAGTAACCATTATATCATATCAACTATGATCAACCTTAAATAATAAAAGGGGGGACTGGTTAACCAGTCCCCCCTTTTATTCACTACTATTATTTAAATTGTCAGTAATTCTTTTTCTTTATCAGCAGCAATCGCATCAACCTTTTTAACAGCTGCATCGGTTGCCTTTTGGACATCATTTTCTAGACCACGAGCCTCATCCTCGGATAAGTCATTTTCCTTAAGCGCACGCTTAATACTATCCATGGCTTCGCGACGTACATTACGTACCGCAACTTTAGCTTGTTCTGCATCGGACTTAACTTCCTTGGCCAAATCTTTTCGACTTTCTTCAGTTAAAGCTGGGATAACTAGCCGAATTACTGAACCATCATTAGCTGGCGTCAACCCCAATTCAGAAGCAAAAATTGCCTGTTCAATATTTTTCAATGCTGACCGATCAAAAGGCGTGATTAACAATACCCGTGCTTCTGGTACCGATACTGAAGCCAATTGGTTGAGCGGCGTTGGTGCACCATAATAGTCAACCATCACTCCCCGTAAAATAGAAGGATTCGCAACTCCGGCCCGAATTTCACTTAGTTCACGAGCAAGTGCTTCACCCGCTTTTTGCATATGATCCTTTGCTCGCGTAATTATCTCATGTGCCATTTATTCTGCCTCCACTGTTGTACCAACATCTTCACCTAAGACTACCCGGCGAATGTTACCTGATGTGTTCATGTTAAAAATGACAAGATTGATATCATTATCCATCGCTAAGGTCGATGCAGTTGAATCCATCACCTTCAAATCACGATCAATAATGTCCCTATGTGTCAAGGTCTTAAACATCGTTGCATCAGCATTCTTACGAGGATCGTCAGAATAGACACCATCAACGCCATTTTTAGCCATTAAGATGGCATCAGCATTAATTTCAGCAGCCCGCAATGCAGCAGTCGTATCCGTTGAGAAATATGGAGAACCAGTACCGGCCCCAAAAATTACGATGCGTCCCTTCTCTAGATGCCGAACTGCTTTCCGCCGGACATAGGGTTCAGCGACTTGCCGCATTTCAATAGCCGTTTGGACGCGGGTAGGCACCCCATTTGATTCCAAAGCATCTTGTAGGGCCAAGGCATTCATTGTCGTACCTAACATTCCTACATAGTCAGCCTGGGCACGTTCCATACCCATTTTTGCGCCAGCCTCGCCGCGCCAAAGGTTACCACCACCGACGACGATGGCAATCTCGATTCCTAGCGCATAAACATCCTTGATTTGAGCGGCAATTGCATTCACCGTTGTTGGATCAATCCCAAAACCATTTGAACCAGCCAAAGCTTCTCCAGATAGTTTCAGGAGCACTCGTTTATACTTCACATTTGCCATTTATTTGCCTCTAATCAAGGGAATTAACCCATTTGTGCAGCAACTTCCGCTGCGAAGTCATTGTCAGCCTTTTCGATACCTTCACCAACCTCATAACGTACGAAACGGACAACCTTCGCACCCTTACTGTTAACATAAGCAGCGACGGTTTCTTTACCATCACCCTTAACAAAAGGTTGATCATTCAATGAAATTTCAGCTAAGAACTTGTGCAAACGTCCTTCAACCATCTTTTCCTTGATATTATCGGGCTTTCCAGCCAAATCTTCTGACTTCATTTGAACACTCTTTTCCTGGTCCAAAACATCAGCTGGCACATCTTCTCGTGAAACATACTGAGGGTTAATCGCTGCAATATGCATTGCAACATCCTTAGCAACGTCCTCATCTTGGCCATCCAACAAAGCTAAGGCTGAAATACGACCACCCATGTGTGAGTATGCACCAAAGACTTGATCGGCTGTCTTGTCCATCAATGCAAAGCGACGTAATGTAATTTTCTCACCCGTTACCTGAGTAGTGTGAATAATCAAGTCGTTGAGTGTTTCACCATCAACAGGCAAAGCTAAGGCAGCCTCTACGTCGGCTGGCTTATTTTCAACAATCACTTGTGCAACCTTGTGCAATAGATCATTAAATTCCTTGTTACCGGCCACAAAGTCAGTTTGTGAATTCAATTCAATAATTGCCGCTGTATCACCGTCAACAACGACATAGGTCATACCCTCAGCTGCAACAGCATCAGCCTTTTTAGCAGCCTTAGCCATTCCCTTTTCTCGCAAGACCTCGATAGCCTTATCCATATCACCATCGGTGGCTACTAAGGCCTTCTTAGCATCCATCATTCCAACACCGGTTTTCTCACGTAACTCTTTTACTTGTGCAGCTTTAATTGCCATGATTATGGTCTCCTTATTTTACAAAAATTCATCTCATTTAGTATACATGAAACAGAGCTTATTTTCCAGCTCTTGCCCACTTGGCTAAAAAAAAACAACTGATACCAACATCAGTTGTTTTTAGTCAAACCTACTTGTTGTCGCCTTCAACAATTTCTGTCAAATCTTCAATTGATTCAACTTTTCCTTGTGCATCTTCATTGATGATCACTTCTTCAGCGACATCATCCTCACCTTGCTTACCTTCAATAATGGCATCAGCCATTTTTGACGTAATCAAACGTACGGCACGAATTGCATCATCATTAGATGGAATAATCACATCAATTTGATCAGGATCAGCATTTGTATCAACCATGGCAACGATTGGAATGTTCAACTTACGACCTTCTTCAACCGCCAATTGTTCCTTATGAGGATCCACGATGTACAAAACATCAGGGATACGAGGCATATCAGCGATTCCACCTAAGAACTTTTCCAACTTCTCACGTTCCTTGTTAAGCAAAGAAACTTCCTTCTTTGGCAAAACATCATAAGTGCCATCTTCTGACATAGCCCGTAATTCCTTCAAACGTGCAATTCGCTTTTGAATGGTCTCCCAGTTAGTCAAAGTTCCACCCAACCAACGATGGTTGATAAAGTACATACCCGCACGGGTAGCCTCTTCTTCAATCGTATCTTGAGCTTGCTTCTTAGTACCAACAAAGAGCACAATCGCATCATCAGCGGCTGCGTCACGCATGTAGTTATAAGCCTTGTCGACCAACTTGACCGTCTTTTGCAAATCGATGATGTAAATACCATTACGCTCCGTAAAAATGTATTCCTTCATCTTAGGGTTCCAACGACGAGTTTGGTGACCAAAGTGAACACCAGCCTCTAACAACTGCTTCATTGAGATAACTGCCATGAGTATCTTCCTCCAAATGTTTTTCCACCTAAATTCGCGCTTAACCAAACGACCCTCCCGGGCACCAGTTTCGTTATTGAATTTAGTGCGTATTTTTAGCCCACACGGACTGCTTTAAATTCTACACTAATTAAATAGCCCCTGTCAATTCTAGCGTGACGTAAAATCTTGTACGCCTTGCATCCTTAAATAGTCTTCTTTTTGTGAACGCGTTAACTTCTTAAAGGCCGCCTCTGCTTTTAGGGCCGTCGACTTATCAGTAAAGGCCTGCGCATAGAGTAGTTTTAACGGGCGTCGCCTTTTTGGCCGGGTATATTTGGCCCCTTTACCAGCCTGGTGGGTAGCAAAACGACGTCCAACATCATCCGTAAAACCAGCGTAAAAAGTATTATCTGCCGTCAATAACACATACATATAATACGGTTTTGTCATTTTACTGCCGTCCTTGATAAATATCTAAAATGGCCTGTTGGTACTGGCCATCTTTTTCATGGATGGTCAAAGGGGGTAAGATTCTTGCCCCAGTTGAATCCCCATCCTTGATGGCGTCAATTAAGACCATGTTGGCCTCACTCGCCGGTTTAGGATAGATGAACTGTAATCGTTTAGGATAAAGATGCGCCCGTTGCAAAGCTGCTAAAATTTCAAAAAGACGGTCAGGTCGATGAACCATGTAAAAGTGTCCCTTATTTTTCAAGAGTTTATTAGCAGTTTGGGTAACTAAAGCTAAGTCAGCCTTTAATTCATGACGGGCGATAGCATAATAAGGATTTTCTTTTAAAACTGTCTGTTGTGAATCGATCCGAAAATAAGGCGGATTCGCCACAACCATTTCAGCCTTACCAGGCTGTACGTTTGAAAAAATATTTCGCATATCGTCATTAATGATTGTAATTTTATCGTCCAACTTATTCAGCTTGACGGACCGCGTCGCCATATCTGCTAACCGAGCTTGTATTTCCACCCCGACAATCTGGCCAACTACCTTATGGGCAATGAAAAGCGCGATGGCACCATTACCGGTTCCTAAATCAACCGTTAGTCCCCGCCCCCCTTTACGTGGCTCAATAAAATGGGCCAGCAAAACGGCATCAATTGAAAACGAGAAGACCTCGTTACTTTGGATAATTTTTATTTGATCCCCATACATCGTATTAATCCGTTCACCGGTTTGTAAGGTCACTTGCATCGTCTAATCGTCTCCATCTTTTGGTTTAGTATTGGCAATTTTGAGGCAACATGGGATAATAGATTGTTATCTTTAGGAGGTATTATCGTGTTTTATACTGTTGCCCGTTACGTTGTTAACTTTATTTTTTGGCTCTTTAACGGTCGCTATCATGTCACCGGTCGCCAATTCTTACCCAGTCAAACAAATTATATTTTGGTAGGCCCTCACCGTGCGCTTTGGGACATGATTTACTTTGCTTTAGCCGCCTGGCCTAAAAAGTTTACCTTCATGGCCAAAAAAGAACTATTCAAAAATCCTATTTTACGCTGGATTTTAGTAAATGCCAATGCCTTTTCAGTGGACCGAGAGAATCCAGGTCCATCCGCTATCAAAACGCCTGTTCACCGTTTAAAGGATAGTCATTTAAGTCTAATTATGTTTCCTACTGGTAGTCGTCATTCACAAGAAATGAAAGGCGGTGCCATTATGATCAGTAAATTAGCCCGGGTTCCGCTCGTGCCGGTTATCTATCAAGGACCTGTCACATTAAAAGATTTTTTCAACCCTTTCAAGCGGGGTCAGGTACATATCGCTTTTGGTGAGCCCATTCAATTAGGTAAAAAGCAACGCGTTGATCACGCTACCATGGATATGTTGGACGATCAATTACAAACCGCCTTTACCAAGCTTGACCAGCATGTTAACCCTAACTGGGTTTACGTAGATCCACATCCTGAAAAGGCAAAATAAAAAAGTTCCGACCGCGGTCGGAACTTTTTTTACTTTTTATCTGCTTGAGCAGCCTGAGCTTTCATCTGTGCCATCATTTGATTCAACTTCTTTTGTGATGGCTTTTGTCCCATGGAGGTCATCATTGACCGCATCATCTCTTCACTAATTGGTGGGTTCTTCTTCATATATGACATCATTGACCGACGGGCCAAGAAGAAGCCAGCTACGGCGCCTAAAATAGCAGCCACTAATACTAGGGTGATCCACAATCCTGTACTCATTACGTTATTTTCTCCATTACCATATTTTGTTTTAAAAATGCTATCCTTAGCCGGTGACTAAGAACTTTTAATTATCACGTAAGCCTTTTTCCCGTTGGATTTTACGCACCTTATCCGGAGTTACTTCATTGCCCTCTTTATCAAAGACTTGCATCATCTCTACCTGTGACTGGAAGGCTTTTTTAAAATTAGCCAAGAATTCCTGACGTAATTCAGCCCTTTCCTTTGTTTCGGCTTCAGTCAAACCAGCATCTGACTTCGCTTTAGCCGCTAATTCATTAATCCGTTGACGGACAGCTTGCATATGTGCATTTTCATCCGTCAGTCCCTGGTTAGACCTAGCATCAGCTTGATCGTCATGACTAGCCTGCTCCGTTTTTTCTTTATCTGCCGCACCTTGATAATCATCTACCATTTCTTAGACCTCCTTACCCTTTATGTATTATAACTGCCTGCTGGCATTTAGTTCAAATAATGCTCCTCATTAGCCAATCGACATTCCCTAAGGTAATTGCCTCTCACTATTAAGTCAACACAACACCCTTTTTAGTATAGCATTTTCAGCACCATTTGATTAGTCCTTTAACAAAGCACTGCTGATTTTTTTAGTTCAATTTTATTTTTTCCCAGCTTTACCACTATAAGGGGTTCTAGGGCCACCACTTGCTTAAAGATTAACGTCTGGTCATGATTTCAGTACAAGGATTGGCTTTTGAAACAGGTTTCCTTAAAATAAAGATGAAAGTTAGTTAAATTGGAGAAGAATAATGACCAATAAAAGTACAAAGCAACTCGAAATTTTACGATTTATCTACCGCACGGAACAAAAAAATGGCTATCCGCCAACAGTTCGTGAGATTGGACAAGCCGTCAATCTCTCATCTACCTCCACCGTTCACGGTCATCTAAGCCGGCTACAAAAAAAAGGGTATCTGCACAAGGATCCAGCCAAGCCACGCTCCCTGAGCGTAACCACTAGTGGCCAAGAGGCCTTAGGTCTTAACCAGGCTCCACTTTTGATGCTTAATCCACAAGATGATCTAGCACTTAACCCAAGTGCCGAACCTACCTTTTTACCAGTACCTGAACAACTAATCCCTAAAAACGATCACCTATTCATGTTTCAACAACCTAACGCTAACATGCAGGACAGTGGTATCCTAGCTGGGGATTACCTCATTGTATACCAGCAAGATACCGCTACCAACGGTGACCTCGTTATTGTGCGGCCGCCTGAACAACCAACCCAAGCCCTCCGCTTTTTTCATGAAGCTGATCATATCCGCTTGCAGGCTGAACACGCAGGACAGGCCCCCTTCATTGTTGGTGATATTTCAATCCTAGGCCGGGTCATCGGTCTCTACCGTAATCAACTCTAATTAAAAAGGATCAAACCGCATGCGGTTTGATCCTTTTTAACGAAGTATTAGTCAATATTAACCAATCTTCTTCATTACCCATGAAACGACAATCACAACAATAATTGCACCAATAATTGATGGAATCAAAGCCATGCCTGCCAAATGAGGTCCCCAGTTACCTAAGATAGCCTCACCAACCCATGAACCAGCCAAGCCGGCCAAGATGTTAGCAATCCATCCCATTGATGTCTTGGTGATAGCACCACCAATTGCACCGATAACTGCACCGATAATCAACATCCAAATAGTACCCATAATTCAAGTTACCTCCTATGAATAATTGCATCAAACAATCAGGTTAGTCCTTAACCAACCTCTACTAATAGTATATACAGCTTATTAGCAAATGACAAGTCAAAGTGAAAAAGCCCAATTTAATAGGTCATCAAGGTATAAATATCATAACCTTTCAATCGGTCCCGTCCCTTTAGGGCTGTCAATTCGATAAAGAAGGCAAGGCCAACAACTTCACCCCCCAGCGCTTCCACCAGTTTAATCGTCGCTTCAATTGTACCGCCAGTTGCCAACAGGTCATCGGTAATGACAACTTTATCCCCCGGCTTAATGGCGTCAACATGCATTTCTAGTTGAGCACTTCCATATTCTAACTGATAGGTTTCCGCCAAGGTTTTACGAGGCAATTTACCAGCTTTACGCGCTGGAACTAGGCCTAGACCAAGATTCTCTGCGACTGGGGCTCCCACCAAAAAGCCACGCGACTCAGGCGCCACCACAACCGTCACACCACGTTCTTTAGCAAAGTGTGCGATTTGTTCTGTTGCTTGATGATAGGCTGGACCATTAGCTAAAAGTGGCGTAATGTCACGAAAAATAATGCCCTCTTCCGGAAAGTCTGGTATTGATTCAATATAATCATGCAAATCTAATATCTGCTTTAATTCTCCTGCTTGCTTAGCTTATTCAAGAGTGCTTCTAATTCACCCGTTGAACTATAAATTAATTTAGCTTCTAACTCACGCTGCACCATAAATTGCTTAAACGCTTTGGTCGCTTCCAGGTCGACTGGTGCCGGCGTTGGGTTTGAATTCAAGAAACCATTTTCAATTGTAACAAAATTCACCTCTAAAAACACCTTAAATATGAGCTTTAACATTGAAACATCCATCCCCAAATGAGCAGCCACCATTTTAAACTGCCCCTTCAAATCAACATTTTTAAAGGACTGTACAAAACGATAAACCTTAGCATAATCATTTTTACTTGGGATTTTTTGTAAATAGACGGATGTTGGCGTATAGAAAATAGGTGCTAAGCGCTTTGCCGGCACAACCTGTAACAACGTTTGCAGCTGCCCGATGCTTTCTGGTAGGTCAACCAGCGCTAAAGTCCCTAACTGCGTATAATTATAAGCATCGTCAATCCAAATGGCCTGGCCCTCGGATCCTACTCGATCTTTTAGCTGATTATACAGTCGTTGATTAAAAAAGACATAGCTTGCCGGCTGAGCCAAGCTTTGCTGGGTTAATTTAGATGTCCGCCAATCTAATAGCGTCAATCCCTGTGCTTGACTATCAACCAGGAGTAACTGATAGGTCGTTTGCCCCCGGTAAGTATTAGCACTCATTTTACCAACTACACGTAAATCCGTTAACTGCCCCCGCAAATCATCGTACAAGTCACCTTGTCCAAAGCCAACTACTGGTAAGGTCCCCGTCTGCGTCTGTCCAGTAAAACGTATGTGTTTACCTTCGGTCATCGTTTTGGGATTTAAAACTGCTGACAGTGCCACTTCAAACAGGGGTTCTGGATTGCCTTCGCCAAATGGCGCTAAAGCACGCAAATAACTATAATTTTGTGCATTAAAATCGATTGCCGATAACTGATCAGCAATTTGTAAGGTTGGCTTTTGTGTCAAATCAAGGGCCTGATCTTGAGCTGCGGTTTGCAATGCCTGCCGCAGGCCCTCTAGGTTTTCCTCTGGTAGCGTCATACCAGCCGCACCAGCATGGCCACCCACAGCCGTAAATAACTCTTGATGCTGACGCAGAGCGGCAATCAAATCAAACCCAGCTACTGAGCGTCCTGATCCTTTGGCTTTTCCTTGATCAATATTTAAAACCAAGGTGGGTTTACGATAAGTCTCAACAATATGACTAGCAACAATCCCCAAGACCCCTTCATGCCAACCATGACCAGCTAAGACTAAGACCTGACTTTCTTGCTGGTTGGCTTGTTCCTTGGCAGCTTGCAAAATATCTGCTACTAACGTTTTACGTTCTGTATTCAACGTTTCTACTTGTTCAGCTAAGCTTTGCGCTTCATCTTCATCTTCAGTTAATAAGAGCTGAACCCCCAACATAGGATTTGCTAAGCGCCCAATTGCATTTAATCTAGGTGCCAGGCCAAAGCCAATACTCGTTTCATCTACCTCAGACTGAGAGGTTCCAGCCTGACTTAGTAAGGCTGCGACGCCTGGTCTAGGGGCTGCCCGCATAGCTTCTAACCCAAGCGCAACCAAATCCCGATTCTCATCTACTAAAGGCATCACGTCAGCAACCGCACCTAAGGCAGCTAAATCCAGCACCTCGTCTGCGGGTGCTTCAAGTAAAGCAGAGGCTAATTTAAAGGCAACTCCAGCTCCCGATAAGCCGGTAAAGGGGTATGGACCAGCAGGATTTTGTGGATGCAAAATCGCATAGGCCTCAGGTAATTGGGCAGGTAATGCATGATGATCCGTAATGATTGTATCAATGTGCTGTTCTTTTAACCAAGCGACCTCATCAACCCCAGTAATGCCGTTGTCAACGGTAATCAGTAGTTGCATTCCTTCTGCTGCCAAACGCTGGTAGGCTGCTAAATTAGGTCCGTAGCCTTCCTTTTGCCGATCAGGCACAAAATACTCAACATCCGCTCCCAGCAATTCTAAGGCCCAGGTCATAATTGCAGTACTGGTCATGCCATCCACATCATAATCACCATAGACCACAATGTGCTCATTTTGATCCAAGGCGGTCATAATACGATCGACGGCTGTTTGCATCCCAGTCATCTGGTTTGGATCATGTAGGGCCGCTATACTTGGCTGCAAATAATGCTGTGCAGCCGCCGGCGTTTGATAGCCACGCCTAACAAGGAATTGTGCAACTGCAGTTGGCAGCCCTAAGGCTTCAACTAATTGGGTCACCTGTTTAGAATCGACTGGTGCTTCCTTGGTCCACGTATTGTGTGCCTCAATCATCACCTACCTCCTCTTGCTGTGAGCCGTGCTCATCCGTCCCCATAAAGCGCAGGGGACGTGTATTACTTTGCTTACCAATTGGGATATCAAAGACGTCAAAGTCATTGACGACCCGCGTGTTTTTAAAAATGTGGCGTACTTGATAGGCCAATTCATTTGCTGAACGGCCAGCATACCGAGCTGAGATATGGGTTAAGAACAAACGACCTACATTTGCTGCTGCCGCCACTTCAGCCGCTTGTAAACTAGTAGCATGATAATGATGCCGTGCTTGCTTTCCTTCCCCCTTACCATAGGTTGCCTCATGTACCAGGACGGTAGCATCTTCGGCCAAGGTGACGGCATTGGCCGTCTTACGCGTATCACCTAGGATGGTGATGATACGGCCTGGTTTAGCAGGACCAATGAAATCCTGTCCATTAATCGTTTGTCCGTCGCCCAAAGTAACCGTCTCACCCCGCTTTAATTGCCCATATACCGGTCCAGCTGGAATACCAAGCGCTTTTAAACGCTCAACCTGTAATTCTCCAGCACTGTCCCGTTCGCAAACCCGGTAGCCAAAAGACAAAATCTTATGATCAAGTGGCAGGGCCTGGACTGTAAAGTGTTGATCTTCATACACCATTCCCCCGGCTGGTGGAATCTCGACAAAGTCGAGCGGATAAGTTAGATGCGTCTGAGCAACTTGTAAACTTGTTTCGACAAAGCGACGAATTCCCCGTGGACCATAAATTGTCAGGCGCTCCTCGCCCCCCTGAAATGAACGAGATGATAATAAACCAGGAATTCCATATATATGATCACCATGGAGGTGGGTGACAAAAATTTTGTCAATTTTTCGAGGACGAATTGTTGACATCAACATTTGAATTTGGGCCCCTTCACCAGCATCGAACAACCATACTGAATTGATTTCATCAAGTAAACGTAGGGCAATCCCCGTTACATTACGATAGCGTGCTGGCGAACCTGCCCCGGTCCCTAAAAACTCTAACTGCATGATCAACCACCTTTTTTAAATACAATCTTTAACTATTTACTCCCTAAAAAAGCCGCACTCACTGCGGCTTAAACATCTTCCCTATTTTACCATTTTTTCCTACCTTATCCAGTTAAAAGGTTAGGGTTACCTGAAATGGTTGTTTACCCATTTGCTGACCA
The DNA here is from genome assembly GCF_000420365.1 of Weissella halotolerans DSM 20190. Taxonomy (GTDB): domain Bacteria; phylum Bacillota; class Bacilli; order Lactobacillales; family Lactobacillaceae; genus Weissella; species Weissella halotolerans. The sequence goes on from NZ_ATUU01000001.1 coordinate 358,957, forward strand.
TTTGACTGATAGGTCCTTGCCAAATCTACTTTTAACGGTTGCAACTGTTGTAAAGACCAGTCAGGAACTAATAAGAGTACATAGGTTTGCTTGGTCTTACCACTTGCTAAGGTCATGGTATGCAAATCTGGATCATTATACAAACCTTTAATTGGCGACATAACCTGACCATTCGGTAACGTAGCAGCGGCAATCCCGTCGGTTTTAATCTTTCTGTCACTGGTATTTTTGATATCGTATACCAGCAATAAGGTATTAAAGTCCTTTGGTAAACTGGCATGTTTGAACATTCCTTTTGCTTGTTCTAAGGCTGCTGTTGTTCGTGCAACATTATGATAATACTGAACACGCTTCAGTTGATAACGTACCTGTCCAGTTTTTACCGTCTGCCCCACCTTGGCTTGACCAATAAGTTCGATACGCTGCCCAGCTGCCTGGTAAGTAAAATCACCTTGGTGCACTAACTTGCCGTCCTCCCGAAAGTGGGTATCCTTTTGTTCATCAATAGGGACCTGGTAAGGACGTTGCAACTTTGCCATCTTTGGTTGGGTATTTGACATTGAAAAAGAATCATCCAACGCACCTTGCTGTCCGGTCTGTTGGCGAATCAAAACTAAGCCGCTAAGGAGCACACCAAAAAAAAGGGCCGTCAATACAAGATAGCGTGTTGGTTCTTTCATTTGTCAATTCCTCCATTTATCGCAATAATAAACCAGCATCAACGACACGATAGCCAAAAACAGGTTGACGGATTCCCTGCCTGGTTACCAAATAAAAGATAGTTTGATCCGAATAAGCGACCAGCATTTCAATAGTTAAGGGAGCTGTAGCTGTATAATTGCAAGACAAGGCCAATTCATAGGCACCTATCGTTTCTAAGTTCGTCAAGGGTTGAATAGTATTTTGGTCGATTTGCATACATAAACACCGGGTCTTAGGCATGCCAACCGTTGCCCTCTTAAAATCCTCAATTTTCATAACAGTACGCTCTCTTTCTTATACTTAATGTACGCATACAACCTTAAATTAAGGAAAAGATAAAAAAACTGGTCCCGACTACTGTCGAGACCAGCCCCTTTTGCATTTAATTTATCAGTACACTAAATACCTAATTAAAGAGTCCCCGCTTAGGTTCAGCTTTACCAGTTATGCTTTCTTGGTAGGCTTGCAAAGCCTTCTTTTGCACCTTATTAAGCTTCTTAGGAACGTCCACATACACAGTCACAATTTGGTCGCCTTGACTACCACCATTCACGCTTGGAGCGCCCTTACCACGAAGGCGGAAGTTAGTTTCACTTTGCGTACCAGCAGGGATCTTCAATTGAACCTCTCCATGCACAGTCTTAACCGTAATCTCACCACCCAAGACAGCAGTTGCATAATCAATTGGAACCCGTGAATAAATGGTGCTACCATCACGTTCGAAGCCATCCTTAGATGGCGATACATAAAACGCTACATAAAGGTCACCAAAAGGACCACCATTAACACCCGGCTCACCTTGGCCGGCTAGGCGCATTTGTTGACCAGTTTCTACACCACCAGGCACTGTCACCTTAAGTTCCTTACGTTCTTGTTGTCCCTGCTCATTTTGGCGCGAATAAGTGATTGTCGTCTCTTTACCGAAGACCGCTTCTTCAAAAGTTAAATTCATCCGATACTGTAAATCACGCCCCTGTCTTGGGCGGTTGGGATCGCTAAACCCCCCACCAAACATTTGTGAAAAAAGATCGCCTAAATCAGAAAAATCACCACTGAACTGGTTGCCTTGACCGAAACCACCAAAACCGCCTTGGCCACCACCAAAACCAGCATCTGCACCTGCCTTACCATACTGATCATACATGGCCCGCTTTTTCTCATCTGACAGGGTATCATAGGCCTCTTGCACTTGCTTGTACTTTTCCTCAGCACCAGGCTCATGATTAATGTCTGGATGATACTTCTTAGACATTTTACGATAAGCTTTTTTAATTTCATCCTGACTAGCCGTCTTTGAAACGCCTAGCACATCATAATATTCATTATTGTCCATGAGGCTTATCCCCCCCCTTTTTTCTTTGATATGTATCATAAGGCAGAGTACAGTGACTCTGCCTTATGCACGAACGCTAACTCAATTACTTGTTAGCTTATTACTTATCATCAGAAACATCCTTGAAGTCGCCATCAACGGTTCCGTCATCAGCCTTGCCTTGTTCCGCAGATCCTGCATCGGCAGCTTGTTGCTGGTAAAGCTTAACCGCTAATTCTTGGGCAACCTTTTCTAAGGCTTCCTTCTTAGTCTTCATATCTTCTAAGTTATCAGCCTCTTTAGCAGCCTTCAGATCGGCAACAGCATCTTCAACCGCCTTCTTTTCATCGGCTGCCACCTTATCACCAACTTCTTCTAATGTCTTTTCAGACGAGAAGATTAACTGGTCAACTTCGTTACGTAAGTCAACTTCTTCCTTACGCTTCTTATCAGCTTCTTCGTTGGCCTTAGCGTCGTTCATCATACGCTCAATCTCTTCATCAGAAAGTGAACCAGAACTTTGGATGGTAATCTTCTGTTCTTTGTTAGTACCCAAATCCTTGGCCGAAACAGAAACAATTCCGTTACGATCAATGTCAAAGGTAACTTCAATTTGTGGTACACCACGAGGAGCAGCAGGAATATCAGTCAACTGGAATTGACCTAATGTCTTGTTATCGGCTGCCATTGGTCGCTCACCTTGAAGAACATGGATATCAACAGCCGGCTGGTTGTCGGCCGCCGTTGAGAAGGTTTGTGACTTAGAAGTAGGAATGGTCGTGTTACGATCAATCAGCTTTGTAAAGACACCACCCATTGTTTCAATACCTAATGAAAGTGGCGTTACATCTAGCAAAACAACGTCCTTAACATCACCAGTCAAAACTCCAGCTTGAACAGCAGCCCCTAGCGCAACCGCTTCATCAGGATTAATGGAATGATCAGGTTCCTTACCAGTCAACTTCTTTACTGATTCTTGGACGGCAGGGATACGCGTTGAACCACCATTCAAAATCACCCGATCGATATCATCCATAGTTAAGCCAGCATCCTTTAAGGCATTCTTAACTGGCTCTTCAGCACGCTTAACCAAATCATCTGTCATTTGGTTAAACTGGCTACGCGTTAAGGTCTTTTGAATGTGCAATGGACCTGCATCAGTTGCTGTAATAAATGGCAAATCAATTTGTGCTTCACTAGCTGAAGATAGTGTTTTCTTAGCCGTCTCAGCAGCATCCTTTAACCGTTGCAAGGCTAACTTATCATTGCGTAAGTCAATTCCATGTTCCTTTTTAAAATCATCAGCTAACCAGTCGATAATCTTTTGGTCAAAATCATCTCCACCAAGATGCGTGTCACCATTTGTTGACAAAACTTCAAAGACACCATCCCCTAATTCAAGGATTGACACATCAAAGGTTCCACCACCAAGGTCATACACCAAGATTTTTTCATCCTTATCATCATTATCTAAACCATAAGCCAATGAAGCAGCCGTTGGCTCGTTGATGATCCGTTCAACCTCTAGGCCAGCAATCTTACCGGCATCCTTAGTAGCTTGCCGCTGTGCATCGTTAAAGTAAGCAGGGACAGTAATAACCGCCTTATCCACTGACTCACCAAGGTAGTCTTCAGCATAGCCCTTTAAGTATTGCAAAATCATTGCAGAAATCTCTTGTGGCGTATACTTCTTACCATCAATGTCCACCTTATAGTTTGCATCACCCATGTGAGACTTGATTGATGATACTGTATTTGGATTGGTAATCGCTTGCCGCTTAGCTGTATCACCAACTTGAGTTTCACCATTTTTAAAAGATACCACTGAAGGGGTTGTACGACCACCATTAGGGTTTGTAATAACCTTAGGGGTATCACCTTCCATAACCGCAACAGCAGAGTTTGTCGTTCCTAAATCAATACCAATTACCTTAGACATTTCTTATACCTCTCATATAGTTATATTTTGAATTTTGCTACGCATTCACTGCTTACTTTAATTATAAACAGCTACCATCGCTGGACGAATTACACGATCAGCCAAACGATAACCCTTTTGCAAAACCTCCGCAATCGTATCCGCCGGATGATCATCGTCAGCCGGCACGGACTGAATAGCTTGGTGCAAATTAGGATCGAACGCTTCGCCAACTTGACCAATTGCCTCGATCTCGTTATCAGCTAGGGCCTGTTTAAGGGTATTAAACACCATTTCAACCCCTGTCTTCAATTGACGAGAGGCATCATCATCAGCAGTTACTTGTAAAGCACGCTCTAAATTGTCTAGCGCTGGTAAAACTGCTCCAGCTAACTTTTGATTAGCAAACTTAACTGCCTGAGCCTGTTCCTTAGCTAAACGTGTCTTCATGTTCTGCATCTCAGCCTGAACTCGTAAATACTTATCCTCAGCGTCATCGAGTTGTTGCTTCAAGTCAGCTACCTGGTCGTCAGGTGTCTGATCAGATATAACTTCCTCATCAACTTCATCCATGACTACATCATTTTCTTGATTCAGGTCTGCAGCATTAACATCACTATCTCGTTCTGCCTTTGATACTGTTTCGTCCCTAGGTTCGCTATTTTCTGCCATGTCGACACCTCTTTTCTTAATAATATCCGACCACTTTATCAGCCAATACACTGGTAAAGGCGTTCACTGTTTTAATTGTTTTTTGGTAGGGCATGCTTGTCGGGCCAAGCAAGGCAACCACCCCACTACCATGGTGTGGAACATGATAGGCTTCTGACAAAAGTGTGTAGCCCTTCAAAAGGGGATTACGATTTTCTTCGCCAATCTGAACAACAATCCCATCATTAGCCGATCCAACAGCCCCACGCATTAAGTGCGGCGAATCAATCATTTGAAAAACTTGCTTAATATCTTGTAAATCCGCAGCCTCGGAAAAATCTAACAAGTTTAAACGGCCACCCGTATAAACATGTTCGTTTACCGAACGTGCTAAGACATCTCCAAATAATTGAAGGAAGGCAACTGGCGTACGAATCACCCGCTCCATCTTCCATGGCAAGTCATCATTGATTGAGACTAATACATCATTAATCGGCTGGTTAACCAGTGTCTGATTAATAAATTGCACCATGCTATCAAGGCTATGTAAGTCCATACCGTCTGGTAGGCGGAAACTCTGACTCGTTACATCTCCATCACTGGTTACAATAATGGCCATTACTTGCTGCCCACCTAGTGCCACAAGCCTAAATCCAGCTAAGCGAGTTTCCAAAGGGGCCGGTTTCAGCCCAATTGCCACATAGCCAGTCACCTTAGCTAACTCATTCACTGCCTGTTGAACCAAGTCATCAACTCGTTGAAAGTTTTGGCTAAAGGCGTGTTGAAGAGCCGCATTCACATCGAATCCTTCATCAGTCACATTCATTAACTCATCAACGTAATATCGGTAACCAACTTGGGAAGGGATGCGACCTGAAGAGGTGTGTTCCTTTTCCAACAGCCCTAAACGTTCAAGCAAAGCCATCTCGTTGCGAACCGTTGCGGAACTAACCTTTAATTGCAGGTCTTGAAGCAAGGTTTTAGACCCTACAGCCCGACCAAACTTTGCATAATCCTGAACGATAGCAGCCAAAATTGCTTGCTGTCTATTTGTTAGCATGTCAACCACCTCTACTAGTTAGCACTCTATGCACTTCCTTGCTAACAGTTATTATGTTACACATTCTCCCAGTGCTTGTCAACCCTTTTAGCACTTTTTATTAAAGAGTGCTAAAAAGGCTGATTAGTATTAACTAATCAGCCTTTTCTTACTTTTGAATACCTGCTTTATCCAACCAGACGGTCTTTCCATTTAAATCAAACGCAACCCAGGTATTACCAAGGGGCGTTGTCCACTCCTGTGTAATGATCACTTTCCGATGATTATATTGATTAGCCATTGCAACTAGCTTTCCTTGATAAGTCCAAGGAAGACTCACAAAAAGGCCGTCTCGCCGGTTGGCTTGTTCAATTGTCGCAGAGTAGTTAACTGTCTTGGGCTTGGTCGTATCAACCACTCCTGCTCGACTATCAAACCAATAAACTTGTCCGTTGAAATTACCAAGATACCAGGTTACACCGTTATACACCGTTGCCTTAGTCACATGAACCGCCTGGTTTGCAGGCGCCTTGTCCTTAACCAAGCCCTTATTTTGGGCACCTTGGATACCATAAGGAGCATTTGCAAACAGGCTATCCTGTGTCCGCGGTTGCAAGAAGACGTACTTATCTGTTACTTGAGTTGGAAAGTCTATTTTACTACCAGCTTGGTTCATCCAAACCTGCTGGTCACCTAATTTAAAGTAAATCCAAGTTGTTCCTAGTAGATCTTTCCATTCTTTGGTGACTTGAACTTGCTTTCCTTGGTAACTCGTTGCTAAGCCAACGTACTTACCATGATAACGCCAAGGTAGGCCAGAAAATAGACCATCTCGGCGATTCGTTTGATTAATCGTCACCGCATAGTTGACGGCCTTGGGCTTGGTCGTATCAACCACCGCTGCTCGACTATCAAACCAATAAGTCTGTCCACTAAAATTACCAAGATACCAGGTTACACCGTTATGCACCGTCTCCTTAGTCACATGAACTGCCTGGCTTGCAGATACCTTATCCTTAATCAAGCCCTTATTTTGGGCACCTTGGATGCCATAAGGGGCACTCGCATATAAGCTATCCTGTGAACGCGGATGCAAGAAGAAAACATACTTATCTATCGTTTGAGTTGGAAAGACAGGCTGAACTGCCTTTATATCCATCCACATATGCTGACCATTTAAATCAAAGCCAACCCACCAAACACCATAACTCGTTAACACTTCCGACTTAACCTGTACTATCTGATTAGCGTAGGTGCTAGCCCTAGTCTTATATTGACCACCCTGTACTCGCCATGGCTGATTAATATAAACACCATTCGTTGTATTTAAAATCTTCGCCTTGTAATTTACACTTTTTGTTTGAACAATCTTGGCATATTGTGTTGGTGGAGTGGAAACCGCGCCGACATAATCAATTGATGCATCAAAGAGCCCTGAAACGCCAGGGAACGTCATGCGACTATTAAACTGCCACATCCCATACTGTGCATTCCATAATGAATTTTTACTAGGCGTATAGGGATACTGGGCCATCCAAATATTTTTGTTTCCATAGTCATTCGTCCGCAACCCCGTCCCCGATACATAGGAAGAATACGTATATAAAAGGTTATGCCGATAACCCTTACTTTGGACTGTTGATCTGAAGGCTTTCGCATGCTCAGTGACATCCCCTTTTTTTGTATAGGTATCCTCTAAGTCATCCGCCATCGGCGTGGTCGTGGCTAACCCCAAATCACGAGCATAGCTAACAAAATATGCAGCTTCCTGGTGAGCTTCCTGGTTATTTGTATACCAACTATAATGATAAGCACCAATCTTTAATCCCGCTGCCCGTGCGTTAGCAATTTGCTGTCTGGCGTAAGGATTACGATAGGTCGTAAACTCCGTTAACTTAACCATGATGGTTTGAACACCATGTTGTTTCATAATCTTAAAATCCTGGACAGAAGGAACCCCATTGTTTGAGGAAATATCCACCACATCAGTTCGCGGAATGCTCGGATCATCAACCCTTAGTGTCGGTACCCCGCTAGCCAAGACAAGGCCCATGCTAAATACCAAGCCCATCCCCATCGTCATTACTCCAATTAATATCTCTTTTAACTTCATATACATCCTGTCTCCCACTGTTAAGCAAAATTCAACTCATTCATTATAACCTATGCATTCCCTTTGTGCCGAGACAACTCGCTTTTTTGTTAAAAGTGGGTGGCCTGTCGCCCATTTTTTACAAACTTACGCCCGAGAAAGGCCGATCCTTTTTTAAACCAATTGGTTTTTTCCGTCGTGACGAGTGGGTATTCCTTAAAGGATAGTCCTCGCGTATACAGCCAAGGATCTAACAAACGCTCCCCTAAAAAGCCAAATACACGTGCATCCTGTCCTGAATAATCCTCATATGGAATCTGCCGTTTAACACCCATCAAAACACCAAACAAAAAGTCCGTGTAATCTTGAAAATACGTTTGCGGCATAATACTCATATTGAATAAATGAGCATGACTTGAGGTGGCCATCTTTTCAAAGGATGGCGCAAACTCGGGATAATCAGTCTTAATAACCTCTCGCATAACCATAAAAGGTGCTTTAAGGTGGGCGTTTTGATAATGACTTTCTTGACTTTCAATATAATAATGCCGTTCCTTAGGCAGGAGAATATCGGCTTGCGATAATCCATGTCTAATATCTTGTTCCGTTAATAAATCTTGGTAGTGGTGACTAGCCCGTTGCCCTAAAAAGCGCCGATAATGTGCTAGCCCCACTACATCCTCTGTCTTCAATTGATACTTTGCCCAGTAGAGCGCAGTTAACTCATTAAAGTGCGGATTCAACGTTGAAATATTCTTTCCTTGATCATCTGCAAAAAAACCAGCTGGCACTGCTTCATGCTGTGCCGCCCCGACTAAGATTGGCTGATAAATCGGATTAGCTGGCATTGGATAGGGCTTATGGCTGGCGACAAGTATTTTCATTGTAACCTCCTGATAGGCAAAAACCTCCGACCAAGTCAGAGGTTAGTTTACTATTTCTCTTCTTTTTCTAAATAAATTGGACGGTGCTTGCTTTCTAAATAAATTCCGGCAATGTAACGACCCACAATACCTAAACTCAATAGTTGAATACCACCGATAAAGAGCATAATCACCACCATTGAAGGCCAACCGGCGACTGAAGCATCTGCAAAGAACAAGGTCCGAATTACAATAAAAATCGCCCCTAAAATTGATAGAACAAATGAAATCAGTCCCATCACTGACACTAGTGTTAAGGGTGCCTGTGAGAAATCAATAATACCATCAATGGAATACTTCAATAAATCCCAAAAAGACCAAGAGGTTTTACCAGCGACGCGATCTTTATTTTCAAATTCCAGATATTTTTGGCGGAAACCAACCCAACTAAATAAACCCTTTGAAAATCGGTTGTATTCGGGCATGCTCAACAAAGCATCAACCATCTTTCGATTCATAACCCGATAATCACGAGCTCCCTCTACAATTTGGGTAGAAGAAATACGGTTAATCAACTTATAAAAGAGGCGACTGAAGAAAGTACGAACGGGAGGCTCGCCATTTCGTGATGTACGACGCGTACCAATCGAATCCCATTCGTCAGCGGCAACACCTCGATACATCTGCGGTAAAAGCTCTGGTGGATCTTGTAAATCGACGTCCATTACAGCTACATAATCGCCCTGAGCCTTACTCAAACCCGCATATAAGGCAGCCTCCTTACCAAAATTTCGTGAAAAGGAAACATAGTGAACTCGATCAGGAAAGCGTTCATTCATCTGTCTTAAAACAGGCAAGGTATGATCATGCGATCCATCATCAATAAACCAATACTCAAATTCAACATCTGTCAGCTGTTGCTGGTGAACACCTTCAACTGCCTCCATGAACAAAGGGATACTCTCCTCTTCGTTATAGACAGGAACAACAATTGATAATTTATTTACCATTCTTTTTCTCACCTCATAATGATAATGACTTTAACTTATGACTGACCATGAAAGTTTTGCTTCGCGTAGGTGGTGACATCCATATGCAAACGAGAAGACTCAACAATAATTTTCTTGATATCACTAGGCGCCCACTGATCGGCCGGTAGACCAGCCTGAACCAACTGTGCCTGTGTTTTTTTAATATCAGCCATTGTCACTTCTTGACCCGTTGCGGTTTGGTTAGGATCTGCCTGTACAGCTTGCTTAGCTGGTACACTTTGGGCATATTCATGACTATCAGACTTTTTGTGTGCGCCTTTTCCCCGCTTAGTATCAAGTTGCTCGCTCACTTGAGTATCATTGCTTACTCGCTCATTTTGCTTGACATACCAAAGGCTACCAATCGCAAGGCCCACGCATAGTACCAGCACTGTGACCAACCACCATTTATGTTTTTTCACTTTCTTACCCCATCTATCAGTTCATTTTGCTTACATTGCCCCATCACGTTTAAAAATAGCCATCACTGTTTTAAAAATAATCTTAAAATCAAACCACAAATTGGCATTTTTAGCATAGGTTAATTCCAATTCAGCCCGTTGTGGATACTGAATTGTACTTCGGCCGGTTGCCTGCCAAAGGCCCATTGCCCCAGGCTTCACCGATAGAAACTCATCAACCTCATCTCCGTATTCGACCAACTCACTCTCAACAATTGGGCGTGGCCCAATGATGCTCATATCACCCCGCAAAATATTAATAAATTGGGGTAACTCATCAATTGACGTTTGGCGTAAAAAGGCACCAAAGGTTGTGATACGAGGATCTTCATTCGTCGGTAACTTATAACCGTTTTCTACGAACTTATGGTAAAGCTGTGGGTTACTATAAAGCTTATTTTCTGCATCAACCACCATCGAGCGAAACTTGTAAATATAAAAAGGCTTATGGTGGTAGCCAATCCGTAACTGACGATAAAAGATTGGCCCGCGATTGGGTCCAATTAAGTACATACAACTAACTAGCAAAAACAAAGGAGCCAACATAATTAAGGCAAAAACAGCAGTGGCAATATCTAAAAAGCGCTTGGCAAATAGATAACTCTTACTTTGTTTATTCACCAGGCAGCCTCCTTTCACTACTTCGTATTGCAAGGGATTTTACAAGTACTTTGCGTCCGCCTTAGGATCTTGACTCGTTAAAATCTTTGGCCCGTCGTTGGTGATTGCAATCGTATGTTCATATTGACAAGACCAAGAGCCATCAGCCGTTGAGACCGTCCAGCCATCTTCCGTCGAAGTATTGACTTCATAAGAACCCATATTAATCATCGGTTCAATGGTAATGGTCATGCCTGGCTTAAGTCGTAAGCCATGCCCTGCTACACCATAATGAGGTACCGCTGGCTCTTCATGCATCGTAGGTTGGATGCCATGTCCAATATAATCCCGAACATTTCCATAGCCTTCTTCATCAATGTAGGCCTGGATAGCAGCCCCAATATCACCAATCCGTTTACCAACTTGAGCCTGATCAATCCCCAAATACAAGGCGTGTTTAGTTACTTCCATTAACTTTTTAACTTCAGGTGATACCTCGCCGACAGCATAAGACCAGGCTGAATCAGAATAAAAACCATCCAATTCCACCACCGTATCAACCTTAACTAAGTCACCATTCTTTAAGTAAAGGTCCTTACGAGGAAAACCATGTGCCACCTCATCATTGACCGAAACCGTCGTTGCATATTTAAAGCCTTCAAAACCGATTTGTGCTGCCCGGGCGCCGTGACTTTCAATATAAGATCGGCCCAACTCTTCAATTTCCCAGGTCGAAATACCAGGTTTAATGATCTTTTTCATCTCATGATGCATCCCAGCAATAATGGCGCCGGACTTTTTCATTGCTTCGATTTCCCGTGGTGACTTTAACGTTATCATAACTTTGCTACTTCCTTACCATATTTAATGCCATACCAATTTATTATAAACCATTTAGCCGTGATTAACAGCCCTTCCCCCTTTTCAAAACGTCATTTAATTATGTATGTCCACTCAGTATTGCTCTCTTACTGAGTGCTGACTTGCTAATCTATTTTTGAATCATGCTGCGTGGCTAACTGCTTTTCATTTAAATCTTTTTTAATTTGCGTCGTTGAAATTTCTGGCGTCCTAGGCAAGTACACGACGTTGGCTTCAGTTTCTTGCCCCAAGTAATCAAACTGTCCTTTCCAGTCATCGCCCATGACAAACTCATTGACATGATATAACTCAATATCACGTACCTTTTGAGCCCAATCTTCTTCTGGAATTACCAAATCAACATATCGAATGGCTTCTAACAGCTGCTTACGTTTTTCATAACTGAAATAGGTCTTCTTATGTTTTGCATTCCAATTAAACTCATCAGTTGATAAGGCGACAATTAAGTAATCGCCACGTTCCTTTGCCCGACGTAACAAATTAATATGCCCGTAGTGCAACATGTCAAACGTTCCGTATGTAATTATTCGTTTCATTAACTTAATCCTCATTTATTATCTGCATATTTAGTGGTCCCCGGTTATTATACTACATTTTAGATTTTCTACCTTTAACCTTAAACAAAGTTCTACTCACTTTCTGGTCGGAATGATAGCGCTGATTAAGGCTTTTCACCTGATAACCTCAACTTGCATTATTTGCACAATCCGGTAAGATTAGAATATCTTAATATTTCTTGGAGGATGCCTATGACTATCAAAAATTTTTCTCAACTCTTAGCCCGTTACGCCCAAGTCATTACCCAAACCGGTCTCAATGTTCGTAAAGGGCAGTCATTACTGATTTATGCAGATTTAGACCAAGCCCCCTTAGTCCACCAAATTACAGATGCCGCCTATGCATTAGGTGCTAATCAAGTCGATGTCGAATGGTCTGATTTACATACTAAGCGTGAATTCTTGAAACACGCAGATGAAACCACTTTAACCACAATTCCGACTTGGATGGCCGTTCGGGCACAACATATTGCCGATAGTGCTACTACCCGGGTCTCCATTATGTCAACTGACCCCGATGGGTTGAGTGATATTGATGGGGAACGTATCTCAGCCTATCAGACTGCCATGCAGCATGCTCTCTCACCAGTCCGCAAAGCCACGATGAATAATGACTTAGATTGGATTGTCATTGCTGGTGCTAGCCAAGCATGGGCAGAAAAGGTTTTCCCTGAACTAAAGGGTGAAGCGGCCCTTGATCGCTTATGGCGCGAAATTTTCAAGGTAAACCGAATCAGCTTAGATGGCGATCCTAAACAGTTATGGCAGGCGCATATCGCTAAGCTTCAAGAAAAAGCTGATTGGCTCAATCAGCAGCAGTTTAAGGCCCTTCATTTCCAATCGCCACGGACTGACTTGACCGTTGGTCTGGCTGAAGATCACCACTGGGAGGCTGCCGATTCTGTCGATAAAAGTGGGCATACCTTTGTCGCGAATATGCCAACTGAAGAGGTCTTTACCTCACCTGACCGCCGCTTCATTGATGGTTATGTTACTTCAACTAAGCCTCTTTCATATGCAGGAGTGCTCATCACCAATATCAAGTTAACCTTTGAAAAAGGACGCGTAACGAAAGCCAACGCTGATAGTGGGCAAGCAGTCCTTGAAAAACTCCTGGCTACAGACGAAGGTGCTAAGTCCTTAGGTGAAGTATCATTAGTTCCTGACCCTTCTCCAATTTCCCAATCTGGCATCACCTTTTACAATACCCTGTTTGATGAAAACGCCTCAGACCATCTCGCCTTAGGAGCAGCCTACCCCTTTAACATTAACAATGGAAGTCAGCTTGATCTAGCCAGCCGCCTGGCTAAAGGACAAAATGACTCCCTAGTGCATGTTGATTTTATGATTGGCTCTGCTGATATGGATGTTGACGGTTTAACTGCTGATGGCAAGCGGATACCGGTCTTTCGCAATGGTGACTGGGCTTAATGATAGGTTGTCTCACATATAAATAATAAAAAGGTTCTTACTACAAGTAGTAAGAACCTTTTTATTACGGTTATATTAACCAGCCAAACCAACAATAACGTCACCAACTTGAGCGAAGCCGACACGTGACCAACCGGCATTCATTAACCAGTTACGATGGCCAGGTGCACCAATCATATTGGTTTCATTGTACCAAGCTTGGACAACCGTACTTCCTGCTCCAAAGCCCATTGCAATAACCTCATTTCCTGTATGGAAATGGTCAGCCGGAATTTGGTGCCCATTATTATAAATTTGTTGTGCTCGATTACGAGCCTGAGCAGCTAGATTAGCATCCCACTGCACGGGGGCCAAGCCCTTGCTAGACCGCAACTGATTCATCGCATTTGCAGTTGCATCCCCTTGATTAGGTGCAGGTTGCACATTTAATTGTGGTTGCTGCTGGTGAGTAGCTGCTTGCTCTGATGACTGCTTAGCAGCCTGTGCATTGGCCGCAGCGGTTGCAGCAGCCCGTTCTTTAGCAGCTTGATCAGCGGCTGCTTGTGCGTTGGCCGATGCCGTTGCGGCAGCCTGTTCTTTAGCAGCTTGATCAGCGGCTGCCTGTGCGTTGGCCGATGCCGTTGCAGCAGCCTGTTCTTTAGCGGCTTGATCAGCGGCTGCCTGTGCGTTGGCCGATGCCGTTGCGGCAGCTTGTTCTTTAGCGGCTTGATCAGCGGCTGCCTGTGCGTTGGCCGATGCCGTTGCGGCAGCCTGTTCTTTAGCGGCTTGATCGGCGGCTGCTTGTGCATTGGCCGATGCCGTTGCGGCAGCCTGTTCTTTGGTGGTTTGGTCGGCTACGCTTGAAGAATCATTCGTCTCTTCAACCTGGCTTGATGCAGTCTGACTTGACTGTGTATCCCCTGCTGTCTCGTCAGCACGAACTAGCTTTTGTGCCAATGCTTGGGCCTCTTGACCAGTTAGCATAAGCGTTTGCCCGGCTAACACATGGTCAACATCTTGCAGATGAAAAGTAGTCGCAATTTCTTGGACTGACATACCTGTAGCTTGTGAAATCGCCCAGACCGTATCACCCTTGGCCAAGACATAATTTTTTAAGTCCTGCCCCTTAATTGCCTCTTTTACCTCTGTTACTGAATTGGCATGCCAATTCTCTGTCACACTATCCGCCGCAGCTTGCGTGCCCATGCTTTGCAAGAATACACCACCAGCCAATAGGGTTAACGACCCTGTTAGCCAGCGCTTACCGGCCTTATACATTTTTTTATGTTCAATCATGAAGTTACTATCTCCTATTATGTTTAAACTTTAACTCTTTAAAGAATACACTAACTTCTTAAACATTTTGTTACAAACTTACAACAATTTTAGGATCTATCGACGCCAGTCTCAAACAGCTCCTATCCCAGCTGTGATTACACAGATGGGTGAATAAAGTCTGCTGGTAATGGGGCCTTGACTGTTAGGTCTGTTTGGCTGAAGGGTAATATTAAGGAAACAGTATTCGAATGTAACTGCAAGCGCCGATCTATGGCTTTTGGGTTATAATCCCGATCACCTAACAAAGGGTGTCCTAAAGCTGCTAAATGGACACGAATCTGGTGGGTACGTCCCGTTTCCAACTGAATTTGGAGTAAAGAGGTCGACCCCCTAGTTTCCAATAATTGCCAATGTGTTACCGCATCCTGCGCTGCTAATCCTCCAATCTGACGTAAACGATCGTTTGAAGGGTGACGGCCAATAGGCATTTTAATCGTACCAGCCGCCTGTTCCATTCTGCCTTTAACCCAGGCCAGATAAGTTCGCTGAATCCGTTTAGTCTTCAATTGAGCATTCAGCATCGGCACTACAAAAGGAACTTTTGCAATAATGATTGCTCCAGATGTTCCCTCATCCAAACGATGCACCATGTAAGCCGCCTTACCAGTTATCTTTTGTAAATAGCCTTGGACAAAATTAAGTAGCGTCCCAACCTCACCCGGCGAATTTGGATGCGTCTTAATTCCCCCTGGTTTATTTGCAATCATAAAATCAGGATTCTCATAGAGGATGTCAAGGTGATCCCTATGGTCAATTTCATAACCAGACTGACTATGTCTAAAATCGGTCGCCAAAAACGTGAAGCTTACCTTATCTCTGGGCTGGATTAACGTCGACACTGGCTGATAGTTTCCATTTAATAAGACCCGTTTATTTTGACGCAATTGGCCGCGAATTCGACGCGGTAAAGACCATTGTTGCATTAGTTGACTCAAGGTCATAACCATTTGGTCAGCTGGTAGCTCAATTTGTTTCGTCCATTTTTGCATACATTACTCCATAAAAAAAGACCTACCGAAGTAGGTCCTTCTCATTAGCTAAATTATGACAACTTAGTTACGTTCTCAGCTTGCAAACCGCGATCGCCGCTCACAACTTCAAATTCAACCTTTTGTCCTTCGTTTAATGACTTGAAGCCATCACCTTGGATAGCTGAGAAATGTACGAATACATCGTCACCGTTTTCACGAGCAATGAATCCAAATCCCTTATCATCGTTAAACCACTTAACTGTTCCTTGTTCCATAATAATGCAACCTCCTGGCAAATGCCAAACTTAATGTTACCCAAAAAAACCATGCCAGATATTTCAATGTTGCTTGAAACTCGAACAAAAATCTTTTTAACTACAAGACATAGTATAACACGTCGCACAAAATATGCCAACTATATTTTTACTTTATTTTAGCTAAGGTTGTTTTCATCATTTGTGCCGTTAACACCGCCGTTTCATATTGGGCCTGGGCCTTTAATTGAGCAGCAGAAACCTGAGGATGTACTTGTTGATAGTGCATCATCTTAGCTTCAACAGCTTGCTTGATTTCAGCTTGTTGTTGAGCCTGCATAGCTGGACTCATTTTAGCTTGTGTCTGGGCCAATTGCTTAGCCTGCTGAGGACTCATCACAACCCAGGTATCAGAAGGCACCGTCACCTCTACCTTTTCCTTGACTAACTCATTACCTTGACCACCAATGCCAAAGAGTAATCGATAAACGTCATTTTTCCATGCCCAACGGGTCGTCGTTGTCTTAACACTAGCATGATTAACTTTGGCTTGACGGTAATCCGCCTCTTTTCGAATCGCCTGCGTAATATGCTTTTGATCAGGTTTAAAATGCACCTTTGGTTCAGCCGCTTGTGCCCGATCTCGATAAATCAAGACATAATTGTCAGATTGCGTACCAATCTCTTGGGCCAGCAAAACGCCAGCTGGCGATTGCTTTGTTCCAGCTGTATAAATACGTTGGGTCTCGGTGTGACTTACCTGTTGCATCCCTAGGTGATGGGTAAAGCTAAGGGTCATGGCGGCAACTGTAAGGCTTAATAAAAGAAAGGACAGACTGCCCGCTATCATGCGCCGCTTTTTTTCTTTGATTAGCATCCAGGTTACAAAGGTTAAAATCGCAAATACAACTAGTAAAAGAATAATCATTAGACTTGCTCCTCTCCATCAACCTGCTTTGTGGCTTGCGCAATGACCTTGCCATCACGTAAGAAAAAGGCCACGCCAATTCCAACAAGGGCAAAAATCAGTCCAATTAGGAAGGAAGCCTGAAAACCATCCATGGAGGCGTTTAATAAATGATCCGCATACCGTAATGGATTGGCTGTTTTTAAACTAGCAGCTGGTTCATTGTGGTTAATAATATTTTGTGTAACCGAAGTTAAGAGAGCTACGACCACTGCTGATGCTATTTGTCGAGCAGTGTTATTTGAGGCTGTAGCATGGCCTGCCTCCTCTGGTGGTAGAGCCGACATCGCGGAAGCTGTTAATGGCATCATGACCATTGCTATTCCAAACATACGTACAGTATATAGAGCAGTAATATAGTGATCAGGAGTCGTTGACGTCAAAAATAAGAAAGGTACTGTACCAAGGGCTAGAATACTAAATCCCAAGAGGGTCATCCGTTTAGCACCTACCTTATCATAAACGGCACCAGCCACCGGTGACATCGCTCCCATAACTAACGCACCTGGTAGAAGCATCAAGCCTGAATGAAAGGCCGAAATACCATGCACATTTTGTAAATAGGTTGGTAACATCATTTCGACGCCCATCATGGCCATCATGGCCATCATAACGGCAATCGTGGTCACGGTAAATTGCTTGTTCAAAAAGACCCGAACATCCATAAAGGGGTCTTTCATTCGTAACTGTCGCCAAATAAAGAGCAAGATAATAATGGCCCCAATACTAATTGGTGTTAAGACTGTCCGTACATCTCCCCATCCATCGGTGGCAACATTGGTAAATCCTAAGAGGAAGAGACCAAAACCAAAAATGGACAGTGTGAGTGATAAGACATCCAACTTAACTGGACGATTAGGTACGACGTCCCTTAAGAAAACAAACCCTAACAAAAAGGCGACTGCTAACACAATAAGGGGTAGATAAAAAATATTTCGCCAAGAACTTGAAATCACTAAGCCCCACACATAATGATCTTGGTCCAAAATCCAGCCGGAAAGAGTTGGCCCAATCGCTGGTGCCAACCCCACAACAAGTCCTGACAATCCCATGGCGGCCCCGCGCTCTTCAGCCGGGAAAATATTGACTAAAATAACCTGCATGAGGGGCATCGTAATCCCGACTGCTAGGGCTGTTAATACCCGCCCAAGTAAAAACATGAACCACATTGAATGCTGAGCTGGGGTCAGTGCAGTCACTAGCATCCCACTTAACATAATGCCGTAGGCGCTTAATAGTAACCACTTAGTTGGAAATTTCGTTGTTAGATAAGCTGAAACAGGAATCATAATACCATTGGCAAGTAAGAACCAAGTTGTTGCTTGTTGAGCCGTTGCCAAGTTAATCCCAAAATCATGCATTAGGGTGGGAATTGCCGTTCCCAACGACGTTTGCATTAAGGTACCTGCAAAGGTTGCTACCAAAATAATGATTAATAAAGCCGCCCGACTATAGCCCTGACCATGTATATCTACAGGCCGATCGTGCTGTCTTGCTTCCGCCATAAAATGCCTCCTTATGCTTATTACGTTTTATAGACAAGTTCCTATTTTAATAGTTCAGCAACAAAAAGACAAGCATTTTTGTCAAATTACCTTACAGGTAAAGCCGATTTTATGACAAGTTTTAGTTTCTCCTACAAAAAAAGAGCATTCTAATTAGAACACTCTTTTTATGGTTTAACTATTATTGGTTTACCACCAGTTATGGGCGGCACGGAAACTCAATGCATTTTCAACTGAACCATAACGTGATGTCGCATAATTCAACATACCTTGAGTCTGTTGGGCAACAGAACCTGAACCCCAACCTTCCTTGGTCTGACCAAGTCCACGATAACCAGCTGGATTAACCGCATTAGGATTACCACCTGATTCAGGCATTACAATCGATGCCCACATAGCTTCAGTCCCACCGGCAGCGATAAACTGATCATGCACAGACCCTGATGCGCTTGCACTAGCTTGGGCTGGCGCAGGTTGTGCTGTTGCCACAGTTTGTGTAGCAGCTGGTGCCTGACTATCAGCACTTGCCGTTTGTGTTGTCGTAGCTTCTGCCTGGCTAGCAGCCTGTTCTTGGGCTGTTTGCTTCTTAGCTGCATTAGCTTCAGCAACTGCCTTAGCAGCAGCTTCATCCGCAGCATCCACACTAGCAGCATCACTAGCTGAAACACTGGTCTGACCTTGATCAGGTACTTCTAGCTTTTGATCAGTAAAGATCATGTTCTCATCAGTGATTTTATTGGTTGATACTAAATCTTCAACGCTTAAGTTGAACTTACTTGCAACTTCTGAAAGTGTATCGCCTTGTTTTACCGTATAGGTAGTGGCGGCATTGACAACTGTTTGGCCAGCAGCTAGCGCAGTGGCCAACCCGGCAACTGTTAACGCAACTTCTTTTGGTTTACTCATGTAAATTTAACTCCTCAACTAACTTTTATTTTATGATTAAAGCCTAACTCTTTTGCAAGGGTCGGTTTATTAAAGGCTTGCGACAAACAACCCGTCGCAACTACAAGAACTAGTTTACCAAGTTGAGAAGGCTCAATGTGACGATTAGATTACAATAAATCGGCGTTTATTTTTTAAGGTCCTTCATATGTCACAAGATTGTCATATTTAAACTTAAATTGCTTCCTATCAGCCTTATAGCAAGGATCTCCTATTTTATGTAACCAGTAAACTAATTCGCCTTTTGTAATTTTTTTAGTCGTATTTGAGGTTTAATCCATTTACACTTTGGGACTATCAACTTTTTGTTACATGTGTGACATCTTGAAAAGTAACGTTTTTAGAATTTTCTTAACCAAACTTGATCAATAATATGTCCCACGGTCTTATGCAAAATTAAATCAGCCCGTTCCCGGGTAGGTAAAATATAATGATTCAAGTTAGGTAAGTTGATTTCTTCAAAGACTTCTTTAGCCCGATTTAAGGCCTCTTCTAAGGGCATTTTGGTCCACTGATAAAAATAATTTTCAGGGTCATTGGCCTGAGCTGTTTTCTTTAAGAGGGCCACAAAACGGTCTAGGTACCAATGCTCAATTAAATCAGTTTCCGCATCTAAATAGATAGAAAAGTCAAAATAATCTGCTAGATAAACTGGCGACGAAGGTGATGCCTGTAAAGTGTTGATACCTTCTATAATGAATATTTTAGGCCGTTTAAAGGTTTCTGTTTCTCCCGCTAACACATCTGAAATATCATGGGAATAAACAGGCGCTGAGACCTGGGCGGCCCCATCCTTAATCGCATCAAGAAACCTGAGCAAGGCTGGCATGTCATAAGACTCAGGAAATCCTTTGCGCTGACTCAATCCAGCTGCTGCTAAGTCTGCATTCGAGCGTAAAAAGCCATCCGTGGTGGTTAAATTGACATTTTCTTTACCATACACTTGTTGTAATAAATATTGCAAAAGTTGAGCAGTGGTCGTCTTGCCCACTGCTACTGAACCCGCGATACCAATTACAAAAGGACTAGCAACACTCGCCTCATCTAAGAAAAACTGACGTTCATCCCGGTCCCTTAAATACTGCCGATAACGTAGCATAATATATTTAACTAGTGGAACGTAAATTTCACGTACGTCTCCCATCGAAATTTGATCATTAAAGGCCTTAATTTGAGCTAAAAAGGCCGCATCCAAGTCTACCTTATCGATAGCCGGATTAGGCGTACCCAGTGTTTTCCACTGGGCCCTTGGAAATACGGCATAATTCATCGTTACCCTTTTCATCGATCTACTAACCCTTTACATAAAGTTCTTGATCAACTTGATCAAATAATGGTGACAACTTACCCTCTGCTAATATCGTTAACTGATGCATGGCCCGTGAAGCGATGGTATATACTAACTGTCGCTCATCTTCATCCTGATAGGTTCTATTAGAGGCATCCCACATAATAACCGCATCAAATTCCAAGCCCTTGGCTAGGTAAGCCGGTACAATAATGGTTCCCGGTACTAGGCGCTGATTCTCTGTACGGATAACTGTAACGTCTGTATCATTTTTTAAGGCTGCATAGACTGTTTCCGCTTCCGCCAACGTTTTAGTAATAATCGCGGTAGTTTCGTGGGCTGCTTGATTCGCTGCTAGTTGTTCTTTGGCCGCTGCTACCATGCTAGCTTGGCTATCAACAACCTCCACTTTAGGCAGCGCCCCTTGTCGATTAAAGGCATGGATCGTGGCCCCATCCCTCAAAAGAGCCTTAGCAAAGTCAGTAATCTGCTGAGTTGAGCGGTAAGTTTCTGTCAATTCAATGTATTCGGACTTGGCTGGATCAAATAATTTTCCGAGCTCTTTTTGCAGGGCTGGTGCGTTTTCTTTTGTAAAAATAGCCTGATTCAAATCACCAAGCATGGTAAACCGGGCCTTTGGGAAGTTCATCTTCAAAAAAGCCAACTGGAAAGGCGTATAATCTTGAATTTCGTCAATAAATACAAATCGGATATCCCGTTGGCCATGACTCCCCTTAATCAAATCAAAGAGCATCATGAATGGCGTCATATCAGCCAAAGTTAATTGCCCGTTTTGCATGCCTTTAACCGTCGCCCGTACACTTGCACGCCAATTATCTTCGGTTATACCAAAGTCAGCTAACTTTACGTATTTTGGCATAACATTAAGCATATGAACAAACTGGCGATTAAAGTTGACAAAGCGATTCCGCTTGACTCCCCGTACAATGGGTGCTAATGCCTGTTTAATAATTTTACGAGCTAAGTATTTGGTTTCAGCTTCTTCTGATTTAAATTCTTTGGGCTGATCACCTAAGAGGGCATCGTACTCCTCCTTAGAGAGGTCCTGAATGCTTTCTTCAACCCAGTCCGCTTTTAATTGCGATCCAGCATAACTCTGTAGGAGTTTGAGTAACTTTTCTCGTGTGGCTTGCACCCGATTGCCTAGCTTATAATTTTCATTAAAGCTATAGAAAATGGAGCGGATCCGATCCGCCGAGATAATTTCTTGACCAGCAAAGGAAATCGAACGTAGTTGAATATCTGCTTGATTCAAACTATCCGTATAGGCCTGCATCGCCTGAAAATAGGCCATGGATCCTTTAAAATTAATAATCTTTTTCTCAGCTGCATTAGGTTGACCTTCAAATCGGGCCTGCAATGTTTCTAATTTAAAACGGGGCAATCGACGAGAAGCATATTGATAGTAGGTCATTTGAACCATGTTTTGTTCACCCAACTCTGGCAAAACCTGGTCAATATAATCGTTAAACAACTGATTAGGTGAAAACATGACCACTTGACCTGAAGTAAGCTGTCCTCGATAACGATAGAGCAAATAAGCAACCCGCTGCAAAACAGCCGAGGTCTTCCCTGAACCGGCTGCGCCTTGAACAAATAATAAGTCCGCTGAAGTATTACGAATAATCTTATTTTGTTCACGCTGAATGGTAGTAACGATAGATTTCATTTTAGTTGATGATTCGCCAGCAACCGCATCCAATAACATCTGATCGCCAACCGTCTCATCTGTATCAAAGATGGTCACGATTTTACCATCTTCTAACTGAAACTGCCGTTTAAGTGATACATTTGCATCCTGTGGACCAGCCGGAGTCTGATAGGTGACCGCGCCGACATTATCGTCATAATAAATGGAAGAAATCGGTGCACGCCAGTCATAGACTAAGTAATTATCTGGTCGGTCGGCAAAAGAAGCTAACCCAATATAAATCGATTCAACTTCATCTGATCCAGCATCTTGAACATCAATCCGCGCAAAATAAGGTCGTTTTGCTAAACGGTCCAGTGTCTTCCCCTGCTCTTGAGTAGAGTGCATTTCACTTTCACGTTGTGCTAGCATCTGCTGTTGTTCCCGCACTGACATGGCTGTTTCGAAAAGGCCACTATAGGTGTTTGTTTTAAACCGTACATCCTGCCAGCCAGAATCAACATCCGCATGCCGTTGTTTAGCTGCTTGTTGTTCATTTGCATTCCGCGTCTGCGCTTCTTTTATCTTAGCTAATACGAAGTCCAAGCGTTGCTGTTCTGTATCATAAGGTTCAGCCATTAGGGTCCTCCCAATAAAAAATTCGTTAGTTAATACTACTACATTTTACCTACAATTACTATGCAGCTCTTTTAAAAGCAACCCAAACTAAATAAGTGATTAACTGCTTCAGTCTAGGTGGCTGCCCACCTACTGTCACAATTAATCACTTATGTTAACTCTTAATTGGTAAAATATGGCTAGTTTAATTGTCGTCTGTACCGGAATCATCAGTAACCGGTGTTTCACCATCAGCTTCAAGCGCTTCATCTGAGCCATCATGCTGACCTAAGTAAGCATTCCGCACCCGTTGGTAAATTTCATCGTAAATTGCTCGATTTTCTGGATCATCTAACCAGCGAATCACATTGATCTTACCTTGACCAATCTTCTCATCATTATAGGCAAACCAAGATCCAGCTTTTTGAATAATATCCTTGTCGACGGCTAAATCAATCATTTCACCAGTCTTTGAAATACCCTTACCAAACATAATCTCTAATTCAACTTCCCTAAAAGGAGCTGCGACCTTATTTTTGGCCACTTTAATCTTTGTTAAGTTCCCGACAGACTTGATTTCCTCATCGGCTAGTTTATCAGCCTTCGTTGCTTCAATGCTGCCTCGCCGCCGAACATCCAAGCGGACAGAAGAATAGAATTTAAGTGCACGACCACCAGGTGTTGTTTCAGGGCTACCAAACATAACCCCAATTTTTTCACGCAATTGGTTAATAAAAATGGCTGTCGTCCCAGTTTTCAAGATAGAACCCGACATTTTTCGTAAGGCTTGTGACATCATCCGTGCCTGTAACCCAACCGAAGAATCACCAATTTCACCATCAATCTCTGCCTTAGGGGTCAAGGCTGCGACTGAATCAATGACGACCATGTCTAAAGCACCAGATGCAATCAATTCGTCCGCAATCGCCAATCCTTGTTCACCAGTATCAGGTTGCGAAAGCAATAATTCATCAACATTAACGCCAAGCGCTTTGGCATAGGTAACATCAATCGCATTTTCGGCATCAATATAGGCGACCACGCCGCCATTTTTTTGCGCTTCTGCGACCGCATGTAAGGCAAGGGTCGTTTTACCAGATGATTCGGGACCATAAATTTCAATAATCCGGCCCTTAGGATAGCCACCAATTCCCAACGCAATGTCAAGTTTCAAAGAACCCGTTGAGGTCGCTTCTACCTTGGTAAACTTATTATCACCTAAACGCATGATAGAACCCTTACCAAATGACTTTTCAATTTTCTTCAAGGCATCATCTAAAGCCTTTTGCCGTTCTTTAGGATCATCAATGCGTCCTTCAATACGCTTATTTGGGTTAATATTCTTTCCACTTGCCATTTGTATTGCCTCCGCTTAATTAACTTTAACTTAAGTTATACTAGTATACACCTAACTTCTAAGAAAAAGCAAGTTACCAGCTCTTCATTTCTCCTCAGCAAGAGCTGCTTTTATGAAGTCAAACCCTGCTTCAACCGCGGCTGATCGAACAGCCTGCCGATCACCAGTCAAAAGAAGGGCCTTCGTATCAAGGTGACCATTCGGTTTAGCTAGTCCAATAAAGACTGTGCCTGCGGGCTTCCCTTCCAATGAGGCTGGTCCTGCTACCCCAGTAAAACTAATTGCCCAATCGGTATCTAAAGCCTTCTTAGCGCCTTTGGCCATTGCTGCTGCAACTGGGGCAGAAACAACGCCATACCTTTCGATGAGGGCTGGTTCCACCTGGACTAGCTGCTCCTTAGCAGCCGCTGAATAGGTAACAAAGGCACCTGGTAGAACACTAGAAATCCCACTAACCTCAGCTAACCGACTAACAAACAGACCCGCGGTTAACGATTCGGCACTCGTAATCCGCTGCTGGCGGTTAATCAATTTCTGCCCGACTTCTTCATTCAATGCTAACACAAAATTACCTCCCCCTTTAATAGACGACGGACCGATCTTTTTTATCACTTACATAAAAAAGCAGGTCACAGTTATCAGTGATCTGCTTTTCCCATTCCTTATTTAAATTCGCCGGCAAAGACCTGGCGATTCTGATAAAAGTAATCTAGACCAGAGTAGACCGTTGCAATCAAAGCTACCCAAGCCATGATATAAGCAAACGGAATCCCTAATAGGGCAAAACCAAGATCATGTAAGAGAAAGAAGATGATCGCAATCATCTGTGACATCGTCTTAATTTTTCCTGGCATTGCAGCCGCCATCACTTGCCCGTTATTCTCTACGATTAGCGTGCGTAAGCCAGTAATGGCTAATTCACGAATGACGATAATTGCCACCATCCAGGCAGGCAACCAGTTAAACTGAACAAAAAAGATAAAGGCCGTCATAACCAATAACTTATCTGCCAAAGGATCAGCAAATTTACCAAAATTTGTTACCAGGTGCTGTTGTCGAGCAATCTTTCCATCTAAGAGATCAGTTAGCGAAGCTACAATAAAGATTAAGGCAGCCACTAAGTCCGTTACTGGAATAACCGTTGGGCCAACCAGCAACATTCCCCAGTTTAATGGGAGCGCCAGTACTAACATAAATAGTGGAATTAAAATAATCCGAAATACAGTCAATTTATTGGGTAAATTCATTTTGGTCTCTCCTACTAGCGCTTAAACTGCAAATTAGCATTCCAAACAATGGTACCATTATTATCAAGTTTTACATCCTCTTGACCTAACTTAACTTTAAGCACATTTGCATTACCAATTTGCATGGTAACACCCTTTGATGTAGCCGGAATCTTAATCACTTGGTTCGCTCCAGCCTTTAATGTTCCATTGTATAGAACACCACCATTAACGTCTGTGATTTGTGTCCAAACATCAGCCGTAGCATTCAAGGTCATGTCAGTATCTTTATTTTGTGGTAACTCAATTCCAGAATACTTAACTGTATTTCCCGTCACTTGACTAGGACCAAGCTTAATGGTGTCCTTATCAGCAGCTTTCTTTTCTTCGGAAGCTTTTTTAGCAGCTTCATCTTCTGATGACTTAGCAGCCGATGAACTGGCCTTTTGTTCACTAACAGCAGAACTTGTGACCGATACTGACGAACTATCATTCTGGGATCGGGTTGCTCCAGCAAAGCTGGCCACTAAGGCCCAAATAATGCCAATAATTAAAATAATAGCAGCCCCAATCAACACCTTGGGCATTAATGACTTAGTCCGATCAGCAGTGCTAGGAACTTCTTTTCGCATCCCCGCCCGAGTGACGTTATCAGCATCAACATGGGCCTTTTCTAAATCAGGCGCTACATCCTTTGTTTCAATTGCATGGTCCTTAATGAAACTGTCAGCATCCAGTCCCACAGCATTTGCATATTGCCGAACAAAAGCTCGCTCATAAAACGGTCCGGGTAACTGATCAAACTGTCCGTTTTCAATCGCTTGTAAATAGCGTTTTTGAATCTTAGTTACCTGTTGAATATCGTCAAGAGACAGTCCCTTTTCAAGACGGGCCTCCTGTAGCTCTTGACCTATAGTCTGATTGCGTTCTTCATTCATTTGACTCACCTAACTTTATTAAGATTTTTTGCCAGTGACATACATTATTATTCTAACATGTTCATTATGATTTTGGATAGGCAATTACATGAGCAATCCCTTGATTTTTCAGCGCCCTTAGACAGGTTACTAGGTCATCAGCCGTTAACTGCCTTAATAGTGCGATTTCATCTAAGGTCGTTAAACCATCAAAGCTTGCTCCTTCAAAATCCGTCACAATACTTTCGGGATCGTTTAATCGGGCAATCGTTCGCGCTAGTGCATCGCGTTTCACTAATTCAAAATCAGTTGCCAATGTTTTAACATGCCCTACTAGGTCCGTTAAAACGGGTTTTAACCCTTCAAAAAGCACCCTTGGTTCTGGCGTTTCAGTTGCAATCGTTAAAAACGCATATCCCCGCTCCCACTCAACTTCGGCAAAAAAGTCATCATTAATTAGGCCTGAATTATACCAGTCCATATAAAGCGGATTATATTCACCCAGAGCCAAATCAAGCGCTAAACTCAACACCAGCATCATTTTAAACGCTTTTTTACCAGTAAATATTCCGTTTTTTGGTACAATTTGACAACCAACCGCCAGGCGTGTCTTGGCCACCGGTAATACCATCGTTTGCTCCGCCGTTTCACTGGGGCTTAAGGCAGACACTTTAACTTCCACTGGACTTGTTTCTTTTGGCCTTTGACCTGCTAAACTCGCCTCGATGGTGGCTTTGACTTGATCTGAATTAAAAGCACCAGCAATATAAAGGTCACAATTATCCGGTTGATAAAAGGCCTGAAAAGCTGTCAATAGGTCTGCTGGTCCAATCTTTTGGATTGAACCAGGGCTACCAACAATTTCAGTTGCCAGTGTTGACTGCGGAAATACCAGCTGCGTTAACGTTCGAAATAACTGTGCATCTGGATTATCCGCATACATAGCGGCTTCCTGCTCAATAATGGCTGCCTCTCGTTCAACTGCTTGGGGGTCAAAATAAGGTGTCTGGGTAAAGGTAACTAGTTCCTTTAGGGCGGGCAAATTATTGGCCAGACTGGTGAAGTAATAACAGGTTCGTGAACGAGTAGTAAAGGCATTGGCATTAGCCCCTAACTCACTAAGGCGATTAAAAGCATCATAACCAGGCTGACCAAACAAACGGTGTTCTAAAAAATGAGCAACCCCGGCTGGCTGCTGATAGTGGTGACCGGCAAAATCAAAGATTTGATCTTGACTGCCAAAATTCACATTCAAAGCCACTGCCATTTGGTGAAATTCTTTTAGTGGTAATAAATGTACTCGTAAGCCGTTCGCCAAGGTGACGGTCTCAGACCGTGGCTGATTCATTCTCTTTTCCTCCCAACACTTCATATTGTACTTGGGCCACAACCTGCTTAGCAATGGCCTGGACATCCAGCGCAGTAACTGCCTGCATTTGTTTTACCCAGCTGTCAGCAGTGATGGTTTCCCCCCTTAAACCTTGAATCAAGAAGAGTTGACTAATTTGATCAGGATTATCCAGACTAGTCAAATAACTCGCAGTCAATAAACCCTTAGCTTGAGCCAACTCTGCTCTTGATACTAAGGACTCTTGTAAGGTCGTCAATTCTTTCATTACCGCTTTTTCTACTTGCTTGATTGCCTGCGTTTCTACCCCCGCTGTCACGATTAAGATGCGTCTTGGCCAATCAAGTTCAGTTTGAATATCATAAGCTAAACCAGCCTGTTCTCGAACACGCGTAAATAAACGTGAAACAGCTAGCCCACCAAAAATGGCATTAAAGACCCAGGCTGCAAATCGGTCCTCTTCCGTGAGGACGACTTGAAAAATAGCTACAAACTGGCTTTGCTTGGTGGCCTTGTCCTCTTGATAACGTGCTACCTTGCGCAGGGGTTGACGATAAGTTGCAGTCAGGTTAGTCTGCCGTGGGCCAAAGGGAAGCGTGCTGATTAAGGAGAGCAGCTCACGATCGTCGATCGCCCCCACAACAGTGATATCAATTCGATCATGTAGTAAAGCATGTTGCCAAGCCAGCCAAACGTCCAGCGGGTTGCTATTTTCTAAAGCCGACTGATCACCACAACTTGGCATCGCCTGAGCATCATCATCAAAATATGCCTCTAAGGCCTGTCTTTGCGCCCATAAAGCTGGATTATCTTGAACACTAGCTAATTGATCCAATAGATTATCACGTTGTCGATTAAACACGGTCATATCAAACCCTCGGTCAGCACTCCCGAGTGGCTGGAAAAGCATTGTCCGTAAAAAATCAAGTGCTTGTGCAACGAGTGATGCAGTTTCCACTTGTGCATAACGACCATCAACAACTGTCAATCTCACTCTGATGGTCTGTAAACGCCCATAACGTTGGATATCAACTTCGTAGGTTGCCCCAAACAGTTTACTTAGTGCTCGTGCCAAATCCGTCTGGGATGGATAAGGATCCGACGTATTTTCAACCATGCTGGCTGCTAACGACCGTTGGGCCAACTGATTAGCGCTAGTCTCACTCGTTAAGGCCACTTCTAGGGTTACTGTTGCAAACTGTTGCGTCGGCACAAGATGTAAGTAGACATTATCAGTAAGTTTAACTTCTTTTGACAAGATAACTCCTCACTTTATTCCATAATAAAATTGGTTCTTTTCACTAATAAACATCCAGCCGGTAGTTTTGTTGACTAGGTACAATTTGAATTTGGTATGATTATGCATTCCACTAATAGCGGCTTTCTCAGTACCTTGCTACCATCTGCTAACCATTTCTGCCTTGGAACTAGACTAATAGTTATCATTCTAACATAGTTCCCCCTAATTGACGGTAGCACCCACTGGGTCTTAGTTCTCAAGGTATCCCCAACTAAGTTTCACCCCTAATTCAAAATTGACCACATTTGACCACAAAAAACCTTTGCTTTTCTTTGGTTATGTTTTCCCCAATAAGGCACAAAAAAACCGTTGCTATGAAGCGGTCTCCCACTCATACCAACGGTTTGATAGCTTCTTTACTTAGACTGCTTCCCAGTGTGAACATACTTACGCTGGAAATCAGCAATATTTGCGTACTCCGGTTGTAGTTGTCGTGAAAGACGGATAAAGATAGGGGTCAATGCACGATAAACCTCATAGTTTTCAGGTTGCGGTGCATAGTCATTTGATTCACCAATCATGTCCCCAATAACTTCTAAGTTATCCACGAGTCCCAAAGCTTTTTGGGCCATCACGGTAGCTGCTAAAGCACCAGATTCAAAAGCCTTAGGTACCGTGACGGTCTGCTCAAAGATATCTGCCATCATTTGACGCCACAATGGTGAACGTGCAAAGCCACCAGTTGCCTGGATGGACTTTAAACTACCCGCCACTTCTTCAAGGGCTAAGGCCACCATGTAAATGTTAAAGATAATCCCCTCCATGACTGAACGGACCATGTGAGCACGGGTATGAATATGTGTTAGGCCAAAGAAGGAACCACGCGCATTAGCATCCCAGATTGGTGCTCGCTCGCCGCCTAAGTAGGGATGGAAAAGTAAGCCATCTGCCCCAGCAGGAACGCGACCTGCAATTTCAGTCATCAAATCATAAGAGTCCATTCCTAACAAGTCCGCTGTTGATTTTTCAGCATCAAACATGTTGTCACGCGCCCAGCGCAAAACATCACCACCATTATTGACTGGTCCCCCAATCACCCAGTGGTCCTTATCTAAGGCATAGGTAAAAGTCCGTCCCTTTGGATCAATCTTAGGTCGATCCGTAACCACACGGATAGCGCCAGAAGTTCCGATTGTTACCGCTGCTACGCCTGGCTGAATTGCATTAACCCCTAGATTTGACAAAGGTCCATCACCAGCTCCATAGACAAAGGCAGTTTCAGGATCCAACCCCAAAGCATTTGCACGCGCCTCATCAAGTCCTCGCTCAATGGTATAAGGACTCACTGGTTCAGGCATTTGTTCTTTGCGTACACCCGTCACTTCAAGAGCCTGTGCATCCCAATCAAGGTCAAAAATATTGAGCATGCCAGTTCCAGAAGCAATCGAAATATCCATTCGATTAACGCCAAATAACTTGTGGAAAATATATTCTTTAATACCTAAGTAATGTGCTGCTTGCTTATAAATTGCAGGCTGTTCATTTTTTAACCACAATAACTTTGATAAGGGGGCCATTGGATGAATAGGCGTTCCCGTCTTACTATAAATTTCTTGACCGACACCCGTAGACCGTAACTTTTCAGTATATTTCACTGCTCGGTTATCAGCCCAGGTAATTACTCGGGTTAGTGGCTGCCAATTTTCATCAAAGGCAATTAATGAATGCATGGCTGAGCTAAATGAAACACCTAAGATCTGGCCATCGACTGCCTTGGCTGCTACTTCTTGCACAGCCTCAGTGAAAGCACGCATAATCTCATCTAAATCTTCTTCAGCCATATCAGGCGTATCACGATAGAGTGGGTAACCATGATTTGCACTGGCAATCACCTTCCCCTTTGTATCAAATAACACGGCCTTGGTCGACGTTGTACCTAAATCAACCCCAATTAGATAGTCCATTAGTTTCTCCTAGCGGTCTTCTAGTCACCTCAAAGCAGCTAAAAGCCAAGTATATTTTTTTATTACAAGTCCATTCTATGTGAAAATAATCATTTTGGCAATTACAACCGATTGATTTCACCTAGCTAGCTCAGTAAACCACTTAATCCATTTCTGGATGGTAAACACTCCGACGATCTAACGCCCATTGTCGACTTGAAAAGTGTCCTGGTTCAGTTTGAGCTAAGGCTTGGTCAAAGGCCTGCATACTAGCATCCAATTGATCAAGTTGATGCAGAATTTCTGCCTCCTTGATTTGTGGCTGAACCGGTGACCCATACTCTAGTAAACCATGATGGGCTAGCACTGTATGTCTCAACAACAGTAGGTCTTCTGCATAAATATCCATTTTCAATTCTTGCGCTGCCAACACAATTTGTTCATCAATTAAGGTAATATGGCCTATTAAATTACCGGCACGCGTATAGTGGGTCGCAACGGGACCCGATAATTCTAGCACCTTCCCTAAATCATGTAACAGACTGGCCGCATAAAGTAACCGGCGGTCAACTTGATCATACTGGTCTGCCACGGCCTGAGCCATGTGAACAATGGACAATGAATGATAGGCCAAACCGCCTGCAAAAGCATGATGATTGGCCTTGGCAGCTGGAAAGGTAAAGAAAGCTTGATGATATTTCTTTAACAGGTAACGGACAATCCGTTGCCAATTAGCCTGTGTAATTTGTAAAACTAATCGTTCAACTTCTGTCTCCATCGCTGCCTGGGCTTTTGGCGCCCGTTGTAAGAAATCAGCTGGGTTGCTGGGCTCGCCTGCTTGGGTAAGACGAATAGAGAGAACCTTTAGTTGTTCTTGATCTCGGTAACTCTGCTTAACACCTTCAACGAAGACAACTTCTCCCACTTGTAGGTCCTTTAAGTCATTATCGGTCACTTCCCATTTCATACCCCGAATATCACCCGACCGATCTGTAAAGGTCATGACTAAATAGGGTTTTCCCTGTTGGGTAGTACGTAGCTCTAAACTAGATAACAAGGCAAACACAGCTACCTTTTCATCCAGTTTAAAATCGGCAAGTTGTTTTTGCATGCTTTCCCTCCTTAATTCGTCAATTGTATGCCTGTCAAGCCATCGGGTGTGGTTTTAGTAAAGTAAATAATTTGATGTCCTTTTTCTGCAAACGATTGTAAAACAGTCATTAAGCTTGCCCGCCGTGGATCGTCAAAGTCAACAAAGGCATCATCAATAAGTAAGGGAAGAACGCCCCTACTTGGCGTTTGCTCAATTAAGGCCAAACGTAAAGCCAGATAGACTTGTTCGGCTGTCGCACGCGAAAGTTCAATCAAACTCAACCGTTGCCCCTGAGCGTCAAGTACCCGAAAAGTCTTTTCTTGCCAGTCCACGGATACTAACTGGCCCTGGGTCAGCGTCCTTACCAAATCATTGGTCCGCGCTATCAACTGTGGCCAGCGATCCGCATTTGCTTGGTCCAACGTCATCCGAATCCATTTAGCAGCCAAACGAGCGGTAAAGTAATCTTGTAGCCCGTTCATTAACCGGGTTTGTTCCATCACGATTTGCTGTCGTAATGCCTGAAATTGATTATCAGATAAATAGGCATCCTTTTTAAGGCGGGCACTGGCCAACCGGGTTTGTAACTGGGCCATCTCATCGGCTGATAAGGCATCATGGCTTGTGGCTGATTCACGTTGCGTTGCTTTTAGAGCAGTAATTTGGCTTTTTAAGAGGTCAACTCGTGTTTTGGCCGTTTGTGTCGCTTGATCTATTTGTAACCGTTGCTTAAAGCCGTCTTCATTGGTTACCTGAACAGCTTGATAGTGACTTAGCAACTTGGCCTGGATGGTCACGGCTTGCTCACGTAAACGCAACTGCTCCTGTAGTTGCTGCTCATACTTGCTTAGCGCTTCAGCTGGCGTTAGGCCCTTTACATCAAAGCCCAAATGCTTAAGTTTTTGTTCCCAGTTAACTGCTTGCCTTGACCCTGGTTTGCCTGCGGCTGTTGCTGTTTTTTGCTGAGAACTTAACCAAGTCATGACAATAAGGGCGCCAGCCAACAGCAATCCTAGGCCTGCCCGCTGCAAAGCTAAACTAGCCAGCAAAATCAGCGCCGCAACGCCATAGCCAAACCAGGTTGATACCTGCTTGCTAGGGGCCACGTGTTCAGTTGCCTTTGCCCAATCCGTTATTCCCTGCTTGATAGCTGAACTATTGACCAAATCCACTTGAGCTTGTTTCAAATAAGTCAGCTGCGCCTGGTCTTGTTGAATAGCGTTGACCAGGTCCTGGGACATAATTGTTGGCTGCTCGTCTAACCACGTGCTTAAAGATCTTAACTCAGCTTCTAAGGGCGCCAGTTGCTTAGCCGTTTGCACAGCTTGTTGCTCTTGGTTTGCTTCTTTTAAGGCTACTTGATCAGCTTGAATCGCCTGTTCTAAGGACGTAAGCGCAGGACGTTGGACCATAGCAGCCTGCAAGCGTTGTTTATCTTCTCTCAACTGTTGAAGGGCTTGATTCAACGGGCGCTTGGCCTGCTGGGTCATCCCTAAAGCTGCCTGTGCCTCCTTATCCCAGTCATCAGCTAGCTTTAGCCAGGCCTGGGCTTTTGGCAGGCCAATGGTCCGCATGGTAGCCAAAAACTTAGCCGGTGTCAATTGAAATACCGCTAATAAATTATCTTGGTCAAAATCATAAATCGTTTGATAGAGCTCAGCTGTCAAGGGAGCAAAGCAAGCTAAAAGCTTTTGCTCTGGATCCGCAAAGCCTTGTCCCGTTTCTGTATTAATTAAGGTTACTTTTGATTTAGTCCGACCATGGCGACTCAATTCATAACTTTCTTGCCCTTGAGTAAACCACAAGGTGCCACCATAGCGGCCTGTTTTTTGACTTTCATAGGTATTAACATACCGCCCTTTGGCCCTTGGAAAACCAAAGAGCATGCCTAAAATAAACCGATGAAGGGTTGTCTTACCACTACCATTTAACCCAGCAACTACTTGCAAACCGCTCGTAAAGTCAAAGGTCTTGTTTTGCCATTGGCCAAAATCATCGATTTGTACCCGCTTAATTTGCATCGAGCCCCTCCTTTTCCGTCAGCCCAATCTGCTCTTCAACCTGCCCCTTTAACGTCGCTAGATAGGCTGGTGAAAGGATGGTGTCTAATAGATCTGCATCTTGGATCAGGCTTAAGCCTAAATCCTGCAAGGTGTCCGTAGTAAAGACCTTGGCGGCTGTCTGCTCCCAATAGTCAGCTGGTACTACCGGCAAGCTAACCTTTTTAGCATCAGACATCAGGTCTAAGCGAATGACCCAAGTTGTGGTATCAGCTGGCCAGTTTGCATTGGCATCTAACTGATGAAGCACTATTTTTTGTGCCAGTGTCGACGTTGTTGTTTCAACATGGACCGTCAGTAAGGTCAAGTCGTAGTCACTTGATGCAGCTGCGCGCAGTTTGTTAAATAAAACCTGTTCACTATCCGCTTGAATCGTTAGCACCTGAAAGGCCACTGGCGCAATGCTAGTAAAATATGGTTTTAATGTTGCACCATCAGTCGACACCAAATAGTAACCTTTATCTGTGACTTCATTACTTTTAGTTGCTTGCATATCACCAACATAGCCAATAAAAGGTGCCTGATGCAGCGTCGTTCGTTGATGAATGTGGCCCAAAGCCCAATAATCATAATGTTTCATTAGCAATTGGCGCAGCTCAAAGGGCGCATAAACACCAGTTGGCCCCTGTTCACCATGATAGAGGCCAACAGCCCAATCAACCTGCTCAGGTCGTTGTGGAAAGGTTCCGGCCGGCCCCTGTTCTAAGTGGGCCTGATCATAAGAAAAACCAGTGATAGCCACTCTTTCATTTTGACGTGTCGTTAATAGCTTAGTCGTGACGTCTGCAGGGAAAACGGTCACGTTGGCCGGTAGATTCGTATCCACCTGTGATAACCAGGCAAAGTCATGGTTACCACGGGTTATATAAACTGGAATGTCAGCATCAGCTAAACGCTGCATTTGATCAATAAAAACAAGGAGCTCATGAATGTCTGGCCTTGCTTGATCAAAAACGTCACCCACAAAAGCAACCCAGTCAACATCCTCCGCCAGCGCATCATCAACCAGCCGGGTAAGCGCCGTTGCTTGGGCTGCCAATACCGTTGCTAAGAAGCGCTTTGGTAAACTTGCCAAGTCAGAAAAAGGTGCCCCTAAATGTAAATCGGCTGCGTGAATAAATTTCATGCTTTCTCTCCTTCTTGTCTATTTTTGCTTTCCCCTATCAGGCTCCATATAGTGCCTGGCATTCGTTAAGATAGACCTAACCTTTAGTTTAACATGTTTTCTATCAAAAAAGCCCCCACCATTTTGGTGGGGGCTTTACTAGCAAAGACTACTTTTGAGCATACAATTCACTGATAGGTTGCGTAATAGTATTGTTAATTTGAGTTAACAACTGATTCAATGCTTGCTCTGACTCCATAAGTCGCTTAAGCTCATCAAACTTTTCCATGTCACTAGCAATGGTTTGCCATTCTTTCATCTGCGCTTCTTCAGGTTCTTGACCAGATTGAATTGCTTGATTAAGTGCATATTGTGCTTTTTGGAAATTTGTAAACAAGGTATTGGCTTCTTCGTTAGCCCGGACCTGTTTCAATGCTTCAGCCAAATTTTTAAACTGAGGTGTTTCCCGCAAATCAGTAGCGACTGCATTTACATTATCAAAAATATTTACCATTCTGAAGCCATCCTTATTCTATATACTTATGCTGGGTGTACCCTATTATTATGCCACACTTTTAACTAAACAGCCATCAACCAAGTAAGCCTTGCAGCGCCGACCAAGCTTTTTGTGCCCCTCGCTTAGCATCTTCCACTACTTGATTAGCACCCCGTTTTAGCTGGTCACCAATTTGATTGACTGACCGATCTACTCCTTTTGAAGACGAGTCTTGGGCTGTCTGAGCGCCTAATTTTTCACGGATGCTCTGGACCTTAAAAGCGGTTTGAGGCGTATTTGGAATCACTTGCTCTAAGGTGGCCTTCATTAAAGGCGCACCGGTTTCCCGTAAGGAAATGGGAATCGTATTTTCCGCACTTGTCTGATCATTACCGACCCAGGTTGTCACCACAACATCTGGCGTATAGGCAATCGCCCAAGAATCAGTAGCATTCGTCGCTGTAGTTGCTTGCCCACTCACCTCGGTGGTTCCCGTTTTACCGGCTACCTGGTAGCCAGCCGGATTAGCTGCTACCCCAGTTCCATGGGTATAAACACCTAACATCATTGCAGTCATTTCATCGGCCACCTTTTTTGACCAGAGGCGCTGCTGTTTATTTTTATGCTCTACCACCGTTTTACCAGAAGCATCAACAATTTTCGTAATAAAATGATCATCACTCATTAAGCCGTCATTAGCAAAACTGGTATAAGCCCGCGTCATTTGTAAGGGTGAAACCCCCTTCTTCATGCCACCAATCGCCAAAGAAAGGTTCTTATCACTCTTAGCCACTGGCAAGTCAGCATTCTGAGCTGCCTGATAGCCAACTGATACCCCCATCTGATTTAACAGCCAAACTGCTGGGATATTGTAAGAATTTTCTACGGCAACATACATAGGAACTGGTTCCGTTACGACCCCTAAGGCATTTTGTGGCCGATAGTGATTCGTCCCAAAACTGGTTGGTTCATTTTTCAACTCCGAATCATAACTAAAGCCTCGACTCAATGCTGGCGCGTAATCAACAATGGGCTTAATCGTAGATCCTGGCGAACGTCGCATTTGCGTGGCTCGATTAAAACCACGAAAAACATGTTCACCACGACCACCAACTACTGCCCGCACACCACCGGTTTTAGCATCCATAACGACTGAGGCTGCCTGGGCAGTTCCAGCCAAGGGATCAAGATTAGGGTTGGCATAGTCTGCTTGCAGATGTTCTTGATCCGCCTGATCTAGGCTTGTATAAATTTTATAACCATCATTCGGTAAACTAGCCTCCTTCAAGTCGTACCGGTTCAAGGCTTCATTAATTACTGCATCAAAATAATAAGGATAGTGATAACTTGAATTATCGATGGCATGTTCACTAGCGGTCAGTGATTGGCTAGCCAACCGATTAGCCGTATTTTGTTCAAGGGTATCATTGTTGACCATATTCTGGAGGACTGTATCCCGACGATTCTTTGCCGCTTTAGGATGACTAATGGGATCATATCCATTAGGCGATTGTAACATCCCGGCTAGCATAGCAGCCTGCTCGGTACTTAACTGACTTGCGTTGACCCCATAGTACTTTTGTGCAGCATCTTCAATTCCCCACACGCCACGCCCAAAATAAGCGTTATTTAGATACATGGTAATAATATCCTGCTTGCTGTATTCCTTTTCCACTTGAATCGCTAAGAAAATTTCTCGTATCTTACGAGTCACAGTCTGATCTTGGGTTAAAAATGCGTTTTTAACCAGTTGTTGGGTAATGGTCGATCCACCCGCCGATCCTGAACGACCAAGAATACGGTTGGTCACCGTAATGAGGCCACCACGCAAGGTACCCGTAAGCGAAAACCCATGCTCACGATAAAAATTACGATCCTCGGTGGCAATGACTGCCTGGACAGCTGCCGGAGCAATGGCCTGATACCGGACATAGGTCCCCTTTTGACCGGCTAAAGCCCCTGCTTTATCACCATGGCGGTCATATATTTCTGTTGATTGTTGCAAGCGTGCTTTTAATTCGCCGACATCCGTCGTCTTCGCTTCAAAAGTTCCAAGAACACTAATGACTAAAAAAATCGTCATTCCCACCACAATCAGCCACCGCGTCAATTGATACCGTCGCCAACGAGGGACTAACCAGGCAATGAACATTTGCCAGCGTATGTTTAATTTTTCTTTCATGATTTCTCCACCAGTTGTATTCGACTAGCGCCAAGCATTCAACTGGGCTGCTAAGGTTGTGGCGGCAGTCTCGTTTAAGCTGGTAACATAAATCGTATCATGCCCAGCTAATGTCCCTACTAGCCCTGGCAAATTTGCCTCATCCAAAAGGGCGGCCACCCGATTTCCATTACCACTTGTCGTTTTAATAACAATCATAAAAGCCACTACCTGGACTGACTTTACTAGTTGCTGGACTGCAACCTGAACTTGATCTTGATTTTGTTTTACTTTGCCCTGTTCTAAAACCTGATAACGTACTTGCCCACTAGAATCTGCCTGACGAACAATCCGAAGTTCCTTAATATCACGCGATACTGTGGCCTGGGTAACATCAATCTGGGCCGCATGCAAGGCCCGCATTAAACCTTCTTGCGAATCAATCACCTGCTGCCTAATCAGGTCTAAAATGAGCGCTTGCCGCTCTGCCTTTTTAATTGACATGATTTCCTCCTAAGATAACAAAAACCGCCGGACTGATAAACAAGACCGCCGGTTTTATTAAATCATGTTGAAATTGTCACCAACCCTTAGTCTACATTTCCTTAGGTGCCTTAACCCCTAGCATATGTAAGGACTCAGTCAATACTTGTGAGACTGCTGACACAAGAGCTAGACGAGCATTCAACTCTGCATCATCCTCAAGCACCTTAGAATGCGCATAATACTTATTAAAAGCACGTGCTAGATTTAATGCATACTTGGCAATCACTGATGGTTCACGTTCAAGCCAGGCCCGCTTAACTATTCGTGGGAAATCGCCCAATGCCTTCTCAACTTCCCAAGCATTGGGATCCGTCAATGTTAATGTTGTCAAATCTAACTCTGGCATACCGGCCTTACGAAGGATGGATTGCGCTCTTGCATTAGCATACTGTACATAAGGACCAGTATCACCTTCAAACCGCACCACATCCGCTAGATTAAAGTCAAAGTTACCAATCCGTTCATTCATTAAGTCATGAAAGACAACCGCACCTGTCCCTACCTCATGAGCTACCAAGTCCTTATCTGCTAAGTCAGGATTTTTCTCTTCAATTTGTTGTCGTGCTAGGTCAATAGAATCATTTAAGACATCTTTGAGCAAAATAATCCGACCTGAACGGGTAGACAATTTCTTACCACCAACGGTAATCAGGCCAAAAGAAATATGCTCAATATCATCGGACCAGGCGTACCCCATCTTTTTCAAAATTGCTTTCAATTGTAAGAAGTGTTCACGTTGTTCCCCACCAACTACATAGAGCGACTTAACAAAGTTGTAATTACGCTTACGGAAAATAGCCGCTGCTAAATCACGGGTCATATAAAGGGTTGCCCCATCAGACCGTTGAATCATGGCTACGTTGAGCCCCTCATCTTCCAGATCAACAACCTGAGCCCCTTGAGAAGGTACCAAAAGGTGCTTTTCCTTTAAGAGGTCAATCACTTCTTCCATCTTATCGTTATAGAAGGCTTCCCCATTAAATGAGTCAAACTCAATATCGAGCATGTCATAAATTTCCATGAATTCCTTCAAAGATTCTTCACGGAACCAGGTCCAAAGTTGGGTTGCCTCTGGGTCGCCATCTTCAAGCTTTTTAAACCAAGCTCGCCCTTCGTCGTTTAGACTAGGATCAGTTTCGGCTTCCTTGTGGAAACGAACATAGTACTTTACTAGGGTGTTGATGGGGTCCGCTTTAACTTCAGCCTCTGATCCCCAACGTTTATAAGCCGACATCAACTTACCAAATTGAGTTCCCCAATCACCAAGATGATTAATTTTAATTGGTTGATACCCATTGGCACGTGAAATTTCAGCCAAGGCATTACCAATCACGGTTGACCGCAAATGCCCCATCGACATTGGCTTAGCAATGTTAGGTGATGACATGTCAATCGTAACGTGTCCAGCCTGTCCGTCCGTATTATGACCATATGCTTCATTTTCTAACACGGTATGCAAAATTTCAGCTCCCGTGGCAGTTTGGTCAAGGAAAAAATTAACATAAGGGCCCGCTGCTTCCACTTTAGCAAATCCTTGTTGGTTCACCGCAGCTGCTAGCTCCGTAGCAATTAGGTTTGGTGCCTGATGCCGACTTTTAGCTAAAAAGAAAGTTGGTAGGGCAAAATCGCCCAACCGTGAATCCTTTGGAACCTCTACTTTAGCTTCAATGTCTTCAAGGCTAAGCTCGGGTAAAACCGGTGTTAGTGCCTGTGCAACTTGTGTCTTATAGTCCATCTTGCCTTACTTCCCTTTCTCTTTCTGATCCTCGCTGCTTTCCTCCTTAGCGGTATCCGTTGAGGATGCTCCCTCATCAGCATTTTCATCTTCACTAGGTCGTGGTGCTGGGTGGTCAGTCTTCTTTAAAATTTTAGTTGTTTCCATAGGAACGATGGCACGTTGGTTAAACTCATTCACAGTCGCCGCATCCTTTGGATCATAATCAACAATCATGATCATCATAGAATGTTCATAAATTTTTTCGACAATGCCGGCAAAATCATGCTCAAAATTAGCAAACTGCTTAGCCGCCACGTAGTCACCAATATCAAATTCAGATGTATTTACAGTTGGTTCCTTAGCCATTGCTGTTCCCCCTTGTTTCGTTTCATAGTCAATCGAGTCATTATAGCAAATTTCACCTTAAATTGCTACTTGTCCCCTTCTAAGGAGTGGACAACCCGTTTAGCAATAGCCCAATCGTTCTCATAAGGTACATCAACCCCATTCGTCTTTTGGTACTCATCCATCCCCTTACCAGCTAAAACGACCACATCCGCTGGTCCAGAATGTTTTATTGCTTCCGTAATGGCTTGCGTGCGATTCATTTGCCGATGTACCACCACTTTTGGGTTCGTAATCGCTGCTTGAATTTCATCAGCAATTGCATTGGGATCTTCAAACTGTGGATCATCACTAGTCAAATAGACCACATCGCTCTGTTCATTAACCGCTTTTCCAATCCCAGGGCGTCTAGAGACCCCCTTGTTTCCCGGTGCGCCAACCACAATCGTCAATTTTTGTACATGTTCATTGGCTTTAACAAAATGTAACAAGGCTGCAATAGAAGCATAATTATGCGCATAATCAACATAAATCGTTCCATGACGCTTAGTCGTGATTTCTTGCATGCGACCAGGGACCTTTACCGTGGTCAAAGCTTTTTGCATCGCCTTAGCATCGGTTCCTACTAACCGGGTCGCAATCATTGCAGCAACTGCATTACCCTGGTTAAAATCGCCAGGCATATCTAAGGTATACTCGCCAGTCAACCCTAATTGTTCTGCTTGTTGGCCATGTTCATCCAGACGAAATGTACTTCCTTGAAGATCTTCTTTGATCGTCTCATAAGTTACCTCAGCCGACCGTTCTAAATCGTCTGTTTTGCGGGCATACAGCCAGATGCCATCAGCAGGTACGTCCTCACGGGCCCGCTCAATTAATGGTGCAAAATGGTCACTATCCGCATTTAAAACAATCTGTTCAGCATGGTCAAATAACATCATTTTGCAGGCCAAGTAGTCGGCAAAATCAGGATGTTCATTTGGTCCAATATGATCAGGACTGATATTTAGAAACACACCCACATTAAAGTGTAACCCATAGACCCGTTCCTTCTTGTAGGCCTGTGATGAAACTTCCATGACCATGTGGGTCATCCCATTGTTTACTGCTTCATGCATCCATCTAAAAAGGTCTAGTGATTCAGGTGTTGTTAAATGTGCTCGGTAATGGTTGGCAGGATTGGGCCCTGTAATGACTTGTACGGTCGATGATAAGGCTGCCTTACCCTGGGTTGCCTCATTCATCATTTCATAAGCCATGTAAGCAGTTGAGGTCTTCCCCTTTGTTCCCGTGATGCCAATTAAAGCCAGTTGGTTTTGTGGGTAGTCATAAAAAGCCATGCTTAGGATGCTCATAGCGGCTGCGACATCATCAACGCGAAAAGTTGGTACAGTCGTTTCATGATGAAAGTCCATCGGTGCAACAATTGCACAGGCTCCCTTTTGCAAAGCTTCTTCTAGATAGGCTGCTTTAAAGTTTCCCTTAATAAAAAGCAAGGTCTTTGGGCGCACAGACTGTGAATTATAGGCTAGATGTTCTACCTCACCCTTAAAGTCAGCTCCCGTTTTTAAAAGGCCATTGTCAGCCAACAAGTACGTAATTTGTTCTGCTGTTAGCGTCATTAGTTGCTCCTCTTTAATTAATAGCTTGCTTTCCTTGTTCCGTTAAAATCTGTAATAATTTTTGGACGGCTCGCCCACGAGGCGCATACACCAATCGCTGTCTAGCCGTCATCTCCCCAATTGTTTGCCCGTTTTCTGCCAATAAAATGTTGTATAGACCCTGATTTCCCCGTGCCAAGTCGCTAATCGCAACTCCACCACGCCCTTGTGTTTGAATAACCTGACCATTCGGTTTAATCAGGTAAAAGTCAGATTGGATATAAGCACGCCGGGATTTTTCTTTTGTTAAAAGTGAGAGCACATAGTCATTAATAGCTTCGTCTGTTTTAAGTTGATGGGCTTGAAATTCACGCATTGTCGTCACACCAAAATGGTCCGGTAAACTATCAATAAAGAGGGCCGAATCGTCTGCTAATACTGTCCGGGTGGGCAAAAGGCGATGAATCGTTTCCGCTTTTACCTGGGCATTGGTACGCATATCATTCTGTGTTTCAGCAGGAAAGTGAATTGCCGGATGCACCTGACGATAATTCACCGCTTCTTGACCTAACAGAGCAAAATATGTGCGTATTTCGTCTGTCTTATGGGTATTATTAGAGGCCACAATTATTTCATTCATTTAATGTAAATCCTCCTGCATGAATTGCTCGCAATGTATAAAAAGAACCTGTCACAACAATGAGTCTCTTCGTATCTTTACGTATCCGGCGGGCTAAGTTAATTGCCGCCTCTGGATCGTCAGCAATCTCAACATTTACATTACTTTGCATCACAATTTTGGCTGCCAGTTCATCAGCACTCATGCCTTGGGGGGTGTCCGGTTTAACAGCAATGACTTGGTCCGTATCTGGTAAGATTTGCTCTAAAATATCCCGCCAATTCTTGTCTTTCATTAACCCGAGTACATAAACTGGTTTAGCTTCTAAGTGCCAAGCATGTAAGGAGGTGACTAAATTCTCAATTTCACTTGGGTTATGCGCCCCATCATAAAGGATGTTGTTCTTAGCATCATATTCCATTCGTCCCCGAACCTTCATATTGGCTAGCGCTTGTGCTAAATCAGCGACTGGAATTCGCGTCCCCCGTTTGCGCAAAACACGCACAATCTCTAAAACAATGGCTAAGTTTTTTACCTGGTAAGAACCAGTCAAAGGTAACTGTAATTGTTTATAGTGATCGACATTTAAGACCAAACCAGTCGGTGTCGACCGAATAATGGTAATACTAGGCTTTTCGCCATCATACCAACTGGCTCCCACTGCCACTGTTCGTTCTTGCAAGAGTTTTGTTACTTCCCTTGCCTGACCAGGATAATTAATCACGACAGCACCTGGCTTAATTGCACCGGCCTTGTCCTGAGTGATTTCTGAAATCCGGTCAGTATCGTTGGCTTCATAATCTAAGTCAATTTTTGTAAAGGCAACAATGAGGGGCGCTTCTATTGCATTAGTAGCATCGCACAAACCTGCTAAGCCAGCCTCCACAATGGCAAATTGCACCTCATGATGGTAAAAATAATCTAACGCAA
This sequence comes from Weissella halotolerans DSM 20190, assembly GCF_000420365.1. Classification (GTDB taxonomy): domain Bacteria; phylum Bacillota; class Bacilli; order Lactobacillales; family Lactobacillaceae; genus Weissella; species Weissella halotolerans. Next base: position 402,716 of record NZ_ATUU01000001.1, read on the forward strand.
TCAAGGTCCACCATTCAAACTTAGTAAGCGTATTAACCTGTCCCCCATGCTTCTCTAGGGCTCTCAAGATTCGACGATAACTGCTAATAAAATCAGTTTCACGAATTGCTACACCATTCAATTGAATCATGTCACGATCATCTAAAATCGCAGGCGAAGAAAAGTGCCCAATTCGATACCCTGCACCGTGCAAAGCCGCCGCCGTCATTGCCCCAGTTGATCCCTTACCATCAGTACCAACAACATGAATTATTTTCAAATGCCGATCCGGTTGACCAATCCAATTTAGCACCTCCCGAAGAATATGCCACCGTTCACGGTCACCGTGATAGGTCTGCTGATTTTTTTCAATTTGCTTATTAATCTGTCGGTACACATCTGCAATTCCCATGCGTTTCTCTCCCACTCCCCTTTACTTTAAGCTTACTTGAGTCGTGTGATACCAGTAAGTCATCATTATTTTTTAATTCCTAAATCCACCGGTGGTAAGACAAACTGATTCTTGTTCATTGAAGCCACATCAGCCACCATAGTAATGCGAGCTTGATGGTCAATAAAGGTCATTGGTGCATCTCCCCCATATTCACCATCAACATTAATCATAATTTTCCGTTGATTATCACGTTTAGGTTTTATCGTAATTTTAGAGGATTTTACGTATAGAAGATTATCATCCTCAATATGTTTACCTGTTAAGACCTCAGTAACCAAGCCAATTAATTCATTTAACTTAGCCGTTTTAACAACTAGTAAGGTAAACTTGCCATCATCCAATTTAGCATCCGGCACTAGTTGTTCGAATCCACCTACCGAGTTGGTTAAGGCTAAGAAAAACATCGATGCTTGACCATCAAATGTCCCATCATCATAGTCAATCTGAACATCCATTGGTCTAACTTGTGGGAGCATCTCAGCCCCTTTCACCAAATAGGCCAGATAGCCATACATTGATTTAAGTCGTGAAGGCACTGAATACGTCAACTCAGACAAGGAGCCACCAGCTGCAATGTTGACAAAATAGGTGTCACCGGCCTGACCAATATCCATCTTGGCCCCTTGGCCCTTTAAGATAACCTTAGCGGCTTCAAGCGGACTTTCACGTGGAATATGCAAAGCACGCGCATAATCATTTGTCGTGCCGGCTGGAATAATGGCTAATAAGGGGGGCGTCGCTAAACCAGCAATTCCATTAACAACCTCGTTAATAGTCCCATCACCACCAGCGGCTACAATTAAATCAAAGCCTGCTAAAGCAGCACGGGTTGCTTCATTTTGAGCTGAATTTGGTGCTGCTGTCGTAGCAAAAGCACTGGTTTCATAACCCGCTTGCTCATAAACATCTAAAATTTCCACCAAGTCGCGTCGAATGGCCTCACGTCCTGAGGTCGGGTTATAGATAATCCGTGCTCGCTTTGTCATTTTCCTGCTCCTGTCTTTTTTTTTGCTATGTATGCCAGCCAAGACTGGCTGGCGAACCCCTTCATTACCCCTTGTTATTCAGGCTTACGCGCTTGTAAAGCCGTCATCAACAACTGGTTAACCACGCTAGGGTTGGCGTTTCCATGAGTAACCTTCATAATTTGACCAATCAAGTACCCAACAGCCCGATCTTTACCACCATGAAAATCAATGACTGATTGTTCATTAGCATCCAGTACTTGGTCAATAATTGGTTGCAGGTCCTTAGGGTCAGATAATTGCTTAAGTCCCTTTTCTTCAACAAAGGCGATTGGGTCTTTACCTTCTGTGATAGCTGTAAAGACTCGTTTAGCCATCTTTGTTGAAATCGTCCCATCCTCAATCAAATTAATCATGGCAGCCAAATGGGCTGGTGTTAACTGGGTATCTTCTAAGTCTACTTGCTTTTCATTAAGATAAGCATTAACATCCCCCATCAGGTAATTAGCCGCCCGTTTTGGATTAGCACCTGCCGCAACCGTTGCATCAAAAAAGTCTGACATTGCTAAGGTTTGTGTTAAGACCTTAGCATCATAGGGCTCTAATCCTAGAGTACCAACGTAATGAGCCCGCCGTTCAGGGGCTGACTTAGGCAAACGTTGTGCAACCTCATCTACCCATTCATCACTCACCTTAATTGGTGCCAAATCTGGTTCGGGGAAGTAACGATAATCATCTGCCGTTTCCTTTTCCCGCATCAAAATGGTCCCCCCAGTTGCTTCGTCATAACGACGTGTCTGCTGGCGAACAGTACCCCCGGCTAAATAGATTTTGGCTTGTCGTTCTTCTTCAAAAGCCAAACCTTTACGCACATAGTTAAAGGAATTCAAATTCTTCAATTCTACCTTAGTGCCATACTGATCCGAACCTACTGGACGAATGGAGATATTAGCATCCACACGCATTGATCCTTCCTGCATTTTCACATCAGAGATACCGGTAAATTGAATTGCTTCACGCAGGGCTTCTAAATAGGCGTAGGCCTCTTCTGGACTATGTAAATCTGGTGCCCCAACAATTTCAATCAGTGGTGTTCCTTGGCGATTCAAATCAACATAAGAATAACCATCAGTCCCGTGCGTGTTCTTACCAGCATCCTCTTCCACATGCAATTCAGTAATGCCAACCCGCTTTTTCTCACCATCAACTTCAATCTCTAACCATCCCTCGCGGCCAATTGGTGTTTCTTGCTGGGTAATTTGATAGGCCTTGGGATTGTCAGGATAAAAGTAATTTTTACGGTCCCAATGTAAATCACGCGTCACGGATGCATGCAGAGCAGTAGCGGCCATCATCCCATATTCCAAAGCCCCTTGATTAGCCTGTGGCAAGACGCCTGGATAGCCCCAGTCAATCACATTGGTCTTTTGGTTAGGCTGGGCCCCATATTCAGCTGGCGCAGGTGACATCGCCTTAGACTGCGTTTTTAATTCAATATGCACTTCTAACCCAATTGTTGTTTCAAAATTTGGCACAGTCATTAGTGTTCACCTCCAGGAATTTGCTCATATAACTTAGTCGCCTGTTCAAAGGCGTAACCAACTTGGTAAAGGGTTGCTTCGGCAAAGGCGGCACCAATTAATTGCATTCCAACTGGCAGTCCATTAACAAAGCCGGCATTGATGGACATGGCTGGTAAGCCAGCCATGTTAACTGGAATCGTCAACGCATCATTCATATAAGTAACTTCAGGATCATCTGTGTTTTGTCCAAAATCATAGGCCACGTTGGGTGCAGTTGGCGCCACAATGATATCATAATCAGCAAAAACACGTTGGAAATCCTCAATCATGAGCGTACGCACCTGAGCTGCCTTTTTAAAGAAGGCATCATAGGAGCCGGCAGATAAGGAATACGTTCCTAACATAATGCGCCGTTTAACCTCAGGGCCGAAACCTTGTGAACGTGATTGCACATAGACCTCCTCTAAGGTCTTGGCATCACTCGCCCGGTAACCGTAGCGAATACCATCGAACCGTTGCAAGTTAGAGGATGCCTCAGAAGACGCTAAAATGTAATAAGCCGCTACCCCATATTTGGTATGTGGCAAACTAACGGTATCAACACTAGCTCCAAGCTTAACGAGTTGATTAATAGCGGCCTTTACAGTCGCCTGAACATTTTTGTCCACCCCAGCACCAAAGTACTCACTAGGAACCGCTACTTTTAAGCCTGACAAATCAGTTGTTAACTGGGCTGCATAATCAGGAACTGGCCGATCTGAACTGGTTTGATCCTGATCATCATGACCGGCCGCTGCAGCTAAGACGTAAGCATTATCCTTAACTGTCCGCGTTAAAATTCCCACCTGATCAAAAGATGACCCAAAGGCAATCGCACCAAAACGGGAAATTCGACCATACGTTGGTTTCATACCAACAATGCCATTAAAGGCCGCTGGTTGACGAACTGACCCTCCGGTATCGGTACCCAAGGCAAATGGCACTTGACCTGTAGCAACGGCCACGGCTGAACCACCTGATGACCCACCTGGTACCTTTGTTTGATCCCAAGCATTCTTTGTTTCTTGGAAATAAGACGTTTCCGTCGTAGACCCCATGGCAAATTCATCCATGTTTAGCTTTCCCACACCAATGGCCCCATGCTTTTTTAAGTTAGCAACCACCGTTGCATCATAAATGGGCACAAAATTAGCTAACATTCGTGAAGCTGCTGTCGTCAATACACCTTTGGTCACTAAGTTATCTTTAATCCCATATGGAATCCCTGATAAAATTTCATCTGGATCTACACCCCGTTCATCGAGAGCGCGTGCTTGAGCCAACGCGGATTCATCCATCACCGTAATGAAAGCCTGATACTTTGAATCAATTTTAGCAATATTATCTAGCGTAGCAGTGACTAATTCTTCAACGGTTAATTCCTTAGCCACCAACTGGGCATGTAATGTTTCTAAATCTGTTTTGAAGAAATTCATTATTTATCAGCTCCTTCATCAATAATTGCTGGGACCTTAATCAGATCTCCTTCACGTTCAGGGGCATTCGCCAATAAAGCCGTGGCTTGCTGTGCATCAACAGCAACATCAGCGCGTAACACATTTTGTACGTCACTTGGGCTATACGTTGGTTTGACTCCAGTCGTATCAACTTCGGCCAAGGTATTCACTAAGTCGAAAATTTTTGCTAATTGTTCCGTCATTGAAGCTGCCTCTTCTGGTTGCAGCGTTAATTTAGCTAAGGAAGCCACTGCTTCTACTTCCGTTTTGCTTAACGGTTCTTGTGCCATGTCTTCTTCTCCCATCTTTCCTGTAGTCGTCATAAACTCTATTTTACCGCATCTTGCTCAGTCGTGCGGGCTAAAAAGCGGAGGCCTTTCGGGTAAAAGTTTTTTATCTGCCGATCAACCCGTTTACCAAAACCAGTTCCAAATCCATTAATGGTTAGCAAAAGCCAGCCCTTACCAGGATCTTTTGCTTGGGCAGGCAGCATAAGTACATCGCCATGCACATAATCACGCCATTGCTGGTCGGTTAAAGCATACTGATGACGAAAAGCTGCTACTGGTAGTGCGAGCGCTAAAGCCAAGCTAGGTTCAAAACGTTTCTTTTTAAAGGTTCCCAAATGTAATCCTGGTCGCAATACGTGTAACTGTTTTAAGGAGGGCGTCCCTTCTGGTAAACGGTATAACTGATCACCAAAGGCATAAAGTACACCGTCTAAGGGTTCGCGCAAGAGCTCCTTTGCTAGCGCGTTCCAACTTTGCCTTTGCTCAACAGTCAAATTAGTCCGTTCAACATTGCCTTGTGACTGATCAATCTCAGCCGTAGCAGAACGATGTAACTTAGCCATAAAGTGTCCCTCTCCAGCTAGATGATGTGGGAAAAGCCTTAAGGTGTCGGCCAACGCTGGGTTACCGTCTGCCCATTCTGGGCGACCGGCATCAACCCCTTCAGGTCGTGCTACTGGGACAATTGATAAATCAGGATACGTCTTCAATGCCCAGGCAATAACCTGTTCATCCTCTTCTGGGGCAAAGGTACAAGTGGAATAGATAAGGTCGCCACCTGGCTTTAACATCTTTAGTGCATCCGTTAAAATCTCTTTTTGGCGGCGTGCATTTTCAGCTGGATAATCAGGATGCCAATATTGAATCGCTGCTGGATCCTTTCGGAACATCCCCTCGCCTGAGCAAGGTGCATCTAAAACAATAGTATCGAAGTAACCAGGAAAATGCTGGCTCAAGGTTTGTGCATCATGATTGGTTACCAGTGCATTACGAATACCAAAGCGTTCAACATTTTCTGAAAGTATTTTTGCTCGCTTATAGTTAATTTCATTGGCCACTAGTAGGCCTTGCCCCTGCATAAAGGAAGCTAGATGGGTAGTTTTGCCACCTGGTGCAGCTGCTAGGTCTAGGACCCGGCTACCCGGTTTAGGGGCCGCCAACTCGGCCACCAACTGGGCTGAAGGTTCCTGTGAATAAACCTGTCCAGTGGTATGAGCCGGTGAATGGCCATCTATCTGACCGTAGTAGCCAAAACGACTCCATGGAACAGGCACCGCTGTGTCTGTATCGGCAACTGATTGTTCCTTTAAAGGATTGATGCGGTAAGCTTTGCTCGGCTCAGCCTGCAAGGCCGCTAAAAATGATTGGGCTTCTGGTCCCAATAAAGTTTGATATTTCTCAATAAATGCCGTTGGTAAGGCAGTCATAGTCGTCTCCTTTTAGGTATAATCGTTTACTATTTTACCATGCTTAGACCTAACTGCCTATGTATCTTAACGTTAATGGCAGCCCCTTCCTATTTATCAAGGCTGTTGGCCTGAACATGGTATACTAAGATTAGCTATTATTTAGGTCATTACCCACAGCCAGGGTATTAACTATGAAGGGAAACATTATGGAAATCCGCACATTAACCTCCTTTATTGAAATCGTCCATACCGGCACCATATCGCAAGCTGCTAAAAACTTACAACTTAGCCAGCCAGCCTTAACCAAACAACTACAGCAATTAGAAGGCGAGTTGCATACACAACTAATTGATCGTAGTCATAGTCCCTTAACGTTGACGCCGGCTGGCAATTATTTAGCCAAGCAAGCAGAAAAAATTCTATCCTTAACTCACCATACCGTAACCAACCTTACGACTAATAAAACCATGGCTGGCACCATCACTATTGGTGTGCCTTCAACTCAGAACCTGGTCCTGCTTTTAACAGCCATTCAAAACACGCAGACTCATTACCCAGATATTCACTTTACTTTGGTTAACGGCAGTGCTGATGATTTACGTTATCAGCTGAATGAAGGCGCCCTTGATTTCTTATTTGCGCTTAATCCACCGCGTAATGTTCGTTACGATCAGATCAGCCTGCCAGGCAGCGATGAATGGGGCGTTATTCTACATGTATCTCACCCCTTAGCTAATCAATTGGCACTGAGCCCTACTGATGTCAAGGACGCGCCCCTGGCAATTCCTGCTCAATCTGACCTTCAAGACCAACTCAGTCTTTGGTTGAACCAACCCCTCGAATTTTGTAATACCCCCATTACCTACCATAACCAGCAAGACCTGATTCCCTATCCGCAGATTAACCATCGTGCTATTCTGTTCGCAGTTAAACCACTGTCATTACCAGCTGATTTAGTTTGGCGACCATTAATGCCCGCTGTCACCACACCCACTGCGTTGGTTTGGCGCAAACATGACTTGCCACAACCTATTCAGCAAGCCTTCTTAGCCACCTTAACTGACCTCATTAACCAAAACTAAAAAGGTAGGATCACAAGGATCCTACCTTTTTATATTAAGTTAAATTCACGTTCTAAATAACGAGCCAATCCATCCTCTTCATTACTAAAAGTCGTAATATCGTCCGCAATCGCTTTTAAGCGTGGGTTTCCATTCTTCATTACTACTCCGTGGGCTGCCCCAGCAATCATAGCATAGTCATTTAATTCATCTCCAAAGGCATAAACTGCCTCCGAGGAAATACCAAAACTATCTTGCAACCGCTTTAAGCCAGTATACTTATCAACATCCGTTAGGGCTAAACTCATAAGACAAGAATTATCTCCCCACGCTTGCACTTGAACATTCACATTAGGATGTGCTTTCCTTAGATAAACCGCAACCTTAGACTGATTCTGTTTAGCTACATAAAGTACTAGTCCGTTCACCACTGGTACAGTTTGGTCTTGAAGCGTAGACAAACTAGGCAGGGTGTCATCTTGAATCGGGAAAAAGAGTGGTTCATCAGGTTCTAATAAACGAAAATCGCCCTGCGCCCCTTGATTGTTTACCCGCCAAGTACCAGTCTGATTTTCAAGAAGTAACGCTTCAATTCCTAAACTAGCTTGATGGTCCAGCAAATCTTTGACTACCGGGTCAGCTAAGGGAAATGAATAGCTATCCGTCCAATCATAGTTGGGATGAAAGCCGAGACCACCATCAAAATTAATCATCGGACTGGTTAACGCTAATTCTTGATAAATAGGCAAGGCTAGGCGCGTTGAACGGCCCGTTATAATGGCTACAAGGTGTCCGTCTCCCTGTAACCGTTGTAAGACCTGTCTCGTATGTGCACTTACCCGGCCTTGATCATTTAATGTGGTCCGGTCTAAATCAATAGCAATTAATGCGCGTTTCATCCTTTTCCCCTAACAAAACTTTTTAAAACAGTATAACGGTCACTAAGCTAGTCGACAAGTCCCCTAATCTTCTTCCTTTCCATGACCTAACTGATTAACTTTGACTTCACCGTCACGGACCAGGATGGACAGTGCTTGATTAGCATCTCCTTGGGTAATCTGATGGGCCTTAGTTTTCCCATCCACATGGACTTCATAATCTGCATCGTTTTCTGCCCCATCATGGTGCCCATTATAATCTGTCCCTTGGTTTAAACTGACATGCCCATCAGCTGAAGCCTGCAAATTATAACCGGGTGCTTGTACCTGATCTAAATCAACCCTACCGTCACGCAAATCAATAGCACTAGCCGTTTGCAAAGCCAAGTGCTTACCATAAACAGAACTATCACGGCCCTTAACCGTTAATGCTTTGAGGGTGACATTATCTAAGCGTAGGCGACCATCGGCTGTCTGCCCTTCTAAATGATCACCCGCAAAATTATCAAAGGCGACACCTCCGTCCTGGCTCAAAACGGTCGTGGCCTGGGCCGTTAAATCATTCACCCGAATACCACCATCTGTCGTTTTTAATGTTAAGTTAGCTAAGCGATAATTTTTAGGTACCGTAATCACCACATTATCGTCATCATCCCCGACTCCTTGCCGGTCAAAAGCAAAAAGAAAATGGTCATTTACATTACCCTTAGGTGCCTTAACCGTTAACGTCGCTCCTTTTTGACTGGCACTCGCCTGCCGTCCATCAATTGATACCTTGTCAACGGCCCACTCGGCACCAGTTTGAATTTTAATTGTTTCTTGTTGAGCATCTACTACCAGATGCTTAATTTGATCACCTTGCTCAAAGACCTGGTGCTGTTGGCGAATTTTTATCAGTTTGGGACCTTGCCGCTGCCAAGTCACATTCAAATTAGCCTGTCCATAGCTGAAGCCCATTATGAGGGCTCCCGTCACAAACAATCCACTTCCAATCAATAATGGCTTTTTTAATTGCATACTATTACTCCTCTCCTAGGTCTGCTGCTGAACGAAGGCTTTGTTGAGTACGATGCGTAATAAAGCGTCGTCCAATCCATTTAATTCCTTGCATAAAGACCTCAAATAGCCACTTCGTTAAGTTCCAAATAATAGGTCCACCAATCAGAGTTAGACCAGTTAATGCAAAGCCAGTTCCAATGAAGAAAAGGCCAGTTGGAATTGATTGTCCCAACAATAAAAGACCATTAATTAAGGCAAACACTCCACCAGCTAAGGTCATAATAATCGCGGCATAGATACCAAAAATCATCATGAAAAATAGCATTAAAGCGACTAAAATGACAATAATCAAACCAATAGCCACTGGAATCAAAACAGGGCTAGCAAATAAGCATAAGACAATCAATAATAAGATGTTACCCCGGGTTCGGGTTCGTGACTGTGGCTCAGTAGCCGCCCGTTTGGCTTCGTCATCAAGATTCATCATATACTCAAGCCGCAGGGTGCGAGCAAATTGTTTTGGTGTTCCATATTTTTGAACCACTTCATCTAACGAATAGCCTGCATCCATAAATTGCTCATCATAAAAGCGCAACATATCGTCCTGATCGGCTGTTGGAATGCCATTCAAATGATTTCTTACTTGTGCTAAATAGTCATCAAACATCACTTTTCCTCCCCCATTAACAATGTATCAACTGCGAGCCGAAAGTCCTGCCATTGGGTTTGCAATTCATGCAAATGAGTCAAACCAGTGTCCGTAATATGATAGTAACGTCGAATCCGTCCTTCATAAGGCTCATCATAATTCGTTAAAAAGGCATGCTTTTTTAACCGACGCAAAACAGGATACATTGTTGATTCACTTACCTTCAGTTTTTCTTGAACGGCTTTCGTAATGACATATCCATAGGTGTCTTCTTTAGCTAAAATTGCTAAAACGGTACCATCTAGGATGGCCGTGGGAACCTGAATATCCATGGGCCTACCCCCTCCACTATATGTTATTTTCTCTATAGTATGATATTACACCAGCTATACTAATAATTCAAGCCTTACCAGGTGCAGCCCATAAAAAAGGATTCTGCTTAAGCAGAATCCTTTTTTAACTTTTATTTAGCTAACACTTGCTCAATTGCCGCTAATTCCTCTGGCGTAAAGGCTAGATGTTCCGTTGCCTTAACATTCATTTCCAAATGTTTAATTGACGTTGCCCCAAAGACAATTGAACCCACCCGTCGGTCACGTAGCAGCCAGGCCATAGCCATTTGAGCTAAGGTCTGTTGCCGATTTTCAGCAATGGCATTCAATTCATTTAACTTACGTACTGTGGCTGCTGGGTCCTTTGCAACAAAGGCATTGACACGATGCAAAAATGAGGTATCTGTCAGCCCATTTAAGTAACGATCGGTTAACAAGCCTTCTGCCAATGGCCCGTAGGCAATTAAACCTGCATGATGCTGATCGAGGATATCCAACATCTGATCCTCTTCAGCCTGCCGATTCAACATGTTATATGAAATTTGATTTCCAATAAAGGGCGTATGTAACTCTTCAAAAATAGCTGCAATCTCAGCTACTTCTTTGGCACTGTAATTAGATACCCCAACATACAAGGCCTTTCCTTGTCGAACCAAGAGATCCAAGGTTTCAGCAGTCTCACGCAGATTGGTATTTGGGTCCCAACGATGAGCATAGAAGATATCTACATAGTCTAAATGCATCCGTTGCAAAGACAAATCTAAGGCATTGACCAACGTCTTCTTACCAGAAAACTCACCTAGTGGTCCAGGCCACATGTGGTAACCAGCCTTGGTAGTAATCACCAGTTCATTTCGGTAAGGCTTTAAATCACTTTGGTAAACTGCTCCAAAGGTATCCTCTGCCGTGCCATTTGATGGACCATAATTTGAAGCATTATCAAAGGAGAAAATCCCCAAGTCAAATGCCTTTAAAATGACTTTCTTTGAATCAGCTAAGGGACGCTGATCGCCCATGTTCCGCCAAAAACCCAAAGACATATCTGGCAAGATAAGTCCCGAATCAGACACCCGTCGATAGGGCATAATATCGTAGCGATCTCCTGCTGCTGCATAAACCATTAGTTAGTCCTCCTTTTACTATGCCACAAGGTCTCACTTAACAACTTTATAGTCATCGGCCTGGGCAATTTGATACTTATTTAATGTACGTTCTTCGTGTATCGCCTCGATGGCGTGCGCCAACATAGGGGCAACCGAGAGCACGGTCAATTTATCAGATTGGTTAGCATTAATGAGTGGAATCGTATCCGTCACAATAATTTCGTTAATATCATCATCAGCGGCTAAGCGTGCGCCTGCTAATTCAGAGAAGACCGGATGGGTAGCCACCACACGCACACTTTTGGCCCCGTTAGCCCGTAAAGCACGAGCAGTTACTTCCATACGCTGGCCAGAATCAATAATGTCATCAATAATAATGGCATTTTTACCAGTAACATCGCCAACAATTGCCTCTGGTGATGCAGGAGTTTCCTTGGCGACCAAATCATTAACCACGCCCCAAGGAGCATCTAATAAATCGGCAAAATTACGTGCCCGACCAGCACCCGTATGATCCGGTGACACTACGACCAGGTCCTCAACTAACTGATTTTGCTTAAAATATTCACTCAATAAAGGCGCCCCTAACAAATGATCAACCGGGACATTAAAGAAGCCTTGTAATTGAGGAGCATGGAAATCAATTGAGATTACCCGGTCAGCACCGTTCATCTCCAATAAAGAAGCAATCAACTTTGCTGTAATAGGCTCACGTGCCTTTGCCTTACGGTCCGATCGACCATATCCAAAGTAAGGAATCACCACATTGATGGTCTTAGCTGATGCGCGCCTAAGTGCATCAATTACAATCATGATTTGCATAAAGCTGTCATTAGCCTCTACTGCAATCGGTGAGACTACAAAGACATCAGCCCCCCGCACACTCTCTAACACACGTTCATAAATCTCGCCATCTGCAAAGGCCTGTATATCAATCAGTCCCAGCTTTGTGTGTAGTTCTTTGGCAACCGCCTCAGCCAATGCATGATTGGTCGATAAACCGAAAATTTTCAACTGAGATTTCAAAAACTCATCCTCCTGAGCCTAATTCTAATTGGCTCTGTATCCCTACCAACAGTGCTCATTCTTTTTATCTGATTTAAGTTTAGCAAAAAATACGCTTAGTGACCATGCCTATTTAGTTCTTCTCCAGGTAAAACGAACATGCTGGCCGATTTATCCCTACAAGGTTTATGTAGTTTTTTATTAAAATAATGTCTTATAAGTAAAAGTATGGTAAAATCAGTTAACTATTTTTAAGGAGACAGTATAACCATGACGAATTTGACAGCGAGCATCGCCGGTTTTCACTTCCAAGACCTACTTTTAAATGCGGCGGGGGTTCATTGTGAAACCACAGAAGAATTGGAAGCCCTCCGCAAAGCAACTGGTACAGGGGCGCTAATTACCAAAAGTGCCACCCCTAAACCACGTCCAGGTAATTCAGGGCTGCGTTACCAAGATCTACCGCTAGGCTCCATTAATTCGATGGGCCTACCCAACCAGGGGCTTTCCTATTATTTGGACTATGCTAATCACTATCACGATCAGCAAAAACCACTCTTTTTATCGATTGCCGGTTTAACTCAAGCTGATAACCTAGCAATGCTAGCTGATATTCAAGCCAGTGAATTTACTGGTTTAGTAGAACTGAATTTATCTTGCCCCAATGTACCTGGCAAACCACAAACGGGCTACGATTTTGAAGCCACCCGTCAGATATTAACAAAGGCCTTTACCTTCTTTACTAAACCCCTAGGGGTCAAACTGCCACCCTACTTTGATCTTGCCCATTTTGATCAGATTGCCGCGATCCTTAATGCCTTCCCCCTGGCTTATGTCAATAGTATCAATTCTGTTGGTAATGGCCTGATGATTGATTCGAAAACTGATACGGTCATGATTGCACCTAAAGGCGGTTTTGGTGGCCTAGGCGGTGCCATGGTTAAAGCGACCGCCTTAGCTAACGTCCACGGTCTGCGGCAGCGCCTTAACCCAACGATTAAGGTCATCGGTACCGGTGGTGTCCAATCCGGACGCGATGTTTATGATCTAATCTTAGCTGGGGCTGACTTAGTCGCTGTCGGAACTAGCCTCCATCAAGAAGGTCCGGCCGTTTTTCAACGTTTACGAAGTGAATTAATCGCTGAAATGGACCGTAAAAACTATACTGAAGTTGACCAATTTCGAAATCGCTTGCAAACATTAAACTAAGCTTATATACTAAGCGTAGCGAACTAACCTTGCTGGGGTGCCTAATGGCTGAGATTTACCCATGAACCTGATCCGGATAATACCGGCGTAGGAAGCTAGGTTTGTTTATTTAGTAATGTTCATAAATAAACAAGACCTTGTCATCATCACCAGCAATGTGCTGTTTTTGACAGGGTCTTTTTTTGTAGTCAGTTCAGTCAAGGCGTTCGCAAATAATTAGGAGGTTGTCGCTATGCAAAAAGCACAACAACATTCAGGGTGGTCTTTAAAAAATGTCATTTTTTTGGCCATCATCGCTATTTTCTTTGGAGTGATTTATCAACTTTGGGGCTACGCTTATTATGTCCTGGCTGCTACCCCACTCAAGCCGTTTGCCAATGACTTGACCTTAGGTGTTTGGTTGATGGCTGGTCCCTTAGCTGGTCTATTAATTCGACGTCCCTTCGCCACTACGATTGGTGAAGTCCTAGCAGCCACTGTAGAAATGTTCCTCTTTTCAAGTTGGGGGGCTAGCACCATTTTATCTGGGTTCATTCAAGGAATCGGTAGTGAACTCGGCTTTGCCTTAACAGGCTATCGGAACTGGGACAAAAAAGGCCTCGCCCTATCAGTCTTAACGGCTACCATTGTGACCTTTATTTGGGATCTTTTTAATAGCGGTTATATCGATTACGCCCTGCCCATGTTACTGACTCTCTTTATCGTGCGCTTGTTATCAATTGCTTTCTTTGCCGGAGTTCTAGTTTACTGGATTAAGCAACTGCTTGATCGTACAGGGCTGTTAAACTAAGTGAGGTGTGGCATGGAAACCCGTCTACTAGCCCATGATTATACCTTCAGTTATCAAACTGGTGGCCAGCCTGAACTAAAACACGTTTTCTTTAACCCGGATCCTGGTAGTTTTAACCTACTCGTTGGCCCTTCTGGTTCAGGAAAATCGACCCTTCTTAAATCATTAGCGGGACTATTGCCGCCCTTTGGTGGCGAGGTGTTATCAGGCCAGGTCCTTTTAAATGGAGAAGCCATTACCACCATCGCACCTTTTGAACGCGCTAAGCGGGTGGCCTTCTTATTTCAAAATCCTAGCCGTCAATTTGCTATGCGCACGCCAATTGGACAATTAACCTTTGCCTTAGAGAATATCCAGCTTCCAGCAAATGAAATTACCAAGCGTATTGAGCACGCCTTTACTCAACTTGATATTCATCAACTGGCCCAGCGTGACTTACTTACCTTATCAGGTGGCGAGAAACAAAAGGTAGCCTTAGCGGCCACCCTCGCCTTAGGTAGTTCCTACATTCTCTTGGATGAACCCTTTGCTAGTGTTGATCAGTCATCGCGCAGCCATCTCTTGACCATGCTTAAAGAACTCCAGACTAAGGCTGGTAAAACCATTATCTTAACTGACCACGATTTAAGCGGTTACCGCGATCTAGTTGACCAACTCTACCAAATTGATTCAAAAGGCCAGCTCATAAGCCTTAATCCAAAAAAGCTAGTAAACGAGGCCCCTACCGCTGGGGCTTTTTTGAACCATTATCAGGCAACCGGGCCCTTAGATTGGCAGCAGTTGTCAATCACGCTTGGTCAGCGCCAACTGATGAAAGCCAATGATTTTACCTTAGCGCAAAATCAGCTTGGCTTGCTTAGTGGTGACAATGGCGTTGGCAAATCCACTTTCTTTAATGCCCTGACCCACCAACGTCCTTACCAGGGCTTGGTTAACTGGCAGAAAAAAGACAGTCGGCGTATCGCCTTTAAACGATGGGCCTTAACTGTAGGCCTTGTGTTTCAAGATGCCAGTGATCAATTTGTCACCCTAACCTTAGCTGAAGAGATTGCCTTTTCTAAAGCTCATACGCGCTTACCAGACTATTGGACTAATCAACGCATCCAAGCGGCGCTAACCAGTTTGAACTTGCAGCCCTTCCAAAACCACTCCCTTTACCAACTTTCTGGTGGTCAACAAAAAAAGGCACAAGTCTTAACCATGCTGATTATGGGCCAACCAGTTCTGCTCTTTGATGAGCCACTGGCCGGCTTAGACTATGACTCAATTCAGGCATTAATGCGCTTAATAAAAGCTACCATTCAGGATAACCACTTGTCTGGACTCATGATTTCTCACCAACGGGCTGGGCTAGCTAACTTTGTCGACTACGAACTCAACCTTAAGCATGCTAACCTAACGCTTAACAAGGGGGCTACCAATGAAACTTAATCCTACTGTTATCTTGGTTATCATGCTTGGCATTGGTGTCCCTATGTCGTTTGCCCAATCAATTTGGTTGAATTTAGGGGTCATCGTCCTCGCAACAGCCTATCTTATCAGTCAGCCCATTCGCTGGCGAACCGTTTTTTGGGTACTATTACTGGCCCTTCCGATGGCCATTGGAACTGCGTGGTCCTTTTTAGCTTTTGGCCGTGGTGACACATGGCACAGTGCTGCCCTCTACTTTACCCGTATTTATGCGTATATGTTCTTGGGCATGACACTGACATTAACAGTTAAAATTACCACCCTTATTTTTAGTCTCATTAACCATGCCGGTCTACCGACAACCTTCGCTTATGGTATCTTAGCTGCCTTCAATCTACTGCCACGGGTAAAACGTCAGGTACAACTCATCCGTTATTCGGCCAACCTGCGGGGAATTAGCTATCATTTATGGCAACCACAGTTGTATTTCAAGGCCATTCTTAGTGCCCTGCAATGGTCAACTGACCTGGCACAAGCGATGACAGTTCAGGGCTTTTCGGAAGGCTATCCGCGGACACAAACATATCAAGACCCCTTACCCGTCTGGCAATGGTGGTTGGCAACAAGCCTGATTTTACTTTATCTTGCAATCGCTATCTTTGGTGGATTACCCTAAGTTAGCCTAGACCTATAAAAAGGAGACTGACCAACTGGTCAGTCTCCTTTTGTCTTGCCAATTTAGCATCGTATATGTCAATCATGTGGTGCAGTTCCTAAAATTAACGGGGCCAGCTTTTGCACATCTTTCGTAACCACAATGGGTTGTCCAATTTGGGCCAGCCCGACCAAGCTAATGCGCCGATTAACTACCCCTGCCGTCGCAATCACCCGCTTAACAAAGACCGGGTCACCAATCTCACTAGCAAATACTGGTAACTTAACCCTAGTTAACACATCTGCTACTTGCTCCGTTGTTTCTGCTTGAGTATAACCATGTTGACTAAAACGATCCAGTAACGCCACCATTCCAATCGATAAGGTCTCACCATAACGTAGGTTAGATCCGACTAAACTAGTAAGGGCCGCGGCAAAGTCTTGCCCAAAGGTCAAAACTTGACTCTGGGCAACAGTTTGTTCAGCAATCACCGACCTTTGATAAGCCCAAGCTGCCTGTATTAAAGCTAATGCCTGCTGTCGAATAGCCGCCACTGTCTGTACTTGTTGTACTAACGAAAAAAATTGGCCACCTGCCAACGCAGCTAATGCCACCAAACTCGCATATCCAGCGGCAACCTCTTCATCACTAAGTGAATCTAATAAAGCCACATCAATTAACACTGCCGCTGGTACATAATCCATTTTCAAACGGTTCACTGCCTGACCAACAGTTAACACTGCTTGCTGTCGAAAAGCTAATTCACTTTGGGCTGTCAACGTTGTTGGTATTTGAATCATGGGCATTCCACCACGATAAAGACCACTGGCTAGCCCAACACTATCTAATACTTGACCACCACCTAGTGCAATCACCCCGTCTGCTGGTCCTAGGCCTGCTTGTTCAAAAGCCAGTGTTAACTGTTCAGTTACCGCTAATCCTTTTAGGTCCTCTTGGCTGGGTAGAACTAAGGTGCCAACCCAAAAACCCTGCGCACGCAATTGCGTAACGAGACCATTCAGGTAATGATTACCTACTATGTCATCGGTGACAACCATCACCTGACGTGGCGACCAGCATTGTGCAATTACTTGCCCAAAGGTTGGCCACGTATCCTGCCCAATTTGATAGGCTACCTCTTGCTTATTTATTTCAATTGTTTTCATTATCCTAGTCCCTCAAAAGCACCTGAACAAGGGCTAGTCCCCCTGCTCATGCTCCCTTTGTATTGCCATTTTAAAGACTGGCTTAGTAGGTAAATGGCCCTGCCAAAGGGCATAACTAAGCCGTCCTTGTTCAATTAACATGCTAAGGCCATTTTCGACATGCCGGTTAGCTGCCAGACCTGCCTTCATGAAGGGGGTCACTGCGTACTGGTATTTTAAATCAATCATGTGTGCCTGCTCTGGTGTTTTCTTTAACTGGTCACTCGATAAAATAGACTGTTGCTTTCCAATGCCAACCGTGGTTGCATCTACCACTAAATCGACCTGTGGTAAAACCGTTTCAACTTGGTTTAACGAGAGTAACGGACCCAACTTATGGGCCGCCACAAAGTCAGCGTGGGCCGTAAAACGCCTACTCAAACGACTAGCTACCGTTAATTCTACTTGGGCTGGCTTGGTGACTATAATAGCACGTGCTGCTCCCCCCATGCCGACGAGCAAAACTCTTTTGGGACTCTGTGATTGCACAGATTGCCAAAAGCCTAACCCATCAGTCGAATACCCTTGCCATTCACCATTAGCGGTGCGCACCAATGTATTAACGGATTGACTTAATTGGGCTGGTTGATCTAAATACAGCCCGTTGGCAACTAGTTCGTTAAAGACCCAGTTCTTATAGGGGGTCGTAACGTTTAGGCCAGCCAACAATTTGTGCTGCTCAAGTTGAACCCACGTTTTTTGAATATCAGCTGGAACCACATCATAAAGTTGATAATACGCAGGCACCTGGTCAGCCGCAAAAGCAGCATTATGCATGGCTGGTGATAATGAATGCTGGATTTGCCAACCTAATAAACCGTATTGTTTCTTCACCATTAAGCCAGCCTCCTTATTTCCTGCTATTATACGGGATAACAGCTATAAAAACGACCACAAACTAAAAAAACATGCCTAAAACTCCAGTCTCCTGGTACGTATTAGGCATGTTTTGCTTATATATCACGTAGTCGTTAGACCTAAATGTTTTTTCAACTTTAAAACTGGAATCCCTACCAAAGGAACGATAATGGCACCCACAATGAGTTCAAAAACTCCATTAAATCCCGCAATGGTCGTAATTAACCAGGTAGCTAAATGCGTGTGTGGAATTCCAGTAAAGGACGTATTCATGACCGTAAAACTAACCCAAGTAAGACTCAACACTAAACTCGTGTTAATCAGCGCTGCTAAAGCGCCTAATAATGACAAGCACCAAGCTTGATCTTTAAACGGCCGTTGTTGAACATAACGTTGATACAACCAACCAATGATGACCCCTACTAAAATTCGTGGCAGCAAAGCCGTGATTGGATTGCGAAACATCAAAGCCCCAATACTAGGTACGGACGACCAGGCATGCCAAAGGGAGTAAGCTCCCCACACCAATCCAAGCAAGCCACCCGTTGCAGGTCCTAGAACCATCGCACCAATGGCCACTGTATAGGTGATAATGGTTACAGCTGCTCCTAGCACGAAGGCGCCCAATGGTAAAGTGCCTAACCAAGGAACTAAGGACTGCAAGATAATCAGTGCCATAAAGAGTGCAGTCAAAACTAATTTACGGCTTCTATTTGTTTTTTGCATGTGTACAGTCTCCTCTTAGGTTGACCAGCCCTGTTAACTAGCCTTTTGACTGGGCTTGCCGGTGGTTTTCAATATACGCTTTTAAACGGGCCATTCCCGCATGCAAATCTTCATCTGAAGCCGCATAAGATATACGCACATAAGCCTCAGTCGTATCGGCAAAGGCGCCGCCGGGTACTACTGCTACCTTTCCCTTGCGTGCTAAATCATAGGCAAACTGCTCTGCATCCTGGCCAAAATCAGCCGGAATTTTAGCAAAGACATAAAAGGCCCCTTCAGGCTTAGTGACTTCAAACCCAAGCGCCTTTAATTTTGGTACCAGCCAGTCACGTCGCTTTTGATAACTAAGGCGCATCTTATCCGCAACATCAGCAGCCTTCGTAAGGGCCGTCACGGCCCCTTCCTGGATCACCTTTGGTAAAGCAAAGGTTAGGGTACTATGCACCTTTTGGGCTTCTTGGATAAAGGGCTCTTGGGCAAGAATGAATCCCATTCGGTACCCGGTCATTGCATGTGACTTAGATAGTCCCGTTATTAAAATTGTCTGCTCAGGTAAGTACTTGACTAGCGACGTATGCGCTTGATCATAGGTCAATTGCGCATAAATTTCATCAGATATCACCCATAATTGATGTTTAGCAAACACATCAGCTAAGGCTGCTAATTCTTTTGGTGTATAGGTAACCCCGGTTGGGTTAGCAGGATAATTCAAGAGAACAGCTTTTACCGGAACCGTTGCCTCGGCTAGTGCTTGTTCAACAGCCGCTGGCGTGAGCTTGAAGGCAGCCGCTTTCGTATCTACTGGGACAATCGTACCATGAGCCAGCTTAATGGCCGAATAGTAAGGTGGGTAGGCCGGCGTTGGAATCATCAACCCATCTTCTTCAGCTAATAGGGTCATTAAAACCACATTAATCGCCTCTGAAACACCGGCCGTCACAATCACATTATTACCACTAGCAAAGTTGAGGCCATAATGCTGATTATAGTAGGCCTTAGCAGCTTCACGTAGGGCCGGCTCTCCTTGCGAATTAGCATAATGAGACTCATTATCACGGATGGCCTGAATCATTGTCTCTTTGATTGGCTCAGCCGTATTAAACCCAGGTTCACCAAAGGTCAAATAAACCAAGTCTGGAATCGATCGTATATCACTTTGAAAACCTACTAAGCGATCTAGTGGCATCTTCGTTACCACTGGATTAAGTGCTTGTACAAACTCTTGTTTATCCATTTTTATTTCTCCCATCCCTTATTACCTTGGACCCTTAGTGTACCAAATTTTATTTTAAAATTACATGTTCACTGACTCACAAAAGTCGTGCCCAATTAAACTTTCATAACTGACGCCCTTAGTTAACATACGCTGTTAATCGGTTTAAAACCAGTGCTAATTCAGATTCAGCAGCTGCATAAGACAGGCGAACGTACCCAGCTCCTCCGGCACCAAACAATGACCCAGGTACTAAGCCAACCTTTGCCTTGTGGGCTAAATCAGTGACAAAACCAACATCATCTTCTCTCCAAGCAGTTGGTATCTTAGCGAAAACATAAAATGTACCAGCCGGTCGAATAACTTGAAATCCAATTTTAGCCAAACCAGTCAGCAGCCATTCACCTCGCCGCTGATAAAGCTGGCGGGTCAAGGCAAGGTCAGTCTGCCCATGCGTTAAAGCTTCCTCAGCCGCAGCCATCATCGGTCCTGGCGGACAGGCCACGATGAGTTGATGCATGGCTTGGACCTGTTGAACTAATAACTGTGGTCCAACGAGATAGCCCACCCGATAACCAGTCATTGCAAAGGCTTTAGATAGACCACTTACCACGATGGTTTGATTTGGAAGCCATTTGGCCATTGAAGTATGTGGGTAGTCATAACTTAATTCAGCATAAATCTCATCTGAAATGACCAAGAGACTAGTCCTGGCCAAGATTGCAACTAGTTCTTGAATCTCTGCTTCTTGGTAGGTAACCCCGGTTGGATTCGCTGGATAATTCATGATCATTCCTTTAGCATCTGGATGCTGGGCTAAGACTTTTTTCAATTTAGCGGGGGTTAAGTTAAAATCAGGAGCTGTGTTAAGCTCGATAATCTCAAGGCCAGCTTGTTGTGCTAAGGTCGCATAGACTGGATAAGCTGGTGTTGGAATAATGAGTTTATCGCCTGGCCTAAATAAGTCGTTAAAGCTTGCAAATAAAGCTTCTGCTGCCCCAATGGTCACTACAACTTCTGTCTGTGGATCATAGGCTGGACTTGCAAACCGTTCTTGCATGTACTGGCTGATTGCTCGGCGTAAATTTAAGCTTCCTGAAGAAGGTGCATAATGCGAGTCATTTTGTGCAATAGCCTTCTGAGCAGCTACCTTGATATGCTCCGCCACTGATAAATCAGGTTCCCCAAGGGTTAAGCGAATCAGCCCTGGAATTTGCGCTAAGTCTTCATCAAGTTTGCGCAACGGCGATACCACCGGCTGGTCTAAGACTGGCTTCATTTGGTTTACTAACTCAGCTTTTGCATCCAACATCCTAGTCTCCTTATTCTAACTTAGCGCTCGGCCTTCAGTCTAAACAGTTGAGACCCTGTAACCGTATCTTATCTCAACTTATTTTCTTTAAAATAACGTTTAGCCACATTCCTTAACTCAGGTTCTAACCCTGCCGTCCAAGCAGCTGGTTCTACATCTAAGCGATTATGACGTTGGCCACCGTGGTTAGCATAATTAAAGGATTCCGTATTTGCTAGCTGCCATAAATCCTGTTCATCATAGTCAACCAGTTCCTGTGAAAAATGAACCACCCCAAATTCATCCATATATTGATGCCGTTCAAGCGCCTGCCAAAGAGACACTAAACGGTCTCTGGCATCCAAGATTATTTCATTATGGTAATCTGCTGTCACAATTTTGACGTTACTTGGTTCCTGTAACCCTCGATTATGAAAGTGTGCATCTGGATAACGAACCCGATGCCGAGTCACCATCTGTAAAAACTGAATTAAGCTTTGCCGGGTCAAGGGCTGACGCCCCAAATAGTCAACGACCGGCTTACCCAAATAATAACGCAACTGATTATCTTGTATGTCAGTCAACAGACGATCGACCGGCTTTATCTGCCAGCCAGTCACAAATTGGCGATACTTTACTTGCATCATTTCTGCAATATGGCGGCTAAAAAAGAACCATTCCCGTAATTGCTCTGCATCGGTCACATGCAAATAATATAAGTTAGGCGTCAAATAACGTTCCGACCAAGCACCTAAGCGCGTCATCATCAAAAAATTCCCACTACCAACTTGAAAACCTAAAATACGATACAGCGTCGCAATTCGTTCACGGGCCTTGCTTTGCATCGGCACAAACCCAATTAAAAACATCCGATTAAATAGTCGTGATCCAACCCGATGTGCTTCAAACCACTGTCGTTGCAAGGCCTGCTCACAACTATAGGGACGCGACGCTAAGACTTGGCGCGTTAGCCGCACATAGACCCACAAGGCCTTATCTGGCCAACCATCTAAATGCAGTTGTTCTACCTGCTTGGCTAATGTCCCCGTTAAGCCAGCTTTCAACTGTTGATACCGTTTTGTACTTACACTCATGCAAGCCTCCCCTAGCAAGATTATTGTCGTCTAGTTGACTCGCGCACAGTTAAATTCACATCAAACTGGGCAACCTGGCGCTTAGCTTGACTATCGGCTACCCGCGCCAAAGCCAGCTCCAAAGCTGCTTTGGCAATTTGATCACCTGGTTGATGAACAGTCGTAAGGCCTGGTTGATAAAAGGCTGCATAGTCCCCATCATCAAACCCTACCACTGAAATATCAGTGGGTACATGTAGCCCAATTTTCGCTAAACCAGCTATCAGTCCAATCGCTAAATCATCATTCAAGGCGAATACTCCGGTAGCTTTAGTGATAGAAACTGCCATTGCAGCCGCTTGGCCTGACTGTTTAGACAGCGAATGTGTTTTCACCTCACTGACCGTTCCGCCCCCTGCTAGCATGGTTTCGGTAAAGCCTTGGGCCCGTTGAAATAGATTGTCAGTATAGCGCTGGTTACCAAGTAACACCACATGATGATGACCCAGTGATAGCAAATGTTTAGCCGCTAATTGACCGCCATCAAAATCTTTCGCATGGACACTATCAGCTTCAAATAATTTAGCATGATTCTCCAAGACGACCATCGCTACTCCACGTCGTTTTAACTCTTCGGCAATTTCTTTTGGTGCCGTCAATTGACTACCAACAATAATAGCACTGGCCCCCGAATTCATCAGTTGATAAACCGCCTGATCTGCTTGTTCACCTTCACCAGACATAACTGACATCGTGACATTCTCTGGTAAATGGTCTTGGATTTGTTGGACAAGGTTGCCAAAATAAGGTAATGCCAAGGAACGAACGACGATGCCTAAAATAATACTATTTTGTTTTTTTAACCGGCGTGCACTTAGATTAGGCACATACCCAATTTGATCGCGCGCTTGTACTACTTTTTGACGGGTTTCTTCAGAAAAACGTTCACCCTTATTATTTAAAATTTGTGACACTGTAGCAATGGACACGCCTGCTAGTTGTGCGACATCTTTAATCGACGCCTTTTTCATCATGGTTCTCCTTTTACACCTGGTAACCTTATTTGGTTCACCCTATTACCTTAATTTTACCAATAATCCACCATTTTTACAGGCTTAATTCATAAAGTAGCGCTACCTTTATACATTTTCCCGAACGCTTTCCTCAGCTGGCGCCTTTAGGGATCCTTTTATTCGGTAAAAACTGTGTTATAATTCATAATTGTTGATTAATGTACAGGGTAGACTGATAAGCGTCAAGTGTTGTAGAAACGGAATGTGAGCTACAAACGAAGGAATTTCCCGCGATTTATCAGTCACATTCACTGTAAAAGGTGAAACCCTCCATCATCCTTAGGAGGTTTTTCGAATATGTTTTCATCAAGTTCAATGTTTCGCCGTTTGACCAGTCGGCAACTTGCCGTTTTAGGCTTACTCTTTGCTTTAGAACTGGTTATTGGCCGGCTTACTTTCGGGCCAGCTAATTTAAAATTTGGTGTTACCTTTATTATTGTTGGCCTAATGGCTAAGTACTATGGGCCCTATTGGACCATGCTCGTCGCGTTTGTCCATGACTTTGTCAGCACTCTATGGAGTGGCTATGGTTACTTTTGGGGCTTTGCTTTATCAGCGCTCGTAGCTGCTGCTATTTATGGTTTTTCTTTTTACGGTCAAAAAGCTGTTAGTTGGCCTCGTACCCTGCTGACCGTAGCCCTAGTATTATTCTTAGTTAACACCATTATGAATACCTTATGGCTGATTATCATGGGGCATATAACAGACCCACACGCCATTGTAAGTCTGATTGGTATGCGCAGCATCAAAGAGGTGATTTTCTTACCAATTCAAACCGTTTTACTTCATCTGGTCTTAAATAACCAGGGACTTAATCATTTATTTAAGCGCATTTTCCCTGAATAAATCAAACTAAAAAAGGCTACCTGAACCAAGTCATCTTGGTCTGTGGTAGCCTTTTTTAGGATTAAAATTGGTCAGTTCATGTGAACAGCTTACCCATTAGTAAGAAAGATGTACCCGATAACGTTGCTGCCGGCACCATTTTGCAAAGCACCAAGCAAAGCGGTCGCGTTCTTCAGGTGTCCGAAACTTTAGACACAAATAATTCTTCAAACTGGTGATGTTCATATGATAAATCTTACAATCAACTGGTTGACCTACAAAAATGGTCATCCTAGCAGAAATATGGTCTGGGTGCATAAAACGTTCAAATTGTTGTCGCTGCTGTTGACAATAAATTAATTGGCTAACAGCTTTGAGTGAAAGTTCAGGTTGGTTTTCTTGGCCCATATTAAACTCCTTTTTTAGCCGCCAAAACGTGTCCAAATGCCGTCCCCTATTTTAACCAGCCCTAGTTTAGCATGATTAATTTAAGCCAAACAAGTTCTCATGAAAATAAAGTGAATTTTCATTGTTCGCTCATCATGCTATAATGTGGTTAATTAAATTAATTATGCACATAAAGGATTTACATATGAACGATTCTGTTTCAAAAACGCAATACTTACAAACCATTCTTGAACTCAGTGCTGGTGATGACCAGGTTAAAATTTCAAACAACCAAATTGCTGAACACCTGCATGTCACGCCTTCATCCGTTTCAAACATGCTAGCCAAATTACAAGATGCAGGTGAAGTCGATGTAGTTCCCTATTACGGTGTGACCTTGACGGCCGCTGGTCGATTAACTGCCATTCGGTTAATTCGCTCACATCGTTTGTTTGAAACGTTTATGGCCAACAAGCTTCACCTACCACTTTCTGTGGCCCATGAAAATGCTGACCGTCTTGACCATGATGCTGATCCACAGCTAATGCAAGCCTTAGATGCGTTTTTAGACTATCCCAAGTACAGCCCCCATGGTCTATTGATTCCAGATGCAAATAATCAATACCACCCGGCAGCCTTAGCTCGTCTTAGTGATGCCAAAGACGGTGAAGAGGTGCGGATCTACGGTTTTACCGAAGACCTTGAGCTATTGCAATATGCGGAAACAATTGACTTACCCCTGAATTCTGTTTGGACGGTTGTGAAACGTTTACCCTTTGATGGACCCCTAATTTTAGAACGACAAGGAACAGAACTCCAAATCACACAACATGCTGCCCATTACATCTATATTAATGCTTAAGAAAAGCCTCGGCTATGTCATGACATAGCCGAGGCTTTTTTGCTGTTGCATTTAACATTATTTAATCCAGCGATTATCTTTAGTAAACGATTTTTGAATGGCAGTAGGTGTATCGTCCCAACTTTGTTGGCCTTCTAAGGTGCCTTGCATAATCACGCGACCACGCTCAGCAGTGTAATCGCATGTAATGAGGGTAATCAACTTTTTACCAGCCACTGGGTCCGCCCACTGTACATCCGTGGGTTTAATCGTTCGATAAGTCGTTGCCCGATAAGTATAGACCTGGTCCATATCAGTTAGATAGATTTTTTGTCCTACTTTGCCCTGATAATAAAGGGGCGAAAATAGTAAAGACTTCCCAGAGGCACCCTGAATAAAATGACTGGCCAGGGCATAATTTCCTTGGCCCATTTTTTCATTTTCATATAAGGTGCCGGCTCCCAAGGATAAATTAATGTCATCGGTACCCTGTGAAATTGGTACCGATAGGCCAATGTCTGGTACCGAGACCATACCAATAAAATTTATCTTTCCCGCTTGTAAACGGGCCTTAATAACTTGTTCAGCCGTTAATGGCTTTACCTTTTGCCAATCATAATTAGCCTTTTTAGGCGCTTTCTTGGCACGGTTAACGCTGGCCTGATTTACGGTTGGTTGAAACTGACTTAGTACAAAGTGGGCTAGCTGCACGTGAAAAATCATCATCAATGAAATTACAATGAGCAAACCATAGAGAACCCTGCGCAAGTAGCGATGTTGCTTTGGTTTATGCTTGGTCATTTTCTCATCCTCAACTTAATTAGTCCTGAATAATAAAAAGACGGCAGCACCATGCTCCGTCTTTTTACCTTATCCCTATTTTTTGTCGTCAAATGTATTGATAAAGTAAAGTAAGGTTTGCAATTCATTCGTTAAGTCCACATTTTGCACACGCACGTTTTTGGGGGTATCCAAACGTAATGGTGTGAAATTCAGAATACCTTGCACACCTGCACTGGCCAACCGGTTAGCAATCTCTTGGGCTACTGCGGTAGGGACCGTCAAGATGGCTACCTCAATGCGTTGATCACGGATTTGTTGCTCTAAATCATCCATACTATAGATTGGCACACCTGATTGAATCGTATTGACAATATCTGGACTGATATCAAATGCTGCAGAAATGCGTGCATTCGAACTTTGATGGAAATTAAAATTCAAAAGGGCATGTCCTAAATTACCAACACCGACCAAGGCCACGGAGGCTAAATTATCTTGGTTTAAGATATTACCAAAGAAGTCCATGAGCTCCTTCACATCATAACCATAACCACGTTTCCCTAAGGCGCCAAAATATGAAAAATCGCGCCGAATCGTAGCAGCATCAAACTTTACTGCCTTGGCTAATTCATTAGATGAGATTCTTGTCACTCCTGAATCCAATAAGATCTTTAAATAACGATAGTAAATGGGCAAGCGACGTGCCGTTGCCTTAGGAATATCCTTTTCTTCTGTACCTACTTTTATCTCTTCATCTGCCATATTATCCGTCCTCATCTCTGCTCCTTAGCCTAAAAGCCAAGGTATAAGTAAGTTCACTATACCATAATTACTATCGTATGTGAACTGGATAACATGATTTTTCACAAAGTTTCAGCCAAGTCGGTAGCGGCTGCTAGCTCCGTTGACGTTGCTTCAATGGTCTACCCTTATTCTTAGAATGCTTATGCTTAGCCTTTTTTACTTGTGCTAAACGTTGGTGCCGACTTATTTCCGGCTCCTGCTTTCGTTTCTTAGTTGTCACAGCTCGTGAAGTTTGCTCTTTTTCCGGTGCATCTTCGTCCACCCTAAGCTGAGAGCTATTGACTGGTTTAGCGTTAGGCTTAGCCGGTGCGGTTTTCTTTTTAGCCTTAGTTACTTGCTGGTGTTCACCTTTATTAAATCTGGGCAGCCCCTTCAACACCTCAACCTGGGTATCAACTAATTGGCGGACACGCCGCAAATCATGATCATTACCAAATGACATCACCGTTCCGGCCTTTGCCATTCGTCCGGTTCGACCAGCCCGGTGGGTATAGGTATCAGAGTGACTAGGTAAATCAAAATTAATCACTAGTGGTAACGCCTCAATATCAAGTCCTCGCGCACCAACATCAGTCGTTAACAAGAATTTCGCCTTACCAGAACGAAAGTCCCGTAAGGCCCTTTCCCGGGTCGAACTAGAATCACCACGCACTAAGGTTGCCATTGCAACATGCTCATGGGCCAAAAAACTAGCTGTAATCTTCAACTGCTTGGTTGTATTAAAAAAGACCATTGCTTGTAAGTTCTTTTGACTCGCCAATTGCCGCAAGCGTTTATTCCGCTGATCATTGGCTGTTAACCAAAAAACATGCTTAATCTGAACTGGGATTTGCGTATCACGCGCATCAATCCGTTCAAATTCACGGTCAAATAAGCCCGCAGCAACCGTTAAATCAACTGGTGTTGCCCCAAACAATGCTACCTGAATCCCCGCATCCTTGCAGGTATCCCAAATTTGGTCGACCTGTTGGGCTGTTTCATCTTTTAACAACTCATCAGCTTCATCTAAAATTAGGGTGCGTAACCGATTTAGTTTTAATTTACCCTTAGTAGCTAACTCCGCAACCCGACCTGGGGTACCAATCAAAATTTCGGGGTGCTTTTTTAAACGATCAAGTTGATGTTTAACATTTGCCCCGCCCGTCAAGGCCAAGACTTTCAAATCTAATAGTTGGGCCCATTCCCGTACAACCCGCGTCGTTTGCATTGCTAACTCTTGTGAAGGCGCTAAAATAAGCACTTGTTCACCATCACCAACAGTCAAAGTTGGCAAGAGTGGCCAAGTAAACGCAAGGGTTTTACCCGTACCAGTTGGAGCTAAAGCATCCAAGGACTGCCCAGCTTGTAAAGGTTTAGCCACTGCCACCTGAATTGGGGTTAACTGGCTAAAGCCCTTTGCAGCTATTTTCTCTTTAAATCGTTCATCCATCCGTTAATTATCCTTTTACTAGCGCCAATCAGCTGGAAAGACAATCCCAGCTGATTGGCGGAGGGCCGTTAACACAAGGTTAACTTGTTGACTTAATAATAACATTTGCTCATAATCCGTTTGATACAACTTAGGATCCCGCATGATTTTAGCAAAGGTCTCAGCTTCCCCTAACATAGGGTTAACTTCTCTTGGCTGGGTCAAGGTTTCAACATTACCACTACCATCGTAGTAGGTGACCTCCCCCAGTTCACCAATGTTATCTACCATTAAAGTATCCCGACGTCCTAAAATTTCAGACGGGGCATAACTGTTACTCATCTTACCAAATTGTGCAGTCACATCAAAATCTGCATAGCGCAAGACAGCTGTTCCACGTCCATCGGCCCCATTTTTTAAGCGGGTGGCAAAGTAAACTTGTTCTTTTGGAAGACCAAACAACTTTAAGGCGGCATAGATAGGGTAAACACCCAAATCCGTCAAAGCCCCCGCACTAAACTCACGGGTCAAGATATTGGGTTCTTTACCAGCCAAGTAAGCATCGAAACGCGACGAATACTTTTCGTAGACGAAGTTTGCCCCGGCAATTACAGGCATCTGAGCCACCTTCTCCTCAATGGCCTTAAAGTTAGGTGTATAAATATGACGGGCACCTTCAAAGAGATGCACCTTAGGGTGTGCTTGGAGTAATTGATAAATGTCCTCATACTCAGCACTATTAGAAAAAATGGACTTTTCAACGATAACATTAATATCGTGTTCAATAACCGCCTTTGCCTGCTCATAGTGCAAACTATTGGGCGAGGCAATATAAACAACATCTAACCCACTCGTCAAAAAGGCATCTAAATCAGTGTAGACAGCTTGTTGACCCGCAAAGTTATTGGCAAAGGTCGCCCCTGAATCTTGATGGCGTGAGTAAACCGCCTGCAAACTATAATGCCCCGTTAAGAGAGCTGCGTCAGCAAACATCTTCGTAATCCAATTGGTTCCAATTGTCCCTAATCTTAGTGTCATCCTACCATCTCCTTTAGAATTCCCTTTGTCTATCCATTGTACCATTCAACTTGCTATCGTGGCAGCCCGGGCGCTAATATTAAAAAACATCTCCATGTATGGAGATGTTTTTAACCTTTATGCTTTTTCAAAAACCGTGACCGTCTCAACATGCGTTGTTTGTGGGAACTGATCAATTGGTTGCACATTACCCTTGATATGGTAACCTGCTTCCATCAATTGGACTGCATCCCGGGCCAACGTAGCTGGATTACAGCTAATATAAACAATTCGTTCAGGCGTCATTTGCGTTGCAGCCGTAATGAACTCATTGGTCAACCCTTTGCGTGGTGGATCAACAAAGATAACATCCGGCTGAAGGCCTTCCGCCTGCCAAGCCACCATCTGGTCTTCCGCATTATTTAGGGTAAAGCTTACGTTTTTAATCCCATTCAAATCAGCGTTTCGCTTCGCATCTGAAATTGCACCTGGCACAATTTCTACGCCCAACACCTCTTTAACCTGATCAGCAATTGATAACGCAATCGTACCAATACCTGAATAGGCGTCAATCACTACATCGTCAGGCTGTAAGTCGGCTTTTTGGGCTGCTAATTGGTAAACAACTTCCGTCATTTGCGGATTAACCTGGTAAAAGGAATTAGGTCCAATGGCAAAAGTCTTACCCAATAGCTGGTCCTTAATCGTTCCTTGACCAAATAAGACCTTATTTTGCGTTCCCATGATAACGTTGGTCTTCTCTTGGTTAACATTTTGCACAATGGAAACCACTTCTGGCAAGGCCTCATGGATATCATTAATAATCATTGGCGCCAATGGCAACTTCTTTGCCCGCGTAACCAAGACAATCATCATTTCATGGCTATAATAGCCCCGCCGCACCATAATCGTGCGGACAATTCCCTTGTGTGCCGTTTCATCGTAAGGTTCAATGTGATATTTCCGTAAAATATCACGGACCGTTACTATCGCTGCATCAATGGCCGGATCTTGAATATAAAAATCTTCCATTGGTACTAGGCGATGGGAGCCGCGCCGATAAAAACCAGTCGTCAACTCCCCATTAATCAAACGTGTCGGAATCTGGGCCTTATTACGATACCCTACTGGTTGATCCATTCCAATAGTTGGGGCTACTTCTGCCTTAATATGCTGCTTTTGCAAGACATCAGCAACCTGCTTTTGCTTGTGCTTTAATTGTGCTTCATAAGTTAAATGCGCTAAGGGGGCAACTCCACTAATCACAGTGTTGCCCTTAATCGCTGGATTACGGTCAGGCGATTCAACTAAGCGTTTAACCACCCGTCCAAATGCATAGTTACTGGTAACCTTGGTAATCCCTACCCGAACTGTTTCACCAGGGACCGCATTTGTAACAAAAACTGGAAAGTCTTCATACTTAACAACCCCGTTACCATCATACGTTAAATCAATCACTGGCCCTTCAAACTCTTGGTTCTTCACCACAGGGGCTTTTTTCTTTGACATGTTACTTCTCCTTTTGGCTTTTGCGACAACCACTTAAAAGATTAGTATACCACATCTTAGCCTAGTACAGAAAAAGGCAGCCTAATCTAAGGCTGCCGCATAGTATTTAAAGTTTTTTGATAGCCGCAATCCGTTTGTCCATCGGTGGATGGCTATCAAATAAATGCTGTAGGCCACTTGCTTTAGGCAAAGGGTCCCCAATATACAAGGAAGCACTCGTGTCGCTCACATTTTGTGCTGCCATCGGTGGTGCTTGCGAAATTTTCGTCAAGGCGGCAATTAATGCTTGCGGGTTTCGCGTAAGTTCCACCGCGCCAGCATCTGCCAAATACTCACGATTTCGAGAAATCGCCATTTGCATCATCATCGCAATAATAGGGGCTAGTAGAAGTACCAGCACTGACATAATTAAGCCCATGATATTCCCAGCATCATTGCGATCATCTGATTGGCGATTGCCACCAAAATACCAAAAGTTAGTTCCAAAATTTGCCAGCATGGCAATCGCTGAAGTTAAGGCTACCGCGAGCGTTTGAATCCGAATATCGTAATTTCGCACGTGGGTCATCTCATGAGCCATCACTGCTTCTAACTCATCCCGATTTAACGTTCTGATAATGCCAGCCGTTGCTGCCACAGCCGCTTGTTCAGGTTTATTACCTGTTGCAAAAGCATTGGGACTATCATCATCAATGATAAAGACTCGGGGCATAGGGACCCGGGCCACCATCGCCATGTCTTCCACCACATGCCATAAGGCCGGGGCTTGTTCAGCCCGTTTAATTTCATGAGCATGGTTCATCGCCATTACAACATCTGTTGACTGACTAAACATATAGACCGCATAAACTAGGCCCAAGACCACACTCATAATTACGCCCGCCTGGACACTATTTAACAAATAAAATCCAAGGGCCGCGCCAACTATAGCGATAAACAGGAAAAAGACCAGGAAGAGCAAAACTGTTTTACGCTTATTTTTAGCAATTTGCTCAAATAACATTTACCTACCTCACTTACCCTCAGCATCAAATGAAACGGTTGGGACCGCCTTTTCCTCAGTGGGTGTCTCTAAGAACTGAGCAGGTTCAAAATGATGTAGCTTGGCTACTAAACTAGTTGGGAAGGTCTGTAAACGCGTGTTATAACTGGCTACCGACGTGTTATATAACTGACGGGCATAACCAATCTTATTTTCAGTATTCGTCAATTCTTCCATTAGTTTATTATATTGTTGCGACGCTTTTAAATCAGGATAAGATTCTGCCACAGCAAAGACGGACTTCAAACTATCTGTCAATTGATTTGAAAGGGCCATTTTTTGTTCATGATCCCCATCCGGGACCTGCGTTAGCTGGTTTCTTAAGGCCACTACTTTTTCTAAAGTTCCTTGTTCAAAACGAGCATAACCCTTAACGGTCTCAATCAAGTTTTGTACTAAATCATTACGTCGCTTAAGCTGGACATCAATTTGACTCCAAGCTTCTTGAGTATACATCCGTGCTTTAACCAAGCCGTTGTACAAATTAATCCATAAGATAATGATCAGCGCAATAATGGCAACGAGTAGCCACATCATCATTTTTCTACCTCCTAAAAAAGGTTCAGCTTCATTAGATTGTAAAAGAAAAGCTAATCATCACTCGGCAAGTGCTAAACGATGATTGGCCCTTCTTTCACCTAACTTAGGCATCAATATGTTCTTGAATAGTTGCTTTAATCGCCGCCAGTTCAGCCTGGGCGGCTTCAGGTGTATTACCCTTGGTACCAACATAAAACTTAATTTTAGGTTCGGTTCCAGAAGGGCGCACTGCGACCCAGCTACCGTCTGCCAACCAATATTTAAGTACATTGGCCTTGGGTAGGCTTAACTTATGTTGCACCCCAGTGGCTACAGTTGTTTCCTTTTGATTAGCAAAGTCCTCAACTTTGACAACGTCAACGCCGCCAAAGGCGACTGGTGTCTCGTCACGGAACTTGGCCATCAAATTAGCAATCTTTTCAGCACCATCAACCCCTGTAAACGTAAGTGCCTTGGTATCTTCCACAAAATAGCCGTACTGTTCAAATAAGGCTTGTAACCCATCATAAACAGTCTTACCCTGGGCCTTATAATAGGCAGCTACTTCTGCAAAAAGAACGGTTGCTTGAATGGAATCTTTATCACGGGTAAAGGATTTAACCAAGTAACCATAAGACTCTTCAAAGCCAAAGAGGAAGGTATGATCACCCTTATCTTCAAACCGTTGAATCTTTTCTGCAATATACTTAAAACCAGTTAAGACATTAAACATTTCAACGTCATAATGTTCAGCAATGGCTGTCGCAAATTCAGAAGATACAATAGACTTTACAACTGCCCCATTAGCTGGCAAGTTATCTGCGTCCGCCAAAGCCGTTAACAGATAATTCAACATCACAGCAGCAATTTGATTACCAGTTAACAACTGGTAGTCACCACTTGGTTGCCGGACAGCAACCCCCATGCGGTCTGCATCGGGATCGACGGCAATAACAACATCCGCATCCGTTTGTTTTGCTAAGTCAATTCCCATTGAAAGTGCTTGGGCTGATTCTGGATTAGGCAGCTCAACAGTTGGAAAGTCACCATCAGGTTCAACCTGTTCTGGAACCATCTGCACATGTTGGAAACCAGCCTGTTTTAGCGCTGGACCGGCTAATTGGGCCCCAGTTCCATGCAAAGGTGAATAAACTAAGGTCATGTCGGCACCAACCTGTTCAGTCAAGGTGGGATTAATCGTGACCGTCTTAATGGCATCCAAATAAGCCTTATCAATATCTTGTCCGATAATAGTTAATAAGTCTTGTTCCTTCAAATCAGCTACCGACATAACCGGAACTACAAAGGCGTCAGTTTGACGACTTGAATTTGTAATAATATCGGATTCAGCAGGTGGCATCTGTCCCCCATCTTCTCCGTAAATCTTATAACCATTATAAGCCTTTGGATTATGAGAAGCCGTGATCATAATTCCCGCGAAGGCATGCAAGTAACGCACAGTAAAGGACAGTTCAGGCGTTGGCCGTAATGACTCAAAGACGTAGGTCTTAATACCATGGGCCCCTAAAACTCGGGCCGCCTCAAAAGCAAATTCCTGTGAGTGATGCCGTGAATCATATGAAATCACAACCCCTCTTGCCTTAACCTTAGCTCCCCGCTTATCCATCAAACGAGCTAGCCCTTCCGTTGCTTGGCGCACAGTATAAATGTTCATTCGATTAATACCGGCCCCCATGATGCCACGCATACCAGCTGTTCCAAAAGAAAGTGGTTGGTAAAAAGCATCTTCAGCTGCTTGATCATCCTGGGCCAGCGTTTCCATCTCAGCCTGTAAATCAGCAGGCAAATCCGGACGTGCCTGCCATACTGCATAATTTTCTTGCCAGGTCATAACATTCTCCTTTTTAGCGTATCGCTCATCCATATCCTTTAGTATACCACACTATCCGCTGGTAGCCCTTCCAAGCCCTAGTTATCAGCTTGTTCACTAAAGTGGTAATCACTTGGTAATTGGAACTCTTGCCGCACTAGTTGTAGGGCTGCATTGAAGACCTGATCCATGTCGTAATACCGATATTGCCCTAAGCGACCCCCAAAAACAACCTGGTCCTTTAAGGCTGCTGCGAATTTAGCATATTGCCGATAAAGCTGCGTGTTTTCCTGATCATTAATTGGATAGTAAGCCTCGCGATCAGTCGTCCAGGCCTGTGGATACTCACGAGTCACGACAGAAACTGCCGGATCAGATAGGCCATCAAAATGTTTCCATTCCATCACCCGCGTATAGGGCGTTTCCCGATCCGTATAATTAATCACTGCATTCCCCTGATAGTTATCTACCGCATGAACTTCCTTTTCAAAGCGTAAGGAACGGTAAGCTAGCTGACCAGCTTGATAATCAAAGAACTGGTCAATCATCCCTGTATAAATGATACGTGGGAATTCAGCTAAATAGGTTTCCTTGTCCGCCATGAAATCTGTGTTTACCTGGACATCAATCAAGGGGTGCTCTAGGAGTTGGTCAAAAATTTGGGTATAGCCACCAACGGGTACCCCCTGATAACGGTGATTGAAATAATTATTATCAAAAATAAAGCGAACCGGTAGTCGCTTGATGATAAAGGCAGGTAGCTCCGTTGCATCGCGCCCCCATTGCTTTTCCGTATAACCCTTAATGAGCTTTTGGTATATATCCGTTCCAATTAAGGAAATGGCTTGTTCTTCTAAATTACGTGGTTGATAGTTTTCATCATCACCTAAAAAAGCAGCCCGTTGTTCCTTGATTTTAGCCTGCGCTTCAGCAGGCGTCTTGGTTCCCCACATCTCATAGAACGTATTCATATTGAAAGGAAGATTATAAAGTTCCCCCTTATAATTAGCAATCACTTGATTCTGAAAATTATTAAAATCGGCAAACTGTTGAATGTAGTGCCAGATTTCTTGGTTATCTGTATGGAAAATATGGGCCCCATAATCGTGCACTGTAATCCCATGCTCCACATGCGTATACAAATTACCCGCTACATGCGGACGCTTTTCAATAACTAAGATTCGTTTCCCTAATTTGGCAGCTTCATGGGCAAAGACTGCCCCATAAGGACCAGCCCCAACAACTAAATAATCATAGTTCTTTGTATTTAATTTCACTGTTTTCCCCTTCCATCACCAAGACAGCCCTAGGCGAGCATGGCCTTGGTATGTTTGTCCCAGCTATGGTTTTATAAATTTCTACATGTTACTAGTATACCAGACTAAGAGCAAACTTATCTCGCCCAGGTCTCACTACTACCCTTACCCGTCACTCTAGCTTGTTAGTGCTAACGTTATCTTTCATGAACTTTTTCCTCAGCAGCCGTCCACCTCATCAGATATTCTCTTTCTCCAGTTAACTGATCAACCCCTTCCTTTACCTTCACAAAACCTGCATGTTGGTAAAAGAGTAGCGCTTTTTTATTTTTAAGATAAACATCCAAGTATATAGTTGGTTGATCCTGTTTAACCTTCTGCAGTAAGGCCGTGCCGATGCCTTGCTGTCGATAACCGGATTTAACAAACAGCCCTGCTATGTAATCACCCGTCAGTCCTAAAAAGCCCACGAGCTTGTTCGTCTTCAAAATAACCGTATAGGCGAGCTTGAGGCAGACTTTTACGAACCAGCTCAGTCTGTTCTTCCCAATAGTGCGGATTTATAAAGGCATGACGCTCTAAATTACCAGCCAACCAAATAGCCATAACGTCTGCCATTAAGGTCTCATTAGTTGAATCAATTAATTTAATCATATAACCTCCTTAAAAAATTAAACAAATTATTGCCTTACTCTGTTTTCAAAATTGACCAGTAAGCATTAACAACCACAAAAAAGACCTACCACTTGGTAAACCACCAAGCAATAGGCCTTTCATTTACTCGTACTCGCTTGAAAAGTTAATCGAGTTCAACTCCCTTTGTTTCTCTACCAAGCACCAAAATGGTCAAAACGGCGACCATAATAGCTAGACTAAAGACGGCAAAGATGGCCTCAAAAGACAGGTGTTTACTTAGAAAAACGCCAATCGCTAAGGGCCCCAGGATACCGCCTAAGCGTCCAAACCCTTCTGCCAAGCCGTTGGCAGTACCGCGAATCGCGGTGGGATAAAGCTCTGGCGTGTAAGCGTACAAGACACCCCAAGCGCCAAGATTAAAAAATGATAACAACATGCCAGAAAGTAAGACCATCGGCACAGTCGTGGCAAAGCCAAAGGCAAACGCACTAACAGCCGTACCCAACAAGAAGGTCGCCAAGACCGATTTACGTCCCCACTTTTCAACTAGCCAGGCCGCCGTAAAATAACCTGGTAACTGGGCCACGGTCATCACAACGACATACCCAAAACTATGTACCATGCTAAAGCCCTTGCCAACTAAGACATTTGGCAGCCAAAGAAAAATACCATAGTAAGAAAACATAATCATGAACCACACCAGCCATAGCATAATCGTTGAACGGCGATATGGCTTCTCAAAAAGCTTCCTAATTCGCTGCCAAGGACTTAATGTAGGCCTTGCACTATTTTTGGTGACGGCCTTTTGATCAGTTGGTAAATGGCGTCGCAAAATGAAAACATAAAAAGCACTTAGAGAGGCAATTACTAAGGTTATGCGCCAGCCATAAGCGGGAATCACAAAGTAAGCCAATAAACTGGCTAGCAACCAACCAACAGCCCAAAAACTCTCCAATAAGACAATCACCCGACCCCGAATGTGCTGTGGAACATGTTCAGCTACTAAGGTTGACGCTACCGGTAATTCCCCTCCTAGACCCAATCCTACAAAAAAGCGCAACACCATAAAGACAAGATAACCACTTGCAAGGGCTGACAATCCCGTGGCCACTGAAAAGGTTAACAAGGTGACCATCAACATTAACTTACGACCCTTAGTATCAGCTAAAAGCCCAAAGATAATCGCTCCAACAGCCAATCCAATTGAATTAACCGAGCCCAACCAACCAACTTGCACTTGTGACAGTCCCCAGTCCTTTTGGATTGCTACCAAAATAAATGATAGCAAGCCAACATCCATTGCATCAAATAACCAAGCACAGCCCGTCACTGACAGTAACTTCCCAATCCCTTTTTCCATTCTAAACTCCATCCCATCCTTTTAATTCAGGGGTGTCAAGACACCCCTGACGAATGGCACCAGCATAGCAAAAGAAGCCCTATGTTGTCAACTAACCCTGATACAAGATGTCCAAGTCGGCTAACTGCTTTTGCGCGGCTTTAAACTGTGTTTCATGATCAAAACCAACTGTATGTAAATGTAAGCCATTGGTCAGGGTCGACAACAATTGCCCCTGCCGTTGGTGATAGTTCGCTAAAAAGGCATCCACATCAGCCCGCGTATAAAGTGCTAACTCACCCTTTAAAAGACCATATAGGGGATGGTCAACTTGCACATCTTGAACTGATACGCCTGCATCAATTAAGGATAATAGCTCTGTTTCAACTTCGTCTGCTTGATGGTGGACGACAATCACTCGCCTATGTCTACGCATAGTCTGATAACGATAGCCTTGTGCTGTTGATTCAATCTGCTCACCACTGGCCCGTAACAGTGCCACATCCCCTACAATTGTTTGCCGGGAAACATGTAAGGTTTTAGCAAGTTGGTTGGCACTAATGGTCTGACTTGCTGCTTGAATTTGTCGCTTAACTGCTAATTGTCGCTCTCGTCCTAACATTGATTACGCCCCCAATTTTCTTGACAATGTCGTCTATCCTTGTCCATTAGACCTTCCTATTATATGAGTCAGTGGCTACTAGAACAAGGTAAGTCACAACTGGTTGTCCTGAGCATTTAGTATTTATGGTGACTGACCCTTAATTACTGACTTAAAATTAGTAAAAACACTCGACAAGTAACCATCTTTGCGCGACAATCAATACAGAGGCACCTATTATTTCTGCCTGATTACATTATCATTGACGTATCATCCACCTAAAGGAGGATTCACAACCATGGAACTAACTTTTTCAGATGCCGTTATCCAAAAATTAAATCACTATTTAAAGGCCGATACTAAAATCGTCCTTGACTTCGATGATGGCGTAGGTCCTTTTTCTGATGCAGCAACCTGTACATTAGATGCATCCTTTAATCTCGACTTTGTGCGTCCAGACCAATTAACAGATGAATTTAATGACACCATTAAGAGCAACCTAGGTACAGTTTATGTCAAAAAATATTCCAAAGACCAAATGAACCCTAAAATGGTCATGGAATTAAATCCTAAAAACTTAACCTATGTTCTCAAAGGGGACAGTGGTATTTTGGATGAAAATGTCCAGGTTATTAATCTTCAAAACCAATAAGTCCTTAAAAAACTTGCACAAGTTAAAAAGCAGTCCAGCGATTACGGCGGTTACCGTAAATCATTGTTGGACTGCTTTTTTAATTAAAATTTTCTAAAGCGAGCGTGGCGTTGTTTTAACAAGGTTGAAGGAGCAAGGGTCTGTAATTGTCCAATTTCTCGGTTTAAGCGAGCTCGTAATAACTGAAAAACTCGTTTTGACCTTGAATCAGGGATAATATAATCAATCACACCGGCAGCTAACAAGTCCTTTGCCGTTAAGCCCATCACTTCAGCCGCTTCATCAGCCCGTTTACTATCTTTCCACAAAATCGAGGCAAAGCCTTCAGGTGACAAAATCGAATATGTCGAGTTGTCTACCATCCACACCTGGTCAGCAGTTGCTAGTGCTAAAGCACCACCAGAACCGCCCTCTCCAAAAATAATTGCAATTATCGGTACGGGTAGTTTCATACTCGTTAAAATATCTTGTGCAATGGCAGCTCCTTGACCATTTTCCTCAGCTGCTTTACCTGGATAAGCCCCGGGAGTATTAATGAAGGTAATAATCGGGCGATTAAACTTAGCCGCGGCTTGCATCAGACGTAAGGCCTTACGGTAACCACTTGGTTCTGGCGAACCATTATGCGTAGTCAACTTTTCATCCAAGTTTTTCCCTTTGTTGGTCGCAATAACCGTAACCGGTTGTTCACCGAGCATGGCTAGACCGCCAATAATACTAGGATCATCGGCACTCAACCGATCACCATGTAACTCAAAAAAGTCCGTAAAAATACCGTTAATGAGTTCCCGACTATCAAAACGATCTTCACGTGACCGTTTAACTACTTCAGCCGGTGTTAGTTCCTTTTTAAATAAACGCATTACGACTTACCTCCATGCATGGCAACTAAGCGACTAATGGTGGCCGGTAAGTCTTCTCGCGCCACCACTTGGTCCACAAAGCCACTTTTTAGCAGGGTCTCAGCCCGTTGGAAATCTGCTGGTAACTTTTCTTGCACCGTTTGCTCAATTACCCTGCGCCCTGCAAATCCTACCAATGCATGAGGTTCAGCTAAAATAACATCACCCTGCATAGCAAAGGACGCCGTCACACCACCGGTGGTCGGATCCGTTAAGACCACCAGATAAAAGAGGCCAGCTGCCTGAAATTCAGCTACTGCCGCCGAAATTTTTGCCATTTGCATTAAGGAGTTAATGCCCTCTTGCATCCGAGCACCTCCAGACGCAGTAAATAATACTAGAGGTAAACGTTCCTTAAGTGCACGTTCAAAAAGACGGGTAATTTTTTCACCAACCGCCGCCCCTAGTGAACCCATAATAAAATGAGTGTCCATAATGCCTAGGGCAATCCGGCGACCTTGCATGGTTGCAATGCCAGTTAAGACGGCTTCATTCATCTGCGTTTGGTGCTTGGCGCGAGCCAATTTTTGTGCATATCCTGGGAAATCCGTCTTGGTGGCCTTAATATTTTTATCCATTTCAACAAAATGGGTTGTTAACAAGGCCAATCGTTCATGGGCGGTTAGGCGAAACCCATAGCCACAATTTGGACAGACCTTAGCGGGGCCAAGTTGTTTCTCATAGAAACGCTCGCCACAATAAGGACAATCAATAAAGAGACCATTTGGCATCTGATTATACAAGGTTGGATCACGGTCCAATTTTTTGTTTTTATCAACAGCAAAATTAAATAACCCCATTAATCCACCTCCTTATCCTGACCATTTACTTTGGCCTGCCATTTGGGCAGGTATACTTTTTCAACATATTGCGTATCAAAGTTACCTGCAATCACTTGGACATCATCTAACAATTCCCGCTGAAAGGCTGCATTTGTTTCAACACCATCAATTTCCAACTCATCTAAGAGGCGTCGCATTTTAGCTAGGGCTGCTGACCGCGTCCGGGCATGAACTAAAACCTTGGCAATCATGGCATCATAGTAAGGTTGAATTTTATCTCCTGCATAAACACCAGAATCAATCCTGACCCCTGGACCACCTGTTGGCATAAAGACAAAGTTGATGGTTCCCGTACTAGGCATAAAGTTTTTAGCCGGTTGTTCAGCATTTACCCGCACTTCCATGGCATGACCAATCAAAGGAACCTCCGCCTGCGTTAGTGCTAGTGGTTTACCCGCAGCCACCGTTATTTGCATGCGAATTAAGTTTAGTCCTGTCACCATTTCAGTAACGGGATGCTCAACTTGAATACGCGTATTCATTTCCATAAAGTAGAAATGCCCCTGTTGGTCTTCTAGGAACTCAATGGTGCCAGTATTCTCATAGTCAATCGCATCAATCGCCTTTAAAGCAATGGCCCCTAATTCCGCGCGCATATCAGTAGTCACACCAACTGCAGGTGATTCTTCAATCAGTTTTTGGTTGTGCCGTTGTAAGGAACAATTACGCTCTGGGAAGTATATTGCATGTCCTTCTTGATCTCGCATCACCTGCATCTCGATATGACGGACCTGCGTCATGACTTTTTCTACATACATGCGATGATCCCCAAAGGCTGCCTGGGCCTCATGTTGGGCGTCAGCAAATTTATCGGCTAGTTCCTCATCCCGATAAACAAAGCGCATTCCCTTACCACCACCACCAGCCGCAGCTTTCAGTAGTACCGGATACCCAACGTCATTAGCTACCGTCCGTACTTCTTCTACGTTCTCCACAAAGCCCGCCGAACCTGGAATAACTGGTACCCCAGCCTTACGCATTGCTTCACGTGCATTTGCTTTATTACCCATTAAGGATAAAATCTCTGGACGTGGGCCAATCCACTTGATTCCTACAGCTTCCACCATTTCCGCAAACATTGCGTTTTCAGATAAGAAACCATAGCCTGGATGAATGGCCTGAGCTCCCGTCAACAAAGCTGCACTTAAGATGTTATTCATATTTAAGTAACTGTCTTGCGACCGTGGACCACCAACTGCCACTGCCTCATCTGCCAATTTAACATGTAAACTATCAGCATCGGCAGTTGAATAAATTGCCACTGACTGGATCCCCATTTCACGTAGGGTCCGGATAATCCGTACCGCGATTTCACCACGGTTAGCAACTAATACTTTTTTAAACATCGTCTACTCTCCAATCATGAAGGTCAGACTTGCTGTTGTCACTCGCTTTCCGTTTACGTAGGCTGTCCCTTTCCCTTCACCAATCGATCCGCGCATGCGTTCTATAGTCACTTCCAGGCGTAATTGATCACCTGGTGCAACGCGTTTCCTAAAACGGGCTTTAGGGATACTTCCTAGATACGCCGTCTTTCCCTTAAATGCTGGCATTGATAAAAGAGCAATTGCGCCAGTTTGGGCTAAGGCCTCAACCATCAATACGCCAGGAAAAGTTGGATTACCAGGAAAGTGCCCTTGGAAAACAGCTTCGTTCATCGTGACATTTTTAATTGCGACAATTTTCTCTCCAGGAACCAATTCTTCTACCGTATCCACCAATAACATCGGATATCGATGGGGCAAGATGTTTTGAATCTCTTCTGTACTTAGAACTGTCATCTTTCCTCCTCATTAAACATCAGGCTTAATTTTCATGATGGCATGACCATAATCAACCATGTCTTCTTCGCTTACGGCAATTTCAACCACCGTACCACTAACCTCCGTTGTGACTGGCGTCATTAATTT
Source organism: Weissella halotolerans DSM 20190 (assembly GCF_000420365.1). GTDB lineage: Bacteria > Bacillota > Bacilli > Lactobacillales > Lactobacillaceae > Weissella > Weissella halotolerans. The sequence goes on from NZ_ATUU01000001.1 coordinate 445,463, forward strand.
CATGGCTTCAATGATGGCCACTTGATCGCCAGCCTCAACATGACTGCCTAGTGGGGCAAAGGGGGCCTTTTCAGGCTCCGGCTTAAGATAAACCGTGCCTACTAAGGGAGCAGAAATTGTCACACCATCAGTTTCTTGAGTGGTTTGCGCCAGAGTAGGCACATCTGAGGTGGCCTCCTGATTTACTCTAACCTCTGGTTCTGATTCTGCCTGTGCCAAGGGCGCTGTTCCAGCAGTAACCACAGGTGCTGGTTCATTTTTACTCAAAACTAAATGAAAATCACCAGCAGCTAAATTAAATTCCCGCAGTGTGCTTTCTTCTACAGTCTGCATTAACTCCTTTAATTCAGTTACACTCAATTCCATAACTAGGCTCCATCCCATTTCTTAAAAATAATCGCCGCATTATGTCCACCAAAACCATAATTTGCTGACATCACGTAGGTTGACGCCTGGTCTTGATTATGTTCATCAACCAAGGTTACTCCAGCCGTGGCAGGATCTTGTTCAAAGACACCTACATTCCGTGGCATCCGATCTTCTAGCAAGGAACCAATGGCTGCAATGGCTTCAATGGCACCAGCGCCACCCAACAAATGTCCTGTCATCCCCTTTGTTGAGGAAACGTAAACTCCATTTGGACCAAAAACCTTTTCAATGGCCTTAGCCTCAGCCGCATCGTTGGCCCCAGTTGCTGTACCATGCGCATTTAGATAGTCAATTTGGTCCGCATTCAGTCCTGCATCCTGCAAAGCTAATTCCATTGAGCCAGCGGGACCTGATCCATCTGGAGTTGGACTTGTCAAATGATAGGCATCTGAATTAGCACCATAACCAACCATTTCGGCTAAAATCGTAGCGCCACGTTTCGTTGCATGCTCGAGTGACTCTAATACCAGTACCCCTGCTCCTTCACCCATGACAAAGCCACGGCGATTAAGGTCAAAAGGCATCGACGCATGGCTGGGATCTTCGGCCGTTGATAAGGCGGTCAATGCTGCGAACCCAGAAATCCCCATCTCGTTAATCGATGCTTCTGAACCACCGGTAATCATCACATCAGCTTTACCAGCCTGAATCCGCCAAAAGGCCTCACCAATCGCATTCGTTGCTGAGGCACAGGCCGTTGATAGAACATAGTTAACGCCCTTGGCCCCATAACGCATGGAGACATTACCAGACAGCATATTAGGAATGGCATCAGGCACAAATAATGGACTAACCCGCTTAGGTCCCTTATCATGCATCTTAATCACTTGCTCTTGAATGGTGGTCAAGCCACCAATTCCAGTCCCTAAAGCCACGCCCATCCGGTTAGGATCTGTATTTTCTGCAGTGATGCCCGCCTGTTCTAAGGCTTCCCCAGCAGCATGAACCCCATATTGGGCAAATAAATCCATTTTGCGGGCTTCCCGCTTACCAACACGTTCAGCTGGGTCGAAGTCTTTAACTTCACCCGCCACTGTAATACCCGTATCACTAGCATCAAATTTTGTGATGGGTGCAATCCCAATTCGACCATCCATCAAGTTTTTCAAATATTCTTTTACAGTATTACCGACTGGGGTCAATGCTCCCAGTCCCGTCACAACAACTCTTGTCATCTTATTATCACCTCATTTTTGATACACAGTTTTAAATAATTAATTGAATAAGTGCAAAGGAATGTGTATCAGCCTTGCTAAATGTATAAGCCACCATCAACAGTTATTGTTTGACCAGTAATATAGTCATTTTCAGCCAGGAATAGTGCTGTTTGAGCAATCTCACTAGCCTGACCAAAGCGTGCTAGTGGAATCGTTGCTAATGCCTGTTCTTTGACCTTTGCTGATAATTGAGCCGTCATATCCGAATCAATCATGCCAGGTGCAATCGCATTAACTCGGATTCCTCGCAAGGCACCTTCCTTAGCTAGGCTTTTAGTTAATCCAATAATGCCCGCCTTGGACGCAGCATAGTTGGCCTGCCCCATGTTACCCATTTGCCCTACCACCGAGGCCATATTAATGATGGCTCCCGACCGTTGACGCAACATTTTTTTAAAAATAGGCTGGGTAACATTGAAGGTTCCATTTAAATTCGTGTCGACCACTTGCGCAAACTCAATTGGTTTCATTCCCATGGCTAATTTGTCATGAATAATGCCTGCATTATTAACTAAAATGTCAATTTTTTGGCCACTTTCATACAGCTGCTTAATTGCTGGTGCAATCACCTTGTCATCTGCAATATCACCCACTAATACTGTTGTATCCGTAGGAAAAGTTGCTAAAAGCGCTGGCTTTGGTGCATGGCGACCATGTACAATCAGGCGTGCACCAGCCGCACTAAAGGCCTGGGCAATCGCTAACCCAATCCCGCGGGTTGAACCTGTTACTAAGACTGTTTTACCTGCTAGTTCCATGCCGCTTCCTCCTGGTTTTTTGCTAACGTTTCACGCACCGCTTGCAAGGATGCATAATCGGTCACCGCTAAACGTTGTATTGACTTATCAGCAATCTGTCGCGCAAATTTGGTTAACGACTTATTGGGTCCAAACTCAATCAACGTATCCACATCATCTGCTAACATTGCTGTTAAAGCCTGTGTAAAGTGTGTTGGCCGCGTAATCTGTTCCCCTAACGTTGTTTGAATGTCAACAAAAGGCTTACCAGTCGTATTCGAATAGACTGGGAACAGGGATTGTTTAAAACGTTCATCAGCCAGCCGTTGCTTTAGCAGTCGCCCTGCTGAAGCCATAAAGGGCGTATGAAAAGCACCTGACACTGCCAGTGGTATCACCTTAAAGCCCGCTTCACTAAAGATTTCCCTTACAGCTGCAATACCACTAGCATCACCTGCTAATACCAATTGCTTAGGCGTATTGAAATTTGCGGGATAAACGTGCATGCCTTGCGCTTGCACTTCTTCAACGGTCGCCAAGACCTGATCTTGATGCTCGGTCAGTACAGCTATCATCTCGGTTTTTATTTCTTCACTGGCTGTTTGCATATAGGCGCCCCGGTCTAATAACAGCTTAAAGGCCTGGTCAAAGTCCATGGCTTGAGCCAACGTTAAGGCGCTATATTCACCTAAGCTTAAGCCCAAAGCACCTTTGATTGGCGACAAAACTGGTTTTAGCGCGTTGGCAATTCCCATTGACATTGCAAAAATTGCTGGTTGCGCATAGCGGGTTTGATTCAGCCGTGTTGCATCATTAAAGACTAATTTTTGATAGTCCATACCAGCTAGATCACTCGCTCGGTCAATCACAGCTCGATAAGCTGGTTCCTGATCATACAAGTCCTGACCCATTCCAGCATATTGCGCCCCTTGACCACTCATTAAAATTCCTAGTTGCATCATAACCTCACTTAATATTTCTCTAGCAGATCAGACGCCTCTTGCCACGTTTCCTCTAAAATCTGGGCAACCGGTTTTAATTCCGTAATCATTCCCGAAACCTGGCCGGCCATGAAAGCACCCGTTTCCTTATTGCCATCAACAACTGCCCGCCGCAAAGATCCATTTTCTAATTCTTCCACTGCGTCTGCATCTGGCTTTGGTTTCGTAATTTCAAAGCGTTCTTGTTTAATATAATTCTTTGACATTTTTGTCTTTAATACCCGGGCCCGACTACCTAACAGCTCACCGGTCACCACTGTATCTATATCTTTAGCCTTGATGACTGCCCGTTTAAAGTTCTCATGGACTTCTGACTCTTCTGAAGCTAAGAAACGGGTACCCATTTGAATACCACTTGCCCCTAGCATCACAGCTGCAGCTGCACCGCGCCCATCCGCAATACCACCAGCTGCAATCACTGGGATATCAACGGCACCTACTACTTGCGGCACAATTGTCATGGTTGACAGGGACCCAATATGGCCACCTGACTCCATGCCTTCAGCAACCACTGCATCCACGCCCTTCTTCTCCATCATGCGTGCTAAACCAACCGATGGCACCACTGGGATGACGGAAATACCATGTGCGTGTAATTCATCAATGAAGGGGGATGGATCACCGGCCCCAGTTGCCACCACCTGGACCCCTTCTTCAATCACAACATCAAAGACTTCACGAATATGTCGTGACATCAACATGACATTGACCCCAAAAGGCCGATCTGTAATTGCACGTGCCCGTCGAATCTCCTTACGAACTTGATCTGCATGCCAATAACCCGTACCAATAATGCCTAGGCCACCAGCTTCAGAGACAGAACCCGCCAATTTACCGGTTCCAGCCCAAGCCATCCCGCCTTGTACGATTGGATATCGCATGCCAAGTTTTTCGAAGATGGGATTCGTTAACTTAACAGTCATGTCACTCCTCCTCGTCAGCCTAGCCTTACTTGGCTGCTTTTTCTTGTTCAGCAATCTTATCTACTAGATCTTGTACAGTTGCAATATCTTCTGCAACGGCCAATTGAATATCAAAATCATCTTCTACACGGTTCAAAACTTCAAATAGGTCTAATGAATCTGCATCAATATCATCTGAAAGGTTAGTGCTGAGCTTAACCTCATCATCTTCCAAATCAAATTGGTCTACCAAAATATCTTTTACCTTGTTAAAAATTTCATCGTTAGTCATCTTCTTAATCTCCTTTTATTTCAATAATCAAATAGTTTACGTCATATACTAAAAAGTAAAAATAATTGCCTTGTTTAAATTCTCACCACCAGGGCCCCAGCTGTTAAGCCGCCACCAAAGCCGGCTAACACAATCGTTTGACCAGGATGGAGTACATCTTGTTTTGCTAATTCGCTATATAAGATACCAATACTTGCCGCACTAGTATTCCCATAGTCACCAACGTTAATTGGAAACTTCTCTAGTGGTTGCTTCAGGTGTTTGGCGATACTTTGTATGATTCGTGCATTTGCCTGGTGCAAAAGAAACACATCAACATCCTGTAAGGTTAATCCTGATCGTTTCAGTGCTGACTGAATCGCATCAGGTACTTGGCGGGTAGCAAAATTATAAACCTGGCGACCGTTCATGCTAAAGGATAGTTCAGTCGCCGTCGGCTCTGTAAAAGCACTCTGACTACCTAACTGACCAGCCGTTAAAGCCTTCCCTTCACTACCAAAGGTCGCTAATTGCTCCCCCATTAAGCCAACTGGGTCTTGTGTCGCTTGAACTAAGAAACCTGCCGCACCGTCACCAAATAACACCGCCGTCGTTCGATCAGTCCAATCGACCAAACGGCTCAATGTTTCCGTACCGATCACTAATCCACGACGATAACGGTTGCTAAGTAAGCTTGCTGCCATGCTCAAGGAAAATACTAGACCAGAACAGGCTGCTGATAAATCAAACGCAAAGGCCTTATTGGCGCCTATCCTTCCTTGAACCGCAGCTGCAACTGATGGCATTAATGTATCTGGTGACATCGTTCCTACGATAATAAAATCAAGGTCATCGGCAGACCACTGAGCTTTTGTTAACAGACCCTCAGCTACTCGTACCGCCAAATCGGTTGTTCCTTCATCCATAACCACGTGACGTTGCCGAATACCAGTCCGCGATGTGATCCACTCATCTGATGTTGTCATCATGTGACTTAATTCATCATTAGTCACAATACGACTAGGTACGTAGTGGTCTGAGGCTACAATTGAAAAATTTTCCATAGTTCATTTAATGGACTGGTTTAGGTTTTGTACATAGTCTTGTAAGTGCATGATTGCTGCCTCAACTACTTGTGCATCATGGTCAGACAAGGAATCAATCAGCCAATGCGTCATATTTCGATGAAAGGCAGCGTGAGCGCGATACACAACCCGTCCGCGATGCGTCAGCGCTAGTTTAACGACCCGTCGATCAGCTTCAGAACGTCGCCGTTGAACATAGCCCTTCTGAACTAACTTATCAATCGCTGATGACATGGCACTTGGTGTTAAATGTACGGTGCGAGCAACTTCTGAAGCTCTAGCCTTTTCATACATCGAAATCGCTGCAATGATATGCATCTCCTTTAAGGAAATGTCTTTAAAATCAGAGCCGTGGAGGGAAGCCTCCTCAATCCAGCTAACATTATTAAAAACATCTCGCAGGGCATCATTTACACTTTCAAAGGCTATGCGCTCTCCATCCACCATTCCTATCTCCATCCATTAGTTTGTCTGTTGCTCATCGTCTGATACGACAAACATTAATTGCGCACTGGTTGTCAGTTGATCATCCACATAGGTGGCCACATCAACCGTCCCCATGTTGGCCCGTAATGTACCAAAGGTAACCTTAATTTTCATAACATCCCCTGGCTTTACCATTCGCTTAAACTTGGCATGATCAATCCCCGTCATGTAAGCCGTTTTGTGGGCAAACTTAGGCGACGAAAGGATCAAGATTGATGCTGCCTGGGCCATGGTTTCAATAATCAGTACACCGGGCATAACCGGATTACCTGGAAAATGTCCTTGAAAATACTCCTCATTAATGGTCACATTCTTGGTAGCCACTAGTGATTCATCAGGAACTAAGTCCTCAACATAATCAACAAACAAGATTGGATAACGATTTGGGATTAAGTTCATAATCTCCACAGTATCTAACTGAGCCATCTGCTGTCCTCCTTTCATATATTTCGAATGTCGAACGATTCGATAACCAAATGTTAGACAACTTTTGACAATTTGTCAAACAAATTGCACAATCATTCTCAAATTGATGACCCAACCTTTGGGTAGGATCCCTAATAAACTGGCCATTATACATAGAAAATAATCATCTAAAAAAGGGACTTAGGACTAGCATGTTGCTAGTCCTAAGTCCCTTTAATTATGCCTGTGAGCTAGATTCATCTAATAACCCAACCCGCTTAAAAATATCATCCACATGCTTCAAATGCCACTGATAGTCAAAAGCATCTGCAATTTCGGTTTCGGTCAATGTATTGGTAATCGTAGGATCAGCCTCGACTAAGTCCCGGAACTGCAAGTGTTCATCCCAGGCACGGGCAGTTAATGTTTGTACAGTATCATAAGCCTGCTCGCGTGATAGGCCATGATTAACCAATTGCAACAGTAAGCGTTGTGAATAAATCAACCCATAGGTCCGACCCATATTAGTCTTCATCGTTGCTGGAAAGACTTGCAAATGTTCTAAAATACCAGTCAAGCGATGAAGCATATAGTCTAATAGTCCGGTCGCACCAGGCAAAATAATTCGTTCAGCACTCGAATGTGAAATGTCACGCTCATGCCATAACGCTACATCTTCCATCGCAGTTACGGCATACCCACGTAACACTCGTGATAAGCCCACAATATTTTCTGACCCGATTGGATTGCGCTTATGTGGCATTGCTGAGGAACCCTTTTGACCACCAGCAAAGCCCTCCTCAACCTCATGGATTTCTGAGCGCTGCAGGCCCCGAATCTCAGTGGCTAATTCCTCTAAGGTCGTCCCAATAATCGCAATGGCACTCACATAATCTGCATGTAAATCACGCTGTAAAACCTGGGATCCGATTGGTTGCGGTGTTAGGCCTAATTCTTCCATGGCAACTGCTTCCACTTGCGGTGGAATATTAGCAAAGGTTCCAACAGCCCCAGATAATTTACCGGTTGCCATTTCTTTACTAACCCGGTCAAAGCGTTCAATATCACGCTTAGCTGCTTGATAAAAACGAGCCATTACCAGACCAAAGGTAGTCGGTTCTGCATGGACACCATGTGTACGTCCCATCATGACTGTATCTTTATACTGCCGCGCCAGCTTAGCCAAGGCATCACGATAAGCAATTAAATCCGCTTTAATAATGGCATTGGCTTGGCCGAGTCTTAATGCCTGGGCTGTATCAACCACGTCTGTTGATGTTAACCCATAATGAATCCACTTACGTTCGGCCCCCAGCGATTCTGACACGTTCCGAGTAAACGCGACGACATCATGCCGCGTGACTTTTTCCAAGTCTGCAATTCGTTGACTATCAAAACGTGCATGCTCTCGAATCGCCTTTAAATCTTCAGCTGGTACAAGCCCTTCTGCCTCCCAACCAGCGGTAACGGCAATTTCAACCGCTAACCAGGTTTGATACTGATTATCCAAGGACCATACTTGCTTCATCTCCGGGCGCGTATAACGATCAATCATTTCTTGTCCCCTTATCCATAAAATGCGAACATTGTTTTTTTATAATACTCTTTATTCTAGAACATTTCCCTTTAAAAGGCTAGTCTTAGTCCCAACACGCCCTTTAAAAACGAACAAAAACCACCTTTCTTAAGGAAAGATGGTTTTTATAGTCATTATTTTTCATCAGCTTTGGTAGCCTTTTGATGGGCCTTGACCGCCTCTGCCTTTTTCTTAGCAGCTGCTTGGGTATAAGTTGCCAGAGCATTCTTTAACTCTGGATCCTTAATTTGAACGTTGGCCTTACCTAGTTCTTCTCCCACAATCGCGTTAACAACATCTTGATTATTCATATCCTTTTCTAGTAAGGATTCCTTCAAGGTGCTCTTTAACTTATCAAAGCTTGGCTTCTTTTCTTGTGAATCTTGCTTAATGATGTAATAACCATTACTATTTTCAGACTTAACCGGCTCTTTGGTATATTCACCCGGCTTTAGGGCAAAGGCTGCCTTTTTAACACTATCTTCTACAGTTGTAGACGTTGAATCAAAGGCTTCTAACTGTCCCTTCTTGTCCTTACTTGTGCCGTCTTTTGACTCACTCTTAACTAAGTCCGTAAACTTATCGCCATCATCTAACTTCTTAATGACGTCCTTAGCTTTGTCTTCATCATCAACCAAAATGACTGATACTTGAGTTTTGGGTTGATAATCTTGGTAAGCTTGTTTTAGCTGCTTATTGGAAATTTTCACATTTGCACGGACTGCCTGGCGTTCTAATAATTGAAGCTTAATTGAATTCCGGAACATTTCAGGTGTCATACCGCTTTGTGTTAATTGCTGTTCAAAAGCATCCCCAAGTTGCTTCTTGGTTGCTTGATATTGTTGGTCAATCTCTTGCTTTGAGACGTCACCACCATAGTTTTTATCAAGCACCTTCATAACGACCATATTGGCCAAGGTTTGCTGGCCCACCTGGGTTTTCTTTAATTCATTATAGTAGGTCGTTTCCTTGACGTTGCCATCATCGGTGGTTGCAATAGCCCGAGGACCTGCTCCCCAAACGGCCAAGCCAACCCCAATTCCAAGTACTGCAAAAATTGCAATTGCTTTCTTCCACATTATGTCATCAGCCTCTTTCTTATCTTTAATTTTAGTCCTTACACATACCTTTTAGTTTAGCATATTCAAGCCAAAAACTCATTACTCGCCTGATCAATCATCAAGGATTAATTGAGCCCCAATCGCAAAGCGGCCGTTATCAAAGGAACCGTGAATATGCATATGTTCAATAAATTCATCATCGACATACTTGAGCGTGCCCCGATGATGTAACCACTGCCATTGCTTTAGGCCCAGTAAATGTGCTTGATCCTGCTGAGTTTCTTGACCAACCATGTAGCGAATTGCCATGCGCATCCACGCATAGCCACTCACTTTCTCCAGGAGAGCTACCTGCACAAAGGGCATTGGTCTTAGTTGAACATCTAGATCCGTTCCCACCAACTGACCAGGACTTAACTGACTTTGATAAAGTCCCGGTTGTCGAAAATCTCCCTCTGGCAAATTAAGACTGACTTCTGTTATCTTCTTCGGTTGACTGACAGTAACCTGCTCATTTGACTGCTCGCTTATTGCCACTGGATACAAGGCTTGTCCATCACAGAAGTAATTAATTAAAGAAGTTGCCCCATCTGCTGCCATAGTAGATGGCAAATATTTTTCATGTGGAATCACTTGCACGTTCAAACCGACAGCCCTTAGACTTTGGATAAGCTTAATTCGATTACCAGGCACAAAAACCTGACTAGGTTGCTCAATTTCTACCACATTCATCACATCTGAAATTTCGATTGGTTCAAAATAGCGCTTATCCCCTAATTGTGGGACAAATAAGAGGTCATGGGGATTATTATTCACCAACACCGTTTGCCAGCCTAATGCCTTTAATTCGTCTGCCACTGTTGCTTCAACATAAGAAGCCGCTGCTCCATCGCCCAATCGAAATGCTCCACTACCAATAATCAACGCCGTGTGATCGCCTAAGCGTTCACTCTCATTTTCATCTTCAAAAGTTGAATAAAATTGAGCAACAGCTTCTGGAAACTCACCTGCCGAAGGTTCAAATGCTTTATAAGTAGGCAATACATTATTATCCCAACGGTAACGGCGAACACTATCGTAAACTGTATTCCATAGGCGCGCGACTAAGCCGTCAGACAGCCCATAATATTTTGCTGCCTTAAGCGTTTCAATATCCCAAGGATGCTCACGAACTGACTGTTCCAACGTCATAATTTGTTCTATTTTATAAAAATAAAAGGGATCAATCTTAGTTAATTCAGCCAATTCATCAACTGTATAGCCCCGCCGAATCGCTTCCATAAGCACAAAAATACGATTGTCACGGGGATGAATTAATTGTTCAATCAATTCACTGTCAGTGAGTGCATTCATGACGGTCGGCGAAAAACTAACATTATTAAAATGAGCTGCTCGAATCGCTTTTTCAAGGGCTTCTTCAACACTACGCCCCACTCCAATGGTCGCACCAACTGATTTTTGGACTGTATCCAACCGATTAGCCGTTAGAATGTCCGCCTTTTCAAGTTCACGAAAGGCAAAAACCGGAAAGCGAATCGCAATATGATCCATTGTCGGTTCCAAAAGTGCTGTATGATTTGCATAAATTCCCGGTAAGGTCACTTTATCCAATCTTTCCCCTAACATCACCCCGGTCATAACTGGTACTAGAGGATAGCCTGTTGCGGCTGTGATCAAGGCTGCTTTTCGGTCGTAATAGGGTACAATCCGCGTAATGACATAACTTTCATCCTCGGGTCGAACAGCAAACCGAACCTCTAACAAGCCCTCAACCTTAAACCCTCGTGCTACCTTAAAGGCCGCCGTCCGCAAGGTTTCCGTTATCGGATCCGATAGCGTTTGAATGGGTGTAATGGCGATTGAATCTGCTGAATGGACACCAACTGGATCTAAATCTTCCACCCCGCCAATCATTAATGTCGTATCGCGACAATCACGCATCACCACTAAGGCAATTTCACGATATCCACGAATACTTTTATCGACATTGACTTGGTGCGTTAAGGATTGGCGCAGAGCATCCTGGGCAATTTGATCTAAATCGTCAGCATCATCAGCCTGCAAACGCACAGCTGGACCCGGCGTAGCAATCGGCCGTAAAACAACTGGAAAGTCCAGTTCCCTAGCCGCATCAAAAACCTCACCGGCATTGGTTGCTAGCCGAGTTTGCACTGCTGGTAAGTTTAGCTGTTCTAATCGTTCCTGCAAGTACTTTGTATTTTGGGCCGCCTGCATAGCTGGATAAGAGGTTCCAAATAGTTTAGGGGCCTGATCCCCTAGGCTTTGAACCACATTTGCTGTTAAATTAATAGCAGTCATACTGCCCACGGTCGGTACAATAGCAGTAATATTGTAACTTTCTAACGTTGCCAGTACATTGTCCAAGGTTAAATCAGCTGTAATGACGTCGATATCTGGACGACTAGCCGTAAAACTATAGGGATTATTGTCAATCAAGAAAACATCATAATGACGGTCTAGCAAAGCCGAAGCCATTTGATAGGCCGCTACATCACCTTCTGTTTCACGACCAAACCCATTTGGCCCACTCCCAATAATGAGCACACGCTCTTTCATGACAGATCTCCTTTCCGTCGATCTTCGACTAATTCCATAAAGTCTTCAAACGGCTGACTAGCTTCAATGGGACCCGGTGATGCATCAGGGAAAAATTGCACGCTAAAAGCTGGATAATCACGGTGACGAATACCCTGAATCGCCCCATCGGTTAAATCAACATAGGTCACAATCATATTTTTATCTTTTAAACTTGTTGCATCAATCTGGTAGCCCTGCGCTTGCGTAGCATAAAGGATTTGATTAGTAATTTGCTCACGAATCGGGTGATTCATACCATGGTGCTCAGTTTGCATTGGTACTAATTGAATACCGTTTGCTAAGGCAAATAATTCATGTCCTAAGCCAATACCAAATAATGGCACCTGCGTTTGAAAGTGTTTAATGAGTTCCAAAATATCGGCTGGTACATCATTCGGATTCCCTGGGCCCGAAGATAAAATAATTCCATCTGGATCTAAATTAGCTAACTCATCAATGGAGGTACTAAATGGCAGTACGGTTACATTCGCATCATAGTCATTAAGTTTTCGCAAGATACCGTTTTTTAACCCAAAATCAAGCACCACCACATTAGCACCACGGCCGGGATTCACATAGGCGCGGGGGGTTGAAGTCTGTTGAATTTGTTGATTTGAAAGAACGAGGGCCTGTAATTGGTCAAAGGCATGCTCATCAGGAACATCAACAATGGACGCTTTTTGAGTGCCTGTTTCCCGCAAGTGCCGCGTCAGTGCTCGTGTATCTATTTGTGCAATTCCCGGTACATTGTATCGTTTTAGAAATTCATGTAAGCTCATTGACTTTAAACGATTAGTTGAAACCTCAGCCAACGAACGGACAACAACCCCTTTCACCATCGGACCAATTGCTTCATCTGCCCGGTGATTAATGCCAGCTACCCCAATTGTTGGCATAGTAAAGACCACAATTTGGTTATGATAAATGGGATTCGTCATAATCTCTTGATAACCAGTCATTGCAGTATGAAAAAAGATTTCACCAAAGGTTGTTGCTGGGGCGCCAAAGGCCTCACCTGGATAGATGGACCCATCTTGTAATATTAAATATCGCCGTGTCATACCCTACCTCGTCCTGCCGATTACTAAGTGCTCGGTATGTTATTTTACTTACTGAATTACTGGATTTCTACTGAATCAAAACCATCAACTTCTTTAACATTGACTTGAATACGTTCAGAAGAAGACGTCGGAATATTTTTCCCAACAAAATCTGCTCGAATGGGCAATTCACGGTGTCCCCGATCGACTAAGACCGCTAAATTCACCACTGCTGGCCGGCCATTATCCATCAAGGCATCCATAGCGGCACGAATCGTCCGTCCGGTATAAAGCACATCATCGACTAAGATAACCCGCTTGCCGTCAATATTGATATCCAATTTTTGTTTCGTGACAGCTGCTAAAGGCTCCCCTTGGTCATCACGATAAGCTGAAATATCTAGCTCACCTACAGGAATATCAACATTTTCTAACTGCTGTAGTCGGTTAGCAATGTGCTGGCCAATATAAACACCACGGGTTTTAATGCCAACAATAACTAAATTCGCAATCCCTTTATTTTTTTCAATGATTTCATACGTAATCCGGGTCAAAGCACGCTGCATTGCCATTGCGTCAACAATCTCTTTTGCCATCTCAATTTCTCCTCTGTTCAATAACATTAAAAAATGGCGTCATCTGTTACCAGATAACGCCATCACCCTTTTTCCCTCGCGTTATCCCCTGGTCAACTCACGGATTGACGACTTAAGAAGACCCTCTTAGTTTATCATGTTTTCACCAGACTCGTTAGTCTTCTCCGCATACGGAGTCAACTGAGCCAACATCGTTTTAAACCCCGCAGGCAAAGGGGCAGAAAAACGCAAATCCTCACCGGTTGTCGGCTGGGTCAAGCCCAGTGTAGCTGCATGTAAGTACTGCCCCTGGCCCGGTAGAGTCTTTTTTGGTCCATATAAGGGATCACCAGCTACGGGATGCTTAATATAGGCCATATGAGCTCTAATTTGGTGGGTCCGCCCAGTCTCTAAGGTTACCCTGAGTAATGTATAACCGACAAAACGTTTTACAACTTCAAAGTGAGTTACAGCTGGCCGACCTTCAGCAACGACCGCCTGCTTTTTACGATCCATGGGTGATCGGCCAAGTGGAGCATCAATTGTTCCACGTTCCTCACTAAATTCACCGTGAACCAGGGCATAATATTGTCGTAAATTTTTCTTCGCCTTGAGTTGGGCACTCAGTACCTCATGTGCATGATCATTCTTGGCGACCATCAACAGACCAGATGTATCTTTATCGATACGATGCACAATACCTGGTCGAATAATACCATTAATTGACGACAATTTTGTATGATACAATAAGGCATTTACTAGTGTCCCATCAGGGTGCCCAGCTGCCGGATGAACTACCATGCCCTGCGGTTTGTTAACTACAATCACATCATCATCTTCATATACAATCTCGATTGGTAAATTTTGTGGTCTAGCTGCCAAAGGTTCTGCTTTTGGTTCTACCAATGTTATGCGGTCGGCTGCCTTAACACTATACTTTGGCTTTTTTTTCTGCCCATTAACCAGTACATGACCATCTGTAATCCACTTGGTCAATTGGGCCCGACTAAATTCTGGAAAGGCCGTTCGTAAAACTTTATCCAAGCGCCCCTGCTCTGTTGTAATGACAACCTCTTTACTATCCATCATGCCTCCTGCTCAACTGTCATTGTCTCCCGCTCAACGGCCTTAATAAAGGCATCTGCCAACTTGGGTGACAGCCAATAATTGTAATTTTCACCGTCAACCGTAAACAAGACCTGATGTCGGTTGACCTGTAAGTGACGTATATCAGCTAAGTCCAAACGCTCAGTATGCAGTCCAAAAAGTTGATACAAGCGCAACTGCTCCTTAGTGAGACTGGCCTTGCGCCGAACAAATAGCCACACGACGAGTATGATAAACACAAGGTAACTAACAATCGTATAAGGAGTCACCTTAGTTGCTTCTAGCCACATAATAGTGCCAAACATGGGCAACATCAGCAGCCAGGTCCAAGTAACCCGACCAATTAACCCAGCGGGTTGATAATATCCATTCATAACCTATCCTCATTTTATTTGCTTATTCAGGTTAGTATACCACGTCTTCTATTTAAGGACCCTTAAAGCCATTTTTGGCTGTATACGGCCTCCTGCTCTATAATAGGACATAAGATTAATTGATATTCTACTCAGTTCAAAGGAGATCACATGCTTACTACCATTCATAGCGACGCAGCCAGTAAGGGTAATCCTGGGCCCAGCACGGCTGGTGTCACGATTGTTCGGGCTGGTCACCAATACCAGTACCAACACGCCCTGGGTAATCTTAGTAATCATGAAGCTGAATTTGCAGCTGCTCAATTTGCCTTTGAGCAAGCTGATCGTCTCTGTCAGCCAGATGACACCATCATGTTTTATAGTGACGCCAATCTTGTCATTGCAAGCTTAGAAAAGCGCTATGCTAAACATTTCCCTAAGCAATTAACTTCATTATTAGCCCATATCGACCGCTATCAGCTAGTGATTGTTCACTGGATTCCAGAAAAAGAAAACAAAGGTGCCCACCACCTAGCTCAGCAAGCGCTTCATCGCTTATTAGCTTCTTCTTGAAGGTGTAGCCTGTTTTAAGCCAATCCCCGTCCAAGCAGCTAATAAAGAAAAAAGAGGTGATAGCCAGGCAAAGAAAACAAAGGGCATAAAGTGCCAAACTGAAACACCTAATGTTTGGGCCGCAAAACTACCGGCTACTCCCCAAGGAACAAGATAATTAAATACTGTTCCTGAATCTTCCAAAGTCCGACTTAAGGCTAACCGACTGAGTTTGAGCCGATCAAAATCAGCCTTCCAAAGTTGACCTGGAATAATCGTGGCTAAATATTGTTCCCCAATCATAAAATTAGCAACTATTCCAGAAATAATGGCCCCGGTTACGACCCCAGCTTGGCTGTGTAGCCGTTTAGCCAGCGGTAGCATCACTGCCTGCAGAATGCCTTGTTCCGTCAGGAGCCCACCCAAAGCTAACGCTAACATGATTGTAATAACAGTTGGCATCATCGCCAGCATACCACCTCGATCTAACAAAGCCGCCACAACGGGTTGTGAACTATAACTCTGGTAACCATTTAATAATAACTCATTTAACGCTGGTAACCCCTTTTGCGTCAAAAAGGCTGCTGCGGACACTACGACATTCACTAATAAAGTCGGAATTGCTGGAATCCGACGCCAAGCCATCAGGACTAATAAGCCTAACGGTAGCACTGCCCACCAACTTGGTTTAAATAAAGCCATCAATTGTCTTAACTCAGCTGGATGGGCAATGCCCTGATGTCCTAAACCAAGCCAGGTAAAAAGCACTAAGCTGACCGCTAAAGCCGGTATGGTCGTCCACATCATATTTTTAATGTGAGCGAATAAATCAGTCTGTGCAATCGAAGCCGCTAAGTTGGTAGAGTCTGACAAAGGAGAACTTTTATCACCAAAGATTGCCCCGGAAATGATCGCCCCGGCTAAAATATCAGGTGCGATACCTAACGTCGTTCCAATGCCCATCAAAACCGTCCCAATCGTCGCAATCGTCGTAAAAGCAGACCCAATCATTGAGCCTACGAGCGCCATTACTAAGAGGGCACTAGGCAAAAACCACTGTTCATTAGCCAATTTAAAGCCCAGCACTAACATTGTCGGAATTACACCTGTCGCTAACCATAAAGCGATTAGCATTCCGATTAGTAAGAACAAAAACAAAGGGGCTAATCCTGTCTGCAGGCCTGCTAACAGATTTGCTTGTAGTTGGCTAAAAGAATGTCCCAGCAAGCGGCCAACAGCCATGACCAAACTAATACCGGCAATCAGTGGAATATAAGGTGGTAAATGATAACCAATAATACTGATGGTAAAAATGAGGACTAGGGCTGACATGATTAACATGGCTTGCCAAAAGGCGGGCCTTTTTGTCAGCTGGGGATTATCTTTTAAATGGGATTGATTATTGTTAGCCATTTTTGACTACCTACTTTCTCTTAATCTGTTATCGCTATGCTACTGCTATGTTCTTTTATGGCAGCCAGCATCAATAACGAGCCACCCCACCTGCTTTCACTTTGTCACTTTTTAAAAACATTGTGCTCATCCTTTCTCCTTAACCTACAAAAAAAGTCCCAGTTATACATATGTATAACTGGGACGAATTAGTTGCTATCCGCGGTACCACCCATTGTTTAGCACTCAAAAGAGAGTCCTACCCTTAGTGTTTTTCTGCTAATTTTAATATCAATAATTCATCACACAGGCCTGCCCCGTTTTCAGCAACCACGGTTTCTCTGACGTTGAGCCTGTATCACTACTAACTGTCATGATAGGTGGTCACTCACTAATTGTCAACTATTTCCAGCCCTTACTTTGAATTAGGTCGCCATTCCGCCCGTAAAACTCCATACTTGACTGAATCATAATATTGTCCTTGCCAATAACGGACTTGGCGAATACGACCTTCACATAGTAACCCACTCTTTTTAGCTAGCATCAGCATAGCTGGATTACCCGACCAGGTTGTCAATCCAATGTGCGGTAGTTCGGGATAATAGGTAAAAAGCCCGGTTATCCAAGCAGTCAGGGCTTGTGTGCCTATTCCTCGCCTCCAATTACTTTGCTTAGCAATAACCAGCCCAACTTCCAGCCAATGACCTAAATGACCATCTGTAAAATAAGCGGTTACCATACCGACAATCTGCTTATCAACCTTAATCACCTGGCCACGGTCAGGTTTCCCTAAATACGTCTGCCTATATCTTTCATAAAAGGCAGGCCAGGTTAAAATAGGATCATCAAAATAAGGGCCATTAAACTGCATCCAAACTCTATCCGCTTTGCCTCCATAAAGGATATCGAATAAGGGCTGTAAATCCGCTTCTTGAACAGGGCGAATGCTAATCTTAGCTGGTGCATTAGCCGGATTACTTTCTGTCATCTATCAATCTCCTATCAAAAGACCGCATTTATCCATTTTTAATGGATCAGCGTGCTTGCCAGGGAAACAGCCGCTTCGTCTAGCTACTTATCAACCGGTTTTGCTTCATCAGGATGATAAAGATGCAGCACTAAATGACCATGAATAAATTCCCCCAAGTAAATATCTGCAATGGCAATATTTTTATACTGCTTACTAACTTGTTCTTCAAGCCAAGCGACATCATGATCTAAAAGATCCAAGAGTTCATAATTAATTTGCCCATCTTGGATCAGCGGATACTTCACATCTTCTTCTCCGTATTTAGTCAAAGTTAGCTGTCCATTTTGTTCAACAATCGCTAACTTTAATGCTTGAATTTCATCGATTCCAGCTGAACGTAACTTAAACATTAATTCATTAGCACTCAAACCGGCCCGCAAAATATTATCCATTTGCAGTTCACCCCTACGGACGATGACAATCGGTTTTCCATCCACAATCGCCTTAACCAAATAGTTATGATTCTTTACAAATTTCAACAAAAGCACTAAAAAGGTCCAAATAATCAAGACCATGACAAATTGTAAAACACTAACTGAGGCATTATATAAGACGCCACCGATAATACCACCAAGAACATAATTTTGAATCTGGTCCATAGCCGAAATGGGTGCTAAATTTCCCTTGCCCAATATATTAATTTGAATTACTAAGGCCATAATTCCAACTGCTAGCTTAAGAAAGACAATACTATAACTATCCATTCATCCCACCTACCCTTATTTAACCTTAATGTCTGATTTTGCCAGCACTAAATACGTCGTTTTCATAGTATATGTATGATTATCACCCGCAAAGTCCAGTTGGTAATAGTGACTACCATTGCGAACAATCATGGTTGGTTGCATTTGCGTCGTATT
Organism: Weissella halotolerans DSM 20190; assembly: GCF_000420365.1. GTDB lineage: Bacteria > Bacillota > Bacilli > Lactobacillales > Lactobacillaceae > Weissella > Weissella halotolerans. The sequence goes on from NZ_ATUU01000001.1 coordinate 464,140, forward strand.
AACCGAAACCTGGCTAACTGGTACTCCTTTTTCCTTAGCAAAGCTCCTTAAAACCTGTGCGACCTGACCGCGTTGTGATTGTTGCCGTTTAAGCCCATCAAATTGTTGAATTTGTAAACCAACCAAAAAAAGAACCACTAAGACCAACATAATACCGATATCCCGGTATTTACTATCGTGATGATGGCGGTAGTAGAGGGTCATAATGACACCCACGGCGACTATAAAGCCAATTGTCAATAATAAACCCACCATCTGTGTTACGTTATAACTATCACCCAAAGATTTAATCGTATAAAAGGTCATCTTCCTACTCCTGTCCCACCTATTTTAGTCAAACACCTTTATTATAGCCTATTTCTTTGCGCTAACTACTAAAAAAAGTGACCCTGGTTATCCTCAGGTCACTTAGCGTTAGCTTATGGTTCAACTGTTATAAAGCGAACATCATCATCCATCATGTCCTTATCACCCGCCGGTTCTTCAATGGAGCCAAAGACAAATTGGCCACGTAAACGCCAGCTATCAGGAATATCATAGGCAGCTTGCAAGTCACTATCAATCACTGGATTATAATGTTGTAAATTACCACCTAAATGCGCCGCCGTCGCCGTCATCCATACTGAATAGGCTGCAATGCCTAAGGCTTCTTCTGACCAATCATAAAAGTTATCAGCATAAAAGGCAAATTGTTCCTCAAATTGTTTAACTACGGCCATATCGGTATACAGAAGCACTGTTCCATAACCGTTTTTAAAACCCTCAAGTTTAAGTCGCGTGGTCGCATTAAACTGTTCATCATTATTCACGACCTGGCGCATCCGGTCAATAATCATGTCCCACAGACGATCATGGGCAGCGCCTAAAACGAAAACTGCTCGCGTCGTTTGATTATTAAACGGAGTTGGGCTTTGTTTAATCGCAGTTTTAAATGCCTTAATCAAGTCAGCATCTGATACCTTGACCTGCTTTCCTAAGTGATAAATTGAACGTCGTTGCGCTTGTAACGCCAAAAAAGCCTCTGTATCCATCTTACTTTCTCCTTATCAAACTTGATATATCTTCTTAATTGAACATATTTTATTATATATCTTTACAAAAAGTAAGTAAATACCTAGAGTTAAAGTTGATACACATCGGCATAACGCTCAGTTTGCAGTTTCAACCAATAACTTGGCTGTAAACTTTCGCCTGTGGCTGTCTGTAAAATCTCAGCTGGCGTCTTAGAAGCTCCATATTGCCAAACATGCTCTCGCCGCCAAGCAATTAAAGGCGCTAAGTTGCCCGCCTGCAAAAGGTCCTTGACCGGCAACTCCTTCTCCATGGCCTGTAAAAACTGAGCTGCATAAAGATGCCCGAGGGCATAAGAAGGGAAGTAGCCAAAATCACCACTGGCCCAGTGAATGTCCTGTAAAATACCTGTCAACGCTGAGTCTGGCCGCACGCCAAGGTAGGCTTCATATTTATCATTCCATAGTTTCTCTAGGTCCGCGACTGGTAGATCATCATTAAAGAGTGCCTTCTCAATTTCATAGCGAATAATAATATGTAAGGGATACGTCAATGGATCTGCCTCAGTCCGAATCAATGTCGGAGCCGTTTTCATCCAGCCACGGTAAAATTGTTCTAACTCAATATCCCCCAAGGCTGCAGGCCAAGCCGCCTGCAACCGTGGAAATTCACTGGTCCAAAAGTCCTTTGACCGGCCGATCATTACCTCATTGAATAAGGATTGTGATTCATGAATACTCATCGCAATGCCCTTATTAAAGGGGGTGTAATCCCACTTGGAATCGATATTTTGTGCAAAAAGGCCATGTCCAGCCTCATGGTACACGCCCAAAATGGCCATTTGATAATCATTTGGTGACCAACGCGTGGTAATCCGGGCATCGTTACGGTTCAAATCTTGCATAAAGGGATGAATGGTATCATCCAATCGTCCCTTCTGTGCATCATACCCCAAGCGCTGAATGGCTTCCCAAACATAGGCTCGCTGCTTGTCTACTGCTACCGTGCGCTGTAAAAAACTAGCGTCTGGTTCCACCCCATCGTCCTTTAACTGTTGCCGTATGTCTGCGATGCCCGTCTTCAACTGATCAAAAATACGGTCAAGTTTATCAACCGTTAAACCTGGTTCAAATTGATTGAGTAACACATCGTAAGGCGTTGCCTCATCTTTTCGCCAATAACGAATAAATTGTCGTTTAGCTTGAATAAGCTTTGCCAATACAGGTGCATAAAGTTGATAATCATCAGCCTGCCGGGCAGCCGTCCAAGCATCTTGTCCTTGAGAAGCTAACCGTTGAAAGGCTTCATATTCTGCCTTTGGAATACTAGCGTCACGGACGTAATCACTTTGAAAACGTTTAAACAATGCCTGGTCATCTGTCGATAATTCTGCTAAATGCGTTGGCTGACCAAAATACTTATTTAGCTCTTGTGCCGCTTCCCCTGTTGCAACCGCTAAATACCGGCTAGCTAAATAGCTTTGTAACTCGGCCCGGAAGTCTCCACTTGCTTGCGGCATCCCAGTTAATTGATCCCATCCCGCCAGTGCCATGGCTTCTTCTAATAAAGCCTGTTCTTTTAGATTGGCCCGTAAAGTCTGTCCCGTTAACGCTGTCATCGTCCTACCTCAATCTTTCTCATTTTATTCTCATAGTATTCCTATTTTAGCATAACCATTCTGCAAAAAAACAGGCACCTTGATCAAGATGCCTGCCGTCACTAATCTGTTACATGCAATTTCTTTTCAAAATATCCCATCAAACGGCTAATCCCAAAGGTTAAGATAAAGTAGATGGCTGCCGTAATCACAAGAGGAACAAATGGCTTAAAGGAAGCCCCCTGCACCACCGTTGTCTGAAAGGTTAGTTCACCAACGCCAATCACCGACACCACAGACCCTTCCTTGATTACCGTCACAAACTCATTACCTAAGGCTGGTAAGATATTTTTAATGGCTTGCGGTAAGATGATATAACGCATAGTTTCAAATTTAGAAAAGCCAAGTGAACGAGCGGCCTCAGTCTGTCCAACGTCAACAGACTGAATACCAGCACGAATAATTTCAGCCACATAGGCCGCTGAATTCAAGAAGAGCGCAATGGCCCCCGCCGCAAAACTAGATAAGTTTAATCCTAACAGTTGTGTACCAAAATAGACCATAAAAACTTGAATTAGCAAGGGAACGCCACGTACGGCCTCAATATAACTAATCGCTAACCATTTAGCTGGCCGAAAGGAAGCAAGTTTCATTAAAGCCAAAAGAGTTCCTAAGATAATGCCACCAAAAACACCAATTATCGCCAGCCCCACTGTATAGACCGTTCCCTTCCAAAACAAGGGACCATACTTTTTAATAAAGGATTCCTTGGCTAAGGACTGCCGAATAGCTGTTTTCCGCCACTTTGCCAAAGGCTTTCCCATGACGTTTTCCTCTAGAATCGTATTTACCTTATCCAGTAATATTGGTGCATTCTTTGGCACCACAATTGAAGCTGGAGAGGCCGATGCGGCCGGTAACGTCACCGGAGCAATTTGATAGGCATCATTTTGTGCAATGTAGGTATCGGCAATCGTTTTTGAAACAACCAGTCCGTCTACCTTGCCTTGATTTAACTGTGTCAGCAAGTCCGGCATCTTTTTTAATGAGACAACCTTTTTGGGATCCACCGCCTTGGCTGCATCCTCTTGGACCGTGGTTAACTGTGCCCCTAAAGTCACCTTTGGTAGGTCCTGAACACCGTTAATTGGGTTAGCCTGCCCCTTTTTCGTCAAAATAACCGATGGATCGGTATAATACACCTTTGAAAAATTAACCTCACGCGCCCGTTCCGGTGTTTCTGACATCCCTGCCAACACCAAATCCAACTTACCGGTTTTTACACCGCCTAGTAGGGCATCAAAACTCATATCCTGGACAACTAATTTCACACCAAGTTGATCAGCAATTTCTTTTGCAATTCGAATGTCAAAGCCGACAATTTTATCTTGTCCGTTAACCGTAGTATGAAACTCATAAGGGGCATAGTCCGCAGAGGTTCCTACCACTAGTTTGCCGTCTTTTTTAATTTTTGTGAGCACTGGATCTGTTTGTGCTGCCTGGCTAATGGACATCTGGCCACACAATCCGATCCACAGGCTCAAAGCCATCACCATTGCTACAAACAATTTATGATAATATTTCATCTTAATCGGATCTCCTTACATCATGGTTGCCAAAAATTGTTGGGCCTTAAGACTACGTGGTCGCTCAAAAAAGTCAGCCGACTGTTGATAGATATCAATTTGTCCGTCTGCCATAAACCAAACCTTATTCGCTACCTCACGGGCAAATCCTAATTCATGGGTCACGACTAACATGGTCATTCCTTCATCGGCTAAACTTTGCATAGTCTTTAGAACCTCTTTAACCATTTGCGGGTCCAACGCTGATGTTGGTTCATCAAAAAGCATAATCTTAGGTTCCATCGCTAGGGCCCTTGCAATCGCTACCCGCTGCTTTTGACCGCCGGACAAAGAGGCTGGGTACACGCCTGCAAAGTCGCTTAAGCCAACCTTGGCTAATAACTGATTAGCTGTCTTTTCTGCCTGCCCTTTGGCTTGCCCCTTTAACTTCACCAGAGCCAAGGTAATATTATCGATTACTGTCATATTTGGAAAGAGATTAAAACTTTGAAAGACCATCCCAATATCTTGGCGTACCTGATCCAATTCTTTATCCTTTAACGCTTCTAGGTACTGCCCTTCAAAAATAACATGCCCACTTGTTGGTCGTTCCAACATGTTAAGTTCTCTTAATAAGGTTGATTTTCCCGCACCGGAAGCACCCAAAATCGCAATAACATCACCGGCAGTGACCTTAGCTGAAATTGACTCTAAAATTACCCGGTCCTGATATTCCTTATGCAGTTTTTCAAGGGTTAATATGGTCATTTGTTTCACCTCATTTTTAAGTAAGTGTGACTAGCATAGCAGTTTTTGCATATTCGTGCAATCTTTTTTACCCAAAAGGGCAATATCGTCCTTTTAATTGAATTTTTATACAATAAAATGAATATTATACATTAAAAAACCAATCGGTCAGCAAAGACCGATTGGCTTTTCTCATTTCCCCTATCTCCGGCTTAAAATAAGCCTGAAATATGACCTTGATTATCAATATCAATTTGTTTTGCTGCTGGAACCTTAGGCAGTCCAGGCATGGTCATAATTGATCCTGTTAAGGCAACCATAAAACCAGCGCCCAACTTCGGTACAAATTCACGCACATGGATGGTGAAATCGGTTGGAGCGCCTAGCGCCTTAGGTTGGTCCGATAGCGAGTACTGGGTCTTAGCCACAATAACCGGTAATTGATCCCAACCATACTGCTTAAAGGTCTTTAGCTGGCGCTTGGCCTTCGTTGATAATTCAATTCCTTGGCCACCATATATGTCACGTACAATTTTCGTTAACTTAGTCGTCAAATCATCATCGGGTTGATAAAGCGGCACAAACCTACCTGGTCGTTTCGTCGCTGCAACCACCTCAGCAGCCAAAGCTTTAGCTCCTGCACCCCCGGCCGCCCAAACATCTGCTGGCACTGCGGGTACCCCTTTAGCACTGGCGTAGGCTTTGATGGCCTCAATTTCTTCTGCAGTGTCACTGGTGAAATGATTAATAGCCACCACTAGGGGTACCCCATACCGTTGCATACTCTTAATATGTTGACCTAAATTGGCTAGCCCGCGTTCTAGCGCTGGCAAATCAGGTTGATCTAACTGCTTTTCAGCCACCCCACCATGTAGTTTTAACGCACGGACCGTTGCCACGATAACAATGGTATCAGGAGTTTTACCCAGAATTGGTGCTTTGACATCCAAAAACTTTTCACCACCTAAGTCAGCCCCAAACCCAGCTTCCGTCACAACATAATCAGCCAAGCGTAAGGCCGCTTCAGTTGCTTGAACTGAATTTGTCCCCTGGGCAATATTGGCAAAAGGGCCGCCATGAATCAGGGTTGGCGTATGATTGATTGTTTGCACTAGATTAGGCTTAATCGCATCCTTCAAAAGGGTTGCAATAGCGCCACCAACCCCCAGTTCAGCCACAGTCACCGGTTCTTTATCATAGGTATAGCCAACAACAATGCGCTTAATCCTGGCTTTCATATCTTCCAAATCACGGGCCAATGTTAAAATGGCCATTAATTCTGAAGCTGCCGTAATATCAAACTGTCCTTCATGGGGAACGCCGCTAGTTGGGCCCCCGAGTCCAAGCACCATGTGCCGTAGCGTGCGATCATTAACATCCATCACTCTAGGCCAGAGCAGTCGCCGTGGATCTAAATGCAAGGGATTCCCCTGATAAATACTATTATCAATCAAGGCCGCTAAACTATTCTGGGCACTGGTGATTGCGTGAAAGTCTCCGGTAAAATGCAGATTAATATCGGCCATCGGCAAAACCTGTGCATAACCACCACCGGTAGCCCCACCTTTCATGCCTAAAACTGGGCCCATCGATGGTTCCCGTAAGGCTAACATGGTCTTTTTACCAGTTGCTTGAATGGCATCTGCTAATCCAACCGCCACCGTGGATTTACCCTCACCGGCAGTAGTCGGGTTAATTGACGTTACTAAAATTAACTTACCACGTTCTGTCTGACTACGTTCTTTAGCCAAGCTTACCTTAGCTTTATCTCGTCCATACGGCTCCCATTCACTCTCTTGCAAACCAGCTGCTTGGGCAATACGTTCAATCGGCCATACTTCGGCTGCTTGCGCTATCTCAATATCTATCTTCATCTTACTGTCCTCTATCCTTTAAAACGTTCCTTCACCCTACTCAGCTAAGCCTTGCTGACCAATATCACGTCGATAAGCTAAATCTGTAGGTTGATCAGCTAACAGCCGATATATTTTAGCCTGGGCTTCCGCTAATTTAGTTGCTGCAGTTATAACCGTTACGACCCGTCCCCCTTGACTGACTAGCTGGCCGGCATTGGTCGTGACCCCGCCGTAGTTAACCCGCAACTTAGCTGAAAAACCCGGTACCATGTAAGCGCGCGTAGTCGCTGTGGGATAGTCGGGATTGACCAGCACTACCCCTATGTAGGTCTGTTCTGTTTGCCAGCGTGGTGTTACTGGTCGGCCAGCCAGCAAATCTTGGATAAGGATATACAGGTCACTTCTTAGTTGAGGTAACACGACCTGGGCTTCGGGATCGCCAAAGCGGACATTATATTCGATAACCTTAGGGCCCTCAGTTGTCAACATCACCCCCGTATACAGTATTCCTTGATACGGGCAGCCCGTTGCCGCCATCGCGTCTAGCAAGGGCGTAACTAATTGATTAATGGCCTCTTCAACCAGCTCCGGGCTAGCAAAAGGGACTGGACTATAAGCCCCCATTCCACCAGTATTGGGCCCTTGACCACCTTCAAAACGGCGTTTATGGTCCTGGGCTACTGGAGTATGAATAACCTGCCGTTTACCAACCAAAGAAAAGATTGAAAACTCGCGGCCCTCCAAATACTCCTCTATCACCAAACGAGCAGTTGGATTCGCCTGATAAATTGCTTGAATAACACGCTCACTGCTGACTGCATCCTCAAGAATGCGCACCCCTTTACCAGCAGCCAAGCCATCCTGCTTAATGACGATGGGCCAGCCCAACGCTTTCACTGCTGCCTGGGCTTTTGTGACTGTGTCTACCGTCAATGCACGGGCGGTTGGAATCTGATGGTCTAAAACAAGCCGCTTCATAAACGTTTTTGACCCTTCTAACTGCGCTGCCGCCTTATTAGGTCCAAAAATAGTTAAGCCCTGGGCTTGAAAAGTATCAACAATGCCATCTACCAGTGGCCCTTCAGCTCCAACCACTGTTAAATCGATTACATGGTGTATAGCAAAAGTCGCTAGGGCAGTCTGGTCGCTGGTCGCAATATCCACTAATTTAATTTTAGCATCCTTCATCCCTGGATTACCAGGTGCCACATAGATTTGCTTAACTTGATCACTCTGAGCAAAGGTTTGCGCCAAGGCATGTTCCCGGGCTCCACTACCAATAATCAACACTGTTGCCATTTAACTACCCTCGCTTAATGCTTAAAATGCCGGTGACCAGAAAAGACCAACACAATGCCAAGTTCATTCGCCTTATCGATTGATTCCTGATCGCGAATTGACCCACCTGGCTCAATAATTGCCGTAATCCCATGTTCAGCTGCATATTGAACTGAATCAGCCATTGGGAAAAAGGCGTCCGATCCTAGAACAGCTTCTTGGTAGCCTGCTTTATGTTGAGCATGATCAATTGCTAACTTGACTGAATCAATCCGGTTTGGCTGACCGGCTCCAATCCCCAAGGTTTGACCAGCCCTGGCAACAACAATCGCGTTTGATTTAACGTATTTAACCACTGTTTGGGCAAATAATAAAGCGGCGATTTGTTCAGCAGTGGGTTGCTTTTCCGACACGACCTGCAAGTCCTCGACCCTGTCCTCGTGTAAATCACGCTCTTGCATGACTGCTCCACCCAAGACTGAGGTAATTTCTACTGTTTGCGGAATATCATGCCTAAAGGGGAGGGTCAAAAGGCGTAGATTCTTTTTCTTAGCTAATTCAGCATAGGCTTCATCCGTAAAGGATGGTGCAATAATGATTTCTAAGAAAAGTTGGTGCATTTTTTTAGCCGTTGCTAAATCAACTGGTCGATTCAAGGCTACAATCCCGCCAAAAATCGAAATATCGTCCGCCAGATAAGCCCGATCCCAGGCTTCCTCAATTGTTTGGCCTTGACCTACCCCAGCTGGATTCATATGTTTAACTGTGACAACTGTCGGCACTGTAAATTCTGCGATAATCCGTAGGGCGGCGTCGCCATCGCGAATATTGTTATAGGACAGTTGTTTACCATGTAGTCGTTTGGCAGCCAGAATCGAATAGTCTTCTGCTAATCCAGTTTGATATGCAGCGGCAGCCTGCTGTGGATTTTCGCCATATCGCAAGGTTTCGACTAAATCATAGGTAGGTGTCATTTTTTCTGTAAAGCGTGTACCTGATAAATAATCAGCAATTAAGGCATCATAGGCAGCTGTATATCGAAAAACCTTTGCTGCTAGTCGTTGTCGTAAAGTCTGATCAACCTTGTCATTTTGTAAGGCCTGAATAACAAAATGATAGTCCTTAGGGTCAACAATGGGCAGGACAAAGGCTGCATTTTTAGCTGCGGCACGTAGAAGGGAAGGCCCACCAATATCAATCTGTTCAATCGCTTCTTCAGTTGTAACTCCTGATTGTTGAATGGTTGCTTTGAATGGATAAAGGTTAACCACCACCAAGTCAATCGGGCTAATCCCTTGTTCAGCTAGCTGGGCCATGTGAGCAGGAAGGTCGCGTCTAGCTAACAGGCCAGCATGAATTTTGGGATGAAGCGTTTTTACCCGTCCGTCTAACAATTCAGGAAAGCCAGTCAGCTCTTCTACTTGTGTAACTGGCAGACCGGCCTTGCGTAAGACCTGGAAGGTTCCCCCAGTTGAAATCAACTCATAACCTAAAGCAACCAGTTGTCCCGCAAATGGAACTAGGCCTTGTTTGTCAGAAACGCTCAATAATGCTCGTGCCATTAATTAAATACCCCTTCTTTCAATAAGTGCTTTAATGTTTGTGGGTATACCACATGCTCAACCTCGTGAATGCTAACAGCTAATGCTGCTAGACTCATCCCATCTTCAATTTTCACCGGCACTTGGGCAATGATTTGTCCTGAATCCACTCCCGCCGTAACATAGTGGATTGTTACCCCGGTTACTTTAACGCCATAATGAAAGGCATCCTCAATCCCATGCCGTCCAGGAAAACTTGGCAATAAGGCTGGATGAATATTAATAATCCTATTTGGATAAGTGGCCACAAAATGGGCACTTAAAATACGCATATATCCGGCTAGCAAAATCCCATCTATGCGGTCGCTAGCTAACCGGTCTAATATAATGCTTTCTGCTTGCGTCCGACTAGCAAAAGCATGGTAGTCAACTAAGGTCACTGGAATGCCAGCGGCCTTCGCTTTTTCAATTACAGCGGCTTCCTTTTGATCGACTATTACCCGGACAATTTTTGCGGGTAACGCTTCATTTAAAATAGCTGCTTGTAAGGCTGCAAAATTACTTCCCCGACCAGAAGCCATCACTGCCAAACGGGCGCACTCTAATTCGGCCATGGTGCCCTCCCTTTAAACACAACTGACGGTTCTTGTTGCTGACGTGCTGTTATTGCACCCAGTTCATAAAACGGATATGCTGCTTTGGCTAAATCTTGTTTAACCGCTGCTAGGTTTTGGGGATGCACCACCAAAATCATTCCCAGCCCATTGTTAAAGGTCCGCAACATATCCGTTTGGCTAAGCTGGCCTCGCGCTTGCAATCGTTGAAAGATTGGCGGGATTGGCCATGTATCCCAGTTCAACTCAGCCTTTAACTGGCTCCCATAAGCCCGAGGTAAATTTTCCAACAAACCACCACCGGTGATATTGGCGATACTTGCCAGCAAGTGTTTGTCCAATAACGGCCCTACCTGTGGACCATACAAGATAGTTGGCCTTAGTAAGGTGACCTGTTCACTAGTCGTTAAGCCCTGAAAATCGGTCCGGGTCTTTAGGCCTAAAATTTGACGTACCAGGGAATAACCATTGGCATGCAAGCCAGATGACGGTAAGCCAATTAAGATATCCCCTGCCTGCGCATTAGCGGGGGTTAACATCGCTCCGCGTTCAACTATTCCGACCCCAAAGGCCGCTAAATCATAGTGGTGGTTAGCGTATAACCCTGGCAATTCAGCTGATTCTCCACCAATTAATGCTGCACCCACCTGTTTAGCCGCTTTAGCAATCCCAGCTACAATGGTGGCAACCGTCTGGGGGCGCATTTTGTCAAGACCTAAGTAATCTAATAAAAATAACGGTGTCGCCCCCTGAGCCAAGAGATCATTGGTCACCATAGCTACTAAATCCTGACCGATTGTAGCATGTTGATCAGAAGCAATGGCTAGGAGCAATTTGGTACCAACCCCATCTGCACTACTTACCAAGACTGGCTCCTGATAGCCTTTTGGGAGGGCAAAGGCTGCCCCAAAGCCACCCAAGCCAGCTACTACCTCACTCGAATAGGTTGCTTCTACAGCAGTTTGCATGGCCTCGACTGCTTGGTTACCAGCCTCTATGTTAACGCCGGCCTGTGCATATGCATCCTCTCTCATCACAACTCCTTTCGTCCTATCTTTACTTAAGATTGCCCTACTCACCAGGTTCCGGATCAAAGATAACTTGACCTGTCGCTGCCTCTTCAGCTAGCTCAGGCGCATAGTCATAAATCGGGGCCGGATAGTGACCATCAAAATAGGCGGTTGTCAGTCCAGTCCCTGGCCCTTGATAAGGCAAATTAATCGCTGCTACTAGTCCCGCTACTGACAAAAAGGCCAGTGAATCTGCCCCAATCATTGTTTTTATTTCGGCTACATTGTAATTAGCAGCAATCAACTCCGCCTTTTTTTGCATATCCACCCCGTAAAAGGATGGGTACTTAAAAGCTGGGGCGGCAATCCGCACATGTACTTCTTTCGCCCCTGCCTCCCGTAACATCCGAATGATGTATTTAGAGGTCGTGCCACGCACGATTGAATCATCTACCAAAACAACTCGTTTTCCTTTGAGTACAGCTGGTACCGTACTCAATTTCATCCTAACAGCCCTTTCCCGACGGGCCTGCGTCGGCTCAATGAAACTACGGGCAACATATTGATCCTTTACTAGCCCCATCTCATTAGGTAGCCCGCTCGCTTTTGCATAACCCATGCTAGCTGATAGGGAAGAGTTGGGAACGGCAACGACTAGGTCAGCTGATGCGGGTGCTTCTTTGGCTAAACGCGCACCCATTCGTTCCCGGGCTAAGTGTACATTTACGCCGTAAATATCTGAATCCGGCCGGGCAAAATAGATGTATTCCATCACATCAATGTCCAGGCGTCTTGCCTGCGTATAATAGTCGCTTGACATCCCCGCATCCGTAATCGTAATCACCTCACCCGGCTGGACATCCCGAATGAACTTAGCGCCCACGGAGGCTAAGGCAGCTGTTTCAGAGGCCAATACATAAGCTCCACTCGCCATCTGTCCTAGTACAAAGGGGCGAAAACCATGTGGATCCAGCATGGCATAAAGTCCCGTTGGGGTCATAAGCAAAAAGGCAAATCCACCGCGCAGCTGTCTTAACGCATCTTTGAGCTTTTCTAAAAAAGGCTCCTTTACTGACCGGCGAATAAGATGCAGTAAAATCTCGGTATCAGAAGATGACTGAAAAATGGCGCCTTCTGCTTCCAACTTGCGACGCAGCGTTTGGGCATTCGTGATGTTACCGTTATGTGCTAAAGCGAGTTGCATATCGGAAAAATTCACCATCAAGGGTTGCACATTTTCAACCCCACCACCGCCTGCTGTAGCGTAACGAACATGTCCAAGGGCCGCATGGCCTCTTAAAGAGGCTAGCCGTTGCTGATCAGCAAATACCTCACTTAACAACCCTAGGCCTCTTTCTTGCCATAAAGCACCCGCTTGATTAGCTACAATTCCTGCCCCTTCTTGTCCCCGATGTTGTAGGGCATGGAGGCCATAAAATGTTAAGTTGGCTGCTTCATCAGTACCCCAAATCCCAAAAATACCGCACTCTTCATTTAAAGAATGGTTTTGTTGACTTAGGTCAGTTGCCATGCAAGTGCCTCCTTATACTGCTGCTGGGCTTTTGCCCGCTCTAATTTAATCGTTTGGTCAAGGCTCCTAAAATTTAACACTTGGTCGGTCGTCACTTCACCAATCCGCCTTGCTTTTGCACCTGCTAAACCTTCAAATTCGGCTTGCTGAATAGGGTGAACTGTTAACACAAAGAGGCCTGGACTTTCTGCAAAGTACCAACTTGCTGGATAATCAAGTTCCGTTGTTAACCCAAATGGGGTATCAAATACCGTTTCTGCTAGCGCCAAAGCCAGCCCACCATCAGCCACATCGTGAGCACTCGCCACCAAGCCTCGTTCAATGGCCTTCCGCACAAGCAACTGCTGTTGTTCAACCAACTCTTCATCCAAGGGTCGCAAGCCACCGCTTGGTTGATCCACCAATAATTTTTGAAGAGCTGACCCATTAAAATCATCCTGAGGAGTTCCTACTAGATAAACTAAGTCATGAGCGGCCTTAGCTGATATAGTCACTGCCTTACTAATATCAGTTAATAAGCCCACCATCCCAATCATTGGTGTCGGATAAATAGCTATGCCATCTGTTTCATTGTATAAGGACACGTTACCTGAAATAATCGGCGTATTTAATTACCTAGCCATCTGATTAATCCCCGCCACTGATTGGGCTAATTCATAATAAATGGTGGGATCATCAGGATTTCCAAAATTCAAACAATCAGTAATGCCAATCGGTTTTGCTCCCGTGACAACAATATTAGCAGCGGCTTCGGCAACTGCCCGTTTTCCCCCCTCTTTTGGATCTAGATAGGTATAGCGACCATTAATGTCCGTTGTCATCGCCAACCCTTTCTTGGTGCCAGCCACCCGTACTAGGGCAGCATCGCTACCTGGCTTTATTACCGTGTCAGTTCGTACCATGCTATCAAAATGGCGATAGAGACTGGCCTTTGATGCTAGTGAACTCTGCCCTAATAAAGCTAAAAAGGTTGCACTAGCATCCGTTAGGTCAGGCTGCATCTGCTGTTTGTTAACAACTTGCAAGCGCCGGGGTTGTCGCTGTTGCAAGACTGGTTCAGGTGGCGTTGTTAAAAAGTCAACTGCTACATCGGCAACAATCTCCTTTTTAAACCGCAAACGATAGCGCTGGTCAGCCCTTACTTGCCCAATTACCACGGCTGCCAAACCAGCTTTAGCATAATAATCGGCAATTTTTGCTGCTTGACCTTTTTTTACTACTAATAGCATTCGTTCCTGTGATTCAGATAACATTAATTCATAGGGGGTCATATTGGTTTCACGTTGGGGCACTTCATCCAAATCCAACTCAATTCCATTTCCTGCTTTGCTGGCCATTTCAGCCGATGATGAAACTAATCCTGCCGCGCCCATGTCTTGAACACCAATAATACTATCGCCCAGTTCGCGCATAACCTTAATCGTTGTATCCATCACTAATTTTTCTAAAAAGGGGTCACCAACTTGGACTGCCGAACGGTCTTGACCACGGGCTGAGTCAAATTCAGCAGAAGCAAAGGTTGCCCCATGAATCCCATCGCGTCCCGTCTTGGCACCAACATACAAGACCTCATTACCAATTCCTTCGGCCTTCCCAACGTGCATCTGGGTTTGGTCTAATAGGCCAACGGCCATAACATTAACTAAGGGGTTGCCCTGGTAGGCCTTATCAAAAACAAGTTCGCCACCGACCGTGGGAATACCAATGGCATTTCCATAACCCGCAATACCTGCAATCACACCGTCCACCAAGCGGCGGGTTGAAGGCTGCGTTACTTCTCCAAAGCGTAAACTATCCAAAATCGCAATGGGTTGGGCACCCATTGAAAAAATATCCCTTAAAATGCCACCAACTCCGGTAGCAGCCCCTTCATAGGGTTCGACTGCTGAGGGATGGTTATGTGATTCGGCCTTAAACACTACTGCCTGACCATCACCGATATCTAAAATACCAGCTCCTTCACCTGGCCCCTGCAAAACGCGTTCGTTTTGCGACCAAAAGGTTCTTAACACCGGCTTCGACTTTTTATAAGAACAATGTTCCGACCACATCGCAGCAAACAAACCCGTTTCAGTATAGTTTGGTAAGCGACCTATTTGGGCGACTATGTACTCATATTCATCTTCTGTTAAGCCCCACTGTTTATAAAGCCCTTGTTTTTTAATTTCAACTGGACTTGGTTCTAGAACCGCATCCACTAGGTTAGCTGCACCATGGTCCATCTTTAAACACCCACCTTCCCGTCAATCGCGGCCTTTATACTTTCAAAAAAAGGCCGACCAGCAGTACTACCCAATATGGTTTCAACTGCCCTTTCTGGATGGGGCATCATCCCCAATACATTACCTGCTTCATTCGTAATTCCAGCAATCTGGTGGGTCGACCCATTAACGTTAGTCTGGTAACGAAAGACAATTTGGTTTGCTTGCTCCAGCTGGGTAACTAGCGTGT
Organism: Weissella halotolerans DSM 20190; assembly: GCF_000420365.1. GTDB lineage: Bacteria > Bacillota > Bacilli > Lactobacillales > Lactobacillaceae > Weissella > Weissella halotolerans. The sequence continues at coordinate 479,341 of NZ_ATUU01000001.1, forward strand.
CATCTGCATAGTAACGCCCCTCAGCGTGAGCAATTGGGTAGTGTATCTGTGCTTGTTGATACGCCGTCGTAAAGGGGGTCGCTTTATTTTCGATTTGAATAGCCACCTCATCACATATGAACCCTGGTTGTTCATTTAGCATAAGTTGGCCAGGTAATAGACCTGCTTCGGTTAAAATCTGAAAACCATTGCAAATGCCAACGACGATGCCACCCCTGGCTGCCAATGCCTTAACGGCCGCCATCACGGGTGAAAAACGGGCAATTGCACCAGCCCGTAAATAATCACCAAAGGAAAAACCCCCTGGTAAAAAGACTGCATCATACGCAACTAGTTCCTTAGCTTGGTCTGACACCAAACTTGTTGACACACCAAATTGCTTTAAAGCTTTTTCTAAATCAAGGTCACAGTTTGATCCTGGAAACTGAATCACCGCTGCACGCATGCTAACCCTCCTCTGGCACTGCCTGTAGGTCAAAATGATAGGTTTCTGTATTCTGGTTAATCAAAAGAGCCGCCGTTAAGCTTTTTACATCATCAACAGCCTGCTCTTCGTCAGCCGCCTCAAGGCGCACTTCAAAATATTTTCCCTGTACGACCTCTCTGACGTTTTGATACGCTAAGCGATGCAGAGCTGCCTTAATTACCTCCCCTTGGGGATCAAGTACAGAGGGTTTATAACTAACATAAATATGAGCTAAATACTGCATTACCTTTCCTCCTAGCCTAGTTTAGCTGCCAACCGATCTAATACGATCGCATAACCCAATCGCAAATCCCCCTTTTTTTGGCGGAATATATCTTTATCTAAAGATTGGTGATTCCTTTTATCTTGTAGCCGCATATTATCAGGTGATAATTCATCAGCTAACACCAAGTCATTCTGCTTGGTGAAACCAAATTCTACTTTTAAATCAAGCAGCTGAATATCTAAGTCAGCAAATAGGTCAGTCAGTAACTGATTGATGCGCAAGGCCTGCTGACGAATCGCTTCAATTTGTCCTTGCGTCAAGATTGATAATGCAACTAGTTGTGAGTCGTTAATCATTGGGTCATCTAGTTCATCTGCTTTTAAATAAAATTCTTGCACAGGCGGTGTTAAGGGTTGCATTGGTGCTTGAGCAAAACGGGTAGTAAAATGGCCGGCCGTTACATTACGAATCACTACCTCTACTGGAATCATCGTCAACTTTTTTACCAGGCTTGCCCTAGCACTAACTGTTTTTACATAATGACTGGGGATTCCTCGCTCCTTTAAATAGCGAAATAAGTAGCCACTAATTTGGTTGGTATAATGCCCCTTATCCTCAATACGCACCTTACGCTTACCATTCAAAGCGGTTGCTTCATCCTTATGCTCAAGCCATACGATTTCTGGTGAAGTTGTTGCATACACAGCCTTCGCCTTTCCTTCTGCAAGCAATCCTTCTTTTTTAAGAGATATCATGATGTTCTTGCCCCCATTGTCTAAGTTGTGCACTAGCTATTGATCCCATGACCGTGATATGTCCCATTTTACGATGAGCCTTAATTTCTGCCTTTCCATAGTCATGAAAATGCCAAGCTGGCTGATCCGCTAAGGCGGTGCGCGCAGCTGTCATTTGCTTTCCTAAAAGATTGAGCATAAATACTTGGTCGGTAACTAGGAAAATGGGTGGAATTGGTAAAGCTAGAATGCTACGTATATGCCCCTCAAATTGCGACACATTGGTGGCCTCAATACTAAAATGGCCAGAATTATGTGGACGCGGGGCTAATTCATTAATATAGAGTTCACCAGCAAGCACAAAGAATTCGATGCCTAAGACGCCACGTAGGTCAATGGCCTTAGCTAAGTGTTTGGCAATTTAAGCCGCCTTTTTATTCAGTCTTGCTTGTCCATTAGCCTTGACAAAAGTGCTTTGTAAAATATGATCATGATGTTGGTTTTCAGCCAAAGGCCATGTTCTGATTTGGCCTTGCCCGTCCTGGGTTACCATCATACTCACTTCTTTTTCAAATGACAGTTTCTTCTCCAAGATTAAGGGGATCTGTGGTTCTTGCCAATGCGCAATCAATTCGGCTAAGGCCGCCTCATCAGGAATATCCCATTGCCCGTGACCATCATAGCCACCTGCTCGCGTTTTTAGGATGGCCGGTAACCCAACTGTTTGTACTGCTAAGTCAAGTTGTTCAATACGATCGACTGCTGCAAATTTAGTCACAGGTAGGCCTAGATTAGCAACAAACTTCTTTTCTAGTAACCGATCCGCCGTAACTTTTAGCAGTCTAGTGCCTTGCGGGAGTAACTTCTTATCCGTGACGGCCTCAAGAGCTGCCTGATCGACATTTTCAAATTCATACGTCAAAACCGCTGACCGTTGAGCTAGCACAGCTAAAGCTGCTTGGTCATCATAACTAGCAATAATTTGGTCATCTGCCACTTGCCCGGCCGGTGAGTTTGGCTGTGGATCTAAAACCAGCACCTGATAACCCATCGTTTTCGCCGCCATTGCCATCATCCGTCCTAATTGGCCACCACCAATAATGCCAATTGTGGCAGGCGGCAAAATTGGTTTAGCCATTTAAGACCTCCTGACTAGCCACCACCGCTTCAGCTGCCATTTGACGAGCTCTTTGTAGCCTTTTTTGCAAAGCCTTATCCTGAATTGCTAACTGTTGAGCAGCTAAGTAAGCTGCGTTTTTAGCCCCCGCCTGACCAATAGCGACTGTTGCTACCGGTACGCCGGCGGGCATCTGTACAATACTAAGCAGAGAATCCAATCCATGGAGCGCCTTTGATTCAATCGGCACGCCAATCACTGGTACCACGGTATTAGCGGCTAACATTCCCGGCAGATGAGCTGCCCCGCCTGCTCCTGCAATGATGACGGCGATGTTATTTTGTTCAGCTGCTTTAGCATAGGCTGCTAAACGATCTGGAGTTCGATGGGCTGAAATAATTGCCGTTTCATAATCAATCCCTAAATCCGATAACACCTCAGTCGTCACCCTCATGGTAGGCCAATCTGACTGCGATCCCATTACTACTGCCACACGTGCCATCCTAACTATCTACCCTCCTTATATTTCGGCTTATGTGATATATTTAAACACTTTGCTCTTATATTGTACATGTTTTAATTAAAAATAATGTTATTTTTGTTTTATAGTTCGTATTTTAAAGGTTTTAAGCCAAATAAAAAGCCGCTAAATAGCGGCTGCTTATTTAATTTAATTTAATTAGCTAAGTGTGAATGTTTACGTCCATAAAGCAAGTAAACGATGATTCCAACAATGAACCAAACTAATGCACCTAGTTTTGCATCATCACTCAGGCTCCAAAAGACCCAAATTGATAGAAGACCGGCAATCGCCGGCGTGAAAGGATAACCAGGCATCTTAAAACCAGCGTCAGCTAGGTCAATCCCTTCTCGCTTGCGTAAAGGATAAATGGCAAAGGAAACAAAAATAAAGGCGATCAACGTGCCAGCTGAAATTAGCTGCGCCAAAAAGGTGAATGGGAAGATACCACCGATAATCACTCCCCCAATCGTCAATACCAAAAGGCCATGATTAGGCAGTCCCTTATGGTTCAAACGACCTAACCATTCTGGTAACATGCCGTCACGTCCAAATGCGTATAGAAGGCGGGAACCGGCCATCATCATTCCAATTAAGGCCGTAAACATCCCCACAACGGCCACTGCCTGAACAATTAAGGCTACCGTACCAAAACCGGCATGGCGGAGGGCCCAACCAACCGGCTCAGCATTACCAGCATAGTTTGTGTATTTAAACATGCCTACCAAAACTAGGGAGACGGCTGAAAAAAGCACAACGGCAATCAAAAGTGAGCCCAAAATACCACGCGGCATCGTTTTAGCTGGATTCTTGGCTTCCGCTGAATTAGCCGCAATTGAATCAAATCCAATATAGGCCAAGAAAATCATCGAGACCCCTGCTTGAATACCACCCCAACCACCAAAAGCGGACCCATCAGGATTGGTATGCGGTGCTGGGATAAAGGGTACATAATTCTCTAGGTGTAAGGCCGTTGCCCCCACTACCACAAAGGTCAAGATAGCAAGCACTTTGGCGACCACCAAGATTACTTCTACCCGTGATGTATTATTCACTGATTTTGACAGGAGATAGGCTACCAAGAGTATCGCCACAATCGTAAAGAGATCAACAACGCCGCCCTTAGGACCAGAAATTACCGAAGGCCAACCAAAAAAGTTATGCGTATCCAAAGCCCCTGACAAGGCTGCCGGGATACGGATCCCAAATTGGGAAAGCTCACCCCTAAAGTTAGCTGACAATCCCGACCCGACAAAGGCAACTGCAATGAAGTACTCCGCCAAGAGCGCCCAGCCGGCAATCCAGCCATATACCTCTCCAAAAATAACACTAATCCATGAATAGGCCGAACCAGCAAAAGGCATGGTGGCCGCCATCTCAGCATAGGCAAATGCCACAAAGCCGGCAACAATGGCCGCAATTATAAAACTCAAGACCACCGAGGGCCCCGTGTGTTGTGCAGCAACCACCCCTGGCAGGGTAAAAATGGCCGTTGACACAATGGTTCCAACTCCTAGTGCTAAAAAGTCTTTCACGCCCAACACCCGTTTCAAATCACGATCTGAGGCTTCATAACGCGATGGGTTTTCTTTACGGACCATACTTGACCATACTTTCCCTTTAAACATAGCTCACTCCTTACCTTATTAGACTACTTCTTTAACGTTGCCGCTTTTGAATCAACATATAGACTGGAATTCCAATCAGCACCAGACAAATAGAACCCAACGATGACCAAGGGTTCGTTATCATTGTACTGATAATGATAAAAAGCGCCCCTAAGATAGCTACCAATGGAATAATTGGGTACAAGGGTACAACAAATTCGGCCGGTTGCTGCTGAAATCCAGCACGCTTTTCACGATAGCGGAGAATAAAAAGCCCGATAAAGGTTGCCGTATAAAAAATCCAAATCACAAAAATACATAAATTAGAAAGCCAATCAGCTGAAATCGTAAATAGCAAAACACCAGCTAGTAGGGCCAAAACCAAAATAGATACCACGGGTTCTTTAAACCGGTTCACCTTCATCAAAATGCGGGGCAAAAAGCGGTGTTCGGCCATGGCATACATCATCCGAGGCATGGCCAGCATCTTACCGTTTAATGTCCCAGCAATGGAAATTAAAATTGCTAACGAAAGTGCACGACCGCCAAAATCACCAAAGGCCTTAATCACCACCGCATAAGTAGCATTATCACCAAGCTTTACAATTTCATTAGCTGGCATCGCCTTCATCATTCCAAAGGCAATGCCGGCATAGGCCAGTAAGACAATCAGGATGCCACCGACAATCGCCCGCGGCATGTTTTTACCTGGATTTTTAATTTCACCACCCATATTAGTCAAGGTTGCCCAACCATCATAGGCAAATAAGGTGGCTAAAACGGCCGTCCCAAAGTTTCCCCCATGTTGGCTAACAGCATTGACGGTTTGACCGAGTGCATCAACACGACCATAAAAGAGACCATAAATAAGAATTGCCACGATAGGCAAAAGCTTAATAAACGTCGTCACCATTGAAAAGGCCGAAGGAACTCGGTTATCAAGCATATTCATTAGACTAATCAACGTAATGGCAGCTAAAGCCACCCATTTTGTAGCCCCTAGTGGCAACCCAAAAAAGTTAACAAATAAAACCCCAAAATAGGCCGCCAAAGAACCAACGATTGCCGGAGCATAAAAGAATACTTGGGCCCAGCCAGCTAAAAAACCAAAAAACTTACCATAAATTCGCTCGATATAAATATAAATACCCCCGGTATAGGGAATCCGAGAACCAATCTCAGAAATTGTCAGTCCCCCAGCCAAGGTGATGAGTCCCCCAACTACCCAAGCTAAGACGGCCGCGGTTGAACCGCCGGCTGTTTCAAGCACTTGCGCCTGTTTAAAGAAGATGCCAGAGCCAATCACAGTCCCGATTACTACGGAAATGCCAGCCCAAACGCCCATTGACCGATTTAACCCTTCCTTTGCTTCTGCCATCGTACAACCTCCATTTTTATCATTCTAATTCTTCCGCCTTCACGTATGTACTTAACTGACGGTCTCATTCTTATTCAAGACTAATGCGCCTAGGCATCAATGATAGCAAATTTTACCATTTATGCTCGGCTAGAAACAAGCTTTATTTAAGGTAATTTTTATCACTATTAACTTTTTTATTAGTCATCTGAACTTTTCCTTTATTAAAGTAGCCCCCATTGGGACGGTCAACATTGTAACAAGCTGTGTTTAACCTAAACAACCCCTAGGAGTAATTAATATCAAATACTATCATAAAGCTAACCTGTTGACTATTATTAAATTTAGATTATAATACACTGATAAAATAACTTTAATGTAGAAAGAAGGAGCCTGCCTATGCCCGTTTCAAAACCGTCCTTGCTAAACCATCGCAACCATTTTTTAAAATCAGTCGCCCCCAATGAAATTCGTGCTTTCGATGATACTTTTAGTCAAATTCCTGACATTATTAAACTAACACTAGGGGAACCAGACTTTAACGTACCCGCCCCCATTAAGGAAGCTGTTAATCATTGTGTGGCCGCTGATGATTCACACTACGCGCCTGCTACTGGTTCAAGCGACCTGCGGACGGCCGCTGAGCACTTTCTAGCTGATCGCTATCACCTAAATTACCGTGCAAAAGACGAAATCACCATTACCATTGGCGTTACGGAGGGAATTTATGCTAGCTTAACCGCCTTAACTAATCCTGGAGACAGAGTCCTCATTCCTAGTCCTACTTTCCCCCTTTATGCTTCAGTTGCAGCCTTAAACGGAGCAGAGCCAATCTTTATTGACACGAGTCAAACTGACTTTCTATTAACACCAGCTGCTTTAAAAAAGGCCTTAGCAAGATATGGTAGTAACCTCACAACGTTGATCTTAAATTATCCCGGCAATCCAACTGGCGCAATATACCAACCTGCTCAATTACAAGCGTTAGCTGATATCCTCAAAGATACTGATATCACAGTGATTGCTGATGAAATTTATTCTGAATTAACCTACGACCAAAGTCACACCTCCATTGCAAGCTACCTACCTGAGCAAACGCTGATTCTAAATGGCGTCTCCAAATCACATGCCATGACTGGCTATCGAATTGGCTTTATAGCTGGCCCAGCTGACCTTTTACAACCCGTTAACCTGGTCCATGCCTTATCGGTCACTGCTGCTTCTAATCCTGCCATGGCTGGAGCTGCCTTTGCCTTAGCCAGTGAAGAGGGGCAGCAGGCCACTCTTTTGATGCGCAAGGCCTATCAAAATCGACGTGACTACCTCCTGCCTAAGTTGCGTCAATTAGGCTTTACTGTGGCTAACCCAGCCGGAGCCTTTTATCTCTTTGCAAAAATACCTGTTCGCTTTGGCGATGACGACGCTGCTTTTGCTCAATTACTCGCACAAGAAGGAAAAGTAACTGTCATCCCTGGGCACACCTTTGGCCCTGGTGGTAAAGGATATATTCGTCTAAGCTATGCTACTAGCATGCATCAATTACAAACTGCTGTAGCCCGGTTAACTGACTTCTTAAACCAACATTAGCAGCAATTCAGATTCATAGGAGGAAAAAGATGACTAGAAAAATTGGAATTATCGGTTTAGGCCACGTTGGTAGTGCCGTAGCCCATGGTTTAATTACGCAAGGCGCCGCTGACGACTATGTCTTTATTGACCCTAATGAAAAAAAGGTACAGGCTGAAGCCTTAGACTTTGCAGATGCCAACGCTAACCTAGCCTACCAGGTCAACATTACAGTCAATGACTGGACTGCATTGGACGATGCTGACCTCATCATTGTCGCCTTAGGTAAAATTGCCTTACAAGGTAATAATCCCAGCCATGATCGTTTTATCGAACTTCCCTTTACCGCCAAGCAGGTGCCAACCGTAGCTGAAAAGCTAAGGGCCACTGCCTTTCAGGGCGTTCTCATTGTCATTACGAACCCCGTTGATGTCATTACTACTCTCTTTCAACGATATACAGGGTATCCTAAACATAAAGTGATTGGTACTGGGACCTTATTGGATACGGCCCGAATGCAACGGGCAGTCGGTCAAGCACTCAAACTCGATCCACGTTCAGTAAGTGGCTATAATCTCGGGGAACATGGCAATTCCCAATTCACCGCCTGGTCAACCGTCCGTGTCCTTAATCAACCGATTGTTGACCTCATTGAGCGCTATCACTTAGATTTAGACCAACTTGATGCAGAAGCTAAAGCTGGTGGTTTTACCGTTTTTGACGGTAAAAAATTTACAAGTTTTGGGATTGCTGCAGCCGCTATTCGGCTCGCCCAGGCGGTCCTATCCGATAGTCACAGTGAGTTAGTCTTCTCTAATTACCTGGCGGCTTATAATTTATACCTTTCGTATCCCGCCATTTTAGGTCGTCAAGGGGTGATAGCCTCAGTTCCCCTGACTCTGTTGCCAAATGAAGAAGCTAAACTAACCGCTTCTTATCACTACGTTAACGATAAGTTTCATGCTCTAATTGATTAACCAACCCCAGCTCTAATAGCCAGATTAGCCGCACAAAAAAAGCTTCCCAGTCGTTAATTGCGACTAGGAAGCTTTTTTATTCAAACACTCGTTTTCTAGACCTTATTTAAGACCGTAACGCTTGTTGAACTTGTCAACAGCACCGTCAACTGTAGTAAACTTCTGCTTACCAGTGTAGAAAGGATGTGAATCTGACGTAATTTCAACACGAATCATTGGGTAAGTCTCGCCCTCATACTCAATAGTTTCGTCTGAAGTGCGCGTTGAACCAGTTAGGAACTTCTTACCAGTTGATGAATCAACGAACACAACCTGATGGAAATCTGGATGGATATTAGCTTTCATGTTACTTCTCCTTATCGCCCTAACACCTTAAGTGCTAGAGTCAGTTTAATTAATTTAACTAGTCTAGGATAGCACATTAGGCGCGGTTTGTGTAGCCCTAAATGACAAGTCATTTTACTTGACATTATTCCTCATCTGTATTGAGTACCGCCATAAAGGCAGCTTGAGGGACATCCACCGTTCCAACAGACTTCATCCGTTTCTTACCGCGTTTTTGTTTCTCTAACAACTTAGCGCGTCGATCAGGATCACCAGTATGAATACGCGAAGTCACGTCCTTACGATAGGCTTTAATTGTCGACCGTGCAATAATTTTTGATCCAATGGCCGCTTGAATTGGAATTTCAAAATTACGACGGGGGATAATTTCCTTAAGTTTCGTCGTAATATCGCGGCCCCGTTCCTGTGCAAATTCACGATGAACAATAAAACTTAAGGCATCCACGCGCTCACCATTCAAAAGGATATCAATCTTAACAAGATCGGATTTACGATACCCTGCTAACTCATAATCCAAGGAAGCATAGCCCCGGGTAGAGGATTTTAATTTATCAAAGAAATCAAAAATAATTTCTGACAGTGGCATTTCATACTTTACATTAACCCGTTGTTCATCCAGGTATTCCATCGTATCAAAGATTCCCCGTTTGCGTTGTGCCAATTCCATTACTGGGCCCACATAATCATTTGGTACCATAATTTGTGCCGCTACATATGGTTCTTCAATCCACTTAATCTCACCCGCATCTGGCATTTCTGAAGGATTAGATACTTCAATCATACGATCATTTTCTACAAAAGCGTGATAGGTTACCGATGGCGCCGTCGTAATTAAATCTAAGTCAAATTCACGCTCCAGACGTTCTTGAATGACGTCCATATGTAAAAGACCTAAAAAGCCTGTTCGAAAACCAAAGCCCAACGCCTGTGATGTCTCAGGTTCAAACTCCAAGGAGGCATCATTTAACTGCAATTTTTCTAAAGCATCCCGCAAGTCATTATACTTGGCATTATCGGTTGGGTATAATCCTGAATACACCATTGGCGTCATTGGTTGATAACCAGGTAATGGTTCAGCCGCCGGTTGATTGACGTGCGTAATTGTATCCCCCGGACGGGCATCACGAATATTCTTAATCGAAGCGGCTAAATAACCGATATCACCGGCCATGAGTTGTTCGCGTTTGATTGGGTGTGGTGAGTTAACCCCCACCTCTGTTACTTCATACTCCGCCCCGGAGTTCATAAATTTAATTTTATCGCCGGGTTTAACAACCCCCTCACGCACGCGGATTGTCACAATGACACCCTTATAAGAATCATAGGCTGAATCAAAAATCAACGCTTGCAAGGGAGCCGTTAAATCGCCTGTGGGTGCCGGAATTTTATCTACAATTTGCTTCAAAAGATCATCAATCCCGATACCTTCTTTAGCTGAGGCCAAGACAGCATCCGAAGCATCTAACCCAATCACGTCTTCAATTTCCTGACGGACCTTCTCAGGTTCAGCCGCCGGTAAATCAATTTTGTTGATTAAGGGAATAATTTCTAAGTCATTATCCAAGGCCAAGTAAACATTCGCCAAGGTTTGTGCTTCCACACCTTGTGCCGCATCCACTACTAAAATCGCACCATCAGCGGCCGCCAAGGAACGCGAAACCTCATACGAAAAATCAACATGACCTGGTGTATCGACTAAGTGGAAAATATAAGTCTCACCATCATCAGCTAGATAATGCACCTCAACTGCATTCATCTTGATCGTAATTCCCCGTTCTCGTTCCAAATCCATCGTATCCAACAGTTGATTTTTCATCTCACGATCAGAAACAGTATGCGTCGCCTGTAATATACGGTCTGAAATAGTCGACTTTCCATGATCAATGTGGGCTACAATACTAAAATTTCGGATGTGCTTTTGGCGCGCTTGCATTTCTTCTAAATTCATCTGCTCTTGGCGCTCCTTCTCTCTAATATTTATCTTATCTTCTCCATTATACAGGCAGCCCAGCCTTTTGTAATGGAAAACCACTAAAAAAGGATGGGCCTCGTAGGCCCATCCTTTTTACGAATACACTTTACTTATCAGAAATTGAAGCAATCCCTGGCAATTCCTTACCTTCTAGATACTCCAAAGAAGCACCACCACCGGTTGAGATGTGTGATAATTCATCAGCAATTCCCAATTGTTGAACCGCAGCCGTAGAATCTCCACCCCCAACAATGGTTGTTGCATCATTATCCTTGGTAATCTTAGCTAATTCTTCACCAATTGCTAGGGTTCCCTTAGCAAAATTAGGCATCTCAAAGACACCCATTGGTCCATTCCAAACGACCGTCTTAGCTGTTGATAATACAGAATCAAAGAGTTCAATGGAAGCAGGCCCAATATCCAAGCCCATGTAACCATCTTTGATACCATCCGTAGCCACATAAGTCTCAGCATCATTAGCAAACTTATCGGCTGCAATCGCATCGACAGGCAAAACTAGCTTATCACCAGCTTCTTCAATCAATTTCTTAGCCAATGGAATCTTATCTTCTTCAACTAGTGAATTACCAATTGCCTTACCCTGAGCTGCATCGAAGGTATAGGCCATTCCACCACCGATAATGACCTTATCAGCCTTTTGCAAAAGATTTTCAACGATTTCAATCTTATCTGAAACCTTTGCTCCACCAATGATGGCAACAAATGGTCGCTTTGGATTATTAACCGCTTCACCCAAGAACTTGATTTCCTTTTCCATCAAGAAACCAGCTGCCGTTTGGGCAATATTAGACGCAATACCAACATTAGATGCATGCTGACGATGTGCGGTACCAAAGGCATCATTAATAAAGACATCACCTAATGAAGCCCAGTACTTACCAAGAGCAGGGTCATTCTTTGATTCATGCTTAACTTCATTGCCTTGATCATCAATGTCAGCAAAACGTGTGTTTTCAAATACTAGGACCTGTCCATCTTGCAAACCGTTAATTGCTTCTTCAAGCTCTTTACCTTCATAAGCGGGGACAAACGTAACTGGCTTGCCCAAAAGATCTGCTAATCGTTGCGCAACGGGCTTCATGGATAACTTTTTCTTATCATCCAATGACTTTACCCGACCCAAATGTGAAAAGATCACTGCCTTACCGTCATGATCTAGCACATACTTAATTGTAGGCAGGGCAGCCTTAATTCGGTTGTCATTAGCAACTACTTCTTTACCATCTTCTTCTTTAAGCGGAACATTGAAGTCGACCCGCATTAATACTTTCTTGCCCTTTAAGTCCAAGTCTTTAACTGTTAACTTAGCCATTTAAAAGTCCTTCTTTCTTGATAGCTTTTTTAAATCTCATTTACTAAGCAAAAACAGGCGATCCAGTATACACTAAACCACCTGTTTTCTTAATAACCTAGCTGGTCATTAAATTGATGCCAAGTGCAACAAAGTACGGATCATGTTTGAAGTGAAACCGTATTCGTTATCATACCAAGCAGCAGTCTTAACCAATTGGTAATCACCTGAAGTCAATACTTCAGTTTGTGAAGGATCAAAGACAGCACCGTGTGTGTCGCCAATGATATCTGAAGAAACAATTTCTTCATCTGTGTAACCAAATGAATCATTTTGATACTTCTTAACCGCTGCGTTAACTTCGTCAGCAGTAACCTTCTTGCTCAAAATAGTTGTCAATTCTGTAATTGAACCATCAACAACTTGTACACGTTGTGCATGACCGTCCAACTTACCATTCAATGCAGGCAATACCAAACCAATGGCCTTGGCAGCACCAGATGAATGAGGAATCGTGTTAACAGAAGCGGCACGGTTGTTACGAGCCTTCTTACCACGAGGGCCATCCAAGATAGCTTGCGTAGCAGTGAAGGCGTGAATTGTCGTCATTGTACCAACTTCAATTCCAAATTCTTCGTTCAATGCATTAGCCAATGGAGCCAATGATTGTGTTGTACATGAACCAGCAGAAACAATCCGATCTTCTGGCTTCAAGATGTCTTGGTTGACACCGTAAACAACAGTAGGAACATCACCAGCTGGAGCTGATACTAAGACCTTCTTAGCACCGGCATCCAAGTGAGCTTGTGCCTTTTCCTTTGAAGTATAGAATCCAGTAGACTCCAAGACGATTTCAACACCATCATTTTCAACCCACTTCAAATCAGCAGCGTTACGCTCTGCGTAAACATGGTACTTCTTACCGTTAACGATAATACCGTCTTCATCAGCAGAAACATCTGCATCCAAAGTACCGTGTGTTGAGTCATGCTTCAACAAGTAAGCTAACATAGCAGGACTTGTCAAATCGTTAATGGCAACAACCTCGATGTCGTCAGCTGTGTCTTGCAATTCAAAGATACGGCGGAAAGCCAAACGACCGATACGTCCGAATCCATTGATACCAACTTTAACTGTCATTATTAATGATTCCTCCCAGAAATACATTTTTGCGTAAAGTTATTTACAGGTATTATTATACGACTTTGTTTAACTTTTCGCAAACTATAACATCAGGCGCTTAAGGCAACTATTTCTCTTGGCTAGCCCCTCAATAGAATTCTAATATAAAGGAATAGGGCTCCTACTTATGTGGTAATCCTGCCCATGATGTTGTATGACGACGAACTCCTTTTAACCGGTGATTTATTAGTTGATAAAGATAAAAGACCAGCCTTGCTGTTCCTGTTACGATAATTTTTAAAGTTAAGATTGTGATGACAAACATGCCCAAGAAAACAAATCCAGCATATAAACTTTGCATCTCTTTTCCTCCTCAGCAATTCAGTTAAACCTAATGCTTGTTGAATATAAAAGCCCAGAGAGATGATAACTTCCTTTCCAGGCGACTAAGACTAGTATATATTAGGTTTAACTTTAATGCAAGCGGAAATATTTAGTTTAACTTATAGCATTCCTCGCCGTTGATAATAGCGAAGGGTCTCATCCGAGAATGTTAAGGGGTAACCAAAGCGTTCCGTTAACATCCATCCTGCTAAGGGTTCATCAGGATAGTCAGCCGCCACGGCTTGGATTTCTTCTAAAGACGTCATATAGGTTAGCACATTCTCGCGGGCATTAATTTCATTATTGTGGGCGCGGGCACTTTCATAGTCTAAGATGTTCCCCAAATCAAAGAGAGCATGAAAGTATTCTTCAACTAAGGTTTCTGCCTTTTCAAAAGTTGATAAGGTCTTATCAATAAAAATATACACCTTGTCCCCTTTAATAGAGGTTACACCTGCTAAACCGGAATTTTCCTTAAGGGGCATAGTGTCTAAAATAATCGGTTCCAATCCCCTTGCCTGCAAATCATCTTCAACAGCCATTAATAGGTCATCGTAACGATTAGTCTGCATGGCGATCCTCATAATCAGCAATTAAACCTTCTACGTAAGCTTTTGCTCGGTCAATCACGCGGTGCCGCTCATCATCGGGAAGCCCAGAAATATCTAAGCCCCAGTGGGCAGCCATTAAGACTGGTTCGTCACTGGCTACCTCAGGTTTGACCGTTTGGGGATCTTCAACTAATTCTGACTTAGATACTGCAAAATAGTCCGCCATTGCTTCAATTTTATCAATTCGTGGGTAGGTTTTGCCATTTGACCAATCAGAAATTGTTGCTGTTGAAACACCTAGGATTCCTGCTAACTTAGCAGCCGTTAAGCCATGTTGCTTCAAGAGGCGCTTAATATTCCGCCCCATGATTGCCTTTCCCTCTGAACTCGCCATTTTCTTCACCTTTTCTTTTCTATTTTTTGTTATAACTTTATAATAAAGGTAAACTTAATATTTGGCAAGGTTTAACCTAATTCAATTTAGTCTTGCATTTGTTCGAGGGCTTAGTTATAATTATCTAGTTGATTAAATCAGCTTGGACCCGTAGTGTAATGGATATCACGTTAGATTCCGGTTCTGGAGATGAGGGTTCGATTCCCCCCGGGTCCATAAGAAAAGCCAACTTTGCGGTTGGCTTTTTTTGTGTCTTAATTTTAATGGAAACCTCTTAATGGTAAGTTTGCACAAAGGCCATAATGGTTTTTGCAAGCCGTTGATGGCCACTTGGCGTCGGATGCAGACCGTCTAACAACCAACTTTTGGCATTCAAATGATTAATATTCATTGTCTGATAGAGGTTAAGGACGGGCAAATGATAATAGTGCGCCCATGCTTCAATCGCTTGTACATAGTCGACGAGCAACAAGCCCTGCTGATTGGCTTCTTCTTCAACTCCAACTGTTTTCCCCATCAATCGATTACGCCAAGTTGGCGTTAGGACATAAAGCAATATAGTTGGATTGGCCTGATAAATAGTGGCTAGGCTTTGGTTCATTGCTCCTAACATCGTATTTGACTGTTGATCGCTTAATTGCCCAATCGGTAAGCTTTGTCCATAATCGTTCGTCCCGCCAAATAAGATTGCTTTTTGTGCCTTCGCCCAGTCAATAATCTTTACCCGTTGGACAAACGAAATAGCATCATTGCGGCTACCTGTTTGCCAGGTTGCTCCAGCAACGCCTTCATTCAACACTTGATCAGCAAAAAGTGCATTTGCAAACTTAGGCCAGCCACCATTTCCAGGCCCATTTGGTTCATAACCAGAGGTTAATGAATCACCTAGGGCAATTATCGTTGCTGCTTTCATGTTCCTATCCTCCCTTGCTAAACCTTGTCAACTAATATACCCGTAAATAAAAAAGGTCTGCGTCTCAATTATACAATGAGCCGCAGACCTTTTTATTTTAATAAGTAACCATTAGAAAGCTTCAACTACTTCCATAATTCCATAAACCATGAAGTAAGCACCCAACAAGGCAACCCCAAAGGTCAAAGCCAAGGCAGGACTAAACATCATGATGATGGCCAAAACAATGCCGATAATCGCAAAGATAATGGTAAACCAGTAATAACCTTTGCTTTCCTTAACGAAACGTGCTGCCCACAACTCAAACAATGAATCCATGAACAAACCAATCGTCAACAAAATCCAAATGTAAACAATGCCAAAGTCTGGCATTACTAATACCAAAATTCCAACCAAAATATCCAAAATGGCTGAGAACGTCAACCAGCCGGTTTTATCCATACCTAACTTACGTAACTTGTTACGCCCCATAAAGCGGATTACACCATTAACCAACATGAAAATACCAACCAAGATAACCATTACTTGAACAGTAATACCAACCCTAGTCATCACAAAGTAGGCCAAGATTAGGGAGAGAATTCCCATAATCAGCTTGAAAGGATCAAATTCCTTTTTCATCATAATTCCTCCATAAAAATAAAAAGTCCACTACAACAAATAATCATTTACAAGTTAAGTGTAACACACCCACAAACTTTGTATGCATTATTTCATAGGACTAGCTTGCCCCGTTTGATAATTTATGGTGATACCTGGCTGAACATTTGGGATAAAGACATTAAATTCTAAAGAGTCATCGCGTGATTTTGCTTCTAAATGATTTCCGGCTGGTAACAACGCTGATCCGTCATAGACGGGGGTTACCCGATAACGGACTAGTTTATTCTGATCTTGTGCACGACGAACTAGGGTTTCATAGTAATTTTGCCCTGTATTCTGATCATCCCCATTGGATGCTTGGTTAGCCCAAGCTGTCTGAGTGGTAATATTTTGCCGGTTAGCTTCGGATGCGTCAAAACTAGTTATTCGACCTGCTAGAGCATAACCGATGGAATGGCCACGGTTATATAAAACTTGGTAGGGTCCACTAAGGTTCACTTGGTGCCAGCCCAGGGGCTCAATTTTGCGATCCATTCCAGTTTCTTGTCGATTACGATATTGTCGGCTTGTTCGATTTAAGAGGGCATTGGCAACGCCTGGCCGTCCCAAGTCATCTAAAGGTGCTAAGTGGACATAGGGCGCTGTGCTAACATTTGCCTGCAAGTCAGTCTGATTATGATTAATTAACCAAGCACCAGCCCCATTAAAGGTAATCCTTTGACTATGCAGTTGTGCTCTAACTGCTGGCGTCAAAACACTAGCCGCTAACTGTTCATCGGGGTGCCTTGCCGCTTTAACGGTTAGCTTTTTGTAGGTTTGCTCTTGCCTAGGTAAATATGCCTGTAATTCATCAGGCAAGTGTTGGATTGGTATCCAACCGGCAGTCGTAGCAACCGTGATGATTAGGACTAAGACTAGCCCTAACGTTGTCTTAGGACGCCTTTTAGGACGCCGCTTATATCCTTTTTTCCCCATCCGTACTTCCTCACTCTAGTTAAGTTTAAATTAAAAAAGACTACAGGTATTAAGTTTACCAGTAATCCTTCTTTTTTCCCACATTAACCTTTTTTGCTTACTTTGCTCACTAGCTTGTCTTTTTGGCCTGCCAACGAATTTTCATTCGTTCAAATGCGCTCTTACGCCGTCTAAGTTGCTTGGCTTTTAAATACTTGCGCATAATCGTACTTGCATGCCGTCCATGGCCACCAATGAATTCAAATTGTTGTCCTTCAGTTGTTTTAACCACGAAGCCACGATAATAAAAGCCCCATATAATCTCAAAACTAATGTAGTCAACGTTACGCCAAGGAATTAAGATGTAACCACCACTTGTCGATCGAAACTCCAGCGCCTTATCTCCATAAAACAAGCGCCCTGGACGAATATTAACTGGTGACATAACTGCATTAGCTGGTGCGCTATATTCATATTGTTGTTGCTTCACTTCTGACACGTCTTTTCATCCCCTTTTTTATTTGACTAACAAAAAAGAGCCTGCGCTTGAAAAACAACAATCCGTTTCTCCTCACGCGGGTCTCTTTATCTGTTTAAACACTTAAAGGCATGTTAAGCCATAATGCCTAGTGCATAGGCTGCAATTCCAACAGCAAACAAACCAAAGATAATTGTAATTGGTGAAACATTCTTGCGCAAGAGCCACAATACAATGAACATCATCAATAGCGGTGCCAAACCGGGGATCAGTTGATTCAATGTATCTTGCAAGGTTGTTACCTTCCATAGACCGATATTTTGACCGGACTGAATGTTACCAATCACCTTAGCGAGTTGATCACCACTTAAGTCACCACTATTAATCATCTTAGCTAGGGCATTAGTATCGACGTAAGCCCCTTCTTGCATCTTCACCTTAGAAATAACCATTGGGAAATTCATCGTTGTCCAACGTGGAACCAGTACGCCCATGATGAACATACCAAGAATAGATGCACCCGTCGTAATCTTTTGCATCATACCACCGGCCATATTTTCCGTGATGTTTGTTCCTTCACGGTAACCAAGCTCTTGTGTATACCAAAGAAAGGCCATACGGGCAATATTCCAAGCAAAGAAGAAGATAATAGGACCAAGAATTTGGCCACTTTGTGCCATTCCAGCACAGAAAGCGCCTAAGACCGGCCGAACAGTTCCCCACCAAATTGGATCACCAACTCCAGCTAACGGTCCCATCATTCCAACTTTAACACCGTTAATTGTTTCATCATCAATGGCAGTCTGTCCATTGGCCCGTTGCTCTTCTAGGGCCATTTCAACTCCCAATACTGGTGAGGCAACATAAGGATGGGTATTGAAGAACTCTAGGTGACGCTTTAACGCCGCTGCCCGCTCATCCTTGCTCTGGTAGAGCCGCTTAATTGTTGGAACCATGGCATAGGCCCAACCAACGTTTTGCATCCGTTCGTAATTCCAAGCTGCTTGGAGGAAGGTTGACCGCCACCAAGTTGATATCCGATCACCCTTTGTTAGATGGGTGCCATCAGCTTGTACATTTTTCTCTTGTACTTCACTCATTTTTCTTTCCTCCAAGTCCTAGTAATTATTCAAGATGGCATCAAGCTCATCACCGCTACCGGCTGAACCCCCACCGTTGCCACCGTTACCACTATCATTAAATTCTGGCGCTAATTGTAGATATACCAAGGCCAATACTGTACCAATGATACCCATAGCAATCAAATTCAATTCGGTTAGGGCTGCCAAGGCAAAGCCCAAGAAGAAGAATGGCCACAACTTTGGCGTTGCCATCATATTAATAACCATGGCATATCCAACAACCACAATGAAGCCACCAGCTACGGCCAAGCCCTTTGTAATCACATCAGGAATGGCATCCAAAGCTGCATTAACAGGACCAGCACCAAGAACAATGACAAAGGCAGTTGGAATCGCAATCCGAAGTCCTTGCAACATCAAAGCCCCAATATTGACAAAATCAATACCACGTAAGTTACCCTTTTCGGCCTGCTTATCAGCAATATGCGCTAGTCCCACCGTAATGGTACGGACACCTATTGTTAAGACCTGCCCAGCTACGGCCAAAGGAATCGCAATCGCCATTCCTTCTTGGATGTTAACTTGTGCCGGTCCAGTTACTAAGTAGGCTGATACAACGGATGCTAAGGCTGCGTCAGGTGCCACGGCGGCCCCGATGTTCATCCAGCCTAGGGCTAACATCTGTAACATACCACCCAAAATAATTCCTTCGGTCACGTGGCCATTTGCTAAACCAATCAAGGTTGCGGCCACTAAAGGTTGATGGAATTGGAACTCATCTAAAATTCCATCCATTCCAGCCAAAAAGGCTACTAAAATCACGAAAAACGCTGAAATCATGCGCTTATCCTCCTAAAAATTCCTAAAAAATAATTTCACTATATAGCTGCCTAAAGGCGTTAGTCCTTTAATAAGTCAAAAATATCCTTGCTACTATCACTTGGGACTTTGCGAACATCAAAGCTAATTCCATGGTCGCGCAGATTCTTTAGGACCTTTACGTCTGCATCATCAACAGCAATGGCATTAGTAACCATGCGCTTGCCTTCAGAATGTGACATCGAACCAATATTAACCTTTTCTAGCTGGACGCCACCCTCAACTGCCTTTTCAACATCCTGTGGTGTTTCAAACAACAAAAGAGCCTTCGTGTCCTTAAAGCGAGGGTCATCCCAAATATCAATTAATTTTTGAATCGGAATAACATTCACCTTTACGCCCACTGGAGCCGCCTGGATCAACAAGGTCTTACGTAGATCATCCTTGGATACACCATCAGAGACCACAATGATTCGGTCTGGTTGAACTGACTTTGTCCATGCTGTTGCAACCTGACCATGGAGGAGCCGGGAGTCAATCCGTGCTAAGCCAATTTTCAAGGTTGGCTTTCCAGAGTGCTTAACTGCCTTTACATCTCCACTAATAGGCTGACTAGCCGCCGAGGTTGTTTTTGTCTCATCAACATCAGATTTAGCCTCTGCTGCTGGCATTTCGGGTAGCGTTTTAACCCCATCCTTTGCAACTGGGACCAAATAATGGGCAATATCAGCTGCTTTATCCATCGTAAAGCGCGCCCCAAAAGCCTCAACTAACATTGGCAAGTTTAGTCCGGTAATAATAGCCATCCGATCAGCATGCTCTGCTTGGATTCGACTGGCCGCATTAAAGGGTGAACCCCCCCATAAATCAACCAGGAATAAAACTTGACTTTCTGGTTCAAAACTTGCTAATGCTTCATTAAAATGTTGCATTAAATCCTCAGGCCCCTCATTAGGCATAAAGGTAACAACTTGAACCTGTTCTTGCTTTCCAAAGATCATCTCACCTGATTGGCGGATGCCCTCTGCAAACTTACCATGACTGGCAATGATAAAGTTTACCATAGTGCTCTTCTCCTCACTCTTCTTGATCATTATCGCACAGCTTTTATTTTAGCTTAAAGTTTTCCATTTGTAAACGTTTACATATGTCTTTTCATTTTTTTACCTAAAAAAAGAGTTTGTCCCTATGACAAACCCTTTTAACTACTTTAACTTGTATAGCCGGAACGTTTTAAGACCAAGCCGTGTTCAGGCGTCCGTTCGTTCTCAACAATTTCAGCCACCGCAAAAATATGCTCTAATTCTGCTTGGCTAAATTGCCCTGATTCCACAGCTAAGTCACGAAGTGGCCGCCCAGTTTTTAGGGCTTGCTTGGCCAACTTTGCGGCTGCTTGATATCCAATACTGTTAGCCATGGCAGTCGCAAATGATGCTGATAAATCAATGTCTCGGTGAAGCTGATCACGATTGGGACTAATCCCTTGTATCGCATTCTTGCGCAAGGTTGCCATGGCCGCCGTCAAATGATCAAGCGAAGCAAATAGACGATATAACATTACCGGTTCAAAGGCATTAAGTTCTAATTGTCCGGCTTCAACTGTTGCTGTAACGGTTGCATCGTTACCAATGACCTCATAAGCCACTTGATTTACGACCTCTGGAATGACCGGATTAACCTTACCTGGCATGATTGAACTTCCTGCCTGTTTAGCTGGTAGGTTAATTTCATTTAAGCCCGACCGAGGACCCGAACTTAATAGACGAAGATCGTTTGCGATCTTGGATAAATTAACGGCCAGTGATTTCAAGGCTGCTGACAGGGCCAAGAAGCTATCCAGATTTTGTGTAGCATCAAAAAGATCAGAAGCCTGCGTTAATTGTAAACCCGTTAGCTGACTTAATTCCGGAATAATGTGACTTTGATAGTAATATGACACATTAATTCCTGAACCAATAGCTGACCCCCCTAAATTTAAAACATGTAGCGCGGCTACGGCCTCTTCAATCCGTTCCATATCACGTCGTAGGGGCTTTAGATAGGCATGAAAGGAATTACCTAAGGTCATCGGTACGGCATCCTGCAGTTGTGTGCGTCCCATTTTATAAATGGTCGCAAATTCATCTGCTTTCTGACCTAAAGCAGTAATCAAACTCTGTAGTTCGCCTAGCAGCGGTTGACTATTTTGAATCAGGGCCAATTTACCTGCAGAAGGAAACACGTCATTCGTACTTTGACTATGATTAACATGGTCATTAGGGTGAATAACATGATAATCTCCGCGATTACGGCCCTGTAGCTCCAAAGCTAGGTTGGCCACCACTTCGTTAACATTCATATTCATGCTCGTTCCAGCACCCCCCTGGATTGGGTCAAGCGGAAACATATCATAATTGAGCGGTTGATCTAGCAAGGTCTCGATAGCTTCAATAATAGGGTCTGCCACTTGCGCGGATAAATCACCAGCAGCCTTATTCGTTTTAGCCGCCGCCAATTTAATCGCTAATATGGCTTTGATTAAAGCTGGATGTGCATGTTCACCCGTAATTGAAAAGTTATCCAAAGCCCGCATTGTGTGAATCCCATAGTAAGCATCGTCTGGGACGTCCAATGAACCCAATGAATCTGTTTCAGTCCGCATTATGATTATCTCCCATTCTTATTGATGACATAATTTTAATTATTCTATCTTTTTATTATCTCAGATGCCAGATATTTGTTAGCAAAGTTAACACTGAGGTTTTTTTTAGTTGAAATAACAATGGTATAATGGAGCATAATTCTTACAGTTTAGGGGCTTTTTTTATGACCATACACTCATCTTATTGGTGGAAACAAACGGGCTGGCGCTACAGCTTATTGTTTCTACTTGTCACCTGTTTTATTTTCCTGCCATATGCACTGACTGGGACCTCTTTAGTTTGGCAGGCTGATGGTATAACCCAGCATATTCCTGCCCTAGCTCAATGGCAGCATGATTTAAAGCAACTCATTATTGACCATCAATGGCCCAGTCAATGGGATTGGCACCTTGGGCTTGGTGGTGACTACTATCAAACATTCGCTTACTATACCATAGGTGATATTTTCACCTATGGTGTTGCTTTAGTTAAACCCACGCAACTCGTTACCTACTACAACGTCATGATTGTCGTAAGGCTATTCTTAGCTGGTAGCGCCTTCTTAGTTGCTGCCAAGCATTTTTTACCCAATCGCCATTATTGGATTAATGCCTTAGCCGCGATCACCTATGTTTTTTCAGGCTACACTGCCTTTGCGGCTTTCGAACACCCTTTCTTCATTAATCCCCTGATTATTTTCCCCCTGCTCTTAGTAAGCCTCGATCAGGTTTTACGTCGTGGGCGATGGCTCCCCTTTACCCTAATGGTAGCGTGGACGCTTTGGAATAACTATTACTTTGCCTTTATGCTCGCCATAGGTGCCTTTATTTTTTGGGTACTCCGTTCTAGTTATAACCATTACTGGCACCGAGTTAGTTACCAGTTGCGTTTAATTTTAAGTACCATGCTTGGCTTTTGCCTAGCCGCCCCCTTATTTATTCCAGGTTTTTTCGGTGTTCTTAGCTCTGCCCGCACTGGTTCTCCGCTGGCTAATGGCTTAACCGTCTATCCCCTTTACTACTACCTTAAACTACCAAGTAACCTGTTAACCAACTACAGCGTTCCTGACTTTTGGTTAACAGGCGGCCTTACAGCCATCACACTATTAGGCCTTGTGTTTACCTTGCATCACTTTAAACAATACCGTTTATTTAATACCATTTGGTTGCTTGCTGGCTTTGGACTGTGTCTGCCTTTTTTCAGTGCCTTATTAAATGGTGGTAGTTCGCCCTCTAACCGTTGGGTCTTCATGCTTTCATTACCCTTGGCGCTAACCATAATCGTCGTTTATGACCACCGCGAGCAGGTCATTAGGCAAGATTATGTCATCACAGCAGGCTTAGGTGTAGTGGCCACCCTCTCTATTTTCTATGGCAGTCACTTTAATTTACGACTGCCTTTTGGTCTTATAATTGCTAGTTTTTTTGCTACCTTATTAGGTATGTATTTAACGAAACAGCGGCCAATCTGGCAGTGTTACTGTCTCATCGGATTAACGGTACTCAACGTTATCTTGATTACCGGCCAGAACCATACGACGAGCACTGACCCTGCAAAAAGTGACTATTTAAGTAATCAAGAAGTCAAGACACTCATCTCAAACCAACAAAATTATCGTTCGTTACTAGATGTAGTTAACATACCGGCCACAACCTCTCCACTAAACCGAGTTCAAATTGATGAACAACTGAGTAACGCACAAGGCATTGCGCCCGGCAATAATCTGCCAATCTTAGCACCTAGTCATAATATTGGCAGTTACTGGTCAATTCAAAACGGTCAGCTTGGTCAATTATCCGACAGTCTAGCCCTGAATGGTGCTAACAAAAATGATGTCTTAGGTAATTTAGATAATCGTAATACACTCAGTAATATCCTAGGCGTCCAGCAACGCTTTGAAAATGATGCGAGTTTAGCACCAGCCTCTTATCATGCTGATGCGAATTTAGTAAAGGTTAATGGACAAATACCAACTTTTTCCAAGGATGCATTCCCATTAGCTTATCTACCCAAACACCAAGTTAGTTTTCAACAGTATCAGCAAGCCAACCCAACTGAACGTGAAG
The DNA here is from genome assembly GCF_000420365.1 of Weissella halotolerans DSM 20190. GTDB lineage: Bacteria > Bacillota > Bacilli > Lactobacillales > Lactobacillaceae > Weissella > Weissella halotolerans. Next base: position 503,527 of record NZ_ATUU01000001.1, read on the forward strand.
CAATGTTAGCAGACAGTGTCGTCGTAAAAGATACAAATGCATCAAGTGATCACAGCGATTTCGCAAATCAGGTCAAAACGGCAGGAATTCGCACTGACCAAACAAAAGCACCGGTTAAAAACTTACACTTTACTTATCATAGCCATCCAGCCCTTATGGATGATGGGATTTTTCTTAGTCCTGATGCCAATTTAAAACACACTGAACTGCATTTGGAAATTCGTAATATTCAATTTAAGCCGGCTAACTTTATTCAACGCCGCCAAGCCGCCTTAGCTGATTACGACTATCGTCACCAAGAAGATAGCCGTAATCCTAAAAGTCCCATCGATCGACGATACAATCCTACTGCTTATCAGTGGAATTGGACAAAAAAGCATCTGACTAGTGCAGGAAATGAGCTAGGTGGCTATACCCTAACAGCAAAGTACCACAACAAAACAGCAGAGTTTAGTCAAACCAGTCAAAAAAATCTTTCCTTTTATCAGCCCCATCAGGCAATTACCCTTAACTTAGGGCCTGCTAGTGGCGTGAATAAGGAAACTTTTATTCCACTGTCTTTTAGTCAAGTGGGTACTTACTCCTTCGATGTTAGCGTACGCGCAATGCCAACCGGTCAATCCTTTAACCAGGTAGCCAAAAGTGCACAAAGCCATGCGGTCCCACTAACATGGCAAAACAATCATTTATCCGGTAAAGTTAAGACCGCTACTAGTCGTATTATTGCCACCACGATTCCTTACAGCAAGGGCTGGCAAGATAAACAACTAGAACTAGTCAACGTTAACAACGGCTTTTTAGGTATTCGTACACATGCCGGCATGAATACAATTAACCTGCACTATCATACACCCGGCTTAAAGCTTGGTATCATACTGGGATTAATTGGTCTTGATGTTCTCTTCATTCTTGCTTATCTTAGTTTAAGACGTCATCAAAAACGGTAATATAAAAAGCAGCATCTTTAAGATGCTGCTTTTTATATGGACTCAACCTAGGAAAATTTATGTGACGCATCCGCTAACAAACATTCACGCTCAATCACATTCTTATTGGCCAAGCTATCTAACCAAGCTGTTGGCAAATCATCGTAAACAAAGGCAATTGCTGAAGCTACTAATGCAGCAATGGTATCTGTATCACCACCGATATTGATTGCTGATTGAACGGCTTGCTGGAAGGAAGTTGCCTGTAAAAGAAGCCAAAATACAGCCTTTAACGTATCAACTACGTAGCCACTGTTTGGAACTTCATCTATTGATAATTCTCTAAGTTGATGTATAACGTCATCTGCTGTCTGTCCGTCTGGTATCACCAACCAAGTTAACCCATTCATACGTAACTTGTTTACTAGTGCTGGTGTACGATTATACCGACGAATGGCCATTTCTAAAGCCCGTTCTACATTTTTTAATCGTGGCAACAAACGTAAAAAGGCTACCCAAATATTAGCAACCAATTTCGATTGCCCATGTCCATGGGTTAAGGCAGTTAATTCATTAACAACTTGTTCCACTGTTTGGTCAGCCGTTATGGTATAAAAAGCCACCGGCCAGACGCGCATTAAAGCACCATTTCCATTGGCTGTCTCCGCATCTTCTCTGAGTAAGGCCCCACCTTGTTGATAAGCTTCTAGAGCCTTAATGGTCTGTTCTCCCATTCCAAACGCTTCCCCTTCTGGGGTAAACTTGCCTTGTTGATAATACTGTTCATAATTATCCATGACCACTTGAAGGTTATAGGGCTCAAATAACGCATTAATGGTAGCTAAACTCATACTTGTATCATCACTCCACTTACCGTTAAGTGGTGACTGTTGCGTGCTTTGTCCAGTGAAAGTATAGGTTCCTCGAGTTTTATATTGATAAGGGCCACCTAAAGCATCGCCCATTGCAAAAGCATAGACCACCCGGCGTAAATTTTGTGCAACCATATTTCCTCCCTAATCCTTTTTAAACCATTCTGCTACCGTCAGCCACTGGTTTGAATCATCCTGGTCATAAACTGAATAATCACTAATGTTATATAAGGTCTTTCGATCCCCATCTAGGACTGACCAATAGGTTTCATCTGCTCGCCGAATAACGTCCCAGTTCACATAGACCTGCTCTTCTCCACTTGCATCGCGCACCTTTACTCCAGGTTCGTGGGTTACCATCTTTTCACCAATCACTTGCTTATCCTTGGTTAATTCATTTAATAATTGCTGATAGGACTCATTATGGATTGAATTACTTGTCATTACGACCTCCCTCTATCTATTAGTAGTGTAACAAAGAATTGGAGCTTAAGTTAAGTGTGTTAAATCCTATCTTCTACCATAAGTAAGAATCAAATTTTGGGTAAAAAAAAAGGCCTTCCGGCCCACAACACTTTATATCGGGACGACAGGATTCGAACCTGCGACCCCCTGGTCCCAAACCAGGTGCTCTACCAAACTGAGCTACGTCCCGAACGCACAATACCTGAGACCCTTGAAACAAAGCATCTCAATGCCGTCGGTGGGAATCGAACCCACACTCCCGATAAAGGGAACTGGATTTTGAGTCCAGCGCGTCTACCAGTTCCGCCACAACGGCAACATCTATTTAAAACACTGACATTCAACTGTTACCCTAAGGCAACAATGCCGTCGGTGGGAATCGAACCCACACTCCCGATAAAGGGAACTGGATTTTGAGTCCAGCGCGTCTACCAGTTCCGCCACAACGGCAAATCCCAAATATTACGTCGAAGGGCGGATGATGGGACTCGAACCCACGCATGCCGGAACCACAAACCGGTGTGTTAACCAACTTCACCACATCCGCCATGGCAGGGATAGAGGGAGTCGAACCCCCACCGACGGTTTTGGAGACCGTTGTTCTACCATTAAACTATATCCCTATGATATGACGTAATATTGACGGTCACAACGGGACTCGAACCCGTGATCTCCTGCGTGACAGGCAGGCGTCCTAACCAGCTAGACCATGCGACCAAATGGACGTTACAGGGATCGAACCTGTGACCCCCTGCTTGTAAGGCAGGTGCTCTCCCAGCTGAGCTAAACGTCCAAGATGCGTTGCGACGCCCTATCCTCGCAGGGAGCGATCCCCCAACTACTTTCGGCGCGATTGAGCTTAACTTCTGTGTTCGGTATGGGAACAGGTGTGACCTCAATGCCATCATCACAACACGTGAGACTTACGTCTCTCAAAACTGAATCTTATTGCTTGCTTTTGCCTTCATTTATCCTTGTGCCTTTACACCGTTTGTTCAACTTGGTTAAGTCCTCGAACCATTAGTACTAGTCCGCT
>NZ_ATUU01000002.1:0-325056 GCF_000420365.1 Weissella halotolerans DSM 20190
ACGTGTTACTCACCCGTTCGCCACTCCTTGTATAGTTCTACGTCAGTATTGAGCAAGCTCTCTAAATCAGTAGAACGACAAGGCGTTCGACTTGCATGTATTAGGCACGCCGCCAGCGTTTATCCTGAGCCAGGATCAAACTCTCATTTTGAGAATTTGAGTAGTACTCAAATTATGTTGTTGTTTAACAGATGTTAAACGAATTTACTAGCGAATTGACTTCGCAAATGTTTGCACCACATACGTGGTGACCCTACACATTTGTTATATCGAAACGATATTCAGTTTTCAATGATCTACAAATTGTTGACTGCTTTAATAGCGACAACAGAAATTAATTATACACGTCTTAAAATAGATGTCAACACCTTTTTTAAAGGACAGTACATATATTATCTGCAACGCTCACCTGACAACTCGTATTATATTACAGAGTTTATTAACAACTGTCAACCTTTTAGGGAAAAGTTTTAGTGTTTGCCTTCATCAAACCCGGCCACCGCCGTCATATCAACACTTTTTAATAACTCGCGGACATCACGGGCATTCATAAATGCTAAGCCGACTGCATGAAGCCGCTCAAAATCAATGGCTTCAATATTCACCGGCGTAAACGTAAATAAGGAGATTGGCCCTACTTGGAGACTAGCATCATGCCAAACTGCTAATTCAGATAACCGTAAATTTTCAATTGACAACCCTAAATCACTTTTAAAGCCCGTTAACAATGAGCCCAAAGCCGTTTCATTTTTGTGCTTATGCATTTTAACTGTATAAAACCGTGCCCTAGGTGCCTGTTCAGTAACTAAAAAAAAGGACTGATCACCCCGGGTAAACACAACCGTTCCTGCTACTAATGACATTACTTTCTCCTCTTAACCTCGTAATCGCTGTAAACTTTCCTGAATTGCAGTCGGCATAGCCTGTTTTATAGTTGAAAAGCCTAGCTTAACATGCCGATTAGTCCAAAAATAATGGGGGCCCTGTTTGCCTATTCGTCGATAATCTAATCTAGCTAGCCGCTCTCGCTCACTTAGACCACGTCTGGATAGTGAAATTTTTTGACTATATTCATCAATATTTAACACCAACACTTCGACTTCTTCTCCCAGTGCTAACTCATCTCGAACATGTTGAATAAAGGCTGACCGACACTCAGAAATATGAATTAGTCCTTGATGTTCTTTGTCCAACTGCACAAAAGCCCCATATGGTTGAATGCCGGTCACGGTACCTTTTAGTACATCGCCAATCTGATAACCCATACATCTTCCCTTCTGCACGTTATCCTGCTGTCTAATTTCTCTATCAACAATACTACATGACCGTCGCTTTAAGTAAGCGAACAGGCTCTTTAGGCTGGTCAGCAAAATCAACCTTAACCTTAGCAATGGCCTCAACGATCTCCATTCCTTGTTGAACTTGCCCAAATACGGTGTGTTTACCATCTAACCAAGGTGTACCACCATGTTGACGATATTCATCAACCACCTCTTTATCTTCATGATTAGCTAAATCCTGTAGCATTTGCTTAGGCACACGACTGGCTTCCACAATAAAAAATTGAGAGCCATTTGTATTAGGCCCAGCATTGGCCATCGACAAAGCACCGCGAAAATTATGTAAGTCAGAACTAAATTCATCCTTAAAGGGTTTATGCCAAATTGATTCTCCACCCATTCCCGTTCCGGTTGGATCACCCCCCTGAATCATGAAATCGTTAATCACCCGATGGAAGATGGTTCCGTCATAATAACCTGCTTCTACTAATCCAAGAAAATTTTCAACCGTCTTCGGTGCTTCTTGTTCAAACAATTTTACTTGGATATCACCCAAGCTCGTTGTCAATTGGACTCGTGGCCCCTTTACTTGTTCAAGGTTAAGTTGTTTTAATGTCATCTTTTCACCCTTTTATAGTTTAATTTTTAGTTAACAGTATCTTCGTTATTATATCATACTCTGCGCTCACTACTTGGTTGTGCTAGACTAATTCATGACTCTTATCAGACATAATCTTAATCAGTGGAGTAACAACATGGCACACATTATTGATATTTTTCTACACTTAGACCAACATTTATCGACCTGGGTTAATATTTTAGGCCCTTGGTCCTACGCCCTTTTATTTGCAGTCATCTTTATCGAGACTGGGGCCGTCATCCTACCTTTCCTACCTGGTGACTCCCTTTTATTTGCGGCCGGCGCAACTGCAGCCCTACCCCACAATGTGCTCGATCCTTGGGCCCTATTGCTATTATTCTGGGTTGCCGCTTTAAGTGGCGATTCACTAAACTTTGTTCTCGGTCGTAAAATTGGGCTGCCCTTAGTGCGACATCCCTTTCTTGGGCGCTTTATCACGGAGAAAAATTTGGAGGATACCAAATCTTTCTTCATTAAGCATGGTAAATTAGCCATCATTCTCGCCCGTTTCCTACCAATTATCCGGACTTTAGCCCCCTTTACCGCTGCCCTATCTGGTTATCCCTATCGACAATTTATCATGTTGGATACAATAGCCGCAACGCTTTGGGTTTTCATTGGCGTTTGGTGTGGCTATTTCTTTGGTCAAGTACCGTTCATTCAACAACACTTTTCACTAGTAATCTTAGGAATTCTTTTTATAACTATTTTACCTGCTGTGATTGGGGCTATTCGAGCACGCTTGAACAAATAAGATAACCTACGAGAAGTAAAAAAGAGGACTGTCAGTCGACAGTCCTCTTTTTTACTTCTGCTCTTTATCAGCTAATCGTCTAACTTACCAGGTACAGGATCAATAATAACATTCCCAGCTTCAATCTCTTCAAATGCTTGCCCAATCGGTTTTACCGACTTAAATTCTGGCAAGGTAGGCAAAGCACCTTGTTCTAATTCATGTGCCCGTTGTGAACCTAGAGCAATTAACTTATATCGTGAATCTACACGCTCTAACAACTTATCAACTGATGGATATAAAATCATAATTTTTCAAACTCCTCTATCATTGAAATATACTCTGGCAATACTCGCTCCACACGTAAGCGCTCAATCTTGATAATGTCCTTAATACGATCAACGGCTGCAGCAACCTCGTCATTGACAACGGCATAATCATAATTTTTCATCATCCGAATTTCAGAAGCTGCCGTTTGAACGCGACGATTAATGACATCTAGATTTTCAGTTCCGCGTCCAATCAAACGTGTCTTTAACGAACGTAGATTAGGTGGTGTCAAAAAGATGTAAGCCCCTTCTGGCATTTTTTCCTTCACTTGCAAGGCACCCTGGACATCAATTTCAAGAAGCACGTCTTTTCCTGCCGCTAAAGTTTTTTCGATATAAGCCTTAGGGGTACCATAATAATTTCCCACATACTGGGCATATTCAAGCACCTCATTATGTTTAATGGCATCCTCAAATTGCTCGCGGGTAACAAAAAAATAATCTTCGCCGTCAACCTCGCCAGTTCGAGGCTGACGGGTCGTCATAGAAATCGAGTATTGAAAATCAATATCTGGTTCTTCAAACAAAGCCTTCCGAACTGTTCCTTTACCAACGCCAGACGGACCTGACAAGACAATTAAAACGCCACGCTTCATGGTCGACATACTCCTCTTCAAGTAAAAACTAAGTAACTTACATTGTACTCCTTTAGGCAACGATATACAATCTTCCGGCTACTTATCCTGACCACTCGCTAACAAGGTACGTGCATTTTCCTTAGCCGCTGCAGTCAACTTATCCCCTGATAGCATGCGTGCTAATTCATCAATTCGACCAGTCTCATCAAGCGTGGTAACCATTGTTTGTGTGCGTCCCGCATCCACCTTTTTTTGGATAAAGAAATGATGGTCAGCCAGTGCTGCCACTTGAGGTAAGTGCGTAATAGTTAACACCTGTGAATGCTGCCCAATATCTGCAATTTTTTCCGCAATCGCTTGGGCAACCCGTCCAGAAACACCTGTATCGACTTCATCAAAAATAATCGCTGTGGTCCCCTGTTCCTGAGAGAAGATGGTTTTAATTGCCAACATCATTCGTGATAGTTCACCACCCGAAGCAATCTTAACTAACGGTTTTGCTCGTTCACCCTCATTGGTTTTAATGTAAAATTCGACTTGATCACTACCAGTGAGCTGTAAATTCTCAGTTGGCTTAATGATAACCGAAAATTCAGCCTTAGCCATATAAAGATCTCTTAGCTGTTCGTGGATTTGGTTAGTAAGTTCTTTTGCCGCTACTTGTCGCTTTTTATGCAGCTGATTAGCAAGTTCCTCGGATCTTTTTTTAGCTCCTTCAACCTTTTCCTTAAGTCCCTCCACCGATTGGTTTTCGCCACTCATTGCATCTAGTTCTGCTTCTACCTTGGCCTGGTGTGCCAAAACTTCTGCTACTGTTGCTCCATATTTCTGTTCAAGTCCTCGAATTAAATCTAAACGTGACTCAACTTCGCGTAACCGTGCAGGATCAAATGCAAGACTATCTTTAACTGATAAAATATCAGAAGAAACATCCTGCAAATTATAGTAAACTTCGCGCATATTTTCTGCTAAATGACCATATTTAGGAGATAAATCTTCAATCCCTTCTAGCGCTGCCAGAGCAGTTCCAATGCTTTGCGACCCATTGGGCTCCCAGTCACCATCAAGTACCTCATGTGCTTTCGACAAACCTTCAAGTACATCCTGAAAATTGGATAACTCCTGATATTCAGCCGTTAAATGCTCCTCTTCATCTGGTTGCAAATCAGCAGCCTGTAACTCATTAACTTGAAACGTTAACATGTCTAAACGTTGCGCCCAAGCATGTTCGTCTGCTAAGTGTTTTTTTAATGTTTGTGTAAGCTGTTGGTAGTCCTGATAGGCCTGCTGATAAGCTGTTAATACCGGTCTTATTTTTTTTGCACCATACTGGTCAAGGAGCCGGATATGTTGATCAACCTGCATCAACTCTTGCTGTTCATTTTGTCCATAGATATCCACCAGATAATGTCCAATTTGCTTGAGTAAACTTGCGTTGACTAAGGTTCCATTGACGCGAATCACGTTTCTACCCGTCCGATGTAATTCGCGATGAATTAATAGTTGTTGGTCATCAAGCGGGATACTATGTTCTTGCAGAAGCGCTTGCAAGTCGGTTGAAGGCTGTAGATCCAACAAGCCTTGAATTACAGCCTTATCTGCACCTTCACGAATATAATCCTGTGATCCACGACCGCCTGTTAACAGACCAACTGCGTCAATGATAATCGACTTTCCAGCCCCTGTCTCACCAGTTAATACCGTCATACCAGGTTGAAAACTAATATTTAACTTTTGAATAATTGCAAAGTTTTGAATAGATAGTTCTTGTAACATTCTTCACCTCCTGGCCAATGCGCTATTTGCTTATCGCTGAACCTAACACGGCCTGCATAAATTCTTCTGCCTGTCGTGACTGACGCAAAATCACTAGAACACCTGCATCATCACCAATCATGCCAAAGATATCCGGATAGTTTCCAGCGGCTAAAGCCATTTTTAAAGCTGGCCCCGAACCCGGCGCTACATTAAACATGACCATGTTACCTTGACAGTAGTAACTGGTTCCTTGTTCAGCCAAAATACGCTGTAGTTGACCAACATAGTCTGCTGGTGTCATAACCGCATAGGCAAAGCCACCATCAGATTGGGGAACTTTCGTTAGATGTAAGTCTGCAATATCACGTGAAACGGTCGCTTGGGTCACTGCCCATCCCTTGGCATTTAATTTTGCCACCAAGTCTTCTTGCCGTCTAATTTGTTCTTGCATGACTAATTCGCGAATAGCCTGTTGACGAGCCTGTTTATTTTTCCGCATCCTCTTCTTCCTTTCGATGCGCATTTAACTGTTGATGAGCTGCAGTCACCACGGCCTGCCGTTGTACAGGATCAATGGTACTAGCCCCACCATCTAAAACTAGCTGAGCTAAGAACTCAATATTTCCTGAACCACCTTTAATGGGGGAAAAGTCTAAATTAGTTAGACTAAAGCCATTCGCTTTTGCATAATCGGCTACCTGGTCAATCACAGCTAAGTGAGTCAGCGCATCTTTAACAATCCCATGTTTACCAACAGCTTGGCGACCAGCTTCGAATTGAGGTTTAATCAAAGCCGCTACCTGTCCTTGCTTAACTAAAATCGTAGCGAGGGCTGGGAGAATCAAGTTTAAGGAAATAAACGACACATCAATTGTGGCTAAGTCAGGTTGCCCAGCAGTGAACATGGACGGCGTAGCATACCGAAAATTGGTGTTTTCCATTACGACGACCCGTGGATCAGAACGTAGTGACCATACCAACTGGTTGGTGCCAACATCAAGTGCATAGACTAACGAAGCCCCATTCTGAAGTGCTACATCTGTAAAGCCACCAGTAGAAGAGCCTATATCTAAGACTGTTTTACCAGTGAAATCCAAGTGAAAGACCTGCGTCGCCTTTTCTAACTTAAAACCACCTCTTGAAACATAGGGCATGGGCGTCCCTTTGATGTGTAGCTCTGTCGTTACTGGAATTTTTTGACCAGCCTTATCTAGCCGCTCTTCATTGGTCCCCAGCACTTCGCCAGCCATCACTGCCCGTTTGGCCTGTTCTCGTGAATGAAATAGGCCTTGCTGAACAGCCAGGACATCAACTCTTTCCTTTTCTATTTTCATGTTTTCTCCATTTACCTTTTTAGTGGTTCAAAATAGTTTAAAAATGCTGTCAATAAGTCTGGGTCAACCCCAGTATTGGTTAAGTCAGTTAGGGCTATCTGTGCCTGATGCACCTGCTCTGCTAACATCTTAGCTGCCCCATCCAGGCCTAAAATATTAGGATACGCTTGTTTATCTTCACGACCATCTTGTTGCCAATCATCCAAATCATCTTTTATTTGAAAGGCTAGCCCAAAAGCAGCCCCATACTGCTTTAAGGCTGTTAATTGGGCTTCGTCGGCCTGACTCATAATGCCACCCGCCTTCAGTGCATAAACAATCAGAGCGCCGGTCTTAGCACGATGCACCGCCTGTGCTTGGTCCAGTGTGATTTCTGTTTGCCCAGTATAGGCCATATCAAGTACTTGACCAGCCACCATGCCTCGACCACCACTTGCATCTGCTAGGGCGGCAATCAATGCCAATCGCTGGTGTTCACTCAAATCCTTTGCCTGACTAAGCCAGTCAAAGGCTAATGGCTGTAAAGCATCCCCTGCTAAGATAGCACTGGCTTCATCAAATGCGACATGGGTTGTTGCCTGACCACGTCGGAATTGATCATTGTCCATGGCAGGTAAATCATCATGGATTAAACTATAAGCATGGATTAATTCAACTGCATCCACAGCCTGTAAATAGGGCTTAGGATCCAAACCAAAACTTTTAATTACCGCTACTGTAAGTAAGGGCCGAAGCCGCTTACCGCCCCCCATAACCGCATACTCAATTGGGGCTAATAACCGGTTTAACTCAATACTTTGCTTCAGCTGCGACCTTAATTGTGCATTAATTTGAGGTTGCCAGATATTACGAAATTCAGTCAATGTCATGCTGCTTACCCTGCTGGTTTAAAGTCATTCGTTTCACCTTGCTCATCAACAATTTTAGCAAGGCTTTGCTCGGCATCTTGAAGCGTCTTTTGTAATGACCGACTTAGGGCAACCCCTTTTTCAAAAGCCTGCAAGGCTTCTTCCAATGGGACATCTCCCTTTTCAAGCTGGCTCACAATGTTCTCTAATTGCGTTAAATCCTCTTCGAATGTATGTTCTTTATTTTCCGTCATTTTTTTCTCTCTTTTCTACTACCGTGGCTTCTATCTGGCCATCTGCTAATTCAATCGTTAATGGCTCTGTTAGGCTAACGTCTTGTATGCTCCGGATTAGCTGCCCCTTTTGTTCTACTAAACCATACCCCCGACTCAATACGGCAAGTGGGCTAACCAATTGCAGCCCACTAACCGCCTGTCTGAGCGTCTGCTTTTTATGTTCCAACATCGATTTCATCGCTACTGGCAAACGTGGTGCTAACAAATCAAAACGCTGCTGATCTGGTGCTAATCCCTTAGCCATCATCCGTTGTAATTGAGCACTAGCTAAATCAATCCGCTGCGCATAACCTTCATACAAGCGGCGTGGATCTTGTAGTACATAGCTCTGTTGTAGGTGTTGTAATTTATCACGGTCTTGGCTAATTTGCCCCTGCAAAACGTGCACAAGTCGTTGCCGTAATTGTTCAATGCCTAACCATAAATCTGCTAGGGGAACTGGTGTCGCTAATTCCGCCGCTGCCGTTGGCGTAGCCGCCCGTTGATCAGCAACATAATCAGCAATCGTTGTATCCGTTTCATGACCCACAGAACTGATGACCGGCATGGGCATTGTTAATAATTTATTGGCCAGTTTCTCGTCATTAAAAGCCCATAAATCTTCAATGGAACCCCCTCCCCGGCCAATAATCAGTACATCTGCATCGCTAGTAGTGGCCACTTGGTCCAGCCGCTTTATAAGTTCGGGGACGGCTTGTGCGCCTTGTACCGCTGCAGGATATAAATCCACCTCTGCAATTGGATAACGGCGTTTTACCGTCGTCAAAATATCACGGATGACCGCCCCACTAGGTGACGTGATAACCGCTATTTTCTTTGGAAAACGGGGGATTGGTCGTTGCAACTGATTAAAGACACCAGCCTTTTGTAGTCTCGCCTTCAATTGTTCATAAGCTTGATAGAGAGCCCCAATACCATCAGGTTCTAACTTTTCAATAATTAAGCTATATGACCCATTGGGTGCATATAAGTCCACATGACCATATGCATTCACCTTCATGCCTGCCTCTAAGTCAAAGGGTAACTTGGCAAAGTCACGTTTAAACATCGTTGCATTTATTACAGCGTGTTCATCTTTAAGCGAAAAATATTGATGTGTTGGTCGCCGCCTAAAATTTGACACTTCACCCGTTACATAAATATGCGCTAAATATGGATCTTGCGTAAACTTACGCTTTAAATACTGTGTTAAGGCACTAACTGTTAAATATTCTGCCATCCTTGCTCCAATTCAATACCATGATGCCGTGCTGCCAGCTCAACTGTCGTTTCTAATAGGGTTGCAATCGTCATTGGTCCAACCCCACCCGGAACTGGCGTAATTTTACTTGCTAGCTGGCTGACTGCCTGAAAATCAACATCTCCAACTAACGAGCCATCATCCATACGATTAATACCGACATCAATCACAACTGCTCCGGGTTTAATGTCTTCACCTTTCAATAGGTTTGGGTGTCCTGCCGCGACCACCACGATATCAGCGGCTTGAACTAATTGCCGTTTGAGTGCTGAAGGGGTACCACGGTGGAGCAGGCTTACTGTTGCGCCTGCCTTTGCTAACAAGGCAAACATTGGCCGTCCAACCAAGATTGACCGCCCAATGACAACCGCATTTTTCCCATCAAGTGATACCCCTTCATGAGCTAACATCGTCATCACACCGCGGGGGGTATTCGCAACTGGATAAAATTCATTTCGCCCGGCAAATAAACGGCCTATATTTTCAGGGTGAAAACCATCCACATCTTTAGCCGGACTAATCGCGGCTTGAATAGTCTCCTCGTTTATATGCGCAGGTAAGGGGCTTTGAACTAAAATGGCATCAACCGTTGGGTTCTGATTTAAATAATCAATTTTAGTCAAGAGCTCAGCTTGAGTGACCGTCGTGGGATAATGTAGTGTTTCTGCAACCACCCCAACTTTTTTAGCAGCACGTTCTTTATTACGTACATAAATTTGACTAGCTGGATCGTCCCCAACCAAAATGACTGCTAAGCCCGCTTTTACGCCCACTTGCGCTAACCGTTCTGTTTGTTGACTAACCGCTGTGCGCAGTTCTTTGGCGATTGTTCGTCCATCAATGATTTCAGCCATTTTCCACCCCCACTTTACCTGTATTTATTCAATATACTTGCATAAAGTTTACTATACCACCACCAGGGTAGCAACTCAACCAAACATAAAAAAGGTCAATTGTCACTCATCGAGTAATCAACTGACCTTTTTAAATTAGTGTTTCTTCATCCAATGATAGCCGTAGATAAAGAGTGTGCCAACAATGCCAACACTTAACGTATTAACTAGTGCCGCTACGCCACCCTGTAGAAAAACATAACGCCAAGCTGATTGGTAGACTAAATAATCGCCAAGCGGTGCTAAACCACCCCAAACTAATCCGTTAGCCAATGCTTGCCAGCCATTAAACCGTACTATTTGTTGCCAAGTTAGTGGTTGTGTTAATAATTCCAACCGCTGCACGACCAAACCAATTAACAGTCCAAAGACCCCATCAGCTACGACCCAGGTCCACCAAACATTCGTGTAGTTTAAACTATCGTAGAGTAAATGGCCAAAAAAGGCTACAAATGGCGTCCACACCGCGCCTAATGAAGTTGCTGCTAATACTAACCCTCCTTGTGCTAAAGAAGCTTGTGTATTGGGCATCCAAGTTGCCACACTGGTAAATTCATAAAGTAGGCAAATACCGCCAGCGGCTATGACTATCTCTACCAGTCGTCTCAGAAAGTCCTTCATCTTACCCTTCCTCACTCTCGGTTTCAGTCACCACAGTCGCTTCACTAGCACGTTCTTCTTCCATCGCCTGGTTAATCAGTGCTATCTTTTCATCAAAATAGGCTGCAATTTTAGCTGCTACTGAATCAAGGTCATCTAAAAAACCGGTTACCGTAGCTGCTTGGTCAATTCGTAACCCGGATTGACTTACTAAGGGATGCTCAACAATCATATAAACATTCACTTCACTAGCCGGATTATTGATCACAATCTTACTAATCTGATTAACATAGCGTAAAGGGAGATTAATCAAATTGCTCTCCAATCGTAAATGAATCGGTTCATCACCACTAATGACTAATTCTGCTCCCACTAAATCCCCAGCTGTTAATGCCTGGCGAACAAATGCCAATAATTCATCTAAATCGATTGTTGCTTGGTCAGGCGCAATAAAGCTGGCTTCACTAATCGTATTCGCATTTAATGCCTCAATTAAGTCGTTACCCGTTAATTGCATTATGCATCTCTCAATCTCTAGTTTTATTAGTACCAGTCTACCACATACCGCCCAACTCGTCAGCCATCCCTACCTTAGCTGGTCTTACTTTTGTAATTGACTAGCGGCAGCTTCATCCAAAATAACGGTTACGTTGGCATGGTTTTGCAAAGCGCTCGCAGGCACCGCCTCTGTTACCGGCCCTTCAATCATTTGTGCTACGGCTTGTGCCTTATTTTCACCATAGGCCACTAAGACTATATGCTTAGCCTGCATAATACTAGCAATTCCCATTGAATATGCGTATTTTGGTACCTCATTTGGGTCAGCAAAAAAGCGCGCATTAGCCGCAATCGTTGATGGTGTCAACGCCACCTTATGCGTTAATTCTGAAAATGCCGTTCCTGGTTCATTAAAGCCAATATGTCCATTAACCCCTAGGCCCAGCAATTGTAGGTCAATAGGATTGTTTTCAATAATGCGATCATAACGGCTTGTTTCAGCTTCTGCATCTGTTGCCAAACCATCAGGTAGATAATTGTGCTTAAATGGCTTTTGATTAAATAAGTGTTCTTGCATGAAATAATGATAGCTTTGGGGATTAGTAGCTGATAGACCAACATATTCATCTAAGTTAATCGAAATTTTATCTGAAAAATCTAAATCCGATGCCGTCAATGCCTGGTAAATCGTAATAGGTGACGAACCTGTTGCCAGCCCAAACACGTTTGCTCCTGCATCCAATGCGTCTGCAAACAGCTGATAGCCTGCTTGTCCACCGGCCTGCTGGTCCTTCACAATTTTAATATCCATCGTCATAATCGAAGCCTCCCATATTCCTCTTTTTTGGTATAGACCAATTATAACCGATTGGTCTATACTAATGCAAGAAAAATTTTAAACACTAAAAGGGCCTTACCTAGCCAGCTAGGCAAGACCCTTCAATTAGTCTAATTGGACCATCATAGTCTTTAGTTTATTATGCTTGTGATACTGATTCAACAGGTCGTGACTTGCGCGCAATATCAGCTAACAGATCCTGTTCAAAGGCATCCCAGGCCTCCGTATTGGTCTTCTTTGAACCAAAGCGACGCACAGTTACTGACTCATTGGCAACCTCGTCATCCCCGACAACCAAGGTATAGGGTACCTTGGCCGTCTGAGCATCTCGAATCAAGTAGCCCATCTTCTCATTACGGTCATCATAACTAGCACGAATACCCTGCTTAACTAAACGTTCCTTCAAAGCTTGTGCATAGTCACCATGGGCCTCACGATTGACTGGTATGATGCGCACTTGTTGTGGGGCTAACCAGGTTGGAAAGGCCCCTTTGTACATCTCAGTCAAATAAGCTGTAAACCGTTCCATGGTCGAGATGATTCCCCGGTGAATCATTACTGGCCGGTGCTTTTCACCATCAGCCCCCACATAGGTTACATCAAACCGCTCGGGCAATAGGAAGTCTAACTGAATCGTTGATAGGGTTTCTTCGCCACCTAAAGCCGTCTTAATTTGTACATCCAACTTTGGACCATAAAAGGCTGCTTCACCTTCTGCTTCAAAGTAATCTAAGCCCAAATCATCCATAGCCGACTTCAACATCGTCTGAGCCCGCTCCCACATATCGTCATCATCAAAGTACTTTTCCGTATTCTCAGGATCGCGATAAGACAAGCGGAAGCGATAGTCTGTAATGTTAAAGTCCTTGTAAACATCTACCATCAATTCAAGAATCTTCTTGAATTCATCTTCAATTTGATCCAGCGTTACGAAGGTATGCCCATCATTCAAGGTCATTTCACGTACCCGGGATAAGCCAGTCAAGGCGCCTGACTTTTCATAACGGTGCATCATGCCAAGCTCTGCCACTCGGAAAGGCAAGTCCCGGTACGACCGTGGCTTATGCTTATAAACCATGATATGTGATGGACAATTCATTGGCCGCAACTCTAAGAATTCACCATCGCCCATATCCATTGGTGGGAACATATCTTCTCTGTAATGATCCCAATGGCCTGATTGCTTATATAGATTCAAATTCGACAAGATAGGGGTATTCACATGCTGATAACCATCCTGGACTTCACGATCTACAATATAACGCTCTAGGGTCCGTCGAATTGCTGCCCCATTTGGTAACCAAACAGGTAGGCCCGCTCCTACTTCTTGCGAGGTAAAGAAGAGATCTTGGTCAGCACCGATTTTACGATGGTCGCGTTCCTTGGCTTCTTTACGGCGCTCCAACTCATCAGCTAAGTCTTGTTCATTCCAAAAGGCAGTTCCATATATGCGCTGGAGCATTGGATTGGATGATTTTCCGCGCCAGTAGGCACCAGCTACTGAAGTCAATTTGAAGTGCTTCAACCAGCCAGTTGATGGTACTAGCCCACCCCGATCTAATTCAACATGTTCCCCTTGCACAGCAATGGTAATCTTTTCATCGGCTGGCAAGTCATTAATCAACTCAATCTTATAAGGGTCATCCTTGAACATTTCCAATGCTTCGTCACGAGAGATTTCACGAGAGACAATGGGCAGATTTTCAGCTACAATATCACGCATTTCCTGCTCAATAGCTGGAAATTGGTCCACCGTAATCTGACCATCAGGCTTATCAGTATCATAATAAAAGCCATTATCAATATAAGGTCCCACTCCAAAATGCATATTAGGATAGAGACGCAAGAGGGCCTGCGCTAATAAATGCGATGCTGAATGCCGCAAAATGTCTAAGGCTTCAGGATCATCCTTGGTGATGAGGGAAAAATCACCACCTTCTTTAATTGCATCATGCATACCGACATAGTGACCATTAAGTTTAGCTGATACTGACTTTTTAGCCAAGGACTTTGAAATGCTGTTAGCTATTTCTAAAGGCGTCGTATCACTTGGGAATTCTTTAACCGCCCCATCTGGAAATACAATCTTTACTAATTCTGCCATTTATCTATCTCCTTTATTTATTCATTGCTCAATATATCAAAAAACGCCCCGTTGCTATATAGCAACGGGACGTTTTACCGTGGTACCACCCGAGTTCACCAGTCTAAACTGGCCTCAATGACGATTCGTAACGTGAATCAACGGGATTAGTTGGCTAATCCACTCGGAAGGAGTACCACAAAAGACGTGCTGACCCATTCGCATCCCCAGGGCTTTCTGTACAGTCGTTTCATTCTGTGACATATCTTCGTCAACGTTTTCTATCTGCACTTATTATAACAGACCCCCGCCAAAAAGAAAGCGCTAGTTTTTTAAAGCCTGCACTAAGGAACGGGTAAACTCTTCAATGGCTGGTTGATCACTGGCTGTCGGATTTAAATTGATTTTCAACGAAGGTGCACCCTGCTGCCCACCGGCAGCTAACAACCGAGTCGTAAAAGCATCCACTGCTGTACAAAAATCTTGACCATAAAAATCATCACCTGACCCGGCCACCCCAAAAACAACCCCGCCTAAATCAACCTGGCTTAAATCATCATAAAAGTCCAAGGCTTCTTCGGGTAATGAACCCTGATCAAACGTATAAGGTACAATCACCAACAAGGGTGTATTAACGGCCGTTATAGTCAATGGATCCACTAATTCCAAGGCTTGCTTCACCGTAGTTAGGCCAGCTAGGTGCAATTGGTCAATTATGCGGTCTGCCAAAGCTTCATTATTACCAGTAATCGTAGCGTATAATACCGTTGCTTCTACCATTAAGTTACGGCTTCCTTTCTACCAACAACGCCCTAGAAGGGATGCTGATCATAGTCAATCCAGGATTCGTGGCGATCCTGAATGCGCTTAAACATTTTTTCCATATCTGTAAGTGAAAAAGAGACAACCACGGGTCGACCATGGGGACAGTTAAACGGATTCTCGGTCTGGGCAAGCTGGTCAAGTAAGCCCTGAGCTTCATACCGATTTAAAGACCAATTCGCTTTAATCGACCGTTTGCAAGCCATCATAATAGCCGTCTTTTCCCTAAAGGCAGCCACCGTAATCGACTGATCCCGCAAGAGCCAATCGATCATTTCGCGCACTGTAGCCTCCTCTTGACCGGCTGGAAACCAACCTGGGTGTTCACGCAAAATAAAGGTGTGTTCCCCAAAGGGGGCTAATTCAATTCCTACTGCCGCCAACTGTGATAACTGTCCTTCAATTTTAAGGGCATCTAAAGCTGAATACTCGAGCACAATTGGAACTAATAACTGCTGTTTTTCCTGCCCTGCCTGACCAATCACTGCCCGATAATGTTCGTACTTAATGCGCTCTTGGGCAGCATGCTGGTCAATAATATAAAGGCCACCTGTCCCTTGGGCTAACAAAAAGGTTCCATAGACTTGACCAATATACGTCAGATCTGGAAATCGTTCGCTATTATCGGTAACTGTCTGTGACTCAGTACCTACATCTGGTGTCCCAAACGAAAGCAAAAGACCGTCATCTGCTAGTCCGGCTGCCTGTTGGTGCTGATTATCTTTTCCAAACGCTGGCAGCAAAGGAACATCCTGATATCGCTTTACAAAGGCCTGCACATCAGCATTCGCCAAGTCCGACCGTTGCCTAATAAGCACTGGGGTCAAGTGGCTATGTTGTTCAACTAATTCTTTTGGTAACACTACCCTGGTAGTATCTGGTTGAGCCGGTGCTTTTGAAGCAGGCTGCATCTGCCCTTCTAATGCAGTTGATTGCTTCTGTCGCGATACATCATTGAGTGTCGTTAAAAAGGAGGCCCTGGTCTGACTAGGCTGTTTTTGATCCTGATAATTCTGATAGCCATCAGGAATTAAATTTTCCTGTTGAATCCGCAATCGTACGGTTTCTTCGATAAAGGCCTCTAACTCATCTTCTTTTGAAAGTCGCACTTCATTTTTTTGTGGGTGCACATTTACATCCACTAAAGTCGGATCCATTTCTATTTGAAGGGCGGCAATTGGATAACGCCCCACCATCAATTTTGATCCATACCCTTTAATGAGGGCATTAGTTAACTGAAACTGTTTAACAAAGCGACCGTTAATCAGAATCGCAATATAAGAACGATTAGCCCGGGTTAATTCAGGTAAAGACGTATACCCACTTAAGCGAAAGTCATTATCTTCTGCTTGCAGCGCTAGCATTTTTCTGGCCTGTTGCACACCATAAATCGCTGCTAGGACCTGCTGTAGGTCACCATTACCAACAGTCCGCAAAATTTCCTTATGCCCATGCCGCAAACGCAGGGCGACCTGAGGATAACTCAAGGCTAGGTGATTAAGCACTTCTACAATTTTTGCTAGCTCAGTCGCCTGCGATTTTAAATATTTTAACCGGGCCGGTGTATTGAAGAACAAGTTTTTCACCGTCACATCAGTTCCTTTACGAGCCGCAGCACTCCCCGCCTCAAGTAGGGTTCCACCTTCATAATGAACTTGCATACCTTGACTAGCATCTTGCTGGGCCGTTACGAGTTGAACATCACTAACTGAGGCAATGGAGGGTAAGGCTTCCCCGCGAAACCCTAACGAGGCCACGTGAAACAAATCTCGTTGCGTTAGTATTTTTGACGTTGCATGGCGCTGAAAAGCCAACTCTACCTGGTCATTTTTTATGCCATCACCATCATCAATTACGCGAATTTTAGAAACGCCTGCATCTTCCACGATAATATCAATATGCTCTGCATGGGCGTCAATTGCATTTTCGACCAATTCTTTAACTACCGACGCCGGACGCTCCACCACTTCACCAGCCGTAATTTGATTAGCTAGTACTTCAGATAACATTTGTATTTGTGCCATTAGCTTACCTGCACCCCCTACTTACCAAGTTTGGCTTGCCACTTGCTAACTTGAAGCAAGGTTTCAAGTGGTGTCATATTGGCCAAATCAAGTGTTTTTAGCTCAGCTAACACGCTTTCATCTTGATCACTTGCTATATCAAATAAGGCCAGTTGACTTGGTTGCTCACTATCACTAGTTGATTGATGCGTTTCAACTGCCAGATTATCTGGCGTAACGGAACTTGGATAAGCAACCATTGGTTCCGCTAGTGAAGAATTAGTACTATTTTTTTCAGCCTGTGATGGTAAGAGTTGACTTTCCTTTTGATCACTGGCTTCCAAATCCTGCAAAATTTCACTAGCCCGCTTAATTAATTGCTCAGGTAAACCAGCTAACTTAGCCACATTAATCCCGTAACTCTGATCAGCTGGTCCTGGTAAGACCTTATGTGAAAAAATCAGTTTTCCATCCTCTTCAGTTGCGCCAACATGAACGTTTTTTAAATGAGGTAGGGTCGTATCTAAGCTAGTTAATTCATGATAATGTGTTGAAAAAAGTGTTTTGGCCTGCGTATGATCATGCACATATTCAATAATGGCCTGGGCTAAAGCCATGCCGTCATAGGTAGCCGTTCCTCGTCCCAACTCATCAAACAAAATTAACGAGTGTGGACTCGCCTCTTGTAGTGCTGTGTTAGCCTCTGCCATTTCAACCATAAAGGTCGAGTTACCCGAAATCAAATCATCTGCAGCCCCAATTCTAGTGAAAATATGATCAAAAATAGGTAACTTAGCGCTCGTCGCTGGTACAAAAGAGCCAATTTGTGCCATCACTACCGTCAATGCCAATTGTCGCATATAAGTGGACTTCCCCGACATATTAGGGCCAGTAATCAACATAATTGTTTCGTCCACTGGCATCACCACATCATTTGCCACAAAGGCTTGATGGCCTAGTACTTTTTCCACAACTGGATGCCGACCATCCTTAATCTCAATTTCAGTCTCGTCTGTCAATTGAGGCCTTACAAAATTAAATTGTTCAGCAACGGTAGCCAAACTCTGTAAAACATCTAACCGCGCCAGGTTGGCCCCAAGTTTTTGTAGTCGCGTAATATTCATTTTGATAGTATCGCGCAGCTGGGTAAATAAGTCGTATTCAAGTTCACTTGACTGTGCCTGCGCCTCTAGAATTAACTGTTCATGTTCTTTTAATTCGGGTGTAATAAAGCGTTCGGCATTAACCAATGTTTGCTTACGCGTATACCGATCAGGGTCTAGACGATCAATATTAGCCTTCGTCACTTCAATATAGTAACCAAAGACCTTATTATAGCCAATTTTCAACGAGTGGATACCCGTTGCTTCACGCTCACTAGCTTCCAAATCAGCTAACCACTGTTTACCATGTTGCATGGTATAGCGGTACTCATCAAGCTTGGCATTATACCCATCTTTAATCAGTCCACCTTCTTTAACTGATACTGGCGGATCATCTGTAATCGCCTGACTAATCAGCTCTTGGATATCAGATACGGGATCTAAGTCCGCCAAGGGGGTGCCAAAAATATGTTGATCCATGGCTTGTAGCGTCAGCATAATGGCCGGTACCTGTTCTAGTGAATGGCTTAATTGTAAAAGATCACGTCCATTGGCACTTCCAAAGGCAACGCGGCCAGCCAAACGTTCTAGGTCGTACACCCCTTGTAAGGCCTCTTGCAACGCAGCCCGACCAAAGTAGTCATCTAATAATCCCCCGACAATGTCGTACCGTCCCTCCAAGGCCGTCCGATCAAGTAAGGGTTGTTCAATCCACTGCTTTAAAAGGCGCCCTCCCATGGCCGTCTTTGTCAAATCTAATAACCACAATAGCGTACCTGAACGTTGTTGCGTGCGGATATTACTTGTTAATTCTAAATTGGCCCGTGAATGTCGATCCAATTCCAAATACTGGGCAATATCATAGCCTTTAGCCACCTGTAAATGGTCCAAAGAGCGTTTTTGCGTCGCCATCAAATATGCTAATAACAAGTCAGCACTATGTTTTTGAGCTGGCTGAGCTAAGTCTTGCACCAGATAATCCAATTGATGGTCCGCTAACCCCTCACTCTGATATGAAACTAAAATACCAAGATTCGTAAGCGTGGCCATTAAATCATCAGGCAAGGTAACATCGGTAACAATCTCCTTAGTTTCTAGCCGACTTAACTCATTCATCACATTGCCTGTGGTCGCAACCGTCGTCGCCTCTAATTCTCCGGTTGATAAATCAGCATAAGCCAACCCGAACTGACCAGTTGGCAATTGGCTCAATGCAACCATATAGTTATTTTCTTTTGCTGCATCCGCAGAGGTTTTCATGCGTGTGCCTGGCGTTACTAACTGAATGACCTCCCGCTTAACCATTCCCTCGGCTTGAGCGGGATCTTCCATCTGTTCAACGACCGCAACTTTATAGCCCTTATCAACTAAAATATCAATGTAGCTTTGGGCTGCGTGATGGGGCACGCCGGCCATGGGAACTGGTTGCGCTGAATTTTTATTACGCTGCGTTAGGGTTAATTCAAGTAGCTTGGCCCCTAAAATCGCATCCTCATTAAACAATTCGTAAAAATCGCCCAAACGATAAAACAGTAAGGCGTCTGGGTACTGGGCCTTAATTTCATTATACTGTTGCATCATTGGTGTTACTCTTGGTTTTTTGGCCATTTCTACTCCTTTTCTTCCCTTGAGGACCCACTTAGTGAAAAAAGCTCACTGGCTTATTCAACCAATCAGCGTTTTACTAACCTAATCAGCTTGACCGTCTTGCTCTAATAAGCTAGCCAATCCTGCTAATGGTGTATTGGGCTTACTTTGCTGCGCAGCTGTTTCTTCAGTTGTGACCGCCCAATCAGTTCCTTGTGGTAATTTAGAACTAGCCGCTTCATCCGGTGTCAGTACACGCGTTGGCAAGGCTAGCATCAACGATTCTAATAAGGCGGTACCTAAATCAACCGTCTTTTCAACCAAGCTTACATTAACTTGCTGATCAAAACGTGCTAATTGTTCTTCGTTGTCAACAAACCATTCATCAATCTCATTATGTATGGGTAAGGCAACAGGAGTTAGGGAACGACTAGAAGGTAGGGTTACTACCGTATCAGCGCTACCAACAGCTGATATACGACCAGCCTCATCAGCTTCGATAATCACATCTACCGTAACTGGCTCCATTGAAATCACGCGATCGGCAAATCGGTCTGCCAACAAAGCAGATAAATCAACCGTCTCCTGCACCCGCATACCACTAGCAGGAATCTTTTTTAAGTTAGCCAACGGCCATTTTAAAGACGTTTGCATGTGCTCATTTCTCCTTTTTATCTCTGATAATCGGTTGCCGTCCTGTATCCTGTGTAAATTGTTGCTGCAAAGCTTGACGCGCGAAGTGCTGATATACCTTACCAACTTGATAGTCTAACTGTAATCGGCCCTGGACATCTTCTTGTGTCACCCGACTAATTAAAGGTATAGCCAGCTTTTTCTTACGTTCATGTAGATATTGCTGCCCCCGTGCAGTAACACCCAGTAACCGCAAGTATGGATGCTGCCAAACTGCCTGTATTTGTTCTGGCCGCACTTGTAAAACAGTATATAGTAAAAGTCGCTGCATCCGTGCCTTCGTATAACGACGGCTCTTAAATTGCGCCAGAAAGTCTTCATAGCTGGCCCCTTGATAATAATCCACCAACTTTTTTAGACGTGGGGCTAACCCATCATTTAATTGGTAAATTGTCTCAAGTTGTGCCACCGAACTCGTTAAAACTTGATAACGTAGGGCATCAAACCAAGCCCCTGCAAAAGGATGGACCTCTGGTCCTTTTTTGGCTAAAGCCAACATCTGTGGCGCAACATATTGAGCGACATTCGTCATGCCCTTACCTTGTTCAATTTGGCGGCGCAAAGCAGTCGCACTTGCAATTTGGCCCCCAAATGGAAGCCTAACATCATGATATTGGGCTTGCTGTCGCTGAATTGGATGTAATTGAATCTGATCCGCTAAGTTTAAGTCTACCCGGGCCTGAGCATAGGCAAAGCCCAACAAGTCATTTGGCTTAGTCAAATCGACTCCTAATTGTTCCACTAACAATTGATTAAACTGACTGGCAAAGGTCTGTCGATAATCGCTTTGAAAATGTTCGTGATCTTGTGTAACAGTCTTAGCCGCACGTGCTAAAGCACCAAAGTCATAGTCAGCATGTTCCGCCCCAAAAACCAAGTCAGCTACGCCAATGGCGGCTAACAGTTTCACAGCCCCATAAGCAAACAGATGGGCCGGCTGAACTGCATAGGCAAAGGGTAATTCTAAAACGATATCGACTCCTTGATTTAAAGCAATCTCTGCCCGTTGCCATTTATTAAAAATAGCTGGTTCCCCTCGTTGAACATAATTACCACTCATCATTGCAATCACAACATCTGCTTGGGTCAATTGCTTAGCTTGCTGAATATGATAACGATGGCCATTATGGAAAGGGTTATATTCTGTAATTAAACCAACTGCTCGCATGTCTTATTCCTTTGTCACATTGAAAAACCAACGGGTAGCCCCAGCTAAATCATCTTGCTTACCATAATTGGCACTTACTTGAATATTTGAAAAACCGGCCTTAGTGAGCAAGTGTTGATAGGTTGCCAAAGGATACGTCCGTTCCATATGAAATTCTTGAACCTGTTGATAACCATCAATTTCCTCTTGGTACATAAAAAATGTTAATTCATGTTCTATCTGATGCGCCACTTCAGGTACTGCAAAAGAGGACCACATAAATGCCGTTTGCTCATCGTGCCAGTTATACATATACCCTGGATAAATGTCGTCAGTCTGCTTAGGGGTAATTACGTCAAAAATAAACTGCCCACCTACTACCAAGTGCTGTGCTACCTGTTGAAAGGTCTGCAGAAGCGCCTGTTCATCAGCTAGGTAATTTAACGAATCCGCAAAGCAAGTTATTGTCTGAAAAGTCAGCTCCAACCCCGACCATTCTCGCATATCACCTTGAATCAAGGGCAATTGAACCCCTGCTTCTTGTGCATGTTCAGCCGCCAAGGTTAACATTTCTTCAGATAAATCAAAATTCATAACCTCTGGAAAGCCAGTCTGCTTCATCATGATGGCTAGCCGTCCGGCCCCGCCGGCAAGTTCTAATAATGGACCTTCCGGTTGACGAATCACCTGGTGGGCATACGCCAACCAGTCCTCATAAGCTTCTTCATCAAACAACTGATCATATAAACGGGCAAAGGTTTGATAATTCATTAAAACGCTACTTTCTTAGCTAACCAAGGACTAACATCAATCTCTGCTGCTTGACTCCATAACTTTTCCAGTTGATAAAAATCACGACTCTCCCGTTTGAAGATATGCACAAGTAAATCACCATAGTCCAAGAGTACCCACTGGGCAGCTTGTCGTCCTTCTTGGCGCAAAAGTGCAAAACCGGCAGCAGCCATTTTGTCTTCAATTTCATCAGCGATGGCGACTACTTGGCGTTCGCTTGCTGCATCCATGATTAAATAGGTATCAGTAACCGAACTCAACCCATTTACATTTAAGGCCATCATATTCTCAGCCCGTTTATCGTCTGCTGCCATGACCGCAACGGCCAAGGGCGTTTTTTCATGCGTCATTTTTCAACACTCCATTCATTATAAGTCAAAATTGTTAATGGATAGACCGGCTTACCATTAGCCACTAAAAAGGCCAAGGTATGCCTGGTTTGCCAACCAACACTCGCTCTTAAATCTTCAAAGGCTAAGGCCCGTGCTTCGTCTACACCTGGAAAGTCTCGTCCCATCTCAACATAATCAGCCATATAGAGAATCTGACTGAGGGTCGTCATATAAGGAGCGCCCGTTGTATGCTGTCGAATGGCATCTAGAATGGGTTGGTTTTGAATGTCTAATTCATCAGCCACTATTTCAGCGCCCACAATACCATGCCAGATTGCTGAATTCCATGCTTTCAAATTTGGGTCAAGTTGTTTTGCATCAATAAAATCCAAAAATTTTTGTGTGGACTGCTCCTTTGCATAGTCATGTGTAAGTGCAGCCACGGATGCCTGTTCTAGATCGACACCCCATTGTTTGGCCAAACGTAATGCCATCTCTTCGACACGCAAAATATGTTCAAAGCGTTTTGGAGAGACTTGCTTGGCTACTCGTTGGACCAAATCCGCCCGGGATCGAGGGTAATAACGTCCGCGATAAGTTGGTAGACTAACTTCATTCAGCTGTGTCAAGATATAAGCCCTCCTTAAAAATATACGCCGCCACCATATCAGGAACTAAATAGCGAATGCTGCGGTGTTCCTTGATTCGTTGACGAATATCCGACGAGCTAATGGCGACATTAGGAACCTGAACCCATTCAACAGGATAGTCACTCCTTACTGGTTGCTCAGGGCGATTGACACCCACAAAGTGAACTCGTTCAACTAGGTCGTCAATGCGGTACCATGTCTTTAAGTAGGCTACTTCATCCCCACCTATAATAAAATAATAGTCATTCTCCGGATGGGCTGCTTCTAGTGCTACTACTGTGTCGTAACTATAGCTCTTGCCACCACGCTCAATTTCTGTCATTTCTAGACCAAACTTACTATTGCCCATGATAGCCGCTTTAACCATCATTGCCCGCATCATCGGATCCACCGCCGTCTTAGCATCGACGTGCGGCGGCTGGGCATTTGGCATAAATAAAACTTGGTCAAGATTAAGCTCATTAGCTACCTGATCGCCAATCATTAAATGGCCAAAATGTGGTGGGTTAAACGTACCACCTAAAAGTCCGATTCGCCGGTGCGCTTTAGACACAACCTGCGTTTGACTCATTGTAGTTGTTTTTGCTTCCATCATTGCTTAATTACCTTTATGCCTTTACATCCACATTTATATTGCTGCTACCGCCTGAGAGTAATGACGATGGTTTTTGTCATGGGATACCCCAAACAAAACCAAAGTATGTCCAATTGTCTGCACAACCTGTATGTCACTATGCTCTTCAATGAAGGCTTGCAAGGTAGCCACATCGACGCCCGCATTTGGCAAGATATTGACTTTAAATAATTCACGTTTATCAATTGCTGTCTGCAATTGGTCCAGCCAAGTTTGCGTTAAGCCTTGTTTGCCTACCGAAAAAATAGGCCGCATTGAATGGGCTTGGGCCCTTAAATAACGCTTTTGCTTACCTCTTAGTATCATGGTCATATTAAATCATCGCCTTTCTAGTTAATACGCTAACGCCTTTAGGTGCCCAACCAGCAACTACTGTATTAGCAGGTACTGTTAACCAACCAAGTCCCTCAATGACGACATCCGTTTTCATCGTGGTCTTAAATTCATGTCGCTGTAATGGTGGTAGGTTTACCAATTCATCTTCACTAGGTGGGACTAACAAACCACCTGCATGCTGCTCGTAAAAACGGTCAGCATTCGTGAGCTTAGTCCGATGAACCATCAGATTATTATCAAAATAGGCCGTGAAGCCAGCGCGTGCACCCTGAATAAAGTCAAAGCGGGCCAGAGCACCAGCAAAAAGTGTTTGCCCAGCATTTAACTGGTAGGTACGGGGCTTAATTTCCTTTTGTGGCGCAACATATTTTAAATCTTTGGCTGATAGATAGTGGGCCATTTGATCTGCATGAATCACGCCCGGCGTATCAATGAGATTTGTTTCATCATCTAAAGGAATCTCGATTCGATCTAAGGTTGTCCCCGGGAACCGAGATGTTGTAATCACTTCTTGCCGTTGTCCAGTCACTTCGCGAATAATCTGATTAATGAGCGTAGACTTGCCAACATTGGTTACCCCGACTACATAGACGTCTTGGCCATGCCGAGCTTGCTCAATTTGATCTAGCAAAGGGCCAATGTCATCCCCGGTCTTGGCAGAAGTCAACATAATTTCTTCAGGATGAATACCAGCAATATTCACCTGCTGTCGTATCCAATCTTTGACCTTAGACCGCCGGACAGAATGTGGTAATACGTCAACTTTGTTACCTACTAATAAAATGGGATTATGACCAACAAAGCGATGCAAGCCTGGAATAATCGAACCAGCTACATCAAAAACGTCAACCACATAGACCACAAGCGCCTTCGTATCGGCAATCTGACTCAGTAAACGCCGGAAATCATCATCGGTTAAATCTACTGGTTGGATTTCATTGTAATGACGTAAACGAAAACAACGTTGGCAAAGAACTTCTTCCTTATCAAAGCCTTTCTTTAAGGCAGATAATGGCGTGTACCCCACCGCCTTTGGATCAGTTGTCTGAATCTTAGCACCACAACCAATGCAACGTAAATCATCAGCTAACAATGCCTTTACTTCTGTATCACTAATCAATCGTCTTCCTCCAGGTTAATTCTGAATGTTGTTTTAACATCCGTTTTTTGATGCCTTTTTCAATAAAGCGATTCGCTCTCGTATTCCACTGATCAGTTTCAATCAAAGGCTTAACTAAAATACTCCGTATACCAGCCCGGTTGGCCGCCACAATATCGGTCAAAAGCTGATCACCCACCATCACCACTTCAGTTGCTGATAGGTCTAGTCTTTTTAAAGCACGTTTTAATCCAATTGTCGTTGGCTTATAAGCCCGGGCAACAAAGGGAAGCGCCAATGGTTCAGCAACGCGTCCTACCCGTGCGACCGAATTGTTAGATACGACCATCACCGGAATATGTGCTGCCTGCATCTTAGTCAACCAATCATGTAGTTGATCAGTCCCATCGGGGTTATTCCAAGCAATCAAGGTATTATCTAAATCCGTCAAAACTGCCTTAATGTGCTGGGCCTTTAATTGAGCTGGTTCTAAATAATAGATGGCATCTAAAAGCCATGTGGGCCTAAACAAATCAGTCATTTTCTATCCTTTATACTTTCGTAGTCTTAATGTTCATTATACGCTAGTTCTGCAGGCCAATAAAGCTGACACATGAAAAATACGGTCATGCCAGCGCATCACCGTATTTTTTAAACGTTTATCTCGTTATGATTAGTCTTCGTCTGCTTCTTCAGTATGGTAACGCTTTGTTCCCACCTTTTCCTCACCAAGTTGGATGAAGTCATACGACAACTTTGCCTGTCGTTCAAATTCAGCCAGGCCATAGGCAATAATTTCATCAATTAAATCTGCATAAGACAGTCCGGAAACTTCCCACATCTGCGGATAAAGTGAAATATTGGTAAAGCCAGGTAAGGTATTAGGTTCACCCAGGTAAGGAACATCATTTTCATCAACCAAGAAGTCCATACGGGCTAAACCAACTAGGCCTAAAGCCTTATAGGCATCCAGGGCCATTTGCGTAATTTCATCTCGCAAAGCAACCGGTAAACGAACTGGAATATCAAAAGTCACTCCTGACGCATCAACGAATTTATTGTTGTAATCATACCAGACATCTGACTCTGGTACGACCACAGCACCCAACTTTGAAGCCCGTGGTTCTTCATTACCTAAGATGGAAATTTCAATCTCGCGCGGCCGTTGAATTGACGCTTCCACTAAGACCTTCGTATCATATTGTAAGGCTCCTTTAATGGCCTGCTCAAACTCAGCCGCGTTATTTACACGGTAAATGCCAACCGATGAGCCTTGCTTAGCAGCTTTCACAAATAGCGTTGATGTGCCAACAGCAGCAACAGCCTCTTCATAACTATAAGCAGTTGGATGCTCAGCTGTCACCAAGACATAAGCAGTATTGCGAATCCCCGCCTGATTCAAAATTCGTTTCGTCAAATCCTTATCAAAGGAAATAGCCGAGGCAGCGACTCCACCACCAATATAAGGCTTTTTTAGTAAGCGGAAAAGTGCCTGAAGAGTACCATCTTCTCCTAAATTACCATGTACAACTGGATAGAAAAGATCAATTTGGTCAATTTGGTCAAGCGCTGCCACCGGGGCTAGCGGATTTGACAAGTCAAGCTTTTGCATGGCCTTAGCCACTGCAGTCGCCTCGTCTAGTTGACCTAGCAGGACCTGCATTGATAACTCAGGATCAATCATAATCCCATCTTTTGAAATCAGTACCACGGTCACATTGTACTTATCTTTATGCATGGCCTCATAAATATTTAAGGCTGAACGTTTCGATACATCATGCTCAGACGAATTACCGCCGAATAATAAAGTCACATTTAGTTTATTAGCCATCCAAACTACCCTTCTCTTTCGTCATCTTTTGTTCCGTGTATTTCAGAAACTCTATTATACCATATCCAAGACCGTAACATTGGCCGGTCCTTAAGATAAATAATGGCGTTGTTCGTTTAAATAATCATAAATAGGCTCTGGCAGATTCTCTTTTAGCATCAAATTTTGCAGGAGCGTAATCTGGTTATAAAAACGATTCCATCCCGCTGTATCAGTAGGCCGGCTTTCTTTAATCATGGCCTGGCGCCACTGCTTAAAGATGTTCAGGAGATAATCACTATAAAAAGAACTCATTTGCATTAAATTAACCATATACGTTGCTAGCCGTTTAAATTCACCGGCAAATAACGGTTGGTCTAATCGAATAACTCGTTCTAACAGCAAAGTAAGCAGAAAAATCTTATCTGCCCTAGTCATACTAGGATCTTCAGCCAAAGCATCTAACAAAAGCGCTACATGGAAAAAAGCATGCGCCCATCCTTTATCATCTACAAATCCCCGGGTGTCTGTTTCTAAAACCAAATAAACCGCTAAGGTATCGATTAACGTTTCCTGTAATTCCAATGGTAAAGGTTCCCCACCATTTTGGCGACTAGTAAAGATAATCATCATCAGTAAGTATACACTGCTAGATCGTAAAAAGACTGCGTCTGATGCCTGCTCATCAATATGAGCTAATATCATCTCATCTCGCAAAAGATACCGCGCGAGTTCTTGCATTTGCTCTGCTGTTAAGATGCCCTGTTGTAATAGGTCAAGAATTGTTGCCATGGCTAAGTCATCCCGCACAGTTGGTTCTGTCGTCTTTAGTCCTGTCACTAATTGTAAAAGTTCATTCGTTGCCACCGTCGTTAGGGTTTCTTGAGCTAATTGTGTCTGTAGATTAGTAGCTAACGAGCGTAGTGCCGCTTCGTCACTATCTGTTAGGCCTGCCACTGGCGTAGGCAGACCTGGTCTTAAAGCAGCTAACAAATTTCCTACATCTACGCGTAATGAATTAAACAAGTCCCCTTGGTAAATCGCATGCCGCAAAGCTTGTACCTCATGGCGTACATCATCAATCGTATAGTCCATCATTCCCCCTTTTCATTTAAAAAAGGCCTGTGCGGTTAATCATGCACAGGACCTTAATTGCACTATTCTTCACTAAATACATCTACCCTCTACTTAATTTTGTCACTAATAAGTTGCGAGCCTTCTGCGACAGAATTGATTGCTTTAGGCAGGACGATTCCATTCCCAAGGGCTACCCCGTCATTTAAAAACGTATTTTGAGCAATCATTGCGATTTTTTTCGTTGTCCAATAATCAATACCGCCACCAAAACTAGCTCCTACCACCGGAACTAATTTTCCTAGATTAACAATCCCTTTTTGGCCAAATTTCGTAACAAATCTAAATCCAACCTTCTGATTAATTTTAACCAATACAGTTCCGGGCACTTTTTTAACAACCCCATTAGCAAGTTTATTAGTGAACTCAATACCAGATTTCTTAATTAGGTCAGCCACACTTGTTCCAACTAACGTTGTATAAATTACCGTCTGCACCTGATCATTTCGTAAATCATACCCTCTAATTTTTGCAATGACAGCAATCATACGCATTTGGAACAACAATACAGAGGTAATATTTGCTGGCAACGCAACTGGTAACGTTAATACACCGCCAAACCCAGTAACAAAACCAGAAACAGCAGCTTTTGCTGTTTGAAACTGGATAAGTTTAGTTATCGCTGTTTCCTCATCGTACTTTTCTAAATAATCTGCTGCTAACTCATCCACGGATTTTTGCCCAGGAATACCCGATACTGTTTTTTCATACATCCAATCTAGTGTTTCAACCATCTTATCTTGAGTAATTGGTAATCTACTCTGTTTTGTTTTTTCAGTCACCATGCAACTAATCCCTTATTCATAATATTAAAGATACCCTTATTCTATCATTAAATTGCGTCCAAATAAAAAGCGAAAGTTTTTGACCGCTAGAACAGTCAAAGACTTTCGCTACTCTCTTTATCTACAATCGTTAAAATATCTTATGACTACTCTTTTAAGTGGTAGTAATATATTGACACAATCAAATCTCTTCTTGCTAAGGCATTATGCAAGCGTAGGCTGTTTTGGTTGTGCAAAGCATTTTGCCAACCATAACGCGGAATAAAACGTGGAATCAAAACCGTTAGGGAATGATTACGTTCCTTAGCACTCTTTGAAATTTCATCCACAAAGCGTAAGGCCGGTTCTGAAATTGACCGATAAGATGAATGAATGTCCACGTAACGAATATCTGGGAATTCCTTTTTAAACTCAACTCCCAAGCGACGCTCCTTTTCTGGATTTGAATCAAAGGAGACGTGCATGGCAATGACTAAATCCCCGATTGACTTGGCATAATCAACCGCTTCTGCGGTAACCTTCGTCAAATTAGATACCAGAATAATCACCGTTGCACCATCATAATGATGGCGCTTAATTGGCTCCTTAGAGAGAACCCGTAATTCATTAGCAATCGTACGATAATGCTTATTAATCGTCCAAAAAATCTTTACCAAAATTGGCATAATAATCAAATAGGGCCAAATCGAGGTAAACCGTAAGAAGAATAAGGTCAAAACCAAGGCAGCCGAGATAAGGGCACCAATAAAGTTAACGACGATTTTCATCCGCCAATTTCCCTCACGATGCCGCAACCAATGAATAATCATACCAGACTGTGAAAGAGTGAAGGGGACAAAGACACCAATGGCATAAAGAGGAATGAGACTATCAGTTGATCCCTTAAAAATAATAATAAGCAAGATAGCCCCAGTCGCCAATGACATAATCCCATTAGAATAACTAAGTCGATCACCCTTATCCATATAAATGTGTGGCATGAACTTATCTTTAGCCAAATTATAGGCCAGTTGCGGAAAGGCCGAATAACCCGTGTTGGCTGCAACAGCCAAAATCAAAGCAGTTGCCAACTGAAAGAGATAGAATAGTACCCCATGGCCAAAAGTCTGTTCACTAATCTGCGATAGGACAGTTACCTGACTATTAGGCACAATACCATACCAATAGGACAAGAAAGTAATCCCTGCAAAGAATAAGGCTAAAATGGTGGCCATAATACCTAAGGTACCGGCTGCATTTTTGGCCTTAGGCTCCTTGAAATTTGGCACCGCATTAGAAATGGCTTCCACTCCTGTCAAAGATGAAGACCCACTTGAAAAGGCACGCAGGAATAAGACCAATGACATCCCTGAAAATGTCGTCCCTACAGCTGCTGTTGCGTGATAAGGAACCCGACCTGTAATGATGTTAAAGAAGCCCCAAGCAATCATTAGCACCACCATCACTATAAATAGATAAACGGGAACCATCAAAAAACCGGCTGATTCACGAATACCTCGCAAATTTAACGCCATCAATAGCAGAATTAAGCCAATGGCAATCCCAACGGTATAAGGATGCAAGGCCGGAATTGCTGAGGTAATGGCCTCGGTACCGGCTGCAACGGAAACCGCAACCGTTAACATATAGTCAACCAAGAGCGAGCCACCTGCTACCAAGCCAGCATTGCGACCCCAGTTTTGTGATGTTACAACATAGGCTCCCCCACCACCAGGATAAGCATGAATGATTTGACGATAAGATACCGTTATGGCTGCCAATAAAATTAAAACCAGCAGTGCAATTGGTAATTGCCACCATAAGGCAGCAGTACCTGCTACCAATAAGGTAGCCACAATTTGCTCCGTTCCATAAGCCACTGATGATAAAGCATCTGACGAAAGTAGTGCTAAGGCCTTGCCCCTACTCAGGTGCTGTGATCCCTCATCGAGCGTTTTTAGTGGCTTACCGATTATAAGCCGCTTTAGATAATGCCACATATGCTTCTCCTGCTTCCTCTTCTTCAATTAGATAATCCATATTTACTCACACCCGTCATTTTAGGACCATTCCTATAGGTTGTCCATCTTTTTTTGATTATTTCAGTCAGTAAAAAAAGCGTTAGGTTAACCTGATAACCTAACGCTTTTAATTAACTTTAACTAAGGCTTACATCATGCCGCCCATACCACCCATGGCTGGCGCAGCTGGTGCAGCTGGCGCATCATCCTTTGGTTGTTCTGCAACTACGGCTTCAGTGGTCAAAAGCAAAGCAGCTACTGAAGCAGCGTTTTGCAAGGCTGAACGTGTGACCTTGGTTGGATCAACAATACCAGCCTTAATCATGTCGACCCACTCACCGTTAGCCGCATTGTAACCGATACCTTGCTTTTCTTCCATCAACTTATTTACAATGACTGATCCTTCTTGACCAGCATTTTCGGCAATTTGACGGACAGGAGCCTCCAAGGCACGCTTAACGATATTAACACCAGTTTGCTCGTCGCCTTCTTCTTGCAAAGCAGCAACGGCTGGAATAGCGTTAACTAAGGCCGTTCCACCACCAGGGACGAAGCCTTCTTCAACGGCAGCACGAGTAGCGTTCAAGGCATCCTCGATCCGGTACTTGCGTTCCTTAAGTTCCGTCTCAGTGGCTGCCCCAACCTTGATGACTGCAACACCGCCGGCCATCTTAGCCAAACGCTCTTGCAACTTCTCACGATCAAAGTCTGACGTTGATTGGGCAATCTGCTTCTTCAACACGTCAACACGCTCACTGATGGCTTCCTTAGTTCCAGCGCCTTCAACAATCGTTGTCGTATCCTTGGTAACATTAACCTTATTTGCTTGACCAAGTTGAGCAATCGTTGTGTCCTTCAAAGACAAACCAAGGTCATCCGTAATGACAGTACCACCCGTCAAGGTTGCAATATCAGTCAACTGCTCCTTACGACGGTCACCAAAACCAGGTGCCTTAACCGCAACAACGTTGAAGGTTCCACGCATCTTATTCAAGACCAAAGTAGGAAGTGCTTCACCCGTAATGTCATCAGCAATAATCAAAAGTGAACGACCTTGCTCAACGACACTTTGCAACAATGGCAAGATTTCTTGGATGTTGCTAATCTTCTTATCCGTAATCAAAATATAAGGATTGTCCAAGGTTGCTTCCATCTTATCTTCATCCGTTACCATGTATTGTGACATGTAACCACGGTCGAATTGCATTCCTTCAACGACATCCAATGTCGTCTCAATTCCCTTAGACTCTTCAATGGTAATGACACCATCGTTACCAACCTTTTCCATTGCCTCAGCAATCAACTTACCAATCTCATCATTAGCAGCTGAAATAGAAGCAATTTGTGCGATTTCTTCTTTAGTTGAAACCTTCTTTGACATCTCGTGTAGGGCATCAACTGCAGCCTTAGTAGCTTTCTCAACCCCACGACGCACACCAACTGGGTTAGCACCAGCTGTCACATTCTTCATACCTTCATTAACAATGGATTGAGCCAAAACAGTGGCAGTAGTCGTTCCATCACCGGCAATGTCGTTGGTCTTTGATGCCACTTCAGCAACTAACTTAGCGCCCATGTTTTCAAATTGATCTTCTAAGTCAATTGACTTAGCAATGGTAACACCATCATTAGTGATAGTAGGTGTACCATATGACTCTTCCAAAACAACGTTACGACCCTTAGGTCCAATGGTTGTCTTCACAGTGTCGGCAAGCTTGTCAACACCCTTTTGCATCTTTGAACGTGCATCTTCCGCAAACTTAATGTCTTTAGCCATAATTGTTTACCTCTTTTTTGTTCTTTTTATTATTAAGTGATTGTTTAGTCTTAGCGATTTATTACCTGCGTTGCTCGATTAAACTAGACCAATGATATCCTTCTCATGTACCACCAAGTAATCTTCACCATCAACAGTGATTTGAGAACCAGCATACTTATCAAAGACAACCTTGTCCCCTCCCTTAATGGACTTAGGAGCTTCCATATCACCAACTGACTGCGTTGAAACCGCCACGACAGTACCGATTACAGATTTCTCTTGTGCATTAGATGCCAACAAGATACCACCAACATTTTGTTCACTTTCTTCTTGAACTTGTAAAACGACACGATCTCCTAAAGGCTTTAGCATTTTTCAATAACCTCCAAATACATAATCAGTTGCAATCAACATTAACGAGTTAGCACTCTTGATATCTAAGTGCTAACTTACACTATTAATATTAGCACAGCCGGGGAAAAAAACAACCCTTTTCAAAAAAAAAGTGACCTTTTATCAAAGATCACGTTTTTCCTATTCTTGTTCTAACATTTCCAACTCTTCACTTACTTTGGCCCATTCATTTTCTACAGTCGTTATTTTGCCATCTAAAGCTTCAATTTGCTCTGCCAGTGCAGTCAATTGATCTATGTCTTGCGCATTAGCAGGTGCATTTAACTCTTGTGTCAAGGTATCCTTATCAGCTGCTAATTGATCTAATTGCCCTTCAAGCTCAGTTAATTGGCGCTGTAGCTTACGTACCTGGCGCTGATGTGTCTTGTGGGCTTGACTATTTTGCTGCCTGGCGGGCTGATTTGTAGGCTGACTTTTTTCTGTTTGGGCTACTGTTGCTTGTACCGCTTTCTTTTCTAGGTAATAATCGTAATCCCCATCATAAAACTGAGTTCCAGCTGGAGTCAGTTCTACAATTTCACTAGCTACAGCATTGATGAAATAACGGTCGTGCGAGACAAAGAAAATGGTCCCATTATACTCATTTAAGGCCGTTTCTAATACTTCTCGCGAATCAATGTCTAAATGGTTGGTCGGCTCATCTAAAATCAAGAAGTTTGCTTTTTCTAACGATAGCTTTGTCAACAATAACCGCGCTTTTTCACCCCCAGACAGGGCTTTGACCTTCTTATCAACGGTCTCACCACTAAACATGAAGGAACCTAAAATAGTTCGAATATCGCGTTCGGGCATTGTAGGATGCTCATCCCAGACCGTGTCTAAAACTGTCTTTGATGGGTCTAAAACAGCTTGTTCCTGATCATAGTAGCCCACTTCTACATTTGACCCTAGTTTTATGCTTCCTGCTATTGCAGGTATTTGGCCAAGGAGCGTTTTAATCAAGGTTGATTTTCCAATTCCATTTGGTCCTACTAAGGCGACAGCATGTTGTTTCATCACTTGGAGGTTGACATTTTTGGCCAAGGGTTTCGTTTGGTCATAACCCAACTCCACATCAGTTACTTGTAATACCTCACTACCTGATTCCTGAGCTGCCTGGAAAGTAATATGGGCCACGCCACTTTCATTTTTAGGGGGCTCAATTTTTTCCATTCGCTCCAGTTGCTTACGTCTCGATTGTGCCCGCTTTGTTGTGGATGCCCGTACAATATTTTTGGCAACAAAGTCTTCCAATTTCGAAATTTCAGCTTGCTGCTTTTGATAGGCTTTTTCTTCAGCCAATACCTTTTGTGCTTTCAAGGCCATAAACTGGCTATAATTACCATGATAATGGTCTAATTGTCCCGAGTGCATATCGTAAATTTCATTGACTACCCGATCAAGAAAGTAACGATCATGAGAGACAATCACTAATGCCCCCGTGTAATTCTGTAGGTATTGCTCCAGCCAAGCTAGCGTTTCCATATCCAAATGGTTAGTCGGCTCATCTAAAATCAAGAGATCTGGTGTTTCTAACAACTGTTTGGCAATTGCCAATCGTGTCCGCTGACCACCCGACAAAGTATTAATTTTCCGATCATAAAAAGCATCATCAAACCCAAAACCATGTAAAACACCACGAATCGCTGCATCGTATCCATAGCCATTTTGCTCATCAAAATCGTGCTGAGCCTGATCATACTCTGCCAGCAATTTTTGATAGTGTTCCCCTTCATAATCCACCATGGTGGCCATTTCAGTTTCCATTTTACGCATTTTATCTTCAAGCGCAATCACCGGTGCAAATGCAGTTAACATCTCGTTATACACAGATAAATCAGAATCTAATCCCGAATTTTGGGCCAGGTAAGCTAACTTAGTCCCTTTTTTTAAACTAACCTCACCTGCATCTGGTGCTTCTTGACCAATTAACATTTTCAATAAAGTCGATTTACCAGCTCCGTTGCGCCCGACTAAGCCAATCCGTGCCTTGTCCTTTACTTGCATTGAAATATGTTCAAAAAACGTTTGCCCGTTAAAGCGGCGCGCTACATCATTTGCTTGTAATAAAATCATCTTTCTACCTACTTCTTCTCTTGATGCTCTAGCAGTGATTGTCTAACCGCAGAAATAAAGTACAATGACCCCGTCAAGACAATCGTGCTAATACTTGGATCAGCCAATAAGGCTTGATAAGCACTTTGCCAACTTTTAGCAAAGTGGATGCCCGTCGTCTCTTTAAACCACGCTTGCACATCTACTAGCTGGACCGCTTGCCGCTTACTAGGGGCCTGAAAGGGCACCACGTAGAGTTTGCTATTTGGCAAAGTGGCCATCAAGGTCGACAACATTGCATGGACATTCTTATCTTCTAAGGCCGCAAAAATAATACCTACCTTTTGATTGGCATACGGTCCAGCTAAGGTCTTAGCCAAGGCTGCAATTCCGGCTTGATTATGAGCCCCATCAATGATGGTCTGTTTAGGACTGTCTAACAGGGTCTCAAATCGACCAGGCCAGGTAACCTGTCCCAATGCTTGTCGAATCATGGCCGCCGTTATATCAATTCCTAATGGTTTAGCTACTAAAAGGACCGTTTGAATAGCAATCGCTGCATTCTCCACTTGATAGTTTCCTTGCAAGGCTAAGCGAATATCCGTTAGCTTTAAGCCTGGATTTTGAAAATCAAAATATTGATTAACCAGATCAACCTGGTGCGGTTGGCTAGCCTGAAAATCAGTCCCCAATACATAAAGTGGTGCCTGCAAGGCATGTGCTTTGCTCTCCACCACCTCTAGTGCCTCTTTGGGTAATGCACCCACCACTACCGGGCGTTGGCTTTGAATAATGCCAGCCTTTTGACTCGCAATCGCTGAAATGGTCGACCCAAGAATCCGCATGTGGTCTAAGCTAACTGTTGTAATGACTGAAATTAATTTATCTGGAATAATTTCAGTACTATCCCAAGTTCCACCAATTCCAACTTCTAAAACCACCACGTCTACCGGCCGCCATTTGAAGTATAAAAACATGGCCGCTGTCACAATCTCAAACTCAGTTGGGCCAAGCTCCTCGCTTTGATCCAAGTCAGCTACAATGGGCTCAATAGTTTGCATAACCGCTAGTAAATCGTTATCACTAATTGGCCCCGCATTATCTTGAATTCGTTCATTAAACCGCATGATATAAGGTGAACTAAAGAGCCCTACGGTTAGCCCCGCCTGGCGCAATAGCTGCGCAATCATTTTACTAGTAGATCCCTTACCATTCGTCCCGGTGACATGAATAAAGCGCGATGCTCTTTCTGGATGTCCTAAGGCGGCTAATAGCGCCGTCAATCGTTTGAAGGATGGTGTCTTCTTAAAACGTTGTCGACTATGAATGAACGCAACGGCCTCCGCTACTGTCTTAACTTTTTGCATATTTACTCCTATCAGCACTCATTTTAAAGCCTACTATCTTATTACCAGGCTGCGTTGGTCCGCTGCCGTGACCCATCCACATGTCTAAATTACCTTTTCTCGTGGGAACCGTCAATTTTGTAGGCCGCCATTTTGCCACTAGTGTACGCAGATTGACTTTAACAAAAAAGCCAGTGCCTAAAGCACCGACCTCATCGTCATCTGCGTGATGTTAATTAACGGGCAGCCTCTAGCTCTGCTATCCGTTCTTCTGTGGCCTTTAACTTTGCCTGCCAGTCAGCTAACTTTTCACGTTCAGCCTTAACAACCTTTTCAGGAGCAGCAGAAACAAATTTATCATTAGCCAATTTATGCTCACTGCGTTTTACTTCATTAGCAAACTTTTTAATTTCACCCTGCAAACGTTCAATTTCTTCATCTAAGTTGATCAATTCAGCCAACGGTACAAAGACTTCGGCACCTGTAATCACCTTTGACATTGATAGCGCTGGTGCAACGATATCACTTGCAATAGTGACTGTCTT
Source organism: Weissella halotolerans DSM 20190 (assembly GCF_000420365.1). Classification (GTDB taxonomy): domain Bacteria; phylum Bacillota; class Bacilli; order Lactobacillales; family Lactobacillaceae; genus Weissella; species Weissella halotolerans. The sequence continues at coordinate 36,974 of NZ_ATUU01000002.1, forward strand.
TGGCCGTACAAAGCGCGTGATATAGTCTTCATTATCCTTAAAGATCCGCTCTAAATTAGCATCATTTGTCCGGATTAAGACGTCGACTGGTGTTGACATGGGCGCATTTGCTTCTGTGCGGATCGTCCGCACAGCGGTAATCAAGTCAACCAAACTCTGAAAATCAGCCTCAGCACCCTGATTGCTTAATTCTGGATGCACAGTCGGATACCTTGCGGTGACTAATGAGTCAGCGCTTGGTTGCGGCATCTCTAGGAATATTTTTTCGCTTACAAAGGGCATGATTGGGTGTAACAAACGTAAGGTTTGGTCCAAAACATAGGCCAAAACAGCTTGTACCGTTTCTTTAGCTGTCTCATCCGTCCCACTCAATGTTTCCTTTGTCATTTCAATATACCAATCGGCAAAGTCATTCCAAATGAAATTATAAAGGGCGCGACCGGCCTCACCAAATTCAAACTTATCAAAGTCTTTAGTCACCTTTTCAACCGTGTCATTTAGACGTGAAAGAATCCATTTATCCGCTAGTGATAGACTAGTCAAATCTGTTGGCAATTCGGCCTTGGTATCCTCTGCTAAATTCATAATGACATAACGGGCAGCATTCCAAATTTTATTAATAAAGTTCCAAGCAGCATCCATTTTGGCATAAGAGAAACGCACATCCAAACCAGGGGTTGACCCTGTCGCTAGGAACCAACGCAAAGCATCTGTTCCATACTGGTCAATCACATCCATTGGATCGATTCCATTGCCCAATGACTTGGACATTTTACGACCTTGTTCATCCCGGATTAGACCGTGAATCAAAACATTCTTAAAGGGCCGCCGGCCAGTAAATTCCTTAGACTGGAACATCATCCGGGCCACCCAGAAGAAAATAATATCATAACCGGTAACTAACGTATCCGTTGGGAAATAGCGTTTAAAGTCTGCTGCATCCTCATTTGGCCAACCCATGGTTGAAAATGGCCAAAGGGCTGATGAAAACCACGTATCCAAAACATCGGGGTCTTGAACCCAATTTTCTATATCAGCCGGTGCGGTCTCTCCAACATACATTTCACCAGTATCCTTGTGATACCAGGCAGGAATTTGGTGACCCCACCATAACTGGCGTGAAATGACCCAATCATGAACATTTTCCATCCAACGCGTAAAGGTTTCTTCAAAACGTGGTGGAAAGAAGTCAACGCGGTCATCACTTTTTTGCATATCTAAGGCCGCCTGTGCTAACGGTTTCATCTTAACAAACCACTGTGTTGATAGTCGTGATTCAACCTGTACGCCAGTCCGTTCAGAATGACCAACCGAATGAACAATTGGTTCAACGGCTATCATGTAGTCGCCAGCCTGTAAATCGGCTACCATCGCCTTGCGTGCCGCAAAGCGATCCATACCAACATACTTTCCAGCCGCCTCATTCATGGTTGCATCTTCATTCATAGTATTGATACGTTGCAAATCGTGGCGATTACCAACTAAGAAATCATTTGGATCATGTGCTGGCGTAATTTTGACCATTCCTGATCCAAATTCGGGATCAACATATTCATCAGCAATAATTGGTACTTGACGGTTAACCAATGGTACGGTAACCGTTTTACCAACTAATTCTTTGTATCGCTCGTCACTTGGATGCACTGCAATGGCTACATCACCAAACATCGTCTCAGGTCGGGTTGTCGCAATTTCAATATAATGCTGACCTTGATATGTTTGTTCAGGGTCGGTAAAGGGATACTTAACATGGTAGAAGGCTCCCTCATCATCTTGATGAATCACTTCAATGTCTGACAAGGCTGTGCGTGCCTTTGGATCCCAGTTAATAATATATTCCCCACGGTAAATCAGGCCTTTATTGTATAAATCCACAAACACTTTCTTGACTGCATCTGATAAGCCTTCATCTAAGGTGAAGCGCTCCCGACTATAGTCAAGTGACAAGCCCATTTTAGCCCATTGGGCATGAATCGTATCAGCATACTCATTTTTCCATGCCCATACCTGATCAATGAATTTTTCACGTCCTAAATCATAACGGGATACGCCTTCCTTAGCTAAACGTTGTTCAACCTTGGCTTGCGTGGCAATACCCGCATGATCCATTCCAGGCACCCATACAGTGTCATAGCCTTGCATCCGCTTTTGACGGATAATCATATCTTGCAATGTCGTATCCCAAGCATGTCCCAAGTGCAACTTTCCCGTAACATTAGGCGGTGGAATAACGACTGAATAAGGCTTAGCCTTTTTATTAGCTGATGGTGCAAATCGCTGATCTTCCAACCATTTATCATAGCGGCCAGCCTCGACAGCTTTTGCATCATATTTACCTGGCATATCAATATCACGCATACATTTTCCTCTTCTTTCAACTGAATATTACCCGCAAGAAACCAATAAAAAAGCCCCGAGCATGCAACTGCATCCTCAGGGCGATTAATTCGCGGTACCACCTGAATTAGGATCTCTTTAATCCTATCTCAATGACGACTTAACGCGTCGATCACGTTACTAGCTACTGAAATTCACTAATAAAGCCCATTAGCTACCTTAACAGGACGAACTGGTGTGCTTACACCTACCCACACTCGCTAAACAGGTCGTCACTCCTAACCTCTAATGCTTTGCTCTAAACCTTATTTTACGGATTTTTCTTTAAAATGCAAGTTCCTCTCAATAATCCACTAAAAAACTATTACCTAGTTTACAAGACTAGATAACAACGTTATCATAATCTTATGACTTAAAAAGGAGATGATTAATTTGAAAAACTTAACCTATCATGATCGGGCCGAGTATTGGAATACCCTCACCCATGCGCTAGGGGCCACTCTAGCACTAATTGCTGGCGCTTTTTTATTAAGCCGTGCCTATCTTGCCCAGGTTTCACCTAAAGCGATGTTAGCTTTAGTGATTTATATTACTGGCCTGTGTGGCTTTTTACTAGCCTCAGCTTGTTACCATGGTTTAATCCATAGCCGTTATCGGAAGTTACTCCAATTTTTTGACCATAGTGGCATCTATCTAATGATCATCGCCAGCTATACTCCTTACACCTGGTTAGTTCTACCTAGTCACCTCGGTTGGCCAATTTGGTGGAGTATCGTTGGCCTAGCCCTACTAGGGCTAACATATGATCGCTTTTTTGTCGGTCGTTGGCCGCTCGTTTCCGTCATTATCTACGTGGTGATGGGCTGGTTTATTCTCATTGCCTTGCCCGATCTACACCAACTCTTATCACCTGAAGCCTTTTATTTATTACTTGCCGGTGGGATAACCTACACTTTAGGCGCAGTGTTCTATCTAAGTCCCAAGCTACCCTATGCCCATGTCTATTGGCATATCATGGTTGTCTTGGCGGCTGCGCTCATGTATAGTTCAATTTTAGTTACCCTTTTTTAATCAGAGCTGATCATCAAAAAAACTAAAAAATCCTACTAGTCAATAATCCCGTTAAAAACAGGACCATCACATAGTAGGATTTTTAATTACGACCAAATAACCGACCAAAAAAACGCGTAATCACATTACCACCATTTTTGGTTGGCTGTCGTTGCGCTTGCGCTTGAGATGAGGTCTGATCAAGTTGCGCTTGAGAACGCTCGTATTGCTGATTACGTTGCTGAAACTCAGCAATCATATCATCCGTCACAATGGGGAAAGGTTGGGTCTTAGATGTTACCCCAAGACTAACCGAGTTGCGGCCCGTCTTCCCCGTCTTCTGACTACGACAAAAAAGAGTAACTTCCTCAGGCAAAATATCATCCGGTAAGCGCAATTCAAAATTTTGCTGCTCATCAATGACTGGTTCAATAATTTGACCAGCTAATTCTATTTGAACCTCAACTGCTGACTGATTGACATATCCTTCAAGGTAGCGTTGACCGTTGCGAGTCGAAATCACCCCGGTAATAACTGGGGCCGGCAATTCGATTTCTACCGCTACTTGTTCTTTGGTTTCTATTTCATCTGGTAACATTGCTGAGACAGTAATGGTACCCGTACGTACATCAGCTGGTGCCTTTTGCACAAAATCTCCGTTTTGATCAGCCGAGATAACATCGGTTTTACCATCTGGATAAGCAATCGTAATTTGGGCTGCCGTCAGGCCAACATGACCAATGACCGTTGTTCCCAAACTATTTGTTAGAGCAGAAGCCACTAAGTTTACGACTTTTCCCTCATTCATATATATAATCTCCAGTCTACAAGGTAACTAATATCAGTTTATAATAGTTTTTTCCAAAAGAAAAGGCAACGTCGCCGTTACCTCCATCTTTATTTAATCATTTTATTTTTTATTTAACACTCTGCCTAAGCCCGCACGATTAGGGTATCAACTTTTGCTGCCCGGGTAACGTACTCTGTAACTGATCCAATCAAAAGCCGTTCAATAGCATTCAATCCCGTTGCACCAATCATAATTAAATCAGCTTCAAACTCTTTAGGCGCTTCAGTTGCAATTAGAGCCTTAGGGGATCCATATTCAATTTTATAGGCAACATTCTTAACCCCTGCCGCTTGCGCTTCTTTTACGTAAGCTTCTAAGGTTTCCTTAGCTGTTTGTGACACTTGATCAACCATCGTCGTTTGAAAGTCCGTAACGTTTTGGAAAGAACGCGTATCAATGACATGCAAAATTTGTAAGTGTGTACTTTCTCCATTCTGTAAAGCAACTTCAATTGCCTTATGAAAGGCAGCTTCCGCTTCTTTTGATCCATCTACTGGAACCAGAATATTATGATATACCGTCTTTGTCATCGTCCAACCCTCAACTTTCTTCTTTGTACGGTCATTATACCGCATTTGAAAGCGCTTTGCTAATGATTAAAGAGCTGATTTACCAAAATAAACCCTAAGATTGGCACCAGTAATGTACCTAAGATAAGCCCTAGGACTGGCCATAAGGAATGTGCGCCAAAGGCCATCAATAAGGCAGCCGTTGCCCCCCCAATCAGCAAGAAACTAGGCGCAAAAATAGTTGTTATCTGTCGCGACCGTGCTGAATCAAGACCTAAGAGCTGGTTGCGATTAAGCCATAAGTAACCTGCAATCACCCAGGTTAAAATAATATATACATCATATAAAATACTGAGCATCTACCTTCTCCTATTAAAAAAGTCACTGAGCATTCACCCAGTGACTGACAGACACTTACCGAGTGCCGTTAGTGGATTCTCCTGAGTTGGCTTCAGTTAAGAAAAGTGGGTGAATCAGCAGCTGGGCAAGCCCAGCTATCTACCATCCCCAAACTCGTAGGTTGTAAAGCAATTACAGTATATAGAATCACGCGTACACTTAAGAAATCTGCCTGCTCTTATTATAGAAGTTTTTTAGCTGAATAAAAAGGGTTGACTTACAAGAAATCTACTTTCTATTGCCCCTTCAAGCCATTTTTTTGTGCGGCCTTAAGCCGTAAATAACGTTCCATATATGCTTGTTCAAGCTTGGAATTTCCCTCAGTTTGTAAGTACTGAACATCTGTCAATCCAGCCGGCAAATACTGCTGGGCAACCCAGTCATTTGGGTAATTGTGCGGATAAAGATAATCATTGCCGTGCCCAAGGGCTTTAGCACCTTGATAATGGGCATCCCGCAAATGATCCGGTACATCGCCGGTTTGCCCCTTTCGTACATCAGCTAAGGCCTGATCAATTGCCCGGATACCCGCATTAGATTTAGCTGATAAAGCTAATTCAATAGTCGCATCCGCCAAAGGAATTCTGGCCTCTGGAAAACCCAACTTTTCAGCAGCTTGAATACTCGTAACCGCCCGCTGGACCACAGCTGGATTGGCTAGTCCCACATCTTCATAAGCTATAACTTGCAGGCGCCGGGCAATAATTGGTAAGTCACCAGCTTCAATTAACCGCGCTAAGTAATGCAAGGCTGCATCCACATCACTACCACGAATCGATTTTTGCAAGGCTGATATCACGTCATAATGTGCATCACCATTTTTGTCTGCTGATAAGGCTTTCCGTCTTAATACTTCTTCAATAATCGCTAAGGTAATATCAACTTTCCCTTGTGCATCCGGTGGGGTTGACTTAACTGCCAGCTCTAAACCATTCAGTGCGGCGCGTAGGTCACCATTGGTTGCGGTCAACAAATGGTGTTTTGCCTCCGGTGATAAATAAGCATTGAAATTGCCCAAGCCACGTTGCTTATCCTTGAGTGCACGCTCAATAGTCACGTCAATATCATCAATGGTCAAAGGCTGCACTTGAAAAATTTGTGTCCGTGAACGAATGGCCGGATTAATCGATAAGTACGGATTTTCCGTGGTGGCCCCAATTAAAATAACTGCCCCGTTTTCTAGGTGTGGCAATAAATAATCCTGTTTGGTCTTATCAAGACGATGAATTTCATCTAAGAGTAACACAACGCCACCACTCATTTTTCCTTCTTCAATCACCATTTGTAAATCTTTTTTGGTGTCAGTTGCTGCATTGAGTTTACGAAAGGCATACTTGGTCGCCCCAGCAATGGCACTGGCAATACTCGTTTTCCCAGTGCCGGGGGGGCCATATAAAATCATGGAAGATAATGTTTTCGCTTCCACCATCCGTCGAATAATTTTCCCAGGACCGACTAATGCTTGCTGACCAACCACTTCGCTTAGATCCCTAGGCCGCATTCGATATGCTAACGGTTGTTGCATGCCGGGTCACCTCTTTTCCTTTTCACTCTAAACATCAAATAATCTTTTATACCAAGGCTTGGTCTCACTTGTTGCTTGCTCGTCTGTTTCTACACTCTTTACCTGTTCAGCCAGATCAACTGCTTTAACATGCACAGCCCTAGGAGCCACCAATACTGCTGCCACGGCAGCTTTGGCATAAGCAGGATCCTCAACTAAAGTAAAGGGCCGCTTAGCTTGATTCGCTAACTGCATAAAAGTTGTTAGTTCCTCGTCGGGCAACTGACCATTTAGATATAAAGTTGCCGAAGGGTATTGGGCCAGGGCTGTTTGCCAAGCCTTCTGCATAGCCTGATTCAAAGGAGTCGCTTTCATCTGCAAGGCACAAACTCGTTCCCTAAAATTCCCCAAATAATGTCTTTGCTCATCTGGATTAAGTTTAGGCGTACCATACAACGCATTTTGTACATGTGGGTCCATTTCAGTCATGCTCTACCTCCCCTTGCTGCTTATCTTCTAGTAATTAACGTAAGTTTACCATACTTTGTGATATGTAAAAAAACGTGCCCTTACCCAAAGGAACACGTTTTTTAATTAGTTACGATAACACAAGTACAGAAATACCCGCTACCAAAACCGACATCATATACCCGCCAAAAATTAAATGCAGGGCATTGAATAAACGAGGAAATGGTCTAAGTAAACGATGACCGGTAAAATAAACTAGCGTTGGTACAATCATGATAAAAGCAAAAATTTCAAAGCCCATTAACCAAGTTTGGGGCGTCATAGTTAGTAATGTGGTCATAGTTTCGCCTCCAATTCAACTTCTGGATATTTGTCCTTAAACCAGCGTTCAGCAAATTGGTTTTCAAATAAGAAGACTGGAGCACCATGGCGGTCCTTAACCAAAAGATTTCGAGATGAGGCCATCTGCCGATTTAACTGGTCTGGCTTAATCCACCGGGCAATTTTTGACCCCATTGGCTCAAGGTTAACCTCTGTATTATATTCGTTTTCCATTCTAAATTGAAAGACTTCAAATTGGAGGGCCCCAACAGCTCCCAAAATATAATCACCAGAATCCCATGCTTGATACATTTGGATTGTTCCTTCCTGAACTAACTGCTCAATGCCCTTATGGAAGGATTTTTGCTTGAGTACATTTTTAGCCTGAACCCGCATGAAGATTTCTGGTGTAAAGGTTGGTAACTCCGCAAAGGTGACCTTACGCTTACCAGCATAAATGGTATCACCTATCTGAAAGTTTCCCGTATCATATAACCCAATAATATCACCAGGAACGGCCGTCTCAACCTTCTCACGGGCATCAGCCATAAATTCTGTCACATTCGACAAACGTATTTTCTTACCATTCCGGGCTAAGCTAACGTCCATCCCCCGTTCAAAAGTACCTGAAACCACTCTTACAAAAGCAATGCGGTCCCGATGCTTGGGATTCATATTAGCTTGAATCTTAAAGACAAAACCAGAAAAAGTTGGGTCAGTAGGGGCAATTTCATCACCGTCCACCGTTGGCTTAGCTGCTGGCGCAGGGGCATACTGCATATAAGTTTCTAAAAAGGTTTCCACCCCAAAGTTAGTTAAAGCTGACCCAAAGAAGACTGGCGTTAATTTACCTTGCAAAACTGCAGTTTCACTAAATTCGTTACCAGCTGTGGTTAACATTTCTACTTCATCCTGGGTCTCAGCCCAAGCTGGACTTTGTTGAATTGAATTTGCTTGTTCCAAGTCCGTTCCAGCAGCATTAAGCGGCAAAAAGCGCTCCGCATCTGTTTTAGGATGATAGACTTCCACGCGATGATGATACAGATCAAACAACCCTGATAAAATCTTTCCTGAACCAATTGGCCAATTCATTGGGTAAGCTTCAATACCCAAGATTGTTTCTAATTCGTCTACGAGGTCTAAAGGTGGCCGTCCATCCCGATCTAGCTTGTTAAAGAAGGTAAAAATCGGAATATGACGTTCCTTAACAATTTCAAACAGTTTTTTAGTCTGGGGCTCAATTCCTTTGGCAGAATCCACGACCATAATAACTGAGTCCACGGCCATTAAGGTCCGATAGGTATCTTCTGAAAAATCCTCATGGCCTGGTGTATCTAAAATATTAATTCGCTTGCCTTGAAAATCAAATTGCAAGACCGATGAGGTCACTGAAATACCACGTTTCTGTTCAATTTCCATCCAATCTGACTTGGCAAAATTACCTTTCCGCCCTTTAACTGTCCCCGCCTCACGAACAACGCCACCCAAGAGTAACATTTGCTCTGTAATGGTTGTTTTTCCCGCATCCGGGTGGGAAATAATAGCAAAAGTCCGGCGATTTTTAAAATTTTCTTCTTCAGCTGTCATTCTATTTTTCGCCCTTAATCTTTAGTTTTTTTAACATTTCTTAATAAACTTAACAACTTAGTATACCGAAAAAAAAGGCTAGCTTCAACCGCTAGCCCCTAATTCACTTGATTTGCACCTGCCCAGCTTACGAATCAGCTTAATCTTCTTGTTCCTGTTGAGCGTCTTTTTTCTCAGTCGCTTTATCCGAAGGACTGGTATCTGACTGGTGCTCTTTCTCTCCTTGTTCCTTCTCTTTTTTTTCTTTTTCAGCTGCCCGCCGACTACTTTCCTCACTAGCCCGACTCTTAGCCCGCCGACTTTCATCGCGAGCAATTGATGACGCCTTAGCTGCCTGGGCTGCTTCTTTTGAGGCTTCACGGGCAGCTGTTTGCTTTTCCTTGGCAGCTGTTAAAACCGGCTTGACCGCTTTTTGAATAAGAGGTAACCCATCGTCGATTGCTAACGCTAGTTTAAACTGAGACACGGCACCATCCCAATCCTCATGGTTATAATCATCTTGGGCCGGAATAATATGGGCTAATTGTCGCAAGGCCGTATACGTCGTCGGCGTTTGCTTTTTCCCCTGGGCCGCCTCATAAGCCTTTTGCGCTGTTTTCCATTTTTGACCCTTAACGGCCCGCTCTGCAATTTTTATCTCATGTTGATAAGATTGCTGGTCTTGGTAACGCATGAACCCGACGCCTGCTCCTACTAAGATAATAATAAGCCCAATTGCAGCTACTATTTTTTTCATAATATACACTCTCTTTCTCCACTCAGCTTAATTTCCCCATGCAGTCAGTATAACAAGGACCCTTTTTCGTTGAAAGCATCTTAAACAAAAAGAATGTGACAAATTTGTCACATTCCTTTTGTTACATTAGCGACCTTGTCGTTGCTTAATTTCTAAGTAACGCCGATACCACAAGTTAGCATATGCATCTGAAAAAGGCCCTCGACCACGATTAATCCAATCGACCAAAATTTTAACGTGTTCCTTTAAAATGAAGTCAATATCCGCTGAATAGTGCCAGCGTTGTCGGTGTGATTGATACTCGTCAGCATCTAGCAAACGACGTTCACCATCTGGGAATACTTTCACATCTAGGTCATAATCAATATACTTTAAGGCTTCTTTATCCAAAACGTAGGGTGAGGCCAAGTTACAATAATACGATATCCCAGCCGGTCTCAACATAGCGACAATATTAAACCAATATTTACGATGAAAGTAAACAATTGCCGGTTCCCGGGTTACCCACCGTCGCCCATCATCCTCAATGACGACAGTATGGTCGTTTAATCCAATCACTTCATTCTCACTCGTTTTTAAAACCATCGTGTCACGCCAAGTTCGGTGCAGACTGCCATCATGCTTGTAGCTCTTAATCGTGATAAAGTCACCCTCCCGTGGTAGTCGACTTGTCTTCATCCTCTGAGCCCTCTGCAGTTCTTAAACCAAATCTATCCCGTTTATTGTAGCACGATTCCCCCAAAAGTGTATACTAAATCACAAATCACGTAAGGTCGCGGCCTGCGTTCTTAACCAACGATCGATTTCATCAAATTGGTAGCCTTTACGGGCCAAGGCCCCTTTCACCCGACGCGTAAATTCATAACCATCGTAGCGGGCATAGCGATCAAATGCCCGTCGTCCATCCCGATCTAAATTTTCCCATTCGTTCTCCGGATCAGCTTCATGATTGGCTTCGTAGTCTTGTAACGCCTCTTGAATTAACTGCGGATGATAACCTTGTTGCCGTAACTTTTGACTAACCTTTTGTATCGCCATTCGATGAGCATTCCGGCTCTGTTTAGCCATTAAAGTTGCCACTTTATCCTCAAGCTGAGTTCTTTCATCATCAGCTGAATAATCCGTTAAAACATCCGTGATAATATCATTATCTACGCCCCATTCACGTAATTTTTGCTTAGCTGCTAAAGGTCCTAACTTGTGTGAACGCTGCAATCCCCGTACATACGTTTCAGCAAACAGCTGGTCGTCTAACACATTGGCAGCCGACAGCCGCTCAATCACCCTTTTAATGACTGCTAGTGGAAAGTCCTGGTCGCGTAATTTTCGTATGACCTGCTGTTGAGACCGCATTTGCCCAGTAGCGTAGAGAAGGGCTTTCGTATAAGCTTTCTGCTCGTATTCAGCCTCTTGGACCCGCTCCAATTCGGTATCATCTAACTGACGTCCCTTAAAAAGATCAAACTGAATCAAAATTTTTTCATCAACTGCTAAGGCATATTCATCATCCAAGTAGATATTATATCGTCCAGGACGTCGCTGCTGGCGTACGCTGGTTACTTTAGCCATTATTGCCCCCTCACTTAACATAAAAAGCACCACCAAAGTGATGCTTTTGCTTGTTGCTTTTATAGATAAGATGATGTCCCAGGATTGAGTTCGACAATCTTACCAGTTCGCTTATAGATTAACCATTCAGCAATGTCCGTCACATAATCGGCTGTCCGCTTAATGTAACCAGCTACCACGATATAGTCAGTCGCAGCCGTAACGATATCAGGATCCTTTTCCATTACTGAAATTGCCATTCCCCGAATATCAGTTGTATCTTGGGTCACCTGATCAACTTCACCTTCCATTGACTCAGCCCCTTGAATATCATCGTTAACGTAAAAATCAAGTACGCGGTTAACCATGTTAGCCACCATCGTGCCAGTCTGACCAATTTTTTCTTCAATATTAGCCACACGCTTATTGCCCTTCATATGAATAGTTGAAATTGCAATATTACGGGCATTATCTCCAATTCGCTCAAGGACAGAAACAGCCTTCAAAATCGTCACAATTTCACGAAGATCAGTCGTGACTGGCTGATATAAAGCAATCATTTCAAAAGTCTTTTTTTCAATCGCAATTTCACGATGATTAATTGCCTTATCATCATCAATGATTTCCTGGGCCTTTTGCCGATCATGATCTAAAAAGGCCTGCACCGACTGTTCTAAAGTCTCAGAAACCAGGAGGCCCATTTCCTTAAAAGAAGTATCTAAATCTGCTAACTCTTCATCAAACATACGACGCATCCGTTTTCCCCCTTATTTGTTGGTTGCACCTGCAACTACGTTTTTATTAGTTTAAACTTAATTACCCCTGTGGTCAATCCTCTTTAACCAAAGCGACCCGAGATGTAATCCTGTGTCTCCTGCTTATCAGGATTCATAAAAATTTTCTTAGTAGCATTCACTTCAACCAGATGACCATCCATAAAGAACGCCGTCTGATCTGAAATTCTCGAGGCCTGGGACATCGAATGTGTGACGATAATCATCGCATACTGATCACGCAAAGACATTAAAGTATCTTCAACCTTATGTGATGAAACCGGATCTAAAGCTGCCGTTGGCTCATCTAATAGTAACACTTGAGGTTGCGTAGCTAACGCCCTGGCAATTGACACCCGTTGTTGTTGACCACCTGATAAAGATAAGGCTGACTTATGTAAACTATCCTTAACCTCATCCCAAATAGCTGCTTGTTTCAAAGACGTTTCGACACGTTCATCTAAGATTGCCTTATCTTTTTCACCAGATATTCGAATACCGAAGGCAACGTTATCGTAAATGGAAAAGGGAAATGGGTTCGGCTGTTGGAAAACCATGCCAATCTCTTTACGCAACTCTACCACGTCCATATTAGGGGCATAGATATCCTGGCCTTTAAAGGTGAAAGTTCCATTAACGGTCACATAGTCAGTCAAATCATGCATCCGATTCAAGGTACGCAAATAAGTTGACTTTCCTGATCCTGAAGGCCCAATCAAGGCATTAATACCTGTTGGTTCATAACTTAGATTGATGCCATGCAGGGCTTCTTTTTCGCCATAATATAAACGCACATTCCGTGTCTTTAAAATTTTATTTGTCATCTTTTCCTCCTAGCCAAAGTTTCCGTTAACATAATCAATCGTTAATTGGACCTTTGGCCGCGTGAAGATCTTACGCGTTTCATTGTACTCAAGCACCCTTCCCATATGGAAAAAGGCTGTATAGTCTGAAATTCGTGCTGCTTGTTGCATATTGTGCGTCACAATAATGATGGTATAGTGCTTTTTCAATTCTAAGAGGGTATCTTCAATTTTTGCAGATGAAATGGGATCTAAGGCTGATGCCGGTTCATCTAACAATAAAATATCTGGCTTCATGGCAATCGCACGTGCGATAACGAGTCGTTGGGCTTGTCCACCTGATAAAGATAAGGCCGATGCGTCTAAGCTGTCCTTGACTTCATCCCAAAGGGCAGCTTGTCGCAGCGAGTGTTCCACCATTTCATCCAAATAAGCTTTATCAGTAATACCATGCTGTTTCAGGGCAAAGGTGATATTTTCACGGATTGACTTGGCAAAAGGATTAGGCCGCTGAAAGACCATCCCAATATGCCGGCGCATCTCATAAACATCAATATCCTTGAAATTAATATCCAAGCCACGATACATGATCTGTCCCTTTACCGTAGCAACATCATCATTCATGCGATTCAACGATCGCAAGAACGTTGATTTTCCTGAACCCGAGGCACCAATTAAGGAAGTAATTTTAAAACGTTCAAAGCTTAAATCTGCATCATCTAGCGCTAACTTATCACCATAGTAGACTTGCATATCATGAGTTGAAATAGCAATTTCTTTTTCAGGACGCATCTCATAGATAAAGCGCTTAGGTTGTTCATCATAGAGGTGAAAACTCACATTTTGATTCTCAGTCATTTAACCACACCTTCCTATTTCGTTGCCGTTAACCGCTTATACAAGCTATTACTCAAGTAGCGTGCTAAGAAGTTAAAGAGCAGCACTGCAATAATCAAGACTGCCGATGCTCCAGCAGAAACCGCAGCCGCATCTGGCATAATCCCTTCAGAATTAATCTTCCAAATATGAACCGCTAAGGTTTCAGCAGGTCGCATAATATTTAAAGGACTTGAAACATTAAAGGGGTTCCAATCGGCAAAATTCAAGGCAGGTGCTGATTGACCGGCCGTATAGATTAAGGCCGCCGCTTCACCAAAGACTCGACCGGCTGATAGAACAATTCCCGTCACAATGGATGGCAAGGCTGCTGGCAAGATAATATGCACAACTGTTTCCCACCGTGACAAGCCTAAGGCGGCTCCGGCTTCACGTTGTAAGTTAGGAATTGTACGTAGGGATTCTTCCACTGACCGCGTTAAGAGTGGCAAATTGAAAAAAGTTAGGGCAATCGCACCTGATAAAATTGAAAAACCAAGTTTGAATTGTACCACGAACAATAAAAAGCCAAATAGGCCAACTACCACTGAGGGTAATGACGAGAGAATTTCGATTGCAGTCCGTACCAGACCAGTTAAACGACTTTTCTGGTTAGCATATTCATTCAAATAAATCCCTGCTCCCAAGGCAATTGGAAAGGAAATCAACATCGTAATGAATAAAAGATAAAAGGAGTTAAAAAGTTGAACGCCAATTCCACCGCCAGCCGTAAAGGCCGTCGCTGGTGCTGTCAAAAAGTGCCAAGATAAGTGTGGCACCCCTTGAATCAGAATATAACCTAATAAGGCCGCTAAAATAAGGATCACACTGCCGGCAATCACATAGAGCACAATAGTGGCAACTTTATCTGCTTGCTTTGCATTCATAACTACATCGCTCCTTTCTTAGCAATTGCCCGAATCACAGTGTTAAAGACCAATGACATCAACAAGAGAATTAAGGCTAAACTCCAAAGGGCATTATTCTCTAATGATCCCATCACGGTGTTACCAATTCCCTGTGTCAAAACAGACGTTAACGTTGCGGCTGGCGACGTTAAGTTTTGTGGCATCAAAGCGGCATTACCAACCACCATTTGAACGGCCAGTGCTTCACCGAAGGCCCGCGCCATGCCAAACACAACGGCAGTTAGGATTCCTGGCGTCGCACCACGTAGAATCACTTTATAAATCATTTGCCAGCGGGTAGCCCCTAAGGCCAGAGCTGACTCACGATAGTGTCGAGGAACTGCCTTTAAGGTATCAACGGTCATTGAGGTTACCGTTGGTAAAATCATAACGAATAAGACCATGGACCCAGATAGGATACCAAATCCCGAACCGCCAAAGGTTGCCCGCATAAAGGGCACCAGAACTGACACACCGATAAATCCATAAACGACGGAAGGAATACCTACCAAGAGTTCCGTGACAGGACCTAAAATCTTGGCACCACGCTTAGGTGAAATTTCGGTCATAAAGACGGCCGTGCCAATTGCAAAGGGGGTCGCGATTAGAGCTGACAAAAAGGTCACTAAAAATGAACCCGTAATCATTGGTGCTGCACCAACGAATGCTTTACCATGAGCATCGACCTGACCAGGTGCCCACTTAGTGCCAGTCAAAAAGTCCCAAATATTGACCTTATTAACAAAAAATGTTGCCAAGCCTTTGGAAGCCACAAAATAAAAAATAGACACCACTACCACGACAATCAGCAATAGGGCTGAAAATGAAATGGCACGCCCAAACTTATCGCGCCGTGCCGCTTTCGATTCTTTTAACAAAGATTCTCGAATTTCGTCCATGCTTACGACTCCTCTCTGACCATTTTTACATGGCCATTCATATCGCGTTCAACTTTCATATCATTGATTGAAATGTATCCCAGACTAGGTACCAACTTCTTTTGAATGTGGTCACTTTGTAAATAGGCAATAAAGTTAGCCACAGCTGGTCTTGGCTGGCCCTTGGTATACACATGCTCGTAGGCCCAGATAGGCCACGTATTATTGGCGACAGTTTGTTTACTTGGCTTAACACCAGCTAAGGTTGGTACGGTCACTGACTTGTCTAAATAGGCAAAGGCTGCATATGATACCGCCCCTGGCGTAGTTGCAACAATCTGGCGAGCCATTCCTGATGAATCTTGTTCTTGTGCATCTGCAGACTTTGCGCCTTGCAGACCCCATTTTTCAAAAGTAGCTCGCGTACCAGACCCGTTAACCCGGTTAACCAAGACTACTGGCAGATTGGCCCCTCCAACTTCGCGCCAATTTTTAACCTTACCCGTAAAAATAGAGATTAATTGCTGCTGTGTTAAATCGTGCACCTGGGCTTTTTTATTTACCATGGGCGCAATCCCAACGACGGCAACCCGATGGTCAACCAATGCATGCGCATCGATACCCTTTTTTTCACTAGCATACATGTCCGAATTACCTAAATCGACTGCGCCAGCCTGGACCTGAGCTAACCCAGTTCCCGTACCACCACCTTGAACATTCACATATACGCCTAAATGCTTACTTGCATAATCTTCACCAGCTGCCTCAACTAAGGGTTGCAAAGCTGTCGAACCAACGGCTGTAATATTCTCACCATTTTGACTATCGCGATTAAGATAGCTCCAGCCAAAGAAGCTACCCAGTACCGCCACTACTATGGTGCCGATCAACCAACTGCGTTTCATAAACGAACGCCTCCTCAATTTCTTCTTCTACCCTTTTTATTATCCTGGTTCTTTGTAACCTGTAAATCACAGTTTTGTAAAGATAACCGTTACAAAGAAAAAAATCGTTCTCACCAACGTGAAAACGATTTTTAAAAGACCATATCGGCACATTTTTTAACCCATTAAGATCATAATTCCTAAGATAATTAAAAGCGTGGGCATCAAAATTGATTGATACTTTAAAATCACCTGCTTAACCGCTGGTAAGTCAGCAATCCAGCGACCCAACAGTTGCCAAACAAAAATCAACATAATAAACATTCCCACCACTACCATTAACTGTGACATGGAATAATTACTAAACAATGGAATATAAACGCCAACATTGTCACCACAATTAGCCAAGGTAATGCCAAACACTTCCATAAAAGTCACCTGATTAATTTTACTTTCAGATGACTTGGTGGAACGGTATTCTCTGTCTCGTAAATATTGAGCCAGTGAATAAAGCCCTAGTCCTAAAGGAATCACACCCAATAAATTCAAATGGCTTAAATGAAATTGTTGAAGTGCAACCGCAATAAAGGCACTTCCGACAAAGACTAAGGTCAAAACCACGAATTGGGCTAGCACCACGTTAACTTTTTGTTTTTTGGTCCGCGCCTGTGCATAAAACAAGGTAACCAGGACCAAATCATCTAAATTACTACCCACATAGGCCATCAAGGCCGAAATCAAATATCCCATCCTACTATCTCCTTAAAAGGTTCACCCGCTAATAATTAATATACTTTACTATTATCTCACACTTAAGCCAGTCTGCAAAAAAAATATAGTTAACCCAGGTAAAAACCTAGATTAACTATATCAATAAGCAGGATTTAACGGGGCAAAGATCCTAGTTCTTTGCAACTTCTAAAATTGCATCCGCAATTTTTTCGTTGACACCAGCGAAAACCTGCTTGGTTTGTGCAACATCTAACTTCTTCAGTTCAGCCGGCTTATAAGCACTATAAATTGTTGACTGTAATTCATCATCACGGTAAATGTCAATGTCGATACCCAACCCGTCTTCATCTGGATAGGCAGATAATTCATAGGTATCTTCATTGTAGACAACCTTCAAACCATCGTAGTCAACATTACCGTCCAACTCAGCTAATAAATCTTGTTTTGTCATGACGATTAGCCCCTTTTTAGATTTTATCTTGGCGTTCTGCTTCACGTTGTTCCTTAGAAGCTTCTTCAAATTCACCTTGCTTCATTTTACGCTCATACTTACGCTTCTCGTCTTCAACTCCGCGTGCATCAGCTGCTTCAAATTCATGGCGCTTTTCAGTCATTTTGCTTAACCCTCGTATTCTCTTTCTTCAGCATGCAAAGCCTTTTCTTCATAACGATCTTCTTTGTGCTCTTCATGTTCAGCATGGATTTCTTGGCCCTTATGAGCCTCCTTTTCATGCTTGTAAAGCTTGTCTTCAGCTTCCTTTTCCTTACCTAGTGCCTTGGACTCGCGATTTTCTGCTAAACCATCACGTAATGTTGCCATCATGGGTTCTCCCTTCAATCTTTATTTATACTGTTAGAATACCACTAACCCCGTCAAAAACCAATACGCGCTCAGCCACCCGCCTATGCTTTTACTTTTACTAGTTAAGCCGTATACTAGGAACTGTATTCAAATCAGGCCCATTTATTAAATAAAGAGAGGTATCCAATATGACCCTTGATCCAACACCAAAACAAGAAGCTAAAGCTGCTCGTATTCATGAAGACGCTAAGTTAGCCATCAGCAGCGGTCAAACTGTTTTGCACCTTGGTGCAGATTTTTTTGATGATGATGCCGATGTTCAAGCAGTTAATATGCTCTTAGCCCATCAATCTGATGATACCCGTTCCATTGCCCATCGCGATGGTCAGGTTGATATTGTTGAAATTTAAAGCCCTCCTTTTCGTTAACCCTCCTTTAAGGGAAGGACATTAGTATCGAGAGCCTTACCATTATTGTAAAGGAGATGTTATACTTCATGCTGACATATGAAACAACGCTGGCTGGCTTAGATGCTAGCATCCATACATTGGACCAACGCTTACGTCGATACAAGCGACTCGCTTTGTTCAGCCAACTTTTGCAACTCGTTCTTTCAACGAGTATCCCCATCCTGATTGCCTTAGTTGGTAAAGATGACCGCTTATTGGTCTTAATTGCAGTTTTTGCAGCCCTGATTACCTTTGTACAAGCCTTTGGGGCCTTTTATAACTTAAACGAAAAGATTCAACGTGATACAACAGATTTAATGGTTTTACAAAAAGAGCGCTTATTGTTTCGAAGTCACTCCGCCCCTTATGATCAAACAGAGGCTTCCGATGTTCAAACCTTAATCCACGCGATTACGACCAAAACACAGTCTGTCTTACCTGATTTTATTCGTGAAGCACCCCAAAAGAAAGGAACTTCCCTCACATGAAAGAAAACAACGTTTTAGTCGTCACTACGGAAAATATCCCTGGTTACCAAATTGACCAGGTCTTAGGTGAAGTTTTTGGTCAAACCACTCGTTCACGAAATGTGATTTCCGATTTTGGCCAGTCATTTAAAGCAATGGTTGGTGGTGAAATCAAAGGCTATACGAAGTTGCAAACAACCGCTCGTCAAGAGGCGCTAGCTCGCATGCAAAAAGAAGCAGCTAACCTTGGCGGCAATGCTGTAATCATGTTTCGATTTGATAGTAACACCTCTTCACTTGGTGATTCGGTGAATGCTTATGGTACAGCAGTCAAAATTAGTCCCCTTTCGGTCTAAGGCTGATATATAAAAAACGGCTAATAACATTAGCCGTTTTTTATATATCCAATTTATTCCATTGTTGGCGTTGTAACACCTGCCTACGTTTATTCATCAGGTTTAAGGTCAACCGATGACTAGTCCATAACCAAATATTAGCAGCTTGAAAGCGCACTTTTATCAGCCGTCCATCCTCAGGCTGATAAAAGTGCGTAATCTCTTCTTCAGGATTGCTTAACCACGGCATTAACTGACGCTGCCAATGCAACACGCTTTGTATGTCTAGACTAACTCCCTTTTGTTGCAGGTTAGCGGTAGTGATAGCGAATCCCGCTTGCCTTTTATAAATAGCTCGATTATAGAGATTCTGCTGCTGTTTTGCTTGGCTAAACCTTATGCCATGTGACTTCCAAAAGAACTGCCAATAATGCTTAATTCTTTTTCGGAGGAGCGGATAAGTCAGTTCGGGCTGCTGGCGAAACTCTAAGTAGCGAGGCGCTGGTTGACAAGCAATGCGCCCAGTACTGGGTCGATAATCCTGATCTGTATAACAAGACCAATCAGTTTGACTAACAAGGTGGTCGTGGCGGCCCTTACCCTGGCAATTCAATTGGTAGGCCACCACTTCCCCGTTAGCGGCCCGCAAGCCTTCAACGAGCGTCCACATGGTTTGTGTTGGATTGCTACATCCTTCTACCCACCTCAGTTGACCAGTTTTCATGTTCTCTACCTGGTAGCCAACTGGTTGTGCCTGATTAAAGCTACCTTTTTTAAAACTTCGTGTTCGCCAGGGAATCGTCATTCCATCGTTGCTCGCTGTTTGCACAAGCATCCATGGTAGATCAGCTGGTACAAGGGGGTTAATCTGCGGCTTCACTTCACGAAAATGGAGCTGATGTCCACCAATCTTCCAAAAGTGCTGCCCCCAAATAAGTTTCAGCCAATACCAATGAAGGGGGTTAATTGTTGCCAGACCAGCATCCACTAGCCACAAATGCCGTGCCCACAAGTGATGTCTATCAATCACATCCTCCACAGCTTGCCACATCATCTCTATGGATTGGCCTTCCCAAAAAACGCAGTGGTGACGCCCCACCTTCACTTTATCAGCATCAATAAACAAACTAAGCTGCTGCCGCATTAGTCCACCTTTCTGCATTAGATTACTAGTCAAACACTGGTAAGGTTTATTTTACAGCGTCCAATCAGCTAAACTGTCTACTGTATAAGTAGGTTGAATGGGCTCTTTGGCTACTGCTTTAGGGGTGGACAGGCCACTATAAACAAGTAGCGTATCAATATCAGCATGGATACCAGCTAAAATATCTGTTTGATAATTATCACCAACCATAATCGTCTGTTTAGGATTAGCGTGAGCATACTGCATAGCAGCATCCATAATGAGTTTACTTGGCTTACCAATCACTACCGGCTCAACCTGGGTTGCCGTTTGAATCGCCGCTGCAATTGCCCCAGTGCTTGGAATCATCCCCCGTTCACTAGGCAAATTAGTGTCTGGATTAGTGACGATAAATTTAGCTCCTGCTCGAATAGCTAAGGTTGCCCGAGCTAAATCCTCATATACTAAGTTGCGATCTAACCCAACTACGACTGCATCTGCTGGTTCCTGGGTGACCAAGTTGAAACCATGTTCTTGCAAGGCTGCTTGTAACCCATGCTCTCCAATCATTAATACCGACTGAACATTGGCTGCTTGCAAATAAGCTACGGTAGCCAGCGAACTCGTATAGACTTGGCCTGGCTCAGTCACAATGCCATGATGACGAGTTAAATTTTCAGCCACCTCTGCTGGCGTCTTTGTTGAATTATTCGTTACAAAAAGATGTTTAATCCCAGCAGCATTTAAGCGTTCAATAAATTGTTTGGCGGCAGGAATTCTTTCTTTACCACGGTACATCGTACCATCAAGATCAATCAAATACTGTTGATAGTGCTTCATTTGGTCGTCTCCTTCGTCTCTTTGACCCGTTCCCGAACTTCGAAATGCCGCTGCTTACGTTTACCTTTGGCCTTCACTTCCACAGCTTGCCCCTTGCTACCTGGCTTATGTTGTCGTACCGGTCGCCGCTGTTCTCCAAGTTCTGCCTTCTCTTGATGGCCTTTCCCCTTACCACGGTGGCGCCGTCCTCGATGACGACGCTGATGGCCTTTAGCGGCCCCTTCTTCTTCAGCTATGGCATGAGGCGCCAAATTTTCTAAAACAAAATAAGGGGCTCCAAAATTCACTGTCTCATAGAGGTAATCATTTAAGGCCGTAATTTGTTGACTACGGGCTACGCCTGCTGTTCCAGCACGATAAAAGCCTCGCAAGCGCAACTGCTCTGAGGCAATATCCCCTAAAATAAAATCATACTTCTCTAGGAAATAACTAAAACGGGCAGCCAATTGTGGCTCCTTCAAAGCATCTCGATAATTTTCTACAATGCGATAAGCCCGGTCATTAATTACCAACCCTGTTGGGTCATCAGGGTCATGAACGATCGTCGTCGCTGCCTGACGTTCTAAAAACTGTGCGTCCGCTAACTCCTTCATTTTTTCACGATTCATGAATCATGCTCTCCACTCTCTTTAGATTCTTTAGCTAAATAAGCGCCCACTACTTCACGGAACACATGTTGATACATTAACTCATTCTTACCAGCTATTTCGAGGGTAGGAAAATAAGGAATAAACATATAATGTTCTAGGGTGCCAAGCCGGTAAACTCTACAATCCTCTACCGGTATGTCCTGCACGTATAACGTCCCTTGCGCATCTTCACGTAATCCGTCAAATAACACCTGACCAAAAGTATCACCGCGAAAGCCCATTCCATGAACCCGATGATTTACTAGGTAGGGTTGATTTTTATGAACTTCTTGCACCAAGCGCTTTAAGTCAGCTCCCGTTAATGTCGTCCGCATTGGATGCACTGCATGGGGCAACATCGTATGTAACTCATCGGCCGTTACCTCACCTGCTGGTAAGTCCGTTAAAAACATGCCCGTTGACAACATAACGAGATCCGTTTGGGTGTACCACTTCAAGGCGGCCACCCCCAAATCAATTACCCGGTGTGACGCCCCTAATGAGCGTTCATAAGGCGCCTCAAGTTTGGCAAATACCTTTTTAGCCAATAGGCGATGACCACGTTGTTCAAGTGCATCAATTTCTCCTTGATCATCAGGTAGGCTTGGTAAGTCATCTGTCTTTATCGTGCTTGCTTGTGCGCTTAGTACCTGATGATCAACTAAGGTCAAATGAATTTTACCAAGATGTTCTCCATACCGACCGGCTGCCGCTAACAGGGTTCCTGACCACCATTCACCCTCAGGTAGAAGATGATGCGTATGGGCACCGAGTATCAGGTCTATATCTGAATAACGGTCAGCTAGATAGCGATCCACTGGCAACCCTAAATGTGATAACAAGATGATAACATCTACTTGTTTGTGCAAATCAGCTAATAATTGCGGTAATACCGCATCGACTTCCTTTGGCAGCCAACCTAAAAGAGGCAAGGTTAAAATAAAGGGCGCCGTTAGTCCTAAGACGCCCACCCGTGTACCAGCCGTAGTGGTTAAAATTTTCTTTTCAAACGCCCAGTCTGGTAACTGGCCTGAACCAGCATCTGTTAAATTAGCCACTAATACTGGAAATTGAGCATGTGTATACAGCCGATTAAGGGCATCATGATTCATCCCCAAGTCCTCGTTGTTACCAATTGT
The DNA here is from genome assembly GCF_000420365.1 of Weissella halotolerans DSM 20190. GTDB lineage: Bacteria > Bacillota > Bacilli > Lactobacillales > Lactobacillaceae > Weissella > Weissella halotolerans. The sequence continues at coordinate 59,921 of NZ_ATUU01000002.1, forward strand.
GACCGCATCATAATGAACTTCATTCATTAAGTCTACGTTGGCCTGACCCATGGTTGCTTCTGTTAACGCATTTTGTCGGTCTAAGGCGTCGCCAATGTCAAAGGTAAAGGTTTCTATCCCCTTTCGCTTCGCTAACCGGCGCTGGTTAGTTAAAAAACGGCGAATTTTTGGCCAGCGTTCTAAATGTGAATGCAAATCATTAGTGTGTAATACTTGCAACTCTTCCCGCATAACTCCCCCTTTTAACCTTAAATAACCAGTTTTTGTTTGCTAGCATATTCTATCTCTAACGCAAACGTCCCTTGGCATACCCATGCAACCAATTTTCAAACAACTTAAAATTATCAGGATAAGCATTAGCGCCTAAATAAGTCTGCTGCTCACCTTCTTCATTTGTTAGCTGTAATCCCCATTCATCGGTAGGAGCAGCCACAACTTCACGCGATTCAAGGGGCCATTCTGCCACTAATTCGTGCATCCGGCGGTCAATATTCGACCATTGAATACTCACGTCCTGCCAATATTTAGTATACTTTTTCAACCTAGGCTGTGTTTCCACCTCACCTTGGTGTTTACGAACAAAATCTACCCCAGGTTGTTCCAGCGACAATGGTGGTAAAACTGCTGTTTTTGGAATGGCTAACAAAAAAGCGTGGTCTGCTACCTTTTTCCCATAAATACGATCAAATCCCGTCGTCAAATTCCCATGATAAAATTCAAAATACTTTAAGCCCATCTTATTTTCCTACTTTAATCAGTGTCGTTGGAATAGCTGCAGTCAAATTTTCATGCCCATCCTTCGTCACTAAAATATCATCTTCAATGCGTACCCCACCTTGGTCCTTCAAATAAACCCCTGGCTCGATAGTGACAATCATATTTTCCTTTAAGACGTCTTCGTTAGAAGCAAATTTAGACAGTACCGGTCCTTCATGGATACTCAGGCCGATACTATGACCGGTTGCGTGATTAAAATACGCCCCCAACTCAGCCGCTTCAATGACATCACGGGCCGCCTTATCAACATCAGCTGCCAGTACTCCTGGTTTAACAGCCGCAATCGCCGCTTCTTGAGCAGCTAAAACAACTTGGTAAACCCGTTCTAAATTAGGATCAGGTTGCCCAAAAGACAGGGTACGCGTGATATCAGATGTATAACCATCAACATAGTAACCAAAGTCAATGGTAACTAGGTCGCCATCTTCAATTGCATTGTCAGTATAGGTTCCATGGGGCAAGGCACCCCGGCTACCAGCTGCCACAATCGTATCAAAGGAAACCTTATCCGCGCCTCCCTCTTTCATCAATTGGTCCAAGCGGTTAGCTACCTCACGTTCGGTCATCCCAACCTGTAATTGCCCAATCAAAGTATTAAACGCCTCAACGGCCACTTGAGTACTATGACGGATTTTAGCCACTTCATCCGGCTCTTTCACTTCGCGAAGGGCCTCAATCAAATCGGGAATGGGGACAATATCAACCCCCTCAAAGTTTTCATCTAGATAATCAAAATCGCGGAAGGGTAAAGAGGCTTCAAAACCAAGCTTACTAATCTTAAACCGTTTAGCAGCTGCCATTGCCACACCCCAATAGTTACGAGTTATCAGCAATTCAATGCCAGCATCAGCTAATGACTGACGGTACATGTCCTCATAGCGGTCATCTGTAATCACTGCCACCTGATCACGCCCAATTAAAACTAGACCGTCTCCGGTGCCACCGGTAAAGCCACTTAAATAGGCCATGTTCGTTCCTTCAGCGACTAAAAGGCCATCAATATCTAATGGTCCAAATAGCTTTCGTACATTTTCTATGCGTGTCCTCATGTCTTAGCCCTCGTTTCTTTATCCTTTATTATAACAAAGTTAGACCGTAATTTCTGAACGTTTGCCTTAAGTCAAACCCCCTAAGAAAAGGTTGAACTGGGGCCAACTTGCAGGTTAGCCACGTTCGTCCAATCAATGGTCACCCCCAAACCTGGTTCCGTTGGTAAATTCATCCTACCATCATGAATAGTCAATCTTTCTTTAATGATGTCCTTCTCAAAATAATGATCACTGGCCCCGATATCTGCTGGAAAAGGAGGGTAACCAGCCTTGGCTGCCAACACTAAGTCTAACGATCGACCTAACCCCGAGGCTAACATACCACCAATAAAAGGTAATCGATTAGCCTGTAAAATGGCTGTTATCGCCTTTAAGGTATCCGTAACTCCACCTAATTTACCTTGTTTTAACGTATAGGCAGCTGCTGCATCTACTTGGAGCGCTTTCTCAACCGTCCTTAGATTGGTCAATGATTCATCTAAACTAATTTTAAGTTGCTGAAACTGGCCTTGTAACTGGTGAAACTCATGCAAGGTTGTATCATGAACCGGTTCTTCAATCAAGGCTAAGCCTGCCTTTTCCATCGCCCTTAACCAGCTTACCGTTGCTGGTTGATTAGACCAAGCAGCATTTGCATCCAAGGAAACCATTTGGTTTGGGAAATGTTGTTTAACGGCCTTAATTAAGGTTAAGGCCGTTTGAGGGTCAACAGCCTTAATCTTCACCCGCTGATAACCCTGCCTAATCACCTGATTGAGCGCCCTTACTTGCTGCGTTTGAATGCCAATGGCTGCACTTACTGGGACTGACAATTGACTAACTGCTAACAGTTGCGCCAGACTTTGTTGCTTCACCTTGCCATAGGCATCCCAAAGGGCCATCTCAACAGCCGCCTTTGCAAAGGCCGTCAGTCCATTTAACCCCTTTTGAAATTCATCTGGCTGATTAACTGTTTGTCCAACCAACCGGGGTAATACCTTTGCTAATTCCTGCCGTGCGCTTCTTTGATCTTGTTTGGCATAGGCTTGATCAGCAAAAGCTTGTACTTCACCATAGCCACAGTCACCACTGGCCATTTTTAGTTCAATCAATTGTAATGGTCGCAAAGAGGTTGTCCCATGTGCCGTCATAAATGGCGTTCGTAAGGTCAATTGTAACGGCCACACTGTGATTTGTTCAATCTTCATCAACCCGCACCTCCCGGAATCATCTGCGCCGCACCAAATGTTTTTAAAATAAAAAGGCCTAGCGCACTTGCACCAAGCCTTTTTATTACGATGTTCCTTGTTGGACTCGAACCAACGACCGGACGGTTATGAGCCGTCTGCTCTAACCAACTGAGCTAAAGGAACAAGGTATCTGTTATTACCATCTACACAGCTATTACTAGCTGATGTCCCCTCAGGGGCTCGAACCCTGGACCCAAGGATTAAAAGTCCTCTGCTCTACCAACTGAGCTAAGGAGACCACAGGTCATAACAAATGCCAGAATTTATTATACACGAAGACCTTGCAAAATGCACGGGTGAAGTTTGCTTCAATCTATGTTCGCTCTATCAGCTTAGTAAATAGCTGGGGTTGTTCAAAGTGTACATTATGCCCGGCTTCAGCGACTATCACATGCTCCGCCTGCGGTAATGATTTTACCATTGCTTGCGCCAATTTAGTAAATTTATGATCTAATGCACCCGTTATTAAACGGGCTGGTACGCTTAACCTTGCTAACTGGGGCCACAAATTAGGCATTGTACCCGTCCCAAAGCCTAGTAGTGAGGCCGCCATATTAGCCGGGACGTGAGCTAGACGCTGCTGGCGCATTGCTTGCTGATCAGATAATGACCTTTGTTGCTGACTGGCAAACAAAGGTAATCCTTCCCAGTTTGTAACAAATTGTGCTAAGCCGTCTTTAAGTATTTGCTGGGCCCGGTCAGCATCAAGTGCTTGCCGCGCTAATCGTTCCTCTTTCGTTACTAAACCTGGCGTGCCACTTTCTAAAATCAATTCTGCCAAATATTCTGGATGGGCTAATGCAAACCCCAACGCCAGCCGAGCACCCATAGAATAACCGACTAACCTTAGCTTAGGTAAGCCTAACGCCGCTATGAAAGCAGTTAAGTCTGCCACTTGATTTGCCAAAGTAAGTTCATTAGCTGATAGAACTGGATCACCAGGCGCAAATCCTTTTAAGGTCAAGTAAATACAACGGCCACGTGGCTGAATGGCCTTAAAGTCACGCCCACTGCCCAAAAAGCCATGTAAAAAAAGCCAGGTTGGTTCTCCAGTTCCGGCTCGGTAATACTGATAGTGATAACCATTAATCTCAATGTTTTGCCACATGTTTAACAAGCTCCTTCACTTTGGCTAATCGATTGGCATGCACGTCAGTATTACTAGTCCGATCCGTGACCAGTTCAAGAATGCGTAACCCGGTCCATGGTTGTTGGGTTAAGGCAACTAAATCCTGTGGCTTTTCGATCAAGTGATACTCTGCTTGATAGAGTTGGGCTACTTGGTCAATTGCTAGATTCTGTGGTGTTCCAAAAAGGTTTTCAAAATACTGGTCTGCAGCTGCTTGCGGCAAGAAAGAAAATATCCCACCCCCATTATTATTCGTTACCACGATTGTTAAGTCCACTGCCGTTTGCCTAGCCAACATTAGCCCATTCATGTCATGATAAAAGGCTAAGTCGCCAATTGCTAACCAGGTTGGCTGCCCATTCATTGCCATCCCAACGGCAGTTGAAATGGTACCATCAATCCCATTTGCACCTCGATTACCAGCTACGCTTAGCACTTGATGCGGCTGAAAATACTGCTCAAAGTCACGGACCGGCATAGAATTAGCTAAGAATAACTGTTGGGGTTGTTTTAGGTGCGTTAAGCTATCCACAACTGCAAAGTCCGTTAGCTTATGGGTAGTTGACTGATTTAGACTTGACCAAGCAGCCTGCAGTGGTTGCCAAACTGATTGGTAATATCTATTTGTCGCTTGATACTCACTTGCCAAAATATCTGCTAAAAACGACTCTTCATCAATCGCATAGTGATGCCGAGCAAAACGACTATGATCCTGTCCGAGGTAATTGGCACCAATTTGATAAACCTCCACCTGATGGGCCTTTAGCCAAGGCAAAATTTTAGCTGAAACGGGCGTTCCACCAAACCGTAAGACGACATCGGGTACCATTTCAGGCTGATCGGCCTGTGCGGCTAGGACTGCATCCAGACCGGTAATGGCATGCGGTAGTCCCCGTAGCTGACTAAGGATATCCGCTACAATTGGCGCATCTAATTGTTCGGCGACCTGTTCAAACAAGTCAGGAGACCAGTGCCCTTCATTTGGGCCTACCAATATCATGATTTTACGGCCTTGCCATGCACTCCGTAACCGTTCTAATTCATCTGATGCTAAGCGGCGTTCAACCTGACCAAAATCAGCGGCCATGACTTTAGGCCAAGGCTGGTCCAAGCTGGGTAAGAGCGGCTTACGCAGCGGCAAGTTAAGCTGGACCGGTCCAGCTGGCTGGCTAACTGCCAACTGCACAACTTGCTGCGTTTTATAGGCGATGTACTCCTGCACATCCGGATGTGGATCTTGCAGATGAAGCGTTAGTGCTAATTTTGTTTGTTGCCCGTAAAGATTGGTCTGCCCGATCGTTTGCGGCGCCCCAATGCCTTGTAGCTCTTCTGGTCGGTCCGTTGTTAAAACAACTAAGGGTAGATGAGTAGCCTGTGCTTCCGCTAAGGCTGGTAAATAATTAGCCGTTGCCGTTCCTGAGGTGGCCAATAATCCTACTGGTCGTTGGCCATCCTTGGCCCGTCCTAGCGCTAAAAAGGCTGCCGACCGTTCATCAACAGCCATCGTTAGTTTAAGCCCACTCTCTGCTAACAACAGGGCCAACGGCGTGTTACGCGAACCAGGTGACACCACATATTCCCGTACACCTTGAGCAGCGAGGGCCATAATTAAGGTCTTACTATTTTCTGTTAACGTATCAACCATGTTTTACCTGTCCTTCCACTAATTTCATCATCACTGACATCTTTAGCCGGATCTCTTGCGCTTCTTGCTCTAAATCTGATGCTGCTAAAATACCAGCTCCCGCAAATAACCGAACCTGCCTATCTTGGGCCCATAAAGACCGTATACCAACCACAAATTCACCCCGGCCATCCGGTAACATGTACCCGATTGGCCCGGCAAAGAGACCGCGCTGACTGGTTTCTAAATCTCTAATGGTATCTAAAGCCCATTCACGGGGCACACCACCTAAAGCAGGCGTTGGATGCAGGACTCGAATTAAATCAACCAAACTGACTGCCGCTTTTAGTTTTCCCGCGATTGGTGTATAAAGGTGTTGAATCTGCGGTCCTTTTAACATCCTTGGTTTGCAAGGATAGTTTAGATCGGCCACTGGCATCAACTGCTCTTTTAACCGTCTGACAACCAGCGCATGTTCATGCAAATTCTTAGGGTCATGCTGTAACTGCTTGGCTAGTTGCTCATCAGTCTTACTATCATTCCCCCGTCGGATAGAGCCCGCTACAGCGGCCGTTGCAAAAGAGCGCCCATTGACGGCAACTAAACGTTCTGGAGTTGCTGATACAAAAAGTTCTGATCTTCTTTTTATGACAATTCGATATGCTTGCGGCTGTTGTCGCGCCAAATCAGCAATCAATTGACCTGGCTCTAAGGGCTGATCAAATATCAACTCCCGTTGCATCCCCAAAACGACCTTCTCTTTAGCCCGATCCCGTTGCATTTCATCAACTACCGCTGTCATCCGAGATACCCAGTCTGTTTCATCATGTTGCTCTAGCAGTCTGATTTTTTTGGGGGGCTCAACTGCCCTTGCTAGGTCTTTTGGTTGTCGTCCCCAAGTAGTGCCCGTCGGATAGTCTATTACCCAGGCAGGTACGACAAAGTACCCTGACATTAGCCCCACTTGGTCGTGTTGATTGCTAAAAAAAGGCAACCCTCCAAAAATAGGTAGGCTCTGTTTTGCTTGAAAATCTGCCAATTCAGTTAAGCTTGGGTTCATCAGTGTTGCTACCTGTCCAAAACCAAAGTATTCATGTTGACCATCAGCTGTTGCAAAATAAACGGCTGAGTCGGCCTGTTGAAAGGCTGCTAATAAGGCTGTCCGTTTTATTACCATATTTTCTTATCTGCTGCTCCTTGTAATAATGCTGCTCGTAATGCATCATCCGTTGCTGTTAAGTACAGGCCATAGACGCCTCGCGTCGCCAAAACATTCAACGTATTTAACATCACCAGCTCTTTCAGCTGGGCAACGTCTGCAGGTGTTTGTACATCCGGATGGTGTTTATAAATTTCGCGATGGGTTACCTTGGCTGGATTAATTTTAATGCGTCCCTGCCGTGAATCATATTCAAAGGGTGGGCCTAATATCAGGCCGGCATAATTCAAATCAAACCCTTGAATGGTATAAATAGACCCGACTTCACCCAGTGAATCTTTGCGCTCTGCCCAAGGCGTTACCTGTCCATCATACTGATCCCAAGGTAGATCAAAGTCATCAAGATAGACATGGTGTTCACCCGCCTTGCGACGGACAAAACCTGTCGTTGATAAAACACGCGATAAGCCAACCTGAGCATCACGTTCACGAATTTTAGCATATAAATCACTCGCCCGTGCAAAAATTTCTAAGTCATAGTTTCCGCAATCCCTTGGTAAGGGATGCACCTCGCCACGACCTAGAGCAGCTATCCAAGCCCGCACCTGCTCATTAGCCTGTAAACGATATTGTTTAGCTAAGGTAAAATACTGGTGTGGGTATGGCGCCAAAACAGCAGCTAACATCTCTGGTGTCCAAAACATCTTACTTTGCATGACCTGTTTAAAATCAAACACTACCACCACCACTTTAGCCAACTTAATCAATTCAGCAAGCTGGTTTGCCTGCCTGAATTTAATATAAGGTTCTGCTTTAGATAGTAGTAAATGCCCCTCATCAATTACTAACACATCATATCGCTTACCATCCTTGTGGGCGCGATTAATCAAGGAGGTCGGCCGTAGGTAGTCTTTTTTTAATAAATCTGGTTCAGTCTGCGCAAGTTCTTGATAGACTTTTAACAATTCCGGATGATTAACTAAAAAGCGATTATGACTGCCCTGATAAGGGCTCCCTTCCTGTTTACTGGCAGTTTGTAAACGTTTAAACAGGGCCGTTAAGAGTACACTTTTACCTGTACCCGCATCGCCTTGCAAGACCGCGACTGCAGGATAGTTAGTCTGCAAATGAGCTTGAATAAAGTGTTCCAGCTTGTCCAGCTGGTTTAACTGCTCTTGAGTCAACGTTGTAACATTAAATTTTTCTAAGGCTGTATTTTTCATACCATCTAGTATAGCGCCTTTCTAATTTTCCAGCATCCCTAAGTAGGTCCTTTGGGTTGATAGACAAACTGTTGGTCTAGCGTTTGATTTTATTATTTCAACAAAAAAACCGCCTCACAATGAGCCGGTTTCAGCCTTACCTTTTCAATCTTCCTTAGTGCGTTGCCAACCAGGCATTCAAAAAGGCGCTGACAAAAAGGATACTCAAACAACATACATGAAACACTTTATGATTCATTAAAATAGCAACATACTCACGCAACATCGCATTAAAAATAAAGTAGCGACTGGTATGTGCGCCAATTCCATCAATGGGTAAACCAACCAAGCGGGCATAACCAGCGGCCCGGAAAACATGATAATCACTCGTGGCAAATATTCCCTTCGCCAGTGGAATATCATGCTCGTTCAATAGTCGCTTACTAAAGGCCATATTCTCATAAGTGTTTTTCGCCTGTGTTTCCGCCAAGAGTTTTTCTGCTGGATAACCAGCTTCTTTAGCATAGGCTACCATTGCGGCGCCTTCGCTAGTGGTTTCATCTGGCCCTTGACCACCAGTACAAACAATTACTGGCCAGTGCCCATTGGACTGATATTGCCGCTTTGCAAAGTGCAAGGCAACATCAATTCTGGATTTCAATAAGGGGGACACTTGGTTGCCATGCAAAAGGCCAGCGCCTAGTACAATGATGTAATCCTGCCTCAATTTAGGCTGAAAGAGAACATACAATAAAAAGGACATGAGATAACTTATCAGCCAAAATACCAAGTAGGCAATAAAGGCTGAACTTACACCTTGTAAACCCCTAGCTAACCACTGGGGCAAAATCATATCAAACAATCTAAATAACCAAGGAGACAAAACCACATAGATGCCTAGTAACAAGGTTAAAGAATTACCCAATGAATGGCTCTCCCGGTGCCAGACAATCCAAGCGTTCCATAATAGTAACAGTCCCAGGCAGGATACGAGTAAGGCCAGTCCCACACATACGGCCACCACGACCACGGCCCAAATTCCCATCAAAAATTTATTCTGACTAGCAAGGACACTCCCAGAAATGGCCAGTCCTAAAGCCAAGACCAACCCGGTTGCTAACATACCATTAAGTAAACGCACCTTATTAGCTCGAAAACTTAGGTAAAGGGCGCCAAATAAGACGAGGACTAACCCCCAGGCGATGACTTGCAAAATAATGCTTTCAGATAACGAGGTCCAATCCATTCTATTCTCTCCTACTCCTTTTTTATTCTACTATCATATCATGTTGGCTAATGGCTTTTGCTTCAGTCATCAAGAGTTTGTGCTTGGTCTGGCAACCAGCACGATAGTTACCAAACTGGCCATTGGCCTGAATAATGCGATGACAAGGTACCACCAAAAGTAAAGGATTTTTAGCTACCGCCGTGGCCACTGCGCGAACAGCTTTTGGCTGACCTATCCTTAAGGCTATTTCCTGATAACTAATGGTTTGCCCATATGGGACCATTTCAACCGCCTGCCAAACGCGTCTTTGAAAGGGCGTTCCTGCCAGGTAATTATGCGCTACTTGGGTTAAATCAAGTTGTTTACCCTGCCAGTAAGCGCGCATCATACTAGCTGCTAACTGAAAGTGATTAGCCCGTCTTAACTGACTAAGTTGTGGTAAAAACTGCTCCGCTTCTGTTAGCGGTGTATTAGGACTACCAACAAAGGCTAAGCCCCGTTCGTTACCCAGCAAGTATACCTGTACCTTTGATGAAAGAGCATACCGTTCATATTCCATCATGACTCCTTTTAAAAAAACAGGTACCCATGGTTCATGCACGGCTACCTGTTTTGTTCATAATCATCTTATTCTTCTTCTGGTAAGACAACTGTCTTGTTCAAATCTTTGGCTTCGCGGAAATAACGCCCCTTAAAGGCAGTTTGCTTCCCCCAAATGTAAAAGCCAATTGAACCGATGATGACAACCAAAAAGTCCCATGGATAGTGGATCCAGTTCAATCCATTAAATTCAGTTGAGCCAATATAGGAAACAACCGAAATAAAAATCAAATAGGTCAACATCCATAAACTACTCATAAAGGCCTTTTTAGTATTTGGAAAGCCCAGTTTCCACTCATAATAAAAATAAAATGGCAAGCCCAGGACAATGACCAAGATGACCTCTAAGGTTGTTGGCCACATAGCCCAGTAAGTAGCCAATGACGCTAATACAAAGGACAAGGGCGCCACAATGGGTAACCAACGACCAGTAAACGGCCGACGCAACTTTTTAGCATCCTGGCGTAAACTCATCGCTGATACTGGGCCAGTCAAATAAGCAATTAACGTTGACGTTGAAATGACACTAGCTAGGGCACTCCAAGATGGGAAGACCACTACCAAGAGCATACTCAAAGCGGCATTTAAAACCATTGCCATTCGTGGAATACCATACTTTTGATTAATCTTACCCACAAACTTAGGCATATGGTTATTCGATACCATCGCTGCTAACGTTCGACTTGCCGTTGCTACGAAGGAAACCCCAGTTCCAAAGGGGGAAATAAAGGCATCCATATAAAGCAACACTGATAACCAGTATATTCCCAGCATAATCGCTAAATCAGCAAACGGTGAATTAAAGGTAATCCCATGCCAACCATGCTGTGCAATAAAGGTTGGATCAATAGAGGTAATAAATGTACTTTGCAAGGCAATATAAATCAGGCCAGCAATCACTAGGGAAATAATAATTCCCCGGCTAATGTTTTTTTCAGGGTTTTTAATTTCACTCCCCATATTAATGACCGTTTGAAAGGCATTAAAGGAAAAAATAATCCCGGCTACCGTGGTAGCAGCAAAAATTGGCGCTGATCCATAGGGCATAAACTCGCCTAAGTTCCGTCCATAGTTAGCTGGATGAAAACTGGTCATGGTAAAGAGAATAATCACCAAAAGTGGAATTCCAATTTTGAAAATGGAAATAAAACTTGTAAATTTGGTTAATAAACCAACTGACCAATAGTTAAGCAAGGTAAAAATAATGATGAAAATAAAGACGGCCGCAAATCCAGTCGTGGTTAATCCAGTTCCATGAAAAAATTCATGAGTCCAGCTAGCCCATTCCCAGGGCCACGTACTCATATACTGAACCGCCGCAATGGATTCAATCGGAATCAGTGCAATTAAAGACACCCAATTGGCCCAGGCGGCAATAAAGCCAAGCAAAGATCCATGTGTAATCTGAGCATATTTACTCATCCCACCTGATTGAGGAAACATCGTACCTAATTCAATGTAATTATAGGCGATGGTTCCAATCACAATGCCACCAATAATCCAGGACAAGATCGCTGCTGGTCCAGCAATCCGTGCTGCTTCCCAAGACCCGAATAGCCAGCCCGAACCGATTAAGGCACCTAGACTAAGCATTACCAGCTGAAATAATCCTATCTTCTTCTTTTCCACGTTCAAGAACTCCCTTCAGTTTAAACCACAATGCTGATAGCATTGCTGTTCGTTCTTCCATAGCTACAACAATAGTTTATAATACTACCAATATTCAGTCTACTTTGCAAATGAAAGCCAGTCTACTTGCATTAAATAAGTCCGTTTTGAACCGGTCTGTCCTTTTTTAAAGACACAAAAAAACTAGCCATAAGGCTAGCTCTAATAACTTATTTCTTTCGGACCACCATCGTTGAAACCTTAGCATAACGGGCTATGTAGGCAGCTTGTGAACCTAGTGAATCCCAAAAATCAGGATGCGAATGTGCGCCAACTACAATTAGGTCCGCGTTTACAGCCGGTGCGACATCGTTGACTAGGACATCCCCCGCCTTACCGCCGTCAGCAAACTTAACTTGCACGTTTTGAACCCCTTGTTTTGTTGCATAATCCTTGTAGCGTTGCAAATTTGCTTCCAACTCCGCTCGCTTTTCCTTGATAACTGAGAGGTTCATGGCTTGCATCGTTGATAAGTCACCTAGTTCCAATACAGTGGCAATGATCAAATTAGCGTCATCCTCACGTGCCTGGTGAACCGCATTAGTCAAAGCAAAGTACCCTTGTTCTGATTCATCCACCCCCACTAAGATATCCTTAAACTGGGTCGGTGCCACATTCAAATCTAGTGTATCCATTTTTCTGCTCCTTTGGATTCCATTAACCAGTTAGAACATTCCAACAATCAACTTGATATTCAAGTAAGTGAGAACTGCAAAGACTGTCCAACCTAAAATAATCATCCACTTAGGATTAACAAAGTCCTCACCCATTATTTTCTTTGAAGACGTGAAATAAATCAAGGGACCCATTGCAAATGGCAGGGCAACTGATAAGAAGACTTGTGAGAAGACAAGTAAGGAATCTAACTTCGTTTCAGAACCGCCGTAAAGTAAGGTGAAGGCGATGACTGGTAGTAAAGCCAACCCTCGCGTCACCACTCGTCGAACCCACATTGGAATGCGCATCCGAATAAAGCCGGCCATGACCACTTCACCGGTTAGGGTACCGGTGATAGTTGAATTTTGTCCTGAAGCCAACAGGGCCACCGCAAATAACGTTGACAAAACTGGTGAGGCCACAGCCCCGGCAATTGTTTTATCATCTAAGGCATTGTACATAGAACCAAAAGTACCAACTTGATCGGCGTGACCAAAGAACAAAGCTGCTCCCAAAATCAACAGCATCGAATTCACCATGAAGGCCATCGTCAATTGAATGTTTGAATCCCAGGCCATAAAGCGAACTGCTTCTTTAACTTGTTCTTGATCATCGTGATTTACTTTACGTGTTTGTGAAATTGATGAATGCAAGTAAAGATTATGGGGCATTACAGTAGCCCCGATAATCCCTAAGGTCAAAGTAAGGGGTGAGTCGCCACCCATTGGAGCAACATCACTGACCGTTTGCAAAGATGGTAAGTAACCAGCAAAGACACCAGTCCAATCTGGATTAGCCAAAATAATCAAGTAACTAAAGATGACGATAATGGTTAAAATCAAGGTCATCACAATGGCCTCAATTTTACGGAAACCAAATTTCATCAGCAAAAGTAAAATCACAACATCAAAAGCAGTGGTCAAAACTGAAGCAATCATTGACCAGCCAAACAAAAGGTGTAAGGCAATCGCTCCTCCAATAACCTCAGCAATATCAGTCGCCATTAAGGCTAATTCAGTAATAATCCAAAGAATGAAGCCACCAACCTTATTCGTTCGTTTTCGGGTTGCCTGCGCCAAATCCTCTTGTTTAACAATTCCTAACTTCCCCGCCATATATTGCAGCATCATGGCAATTAACGAAGAAATCAACACAATACTTAAGAGAACATACTTATACTGAGCACCTCCACTAACAGAGGTAACCCAATTACCAGGATCCATATAACCGACCGCAACCAGGGCCCCAGGTCCCGAAAAGGATAGAACCTTGCGCCAAAAACTGGTGTTTTTATTACCAATCGGCGTATCAATGGAGCCATTAACCTCCCCTAAACTCATGTCCAATTCATCTTGTTTAGGCTCGTTAGCCTCCGGGGTGTTTGCTCTTTCCGTCATGTATTCACCACTCCTTTTGTATTCTCAGGTCATGACTGACGGAGCTTCGTTATTTAAAGCACAGTCGTCCCCTCTGTATTAATCCAACACAGCCCGACTAATGTTTCAAACGCTAAACAATTTTCATAAAGAGTTTCATCCAACTAGCCGTTGAAAGCTTATGAAGACTATCTAACCCTTCCAGTCACACCCTGGCACAGTTCCATATTAGGCTAGTGCATTTCAAAAGGCAAGGTTTATTATGCTTTTTTTCATAAGCAATAATATTTTTTACTGTAGGTGAAACTCTATCCGCCTGCTAGAAGATTAGTCCAATCATATAATGTAAACAAATGGTAATCAGACCAATCGCTACATTTCGATAAACCGCTCGCTTAACGAAGCCATGACTAAGTTGGGCACTTAACATTCCGGTCAAGGCAACTGCCACCACGGTTGCCAAAATGGTTCCTAAAAATTTCCAAGCGTTGGGCGTTAGCCACATCGCAATCAGCGGTAGGCTACCACCTAATAAGGCCGCCCCAAAGGATGCGCCGGCTGCAGCCCAAGGATTCATAAACTTCCCTGAAATTAAACCATCTTGAATCCACAAAAGCGTTGCGACCGGTTTTTTAGCTATCAATTCAGTCGCAATGCGATCAGCTGTCTCAGCTTTAACCCCACGGCCTTGATAAAATTGACTAATCTGTGCATGTGCTTGTTGTGGTGCCTGGACCAAAAGTGTCTGTGCCCGTTGCAAGGCCACCTTTTCAGCATCTGCTTGGGCACTAACCGACGCATATTCTCCCGCCGACATCGACAAAGCACATGCTAGCAAATCAGTTAAAGCCGCAATAAACCACGTCCACTGATTAGTGGTGGCTGCCCCCAGCGAAAACAAAACGCCCACCACTGTTAAAATACCATCATTCGATCCCAAGACGCCTGCCCGGACTGCATTCAGCTTGGCATCCAGGTTGGTCCGTTCAGTTTCAGTTTTACCTGCTCTCTTTTCTAACATGTCCGCTCTCCTTGAATCTGATGTCCTAACGACCAATTAGCCAGCCTAAACCAAAGGTACCAATCATTGTCACCAGACCTGCTGTTAGGTTACGCAATACCGCCAAACGCGGATTAGCTCCAGAGAAGCGGGCCGCCGAGTAACCAGTTAACGCTAGGGCCACTACCACCGCTAAAAACGTTCCCTCAATGCGCCAAGTACCTGGTAAACCTAAACTCATCGACAAAGGTAAAATCGAACCGAGGGGAAAGGCAAGCATTGATGCTAAGGCAGCATAACTAGCTGAAATTTTTTCTTTAATGTCAAATCCATACTGCTCGTAAACTAAAGTAGCCAAGGAATCTTTTTCCATCACCTCTTTGGCTGCCTGCTGTGCTAAACCACTCGATATACCGGCCTGCTCATAGCCAGCTGTCACTTGGGCTAGCGCTTGATGGGGGTGCTTTACTAGCAGCTCAGCCCCTTCAGCCTGTGCTTTGGCCTGAGCATCAGCTTGCGAATGCACTGATACATATTCTCCCATTGCCATGGAAATCGTGCCCGCCAATGCACCAGCAAAACCTGCCAACCAAATTTTGTGGGTATCCGTTGTTGCCGCTGCCACCCCGATTACAATCCCTGCTACTGATAAAATGCCATCATTGGCCCCCATTACAGCAGCCCGCAATATATTTTGCATCTGTCCGAACGCCATTTTATGCATATTACTCACACCTTCTCACTTCTAATTTAGAACCATTATAAATAAAGACCAACAAACCGTCAAGTTTCCTACCCTAGGTCACCAGACAATATAAAAATCACTTGCTAACATTCAGCCACGACTTTAATTAGCGTATAATGAGAATAATCTAGTTTTTTATATATGTTTTTAAGAACGGAGTTAACTATGAAAAACCATCAATTTGGTCGTATCACAGAAAGTTTAGCCGACGAACTCGCAGAGTTAAGAACCATCCGCTTTCTCGATGCTTCCCAAATCCAAGAAACCGATCCAAAAAAAGCCCTGGCTAATTTACTATCACGTGCCTTTTCACCAATCACGCAAGATGCTCATACGCTGACTGACCGTTTTAAACGCCTACTAGCAACGGATGAAGTTGATTTAGCCACTTTTTTTGAGCGACCTGACTTAAAACTCACCCCTGCCGTTTTTGCCCGTTTAAGTTTACAATTACTCGCATTTGAACCTGAGGTTGACTATGACCTAGACCAACCACTTACGGCCTATGCCAGCCTGCAACTTCCTTTTTTTGAGGTGCAAACTTTCCAACATGCTAGTGATGTCTGGCATGCCTGGTATCACTTACTAACCACCCACACTAAACACGGTGAGACTTATCTTGATTATTTAGCGCAACTAGGTTACTTTCGGCCCTTTTATAACGTGACAACTCAACCTATTTTCTTCAATGGTAAAGCCCAACCAGTCTTTGACCCTCATTCTCTAATCCGCGAGGTAGTCTATGTTGAGGCCCCCTTAGATAGTGACCAGGATGGTCAACGTGATTTACTCAAGGTACAAGTGATTCGCCCCCAAGTTACCGAAACTGGTTATCGAGCACCCGTTCTCTACACAGCTAGTCCTTACCATTTAGGGACCAATGACCAGTGGGGACAGGCTTTGACCCATCAAGTTGACCAAGCACTAACTGAAAAACCCGTAACTCCAGCAGCCACAACCAGTGAACCCAAGCCAAGCTCAGTAGCTCCCCTCCCTCCTAAGCGCATTCCAGCTGGCTATACCCAAGAAGCTAGCGAGCACTTTGCGCCCGAAAATGGCTATCACCTCAATGACTACTTTTTAAGTCGTGGTTTTGCCGTTGTCTACGCAGCCGGCATTGGTACCCGTGGCTCACAAGGTTTTCGCGATACGGGAAGCGTAGCGGAAACCCTTTCCACCGTGGCCGTTATTGAGTGGCTTAATGGCCAACGACAAGCCTTTACAAATCAATGTGACCAACTTGCAATTGACGCATGGTGGTCAAATCGGCACATTGCCATGACCGGACGGTCATACTTAGGAACATTAGCTACCGCGGCTGCCAGCACTGGTGTTGATGGATTGAAAACCGTCATTGCTGAAGCAGCAATTTCCAGTTGGTATGATTACTACCGCGATCATGGTTTAGTTGCTGCACCAGACACCTTCCAGGGTGAAGATATGGACGTCTTAGCTGCCGAAGTCTTCAGTCGCCGTTTAGATGCTGGTGATTATCTTAAGGTTAAGTCTGCCTTTGGAAAAACACTCAATGCTATTGCTAAAGCCCAGGCCCGTGCAAATGGTAACTACTCAACCTACTGGGATGCACGAAATTATTTAAATCAACTATCCGCTATTAAAGCGGACGTCGTTGTCATTCATGGTCTTAATGACTGGAATGTCAAGCCCCGCCATGCCTATCAACTCTGGCAAGGACTCCGTGACCTCCCCATTACCAAAAAACTCATTTTGCACCAAGGGCAACATATCTACATTAACAACTTCCGTTCATTGGACGTCACAGATATGCTGAATCTTTGGCTGACTAATAAACTCTTTGATCTTGATAACGGAGCTGACACTCAGTTACCAGCAGTCTTGGTTCAGGATAATGTAAGTCCCGAAACTTGGCATACTTATCCGGATTGGCCCAGTTCAGCCCAAGCCAAACAGACCCTATACCTAGGCGGCAATCAGCTTAGTCCAAATCCTGGACCGAGCCAAACACAAATGACCACCTACTCTGACCACTTACCTGATCAGCAGTTTAACCACTACCGAAAGCAAATTGCTGCTTGGCAACATGATTTATTGACTGACGAGCTTGGTTCCCCCATGGCCAATAACCGCCTACTATTTAAGGGACCTAAACTAACCCAAGATTGGTACTTAAACGGAGTCCCTCAAGTCACCTTAACCATTAGTAGTGATCACCCCTTTGGCCTCGTGAGTTGTCAACTAGTCGACTTTGGCCCAGCTCATCGATTAACTACTAAGCCCACCCTCCTAGCTAAAAACCAGCTTAGCGGTGCCTATGATTGGCGTAAAGATGACCTGGTTGAGTTCACTTTAAATCCCCAGGTCAGTCCCTATAAAATGATTACCAAAGGTCATCTTAACCTCCAAAACCAAACAAGTTTATGGCAGGCTAACGCAGTTAACCCTGGGCAATTTTATACGGTTACCCTTCCACTGCAACCAACGGTTTATCACTTGCCAGCTGGTCGGCAACTCGGACTCGTCATTTACGCGACTGATTTTGCAACCACTATTCGTGGAAACCAACCGATTCACTATACTGTAGACCTTACGAAAAGTCGGCTGGACCTTCCCCTAAATTGATTAGTTAGATAAAAAGGGTGCCCGCACGGGCACCCTTTTTATCTATGTTTTTACCAACCTTAACGAACTTGCTTGATTAACTCCTTTAATTCAACCTGGGCGGCATGATCATCCGATACTTTAAAACTTGCATCAGGCAGCTGGCTACCTACCTGGCCTTGATCATCATATTCGCCAAAACCAGAATTGGTGGATGCCCGTCCTCCATTATCGATTCTAAGTTCATACACAATGCCATTATCCCCCAGTAAATATTTAACAACCGGATACTGTGGATTAACATTTGCCGTATAATTTTCCGCAAATGAACCAGGATACAAGTCTTGGACCCCAGTGCGGCCTGCTTGATCAGTATAGAAGACACATACACCTAAGGCATGGATGTTAAAGGCCTTCGGACCTGGGTGACCAAAATTTTGCACTTGGACTGGTCCATCCGGTGTATTGGCGTACCAATCCCCTTGACCAGCAGTCCCGTGGTCAAAATACCAGTCACTCACTGCCATATTACCAATTTCAGCGCGCTGACCGGCCCATTTTAAGAAGGCCTGACTAATCCTTTTTTGTTGGCTACTTGTAAACCTAGTACCTTCAATTGGTTGCTGTTTATTAGCTGCTTGCTTGGTTGCTGCCTTTGAACTGCTACTTGATGACCCCTTAACTGACCGATCCTTATCACTAGATGCTGAACTAAACTTTTGCTCTTTTTGCTTTGTTTTCTGCTTTGTTGTGTGCTCTGCTGATTTAGTTTGCGATTGGACTGGTTTGACCAAGTGGTAGCCAAGGGCCACGGCCCCTACGAAAAGAATTACTCCTGCTATGCCTAGCCAAATGCGTCCTTGTTTACCTTGTCTACTCATCTCTAATCTCCCATTCTACTTGCTTTGCTACCTGGCTATGATGACAGTGGTCACAAATGAGCTAGTATCAATCTCCATCTAATACCGGTCAACTAGGCCTGAGACAAAATACGAGACCCATGGACTTGCTGCACTCCTAGTGCTCCTACAATATCCTTATAATTATGACCAGTGATGCCACCACCGGGCAAAATCTCCATCTTTTCAGGTGCCCAACGACAAAGTGTTTGCAAATGGGCCAAGGTCTTTGTAATTGGTACTTGCAAGGGGCCGCCATGGGTTAAGACCCGCTTAACCCCATGATCTGCTAACCAAATAAGCGCCTGCTCTTGATACTCAAACCGAATCGCATCGAAGGCCATATGGCATACGACTTGCATTGGTGCAGCGGCTTCAATTAACTTTAGCATAGTCGCCCGATCTAAGTATCCATCCCCTGTCACTGCACCAAAGGTAACACTTTGCACTCCGAGGGCCCGAAAACGTTTTAAAGTCGCTAACATCATTTCAGTTTCTCGATGGTTATAGTAAAAATTACCTGCTCGTGGTCGTACCATCACAACCACTGATACCGCATACGGCTGTGCTAACGCTAAAACATTCCGAACTAAATCATCTCTCGGTGTTAACCCACCAACAGCTAGATTAGTATTCAATTCTAACCGATCAATGCCCTGATCTAGGGCCCATTGAATGACATTTAGGTCAGCAACTGGCATTTCTTTTAACATTATGACCTCATTTCAGTTTCTCTTTGAATACGCTTACTTTCTACTTGCCTAAACTTTACCATGATTCTGGCTAGCGTGCCATAAGCTTAAAGCTAGTAGAAAACAGCGTTAACAAATAAAAAGGTAAGCCAATATCCATAACAAGTCCTACCCCTACGGACAGGATGGACTCTTGTGCTGCCCTACAATTTAGAACTATGACTGAGGCTGACGTTGTCCTCAGAAGTGCGGTATACTAATTTGCTAGGAGCTATTTTAATAAATTTGTATCCATAGCGATAAAAATGGTAGGAGGCATTTTATGAATTACAAAAAAATCACTAAAATAATTGGCATTATTCTAGTAGGTCTCATGCTTGCTTATCTTTCAGCCCGCATACAATTTGTCCACAACGCTCAAATTAATCCAGATGGTCGCTTTCATCTGATAAGAATGGCATCAATCTATCAATCTCTTAGTGATGGTCACTTACCCGATATGGTGAATTTTTTTGGATTCAACCAACGTGGATTAGCAATAACTGCTGTGTATCCTTGGCTTGGAACATGGATGTTTATACTGCCAATGTTCATCTCACATAATCCAGCCGTTGTTGGTTTCATAGGCTTTTTCATCATCAACTTAATGACAATCGGTAGTATGTACGCACTCACCAAAGAACTAACATCAAAATGGTGGCTACGTTTCCTCGGGGTTTGTTTATATCAATTCAATGCATACCACTTTATTTTAATGTATCAACGTATGGCGCTTGGCGAGGCAATCGGCTATGCCCTCCTTCCCCTGGTCATGGCTGGCTTATTTAAGGTTTGGCGCAAAGAAAAGTACGGCTTCCTGTATGTAGGATTGGGCATGGGCATAATTGCAAATTCCCATATTCTTAGCCTAATTATAACTACATTACTGATTGTTATGATTGAACTATTGCGATTAGTCACACGACATGTGGAGTGGTTTGAGGTTAAAGAACTATTAAAAGCCGCTTTACTAGCGCTTGCTCTGTCAATTTATTCATTAACAAATGTTTTAGTATGGGGTAGATATAACCAGCTAATTCCACCAGTACCAAGAATTTCGCCAGTCGACCTTAATGCCTATATTCAAGAGACCCTCAGCAATACATTTATCGAAACTGCTTCACCAACAATGGGCTTAATTATCACCTTAGTGTTACTAACCCTCTTTGTTTTGTTATTTATTGTGCCAAAAGGTAACTGGCGGTATTGGTCAATTGCTGCTATCTTCCTATTCATATGTACCCTAAATTGGCTGCCCTGGCCTTTGTTCTTACATACACCTCTAACACTATTCCAATTTACCATGCGTCTATTTTGTCCGATTGCCTTATTTATTGCAATTGCCCTTGTTCTATTTTTCAATCAACAAAAAGAGAATAATAAGCCCATTGCATTACTTCTTTGCGCTCTATTAGCTATAACGACACTGTCAGGTGGGTATAAAGCTTACACAGATATTAAAAACCGACCATATCGAGAATGGCTTACGAATGATAACATGTCAAAACTAAAGAATAATGTAGAATCTGTTGATTATCTATTAGCAAAACCCGAATTAGTTGATAAACCATATTCATTTGGCCCTAATGGGAAGGCAACCAATCGGAATGAACGGGCAGCCTTTAATTTTGATAACGACAAAAAATTTACTGTCGTTAGCTCTAATTATCATTCAGTAACCTTTAAGCAGAATACACCAGCTACCAAAAAAGTACTATTAATTCCTGTAGTTGGTTATCATCACTATCATTATCAAGTTAAATTAAATGGGGTAAATGTGCCAGTTCGCAAAAGTGATGGTCAATTAAAGGTAACTTTACCTGATGATTTATTAAATAAACGCAATCAGGTAACAGTAACTGTTAATCATAATAATCGAAACCAGGTCATGTTTTTCATTTCCCTGCTTGCTAACATGGTGACCTTACTCATTTTCAGCGTCTTTATCATGAAACATTTATTTAAACACGTTGTTGCAAAATAGCTAACCAAGATTAATACCACTCGTTAGTGGGAGCAATCTAATCAGTGGGTGTATTTTACCCCTTCAAATACACATCCTCGAATGATCTCAGTTCAAACAGGATATGCATGCATACTAGGGGCGTTATTTGTATCAACCTATCCTCCACAAACCACCTTAGAACAATAAAAAAAGGACTTACCAAACTAAATTGGTAAGTCCTTTTTTATTAAATTACTTAGCGATCATTTCGTTGTATTCTTCACGAGAGATCACTGATACTTGACGGCGGTCACGGCCCAAACGACCGAACTTAACCACACCATCTGTCAAAGCAAACAAGGTATCATCACCACCGCGACCAACATTGGCCCCTGGATAGATATGTGTTCCCCGTTGACGATAAATAATTGATCCAGCTGTAACATCTTGTCCGTCAGCGCGCTTAGTTCCTAGGCGACGACCAGCAGAGTCACGACCGTTAGCAGATGATCCGCCACCTTTGTGGTGCGCGAACATCGTTAAATTAGTTAAATTCAATTGCATGATTCAAACTCTCCTCTCTCTAACGCCCTAGGCAATCGCGTCAATGACAACCTTAGTATAAGGTTGACGATGACCTTGCTTAGAATGTGAGCCCTTCTTAGGCTTATACTTAAAGGTAACAACCTTCTTTTGCTTGCCTTGCTTTTGTACGGTTCCAGAAACGGATGCACCTTCTACGTAAGGGGCGCCAATCTTACCGTCAGCAAAGACAACCTTATCAAAGACAACCTTATCGCCTTCAGCGTTTTCAAGCTTTTCAACGTAAATCACGTCACCTGGTGTAACCTTATATTGCTTTCCACCAGTCTCAATAATTGCATATGCTGCCATGAGTCTGCAGACCTCCTCTTTTTCCTTTGCTATTGCTAGCGACAACTTAGACTCACCGTGCCCGCGGACAAAACTGCCACTTACTACAGACAACGAATGGTTGCAGTTTGTGAGTTCCACAAACACAACGTGTCTATTATAGCCCATCGTACCCATTTAGGCAATCCCTAACTTAGAAATAGCCAGCCTACTAAGCTGACATACCGGCCAGTGTCAACTATGCTATGATAAATGTGCGATTATCTTTTAACATGTGAGGCTTTTTAACGTGAATACCCGATTTAAATTCTGGCCCTGGTTGGTTCTACTAACCCTACCCTGGCTTTTATTACTGCCGCTTTTACTAACTGGTACCCTATCATATCGGCATGATACCTGGTTTCATCTGATGCGGATTTATGAAATTCGTCAAGCCATGCTACACCAGGCCTTGCCCACGCTAGGCTCTTGGTTCACCTTTGGTCAAGCTGGGCAACTCATTCAGGGTCTCTATCCTAGTCAGACCCTCCTACCTCTGGTGGCCATCACGAATTGGCTAGCCCCGGTCCAACAAGTCTACTGTATCTTTGGTCTCATCCTTTGTGCCATTGCCGCCAGTAACTACCTCGTTTTCAAGGCTAGCCACTTAACCACTAATCAGGCCCTGCTAGCTGCGCTCACCGTTACTTACAGCATTCCCCTCATTAATTTGCTGGTCTATGGCCAATTACCACTCGCTCTGGTTTTTATTTTCATGCCACCAATTTTTTGGAGCCTTTACCAGCTGCAAACGAACACTCCCCATCCTGCAACAGCTACTGTCTTGGGGCTTAATATTGGACTAACCTTACTTACCCACTTACCATCTGCCTTTATTTTAATTTTATTAGTAGTGCTGATTGCTGGCCTTGACCTTATCAGTCATCGCCATCGCTTTCTCTCCTTTGTTCAAGCTGGTTGCTGGGCGCTGGGGATTGGCTTACCCACCTTGGTCACTATCTTAGTTGCTAGTAGTCAAACCTTGGCTGTCGCTAAAGTTGCCCAACGCTCCTTCTTTCAGTGGGGCCAGTTATTCGAAGAACATTGGCACCACCTAGGAATTGGCCCTTATTTTGGTTACACCCCGCTAACCCTGCTAGCATTAACCTACCTAGCTTTAACTCTGTGGCGCCATGATAACTGGCGACCACTTAAAATAGCTAGTCTAACTCTTTTCTTTATTTATGGCAGTAATTTAACCTTGCAGCCCCTAATTGAACTAGTCCAATTTCCACAACGTTTTTACCTTTACAGCGCGCAACTTGCTATTTTCATTTGCTTAGTCCGCTTGTGTCAACAACCCTTAGGTAAGGGGGTTTCGACCATTTTTTACATAGTTCTAGCCAGCGTGACCCTATTTTCAGCTGCTAAAACTGTCTTCCATGTTCACCAGCAATTACAAGCACAAACAACTTGGCAGGCCCAACCTGGTTATCACCGCCGACTGACTAAAATTACAAATCAGACTTATCAGCAACCGGCCTTCATTAACATGCGAACCTACCGCGACTACCTGCCGATTGAACAGGCTCCTTATGTTAAAGCTGGTAAAAAAGCCTTTTTTGCTTCTGAATATGCTCGGGATGTTAACCAGGCCCATTCAGTTAGGCCCAGTCATTTTTCTGGTAACGATTTGCACTTAGACAAAACGCAGCCAACTGACTTTGCCAGTCCAGTGACCGTGAATCCACCAAAACGGCAACACAGTGTTCCAAACGGCATTGATCTATGGGTGCACTTGCCCAAAAGTGGCCACTATGATTTACCAATCTGGCAATACCATTACTTATCCTATCAAGTCTTTGATAACGGTCAGCCTCGTATTAGTCGTGTTTCTAAACAAGGCCGCCTACAATTAAAGCTTCAGGCGGGTGATCATCACTTACAGATACGGCTTTTACTACCCACTTGGCTCCTAGCTGCTTACCTGACTAGTGCAACGAGCTTGGCCCTTTTAGGACTTTACTTACTTTGCCAAAAACGACCACCGTATAAAAGCAAAAACAAGGCGGGTTAGATTAAACCCGCCTTGTTTTTTTAATGGCGCTGCGACCAATAGTAACTCAGAATGGTTAGTAGACTAGCAACCACTAGCCAAGCTAGTAGATAAAGCTGACTGGCCCCCGAACTTATGACCTGTCCCGCTAGATCCGTCAAACGATTGCCAAAAAAAAGATCGTATTGTTGTCGGGCAGCCGCAGACATTCCCTTGAAAAAGCTATCTGCACTAGGCGCCATTAAAATCTGCTTAAATAACGCTCCCTCGTGCACAAAGGGCAAACTCAGGACTAACTTTTGTAAACTATTACTTAAAGCCCCTAGCGGCAGATAAATCCCCGCGACAAAGCCGATTAATGTGCCCACCATCGTACTGAAAATTGAAAATGACTGGAGACTTTTCATCATTGCTACCCAAGGTAATGCTAACAAACAGGCAAGCAGACTGGCAAAAACCATTAGCCCCACTAACTGGCTCCAGGCTACTAGGCTAAATCCCGTGAGACCTGACCAGCCCACAAAAATAATAGTACCCGCCAGGAAGGTAGCCCCGGTCGTGATAAACGTTAATATGACAGCTGAAATTAAATAGGCCAGCAACATGCGATAGGGCTTAACGCCCGCTATCATAAAGTCTGCTTGCTTTCCACTAACACGATCTTCCACCAAGACACTCAAACCATTAATGGCAGCAGTGGCTAGGGTGACTACTACCAGCCCACTAATTAACCAAAAATTAATCATCGTCGTTCCCGCAAGGCCCACATGTTGACTATGGATAGCCGCTTTTAATTGACTGATTTGTAGATTATTCAAAAAAAGTTTATACATCATAATTAAAATGGCGACTGAAATGAAGGACATGGCAAAGGAAGTCCGGTCCCGTAGGGTATACAATAGGTTCCGTTTAATTAGACTCAGCATGTAACACCTCCCGTTGAGCTTGCGCCAAGCGATTTAGATAGGCACCTTCTAAACTTTGTGGTTCATCCTTAAAATCAACTAACCGCCCCGTCTGATATGCATGATTAATGATGCTCATCTTCTCATCTAAGGATTGGTAAGGTAGCTGCTTAATCTCTACCTGGTCCCCAGTTGCTTCCTTCAACCATAAACGCAATTGGTTTTGTGAATAGGCTTGGATAAAATCAGCTGGTTGACCATCAAATTGCAAACGGCCCTCCAAAAGCACCAGCAATTGGTCGACATCCGCCATTTCTTCTAGATAGTGGGTAATCAAAATAATAGATACCTGATCCTGGTGCCGAATTTGTGTCAAAGCTGACCAAATATGTTGGCGAATTTCAGGATCAATTCCACTAGTCGGTTCATCTAACACCAATAAACGTGGCCGATTTAAAAGGGCACTTGCAATATCAACGCGGCGTTTCTGACCACCAGATAATTTACCATATGAATACTTGGCTAACTCATCAATCCCCAAACTGGGCGTTAATTCAGCAATCCGGGCAACAGTTGCCTTCTTGGATAATCCTTTTATCGCTCCTCGTGAAATTAGATTTTCTTTGACCGTCAGATAGTCGTCTAAGACACTTGTTTGATGTACGTACCCTGTAATCCGAGCACGTTCCCCTGCTGATAGTACATGCTGATTCTCATCCAACCACTCGACCTGCCCCTCAGTAGGTGTTAGTTGGTGACTAATTAGACGCATCAATGTTGATTTTCCGGCTCCATTTGGCCCTAAAACACCAATAAATTGCTGATCATGCAAAGTAAAGGAAAGATCCTTTAAAACAACCCGTTTCCCATACTGATGACGCAAGTGATTCACCTTTATTCTCATCTTATTTACCTACTTTCCCAAAAAATCTGACCATTAACCTACTCTTTGCATATAATAATCCCGGTAATGATATAAAAACAAGCAGTAATTAAAAAAACACCTCATTAATTAATGAGGTGTTTTACGATGTACCCGGTGGGGTTCGAACCCACAGTCGCTCGGGTAGAAACCGAGTGCATTATCCAGTTATGCTACGGGTACGACAGGTTAAACGGTGAAACCAAGCCACCGTTTAACTATTGTAGACTGATTTTCAAACTGGTGCAAGCCTCAAAAGTGTAGTCCAACTCAAGGTTAGTCAAGCTGACTGCAAAATTTGCAGCAGAACAGAATCTAATTCTTTTTCTGACAGTGATAACTCATTCAAGCCCAATTTAAGAAAGGACCGCCAAGCATGGGCAAAATCTGCCTGTCGCTTTTGATAATAGGCATTATTAAGCATGGTCAACATCCCCATATAGTGGTGGCCTAGTTGGCCTTTAGGAAAACGTCCTAGAGCCGTAAAATCCGCCTGCTCTAATACCATCAGATGGGTCCACTGTTGGGCCACACTAATATCTAAAAAGGCAACCAAGGCTTGTGCATAGATCGCCAAAACCTTGTCTGGCTGTGCCTTTACCTTCAAACTTGCAAAATTAGGATTAATCCCCTGTGTTTCGACCATTAGGGCATTGATTAAGGCTGATAAATTCAAGTAATCATTTAACAACCAATCTTGCTGTTTTAACGGCCGCTCCCAGAGCGGATGCCCTTGCCGTCGCCAATCTTGCGTTAACCGTAAATACCTTGCAATATCTAGCGTCATGCCTCGCCCTTCTCATCTCCTAGTTCATCCTGACGGTCTAACTCTTCCCCATCAAGATTCGTTTCGGTATCCTCAACACCTGGCTCACCCGCGGCTTCTTCCACCACTGTTTCATCTTCTGGTTGCACCTTTTGTTTAACAACCGTTTCATCTATCATTGGCGCCCGGCGTGCACCAACTAAGGGCGAAATTTCCCGTGGTTGACTCGTTTGCTGAGCAAACACCAGTTGATCATACGTCACTTCTACTGCTTTCCGTTCCTTCAAGTACCAAGCACCAATAAAGTCATAGTCCATTAACACGTCTAACCAAGAAACGGCATCCCGACCATCAATAACCTGGAAATACCACTGTTGCTGGCCTGGCAAATGCTCATCTTCCTCATAGAAGATCCGTACTTCAACTTGGTTGTCGAGCATAATGGCCGCCCCTTGTGGAATACTTTGCAAAAAGTAATCAGTTTCTGCCGAAAGGACAAATAACCGGTCTAACATCCCGGCCGGCATTTCATTTTGCACGAGCGGGTAGTGATAACTATCCTGTGTTTCGAGAATATTATAATCCACCTGATAGTCAAAGGTCCGTTCTAAATAACGTCCAAATTCAGTTAACATAATTGAAATGGTCCGAATTTGGGCAGCCGTTGCCTGAGGACGGAACTTAGCCACTAGCAAGTCCGTAATGGCTTTAGCATTGAACAATAACTGCTTGCGCTCCAAGGACCAATAAAAGAGCCGATAACCCGTTGCCAATTCTACAAAGTAGGCCCCCCCATTTTCATCTTGATTGACATCAAATTCAAAGGTTACTGGTAGGCCTAACTCCGGAATAATCATGGTCACTTCTTCTCGGGTCGCTGGCATCAAAATATCAAAACCACTAATACCCGCTAACTCTAAAAAACGATCCATTGCAATTAGATACCAGTCAGCGTGGCTATATTGACGCGGTACCTTTACCCAATCAAGCGGAAGCTGTGCTTGCGTGAGCTTACCAGCCAGTTGATG
The DNA here is from genome assembly GCF_000420365.1 of Weissella halotolerans DSM 20190. GTDB lineage: Bacteria > Bacillota > Bacilli > Lactobacillales > Lactobacillaceae > Weissella > Weissella halotolerans. The sequence continues at coordinate 88,048 of NZ_ATUU01000002.1, forward strand.
CAGTTCAACCGGATCATCACTTTGCGCCATCATCCTTGCATTGGCCAATAAGTCTTGAATAGCTGTTAGGTCATTTTCAATTAAATCTGTATAATTTACGACCCGTTCTCGTAAGCGCTCAGTCATTTTGCTCATCCTCCCGCTTTGCTAACTGACCTACATAATCTGCGTATAGGTTTGAAACAGCACTTTGGAAGTCAGTAAAGGTTCCAAAGGTGTCATTAATTGCCCGTTGTTCATAAATTAAAATGGTATCTTCTTTTGAATACTCTAAAATTTTCGCATTATTGGCTTCAATTTGTGCCGGCACCTTGGCAGCCTTAGCATCAGCTGCGTCTAATTTGGCTAGGGCTTGTTTTAACTGAGCCTGTTCTTCATTTTGATTTCGGCCCCCAAAAAAGCCACCCCGTTCCTCTAAACTACTCAATTTTTGTTCAAGCACTTGGCGTTGCTGATTTCGTTCTGGCTGAGCTTGAACAAGTCCCTGCAAAATTTCATTTGCCTTGGTCGTATCTTCAATTGCCGTGGCATGAAAGCGTGTCCCCTCCTGGGCGAGTTCAACTGACTTAACTAATTTATCGTATTCACCATCATCAAAAATAAAACGGACCGTGATTGGATCCAAAAAGCCAAATTGGCGTCGATCCCACCAGTTACCAAAGTAAAGGCGAAAAACCCCTAGCCGTTCCTCTTCATAATAAAAGAAAGGAAAACGGTCAGATAAATAATCAATTAACTGTTGGCCTAAATGATGACTTAAGTCAAACTTCACGTCTGAAATTAAGGCTGCTAGCGACTCGTTACTATCTGCATGGGGAGCCTTACGAATGGTTTCATTATATTTTTGGCTGTCAATGAGCTCGTAAATTCGTCGATCATCCCCCTTGCTTAAGGCTTCCTGGATAGACTTAATATAATCCACTTTTACTTGTAGCTTTCCATCAAGAACCGCATTCACATTGGTAATTGATGATTTAATATAGGGCATTTGCTCCATGTGTACATCCCTCCATATCGACAAATCACACAAGCTTTACTAATACCCCTATCATACATCCAAATCTAAAAAACAGGGTTATCATCTCACGATGATAACCCTGTTTTTTAGAAGATTTTAGAAAATTTTAGTATTGATCGAGATAATTATCAATTTCCCACTTTGATACAGCCTGACGGTAAGATTGATATTCAAGCCGCTTAGCATCAATAAAGGTCCGCGTCATCACTGGCCCAATTGCTGCCTTCATGACATCATCTGTTGAAAAATCATCAATGGCGGCCAAAAGCGTATCCGGTAGATCTTTGATGCCCGCCTTCTTGCGCTCACCTTCATCCATCAAGTAGATATTTTGATCAACAGAATTGTTTGGCTCGAGCTTCCGCCGAATACCATCTAGGCCCGCTTCTAAGATGGCTGCAAAAATCAAATATGGGTTGGCTGTTGGGTCAACTGACCGCAATTCCAGCCGCGTTGATTGACCTCTTGAAGCTGGCACCCGCACCATTGGCGAACGGTTAGAACCAGACCAAGCAATATAGACGGGGGCTTCAAAACCAGGGGTTAAGCGCTTATAAGAATTAACGGTTGGGTTAGCTAACGCAGTAAAATTAGCTGCATGGTCTAAAATTCCACCTAAGAAATGGTAGGCTGTCTGTGATAGTCCTTCCTTGTCCTTTGGATCATAAAAGACGTTCTTTCCATCCTTAAAGAGTGACATATTGATATGCATACCGTTTCCATTAATTCCTGAAACGGGCTTTGGTAGGAAGGTTGCATATAGGCCGTGCTTACGTGCAATGGTTTTGACAATCAATTTAAAGGTTTGAATATTATCAGCAGCCTCTAAAGCATTAGCATACTTAAAGTCGACCTCATGTTGTCCGGGGGCCACTTCATGATGTGCTGCTTCAACTTCAAAGCCCATTTTTTCCATTTCCAGAACAATTTCACGTCGGGTATTTTCGCCCATGTCCAAAGGCGCTAAATCAAAATACCCCCCTTTATCATTAAGCTTCATCGTTGGATGACCGTCTGCATCCATCTTGAAGAGAAAGAATTCAGGTTCAGTTCCTAAATTAAAGGACGAATAACCAGCATCCGTCATTTCCTTTAGCACCCGTTTAAGGTTGTTGCGTGGGTCACCAGCAAAGGGCTCTCCATCTACTGTATAGATATCACAAATAATACGGGCGACCTTACCGCCATGTGCATCCGTTGCCCAAGGGAAAATCATAAAGGTCGTCAAGTCTGGATAAAGATACATATCAGACTCTTCAATTCGCACAAACCCATCAATGGAGGAACCATCGAACATCACTTTATTACTCAGAAGCTTATCCAATTGTGATACTGGCAACTCAACATTCTTAATGTTGCCAAAAACATCTGAAAACTGTAAACGTAAAAATTCAACGTTTTCATCTTTTATTAATTGTCGAACGTCGTCTTGCGTATAGTTCTTGCGTCCCATGCCCTTCTCCTTTATGATTACCTACTGCTTACCGAAACTAGTACTCTTGTTGATCGCCAAAACGACCAATCTTTAATAACTCATTTGCCAGAAAGTGTCGTAGCTGCTCATCATCTTCGGTTGACTTAGCCATGGCTTTACGCATTTGCTTTTCTTCTACCTGACGAATTTCAGCTACTGTATAACCTGCGTCCATATAATCAGCAATTTTTAATAAGCGGTCAATATCAGCTAACGAATACCGCCGCTGTTTACCGGCCCCTCGCTGGGGCTCAATCAAACCTTGCTGATCATAATAACGTATTTGGCGATCTGACAAACCAGTCAGTTCACGCACAGCACTAATCGGTAGCACTGCTAAATCACGACGTAATTCCCGTTCGCTCATCGTCCCTGACCTCCTGTACAAGTGGTATTGTAGCACCAATTAAGCTCCTTATATGGGTAAATGTTAATTATTCTGACATGAAAGCCTTAATTTCTGTTGTTAAAGGTTTTACCATGTCTGGTTTTTCTATAAGATCAAGCCAATGAATATCAGTAAACTGATTTTTAAACCAGGTTAACTGGCGTTTTGCATAATGTCGTGACGCTGTTTTTAGCACTTCGCTTGCTTGGGCTAATGTTGCCTCGCCAGCCAAATATGGAAATAGTTCCTTATAACCAATCGCCTTTTTAGCGGTGGCCTCAGCTGGCAGGTCATAGACCAATCGAGCCTCATTCAGGAGCCCGTCTGCTAACATGCTGTCTACTCGTTGGTTAATTCGCTTATACAAGTATGCTCGTTCCGTATTCAAGCCAATGATAAAGGCATCATAGCGCCGCTTTGGTTGCGGTTGTAAACTAGAAAAAGGGTGCCCCGTTTGTTTTGATACGAGCAAGGCTCGTTTTAAACGCCTAATTTGACCCGGCAAAATCCGTTCTGCACTGATTGGATCTACTTGGGCTAAGGTTTTCCGTAATGTTGTTTCACCATCCCTTTGCACCTGTTGATTCCAATATTCTTCAAAAGCAGAATCTGGATGTTCTTGAATCTTCGCTAAAGGACGATCGCCAAGTAAGGCTTGGACATAAAAGCCCGTCCCACCGACCAAGATTGGTAGTTTGCCCCGGGCAGTAATTTCTTGAATTGACTTTTGTGCCATTTGGACAAACCGTGCCACCGAATAGTTTTCATCAGGATCTGCAACATCAATTAGATGGTGGGGTACCAGCGCTTGCTCCGCAGGAGTAGCTTTAGCTGTCCCTATGTCTAAACCGCGATAAATTTGCATCGAATCACCTGACACGATTTCCCCATCAAGTGCTTGCGCTAGGCTTAGGGAAAGTGCTGTTTTGCCAACTGCGGTTGGCCCAACAATGACAATCAGTTTTTGCATTTTTGCTCCTCATTTAAATTTACTGGCTTTCCAGCCATATCCTTGGATAAAATATGTTAAAATTATGTTAAATACTTAGAAATAAAAGGAGTGTCCGCTATCATGAAAAAATTTGGTTTGGGACTAGTAACTGGCGTTTTAGGGACCATTGCTTCTGCTGCCATGGCTGGATTTGCTTACCACAAGCAGGTTATTGAGCCAATCGAAGACGAAGAGGCTAAGTTTGAAGAAACAGAGTTAAAGGCAGCCCGTAAAGCGGCCCACTCACATGGCCCTCGCTTTTAAGCGACTATATTAACGAAAAGCGACTGTGAATTCACAGTCGCTTTTTCTTTAGCTTTGATTTGATTTCGTCCGACCATCATACATCGTAAAGCCACCCTTTAAGATGTAAATGTTCTCATAACCATCTTTATGTAACTTCTTAGCCATTCGGCTGGCCAGCTGCATATTCGAATCGTATAAGAAGACTGGTTTATCACGGCGCAAGGCAGCATGATTTTCCTGTAACATAGCATATGGAATGTTACGAGCACCAAAGACATGCTTGACCTTAAAGGCACCGGCATCGCGCAAATCAATAATTTGATGCCCCCGGCCCTGTTCTTCAAAATCATGCGAATCTAACAAGGTCGCATGTTGTTTAGCAAAGTAGTGTGTCTGCAAGTATAACCATCCCAACCAGACTGAAATCAGCACTAAGCCAATAAATAAAATTGTCCACATCCGGTATACGTCCTCTTTCTAACAGTTTCTATAAATTTTAGCAGAAAATGACTGCCTTGGCGAATAAAAAGAGAGCCAATCAAGACTCTCTTAATATAAGATTATTGATTAAGCATGAGCCGCTTGGTTTTGTAAGGCAAGTGAAGCAGCCCCATAGGCACCGGCATCATTGCCAAGTTCTGCTAAGCGTAATTCCGTAACGTCACGTGTTGACTTAAAGGCAAACTTTTGGAAGTTTTCATCAACTCGGTCCAATAGGAAGCGACCAGCAGCCGACACACCACCACCAATGACAATCTTTGATGGGTTCAGAATATTAGCTAAATTGGCACAGGCCAAGCCAAGGTAGTAAGCAACCTTATTAACTACTTCATTAGCCAAGAAATCATCCTGCTTGGCTAAATCAAAGACAATCTTTGATGTTACTTCGTCACCATTATCTAAGAGTTGCTTTAACTTTGAATTACCTGCATAAGCATCCGCAAAATCGTGGGCTAGATGCACCACACCGGTAGCAGATGCGTATTGCTCTAGGCAGCCATGATTGCCACAGGTACATAGGTAACCATCAGGTTCAACAACCATATGGCCAACTTCACCAGCCGCCCCTGAAACACCATGAATTAACTTACCTTCATGGATCAAACCACCACCGACTCCTGTACCTAAGGTGATAAAGGCTACATCGGGCTCATTATTTCCAGCACCGCGCCATTGCTCACCTAAGGCAGCTGAATTGGCATCATTATCGATGGCTACTGGTAGGCCAACTCCAGCTTCAATTTCAGCGCGCACATTTTGTGGTTCACGCCAATTCAAGTTAAAGGCCCCCTTAACCGTTCCCATCTCCTGGTCAACAGTTCCCGGTGTCCCCATTCCAATCCCGATAACCCGTTCCTTGGGCAATTGATATAGGTCTAAATGATGATTGATTGACTGAATAATGTCAGGAACAATATGTGAACCTTCATCCATAATGTTGGTCGTAATTGACCACTTTTGTTGAATATCACCCTCTTTAGTCATAATGGCAAACTTGACCGTTGTCCCCCCAAGGTCAATTCCAATTAGCTTATCTTTTTCCATGTTATATCCTCGCTTACTATTTTTATATTTGTTAGGTCCGCCTAGAGCTTAATCGACCCGGCAAACGATTGTAATCGTTTTCTTCACAAGGAATATTATAGCCTAATTAATACAAAAATTTCAAGATTGACCAGCAATAAATGTTTCTTTTGCTAACTACGCGCCGCCAATTCCATTTCATGCTCATGACGTAAAACCAGTTTAATTTGTGCATAATCATCAGCTGTAAGTAAACCCGCCCGGTAGAGATTATCAATTTCAATAGCCGCTAATTCGATATCCCAGAGCCGATCACCCAGGTGAATATAGATATTAAATTGTTTGAGTAAGGTTAAGACATCAATAAATTTCCGCATTAGTAGCCTCCAAAACGAACATAAATCCAAAGGCCAAGTGCGAACACCAAAAGGCCACATAAGACCAAGCCTAAGCTGCTACGCCCGCGTGGCCGTCTAAACGTTTGCTTAGCATAGGTGCTCTGTAACAAAGCAGGGGCCAACAGACCTCCACCAATGAACCCCACGGCATGGGCCCAATGACCAATATTAGGCGTAAAGATATCAAACAAAACGTTTAACGCCACGAATAACAGCATGGTCTTGGCCTGCCCCTGCCAAAACCCGGGCCGTTTTTCCATCCAGCCCAAATAAATAATTGCTGCAATTAAACCAAAGACACCTCCAGAAGCACCAATGCCAATCGTTCCTAACCGGCTAAGAAATGCCAATTCTGCTAAATTACCTGTCACAATACTAAATAAGAAAAGGGCTGCTAATTGCCAGTGACCCAAAGCACTCTCCAAAATCCGACCAAGATAGTAAAAAACCAGTACGTTTAATAGCAAGTGCATCCCATTGGCATGTAAGAACCCTGCCGTCAAGAGGCGCCACCATTCGTGGTGTAGGATAATGTCGGGTGCATCTTGAGCCCCCATCTTCAATAATATAGCTTGTGAAATGGCCAGGCCCCCGGATAGCACAAGCTGCATGACAAAGACCAACACCATACCTATCGTCAGCGTGAGCGTCACCGGTGCTAGTTGCCAATTCTGCTTAACTGTTTTCATCATCTTGTTGCTGTACTCCTTTTAACAACCGCACCGTTTGAACACGGTAGTCACAGACTTCAACCGGCCAAATAGGGGTCGGATAGTAATTAGCTGGCAACGTCACCCCAACCGTTGCCGCATTGGGAACTCGTATTAAAAAGCGGTCATAGTAGCCGCCCCCAAAACCTACCCGGTCACCGGCTTGGCTATAAGCTAGACCGGGCACCAGCACAAAGTCTAGCTGCTCTACCTCACTTAAGGGGGTGCCCACTGGTTCTAACATCCCATAAGGGTGCCGTTCGTAAGTCGTATCCTGGTTTATTGGAATGAACTCTAACTGCCGCTTTGGTGCCACCCGGGGTAGAAACACATCTTTCCCTTGCAATAGGGCCGTCTCAATTAACAACTGGGTTGGTAGCTCACCCGTTTGGGAAAGCGTGAGGGCCACACGCTGTGCCTTTTGCCAGGCCGGCAACCCCGTCACTATCTGCACTAGCGCTTGCATTGCGTAACTACCATGTCCGGTCAAATAGTCACGATAGTTAGCTTGAGCGCATTTTCGTATCTCTGCTTTTTCAATCATTCTGAGCCTGCTCCTAACAGTTCGCCTTAATTTCTCTAGTCTAACATAGTCAACAACTCTGGATAAAATAAAATCTCCTTACCCTAAGGTAAAGAGATTTTTTCGCGATCAAAATTAATTATTGGCCAGTGCGCCCATCGGATCCCAAGGGCCCAAGACCTTTGGCTCAGTAGCAAGTGCTGCTTGCTGTTGCGTTGATAGTAAGTCTTTGCGCACTACAATTTGATAGGTATACTGGTCCATCCAAGCATCACTCATCACAAAAAAGCCGTCCGCGCCAACTTTGTCACCCCAACTATTTTCAACCTTCCATTTAGTTGGTACCTGGTCAACCAAATCAGCACCCGTTAACACCATAGCATGGGTCATCATACTTTCGCCGTAGGCTAACCGTTGGGCCTTGGTCATATCAAAGTCAACATCAAAGAGGGCATTAAGATCATAGGCATTTGCTGCCATAATTCCCTTATCACGGATTGATGACTGTCCTACATCGCACCCAAACCAAACTGATTCGCCGGCTTGCAATTGCTTTAAGGCCAATTCCTTCAACTCTGACATTGGCAGGTTAAGATACTTGACTGGCTTGCCATCAACGACATTACCTAACATATCAACTGTATAGGTCTGCATAAAGGGCTTATCTGCCGTTGGTGCATTAATAATGCTAACATAGTCGTCAAAATCCATCCGTCCATATTTTTCAAAAAAGGCTTGGGGGGTCATCGCCTTTTCATGAACAAAGTTCCCCTCTGTATCCCTAAACTCAAAGTCAAAGTGCTCAGGGGGCAAGCCTAGGGACATCGCCAGCACATTATACACATCTTGCAAAAAGGCTTGTCGGTGCTGGTCTATGTCATCGGCACTTGCTTGATTAGCAACTAAGTGTCGTAACGTAATTGCTTGCTTACGCAAGAGCTGATTTAGGGTAGCGTTTAATTCACTTGAATTTTCTGAGCTGGCTGTTTCGGGCATGGCCGTCTTAGGCACCATACCGTACTTTTTGAACAAGGATACCACCATGTCCCACTGACCACCGTCTTGTTGCGGTGTTGCTAATAAAAAGGCCACCTTACGACTTGTTACCGGTTCTTGAGCCGTTGCAATAATATTGTCATAGAAGTAATTGGCCTTTTCGTACTTATCCCAAAAGTAAGTATAATTTTGAGATAGTTCAAAGTCCTTTAACTGGAAATTAGTGGTCATTTGGTGTCTAACGGTATTCAAGGCCGCAAACATCCAACAACGACCGGACTTTTTTTGATTAGCTACCTTACCAGTCGCTAAGTCCAATGAAAAGAGCGGCGTATTCTCAACCACGGCCGCTTCATTCTCGGCCGAGGCTTTAATGCCATTCTTCCAAACGGCGCGTTGCAGAGCCCTTTGCTTGTCATTTGCTAAAAATGCTGCCCGAAAAGCAGCGGTTTCATCTTGATTAATTGCGCTCATGTTAAACTCCTTTTTCATATTTCTCTCATTTTATTCTTAATATTAAAAATATGCAAGTAAAAAGGCCTCCGTCGAAATGGCTTCAGCGCAGGCCTATTTAATTTAATTATCTTTTACATTCGACTTGCTTTCAACATCTTTCCAATAAGCTTCATAGATTTGTTGCGCAATCGTCTGATTAACCGTACTTGTAGTTTCTGATACTCCTGGTACCACAATGGCCATTGCCACATCGGCATCCGGTACGAAGGACACTAATGAATAGGTTAAGGTGCTAGCTTGATCAGTTGTTGTTTCAGCCGTTCCAGTTTTAGCATAAACCGCAGGCTTAACACCCTTCAACATGGATCCAGTCACAAAGGGACTCTTACCATGAACCACCTTACGCATCCCCTCCCAAATGACATTCCGTTCAGCTGGTGTCCAGCCAACGGTTCCCAATACCTGAGTATTAACCGTTGTCTCAAGCGGTGTGGTATCATCATTATCTTTAGCATGTTGCTTAATAGATTGAACCACATGCGGACGGACCCGATAACCGCCATTGGCAATGGTTGCCACATATTGAGCCAACTGCATCGTCGTGTAGGTATCATATTGACCAAAGGATTCATCCAAGGCATTACCATAATGGTCCGGTGATGTTGAACCACGAATTCCAGTTACTTCGCCCGGCAAATCGATACCGGTATCAACCCCCAAACCAAAGCGATTAAACCCTTCCCGCATCGTTTGGAAAATACCAGAGCCCAAGTTAGCCAAGCTCATATCCTTACTATATGGCTTACCAGCCATTTTTAACATCAGCTGCATCACATAGGAGTTAGACGACACCATTAAGGCATCTGAGGCGGTCAATGGAATCGACTGCTCACCATTCCGATTAAACCAGGAACTCTTAGGCGCAGTCCCCGCCACTTGAATTGGTTGGTCCGTTAAGACACTGTTACTTGGTGAAATGGTCCCGTTCAACATGGCATTGGTAATCATGGCCGGCTTAACAACCGAACCAACTACCTCGGCCCGGTTAATGGTCGCCATTGCATCATCCTGTAACTTACCAGATGCCAAGCGATTAACGCCACCCATGGCATAAACGCCACCGGTGTTTGGGTTCAGCACAACAGCGTAGGCACCCTGGGTATGACCACCCGGTATATTCTTCTTTAAAATATCCTGTACATCGGCCTGGAACTTAGCATTAATGGTTAGATGCAAATCTGAACCCGGTTGACCTGGATAGAGCGTCTTTTCGGTCGACTCTCCCTGTGCATTGCTCTTGACTTCAATTTCTTTTTTAGTTCCCTTGAGGGCATCCTGATATTGCGCCTCTAAGAAGGTTGTCCCAACTGAATCGTCTCTTGAATAACCCTTAGTTAACAATTGATGGACACTGTTTTCTGGCAAGCCAGCTGTTGAGGTCGATACCGATCCAATAATCGATGCCATCGCATCCGTGTCAGAAGGCGACTCACGCTTATAATAAAGGCCAACTCGTACGCCCGGCATTTTAGCCTGACGCTCCCCAATGCTAGCAATTTCTTCTTGGCTAACATCTTCTTCCTTTAAGTAAATAGTTGATAAGGCATAGGCATTTACCATCTTTTGAAAAAGCATCGCCTGATTCCGCTCACTTGCTGACAGGGGAAACTTCGCTTGATGACGTTCTACATAATTAGTTAAATCAGCTGCATAGGCATCGGTGCCGGGAGCAGCTTCGGTCTGACTTAACTTAGCCACACGCTTAGCATGACGCTTATTTAAGACGTAGTAATTGGCATAATTATGGTCAGACAAGCGGTCAGTCTTAATCGTGACATATTTGCCCACTTCATTGGCAACTGTGTACAGCTCTTGCTCAGTCACATTACGCGGTTTAGTATAGGTAATCGCCTGTTCGCCTTGATTGGAAACCAGCGCCTTACCAGAGCTATCGTAAATAACTCCCCGCTGAACGTTGGCTTTTTCAATACTCGTGTCAGCACTTTTAACAGCTTGTTTGTACTGGGCACTATCGGTAATTTGAAGGGTTCCTAAGCGCCAACCCAATATTCCTAGCATTAATACGACGATGCCCATCAAGATATTTAACCGCGCTGGAATGCGGGACATTGATTGTCGCCTAGCCCGTCCGCCACCGTGACGATTTGGTGATTGCATGACTTGACTTCCTCACTTCTATTCTTTACCCGGTCTGCTAATATACGCTCCCCGGTACCTACTTTTGTTCTTCTTGATAACCTATCTATTGTAGCATATCTAACTTTAACTTTTTACTTTGATCCACATTAAGCCCCAATCTTAGGCTTAAAATATGGTTTAATATACCTAAGTTATTATTTGGAGGATAGCGATGACTAAACGTTTTAATCCTAAAAATTGGCGACCTAATACCTGGTCTTTATGGGTAAGCTTTTTATTGCCGGCACTCTTTATGACCGCTTACTTTGCTAGTCGGCACATGGCCCCCTTTGGGAATAGCTCCATTTTGACCGTGGATTTAGGCCAACAATATATTGATTTTTTTGAATTTTTTCGCCATACCCTATTAACTGACCCTTCACAAATTTTTTACTCCTTTTCTAAAGGATTAGGTGGGGAAATGTATGGCGACTGGGCCTACTATCTGATGAGCCCAACTAATTTGTTACTCTTACCCTTTGCTAATACCCAGTTACCAAGCGCCCTTTTCTGGCTAACAGTCCTAAAATATGGTCTAACCAGCTGGTCCTTTGCCTTTGCCATCCTTAAGATGCGTTGGCAAAAGGGTTGGTCTCTCCCTATTTTTGGAACTGCCTATGCCTTTTCAGGTTGGTTTGTCGCAAATCAACTGAACTTGCTTTGGCTAGACGTCGCCATTCTTTTGCCCCTCGTTGTCTTGGGGCTAGAAAGTTATTTCAAGCAAAAAAGTATGTGGTACTATGTTTTGCCCTTAACTGCCGCCTGTGTCATCAACTACTACATGGCCTACATGCTCGGTCTCTTTATGGTACTTTACCTTGTTTGGCGCTTAACCTGGTCAGCCTATCCCTGGCAACAACGGCTCCACTCCCTAGGTCAATTTATCTTTGCTAGCATCATCAGCATTGGTTTAGCCGCTGTTATCTGGTTGCCTACCGCAGTCTCACTCCTTAACAGCAAGGGCCAGCATATGTTGCAAGACTTAAAGTGGCAATTTGATTATCCCGCCGCTGATATACTTGGCAAATTTTTTGTTGGCTCCTTTAATTTCGCCCAAATGCCCACTGGCCTACCGAACATTTTTGTCGGCACATTACCCTTAATCATCATTTGGTTTTTTATAACTAGTCGGCAAATCCGTTGGCCAGTTCGCCTAACAACCTGCCTAGTCACAGCTGTTCTCGTACTGTCTATGATGTATAGCCCCTTGAACCTACTGTGGCATGGTTTTCAATATCCTGTTTGGTATCCTTATCGGTTTTCTTTCGTCTTCTGTTTTTGGCTACTTTGGTTGACGGCCTCCATTTGGACCAATCAGTTCCGCCTGTCCTCCCTCCAGTTACTTTCCTTTTTGGGTCTAGCTGGCTTGGGCTTTGCCTACCTGTACCAACGTGTAGATAAACTCAACTTTCTCAGTCAAGAACAGTTGCTCATTGGTGGGTGTTTCTTAGCCCTCTTTATCATCTTATTACTTTCACAAAGTCGTGGTCGTTGGTGGTCACTTTTATTAGCTGCTTTAGTGCTCAGCGAGTTAGCTACCAGTACGGTCCTAACCTTAAATAATTTTTCTTATTTAACTAACCGTGAATATCAAACTGCTATGACCAACCTAAATACGCTTAGCGAACAGCTACCCCACCATAAAAACGACTTTTATCGGGTCGCCCAGAGCTTCCAACGGACCAAAGGAGATCCCTTTCAAGGCCACTATTATGGTGCCTCCGTCTTTTCTTCCGGCCTAGAACACCAACAGAGTGATTTCATGGCAGCCATTGGTCAACCTGAAGGTGATAACTATATTAGCTATGATAGTGGAACTATCTTAACCGATACCTTTTTAGGAATGCGTTATCTCTTGCAAAGTAACGACCATGAGGCTAATCGACCTGGGACACCAGCTAATTTAACTACCCTTAGGCGGCAAGATACTAATGATGAGTATCCTATTGTCTATACTAATACGCTGACCCTCCTCTCAAAGAATCCACAAGCCTTACCCTTAGCCTTTGCAGCTAACAGCGATTTAACAAACCTTAAGTGGAAAGAAAATGATCCGCTGGGCAATCAAAACCGCCTCTGGGCTGCCCTAACTGGTAATGATGAATCTCCTGTGTTCACTAGTGTTAACTTTGACCACTCAACCACCGTTAACACCCAATTACCTCAAACTGTTACCGGGGCGTACTTAACCAAACAGGATCAACATGCCGATGCCAAAATTAGTCTATCCTATATACCAAGTACAGATGACCCATACTACTTGACCCTGGGTGATAGCTTAAATTCAGACGACTTAGAAATTCAAATCAATGGGCAAACCGTGCCAGAAATCCCAAGTCATCGACATACAATCGTGATTCCGCTAAGAAACGGACAAAAAGGACAAACCCAAACGATCACCATGCACTTTAAGCGAGCGGACTTATGGCTGAAAAATGTTTCCCTCTATCGGGCCAACCAGCAACAGCTTACAAGGGAGGCCAAGGCAATTAAACAACACGCCTTAGTCATCAACCACTTTAGTAATACTGATATCAAGGGGACGATTACCATGCCGGCTGGCAATCAAATGCTGATGACCACTATCCCCTACGGCCCAGGTTGGCAGGCAACAGTTGATGGTCAGCCAGTGAAGCCCCTTAAAATTGGCAAGTTCTTGATTGGACTGCCACTTAATGAAGGGGAACATCAAGTCCACTTCACTTATCGGCCTCCTTTCTTTAAATTAGGACTCTATATTAGCTTAGGAACTATTTTATTTACCCTTGGTTTAGCCTGGTCAAGCTATCTAAATCACCGGCATGACAGGCCAGATCTACCTTAATTTAACAGGGTAAACCTTTACAGAACACACTGTACATGGTAATGTATCTTTTGAAAAGCAGTTTCCTTGCTAGATTATAATAATAGGAGGCCAATCATGGCTGAAGAAAAAGAATATCCAATGACCTTGGAAGGTAAGCAAAAGCTTGCTGACGAGTTAAATACCCTAATCACCGAAAAACGAGCTGAAATTACTAATCGTATTCAGATTGCCCGCAGTTTTGGTGACTTATCTGAAAATTCCGAATACGCTTCGGCTAAAGATGAGCAAGCCTTTGTAGAAGGTCGAATCAATACGTTACAAAACATGCTTGATAATGCCGTAATTATCGATTCCTCGGCCATTGATCCTGATGAAGTTTCCGTTGGTAAGAAGGTAACCTTTAAAGAACTACCCGATGAAGAACCTGAGACCTATAGCATCGTTGGTGGTGCAGAAGCAGATCCCTTTGAAGGTAAGATTTCAAATGAATCACCAATTGCCAAAGCTTTGCTGGGCCATCATTTAAATGATGAAGTCCAGGTTGACCTACCAAATGGTGGTTCAATGCAGGTTAAAATCATTGCTGTAGAAACAGCCTAAATAAAAAGGACGTTTTCCCTTATGGAAACGTCCTTTTTATTTTTCCCTGATTGTAACTTCTCTAAAAAGCTGCTAATAAAAAAACGTGAAGCTTAGCTCCACGTTTTTTATTTAATGGTCATTCTTACCCATTGATTGATTAGTTGCATCAACTTCACCTAATCGAGATAGATGAGCATCATAATTCTGAGAATAATATACCTTACCAGTCTTCAAATTGGCAACAAAGTAAAGATAACCCGCATCCCGATCCTTAGGGTTTAAGACCGCATCAATTGATTCAATACTTGGATTATTAAACGGTCCAGGTCCTAACCCTGTAAACTTATACAAGTTATAAGGACTGTCAGATTGAACATCTTGATTGGATAAATTAGTCTTCTTGGTATTTAAGGCATACTTAGTCGCCACGTCTGACTGGATTGGCATATTAATGTCGAGCCGGTTTAGGAAAACACCAGCAATAATTCGACGACTATCCTTATCGACTCCCTCACGCTCCACCAGTGAAGCTAAGGTTAAGAGTTCTTGAATGGTTAGCTTCGATTGCTCAATGTCAGCAAACCTTGGCCTAAGCACGTAATACTCCTGCTGGACCATGGTTTCAATTAACTCATTGACTGACTTTGCATCACGCCAAGGATACGTAGCCGGATATAAATACCCCTCTAAACGATAACGAACATTTTTAGCCTTGGCCGCTGAGTCCAGCAAACCCGGAAATTCCTCTTGCAACTGTTTAAAGAGCTTAGGATCATTGGTAGCTTTTAAAAACTCCTGCTCACTAAAGTTTGTCTTTTTACCAACTTCCTTTGCAATGTCGGCGATTGGTTCACCTTCGCGAACTACTACCACATTCTTACTGTTAATGGGTACTGGGGAGCCCCCAAAACGTAACGCATCTACAATTGCTGGTACCGTCATTGAGGGACTTAACTCATAATAACCTGATTTCAAATCAGTAAAGCCTTTGGCATCCACATAGTGGGCAAAGGCCCGTTCTGAGCGTAACACCCCCGCCTTCTTCAAAGCCAAGCCCATTTGTTTAGGCGAGGCGCCGGCTTTAATTTCAACTTCTTTGGTCTTCTTTTTTTGCGGGTTTAAGGCCGCATAATTGGTTTGGTCATTTTGCACATAGGCATAATAAATGCCACCAAGGCCGACAATGATTCCGATAGTGATCACCAGCTTCCAAAACAGGCTCAAATGAACCCCTTGTCGGCGCTGCTGTGATTGTCTTGAATACTTCGCCATGAACTGTGCTCCTCTTAATTACGTTTAGTTCTGTTTTCACCGTAAAACATGCAAGTAACAGTATACCAGTTTCCAGTCCTAAAAATGGTATTGTCACAAAAACTTAACGTACTTGTGCAGCTAACTGCTCTACTAAGGCCTGATTAATCCGGTCCATGGCAGCATTAATATCCGCATCAACCAAGGTCGTCTCAGGACTAACAAAGGTCAGACTGTAAGCCAGGGACTTCTTATCCGCTGGTACCTTATCACCTGTATAGACGTCAAAGACAGTCACTGATTTTAGATAAGCGCCCCCATGCGCTTTAATAAGCGCTAATACATCGGCTGACGTCGTGTCCCGGTCAACCAGCAGTGCTAAATCACGTGAAATTGATGGGAAACGTGAAATAACATCATAATGGTCCCCTTCACGAGGTAGCGCCAACATTGCCGTTAAATCAAGCTCAAAGGCAAAGGTTTGCTTAATCCGATAATCTTGAGCTGTCTGCGGATGGATTTGTCCAATAAAGCCGACTAAGGTTGAACCCAAGAAAATATCAGCCGTTTGACCAGGATGCATATCTGGACGCTCACGATTGGCAACAAAGTGCACGTCAGTGAAGCCTAGGTTAGTCAGTAATTGTTCAACAATTCCCTTTAACGTAAAGAAGTCAACGTCTTGTGCTTTTTGATCCCAGCTAGCTGTTTGCAGATGGCCGGTTAAAATACCAGCCAAATGCTCTCTTTCCTCCGGCAGGGTATCATCCCCTTTGGCATCAAAAACACGTCCTTGTTCATATAGGGCCAGATCAGCTTGTTTATGGGCCAGATTATAAGCGACATCATCTAAGAGGCTCGTAATCAAACTGCCCCGGGTTACTTGATGATCTTGTGACATTGGATAATCCAATACCACCGGCGTAACTGGCGTAATTTGGAAACGGGCGGCCTTAGCAGGCGTCGTCAATGCATAAGAAATAGCCTGGTTCATTCCTAAACCTTCTAGCACATGCCGACTCGCCCTTAGGAAATGTTGCTTACCTGTCAAGCCCCCCATCGTCATTTCACCAACTGGCAAGGTAGTTGGTAGCTCATCATACCCATATATCCGGGCAACTTCTTCAATTAAGTCCGCTGGAATTTTAATATCCCAACGTCGGGCAGGAATGGTCACTGTAAAGCGGTCACCAGCATCAACTTGATAAGGAAAACCTAATCGGTCAAAAATAGTGCCCACGGTCTCAACCGTTAAGTCCGTCCCTAGCACATGATTAATTTTTGCCACGGTAATGGCAATGCTTGGTGCCTGATAAGCATAATCTTGCGCAATCACCCGTCCAGCTAAGACTTCTCCTTGGGCCAACTCCGCTAATAAGGCAGCCGCATGGTCTAAGGCCTTAAAGGTATCATCCACATTAACGCCACGTTCAAAACGTTGTGAGGCCTCAGAATGCAAGTTTTGGTCACGTGCAGCATGCCGAATCGCCTTGGGCTCAAATATAGCGGCCTCTAAGACGACATTTTCTGTCTCTGCGGTGACCTCAGTAGAGGCGCCCCCCATCACCCCAGCGAACATCAGGGGTTGGTTAGCAGAGGTCACAAGAATATCACCGGCTTGGGTTCTACGTTCAACACCATCCAAGGTTGTTAGCTCTTCATTTGCTTCAGCCGCCCTAACCGTCAATTCCTTAGCTGGTAGCCGGTCATAATCAAAGGCGTGTAGGGGTTGTCCGTAGGTTAAGAGCATCAAATTGGTTACATCCACCACATTTGAAATGGGGCGAATACCCATAGCCCAAAGACGGCGTTGCAACCACAAGGGTGAATCGGCCACCTTAACGTTTTTAACTACCCGCACCCCATATTTAGGTGCTAAGTCAGCCGGTGCTGTTACCTTAATCGCTTCTGCAGCAGGCACTGAACTTTCCGTTAACTCAAATTGAGGTAAGGTTGGCACTTCATCTAGAATGGCACCGACTTCCCAGGCAGTTCCATTCATCGATAACATATCGGCCCGGTTTGGGGTAATCCCCAATTCTAAAATATCATCACGCAGCCCCAAAACGGTCAGGGCATCTTCTCCTGGTACGAGCGATTTTGCATCAGCTTCATTAAAAACCCAGATACCTTCTTCAAAGTTTTTTGGACTGACTTTATCGTCAATCCCAATCTCTTGGAGGGCCACTAACATCCCGTTAGATACTTCACCCCGTAATTTACCCCGGCGGATCTTCTTATGATCGCCAACCGTTGACCCATGTTTAGCCAACACCACCGTTTGACCAACTGCCACATTAGGGGCCCCAGTAACAATTTGTAGGGGTTCATCCTCACCGGCATCAATCTGGGTAATCACTAGATGATCTGAGTCTGGGTGTGGTTCAACTGATAAGACACGGGCAATCACAATCTTTTTCATGTCACCGGCCAAATGATATTGGTCATCAATTTCCACGGCCGTCCGTGCAATCTTTTCAGCTAATTCATTGGCAGGAATGGTGATTGGTAAATAATCGCGCAACCAATTAAGTGAAACATTCATTATAATCGCCTAGCCTTTCTGGTCAAATTGCTTGAGAAAACGAATATCGTTCAAGTAGAAGTTACGAATATCTTCTACGCCATGCTTCAACATGGCAAAACGGTCTGGTCCCAGACCAAATGCAAAGCCTCCATATACATCTGGGTCTACGCCGGCCATGCGTAATACATTTGGATGGACCATGCCAGCTCCTAGAACTTCAATCCAGTCAATATCCTCTGGTTTGGTCTGGTCCGTAACTGGTCCCCAGGACACATCAACTTCAACAGAAGGTTCCGTAAAGGGAAAATAAGATGGCCGTAAACGGATATCATGATCAGCGCCAAATAGTTGGTGGGCCACTGCTAATAACGTTCCTTTCAAATCACCCATTGTAATATGCTTATCAATTACTAAGCCCTCAACTTGGTGAAATTGGTGCGAATGTGTCGCATCATCTGTATCACGCCGATAGACCCGACCTGGTGAAATCATCTTCAATGGTCCCTTAGAAAAATCGTGTTGTTCTAGCGTCCGGGCTTGAACCGGTGACGTTTGGGTCCGCATCAACAAGCTTTTACTAATATAAAATGTATCCTGCATATCACGGGCGGGGTGGTCTTCAGGTAAGTTCATGCGCTTAAAGTTATATTCATCCTGTTCGACCTCAGGCCCTTCAACAATTTGATAACCCATCCCAATAAATTGGTCCTCTAAGTCTTCAATGATTTGTTGTAAGACATGGGGTTGCCCCTGAACAACTGGTTTACCTGGTAAGGTGACATCAATTGTTTCACCTGCCAATTGCGCTGCTAATGCTGCTGCGGCCAGGGTAGCTTGTTTATCACCAATGGCCTGGGTCAAGGTATCACGTAATTCATTAGCCTTGGCCCCAATGGTTGGCCGCTCTGCCGGTGCTAAATCTTTCATTCCGCGCAATACTTCGGTAATTGGCCCTTTTTTACCCAGCCACTTGACCCGAATCTGATTCAAGTCTGCTTGTGAGTCACTAGCACTAATCTCTGCCAAGGCTGTTACCCTTAATTGGTCTAGTTTTTCTGCTAAACTCATTTCCTAACTCCTTTTTTTAATTCAATAAAAAAGTCCCTTCGATAATGAAATATCGAAGGGACGCTAATAGACGTGGTACCACCCTGATTCAATGCCCAAAATATAGGCATCCTCAAGCAGTCAGTTAACGCTGACTAAGCGGAACCACCTTATCAATGGCTCGACTCCTGGTTGAATCTGCAAATAAGCATTAGGTTGGGCTTTCACCATCCCCAATTCGCTAGCTAATCCTTAATTGCTCTGACCATTCACTGTCTTTATACCCTATTTTACCGATTGTTTGCCAGCAAGGCAAGCCACTTAGCCCGTAATTACTGATTCATTCGGTACCATCCACTTGTCTGACCACTGATGAATGGCCGTCATCATTTCCTTCATGGACTCACCTTTAGGCGTTAAGGCATATTCAATTAAAGACGAATTTTCATAGGTCCGTCGCTCAATAATCTGCCCCTCTTCTAGTTCCTTCAGCCGTTCAACGAGCACACGGTCTGAACACTTCGTTACCATTTGTGAAAGGTCCTTAAAGCGCATAGGACCGTTATTAAGTAATGATTCAATAATTAAACCATTCCATTTCCGGCCTAGAAAAGCAAAGGTAGCAATAAACTTGTCACATAGCACCGGTTGTTCACTACAATCAACAGGTTTTGTAACCGTTTCTGTCATCTTCCCACTGCTCCTTTCTTTGATTAATTATATTATTTTCTAGATTTAAGCTATTAGCTATACCTGTCCATTTTAACGCGTTTACTTACTAATTACCAGGCAGGCTTGATTAGCCTGATTGCTAGTCATTTTCCACTAATTTTGCATAGACCGTTGGATCAATTACCCGGTCGATTTCTCCAATATACTCAGTAGCTGGTGCTTTTACAAAGACATGCTTGAACAGGTAGAGATGGTCACTGCGATCTTCTTCACCAATCCCGCCCATATCATAGTAACGAACACCATTGTCCAGAGCCCACTGAATCATCGCGGTTTGGACAGCATAGGGGGCATAGTAAGTTTCACCATCGACTGAGCCAGCATACATATACCAGACTTTATCACCATACTTAAAACCGATTCCCGTTGACAATAGCTGTCCTTGGCGTCGAGCGACAAAGATTTGCATGATATCAGCTCCAAAGGCTGCTTGCATGCGTTCAAAATAGGCCTTGGGCCGATAAGTAATACCGTGGCGCTTAGCCATGGCCTCGTAGGTTGTATAAAAGTCGGCTAGTTCAGCCGCGGTTGCACCATTGGTAACAGTAACCCCATCACGAATAGGCCGCTTTAACTTACTCTTGGTTTTTGAAGGGTACAGATCCAAGGTCTGTTTGGCCTCAGGAAAGGCCGTCAAATCCATCACCATATTAAGACGGGGTTGAATCGTTGCATGCATACCAGCGGCGGCCACATTCCGATTACGGGTCTGAAAGCCATGGTCTTGTAAGGCCTGATTTAACTCATCTGAATAAGGCACCTCAGGATCCATACGTAAAACGTAAGCATCACTCAAATGTGGTAAGGCCTCTGCTAGCAAGGCATCTAGGAGCGCTAAATCAAAGGTTGCCATCACTGGTCCCTTTGACGCATAGGCAAATTTCTTACCAGCGGGAGTATCAGTTAGCAGTACCGATAAGGCCGCTTTAATCTGACCATCCGCATCCTGAACATAAAAGTCTCGGGCCTCCCAGTTGTTTTTTACGCTACCCCAGGCTAAGTCTTGCGTTACCCGCGCACTGGGAGTTGTACGGACAAAATTTTGATAGGCTGCAACCTGTTTTTGATCATTCCTGTCCAACATTGGCATGCCAACTACCTTCTTTCCTAAATAATTGTATTTATTTTTATAATATTTCCTACCGTTAGCCATTATAGCATAGCCAATTTACTAGCTAAGGGCCTATAATAGACATTATGGAAAATATAAAATCAACTCAAAATAGCCGAGTGAAAACATGGCAAAAATTATCAAGTAAAAAAGGCCGTCAAGCAAGTGGTAGCTACCTCTTAGACGGTTGGCACTTAGTGGAAGAGGCCATTCAACATCATGGCCACCTACACGCATTAATCGGCACTAGTGAGCAATTAAAGCTACATGCCACTGAACTTCCTACCGGGGTTCCTGTTTTTGAAATTACGCCTGAGATTGCCAAAAAGTTATCCGACTTAGTGACCCCTCAGGGAATTTTTGCAGAAGTTTCCTTGCCTAAAGCTAACCGGGCCCCTCAATTTATTCATGAAGGCGCCTGGTTGTTCTTAGATGGCATTCAAGACCCGGGTAACGTTGGGACGATGGTTAGGACTGCAGATGCTGCTGGCTTTGCTGGCGTTGTCTTTGGCCAAGGTTCGGTAGACCCCTATTCACCTAAGGCTACTCGTGCCATGCAGGGCAGCCAATTTCATATTGAACTAGCCAGCGGTGACCTCTTAACATGGACGGCGGCCTTTAAGGAAAACGGGATCAATGTCTATGGTACGGAATTAAACCCTGCCGCAGTGGACTTGTTTACCGTTAATCCCGAACCTGCCTTTGCCTTAATCATGGGCAACGAGGGTCAGGGAATGCAGCCTGCTCTAAGTGCTGCTGCAAGTCAAAATCTCTACATTCCTTTGGTGGGCGAAGCAGAGTCTTTGAACGTGGCAGTTGCAGCTGGTATTGCCATGTTTGCGCTCACTCAAGGTTAACTTAATCTTTGACCCGTATGCTGATTTGTGGAGGGCGATGATTCTATGAAAAATTGGCAAACCGATTCTGAATATCTGACACTTGTTGATGATCTTTTGGCGCGCCGGGAGGTCCAATCATTGGCCCAGTATACCCAGCATCACCACTCAGATCGACTAACCCATTCACTCAGCGTTTCTTATCGTAGTTACTGTATTGCTAAACGCTTAGGCTTAAATACACGCGCTGTGGCACGGGCTGGTCTCTTACATGACTTGTTTTTTTATGACTGGCGAGTAACAAAGTTTGAGCTAGGGACACATGCCTTTATTCATGCCCGTGTCGCCGTACGTAATGCCGAGAAACTTACTCCCTTATCGCCGATGGAAAAGGATATTATCTTAAAACATATGTGGGGTGCAACGACTGCCCTACCGCACTATCGTGAGAGTATTCTTGTCGACTTTGTTGATGACTACCAGGCGGTGGTTGAGTTTTGTCAGCCCTGGTCTCAGCACGTTAAACGCCTACTACAACAGTTAACCAACGCCTTTTAAAAAATACCGACTAGCTCATATATATGGCCTAGTCGGTATTTTTTTGCTTAATTATCTGATACTTATCCAAAGTGTTTCCTTAATTTTACTTAGCAAGAATTGCCTGACTAACATCTACTTGATTAAACTTAACCACTTTCGCTGGCAAAAGCTTATTATTAGACCTTGCTACCATATATTTTATCCAGCACACTAACAATGCCCTGTTCAACCAAGTAAGCCGCCTTTTTTTCAGACGATAATTGCCAACGTGCTAATATGTCAACGACGGCATCCACAGTAAAGGCAATTCGCATTCGTCGATTATAGTCGTCACTGGCTATATGCTGACTTTCAATAAGTTCATTACAAAAAGTTTGCTTCATATCTTGTACAAAGTGATCCCCTTCTCTGATAAATAGGGTTAGCACCCGACTATTTTCCTCTACATAATTAATTACCTTATGCATAAGACGTTCTGGATCAAATTCCAAATGATCTTCCAAATCCTTAATCATAATCACTACTAAATCATCAATCAGTCCATCGCTTAATTGTTCAAACAAATCCCCCACATTGTCATAATACTTATAAAAGGTTGAGCGTCCAACATCAGCCCTTTCTGCTACTTCTGAAACCATAATTGTGTGCAATGACTGCTCTGCTATTAAATCAATAAAGGCCTCCTTTATCAGTCGTTTTGTTCGGTTTACTCTTCGGTCCACCATTAAGTCTGTCCTCCCGCACGGTTTTAAATAAAGATAACATCACAATCGTGTACCGCTGATCAAGCTACTACGCTGCTATTGCTTTAACCGTATCCCACTATTCTAACAAGCTATCACACTTTAAGGAAAGCGGTTTCCTTTATGCACTCGTATATTCTTGCTCAGTCACACACTATATTTGTACCATAGGACCTTCGTTTTCTACGAGTCACCAAGCTTTATCTTGTTTTCTAAACTACATAACACCGACTTCGTTAGTTATTAAACAGGTAAAGAATGTGTTTTATGTAAAAAAAGAACTAATCTTTTTAAAAGATTAGTTCTTTTTCATTGTTTACATGACCCTATAAGGGTTCATAACGTTAATTTTCACGACGCTTTTTACTTTCCCTACCAAGCATACCCAGCATCAGTCCAATGACGCCCACAACTGTTAAGGTATTTGTTGCTCGCTCACCAGTTTTAGGCAAGGCTTGCTCAGTTTTTGCTAAGGTTTGCTTGGTAACCGCCTTAGTTGGCTTAACTGCTTGTGCTGCTTGCCTAGCTAGTTCAGCAGGTGTTGTCTGTTCTCTAGCCTTTTCTAACAATGTCGTCACAACCACCGTTTTTGCGATAGCTGTCTTACCGTTAATTCTATTTGTAATGGTTGCAACTAATCTTGTCCCATCCTTGAGTACATAGTCACTAGGTACTTTAATAGTCCAATGTCCACTTACATCTACCACAGTCGCTCCTAATTTACGGCCAACCTCATCAGTAACTGTTACAATCCCGCCTACAGTTCCACTACCGGTAATTTGCTGGTCATTGGTATGGACATGGTCAATCGTTACTACTGGATTAGCCGCATCAATCACCAATGTCTTGGCAAACGCAGTCCGGCCATTCTTAGGGTTGGTAGCGGTAGCAGTAATCTCTGCCCCTGGTTGTAAGTCCATCCCATTTGGCAATGGAATCGACCACGTTCCATCTTCTTTAATGCTTGTTTTGCCAATTATTCTACCATTGCCATCTGTTACCACAATCCGATCTCCAGGTAAACCAGACTCTCCAGCTGTTCCAGAGATACTGGTTGTATCCGACTGGACATCATTAATGGTAACATCTGGTGTACGATACTGCCCGACAATTGTCTGGTCAGAAGCCCCCTGTCCATTATTAGGATTCGTAATATGCACCTTTACCATATCACCAGGGTTTAGCGTTGTCCCTTGTGGTACCGGTAGCGTCCACGTTCCGTCTGCTTGAACTTGTGGACTACCAATAATATTACCAGCATTATCAGTCACCGTAATGATATCCCCTGGTTGTGCGTTACTCGTTTGACCAGTAAGTGTATCTGCCCCTGCCTCAACGGGGTCAATAGTTGCACCTGGTACACGGGTATCTGCTACCGGTACCTCAACTAATGTCGGGTCACCTGGGTTATTGGGATTCGTAATGGTTGCGGTCACCTTGGTATTTGCTTCCAAGCTACCTGCCGGAACATTTGAAATGGTCCACGTTCCATCTGCTTGCACCTTAGTCTCACCTATAACTTTTCCGTGCGCATCCTTTACCACCACCTGATCGCCAGGTTTACCCGTAGCACCAGCGGTACCTGTGATGATTGCATCACTGTCTTTAATTGGATCAACGGTGATTGATGGTTTACGTGTATCTTCAACCAACTGTTTAGCCACTGCGGGAGTTTGACTTGGGTCCTTTGGGTTAGTAGCAGTTGCAGTCACCTTGGTGTTGGGCTGTAAGTCAACGTCTTCTGGTACTGGTAGTGACCAAGTACCATCATCTTTAACCGTTGTCTCTCCAATTTTCTTTCCATCAGCGTCGGTCACCACCACCTGATCACCAGGTTTACCCGTCGTACCAGCCGTTCCTGAAATAACTCTGTCTGTATCCTTAACTGGATTTAGCGTTACATCCGGTAGATGCTTATCGGTCACCGTTGTTTCATTGCTACCCGTTTGATTGTTCGCTGGATTTTTGATGGTTACCTGAATCTTATCACCATAAGCTAAGCTCGTTCCTTCAGGGATTGGAAGCGACCAAGATCCATTTTGATCAACCTTGGTTGTTCCAATGACTTGATTATGACTATCAACAACTGTGATTTCATCCCCCGGTTGACCATTTGGACCAACTTCTCCTGTAATTGCGGTTGACGATTCATCAACCCCATCAATTACAACATCCGGAACACGCGTGTCAGTTACCTTTTGACTTGCCGAAGTTGACTCATTATTCAAAGGATTAGTAATCACCGCTTTAACGTCTGTATTCGGTTTTAACGTTCCCACAGGAAGGTTATCAATACGCCAAGTTCCATCTGCTTGAACCTTCGTTTCACCAATTTTATTTCCAGCCGCATCTGTTACAACAATGAGATCACCGGGTTTACCGGACGTACCAATTTCACCTGAAACGGATGTATCTGTATCCTTAACTGGATTCATAGTCGTATTAGGAACACGGGTATCTGCGACTACCTTTGTAGCTTTACCCCCTTGACCGCTGGCTGGATTTAATACTTCCGCAGTAACTGTTTTCCCAGGTTCTAGGGTCGTCCCAGCTGGAACATCAATCGTCCATGACAAATCAGCACCTACAGTTGTTGAACCTATTAATTGACCATCCGTACCGTACACATTCACTGTGTCTCCTGGCTTAGCCGTTGTCTCATCGGCCATCCCCGAAATAGTAGAACTTTCATTTGTCACAGGCGTCGTAATAGTTGTTTGCGGAACACGCGCATCGTATTCATACGTTATGTTATAGCTATCTAACTGCCCGGTTACATAGGGATTTCGAATAATGAGCTTCCCAACATTTTGAATGGAATAATACTGTTCGGGTTGACCAGGCGCAATGGTTTTAGTTGGCTCACTGGTTAATACCCAATTGCCAGCACTATCTTTTTTATAAAGATTAAATGACATGACCCCATCATCCGTGATTTGCGTCATCTTGACCCCATAGCCAACAAAGCGATCAGAAAATTGAACATAGCCTTTTTTGAAAGGGCTAAAAACACCATTTCGATTAGCCGGCTCTTCATGTATTACTAAGTAATAGGTTTTTCCATCTTTTTGTATGGATGCAGGCCGGCCGGTTGTATATTCTTGGTTAGTCCAGCCATCTTGGGTTACGTTATCCATTAATGCCTGCCCAGTCTCAGCATCTACGTAATGGGTCACCTGATGAATAACTTCAGGAAGATCTTCTCATACCCGGCCCATTGGGGTATAGTCATCAACACCATCATGGTCCTGGTCACTAAATTTTGTCCCATCGGCAAGCAAATACTGTTCAAAAAGGAGACCCGTTCCCTTTACCAAATATAGTTGGATTGATTGACCCGATCTTGCATAACCATAACCGGCAAAACTCTGTGACATTAGTGGGGCACTGGTCGTACCTGGAAGAACATAGGTCCTCAAGATTGTCTTCCCATCAGCCGCTATCTCATAGGCGGTCACTGTGTCAGTTTTAACATTAACCGTAAAGGCAACTTGAATGCTACTTCCCGTGTTTTTTGCAGAATCCCATTGAACAACCCCATCAAATAGATACTCATCCTCACTAGCTGGGCGCCAAGTCATGGGTCCCTTGTAACGGGAATAGTTATTAGTTACCCCAAATCCATCTATGTAGTTTGGTGAATCAGGCACACCATCCGAGGAAACGGTATCATCAACGGTAGCTAATTGCATTTGTGCATCAGTGGTACTGGTGCTCATCTTTTTAGTCGCTGTACTCGTATTAGTGGAATCGGTAGTAGTTTCTGCTTTATCGACCGTTGTATCAGCGCTCACCGTGTTAGTAGCAGTTGTTGTGTCAGTCGCACTGGCCTCTGTATTGAGATCCGTATGTGGATTTACATCAGAACTAGTAGGATCAGTACGTGTTGGATTGGTCACTGTATCAGGCGTCGTTGGGTCGGTTGTATTAGTGGAATCGGTAGTAGTTTCCGCGTTATCGACCGTTGTATCAGCACTCACTATGTTAGTAGTCGTTGTGTCCGTCGTACTAGTCTCTGTATTAAGATCCGTATTCGAATCCACATCAGAATTAGTAGGATCAGTACGCGTTGTGCCGGTCACTGTATCAGGTGTCGTTGGGTCAGTTGTATTAGTGGAATCAGTTGCTAAGGTAACTTGATTTGTCTTCTCAGGCACCTCAGTTGACTGTGTGCTCTCAGTCACCTTATCATTTTGTGTTACATCCGCTGACACAGTGGTGACAGAAATGCCACCTAGTGTTAATGCAACTGTTGTTAAGCCCGCAAAAACCCAGTGCTTACCATCCTTATACATCTTATAACGTCTATTGCTCACCAGATTATCGTGCTTAGTCATGTCTATCCCTCCAATTTCTAACCCAACTATCTAAATAAAAACCCTCTTAAAACATTCCTTATCCAATACAGGCTAACCTACATTCCTTATCGCTTTAGCTCATAAAGCTTTACCATGAGATAAACATAAGTTTAACTTGTGATAACTTAAACAAGACTTCTACCTAATTATTATAGGTCTAAAATATGATTACCTCAACATTTACCTGGTAATTTATATCCTTTTCAATATTTTAACGGTTATTTGTAATAAAAAAACCATACAAGTGACTGTATGGTTTCTTTCAATTATTTGTAAATATAATTAAGCAGGCGTTGAACCCAAAGTCCAAGTCAACGTTGTGTTATAAACACCGGCCAAAGCTGAACCACCAGGGACAACCAATTGGGCTCCATTGGCAGTACCGTCAGCAACAGTTCCAAAAATTCCGTAAGTCACACCACGACCATTACCACTGGTTGCATTCATAATAGTTTGGGCAGCCCCACCAGCCACTAAGGTAACCGCATTACCGGTCACACCAGTTGGGGCAACACTATTCAAGTCCTGTAGGGTTGGTGCAGCAAACTTGACATAAGCCCCCTTCAATACATCTGATGTATCGTTAGTAAATTCCTTGTCTTGTTTAACCGCTAGATTCCAACCTGAACCCGTACCACGGGCATCAGATACCTGAACATAAGGCGCTACTTGACTACCCTGGGCACTGGTAATTGTTTTTGCATCGTAAGTTTGGTTAGCTGATGAAATATCATGCGTATTAAAGTCCAAATCTGAAGCATAAACCAACTTCAACAGGGCATCACTGCTTGTACCTGGGTTATCAGTTGGGGTATCAGGATTTTCATCGTTTCCAGTTCCAGGAATTGAAGGCTTATCATTGTTGGTTGTAGGTGCGGTAAAGGCAACCTTACCGTCCGTTGTTCCCCCCAACCCATCAGTTGTATAAGTAGCTGCACTTGCTGAAGTGATCAAAAAACCACTACTGATTAAAGCAGCCGCTACGACTTTACTTAACTTCATTTTGTCATCCTCCTAAATATTTAATACATATAAACTATTAACGTCTTTAATTATACAGGAACATTGGCTAATGTCCACTTAATCTGTGAATTGTATGGCGAATCAATATGATAGTTCTGGAAATTTAAATCCTTAGGAAAGCGTAATTGCAAAAAGTTAGGATTGCTAGAACTAAATAATTCGTGTTCCGTCCCCGTCATCTGACTACCATTAAAGATGGTAGTTGGGGTCGTGGCCGACACTTGCTGATCATTAATGAGGTAAGATACATTCGTCAACGTTGAAGACGTCAAGTGATCAGTTGGTGCTTGCGTAACCTGCGCTTCTAAATGCCAAGTCCTATCACTCACTGACTTAGTATCAATTACCGCTAACTGACCATTAACGACCTGTGCTGGCTGGGTTGCTTGTCCACGAAAGACCCCTGATTCCACTGGGACGTTTCCAAAGTCCACACTGGTTGGCACAGAAAGTCCAACAGTTCCTGAATATGTCACCGTCACTGTATAGTTTTCCTGGGCATTATCAATTGCCTTCTCAGGGACTGTATACACATCTGGTACATAACCTGTTAGGTTTGGTGTCTCCACTGCTGGAAAGCTAAGGCCCTTATCCAAAATCGTCTCAGCCTTTGTTACCATATCTACTTCGCGCCGCTGTTCAAGAGTCTGTACCACTGGATCTGGTGCCGTAATGGTATCTGGTGTCACATAGTTAATGGTTCGTGTATAGGTATGGGTCTGGACTTCTGTTTTATGTTTCACGTAGACGATTACTGGATCATTTGTTACCTTTCCACTAGCATCAACGGTTAGCGTTCCAGTTAAATGTTCCGCGGACGCATAAACATAGTTTTCCGGTACTAATGACGAAAGGTCTTGCTCAGTCAAATTATAGGTTGCATCGGTCTTCACGGGCGTGCTTTTGGTCGTCACTAGCTGGTCGCCATTGTCGCGATCGCGAATTTCAACTGGTAATTGCTGGGTCGCACCCTCGTAAAGGACTTGCAGGGGTTGACTAATCTCCCCAGCTGTTCCCGTTCGTGGTGCCGCATCAGCCGTCACTGCATAACCTGGCATCGCAGGCTCAGTCAAATTATAGGGGGCTGCTCCAGCAATTGAAAATTTTAGTCCAATTGGTGAATGGACCGTACTTTGGGCACCCATGGTTTCACCAGTTACCTTTTTAAAATCAACAGGTGAATCGGTCATCTGGTAATAACCATTCATTTGCTTCAATCCTACGGTTGATGAATTTTTTTGCTTATTACCATTTATGGCTCCTGCAATCGCTAAATATAACTTTGATACATCAGCAGGCACGGTCGTTTTTTCAGTACGGGTACCTCTATTGTTCAAAAGACCCTGATGGGCATCTTCAGCTTTTAACGTTATTTCCCGCGTAGCTGCCGAATAGGATAATTCTAAAGTAGTGTCAAAAAAATTCTTCCCGGCGTTATTATACGCTTGCCAATTATTTCCATCTAGAGCTTTAGCTGAACCTTTTTGCGTCAACCGAATCACGTTGTAGGGTGTCCGGGTAGAACTAAGAAACTGATCGGCTATTCCATAGACATTGGTTCCAAAGGCCAATTGCCAGTCCACTGTTGGATCCGCATAACCCGCTGGACCTGAGGTGTCTGTATAAGGAACATCAACCTCTTTGCTTCCTTCATACCGTTTTGCAGGACTAGTATAAGTATGGGCAGCTAGTTCCTCTGGACCTGAGGTAGACAATATCATTCCGATAAAATCAGTACTCCATTTATCATTTTCAGTTCCACCCGTACTATTACCAACTTCCATCGAGAAGTCTTTTGATAAATCCAATGGATACCGAATAGTGGCCGTTCCAACACCTATATCGGTAGAAGAATCAATAAAGCGCCACCATGATCCTAATGTTCCAGGATTTGTTTGTTCGGCCACGGCTGTACCAGTCTTCGTTGGCTTAACATTATTGTTTGCAAAGTCGATATAGGTTGCCTTTTGTGGCCCTAGATAGGACGTGTCCCCGGGCTGCAGGGTAGCTGCCTCAACCCCAACTGAACTTCCGGCAAAGGCCATTAGCGTGGTGAGGGCAACTCCGACTAGGGTTTTTATGTTTTTATTCATTACTACTCCCCCTAATAACACTTATTTATTCCGCAATGTTTCAATATCTCGTTTTTGTTCCCTATTTTTCTTAATCAAATAGATAAGTAAGGCCAGTAGACCACCCAAAACGAGTAGGACTAAGATAATCATTAAGTAATTTGGCCGTTCAATAGAGACATCGTGCTTGTTAAGCTGTTTAGCCTGAGCATCTGTAATCGTAAAATCACGTTTCAAATGCCAGGTATAATCCTGGTTCTTAACTGTTAATTGCAAACGATACTTACCTGGGTCGAGCTTTTTATTATCGCCTAGCCCAAGTGCATAGGTAAAACGACTATTAGGAGCGATATTTTGCCCTTTTTGCTTTGTGTCGATGATTTTCTTATCACTATCACGCTTGGTTACGACCGCCCTAGTTGATAACTGCTTAATAAAGGTTGGCTGATCATTCACTAGGGTGGCTAAAATAGCATTACGCGCATTGTAGCTACCAGCCTTCACCTTTGGCATTGTTAACTTAGGTTTAACTTTAGTGTGGGTATCTTCCCTTAATACCACTCCGACCACATAGGAATAGCGATTAAGCACCCCCGTCTTTTTCTGTTGATCAGCCCCATCAGTTTGGTGATCTACTGTGAAGGTTATCCCACCGGCTAAACTGCCCCGAAAAGCCGTTTTAGGAACCGTTAATTCATAACGCACCTCTTTGGTGGTCCGGGCTGGGATAGTAACCTTCTTAGGACCCTTTAGTAAGCTAGGTAAGTCATATTGCAAAGAATGATCACTTTTAAGCTTATTTGGTCCATATTCAATCTGCATGGCTTGATTCGTCTTAGCAGTATTAACAGATGTTGAAACATCAATTGGGGCCTTCGTTCCATTTGAGAGCGCAACGACCAAGGTTTGTTTAGCATCTGGCTTTACCTGTAAATCAAAATAGCCGTGCTTAGGGTCGACTTGATTAGCAGGGAGTTGTGGATTTACTCCCAAAGCTAAACCATTATCGGCACTGGCTTGAGTGGGTGTACCTACTAGGCTGAGAAGTAACGTAAGGACTGCCATTACTCCACCTAGCGTTATATCTTTTCTAATCATTTTATTTCTCCTAGTTAAAATATCTAATTAAAGTATACCACATTACCTATTTTTTGTATGTTTTTAGACAGGATATGCCAAGGTGTATTTATAATTTTTTGCATAAAAAAAGAGCGACCACCAAACTGGTAACGCTCTTATATCATGTCCCCTCAGGGGCTCGAACCCTGGACCCAAGGATTAAAAGTCCTCTGCTCTACCAACTGAGCTAAGGAGACATATGAGTAAATCATCTTGCAACAACTTACTCAATATATTATACAGGTTTCAGAAAAAAAATAAAGGGTCAATTTAACTTTATTCTGGATTTTCTTGTGCTAATTTCCACCGTAAATACGCATCGATAAAAGGATCTAAGTCGCCATCCATCACGGCTTGGGGATTTCCAGACTCGTAGTTATCCCGATGGTCTTTAACCATGCGATAGGGTTGAAAAACATAGGAACGAATTTGTGAACCCCAACCATTTTCCAATTGTTCCCCCGCAATTTTAGCCCGTTCAGCCTCTTTTTGATCGAGTTCCCGCTGGTATAACTTAGCTCGCAGCATATTATAAGCTACATCCCGGTTTTGAAACTGGGACCGTTCTTGCTGAGAAGCGACCACGATACCAGTTGGCAAGTGGGTTAAACGCACCGCCGATGAGGTCTTATTGATGTGTTGTCCCCCTGCCCCAGAGGCCCGGTAAACATCCATTTTAACATCAGCAGGGTTAATCGTTACCTCCACTGAATCATCAAGCTCTGGCATCACATCAATAGAAACAAAGGATGTATGGCGCCGACCTGCTGAATCGAAGGGTGATATCCGTACAAAGCGGTGCACTCCACGCTCAGACCGTAAGTAACCGTAGGCGTTATGGCCACTAATTTTCAAGGTCGCTGAATCAATCCCAGCCACATCGCCGGGATGATAATCCATTAATTCTACTTTAAAGGCATGCTTTTCTGCCCAACGGGTATACATCCGTTGCATATTAGCCCCCCAGTCAGCGGATTCAGTTCCCCCAGAACCCGGGTGAATCTCGAGGATGGCATTATTTTGATCATAGGGACCATCTAATAATTGGCCTAACCGATAAGCCTCTAAATCAGTTAAAAGTGTTTGCAGGGTCGTTTCCATCTCGGCCTGCATATCAGGATCCGGTAACTCAGCTAAGAGATCTAAAGCCGTTGTTACCTCTTCTACCTCTTGGACCAGTTTCAGATAGTTATCCCGGCGTTCCTTAAGGGCATTATTAGCATCAATCACCTTTTGGGCGGCTTCATGGTCATTCCAAAAATCAGGGTGACTCATATCGTCTTCATTGGCCGCAATTTCATCATTTAATGCTGGCAGGTCAAGACTATCACCAAAGGCAGTCACTTCCTGGGCTGCCTCTTCAAATAAATGCCGTGCTTCAGCTAATTCCATATCATTGCTCCTTTCATCAACGTTAATGCTAAGAAAAAAGTTGGGTCGCAACCCAACTCATTATTCTCTGCAACTTAACGTAAATTCTGTCGGATTTCAGACTTCATGAAGAGACGGGTAGCATCATACTCAATTTCAGAAATCATGTCATTAAAGAGCCGATAGCCCTCATTTTGATACTCAATCAACGGATTCAATTGACCATACCCACGCAACTGAATTGAATCACGTAACTGGTTCATATTTTCCATGTGATCGGTCCAATGACTATCAACAACCCGCAATATAACAACCCGCGTAAATTGTAGGAGCTGCTGATCATTTTCAAGCAGGCTCCGCTTTTCTTGATACATCTCCCGCGCACGGGCCTTCAAATAGTCTTTCAGGGCATCACGATCCTTGTGACGCAAATCAGGTACCGCAATACTATCTTCTGGTACTAAGGCCGACCGTGCAAAATCAACTAAGCCATTCAAATCCCATTCATCTTCCCGGCCGACTGTGTGAAAATCGACGACCCGGTCAATGGTGCGATTAACCATTGGCATTATCACATTTTCCAGGCTTTCTTCTTCATCAATTACCTGGTTTCGATTACCATAAAAGGCAGCTCGTTGCTGGGACATCACATCATCATACTGCAAAACATTCTTACGAGAGTCATAGTTATTACCTTCAACCCGCTTCTGGGCTGACTCTACTGAATGCGTAATCCAACGGTTGCGAATAACGGCATCTTCATCTTGAAGATTCATTGAGTCCATCAAGGCCTTAATACGTTCACCACCAAAGCGGATCATCAAGTCATCTTGTAAGGAGAGGAAGAACTGTGAATAACCAGCATCCCCTTGACGACCAGCACGTCCACGTAATTGATTATCAATCCGTCGTGACTCATGCCGTTCAGTTCCAATTACCGCCAAACCACCTAGGTCAGCCACACCCGGTCCCAGTTTAATATCTGTTCCACGACCGGCCATATTAGTGGCAATCGTGACTGCCCCTTTTTGACCAGCGTTGGCAATGATTTCTGCTTCACGGGCATGGTTCTTCGCATTCAAAACATTATGCGGAATCCCAGCTTCATCCAATTTCCTTGAAATTAATTCGGACGTCTCAACCGCCACCGTTCCAATTAAAATTGGCTGTTGTTTTGCGTGTAGTTTTTTAACCAAGGCAATCACCGCATCAAACTTAGCTTCCAATGATGGGTAGAGCAAATCAGGTTCATCCACCCGCTTGATTGGCTTGTTAGTTGGAATTGTTACCACTTCCATATTGTAAATCTCACGGAATTCCTCGGCTTCTGTCTTAGCAGTTCCGGTCATTCCAGCTAACTTACTATACTGACGGAAGAGGTTTTGATAGGTGATTGAGGCCATCGCCCGATTATCTTCTTGGATTTCGACCTTTTCCTTAGCCTCTAAGGCCTGGTGGAGACCATCAGAGAAACGACGTCCCTCCTGAATACGACCAGAAAAGGCATCGACTAAGACGACTTCACCATCACGTACCACATAGTCCTTATTATTAAACATCGTGTAATTAGCACGTAGCGACTGGTCAATGTGATGGGTCAAGGCTGAATTTCCCTCAGCATATAGGTTTGGCAAGTTAAAGTACTTTTCGGCCTTGCGAATTCCCTCAGCTGATAGCAGCACAGACTTGGTTTCATGGTCAACCTTATAGTCTTCGCCTTCAGTCAATGTCTTTACAAAACGGTCGGCCCGCATATAAAGTTGCGTGCTTTCTTGAGCAGGGGCGCCCGAAATAATTAATGGTGTCCGGGCTTCATCAATCAAAATTGAATCAGTTTCATCGACCAAGGCGAAATTAAGTGGTCGCTGCACCCGATCTTCCTTACGGGTGACCATGTTATCACGTAAATAGTCAAAGCCAATTTCCGAATTAGTTGAATAGGTGATATCCGCGTTATAAGCAGCCCGCTTTTCTTCTGGTGTCATATCAGCCGTATTAATGCCGACTGTTAAGCCAAGCCACTTATAAAGCTCACCCATTTCTTCACCATCACGCCGTGACAAATACTCATTAACCGTCACCACGTGTACCCCTTTGGCAGGTAAGGCATTAAGATAAACAACCATGGTGGCGGTTAACGTTTTACCCTCACCAGTGCGCATCTCTGCGATATTACCACCATGTAAAACCTCTGACCCCATAATTTGCACTGGGAAAGGATAGAGTCCCAATACACGCCGAGCAGCTTCACGAACAACCGCAAAGGCCTCAGGCAAAATATCATCGAGGGTCTTCCCAGCTGCTAACTGTTCACGAAAATAGGGTGTTTTTGCTTTTAATTCATCATCAGAGAGGGCTGCCATCTCGTCGGCATAGCTTTCAACCTGCTTAGCTGTCTTTTCTAGCCGGCGTAGCGTCCCCCGATCACTTTCAATTACTTTTTTTAAGGGATTTGCCATTTTTATCTTCCTTTACTCATCCTGATACTGTCCTTTTGCATGTTTTAATTAAACTGCAGAAGTTTCTTATTAGCATTCTAACATTTTTTATAGGAGATACCTAGCCTTGCTTACCAGCTAAGCGCGTTTTTTGCTTAAATTAAAAAACATCTGACGAGTAATATAATGAGTCATCAGATGTCTGTTTAATTTTAATGTAGCAATCTAAGAGCACGCTTACATGAACTCTTTCACGTTAGCAATGGTCTCATCACGGCCAAGTAACTCTAACAATTCACCCAGGTTGGGTCCCTGTTCTTGTCGAGTTGAAGCAATCCGTAATGGGTTCCACAAGGCCCGGGCACGAATGCCGGTTTCATGTTGGATCTCACGAATAGCACCCATAATCGCTTGGGCAGTAAAGAGTGGCAACGCTTCTAACTTCGTCACAAATTTCTCCAAGAGCATAGGGACATCTTCACCGGCCATCCATTCTTTTTCAGAGTCCGTTAATGTGTCCTTACCAGGCAAGTCAAAGAAGACTGGCTTTACTAAGGGGACAATCTGTGAGGTATAGGAAACGCCATCCATGTAAACGTTGATAACTGTCCGCAACCACTGTACCTTCTCACGGGTCAACTCATCAGCAGTAACAAGGTCAGACTTTACTAACTGTTGGAGCATCTTGTCAAAGACCATATTTTGATCAGCATTCTTAATCCATTGGTTATTGACCCAGGCAAGTTTCTTATTATCAAACTTGGCTGGTGACTTTGACAGCCGCTTTTCATCAAAACGCTTGACCAATTGCTTCTTGTTAAAGATTTCATCCTCACCAACTGGTGACCAGCCGAGGAGGGCAATAAAGTTTAACATTGCTTCAGGTAAGTACCCCAGCTCACGGTATTGCTCAATAAATTGCAAAATGGTTTCATCACGTTTAGATAGCTTCTTACCTGTGTCAGCATTAATAATTAATGACATATGGCCGAACTCAGGTGCTTCCCAACCAAAGGCTTCATAAATCATCAATTGCTTAGGTGTATTCGATACATGGTCATCCCCACGTAGCACCTGGGTAATTTCCATCATGTGGTCATCTACCACCACCGCAAAGTTATAGGTTGGCATGCCGTCAGCCTTTTGAATGACCCAATCACCACCTAGGGTATTAGCGTTAATTGAGATGTGGCCCTTGACGATATCATCCCAAGCATAGGTCTTATCAGGAACCCGAAAACGCACCACATAAGGTAATTCTTTGGCTTCAGCATCAGCTTGGAAAGCAGCAATTTCTTCGTCTGACATGCCTTCATATTCGTAGACATAGTGTGGGGCCTCATCGGCAGCGATTTGCGCCTCACGTTCAGCCTGCAATTGTTCTGAAGTCTTATAAGATTTGTAGGCTAAGCCCTTAGCCAACAATTCCTGTACAAGTGGTTGGTAAATAGACAAACGCTCTGATTGACGGTAAGGTCCGTACTTACCTGGATTAGCAGGTGACTCATCCCAGTCTAAACCTAACCAAGCCAAGTTATCCAATTGGGAACGTTCACCATCAGCAACGTTACGCGCCTGGTCCGTATCTTCAATCCGGATAATAAACTCACCATTATAATGGCGGGCATATAACCAATTAAAGAGTGCCGTCCGGGCATTCCCAATATGCAAGTGTCCGGTTGGTGATGGTGCATACCGGACACGAATCTTCTTTTCAGCTTGCTCAGTCATTTGATACTCCCTCTTTTTTCTAAATCTGTCTCTTCTAATATACCGCGCCCATGGTTGGGTTTCAATCACTAATCAGCAATCACCCTGGCAAAAATCATACGCCCTGCATCTGTTTGAATTGTAGATGTCACTTCTACCTTTACTTTCTCCTGCAAATGGTTACGGCCCTCTTCGGCCACCACCATGGTTCCATCATCCAAATACCCGACCGCCTGTTGCCGTTCAGTTCCCTTCTTAACTAACTTCACTTCGAACTGTTGACCAACCATTACCCGCGGACGAAGCGCCCCGGCCAGTGCATTGATGTTTAATACCTCAATATTTTGAAACTGGGTCACCTTATTCAAGTTATAGTCATTTGTAATAAGAATTCCATTTACATCCCGGGCTAGTTGAATTAATTTTTCATCAACCTCCTTGATGCCATCGTAGTCACCCTCCCACATTTCTAGGGGGACTGAATCCGTTTCACGAAGTTCATTTAGCATATCTAGACCGCGACGACCCCGGACACGTTTTAAATCATCCCCTTGATCCGCAATGTATTGCAATTCATAGAGGACAAAATTAGGGACTAAGAGCGTTCCTTCTATAAAACCAGTCTTAACAATATCGACAATCCGACCGTCAATCAAAATATTCGTATCCAGAATCTTATAATGATGATAATTCGTTTCTTCATCCGTCAGTACATCACTTTGATTATCGGCACTTTTTTTCCTAATCCGTGTCCGACGCCCCCTTGTATTTAGGTTAGCTAAAATTGACCGCCATTCATCTAAGCGTGTCGTCCCCAAACGAAAACCTAAGTAACCCATGACCAGCATGGTTAAAACAGGAACGACTGCATTTAACAAAAAATTATCAGCCCGTTGCAGCGGCGTTGTAATAACCACTGCCAGCACCAAGCCAATTAAGGTCGTTAAAGAGCCAATCAGCAGGGCCAATGGAGACTGCTTAAAAAGATAATTTTCTAGCCGTTTGATCTGTTGATCAACCAGCTGCCAGGTTGGTATGCTCAAAATAAAGAAGATGAGTGCACCAATAATAAAATTTACCAGCCCGTTATCTAACCACTTAAAGTTGCCATCACCTACTAGGCGCCACACATAGGGTAACAAGGTCAAGGCCAAGGCACCACCGAAAAGCGCATAAGCTAATTGAATAATTTTTTTACGCATGTTAACCCTCCTTCCTATGCTAGAGCCTGCTCTAATGCTTCACTCAATGTTTTAACGCCAACCAAGTCTATCGACAAACCCTTAAAACTGGCATCAAGGGCTTGCTTAGGTAAAAACACCCGCTTAAAGCCTAATTTTTGTGCTTCTAAAACGCGATCTTTAATGCGTGGTACCCGTCGCAACTCGCCGGTCAACCCAATTTCACCAATGAAGGCATCGGTAGGTCGCGTACCTTGATCACGATAACTAGAGGCAATCGCCACCGCCAAGGCTAAATCAAGGGCAGGTTCATCAAGCTTAACCCCACCTGCTGCACGGACATAAGCATCCTGATTTTGTAAGAGTAAGTTAGCTCGTTTTTCTAGTACGGCCATCAAGACAGAGACCCGATTACGATCAATACCGGCAGCCGTGCGTTGCGCATTACCAAAAACAGTTGGCGTCACCAAGGCTTGAATTTCTACCAAGACAGGCCGCGTCCCTTCTAAGGCCACCACAACAGCCGACCCACTCGCATCCGCTAACCGCTCTTCCAAAAACATTTCGGATGGATTGGTGACTTCAGCTAAGCCTTCATGCACCATTTCAAAAACACCTAGTTCATTGGTTGACCCAAACCGGTTTTTCTCCGCCCGCAAAAGCCGAAAACTACGCTGATTATCGCCTTCAAAGTAAAGAACAGTATCTACCATATGCTCTAGAATTTTAGGCCCAGCGATAGTGCCTTCCTTGGTAACATGCCCCACAATGAAAATCGTAATGTTATTAGTTTTAGCAATTTGTAACAGATCGGCCGTGGTTTCTCTAATTTGCGCTACTGACCCAACGGCAGATTGTACATCTGGCTGCTGCATCGTTTGAATTGAATCAATCACAACTAAATCCGGTTGCGCTTCGTCAATTGCCTTGCGGATTTGACCCATATCCGTTTCTGGGTAAAGATAAAATTCGGACTCTCCGTCAACCCCTAAACGTTCTGCACGGAGTTTGATCTGCGCAGCACTCTCCTCCCCGGAGACATACAAAATACGGCGGCCCTGTTTAGACAAGGCACCTGAAACTTGCAAGAGCAAGGTAGACTTACCAATACCAGGATCGCCACCAATCAAGACTAACGAACCAGGGACGATGCCGCCCCCTAGTACCCGGTCGAATTCTGCTAACTGGGTTGCAATCCGAGGGGTTTCAGCCAAGTCAACCTCGTTTAGCCGCTCAACCTTTGCCATTTGGCCTGCTAGATTCACACGTGATTTCCGATCAGCTTTTTCAGGTCGTTGGACCTCTTCGACTAAAGTTCCCCAAGCCCCACAATTGGGACAGCGGCCCATATATCGCTGTGAAATTGCACCACAATTTGAACATACAAATTGGGTCTTTGTTTTCGCCATTATGCTACCTCATCATTTCATTCCCGAACTACCAAAACCACCAGTTCGCTCAGCCTTTTCTGTCTTCTCGTCATCGTCAGTTAAGAGATAGGGCATAAAAATTCCTTGACCAATCCGCTCGCCCTTTTTAATCAGGCGGTCATGTAGCCCAAAATTAATCATTTGAATAAAAATTTCGCCCTCATTCGCCGCGTTATCAACATAGTCAGCATCAATAATGCCCACCCCATTAGGCAAATAAAGCCCACGTTTTAAGGGATTTGATGAACGATTGGCAATTAAAAGAAACTCCTGCGGCTCCATATAAACTTTAATGCCGGTCGGTACCAAAAGTGGTTTTAAAACTAAATCAGCCGCTTGATAATCACTGGCCACCACTGTTTCAGCCTGTCTTAACCGTTTTAAAATTTTTAGAAAGGGTAACCGCCAAATTGATGGCAATAGGAAATCTTCTGCCGCCTGAAAATCATATCCGGCTGCAGCCTTGGTGGCACGTTTTGGCAACTCAAGCGTCCTTGCATCATATTTACTTACGCGTGCAAATTTTCTGGTCATGTTGTTATACTCCTCAATTTGGGTCTCCCTCCGATTATAACGAACTTCTATCCAATTAAAAAGAGTCCTTAATCAGAAAAGCACCCATAAAGATTCCCTAGCGGACTTTATGGGTGACCATTAACTTAGCTTATATCTATCTATCCTTAACTAGACATCACGCCGCTCGAGGGCCTGATAGTCAGGATGCCGAAGGAAGGCCTCACGCGCATATGAACATACTGGCTTGAGTTGCACACCAGCCTGCTGAGCTCGTTCTACCACTTCAGCTAACATTTGTCCCGCAACACCCTGTCCGCGCAAGGCTGGATTAACGTAGGTATGGTTAATGGACCAAACCCGACCGTTATCAATTGCCGGAAACAAAATTTCGGCTAATACCTGTCCATCTTGCTCGTAAAACAAGCGCCCTGGCTCAAACGTAAATTGCATCTTGACCCCCCCTTTAACGTAGCGAACCCACATAATTAGGCATCCAAGCGGACCCAATTTCCTTGACCTGCACCTGACCAGCTAAAACATCAACTGTTAAATAACGGCCACCGCCCAAATAGATACCAGCATTCGTGATTAAACGATTGTTCACCCAAAATACAATATCCCCTGGCATGACTTGATCAACCGGTACTAATTGTACAGCGTGCATCTGTTGTTTTAAGTTTGCCGGAAAGGCGACCCCATAAATTTTATTATAGATATACTGAATTAGGCCTGCTAGATCAAAGCCATTGGTTGGTTGCCGCCCTTGAAG
This sequence comes from Weissella halotolerans DSM 20190, assembly GCF_000420365.1. Lineage (GTDB taxonomy): Bacteria > Bacillota > Bacilli > Lactobacillales > Lactobacillaceae > Weissella > Weissella halotolerans. The sequence continues at coordinate 129,133 of NZ_ATUU01000002.1, forward strand.
CTGATAGGGTTTACCCTCAACTTCTGCAACCACGTCCCAAAGGGCAGCATGCATACTATTCATGATCATTTTCATGAGTACCCGTTGGATAAAACCAGCATTGGCCCCCTGCTTAATAGTTGCCGATACAATCTGAAAAGGGGTCTCCCCGCTCGCCGGAGTAAAAACAATTTCACTATCTACCTCACCATAGTCATCTGTATGGGTGACTCGGCCGTCCTCTAAATGATAAGGCATAACGCTCCTCCTTTAAAAAAAGAGGGACCCGAAATATTCGAGTCCCTCTTGGTAGGTTTCAATCTTAATGAATGAAAGTCAAACCAGCTGCAGATACTGTCCGCTCATGGAACATTAGACCAGCATAGTTACCTTCTGAAATGTTGATTGTACCGTTAGCATTTACAGATTCAACAACGCCCACATGACCAAAGGCACCGGCACCACCGACACCAGGTCCAAAGACAACAACTGAACCTGCGGCAGGTGTTCCGTTAACAACACGACCAGCAGCAGCGGCTGAAGCACCCCAACCAGCAGCATTACCCCAGTTGTTACCTACCCAACCCAAGGCATTCTTTACATACCAAGTGCACTGTCCGGCTGGGTATGTGTTAGGTGTGTTAGCTTGTGAACTAGCAGTTGCAACTGGTTGTGCAGCAGGTGCAGTAGCTTCAGTAGTTTGTGCTTCGGCTTGCGTATCAGCTGATGCTGCTTGCCCGTCTAATTCAAGTTGGTCACCAACAAAAATCAAATCCGCATTATCTAACTTGTTGGCCGCCACAATAGCGTCAACTGTAGTGTTATTTGCAGAAGCAATTGATGACAATGTATCCCCAGCTTTAACCGTTACAGAATCAGCTGACGCAGCAACCGTTGTGCCCCCAAAGACGGCAACCGCACCAGCAGCTGCTAATAGTGTACTTTTAGTCGTGTTTTTCATGCTAACTTTCTCCCCCATTGAACTCATTTATTGATGATTTAATAGTCTTTAATTTATTACAAGCCTTAGTGTACCGCTTTGAGGTTTCAGATAGGTTTTCTTAATATTTAATTAAGGTTACATTTGTGTTACGTTGAGCAACCTTCCTATACCAAACAAAAAAGCTGCCGCTAAAACTCGCGACAGCCTTTATTTTACCTTAAAAGCAATAGCTTGACAATGACAATCTTTAGTTGCCCTTCGTTAAGTCACGTGCTTCCTTGGCGTCTTTATCATCTGCTTTAATTTGTGCTTCTTCTTTGGCATCCTTTTCTTCAGCCTCATCCTCAGCATCTTCTTGCTTTGGATCAGAATCAGCCACAACCTTAATTTCACCCTTACGAACTTCAGCCCGGAGATCCTTAACACTAGGATTATCGAGGTAGAAGTCAGCGATTTGGTTCTCTAACTGATCTTGGATAACTCGACGTAGTGGACGAGCACCCATGTCTGGATCATAACCAAGTTCAACTAACTTACGCTTTGTAGCGTCAGTTACATCGATGTGCAAGCCCTTTTGTGAAATGGTCAAGTTCATGTCATCTAACATCAAATCAACAATTTTTAGCAAGTCCTTCTTGCTCAAAGAATTGAACTCAACGATGGCATCAAACCGGTTCAAGAATTCTGGACGGAAGTATGGGGCCAAACGTTGCATCAATGCTGGCTTCTTACCATCTTCATCAGCCGGAACACCTTGTCCAGCGTTAGAAGTCATGATAATAACAGTATCCTTGAAGGACACAACATGTCCCTGGGCATCCGTCAAACGACCATCATCAAGAATTTGCAAGAACATATTCAAGACATCAGGATGTGCCTTTTCAATTTCATCAAGCAAAATCAATGAATATGGATGACGACGAACAGCCTCAGTCAATTGACCAGCTTCATCGTAGCCAACGTAACCAGCTGGAGCACCAATCAACTTAGATACGGAATGCTTCTCCATGTACTCTGACATATCAAAGCGAATCATACTCTCTTCAGTACCAAAGAGCTCCTTGGCTAATTGCTTAGCAGTCTCAGTCTTACCAACCCCAGTAGGACCAGCAAAGAGGAAACTACCGATTGGACGACTTTCCTTGGTAAAGCCAACCCGGTTACGACGGACAGCTTGGGCAACCGTGTTTGTGGCCTCATCTTGACCAATAACGTGCTTGGCCAAATCTTCGCCCAAGTTCTTAAGTTGTGTTTGCTCAGACTCAGCTAACTCACCAACGGGAATACCAGTCTTCTTCTCAACAACCTTTTCAATATCCCGCTTGGTAACCGTTTGGGCAGCCTCATTTTGAGGCTTTTGTTCCTTAACTGCTTGTAGCTGTAAGGTCAACTGGTTAACTTGATCACGCCAGTATCCAGCTTTTTCGAAGTCTTCAGCATCAGCGGCCGCCTTCTTTTGCTTTTCAGCGTCATCAATCTTCTTTTGAATTTCCTTTGGATCACCGACCTTCAAAGAAAGATTCTTAACTGAACCAGCCTCATCAATTAAGTCAATGGCCTTATCAGGTAGGAAGCGCTCTTGGATGTAACGATTTGAAAGGTTAACAGCAGCTTCTAAGGCACCCTCAGAATACTTTACCTTATGGTAATCAGCATAACGTGGGGCAATACCCTTAATGATTTCCAATGCTTCTTCAGTCGTTGGCTCATCAACCATAACTGGTTGGAGACGACGGGCCATAGCACCGTCCTTCTCAATCTGACGGTATTCGTTTAAGGTCGTAGCACCAATCAATTGGAAATCACCACGAGCCAAAGCAGGCTTCAAGATGTTACCAGCATCCATTGACCCTTCACCAGTACCACCAGCACCCATGATTTCATGAATTTCATCAATGAATAAGATAACATCCTTACGCTTAGTTACCTCATCCATCAACTTTTGCATCCGCTCTTCAAACTCACCACGGACACCAGTTCCCTGTACTAGCGAAACGACATCCAAACGAATTACTTCTTTATTTTGTAGCTTTGCGGGTACCTTGGCGTTAACAATTGCCTGGGCCAAGCCTTCAACAATCGCTGTCTTACCAACACCAGGTTCTCCAATCAAAACTGGATTATTCTTGTTTCGACGGTTCAACACTTCTACTGTTTGGTCAACTTCTTCATCACGACCAATGACAGGATCAAACTTACCCCGGCGGGCCAAGTCGGTCATGTTAATACCGTATTGTGACAACAAACTCTTTTCTTGTTGCTGTCCTTGTTGTTGTCCACGCATTTGACGTGGGTCTTGTCCTTGTTGTGCACGACGAGGATCACGCTGCATCCGAGCAGCATCATTATTCATCATACGAAAAATATCATCAAAATCTGAAAATCCAAATGAATCTTGTGCCATGATTAACTATCCTCCTACAGTTTACGTTTTTACTATCTACTAATTCTTCATATTACTTTTTGCTTCCAAAGTAGAAGGTATCGTCGTTTGCAAGTACTCATACTCCCAAACTCCACCTTCTATATTAGCACTCTATCTACGAGAGTGCAAGCTTATTTTGAAATAATTTTAATCTTATTGTAACATTACGAAAAACCGCGATTTCTTTAAACTAGGAAGCCATTACCAGCTAGGGGCAGCTCTTAGTTCAACTTGGCAAAGCCATCATTAGCAACTTCTTGCAAGGTTTGAGCTGACTTATCAAAACGTGCTTGTTCACGTGCTGAGAGCGTTGTTTCGATTACCATTTCAACTCCGTTAGCACCGATGACCGCAGGGGTACCAATGTAAACATCACGCAGACCATACTGACCGTCCATATAGGCGCCAACTGGCAAAACCGCCTTCTCATCACGGAAAATAGCCCGTGTGATCCTGGCGAGGGCAGTACCAATCCCATAGAAGGTAGCACCCTTCAAGTTGATAATGTCATAGGCCTTATGGGCTGTCTTATAAAGGATATCTTCTAAGTCTTGTTCACTTAGACCAGCTTCCTTAGCCCAGTCCAGAATAGGGCGACCACCAATAGTTGCTTCATCAAAGTTTGCAAACTCTGAATCACCGTGCTCGCCTAGAATGTAGGCATTCACATCAGCTGGGGCTACGCCAAATTTATGGCCAAGGGCAACCCGCAAACGGGCTGTGTCTAATGATGTTCCTGAACCAAAGACCCGATTCTTAGGCAAACCTGAGAACCGCTGGGCAGCCATCGTTAGGATATCAACTGGATTAGCAGCTACCAAAATGATGCCGTCAAAACCTGAGGCCATCAAAGGGGTGATAATACTTTGCATAATCTTCAAATTCTTATCAACCAAATCCAAACGGGTTTCCCCAGGCTTTTGTGGTGCACCGGCCGTAATGACTACGAGATCAGCGTCAGCAGCATCAGAGTATTCACCAGACCGAATTTGCTTATTAAAGGTCCAAGGAGTTGCGTCTTCCAAATCCAAGGCATCTCCTTGTGTCCGCTCCTTAGCCACATCAACGATTACTAATTCTTCTGCAATCCCCTGTTGCGCCAAGGCAAAGGCGTAAGAAGAACCCACGGCACCGTCGCCGACCAAAACTACCTTTTGATGATGTTGCGCCATATTAACTAATCCTCCACTTTTTCTATCCTACATTAACGATTTACAGTCACATTATACCATAATTAAGGGCTTACAACCGCACCCACCAGTTCAATCTACCTTTACTGGCAAAACCCACAAAAAAAAGACAGGTACTAGAATAGTACCTGCCTTTGCTTATAACCATTGGGCATGCTGGATTCGAACCAGCGCATGACGGCACCAGAAACCGTTGCCTTACCGCTTGGCTAATGCCCAAAAATCAACTTTCTTATCATACAACAACCGATAGAGAGTTGACAAGGGGTTTTTCCATTTTTTCTAAATCAAACCTCGGGCCTTGGCACGTGACTTTGATACCACTTTTTCATCAAAGCGTTGAATAAATTGCAAGATGTCACGTGCACGTTCCTCACCAAAGGCTTCAACCCAGCCATCAAAACGATCCGTTACTCTTTGTGTGACAATCTCTTCAATGGCCAACCCACCTTCAGTTAAATGTAACAACATCCGGCGACGGTCCTTGGCGTCCGCCTCCTGATAAACATATTCCTTTTTCAATAACATCTTAATCTGTCTTGATACCGCAGCCCGGGTAACGTGGCGCGAGGCTACTATATCAGTCAAGGTAATCCCATCACATTCAGCAATGCTATGCATAATGAGGTACTGCTCAAAGGATAAGCCGTACTCGTCAGCTGGTTCTGAAATCACCTCATCCAAATATTTGAGCGTGGCTAAGTAAGCATTAATATATTCATTAAGTAAGGTAACACTTTCCTTATTCTTCATTGTTCTCTATCTCCACCTTAGTAATTCCTAACGTCATTAACCATGGTCCCCATTGTGTTAATTAGGCATGCCCCCACACGCCCTGTGCTTAAACATTACGACCATTAACAAATAATAGTTAAGCACTCTTAAATTATGGCCTTGCCCCCAGTGTTTGTAAATATAAAATCCACCTATTTCCCTATTAACTTACCTATTTTATAGTAAGAAGACCTTGATTTATTTCTTTTTGTTAGTGTTTACCTTGACAAACGGCCAAAATTCAGGTAATTTAGAACAGTTGAAAATAATCGATTATTAATAAACACTGCCTTCTTTCGAACACGGCGGTGTAAGGGAGGATATTACTTATGGCAGTTCCTGCACGTAAAGTTTCAAAGATGAAGAAGCGTTCACGTCGTGGTGGTCAAGGTGGTCTAAAGACCCCTGCTATTCACAAGAATGAAAATGGTGTTTACGTACGTAACCATCACGTAGCTTCTGATGGTACTTACAAGGGCCAACAAGTTACTTCAAAGTAAGTTTAATAAAAAGCGCTGGAACATTTTTGTTCCAGCGCTTTTTGTGTATATCTATAAAAAAAGAAGGCCAGCAGTCTTTAAGGACCAACAGCCATCTTTTTTTGCTATTAAGCTTTCTTTTTTGGATCACGCTCATCAACATTCGTCATGATTTGATCAACCAAACCATAATCTAGGGATTGTTGAGCATCCAACCAGTGATCACGTTCCGTGTCACGTTCAACTCGTTCTAACTTTTGACCGGTATTCTTTGCTAAGATATCATTTAACCGCTTACGGGTCTTCATGATTTCTTCAGCAGCAATCGCGATTTCAGTTTGTTGTCCTTGGGCGCCCCCAGAAGGTTGATGAATCATAAACTGAGAATTAGGCAAGATGAATCGCTTCCCTTTAGCTCCAGATGAAGCCAAGACGGAGGCCATTGATGCGGCTAGCCCAATGGTAATCGTTTGCACATCAGCATGAATGAAATTCATAGTATCATAAATTGCTAAGCCGGCAATCACTTCCCCACCAGGTGAGTTGATATACATATAAATGTCTTTATCTGGATCTTGTGCATCCAAAAAAAGTAATTGAGCAATAATCGAAGTTGACATTTGTGAATTAATTTCACCAGTCACCATGATAATACGATCAATCAGTAAGCGCGAAAAAATATCGTAGGACCGCTCACCGCGTGATGATTGCTCAATCACGTATGGAATTGGTAACATAATACGTCCTCCTTTTTAATAACACATAGCTTATGCCATCTCAAACTATTAGTCAAGCATAGTCAAAGCAAAGCTTATTTTTCGAACTGCTTGGGTAAATGCCCGGTTTGCCGGATTTCGTCTGCTAATTTGGTTAATTTTCGAAGCCGATGGTTCACACCTGATTTTGAAATCGGTCCCGAAGGTACATACTGACCAAGTTCTGATAACGGTGCTTCGCGATGTTGCAGACGCACCTGAGCTATTTCGCGCAGCTTTTCAGGAAGACGGTGCAAACCCAATTCTTCATCTAAGAAATGAATATCATCAATTTGTTTTTGACTAGCCGTTACCGTTTTATCGATATTGGCATTCTCGGCATTCACAAGCCGATTAACTGAATTGCGCATGTCACGCATGATGCGCACATCCTCCAGTTTCAACATCGCCGTCGTGGCCCCCATTAAATTGAGCATATCAGCAATCTTTTCACCTTCTTTAAGATAGACAATGTAACCAGCCCGCCGTTCTACCGTTTTGGCCTTTAAGTCAAAACGATTCATTAAGCGCTCAATTTGTTGTGCCTGTTCTTCATATAAGGAATAAATTTCCAAATGGTAGCGACTCGTTTCAGGATTATTAACTGAACCAGCTGCCAAAAAGGCGCCCCGTAAGTACGACCGGGCCATGCCTTCATCTGCCAACCAATCCTCAGGTAAAGTTGGTACCATTTCACCATGCTCAATAATATGTAAATCATCCAGTAACTGCCGAACATCCTGCAAAATACGAACCACATAAAGGTTGTGCTTTTGTAATTTCATTTGCCGCCGCACCGAAATTTCAGCCGGCAACTGATAAAACTGTTGAAGTAGGTTTAAGATGCGCCGAGCTGTGGCTGCATTTTCCGTTTGCACATTCAAGGTAAACCCTTGTGGTGCCAACCCTAATGACCCATTCATACGCAACAAGGCTGCTAATTCTGCACGCGCATTATCAGGATTGGTAATTTCCAAGGTAGTTAATTCTTTTTTTACATCACTAGCAAAAGACATCATTCTCCTCCAGCATCGTCAGCTGGTGTGCCAGCAATCTGCATAATTAATTTAGCCACCAGGTCGCCATCATGAAAGGCCCCATTCTCACGCAAGGCTAGGAAGTCACCTAAGATGGGGACTGCCCCCTCTTTTCGTACTTGATCAGGATCGAACCGCACCTGATGCGAAACCTCATTCCAACGATGCCAATCAATATAATCCTCGGGTACAACCCCTGTATTCATCAAAACAGCATCAACCACCTGTGCTCCCAAATGTTCATTAATAACCCGCACGTGGTCCGCCTCTGAATAACCATCAGTTTCCCCCTTTTGCGTCATAATATTGGCAATATACGTTACTTTAGCCCGGGTCATCTTCATCGCGGCCGCCACGTTAGGTACAACTAAATTAGGCAATATACTCGTGTAAAGGCTGCCTGGCCCTAAGACAATCTCATCGGCTGCCAAAATCGCGTCAACCACGGCTGTGGGTGCTTGCGCCACTTGATTAGCAGAATCAGCCTGCGGAGTGACCCAAATGCGGTCAATAGCATTATGTGCCGCCGTAATTTCAGCCTCCCCTGATAATTCACTGCCATCCTTAAACCGCGCGTGTAAGACCAAGGGTTCCTTAGCAACTGGGTAGACATGTCCATCCACCTGCATTAGCTGACAAAGCTGTTGCACACCTCCGTAAATGTCCTGTTTCTTCTCCGCAATCGCCGCAATAATCAAATTGCCTAAGGCATGTCCGGCTAACATTTCATCTTCTTTTTTAAACCGATATTGAAAAAGATCAATCAAATCGCTTGATACATCCGCTAATACAGCAATGACATTTCGAATATCACCAGGCGGAATAATGTTGAGATAGTCCCGCAACGTACCAGATGAGCCCCCATCATCGGCCACCGTAATAATAGCTGTTAAATCAGCCTGATAAGACTTTAACCCCTTTAAGATAACCGGTTGACCAGAACCACCACCAATCACTACAATTTTAGGGCCTTGGGCTGGCGTACTTTCTGCTAGTTCAATCATTAGCTTATCCTTTCCGACGGTCACTGTCCCGGTGATATTCATTAACGTGCCAGTTGGCTGCTTTTAAATCCGTCGCTAACCGATGGGCAAACGCTACTGACCGATGTTGACCACCTGTACAACCAAAGGCAATCGTCAAAGTTGTTTTTCCCTCTGCCTTATAGCGAGGCAATAACCAGGTAATGGTTTGGTAGACCTGCTGGTAATAGTCATTGGCATCCGCATTTTGCCAAACATAGTCAGCCACAGCTTGATCTAAACCAGTTTGGGGCTGTAATTCAGGCACATAATAAGGGTTTTTCAAAAAACGGACATCCATTACTAAGTCCGCATCGGCCGGCAACCCGTATTTAAAACCAAAGCTCATCACTTGGACAGAAAAAATAGCCTGTTGGTCACTCTTAGAACCAAACTGTTCAAAAAGATAATTCCGTAATTGCTTACTGGTAAATTCATCCGTTCGGATAACCTGATTAGCCATCCCCCGCATATCAGTCAATAACTGGCGTTCCTTTTGAATGCCGGCTAAGGTACCATGTTCACCTGCTAGCGGATGAGAACGCCGCGTCTCTTTATAGCGCGCAACCAATTCATGATCCGAAGCATCTAAAAAGATAATGCGCAACTGATAATCACCAGTGTTCCTGGCCTTCATCTGTGACAACTGATCATCCAGGTCAGCAAAAAAGTCTCCTGACCGGCTATCAATCATAATCGCCGCCCGTTCGATATTGGGCTCTTCAGAAATTAATTCCCAAACCCGGGGTAACATTTCGGCCGGCAAATTTTGTGCGGTAAAATATCCTAGATCCTCAAAGGCACTCATGGCTACCGTTTTACCAGCCCCACTCATGCCAGTTAAGATTACTAACTCTTTCTTTGCCATCTATCCGCCCTCTTTCAAACATTTCATATCATGCGTCATTATATCATTTTTTACTGGTTAGCCGCGGACTTCCCATCTATAATTTTCCACAAAAAAAGACAACCCGCTAAAGCGAATTGTCTACTTCTATGCGCTACTTGCCACCTTGACGCTTTAAGTCATGCAAGGCCTTCAAAGCCCGCTTCCGGGTCTTGATGTTAGGACTGTGCATCTTACGTCGTGCAGAAGCTAAATCTAGTTTTTCAGCCATCATATCCCTCATTTCATTTAATATGCTCAATGCTATAAGTTACTAAAAGTAAGTATAACGCTTGTTCGCTGTTTTGGCAACTATTCTTCTTTGTTGACCGCCCGCTGACGATCTCGGTCCATAATATCTTTCAAATAGTGCCCTGTATAAGACTGTGCCGTCGCCGCAATTTCTTCCGGTGTGCCCGTCGCAATCACTTGTCCACCACCTTCACCACCTTCTGGTCCCATATCAATCAGCCAATCAGCTGTTTTTATGACATCAAGGTTATGTTCAATCAGCAAAACCGTATTACCACCATCAACAAGACGTTCTAACACCTCCAAGAGGCGTTTAATATCATCCACATGTAAGCCTGTCGTTGGCTCATCAAGGATATAGAAGGTCTTCCCAGTCGAGCGCCGTTGTAGTTCGGCCGCCAACTTCATTCGTTGGGCTTCACCACCGGATAGCGTCGTCGCTGACTGCCCTAACTTAACATAACCTAGACCCACATCAACAATTGTCTGAAGCTTACGTCGAATTTTAGGAATCGGCGCAAAGAAGTCGACTGCCTCTTCTGCTGTTAGGTTTAAGACATCTGCAATGGTCAGCCCACGGTACTTAACTTCTAAGGTTTCAGAATTATACCGGGTTCCCCCACACACTTCACAGGTTACAAAGACATCTGGCAGAAAATTCATTTCAATTTTAAGGACCCCGTCCCCCTTGCAGGCCTCACAGCGTCCGCCCTTGGTATTGAAAGAGAACCGCCCCTTGGCATAACCACGTAGTTTGGCCTCATTCGTCTGAGCAAAAAGCGTTCGAATGTCATCAAACACGCCAGTATAGGTGGCCGGGTTAGAGCGCGGAGTCCGTCCAATTGGACTTTGGTCAATATCCACAACTTTATCAATATTATCGACCCCGGTTATCTTTTTAAAACGACCCGGTTTCTCCGAATTATGATTAAGTTCGGCCTTTAAAGCCCGCTTTAATATCGTATTGACTAAGGTAGATTTACCCGAGCCAGACACTCCGGTTACAACAATAAAATCACCCAGTGGGAAGTTAACCGTGATATCTTTCAAATTATTCTCTTGCGCCCCAAAAACGGTAATCGCCTGACCGTTGCCGGTTCGACGACTGGTGGGTACTGGAATAAATTTTTTACCCGCCAAATATTGACCAGTCAAGGAAACAGGATTGGCCTCGATATCTGCTGGACTACCAACAGCCATTATTTGCCCACCATGGGCTCCTGCTCCCGGACCAACATCGACAATGTAATCAGCAGCTCGCATCGTATCCTCGTCATGTTCGACCACAATCAGCGTATTACCTAAATCACGCATGGCTTTGAGGGAATGAATCAATCGGTCATTATCGCGTTGATGAAGACCAATTGAGGGCTCATCAAGCACATACATGACTCCTGATAGATTAGACCCAATTTGGGTGGCTAACCGAATCCGTTGTGCCTCACCACCCGAAAGCGTCCGGGCCGAACGCGCCAAGGTCAAGTAGTCCAGCCCTACGTTCTTCAAAAACCGTAACCGGTCTGTAATTTCTTTTACAATCGGTTGCGCAATTTGACCGTCCTGTTCACCAAATGACAACCCTTCAAAAAATGCTAATTCCTGATCAACAGGCCATTCAACAATTTCACCAATATTGTGGCCGCCCACTTTAACCGACAAAGCTGCCGGACTCAGCCGATAGCCATGACAGGCCGAACAGGTTAACTCATCCATATAGGATCGCATCTGTTCACGCGTAAAATCAGAATTAGATTCTTTATAGCGCCGGTTAATATTGGTAACCACACCCTCAAAGGTTGTATCAACATCCCTTACGCCACCGAAGTCATTTTCATAGTGAAAATGAAAGGGTTCATCTGAACCATGCAGAATGACTTCCTGTTGTTCTGCTGACAAGTCCTCAAAGGGCTTATCCATCGGAATGCCTGCCTGTTCACAAAATTGACGTAGCAACTCTGGATAGTATTGAGAGGAGATTGGGTTCCAGGCCGCAATCGCCCCCTGGGCCAAGGTCTTTGTTTTATCGGGCACCACCCGGTCAATATCCACCTCTAAGGTTAACCCAAGGCCACCACAGACAGGGCAGGCCCCTTCTGGAGAATTAAAAGAAAACAGCTGAGGCTCTAAATGGCCCACAGCGTAGTGCTTCAAGGCCCCCGTATAATGGTCAGAAAAAGTCAATGCACCGCCATGGATGTCATCCAGCGTTACCAATCCATCTGCCATCCGCAGGGCTGTTTCCATTGCTTCATATAGACGGGCCCGTGAACCCTCCTTCAAGATAATCCGGTCAACCACAACGCTTACATCATGATACTTATTTTTATTTAACTTTAGCTCATCAGATACTTCATGTAATTCGCCATCAACCATCATCCGAACAAAGCCTTCTTTTCGGATACGGTCGAAGATAGTCGCATGCGAGCCCCTTTTATGACGCACAATTGGTGCTAGTACTTGTAACCGCGTCCCTTCCGGCAACTCTTCATCCACATAATTCAACATTTGATCAATGGATGGCTGTACAATAGTGCCATCTTTGGGGGCGTCAGGTTGGCCCACTCTGGCAAATAAAAGACGATAATAATCATTAATTTCAGTTACCGTACCCACCGTTGACCGGGGGTTTTTTGACGTCGTCTTTTGATCAATTGAGATGGCCGGACTTAACCCCTCAATAGAATCAACATCCGGTTTGTCCATTTGTCCCAGAAATTGGCGAGCATAGGCTGACAAGCTCTCAACATAACGGCGTTGCCCTTCAGCGTAGAGCGTATCAAAGGCGAGCGAGCTCTTACCCGACCCCGACAAGCCGGTCACAACCACAAACTGATCACGTGGTATATCGACGTCAATGTTTTTTAAATTATGTGCACGTGCACCACGGATTTTTATCCAATCATTTGGCATGCTAGCTGCCCCCTTTACTGCTTATTCATAGTCACTATTATACACGTTTGTGTCAACATAAGTTAGTTAAAACTTAACACTGGCCTTTTATGGTTAAATTACGGTTAATGTTCCTAGGTAATTTGAGTAAATTCCATTAGATTGGTTATAATAGGGCTTAAGAACCATATTTGACTCAGGAACTGTGAGGAAATCTCATGCAAAATATTAAAACTAAACCCTGGACCTGGCGGTGGCTGAGCCAGCACTTAGCCTCCTTCTTACTCCTGTTGGTTGTAATTGTCGTTGCCACAGCAACCCTTACCGCCTTAATCATTGGTGTAGAAGAAGCTCTAGTCTTGCTAGTAGCTCACCGTCCCATTAACACCTATGCCAATGCATATGGAAATGCCTTTCAAACGGTCCTCTGGCACTTTTTACTTGTTTTTACGGTGGTTGCCTATTGGGCTTTATTAGACACTTTTACTCCTGAGCCAAAAAACACTGAAATCTGACCACTAAGTCCTTAGCTGGTCACCTTGGCAAAGAACTGGGAGCCTTAATATGGATAAAGTTACAATTATGGACGTCGCCAATGAGGTTGGGGTCTCTAAAACAACCATTTCGCGCTATTTAAATGGACATTTTGATCGCATCAATGCCCACACACGAGAAAAGATTAAACAAGCTATCGATGAAATGGGCTACGTGCCTAACCAACAGGCCCGCACCCTCAAAGCTAAACATTCCCACTTAATTGGGTTAGTCGTCGCGGATATGGCTAATCTTTACTCATCCTTTTTAATCCGTGGTATTCAAAACGTGCTACGTGAACATGATTACAGCTTGCTCATCGTAGATTCAGCGAACAGCCTCACTAATGAAAAGAAGGCGCTAACCCAGCTCATGGCTTCTAATGTTGACGGCATTATTTTGCAACCGCTATCCGTTAACAGCCAGGACTACCAGTTTCTAGTGGAAAGCAACACTAACGTCGTCCTCGTCGATCGCCAGACTCGGCCAACCGTTTGGAGTAGTGTAACAGCTGATAACTTCAGTGCCTCACGGGAAATGGCCCTGGCACTAGCTAAGCAAAAGTATCAACGTATTATTTTTATTTCGTTAGCCAGTGATAGCTCGACCACCCACGCCCTGCGTTACGAGGGCCTCCAAAAGGTAGCCCAGCAAAAGTCGATACTCTTAGATGCTTTAGAGGTAACAGATAATGATTTAACTGATTTAGATCGTCTTCTGAAAGCAACACCGCACACAAAAACCGCCCTATTTGCCGTCAATGGTCAACTCTTGATTGCTTGTCTGCAATGGCTACAAGAACACCACTATGTCATTCCTAATGACATCGGCATTACTGGCTATGATGATTCTGAACTAGGGGCTGTCTTAAGCCCAGGCATTAGCACCATTGATCAGAATCCTCAAGAAATTGGCCAGGCAACTGCCCGTTTACTCTTTGAGTATATTGGTGGTAAACGTGGGCACGAGGATGCGGAAGTTGCTAGCAAGTTAACATTACGCCATTCCTTCTAGCAACTTTAAAAGCATGACCAGTTACAACTGGTCATGCTTTTTTGAATCCTTAAATATCGTTGACCTTAACCAGAAAGCGGCCAAAATGGGTCTGCTTGTTAAATCGAGCCAGCATTGCTGATAAGTCAGCTAAGGCCACTTCCTGCACATAGGGATAGTTGACTTGGCCCCAAATTTGGCCAATTGCTGTCCAAGCGGCCACACGTTCAACCATTGGAAGGTTCACAACATCTATTCCAGCTACAGAAATCCCCCGTAAAATAAAGGGCAACACCGTAGTCGGCAACTCATTACTAGCTGCATTCCCTACTAAGGCAGCTAACCCCCGTGGCTTTAATTGCGCCAATGCTTGGCCCGTTAACTTTCCACCTATGGTGTCAATCAGAGCTTGGTAACGTCCCGTCAAAAGCGGTTTAGCTGGTAAAGCTTGCCATTGATTAGCATCGATCAATTCCGTGGCCCCCAAATTGGTCAACTGTTCATCTAACTTGGTCTGCCGGGTTAAGGCTGTATTATCTTGGTAGCCCAAGGCACTCAGAAAGGCTAAGGCCAGCGATCCGACGCCCCCACTAGCACCTGTCACTAAGAGTGGTGCCTGATGATCAAGCACACCCTGATTGCTAATTGCATCTACCGCCAACCAGGCTGCCAAACCAGCTGTTCCAACGACCATCGCCGTCCGCAAGGTTAGCCCATCTGGAAGTGCTAAGACTCGTCTTGCCTCAATGACCACTTCCGTTTGATAGCCACCTGGTTCACTAACTCCAAATTCGTAACCAGAAATTAAGACCTGATCACCAACATGAAAGTGCGGATCAGCAGTCTCAATCACTACCCCACTAGCATCAATTCCAGGTACCATTGGATAATGCCGGATAACCCCACCCTGGTATTGGCAGGCCAAATAATCCTTAAAATTAATCGACGAATAAGCCACCGCAATCCGGACTTGACCCGGCAGCAAAGGGCGTGGCGCTAGGTCCACTAACCGTGTAATAACTGCTTGATCCACCAATTGGACCTGGAGCGCTTTTGGCATCTGTTTACCCACTTTCTCATAAAAGATTCCATTCTCAGTCTTCACCACTATTATAACCCATCCATCTTCATTACAATCCCTGCACCCTAGAACTAGTTATGGAGATTTAGCTAGCACAACTTCCATAACTCCCCTCCCTAATCAGTTGTCTTATCCGACCTACCTTTAAATTTTATTAAGAATAGCTAAATTAGTTCAGAATGTCACATTTTCTCAGAGCCAGCGTTTATAATTGAACAGTTATTTTCTTTTTTTAGGAGGCATTATGGAATTTTTAATGTTAGCACTAGCAATCGGGGTCCTGTTACTTCTGATTGTTAAGTTCAAAGTCAATACCTTCGTGTCATTGATTATTACTGCGTTTGTCTTGGCCTTATTACTAGGAATGAATCCGATGGACATCCCCAACGCCGTTTTGGGTGACCAAGGGGTTGGAAACATCCTCGGATCAAACTCCGTTATCTTTATTTTTGGTGGTATGATTGGCCGTTTGGTGGCTGATGCTGGTGGTTCATACAAGATTGCCCATACCTTAATTGATTGGTTTGGTCTTAAGCGTTTACAATGGGCCGTTTTGATTGCTTCTTTCGTCATTGGGATTTCCATGATCTTTGGCGTAGGTATGATCTTATTGATCCCCATTGTGTTCGCCGTTGCGCTTGAAGCCAAGGTACCCTTGCTCTACCTTGGTATCTCAATGACCGCTGCGCTTTCCTCGGCCCAAGGGTTCTTACCACCACAGCCTGCGCCTACAGCGGTTGCTACCGCCTTAGGTGCCAACATTGGATTAAACTTGATTCTAGGTTTGATTGTCTCAATTATTACCGCAGTGGTGGCCGGTCCACTATTCACTAGGTTGGCCCAAAAGTATGCCCCAGATGCTTTTCAATTTAAAACTGAATTACCAGCAGTGGGTACTGTCAAAGAGTATGACTTAGACAAAGCTCCTTCTTTCTGGCTTTCAGTCTTAACCTCTGTTTTCCCACTAATCTTTATGATTATCGCGACAATCTACAAGATGGTTTATACAGGTGGTGTTACACCCAAAAACCCATCCATGTTAGATTCTGTCATTGAATTCATGGCCAACCCAGCGGTAGCCATGACCATCTCTTTGATTTTTGCAATCTTTTCGATGGGTGTCTTCCAAAAGCGGACGATGGCCCAAGTTAATGAGTCAATGACTGAAGCAATTAACGCCGTTGCTGGAATCTTGTTAATTGTTGGTGGTGGTGGTGCCCTGCGTGGTGTCCTGGTAACCAGTGGTTTCTCTGACACAGTTGCAAAGCTCTTTAGTGCCAACGGTGCTATGTCCCCCGTAACGCTAATCCTCTTTGCCTGGTTCGTAACTGCCATCTTGCGTGTGTCTGTTGGTTCTGCTACCGTGGCTGGTATTACGGCTGCCGGAATCTTTACCGCCGTCGTTGCTAGCCAAGCTGGTTCTGATCCTATTCTACCAGTGTTGGTTGCGCTTGCCATCGGTGCGGGTTCCTTAGTCTTCTCGCATGTCAATGACGCTGGTTTCTGGATTTTCAAAGAATTCTTTGATCTATCCATCAAACAAACGTTCCAAATCTGGACCGTTATGGAAACATTACTGTCCTTCACTGGTCTGTTAGTCGTTGTTATTATGGCCATTGTCTTACTTTAACCATTAAAATCATTAAAAACCGCAGCCTTTACAGTGTACTCTAAGTTATCATAACTTGAGGTCCACACCGTAGGACTGCGGTTTTTTATCTTATTATTTGTTCATCTTGAATAGTGACTACCTCATCAACCGCTTGATACACGGCTGGGTCATGACTAGCAATAATCAAGACTGTACTTGGTGATACTAATTTCAACAAAATGCTAATGATATCAGCCCCAGTTCGACTATCCAGGGCCCCGGTAGGTTCATCAGCTAAAATAACCTTGGGCTTTTTTAACATTAGGCGCGCAATGGCTACCCGTTGCGCTTCGCCCCCCGATAATTCGTATACGTACCGTTTCAAATAGGACGCATTTAACCCTACTTGTTCAAGAATAGTCACATCCTTAGCTTGAAAACCAGCAATCTTTAAATTAGCTTGAACCGTTTGGTTTTCCAATAAAGCATAATTTTGAAATACATAACCTAGGTACCGACGAAAATACATGCTCTCTTTTAAGTGCCAAATATCCTGGCCCTCAATCAGCACTTGTCCAACATCTGGTCGTTCTAAACGGCCTAGCATGTTAAGCAAGGTAGTTTTGCCACTTCCTGAAGGTCCTGTAAGGGCGTAACTCCGTTGGCGTTCAAAACAAGTTGAAAAATTTTGATAAAGTGCTTTCCCAGCAAAAGATTTACTCACATTTTTTAGTTCAATCATAAAATATCATTGTTTCCTTTTAATACGGTGGTCAACTGCTGGCTAAAACGCCAATGAACCAGTAATAGTAAGCTTACCGTCATTAGGCCATATATTCCGCCCAAGGCTAACAGCAGCCACTGATTAAGCCCTTGATGATGAGCTAAGAGAAACAACATGCCTAATCCAGTTAGTAAGGGTGCCACTAATTTCAATAGTGGTTGCTTGCTACTTGCCCTAAACAGACGGTACAACATGATGGCACGTAGTTGTACTTCGTATCGACAGCCCAGATAGTGGTAAAGGGTAAAGGCTTGAATTATAAATAAGATTATCCCAGCCATTTGGATACCAACTAAGCGATTCTTAGCATGTTGTAGGGCTAGCTCAGCAGTCTGCGCTACATTTTCATAATCAGTCATATCACGATCTAATCCGCTTCGTGACCCATGCTTCTGAATGAGAGCCTGCTTAAAAAGGGCTTGCTGTGACACTGTTGATCCTAACGTGGTCCCTTCTGCAAATCGGTCTAATTTCTCAAAATGCAAAAGAACAAAAATCGGATTCTTTATGATTGAGCTCCTTTGTCCCGATGTTTCTTGATTAGCCTGATTGAAGGTAAAGAGTTTTCGTTTCTCCTTCAATACAACTACTTGGAAATCACTTGACCGTAATCCAGTATGACTAAACCATTCAGTTAGGACCAGATCTTTAATCATATCTTCCTGATAGCGCACATCTGCTGGTAAGTAAATGGTAATGGGCGCTGACCCGGTTACTTTAGGGTAGGTATACTGTTGCCCTAGCCGGCTATTTTTTATTTGGAACCCCCGATTGCCATAGATAAGGCGCTTAGCCAGTCTCAGCTCTTCCTTGGACTGTTGTTTTGGATCTGGTACCAATGCCAAGCGACTAGCACTAGCATAAACTAGTTCGTCACCAGTGAAACGCTTTAAAAACCGCCAATGCTGGTGTTCATTCGTTTTTACGAACTGAGCATCAATTTCATGACTATTAGCGTCCATGTGGGTACTTTCTCGGTCTCGCCAGGTGATTTTAGCAAAATTCGCAACCTGACGCCAACAGCTTAATTCTTGTAGTTGTCTCGTCACCTGCTGTCCCGTATTCAAGCCTGCCTCGGCTGCAACTAAAACTAGAAAACTGGCAACTAGAATTCCTAAAAGCCAAGTATTGCCCAACAGTGCAGAATAGGTGCGGTTCTTCATAACAGCCACTGGTTTTAAGACTTTAATAACCGCAGTAAAAAAGACATTAACCATGATAATGATGACCGCTAACAGACCAGTCAACACTAGCTCTTGTAAGGCAAAGGCTTTCCCCAATAAGGTCCACTGTCCACCATCCACTCCTAGGACCACGATGGCCAGACAGCCGCTTGTTGCTACAAGTAAAAAGCCAAGCTCCTGCCCTAAGTTCATCCAACTATGCCGTGCTAGGCCCCCAAGACTACGGGCTAACATAGCTGCCTTAAGTTGTCGTACTTTTAAAGCCAGTAGAGACAAGGCAAAGGTAAGTAAGAGAGCCCAGACGGCTACAGAGCGTTCGTTCCCAAATAAAAAATCTGCCACAATTAACTGCCATGGTAAGGCGGCTACCTTAACATCTAAGCCAAGCTGCTGCAGTTGTTTTGCAAATGATGGGCCGGGAAGTTTGGTCAGATAATACATCCCATTTACTGAACTTGTTACTAAGGCTGCTGGCACTTGCTGACTAAGAACCGTCTTAGACAGACAGGGATAGGTTAGCTTCCCCTTGGTATCAATGACGGGCTTATAAATAGCTAAGTGGTGTTGCTTGGCCAACCTACCTAATTGCTGATAAAGCGCTACTTTAGACTGGTGCTTAGTTACCTGACTGACATTCATGGCAGCCTCAGCCGGTACCTTCACGTCACTGCCAAATTCCTTAACCTCACTTAAGCCTAGGCCGGAAAACAATATGACCATGACCGTAATTAACAGACCTTTAACTTTCATAAGTTACCATTTTTCTTCACTTTTCCCCACTTTAAAATCGATACCAACCATAAAAGGCTTTGGCAGTTCCCCAATACCATTTCTTTTGGGCTCCTGCGTAGGCCCAGCCATAGTTGGCACGGTCTTTGGCTTTCAGATTACCCCAAGCATCCGTAATTGAGGCTGAACTTCCTAGGCGAATGGGCGCTTTTAACCAATACTGTGAATAGGCATACCCCCGCTTCGTAATGCCATATTTCCAAATATCAGGAAAGGTTGGATGGGGGTGTCGAACAGCCGCTTGCATAGCCGGAGCGACTAGTCCCGTGGTCGTCATGACAATGGCCAATCCCAGTACTAGCTTACCTTTGTTCATCCTATTACCTCCTTTGATTTACCTAGAGACAGTCGTTAACCCTGCAGTGTCAACTGACTATTATCTTAGCAGGTCAGCGCGCCAGTTTTTGCCACAAAAAAAGGCAAACCCCCATCGTGTTTGCCCTAATTTCAATCATCTTCATTTGTACCCACTGTACCCACCATTAACCCAGTTAACGTTAAGGTCGCTAAATGATCGTACAATCCCTGCACTTCTTTCAGGGTGGCTAGATAAGTACCACCAAACCAATTTGCTAACAGCGTTTTTAACAGTGCAGTTAAAAAAAGAAGTTGCCACCGTTGTGCCAATTCACCTTGGTTAGCTGATAAACAGAAGTTGGCCCACTGTTGACAAGCTTGACCAATAAACTGGGACCATTCAGGCTCTAACTCATGTTCTAAATAAAAAAACTGCAAAAGGCGCCCATGACCGCAGACCACCGGCAAAAACACATCCCGGATCCTATTTTGTCCCGCCGTAGTGGCTACCAGGTCACGATCAATACGCCCTTTTGTTTCTTCCATCAACCTCCGCCAAAAGTGGTGATGATCATCTAATGGGCGTTGGGCCAGTACCGGCTCATGCTGACTAGCCCACTGATGGATAGCCGTCTGCGTTGGGCGTACCTTTTCATGTATAAGCAACTGCATGAAACCTTCCCAATACAAATGGTTTACCTTCCCTTGGCTAAGGGAAGAACCACCATGTGATTCTTGAATAAGTGTCGTTAAATCAATCCCAAAACGTTCCGTTAGCCTTAAAAGGAAGGCTAAATCTGGCGCTCTTAAATCCCGTTCATAATTGGAGATAACTTGTCGACTGACAAAGAGTTCGTCGGCAAAGGCCGCCTGACTCATTCCTAATGATGACCGCAGTTTTTTAATTTGTTTACCCAACATCCCTTTTAGTTCCTTATCTCTAACTTGTTTTTTAGCCTAGCAAATGAACATCCACACAACAAGTCTGCACATCAAACTAACCAACCTTAATGAAAGCCGCTGACCTAACTTTTTACGTACTAGCCTTTACTAATCACTTCAGTCGCCTAAGCCACCCCACTAATAAAGACTCTTTACTGACCGAACCTTATTCTATTAGTGACATGATGACTATTCTTACCGGCCTTAATAGTTAACACTACAAAAAAAGGACTAACGTCACCGTTAGTCCTTTACTTTCGTAGATCCACGTTTAGTCTTACTGGATATCGATATTATTTACTTGTGCTTCGTCAGCCTTAGGCAAGGTAACGGTTAAAATACCGTTCTCATAAGAAGCCTTAATGTCATCAATCGCCACATGTGGTAGAACGTAAGAACGACTCATAGCACCATAATAGCGCTCTGACAGTACTGCCTTACCATCATCATCCTTTGTTTCCTCTTGACTCTCCCGCTTAACGGCGATGCTCAATGTGTCATCTTGGTACTTCAACCCAATATCACTCTTTTGTAGACCGGGCAACTCAGCCGTTACCACATAATCGTTATCAGTTTCTTTAATATCGGTCTTAAAAGACATATTCGAATCACCAGCCACGTTAGTCACTGGCTCAAAGAAAGCCTCACTTAAAGCATCCAACAAAGGTGCACGTCCACCACGATAAAAATTCATTTCATTAGCCATAATTAACTACCTTCCCTTCATAAATATTACTAAGTAACAATCCAATTCAGGGGGTGAGGAGGAAAGCAACCTATCGCTTACTTTCCTTTAGTTCCCTCATCTCTTTACAATTCTTATTGTAGCATATAATTAGCACTTGTCAAGTTAGAGTGCTAATATCAATCATTTAATTTGGCCATGTAGTTTTCTAGCAGGCAAAGACCCGCTATACCCAATAGGGTTAGGCCTAACAGTCCTTTTAAAATGGGATGGGTTCTTTTCATCAGTCCAGTCTCCTTTTTACCTAAACATCGTCTTAGTGGCTCGCAAAAGGACCCGCGGATCCTTTTCATAATGGTGAACGGGGGTCATTTCACTCAGTGGAATGCCTAAGAAGGTATACACAGCCCGCTGAGCAGCTCGTATTGAATACTGTTCCGTGAAGACCATATCAAAGGATTGTTCAGCAAATTGACTGACAAAGGCCAAATTACGACTATGGTCAGGCACTACCTTTGGTCGATCACCAACAGCGCGTTGATTAAACAATGCAGAGGCATAAGGCATCCAGACTGGCACTACATTGACGACCGAATCCATTATTTCGTCATGGTGGTTAGCGACATTATCATTGCTTTGGTCGGTTTGCGCTAGGTGACCCAAAAATTCCTCGAGGATTTCTCGGCCTGTCATATCTTTAATCGGCTTATCGACATAATCACCATTGCGGCGTGGATACATAAAATAGCCCCAGAAAATTGTTTCATTTGGCTTTTGCACATGGAAATGTGGCTGATGGGCTACTACGATTGACATCAGCCCCCGACTGTCAATCCAAGTATTTAATGCATTCCCGGGTGCTTGTTGGGTAATGCGGGCAATTTGATCAAGCAAGTAATGATTATCTAAAGTAACGGTGAAACTCATCCACTCACTTTGCGAACGATCACCAAAGAACTTATCAGGATGTCCTAAATCATAAAAACGACTCGCTGCTTGTTTCCAGAGTTGAGCACTAGGCGCATACTCCATATTTTCAGTAATTGGCGTATCTAAATCACCAATAGAAGATGAATCCGTAATGGCACCGTTTGTATCAAAGACCAAGTCATCTGGACGTAAATCTAAGTGTCCTTTGGTTCCCGTTTTAACATCTTCATAATGTAGGCCTGTCACGATAATGTCATCTTGCAAAGGCGTTTGATCAAAATCGAACGCCGTCACCTTACGATTATTAATAAAGTGAACACCAAGGTTTGCCAGATGCTGTCGTAGGGGCAAAATTAGACTCTCATACTGATTGTAGGTGGTACGTGTGACGCCAGCTAAGGTTTGAATTCGACTAAACTCTAAAATCATCCGATTCATGTACCGTCGTAATTCCATGGCACTGCTAGCCCGCTTAAAGGCAAAGGTAGTTTGCCACATATACCAAAAGTTAGTCGTAAAGAAGTGGGGACTATTCTTAAACCACTCTTCAATGCTCATATCATTCAGCGTTTGTTCATCTTTTTCAGGTAGCAACATCAATTTAGTTAATAGAGCGCGATCCTTATTTGAAAATTGCATGTGGCGATAATTATTAGCATTCGGTCCAATCCGAGGGCCCTGTCGATCAATTAACCGTGCCACATCATGTGTTGGATGAGCATGATCAAAGTCCAAAATTTCCTCAGTCACACTCTTATCCGGGCTATCCAAAGAAGGCACATCAGCAAAAAGATCCCACAAATTTTCATATGTCTCTTCATTGAGCATTCGACCACCCTTGGTTAAATAACCCCGGTGGTTGGCTAATTCAGCATTAGCATATTCCTTCTGGTAATCCGCCACTGGTGCACCATCATTAGCGCCATGCGTGTCTAGACCCATAATGGTAATCTGATCACCTGACCAGCCCCCATCACGAATGAGATATAGAGCAGCGGCTAAATTACCGATACCAGCACCAATCATATACGCTTGTTGTTTCATATGGGCCTCCTTTGACCTTGACCATGACAACTTTTACATGTCAAAGATAACGCCAAAGGATAAATAATGCAAGCGCTTTAAACGCCTTTATATCAATGGTTTAAGCCGTTAACAAACCTCCTTCTTAAGCCTAGTGAACTCGTGGTCCATCAAAAGCAGGATTATAAGCGTGATAGTGTTCGCCTAGCAAAGGAAGGATGGTTTTGGGCACTGATTCGGCTTTAATAAGGCGTGCCCGATGAACATAAGAACCCTTATGTTCTAACACCAGATAACGGTCTGTTTTTGTTGGAATCATACCAATCGCCACCTTAATCCATTCCCCACCCCCAAAACGGTCCTCTGGCACCCAAACATCCACTGGTTGTGGAACCTGTCGTTGACTGGTGTGCTTGCCATTTTGAGACCGGACTATTTCTTTTTTGGTTGGCACTTTTGCTGGTACCCGGGCATAACTGATTTGCGTGCTAAGAAAGGGATTAACGCGATTAAGAACATCAATCTGGTGCGCCCGGCCATAAGCAAACACACTAGCCCCCATTCCGCCAATCACGACTAGCACTAAAACAATCCTTAACCCCCACTTACTCAAGCGTTCCCATTTGACGGCATGATCTAGGTGATCTACCAACTGATAGTCATTTTCCTTTAGCAGTTCACTAAGTGATAACCCGTACAAGTCTGCCAAATCCATTAACGTCGTCACACTAGGATAAACATTATTGTTCTCCCAACGAGAAACGGCCTGCCGACTGACATGTAAGGCTAGTGCGAGATCCGCTTGCGAATACTTATGGGCTAAGCGAAGCCGCTTTAACTGTTCACCAATATCCATGTTTACTAACTCCTTCTTATCTTTGCTCTTAGCCTAACCAATTTGCCCTTGAGCAGCAAGCAACTAAAGTGTTACATGCCCTTCATCACAGGTGGACAAGAAAAAAGCACTCAATTACTTGAGTGCTTCTGGTTTATTTCACTTAATCTGCATAATTTTCGGGTGAATCAGGCCAAGTATCAACTGAATCCTTAAAGCCATGACCGTCTGCATTATGCCAGGCAAAATCACTGTACCACAAATCCCGCTTAGCCTCATCAAGCTCATTAATAGCCTGCATCTCTTCAGCTGATAAGCTAAAGTCAAAGATATCGGCGTTTTCCTTAATCCGTTCAATATGGCTTGACTTAGGAATTGCTACCACCCCACGTTGCCAGTCCCAGCGAATGATCACTTGGGCGGCTGACTTTCCATGTCGCTGTGCAATCGTCTGAATAGTCTCATTGTTTAAGGCTGCTCCACCACCAAGCGGTGACCATGCTTCTAGGACCGTCCCCGTCAACTTAGCAAAGGCCAAGACATCGGCCTCCTGGTTCAAGGGGTTAAATTCCATTTGGTTAATAACTGGCGTTACGTTCGCATATTCCAAAAGTTCCTGGGTCCGTTCAACATCAAAATTCGAAATGCCAATGGCCCGCACCTTACCAGCATAATAGAGTTCTTCTAAGGCCTTCCATGTGTCCACAAATTTACCATCAACCGGCCAGTGAACTAAGTAGAGGTCAAGATACGTTAGTCCCAACCGTTCTAGGCTGCCATTGATAGCTGCCAATGTACTTTCATAACCCTGATCACCATTAAAGACCTTGGTGGTCACAAAAAGGTCCTTACGGTTCAAACCGGTCTTTTCCAGTCCTTCAAGAATTCCTGCACCAACGCCAGTTTCATTACCATACTGCTTGGCAGTATCAATCAAACGATACCCAGCTTGGATCGCTGCGCTCACTGATTTAGCGGCACTTGCATTGTCCGTTTTCCAAACCCCTAATCCTAAGCGAGGCATCTTGACACCATTATTTAATGTAACGGTACTAGCTAAACTTTCTGTCGTCATTCGTACACCTCCGTAACCCATTGTGTTGTGACATCAGCAATCCAACTTCCTAATAACATCGATGCTATATGAATACCCCCGGTCTTCTTAAGAGTTGAATTAACTGTAAGACGACTTCAGTATAACACTAAGCAACGAACTCTTACAAATTGATAGTGTTTTTCAAGACCAGGCTTGCCAACTAAAAAACTAGTCCATCTCAAACGAGACGCGACTAGTTTTTTTGCCCTTACCGGGTCAATGTCTTCACGGTACCATCGGCATGACCGATGATTACCTGATCACAAATATTTAAGAAGAGCCCCTGCTCAACAACGCCTACCTTCATCTCTAAAGCCGCGGCTAATTCAGTCAAGGAAGCTTCTGCTGGAATCTTAATGTCAATAATATAGTTACCGGAATCCGTAACCAGTTTTGTCTCATTTTCAGTCAAACGGAAATGTGGCGCCAAACCTTCGGCAGCTAATTCCTTGCAGAGATGTTCACTACCAAATTGAATCACTTCAACTGGCAAGGAATAACCATTTAACTTTGGCTGATACTTACTTTCGTCCGTAATCCAGATATTACGCTTCGAATTATGGGCGACGACCTTCTCATGCAAGAGAGCGGCCCCACCACCCTTAATACCATTCAAGGCTGGGTCAACTTGATCAGCCCCATCAACCGTTACGTCAATCGTTGCTACTTGTTCAAGAGGATAAACGGGTAATCCTAAGCTTTGGGCCAAAGCAGTAGTCCGGTTAGAGGTCGTCGTGCACGTTAGGTGCAGACCCTCTGCTTGCACCCGGTCACTAAGGGCTCGTACAAAGTGAGCGGCTGTGCTTCCCGTTCCCAGGCCAACTACATCCCCATCTTGAATATACTGGACAGCCGTCTGAGCGGCCAATTGCTTTTGTTGATCCTGTGTTAATACATGCTCAGTCATGATTAATTCATCTCCCCATAAACAGCTTCAATTTGAGCAGTAGTTGGAATTGAGTTCTGTGCCCCTTGCGTTTGAATGGTTAGTGCCGATGCCTTACTTGCATAGGCCATCGCCGTCGTCAAATTACTTAGGTCATCGGCTAAGCGCGTGCTTAAGGCACCAATAAAGGTGTCCCCAGCCGCCGTGGTATCAACTACATTGGTGACCTTTTGTGGCTTCACAATCCCATGGTCATCTGCGCTAGCATAGAACGATCCCTTATCACCTAAAGTAATAATGACCGATTGAATACCCTTATCAAAGAAGTAGTGGGCATTATCCATAAGACTTTGTTCGTCCGTAACTTCAATCCCAGACAACAAGGCAGCCTCAGTCTCATTAGGTACAATAATGTCCGTCAAAACAATCAATTGCTCTGGTAATTGCTTAGCTGGGGCTGGGTTCAAGATGGTCTTCACACCGTGCTCACGGGCAATGCGAAAGGCTTCGATAATGGTATCAGTTGGAATCTCTAATTGTGCAATAATCGTGTCTGCTTGCCCAATCACTTCACCAAGTTGATCAACATCAGCTGGGGTCATCGCCATATTTGCACCACCATAAACATAAATCGTATTTTGGCCACTAGCCTCAACTGTGATATAGGCTTGACCAGTTTCATACTTATCCGTCCAGATTAGAGAATCCGTGTTGATGCCGTCTTCCTTGAAGCCTTCCACCATGAAGTCAGCATTTCCTTCTGTACCTAACTTAGAAATGAAAGTCGTTTGCGCGCCCGACCGCGCAGCTGCAATGGCTTGGTTAGCCCCTTTACCACCACCTTTAACTCCTTGTGGGGCATCAACAGACAAGGTCTCACCAGGTTGGGCATACCGTTCAACATTTAAGACTTTATCCACGTTTGTTGAGCCAATTACTACAATATTCTTTGTCATGATGTGTTCCTTCCTTTAATAGACCTTCGTTAAAAGGTAACTGTTGATTCTAAAGCAATATTTGAGTAGGGGGTAATTTCACCCGTCCGGATGTTCCCTTTATTCTTTGGGTTATTCAAGTTAGCCTTTAATTCTTCATGTGGCATATAGACAATCTCAACAGCTGGTCCAATTAAGCCCTTGATGGCTGCCAGTTGATCAGGGTTTTCAGTTTTAATCTCTTCAGCCAAGTAAACCCGTTGGATGGCTACTTCTGATAAGACGTTAGCTAAAACATCGATGAATTTTGGTAGCTCCTTGGTCACCGCTAAATCAATGCGACGCTCATTATTTGGAATAGGCATCCCCGCATCATTAATGGTAATTTGATCAAAATGGCCCAAAGTCGCAATAGCGGCTGACACATGACTATTTAAAACTGCAGATTTTTTCATAATAATCTCCTTTTAGGATATGATAGATGGTTCCTAGCTAACCCGATTTACAAGAAGGCGGTGACTGTGGCAGCCGCCAAGATAAGCACCAGCCCAATCATGGTAACAACCATTTCCTTCTTGGTCTTGGTTTGATGCAACCAGTAAATACCGGTCAATGTTGCCAAGATAACCGATGTCTGGGACAAGACGAAACCAGTTGCCAGACCATTCATATTAGGTTGAGCTGAAATCAAGTAGGTCAATGCGGCAAAGGCAAAGAAGAATCCCGAAATAATTTGCTTATATGAAACGGCTTGCGTAAAGGCATTCCCGTTTTGCCGATTGAAGAGGCAATAAACTGCAGCCGTTAAGACCATTCCGATTGCCTGTGGTAAGAAGGCATGCATTCCATCGATGGACCCTGCTTGGGGGGCAGCTGAATACAACCAGTACCCAATTTCACCAACTGCTAAAATCCCTACGGCCCGCTTTAAGTGACTCGCATCAGCTGGTTTCTTATCCTGTGACCATACGGTAAAGTAAGCCCCCAGAATAATGA
This sequence comes from Weissella halotolerans DSM 20190, assembly GCF_000420365.1. Taxonomy (GTDB): domain Bacteria; phylum Bacillota; class Bacilli; order Lactobacillales; family Lactobacillaceae; genus Weissella; species Weissella halotolerans. Next base: position 157,345 of record NZ_ATUU01000002.1, read on the forward strand.
CAGCCAAGGCAACGAAACCAATAATCTTATTGGTAAGACCAGGCCAATTTCCTAATACGAAGACTCCCCAAAGGGATGCTCCCAGCAATTGAAAGGCTGTCGTCACTGGCATTGCCCGTGATGAACCCACCAACTCAAAGGCTTTAAAGGTCAAAATTTGAGCAGCAGCCCAACCAATTCCAGAAATCAACGCGTAAACAAAATTCATTCCCGTTGGTATCTTCAGTCCCATCACTAAGACAAGCACTAAGGCAAAGATCAAAGTACCAATCGTTGAACCCAAAATTTGATTGGTAGGCTTACCACCAAACTTAGAGGCAATCGTAGGATAAAGTCCCCAACCTAACAGGGGCCCTAAACCAATTAACAAGGCAGTCATATTCATCGTATACTCCTCCAGTATATGTCCATTTTAACAGCTAGTGTAAGAAAGCGGTTTCTACATTCTTTATAGTAAAACGTTTTACTTCACATTGCAAGCTTTATTTTCTAAGCATTTTATGAGGTCACATACTATAAACCTGTAATTAATATGGAAAAACCGCAGTGTTATCGCTTTCAATGCTCTTGTTGCTTCATTAAAAAAAGAGATAAATTTCACAATGTTTCTATCTGACCTTGGCTTTACCCTTTAATTACCTTCCCTGTCCGTTAGTATGATTTGCTGGCGCATTCGCTTTAGGCATCGATGCAACGTCGTGCGATGGATCCCTAAGTGTTGGCAATACGCTCGTTGACTGAGTCCTGGTTGCTGTAAATAAAGTTGATAAACTCGCGCTGCAGTTGAATTTGGCGTTAACTTTTTGGCTAACCCCTCAATTAACAGGTAACAGTCAAGTCGCTGCCTGGGATCAACTACTCCATCTAAATCCCCTTTATCAGTCAAGCAACTATGCGTCTGGTGACGCCAAGTCTGCCGTTGCTTATCTCGTAACCGCCACAAGAGCCAGCGAAAAAGGGCTGGGTTATTAACCGGCGCTAAATCTTCACCTGCTTTTAACCTTTGCCAAATTAAAAGATAAAGTTCCTGACGATAGTCTTCATACTGTACGTCACAGGGACTTAGACCAGCAGCCTTTAAGACACCGCCAATCAAGGGATTAAATACTTGTAAATCTGTCTGCATAGACTTCCACCTCCTTAGAGGCGATTAAAGCATACCTCTAAAGCGTGTCCCGTCATCTTTATCAGCTGTAAGGCCAGACTTAGTTCCGGCTGTACGCCAGGCCGCCTTCCCTTCCTCACTGGCCCAGCCATAATAATACAGACTTAACTTAGTAGACATACTACGACATGCATTGGTGCTTAGCCCTTAGCTTTTATTTGCATCGTGACCTGCTGGCTATATTCATTGCCACCACCAATCTGGCTGGATACGTTGACTATATTCAGGTTCACTGGCAGTAGCTACAAAAGCTGCTGCCTCTCGGATTTCTTTGCCCCCGTCTCTGGTCTGCGCAAAGTGGCCCAACTCTACTAGCAGTTGGTACCGGCGCAGCAGCGCTGGCTCTATACTACCAGGTTCACCCGCTGGATAAGGCAGCCAGGGTAACACTTCTTGCGCCGGTGCGGCCCTTAACCAATGGTAGCGGTGTAGTAACTGCATTTGCCAGCTAACCACCTTTAGTCGCGCCAACTGCCTTTTCACCTGATTACTCGAACGCGGTAAATAGTAGGGGCGGCCAGCCACTAAAAGCTGGCTACCGCTGCCATACTGATCGACCCCATCTAAGTAAGCAATATTCACCCAGGCTACAGCTCCTGCTAAATTAGATGCCACCGGCCAAAAACCATCCTGGCCCTGAAGCCATGGAAATGGCCCCTGCCGTTGGTCCATGGCCCAATAATAGGGAAGAACATCCCGTTCAATAAACCACTGATGACGTTTAGCCAGCGTCTTTATCCAGTGATTCGTTGAGCGGGCAACTAAGACGGGTTTCCCATCATTATGAGCTGCATAAACAGCCGTCGCCTGCTCCTTATTCATAACGCGGACTGGCCGAATTAATTCTGTTTCAGTTAGTGATAAATCAATTGATCCTAGTAGATCGAAAACTGGTTTAATCCGCTTTAGCCCTTGTGCTAAATTTTCCATAAAGCCCTCCTTAGTGTTAACCAAGCCAGCATAAAAAAAGAACTGGTCCCATTAAGACCAGTTCTAGTTTAAAAGATAATATACAACCTGTTTAGTGGAAGACCATGCCACCATCGACGACCAAGGTTTGACCAGTCATGTAGTTGGAGTCAGGTCCGGCAAGGAAGGCTACACCAGCTGCAACATCCTCGGGACTAGATAGATAGCCCAGCGCAATTCCATCAGAGAATTGGGCCATCCCCCATTCATCATCTTGGCCAGCATTTTGAGCTACCTCATGCGCGATGTCATACATCATTGGTGTTTTTACGATACCAGGGGCAAAGGCGTTTACCGTAATACCCTTAGGCGCCAATTCCTTCGCTGTTGTTTGAGTAATCCCACGGATAGCAAACTTAGTTGACCCATAAACAGTTAACTCTGGGTTACCCTCAATCCCTGCCTGAGACGTAGCATTGATAATCTTGCCGCCATGACCGGCTTGTTCAAAAGCTTGCACCGCTGCTTGGATTCCCCAAACCGTTCCATTGACATTAATGGCCTGGGCCCACTGTAAGGTCTCTTCATCCACTTCCATAATTGGTGTCGTTGGTGCTACGCCAGCATTATTAACCATAACTGTTAAATCACCAAAACGATCCACAGTGGCTGCTACGGCAGCAAAAACTTCATCGCGCTTGGCCACATCAGCTTTGAGTGCCAGTGCCTGATCAGGATGGCTAGCATTGATTTCACCAGCTACTTTCTCTACCTTGCTTAAAGTCCGACCTAAGACTGCTACGGCAAATCCATCATCGGCTAAGCGTTTGGCAATGGCGGCGCCAATTCCCTGACCCGCCCCGGTAATTAAGGCAACTTGTTTCATGTGTTATCTCCTCATGTTTGACTTTGATTTGTGAAAAAATTAACTTACTTTATTTTACTAAATCTAGTCTAGGGCTTCAAGCAACTTTGAAGAGAAAAGAAAAATCGCTGCACCTAAGTACAGCGATTTTCGGTTTTAGTTGGCCTACTTGCTTAATGAAAGGTAACCTTAATCTGACATACATCTAAAGCTCACACGTTTTGAACAGAAGAACGGACATGGGAATAAACCCCATTAATCTGACATACATCTAAAGCTCTTCTGACGATGGTCAGGCAGGTTTGCCTAGGAATAAACCCCATTAATCTGACATACATCTAAAGCCCTTAATGCTACACACGCTTCTCTTCTTTGGGAATAAACCCCATTAATCTGACATACATCTAAAGCCAACAGGTTTGTCAGCATCTTCAATGTCTGGGAATAAACCCCATTAATCTGACATACATCTAAAGCGGTAAAGCTATTGGTAATTTTGTTAAAGGTGGAATAAACCCCATTAATCTGACATACATCTAAAGCAAGTGCCTTAGGAGCTACTTCGCTATACCTGGAATAAACCCCATTAATCTGACATACATCTAAAGCTTTAAGCATTTTCCATAGCTCATGCCACCAGGAATAAACCCCATTAATCTGACATACATCTAAAGCGATTTTGGGTGCGCTAGGTTTGCTATATAAGGAATAAACCCCATTAATCTGACATACATCTAAAGCCGATAGCTTTGTTGTTCTATCGCGATTTTACGAAAAAACAACATAATCATTATCAATGAAATAGGCCGTAAATGTGTCATTTGCATGTGGTTTATCCTCAACCAGATCTAAATCTAACAACACTAAATCTTCAGCTAAAAGAATTTGGTGCAGTTGTTGTAATTCTGAAAAAGTACAATAGAGATGTAAATTTGTCATAATCAGTAAACGGCTCTCTGACATTAAAGCCATCACTTCTATTATACTTACTATTTTATCAAAAATAGAGGTTACTTGCACTGTTTCTATTGCCATGACTTGCCCTTTTAAAAACTGATTCAAATCCCAGGTATTTACCAACGAAAAAGGTAAATTAGCATCAATAATGACTTCTTCTATTTTAGTCTGTAATTGCTGGTTCAACTGGTAAAAGATAGCTAAGTCTTCTTCCGTCAAGGCCGCCTGAAAGGCTTTCATTACCTGGCGCGCGTAGAAATCTGCTACATTAAAGCTACCAAGGGCATCCCCGATAAAAATGCTTCCATTACTAAAGGACACGACCTTCAAATCCTCACTATAAACAATTTCTGGATAATTGGCTTGAATACCAGTCACCGTCCTAAAAAATAAAGAAGCATTTTGCAAGGCAATAACATTTAAACCAGCAGTTAATGTGAAGGTTGCAATTCCCTCAATCGTTATTTTCCGTTCAGTCATATAACAACCACCTTATCATCTCGATTTTTAATGTCTGTTTTTGGACTCCCTACTAAGAAATGCATGCTATTATACTGCTTTTCAGTGGTTAATAGGGTTTGTATCAAACCTGTAGATGGCAAAGCATGCCGAATTCGTTCTTCCAGTAAGGCTGCTGACTGACGGTTAGTTGTAATTCGTACGTAAATGCTTTCCTGCATCATTAAAAAGCCTTCATTTAATAAGCATTTACGAAATAATCGATATTGTCTGCGCTGTTCAGCTGTTTCCACCGGTAAATCAAACATCACAATTAAACGCATTACTCGGTACCGCATCCTTCAAACTCCATTTCTGTCACTACTTTTGTATCACCATTAAGATAGTTAAGACAGTCCCTTACATATCGTTGGACCGCCTGCGTTAAATCCATTTGCATCCCTTGATAGGTAATCACTTGGTCCAATACACCTATTAGGTTTAATTTAGTCTCTAACGTTAGCGGCTGATCCTTCTGCTTAAGAACACAGGCATCGACAAAAGGACGAAAGGGTTCCATAAGATCCGATGCCAGATTAAAGGCGTTTTCCCAACCTGTATGATGAATGCCAAGTTGAGTTAAATAGCCATTGGCTACGATCTCTCTACTAAAGGTAGCCAATAATAAACTATAACCATAGTTAAGGTGCCCATTAATTGCTTGCCGCTCGTCACTACGAACAACCCCCTTTCCAAACAGACGGGGAAAATACAAACGCGCCGCTTGCGCTTCACGATTATGCTCATCACCTAACTCTACTTCTCCCGCTAGACGCATTAATTCAGGATAAGCTTCTACTAATTCATGGTTAAGAACCCGATCTTGGTTCAAAATCTTAGTCTTAACAATCTGTTGCCAGATGCGATCACGATGGGCTTGATCCCATAATAATTGCTTAGCAATATTCTTGTTTTGTGCTCCATTTCCCCGGTAAGGCATTAATTCTCCCGCAGGCATCCCCCGCTCATCACAAAAAATTACCTTCACTCCCCGCCGACTTAACTCATTCATGGCATAGGCAGTAATAACCGCCCGCGTGGTAGCGATGATTAAAACCTTAATATCATCAATGGGGATTTGTTCAGCTCCATGGTCCGTTTGAACCTTCAAGTCATTCATTCGGTAATTTAATTTAGCATGCGAAGTAATCACTACTGTTCTCCAAGCCATTCCTCTTCCCCTTCTCCCAACTAGTATGTTATACTTAACTCGTGGTTAGCTACCACGGGAATAAACCCATTAATCTGACATGCATAAATTAAAGTAACGCAAGATTCTTTGAATCAAGCTTCAATATCTTTTAGACGGCCTTATGGCCTTTTTTATTTGGCCAAAAAGCGGCGGTGTTTGTTATTCAAACATCGCCGCTTTTCTTTTTACAGCAAATCCTGAACGCGGCGTCGCTTTTCAAACAAACCACTTGGTGATTGATAAATAAGTTCTGCTTGATCTGTTAATTTAATGCCACCTTCCTTCTGAAGTTTTGTCCACATGCGTACTTTTAATCCTATTTCCTTAAAGTACTGCTTAATTGGATCTCGCCAACCAGCATTATCGTGAAGCTCATACAACACATCCTTCAACACCTTTAATTGCGTTGCCTTAGCTAAGTCTTGAAAGCCAGCACGATTGTCCCTAAGTAATTCAAGATCCCGCTGATAAAACTTAAAATGGTGGATAGTAGCCGAACTAGTCAAAGCATCAAAAACAGTCAAAAAATCCTCAACTGGACTTTCAGCAGTTAAACGTTTATAAGTTGTCACCACCTTTTGATCCAGCCAGAGCTGCTTAGCATTGTGTTTCATTTCATTGGTTGCAAGATAAAAACGTTGACCCTCATCTTCTACGAGTTGCCCTAATGAAATCTTGGGTAACAGAATTCGCTCAAACTTTTTTACCTTTGCTTGCACATAGTCGTCTAACTTTCGTTGGCCACTATGAATTTCATTAGCAATCCGTACCGGAATCTTTACCAACTGATTTTTCCCACCAGCCCGAACTAAAGACATATAGGCCGAACTTTCCTTAGTGTAGCCACCATAAATAGTTGGATCCTGCCGTTCCTTACTGGCCCCTACCAAGCGTTTCTTAGGGTCAGCCGCGATTAAAGTCTCCTTATATAGGGCGCCTTCTGGTCCTACTGGTTTCCGAGTCATTAGCATGGTCTTGTACTGCATAACTTTTCGCAGATAATTTAAATTATCTGGTGTCCAATCTTCATTACCTTTGCTCATTGTACCGACTACAAAGCTGTAAGGATGCCGGCGGCGGTTCTCTCCCTGATTCTTGAGCCAGTGCTGGGTGTAATAATCAAACTCATTATAAATAAACCGGGCATCTCGTTTAGGAAAATGACGGTGCAGGTAAGTTCCTGCTGTCGCTACTAGCAGAGCATCCTGGGCATGGTGATAATCATTAATATCCCGGTCCTTCTTAATTTGCGTCAACTGTCGCAGTTCACCAGTCACTTCAGCCCGAATGGCGACCGCCTGGGTTTGACTAAAATGGCCTTCTATCAAAGCCGCCACATTTTTAATAATTTGGCGGGTTTCAACTAACTGTCGAGCAATAAACCGCTCGCGTTCCATCTCTGTAAAATCGCCAGTTCGTGTTAGAAGCCTAAATTTTTTAGCCGAAATGAGTCCTAATTTTTTTAACTGTTGCCAAAGCGGAAAAGCCTTAGCCTTAACATCGGCCGTAAAGGTGGCTGAATCTGTCTTCCGTGCATTATCAGTTCGATTAACTAAGACCTTGTTTTCCAAGGAATCATCCTTGATGAAAGCACGGGGCACGATATGATCAATATCATAGTGACTTGACAGCTGATCAATACTGATACTTTGACCGGTATACATGTCACGACCCAACTGCGCATAATACAGGTATAACCGGTCATCTTGCATTCGGTCATCTGATTCTTCGGCCAGTGCTTCTTTAATAGCCTTGAATTCAGTCTTCAAAGCTGCATTTTTATATAGGGTCTCCAGTCGCTTCTTACGTGAAACCGTTCGTCTTGATGCCTGTTTTTCGCGGGCAAATTCCAGATAGACGTAAGCTGGTTCCTCCCCCATCGCTTGAGTAATATCGTCCAAGACATTAAAGGCTTGCTTAATTCCCCGTTTATTAGCTGGTGAGGTGGTTAATTCATCAATTCGCATTTGAATATCTTTTTGGTCATCAATCATATTTTGACTTTTTAGCCATTCCTCTACCCCATATTCTGAATCATGTAGGATTTCCATGAAATTTTTATTCGTTGTATAGAGTAAGTCCATGATTGAAACTGGCTCTTCAGGCCGTTCTGGATCGTGAATAAAGGAAGTGTCTAATAACTTACGTGACAAATTACCCCAGCCGGTATAGTGCTTTTTAGCCAGGCGGGGAATAAGTTTTTGCTCTAAGCCTAACTTGCCTAATTCACGCTCTGCAATGTCACTATCTTCAAAGACTGTCTGAATTTCAACTATCTTTTCCAACAGTGAATGATTTTGAGGATTAGTTATAAAATCAGTCCCTAGCAGGCCCTGCAAGTCATGATAACTGGTCAAACTACTAGTAAAGCGGCTTTCATCTGCCAAACCCGTTAACTCGACCTCACGTTTTCCAAAGCTTGCAAAATAATCTTGAAGGCGTTTCTTAGTGACTAATCGATATTTTTTGAAAAGGTCCTCCACAATGGCTTGTTTCGTTTCCACCGGTAACCGTTTACCATCAATCCGAATATTATTCAGCTCATTCAAAACCGTAAATGTTTCATACGTCAGTGAATGCCGGGGAAGAGTTGGTTCACCAATTAAATAGGTATCGGTGCCCGTTAATCGGTCAATAAAACTTTTAGCTGCCCGATCACGATTAAAAACTTGATCAAAGTTCCATGGTGTCACCGACACTTTCGTTTGGCCATCATTTTTTTCTACCCAATGATTTTCGGCATTCCCGGCTGTTTCAGACTTCGGTACCATCGGACCCACATAATATGGAACTCGAAACTGAACTAATTCCTCGATCTTATTTACGGACTGGCCCTGTTTAGCAAAGGTATCCAGTAAAAATGGATAATACTGACCCTGCTTAGCTAGAATTTTCTTTAGTTCAGCCAAATGCAACTGATAAGGAATCAATCCATTAGCTTTAGTCCTTTGCTTAGGGGCAAACTGGTCATTCGCAATGCGATCCAACATCGTTGCTTTGTCTTGCTCACTGGCATCGCTAGCTTCGATCAATTGAGCTAGCTCCTTAGCCCCCCGTTTATGTTTTTTATCGTCTACACTTAAGTAGTTTGTATAGCCTTCAGATAAAGCTTGTCGATTCTGCGGTGTTCGCACTTGTGTTTTTAAAAAAGTTAAATCCCGTCGATGATCTTCATAGGCTTTAATCATAGCTGATGACAGTGATTGCTCATCTCCCAAAAAACGCATCAAAGCAATCCCATCATATGCTCGTTTAATGGCCAAAAAGAATTCTGTTTCATCCTGGCTAAGTCGTTCTAAGATTGGCAAGGCCTGCTCATCAAAGTCTTCTTCAGAAAGTTTCATTTTCCATTGCTTTCGTTCTTCCTGATCCCAATCAGCTGAATCAACATTCACAAAGAGTTTAGTAAAGTCAATTTGGTTACCACTAAGTCCCTTCAGCATTTCCTTGATGGCAGCTCGATCCACTTTAGTATCAAAGCTAAAGGCTTCTATGGCGGCATCTACCCGGGCACTATTACTCAAGCCAGTCGCTAATTCAGCCTCCAAGAAACGTATTGGAGCTTCCAAGGCCCAGCTTAATGCCTGATGATCCGCAAAACGAGCTAATGCCTGAGCAAAATCAGTAACATCAAACTGTTGATCAATATCCAAGGAGGATTGAGGATTCAAAAAGTTACCCCGGTATTTCACAATATGATGGATTGCCAGATATACCTCCCGCAAATCATGTTTTTGGTCATCTTCCATTAATCTCTTTCTCAAGTGATAAATAGTTGGATACGCTTGATGATATGCTTGATCCGCTGCGGTACTCCCAAATACGTAACCACCATAATAATGGTCCTGTTGCCCCTGGTCCTTTTTATTGACATAGCTATATTTCAAACGAGCTAAGAAATTAGGATCAACCGCTTGTAAGGGTTTTGCAAAGATGTCATCTAACAAGCGTAGTCGCCAACGTCGGCGCTGCAAACGCCGCCGATTAGTCCTATGCCCCCTTCGTTCTGCTGCCGAGTCTGCCTCATCAAATAGGCGCACCCCAATCACATTTTTACCCTTCGTTCTAACTAGGTTGTATTGATTATCAATCCCAGCAAAGCCAACTGAACCCACACCAATGTCAAGACCTACACTATATGCCATACCTTCCCCGCTTTCTTACTAAGCCTTAAAAATAGTAGTTCATCAAGTTTAACAGCAAACTCATTCTTATTTTATCAAATGTAAGCGATTTATCACATCGATATTTCTTTCATTCAACACAGAAAAAGGCAGGCCCGCAACAAAGCGTTCCTGCCTTTTAGTTATATTATTATTTAGACCGATCCCTCTAGCTCTAACAATGCTTGAGCCGATTGCTGGTCAATGAATACATCTGTTATGACCTGCCGTTTTAAAAGGGCTGCCAAGCCATTAACTGCCTTTAAATCACTAACCAAAACCATAACATGATCCTTGTACTGCAAGTTCTTAAATGAAACGGTAGCCGTTCTTTGGTCTAAGGATTGATCAACCACTTGCCCCTCCTGGTCAATAAAATGAGCCAGCACCTCGGCAACACCCCTATCAGCCAACAGCTTTTTTTCATCTTCACCTAGATAGTGTCCGCTCTGATAAAGAGCACTTTTTTCTATCGCCTCCACCGAAAAGACCACCACATTAGCTAACCGCCCCAGCTTCTTTAAATAACGCACATAGGGTTCTTTTTCGAGCGCTTCCTTAGCCGTTAACTCCGTAAAAACTACTGGTAAAGGTAATGAACGAGGTTCAGCCTGGTAAGCCTGAGCAAAGTTTGCCACAATTTTGGCCTGATAAGTTGGCAAGTCGACATTGTCACACAAACCCACTAAGGGAAGCACTTCCACATCGGTAACCATTTTGTGCTCTAGTTGTTCCGCAACCGATTTAACAGTCTGGCCCGTTCCAACGCCAATAATATCACCACTCTTAATGATGGTTTGCAAGTCCTTGGCCAGCGCCGCACCGACTTTCGTTATTTTGGTCTTTTGATCATCTTGGGCGGTGGATACTACCGTAAAGGCAACGGTTGGATAGGTTTGAGCTAAGGCTTCCTTTAATACTTGACCATCACGCAAATCATCATTAACGGTAATGGACACAAAACCCTGTTCCCGGGCTAAGGCTAAGAGACGGGATACCGTTGGTCGGGATACCTGCTCACGCTTAGCGATTTCTCCCTGTTCAAGGCCATCAATGTAATATAGTCGCGCCACACGCAACATTTGTTCTCTACGGTTAGTATTAATGGGTCTATCCTCTTCTATGACAATGATTGACTAGCATTTACCATACTAAATTCATGATAAAAATCCTTTATATCATTATAGGCCTTTTTGTACATTTTAAAATAGGCATCATAGGTTGCCCTAAGCTCAGGGTTGGGACTAACCTGTTGATCAATTTTAATCCACTGAGATACATCCGCCGGATCAACCAAATCAAGCCCAATACCGGCTAGGATGGCACTCCCCAGATTAGCTTCACCACCGGATTCCGTAGTCAAAACAGTTTTACCGGTCACATCAGCAATCAACTGAACCATTTTACTTGAAGCACTAACTCCACCAACTAAGGTAATGGTATCGCCAATTTCAGTACCAAATTGTTCGATACTCTGGCGTACTGAATACGCAATCGCCTCCTGAAAGGCATTATAGACCTCTGCTCGGGTCGTCTTTAGTGACAGACCAAAGATTGTCCCCCGCACAGTTGAATCCCAGAGGGGACTGCGTTCACCCATAAAGTAAGGCAGTACCAAAAGACCATTGCTACCAGCTGGGACTTGTTGACTCAAAACATCTAGCTCAGCTGGCCCCGTCTCCTTACTGAACTCATTGGCAAACTCCTCGACAAACCAGGCAATAATGGCACCAGCTGTATTAGCGCCAGCAAAATTATAAAAATATTCAGCGGGCTTGTAAGCATAGGGCCAAACAATCAAATCTTTATCACGGGCTGGTTCCTTCGTTACCAAAGCCGCATTCATTGACGTCCCTAGGGCTACTGTCACCTTGCCAGGGGCCAAGACTCCGGTGCCCACTGTCGCTGGTCCAACATCAACCCCGGTATTAAAGACGGGTGTGCCTGCCTTTAAACCTAGTCGTTCCGCCCAGGACTCCAAGACATAACCCGCTGGTTCCGTACTAGTGACAAAGGTTTGAGGTAACTTATCAATATCCAGCCCTAACCTGTCTGCCATTGCTTTCGACCAGGTACCATGATTAATATCATAAACACCGCCTAAGTTACCAGCCGCTGAATAGTTAATGCTGGTTTGCCCTGTTAGTTTGGCAATAACGTAAGACTCAGGTGGTAAAAAGGTTTTCGTTGTCTGGTAAAGTTCAGGTCGATGCTTCTTCAACCACATCAACTTTGTATAGCCATAGTAGGGGTCAGCCAAGTTCGCAGTTGTTTCCATCAGGTCTGCCGCGGCTACTTCTTTTTTCACCTGTTCGGTCTCCTTGGTGGCTCGCCGATCCATCCAAATTAAAGCCGGTCCGATTGCCTCACCCATTTCATTCACCGGAATCCCAGACCCGCCATAGAGGCCGTCGATGCCAATGCCGACAATATCGTCATCATCAACATGTGCAGATAGCGTCCTAATCAGGGAAGTCACGGCGTTTAACCAATCTTCAGCTTTAGCCTCTGCCCACCCAGGATGTGGAGTTGCAAAACCATAGGTATCCTTCTTTTGTGCTATCACTTCACCAGTTGTGGTTAAGAGCATGGCCTTGGTACCCGATGTCCCAATATCAATTCCTAAAATATACTTTGTCATGGTTGTAATCCTCTCTTATCTACTTTTAGCTCAGTCTTTAACGGGAAACCTCAGGTAGCGATAGGCAAAGGCTGCAATCGCACCAAAGGTCAATAGATGCACTGCAAAGGACAGTGACATTGAACCGGTCACATCCGCCAACCAGCCTTGCACCAAGGGCCAAAAAGCACCCCCGCTTACCATCATAACGAGCATAGCTCCCGCCGTTTCGGTATGTTGTGGATTTTTAACAAAACTCAGCGTTTCGGTGTAAATCGTGGCAAATCCCGGACCCATCAAACCAGAAACCAAGATGGCCACATAGACGCCATTAAAGCTGTGATCAATTAGCATATAAACAATCGCTAAAAATCCCAGACTAGCGTAGGCCAGTAAAACCTTCAAATGAGGAATAGTCCGCATCAAATAATCTGCTAATACCCGGCCCAAGAAGAAGGCAATGTAGCTATAAATCACAAAGTTCGATGCACTACGCTCATTCAAAGCTGGATTCAGACTAAGGGCTAATTGAATTGTGAAGGACCAAACCGACACCTGTAAACCAACATACATAAACTGTGTGAATAAGCCATAACGGTAATTTTTATTTTTCAACAAGTCCTGGATGGTCTGCCAAAGACTATCTTTGTGGGTACTAGCTGCAATAACAGGCTTACACTTTGGAAACTGGACGACTAAGAAAATAATCATCATCACTACCAAGGCCATAATCATATAGCGGTAAGGTAGCAAGGTCTGTTGCAAAGCTTGCTCACCAAAATGGATGCGCTCACTGGCATTCAACCCGGCGAGCTGGGTTTTTAAATTGTCTCCGTCAGTAAAAATTAGGTACTTCCCTAGTAAAATTCCCACAATAGAACCAACCGGCAAGAAGGTCTGCGAAATGTTCAAACGCAGAGTGCGTCCCCGCTCAGGTCCCAACAAGGCTGAATAGGTATCAGCAGACGTCTCAATCAAACTCAACCCCGTTGCCAACACAAAAAGCGCCAGTAGAAAGAAACCATAAGTTGCTGCAGCCGAAGCCGGAAAGAACAAGGCACTTCCCACTAAGTACAGGGCTAAACCGACCACAATGGTAAAACGATAGGATGTACGCTTAATCAGATAAGAAGCCGGAATAGCCATCACAAAGTAGCCTAGAAAAAAGGCACTTTGTACATAGGCCGACGCAAAGTTACTTAAGTTAAAAATCGTCTTGAATTGGGTAATCAAAATATCGTTTAAGCTTGCCGCCGCTCCCCACATGGGAAACAACAGCGAAACCAAAATAAATTGAAGCTTTGGTGTTTGACTAATATAGCCATCCGATAGTTCACGCCCCCTAAACTTGATCCAACCAAATCGTCTTTTTCCTGTCTCTTCCATTATGACATCACTCCATTCATCCTTGATTTTATCGTGTTAGCGCTTTCATCACATATATGTTATACCACCTTACTGAACATATGTACATAGCCAAGGAGAAAACATTTTCATGTTTTTAATAATAAAAAAGCCTTTCTATTTAATTATAGAAAGACTTTGAATACTTTAATTAGCGGTATTCCATTTTGTGAAAAGTAGGTAAGTTAAGGCTATTATCACCATATCGCCAATAAAATCAATCAATATCGTGATTAAGAGAGAATCACCACCATATGATAGTTGGGGACTAGCCAATACTATAACCACACCTAGTAATACAATGATAAAAATCAAGCTCTGCACCAGCTTCGATGAAGTCCCCAAAAGTTGTCGAACCCCTAGAGCAACCGCATAGCCAACGAAATTGATAAACAAAAAGAGACCTATCGATGAATCAGTGAACATTACAAAATTATATCCTAGTTGTGACCAAATTAAGCTTAGATTAGTCATCTCAACAAAAATTTGAATTGATTTTCCATCGTGCCTACCAGCATAACCACCACTAAGAATAATAGCTGATATTAATAGTAAATTGGAAAAGAAGACTAGCCAACGGACAAATAGATTCACTGTGAACAATCTAAAACGAGATACCGGCAATAAAACAAATTGTGATGCTTGCCAGGATGTCACTACTTGTTTTATTGCCATTACTATATAGAGAAAGGTGGCTAAAAAAAGAAGGGTGCAAGTAGTTATTAGCCAAGCATCTAATATGCTATTTCCCCCTTTGTCCCATTGACTATGAAACACAATAACAGTAGCTATCACCAAAATCAAACTAAAAATTTTTACCATCTGCCAAAGCGGACGATAGCTGTCACGCCCAATTAATTGAATCAATTTTTTATTAGATATCATGCTTCTACTCCCTTCCGATTCATAGCATGCTGTTTCATAAAATACTGTTCCAAAGTCATTTGATACTGTTCACGAATAACTTCAATTTCTTTATCTGCAACTAAACAACCATGTTTTAAAATGATTGCCCGATCAATGACAGGTTCAATCTCACTTATTTCATGAGTTGACATCAATACCATTGCCCCATCAGGTAACCATCGTAAAAGACTTTGCAATAATTTCCGTCGCGTCATCACATCCACACCACCAAATGGTTCATCCAATAAAAATAGGCTAGCATCGCGTGAAACTGTTAAGGCGAAGACTAGTCGCTCACGCTGACCCTTTGATAGATGGCCTACTTTGTCCTTACTATTAATTTGTAATTCTTCAGCAATCTCCTGCCACCGATTTTGGTTGAAATCAGGATATCCCGCTTGATAAAAGCTGACGACATTCCAAATTGTCATTCCTTGACTCGCCCAGTTCAAATTGGGGACAAATGCTGTATGCGCTAAAATAGAACCCCAATCCCTGTGTCCATCAAGGGATATTTGTGTCTCCTTGGAAGCGATAACCAACCCCGTTAACGCTCGCATTAATGTCGTTTTTCCAACACCATTCTCACCTAATAAACCAATAAATTCACCAGTCTCCACTTGAAAACTAATATCCGATAATATTCTTTTCATCCCCTGTCGATAGCTTAAGTTTTTTACGGTTAACATCCTACTCATCTCCTTTACTTTGCTCTAGAGCACTAAGAAAAATGCGGCTAAGCTCTGCACTAGATACTAAGGTCAAACTCTCTTCAATAAAGCTTTGCGTCATTTTTTCGATTTTTTGATGCTTGATTTCATTAAATCTTGCTTTATCAGTAATTACAAAATTTCCCAACCCACGTTTTGTTTCAAGTAATCCCTCATCAACAAGTTTGTTTAGTGCACTTTGCACTGTACGCCCATTAATCACTAAATCAGCTGATAGTTCACGGACACCTGGAATCTTTGTCCCTAAAGGATACTTATCACTAAAAATTTCTCCCTCTAAATACTTTGCTACCTGAATATACAAGGGCTCTGTGCCTTTAAATTCCATATGACTTCCTCCTGATATAGTGTAGTATAACACTACTACACTTAAAACACATCTATATTTACAAAATAAACATTGAAAATACATTACTCAGATTAATTAGTATCCTACTTTAACAAAGATGATTTTTATTCTTTCCTAACAATATTGGAAAGGCAACCATTCCCAATTAACCTGAATGATTACTCAATTTGCGACCTTGAATTATTTAATATTTGTTTTCTGTTAATTTTTTAGTCATAAGAAAAACCCCGAAAGTTAATTTAGCTTTCGGGGCACAATTCGCCGTAAAAAATACATTTTGTAAGAACAATCAGCAATAATTATAAGCGAGTGGATTTCACTTTGCTTTGGTAACGGCTGCCACAAAGCAATAAGGCTGCTTAAAAACATTGTTCAATGATATTGAGAACACTTTAATTTCAAGAACCCAAAACCATTAATTTAACGATTTTTAAATTTTGTATATTACTTTTTCTTGTATTATCTAATAAACTTAGCTTTAAGGTTAATTTTATCCTTATTTCAAAGCTTGAATCAGGTGTAAATTAATTTATATTTAAATGCTCTTGATCTTTAGTTTGAAAGAGGCTATAATAAACTAGTTACTTTTAAAAGCGTAAAACATGAAAGGAAGCTAATTTTATGCAAAAGCGTGTTGCTGAAATGTTCGCTGGAGTGGGTGGTTTCCGAGTAGGGCTAGAAGCCCTTAATTCAGGATGGGATACTATCTGGGCTAACCAATGGGAGCCTGGTAAAAAGGCTCAACATGCTTATGATGCGTATATTTACCATTTTGGTGCTAACGAAAATTACTCTAATAAGGACATCAGCACCATTGTTAAGTCACAAGTTCCTGATTTTGAACTACTAGTCGGTGGCTTTCCTTGCCAAGATTATTCTGTAGCCCAATCCGGAGCACAGGGAATTACAGGCAAAAAAGGTGCCTTATGGTGGGACATTCGAGACATGATAAAAGAAAAGTTTCCTCCTTTTATCTTTCTTGAAAACGTTGATCGTCTACTTCACTCTCCAGGTGTTAAACAACGAGGTAGAGATTTTGGTATGATTCTCTATACATTACAGCAGTTAGGTTATGGGGTTCAATGGCGTGTTATAAATGCAGCTGATTATGGCTTTCCACAAAGGCGACGGCGAGTATTTATATTTGCATATAGAAAGGACACTAACTACTACAGTAAAATTCAGAATTCTGAAAACCTCAAAGCAGCAGTCTTAAACTTGGCTCCTTACAACAAGAAGTTGCCTATTCAACCAGTTCTTAAAGAGGAAATCACCGGTTCTTTAAATGGTTTTAAAAATATTGTTGATTTTTCTGATAACTTTTCATTTGACTTTAAAAATGCTGGTATAATGCATGATAATGTAATTTATTCAGCGAAGTATGAACCAAATTACAAAGGGCAAAAGACAACAATTGGCGATATTTTACTACCTCATATTGAAGATGAAAGTTTATATATTGATACTAAACCTGAGCGCTTAAAAAAATTTGAATATTTAAAAGGTTCAAAAAAGATTAATCGTAAAAGTGCTGATGGTCACGAGTATGTTTATTCTGAAGGTGGAATGGCATTCCCCGACCCTTGGGACCGGCCAGGAAGAACAATGCTAACGTCAGAGAAAAGCACCAATCGTTCTACTCATGTCGTAAGGGATAAAGAAACCGGACGACTTCGTTTCCTCGCTCCAATTGAAGCTGAACGTTTAAACATGTTCCCTGATAATTGGACAAACACAGGCATGCCTAATAACTTTCGCTACTTCACCATGGGAAATGCATTAGTTGTAGGTGTAGTTTCAGCAATTGGCTCTGGCATAGATGACATTATTTCAATCGAAAAAACACTACCCTTAGGTAAAAATTATGCTCACGGCCATATTGATGAGATAGAACATTCTACGTTCAATCAACAAACAAGCCTTGATATTTAAAAGTAAGCAAAGCACCCGAGTTAAAATTAACTCGGGTGCTTTGTTGATTATAATTAGACTTCTACATTAAATCTGCCACCTGTTGATACATGTAATCAGGATTCAACCAAAAAGCTTGCTTAGTCATCCAGTTATTACTTAATTCATTAATTAGATGTTTAGGTCTATTTTTCCACTTCACTGGGGCAGGTAAAGGTAGTGAATTTACATCGCCAACTTTGTAGGATGATTTCTTTGCATCCGGTCTCACATGCAAAACATTGTGGTCTGATGCAGCGGGTAAGTTGTTTAAAATCCTATAACCATTAGCATTGTTATATGGTATATATGATAACGTAACACCTTCTCTTAAAATGTGACGCGTTCTTTCCCATACATACTTAATAGGACCATCTAAATCTTCTAATGGCACTTGCCAGAATTTAGCCCCTTTAAATATTTGATCATCGCCAGTATCTTCAAAAAGGACCAATAAAAATTTAGTGTCAAATAAGTAAGTTCTCAAATCTGATTCTTCCCATGTTTCATTTAAAATCTTTCCAAAATCAAAATAGTTCTGAATTTTTAATGACCCTTTTGTCCTTTGATGATGCGTATTAACTGAGCCGACATTATCACTCTTGACAGTCAAAACCTTTACTGCAATATTCGCTTTTTGAAATTCTGCTGAATTTTGTATATCCGTATTCAACCTCAACATTTTTCTTGCAAGTGTTGAATTAACTGCTTTAGGATTTTTTTCAGGAATAGAAACTTTAAATTGCCTACAAAGTTCGCTTCTATATAAACCAACATAGGGCCTAAATAGCCCCATCACGCTCTGCTCAACAGTCTGGGTTTGTTCATCTTCTTTAAGAATTGGTTCAAACGATTCACCAAAAAATTGCCTTACAATAACATTAAAATATTTTTGTGATAAGGCAATTCTTGGATTAGTTTCTTTGGCTACTACTTCAAGATATCCCAATCCCCTAAGAGCATTTCGTGCTTCTTCACTCTTATAATCGTCTTGATATCGAGTATAAATTTCTTTTATTTTTTCCCATTCGCGCTGTATCTCTAATTGATCATTTTTAGAAAAAGAAAAAAATTGGTAGTCTTGAATTATAAAGTTTTTATATTAAATCGCAGGAACCGGCTTCACTGAATCATATAGGTAGTAAACAAACAACAAGTAACTTGCTTTACTCCAAAAATGTGAAGTTTCAAAAGATTCATCTACAATGTTTTTGGGTGAAACAGCGGTTATAGTCAATCTCTCTTTAGCTCCGTAATATGGTGGCCTTTTCGTTCTTTTTATCCCTGTAGTTTTAAGTTCAACTTTTATACCATCAACTAATAAATCTGGATTTTGATCAGAATTGCTGGGATAACCCAAAACAGACTGCTCTATAACATTGCCTGCAATACCATTAACCCGCTTAACTTTTGTTTCCTGAAAAACACCGTTCTTATCAACTGTGCCTAGTGATTTTCCTTTTACATTGGCCAAAATTTTATTTAATGTTTCTTTTGTATATTCGTGCTTTAGCATAAATTACTACTTTCTATAAAAAGATTCTTTATTTTAATATTCAATTTAAAAAATTGGCTTAAAAACTTATGACTATATTGTTTTAATCAGCATCTAGATTGTTTAAAATCTCAAACTCTCAAATCTAATTTTTTTAGTTTTTCTCTAAGATTATCATCATCTGCGTATATATATAACCCCTTAACTCCTCGTGTCATTAAAACATTTACGATATTTTTTAAATTTTTTTCAATATCTTTCTCTGTCCATTCAATTGCAGACTTTGGTTTTATATGTGCACTCGAGTCTTTTGATTTTGATATATCAATTTCAAGAGAATTATTTTTTTCATCGTATATGATAGAAGGTCCCAAAATCACTCCCACATAATTTAAATCCGCACCCTGCACAGTATAATTAGAACCCACTTCATAGAGGGAACTCGGGATAGATTGCCAAGGATTACCTGCTTTTTGTGCTTGCTTTACTTCAGGCAATTGTAAATTCCAAGGCAGCTGTAACCCATCTTTCGTTTTAACCATCCAGTACTTACTTTCATTCTTTGGATGATTTCCTTGAGAATATGGCCAATCATAAGTTGCCACTAACCGTGATAATCCAAATTCATTATCACTTTGTTTAATTTTAGAAAACATATCAGATGCAGAATTAAAAATTTTTATTTCATAATTTTCATCAAAAGGGGGGTGAACTATTGAATTGTGTGAAAATTGAGCCAAATTAATTATATATTTTCTAGTCTCCTCTGATGCTTGAATGCGCCATTGCTGCTTTAACTGTACACCTTCTGCATCATTAAGTTCTTCCTTCACTCGTTCTGGTAAATAAGATTTAGATGAAACTACTTGATTTGGATCATAAATTAATACAACTACTTTTGCTAGTCGCTTAATTGCTTCTAAGTCAGGCTGCCATTTATCTTTTTTTACGCGCCCATAATTACCAGTCCATAACAAATGAGCTTCATCAACTAGAACAACATCATATTCTTTTTTATTTGAAATAAATCCAGGCACATCAAACACAGTTTCTCTCATATTTAATTTATTTGCAATTTGTTTATATGTTCGTAACTGTTGTTCGTGTCTTACCAATAAGGCGACACTTGAATCATGTTGCATACCATTTTCTTGTACTAAATGTTCATTTTTAAAAAGATCCCAAAATATATTAGAAAGTAATATTGTCTTACCTGTTCCTGCTACACCTGTAATCTTGAGAATCACTGCGTCATTTGACTTTGATTTCAACTTTTTGTCTATGCTCATTATGATTTGTTCTTTGGCCTCTAGCTGTGCATTTGATAAGCTTTTAAATGGTGAGTTAGCAAATAATGTTGAGTTTTTCACCACTTCCTCAGAGGATACAATATCTAGTTCATGTAATTCATTCCAAATAGTTGGGAAAATATCTTTTTCGTAAACCTCACGTTTGTAGAAATTGGGTTGCACATTAGACCTTCCATTATTAATCCCTGAAAACTTCGGGTCTCCTAATAGATAATCCATAAATTTTTGTTCGATTAACAATCGTTGCACTTTTATTGAAAAGTTTGTGAGCAATTATATATAATAATACTTGTCCTTTCTTACTAAGCTGATTTAATTTATCTTCATTTGTACTTTTCAAGTGCTCAAGTGTACGCTGTACAATCCAATTTGTTTCACCTACATAAGCCTCTTTCAAATTGCTATCACGTGAATTTCTTCCATTCCTCACTTCGCCTATATAAACTGATGGAAATTCAACAGGAAATCTTTCCTCTTTGTCTTTCCTTAATATTTCCTCTTTAAATCTCTTAATCGCCGCTTCATTATAATCTATCTTTCCAATATATAAATCCGTCATTATACAATTCCACCTTTCTCTGCTTTATGAAATTTTTCATAATGAGTTGAATAACATCTTATTCGAGACTACTTAACTCATTATGCGTATCCAGATAGGTCTCCCCATCCTCCTCTATTTGGTCTAAACTAATTTTCGACATCTTACCTGTATTACTATCTTAGTTCAACAATGTCCCCTTATTATCTAATGGCCCCACTGTCATTTCACAACGGGATTTGATAATGTACCGTAAGCATTCATTTACTCATAATAAGTAGCTTGGGCTTGATTACCCCGCACAGAAAATTCGAAGAGACGCTTATCAAACTGTTATGGCTGCGGTTTTTTATCAATAAAGGCTTTCATAGATACAGCGTATGCTACTATTTTTTGTTTCAGTGCATTGCTCAATGTATCCAGGTCAAATGTATTTGTTCTAACATCATCAACATTTGATTGACTTGAAACTGATGTTAAACTAACTTTACTGTCAGCTTTAACCTTATGACTAATCGTCTTTTTCGTTACTAATGATGATTCATTTTCTTTTGTTGATTTAACACTTAGTGCTCAAATCTGTAGAATCCAATCACTACTAGCACTAAAAGTACGATTATGCCTAAACTAAGGAAAATTAAGTTCCTTTTTCTTACTTATGTTTATCGCTTCGCATCCCATCACTACTCCTTTACTTCCCTTCACTTCATGTAATACTTACTCATCTAATATATTATCACAATCAAGTACAAGATTTAGTCTATTTGATATCTATGGACGTATTCTTAACTAAGCGTCTTTTAAACTATCCTAAAATGAGGTCTTCATCTCTTTTAAAATCAATCTTGCACAAAAAAAGCACCTACCACCGAAGTGATAGGTGCTTTTGACTTTAACTTGCTAATAGACTAGGCAGCTTACACCGCCAAGTCCAGCCAATTTTCGAAACGGTAATAGCAAAGAGATATTAACGCTTTGAGAATTGTGAAGCCTTACGGGCTTTCTTAAGACCGGGCTTCTTACGTTCCTTCATACGTGAGTCACGCGTCAACAAACCAGCTGACTTCAAGGCTGCACGGAAGTCGGGATCAACTTGCAACAAGGCACGGGCGATACCGTGACGGATGGCACCAGCTTGACCTGAGAAACCACCACCGTTAACGTTAACCAAGACATCGTATTGACCCAATGTTTCAGTAGCGTTAAAGGGTTGCACCATAACCTCACGCAAATTAGCGAAAGGAATGTAATCTTCAGCAGAACGACCGTTAATTGTAATGGTACCGTTACCAGGTACTAAACGCACACGAGCAACAGAGTCCTTACGACGACCAGTTCCGTAATATTGTACAGTAGCCATATTAAACTATTCTCCTTTCGTTAATTTAGATTAAGCTGTTGATGTCCAACAACTCAGGCTTTTGGGCCTCGTGGTTATGCTCTGAGCCAGCAAATACATGCAACTTCAAAGCTTGTTGGTGACCGAGCGTTCCCTTTGGCAACATACCTTGAACTGAAAGTTCAATCAAACGTTGTGGGTTCTTCTCGCGCAAATCACCAGCAGCACGTTCCTTCAAACCACCAGGATGGTTTGAGTGGTGGTAGTAAATCTTGTTCTTGTCTTTGTGACCAGTCAAGGCTACCTTACCTGCATTGATAACGATTACGTTGTCGCCAGTGTCTACATTAGGCGTAAAAGTAGGCTTATTCTTACCACGCAAGATTGAAGCCACGACCGTTGATAAACGACCCAATGGGACATCAGTTGCGTCAAGAATATACCACTTACGCTCGATCTCACCTGGCTTTGCCATATAAGTTGTACGCATGGAATATTTCCTCCGATAATTCTGTTTGTTTACTTTACCAAAATGTTCAATAGTCGTACCAGGACAATTCCCAATTGCGGTTGGTAAACAATACCGACTTTTATAATACCGCTTATTTAGCTGTCCGTCAATGAAAACCTAGCCGGGAATGTCCTCTTTACCAAAAGTTAGTTAATAGTCTACCGACATCAAATATAGTCCTTGCGCAGGTGCGGTAAAACAGGCCTGTTGCCGGTCCTTAACGGCAAACAAACGTGGAATGTCATCGACCGGCCGGGCACCATTACCAATTTCCAAAAGTACGCCCACCATAATCCGAATCTGATTATATAAAAAGCCGTTGCCAGAAAACTCAAACCAAATTTCATCATCAGCTGGCTTTTCCCACATTTGAGCTCGGTAAACTGTTCGGACAGTGGTCTTTTGTTGATAACCGGAGGCCACGAAACTTAACCAATCATGCTCACCCAGATAATCACCGATAGCAGCCTGCATTAAGGCCGGATCTAAGCGCCGGTGCCAATGACCAGTATAGTTACGTTTAAAGGGATCAATAAACTCAGTCGTTGAGAGCCGATAACGGTAGGTTTTATGATGGGCAGAATATTGAGCATGGAAGGTTTCAGGTACAATTTCAACCTGTTTAATACCAATATCATAGGGCAACATAGTCGATAAGCCCTTTCTTACAGCATCTGCTGGAATATCAAATGGCAAGTCAAAATGAGCGACCTGACCAACTGCATGTACCCGGGCATCGGTCCGGCCCGAGCCCTGCACGCGAATATGTTCAGCTGGATGCTTAGCCATTTGATTGACCGCCTTCTCCAGTTCTAACTGGACCGTCCGCATTCCTGGTTGAACCTGCCAACCATAAAAATCCGTTCCATCATAGGCAATGGTTGCCTTATACCGTGGCATAACCTGCTCCTTTCCTGATAAAAGCATCTGTTGGTCATACTAGACCTAGCAGATGCTTAGCTTGTTGTAACTTGCTATCTTTGTTTAAAAAACCATCCCTGGTAGCCAATGCGTCCCCAGCAACAACAAGACGAAGAGGGCAAAGGCTAAGTAGGCTATGTAATCTCTAGGTCCAGCTTGCAATTGACGGTACTTCGTACGGTTATCACCACCTCGGTAGCCACGAGCTTCCATGGCATCCCCTAGTTCAATGGCCCGCTTAATGGCATTGATAAAGAGTGGAATGAGTAAGGGAATATAGGATTTCGCCCGTTGAATAAGGTTACCTTCATTAAAATTCATTCCCCTTGCCCGTTGTGCATTCATAATCGTCGTCGCCTCATCCATCAGAGTTGGTACAAACCGCAGGGCAATGGAAACCATTAAGGCCAGCTCTCCGACTGGGACCCCAATCTTAGCTAAGGGCGCCATCAGTGATTCCATGGCATCCGCAATCGCAAGTGGTGGCGTCGTCAGAGTTAAGATCGTTGAAAACATGATAATCAGTACAAACCGCATAAACATGATACCAGTTGAAAGTAACCCATCCGTGGTAATAGTAAAAATCCACCAGTGCCACAAAACGGTTCCTGTTTGTACAAAAAAAAGCTGCAGAACGGTGGTAATCAACATCAAGAGTAAGAGTGGTCGTAAGCCCCGCAAGAAGACCCTAAACCCAAGCCCAGTTAGGGCGACCGCCAACAGGGTGAAAATTGTGGCTAACAGATATCCCCAAACATTGGTTGCTAGAAAAATTGCAAAAATGAAAATTAAACTTAAGACAAATTTTGTACGTGGATCCAAGCGATGAACCCAGGAATTACCGGGCAGGTATCGACCAATAATTAATTCATTCATGTGGTCCTCCCTTCAATGCTCGGGCAAGTTGGGCTGTTAACTGATCTAAATCAAGGACATGGTCTAGATCCATCCCCTTCGCTGCTAAGGCATCAGCAAATTGTTTAGCTATGGGCAGGTCTAACTGGTGATTCCGTAACCAGTCACTATCGGCAAAAATACTCTCCGGACTGCCCTCCTTAATGACGGTGCCCTGATCAAAAACCAAAACATGGTCTGCATACTGGCCAACAAAGTCCATTTGGTGCGTAATTAAGACCAGCGTCAGATTTCCTTCCGCCTGTAATCGGGCAAAGAGCTGCATAAGTTCTGCCTGTCCTACTGGGTCCAAGCCAGCCGTTGGTTCATCTAAAATGAGCATTTCCGGCTGCATAGCTAAGACCCCCGCAATCGCAACCCGGCGCATTTGACCACCAGATAGCTCAAAGGGTGAGTGTTGATCAAATTCAGGCCCCATCCCAACGGTACGCAAGGCTTGTTGAGCTAAGGCCTGCGCTTCGGTATCGGACTGACCAAAGTTCTTTGGTCCAAACATAACATCCTTCAGCACCGTTTGTTCAAATAATTGGGCCTCAGGAAACTGAAAGACCATGCCAATATGCTTACGTAATTGATTCAATTCTTTTTTCTTCGTTTTAGGGGTAATCTGCCTATCACCAACGGTTATGACACCCTTGGTTGGAACTAATAACCCTTCCAAAAGCTGCACCATCGTTGATTTTCCCGACCCTGTATGCCCAATCACAGCCGTAAATTGGTGTTCTGGAATGGTAAAATTGACATCATGTAAGGCAGCTGTGGCAAAGGGGCTGTCTGCTTGATAGGTAAAATCTACTGCTTCGAAATGGATTGCCATATCCAATTAACCATCCCTTCTGTTGTCATGTAGCCCTTGGGAACTGTAATGCCCGCCTGGGCCAGGCTTTGTTTTACTTGTTCAGCAAAAGGAACGGCTAGGCCTAATTGTGTCAACTTAGCGGCATCCGCAAAAATGTCAGCTGGACGCCCACTTTCTACTAATTGCCCATCATTTAAGACAAGGACCTGGTCAGCCAGGGCTGCTTCATCAATATCGTGCGTAATTGAGAGCACCGTCAAGTCTTCACCAGCCTGAGCTTTAAGTTCCCTAACTAGGTCTAGCATCTCTTGGCGGCCCTGTGGATCTAACATCGCAGTTGCTTCATCAAGAATTAAGATTTGTGGCTGAATGGCCAATACCGAGGCAATCGCAACCCGTTGCTTTTGGCCACCTGATAGATGGGCTGGCTCACGCTCAGCAAAGGGCGCCATCCGCACCTTTTCCATGGCCGCTTGCACTCGCGGAATCATTTCAGTCCGTGGAACAGCCCGGTTTTCCAGACCAAACGCAATGTCATCCGCCACGGTGGCCCCTACAAATTGATTATCAGGATTTTGAAAAACCATGCCAATCAAATCACGAATCTGCCAAACATGTTCCTCATCAACTGGTAGCCCAGCAATTTTGATGGTACCCGCTTGGGCTGGTAATAAATAATTTAATAAGCGGGCTAAGGTCGATTTACCAGAACCATTATGTCCAATCAAGGCCACCCAGGCTCCTTTTTCAATTGTTAGGCTCAAATTCTTGATGGCTGCTACCTGACCCTCAGGATAGGTATACGATAAATCATTTATTTCAATGATGGGCGTCATTGGCCACGCCCTCCTTTATTTAACATTTACTTTTAATATTGTTACTATCATACCAAAAAAGCAGACTAATGTTTACTTTATGCCAGCTTCCCCTTACAAATGAACAAAGAATTAAGCTAAAATACCTTTATAAGATAAAGGCGAAAGGCGGGGTTTATGAAAAAACGCATCACTTGGGTTGATTGGGCGAAAGGACTGACCATTTTATTAGTTGTTTGCGGTCATGTCACCATTGGCCTCTTTGACCAGCACTACTACACAGGTTTTAAACAAGACCTGCTCCTAATCTTAGTTCAGGCTCTCTATGGCTTTCATATGCCGGTCTTCTTTGCCCTGTCTGGCTACTTCTTTAAAACACCAAGCTCCTGGGCAAACTATGGTCAGCTCATAAAAAAGCGTAGCCTCGCCTTAGGTATCCCCTACCTTTTTTTCAGCATTTTCATCTTTATCCTGATGCTACTTGGTGGTAATCAGGTCCGAACACAGGTTTCTTGGACCACCCTCTTTAACATCTGGCAACGGCCACTAGGACTCATGTGGTTTTTGTATGTTCTCTGGGCATTAAATGTTGTGTTCGGAGCCCTCGCCCTTTGGATTAAAGATATCCGCTGGCTTTTTGCGCTAGCACTGACTGCTAGCCTACTTGCTAATATATGGCCGAGCTCCATTTTCTGCGTCCAGCAAGTAGCTATTTGGAGCCCCTGCTTCCTTGCGGGAACCCTTTGTCGTCGCTACCCCTTACCGCAAAAGAAAACGATTGCTGGCATGCTAATTATTAGCTACTGCCTATTACTCTTCCTTTGGTGGCAAACTAACCCGACTAATCGCATTAGTTACGCCCAACCTGGTTGGCAAACCTGTTTCTTCTTAATTGCCATTCTCATCGCATTTACAATTTTCCCCAAAGGCCAGGCCTTTGCTGACCGCCATCCCTACTTCACCAAGGCAGGACAGACATCTTTAGGCATCTACCTCTTTCATGTACCAGTAGTTAGTGCCTGTCGCTGGATTTTAAACGCCCTTAACCTGCACCAGTTAGGTATTCAACTTAGCCTTGGCTTGCTTTTGGGCTGGTTTGGCACCCGCTACCTCGTTCATCTTTGGCAAAAAGTACCATTATTAGCCTGGTTACTCTATCCCTCGTTTTCTCATACTCAGAAAGGAAAACTGCATGACTAAAATTGATTTATCCCGTTCCAATGATTACCGTAATGTCACTGACTACTATAAGGGGAAGAGCGATGCTGAAATTCGAGCCGCCCTTGATGCTAAGCGGAGCCCGATGGTTGCCATTATGCAAACTTTAAGTCACGATTTTAACAAGGCCTCAGCTGTCCGCAACAGCAATGCTTTTGCCATTCGAAAGCTTATTTTTTTGAATCCTGAAAATCCTGCCCTCCCAGATGCTCAGAGCGGTATCAAAAAATGGGACCGTCGCGGCGCCTTAGGTACCCAACACTATGAACATATCGAGCACCACCGAATCACTGACTATCAAGCCATTTTTGACCAGCTCCACGCTGAAGGCTACACCATTTATGCAGTTGATAATATCAGTGCGTACCAACCCCGTTCTCTCTATGATGAAGTTTTACCGGCAAAGTCAGCCTTCTTATTTGGCGAGGAGCAACTGGGCTTAGCCGATGACTTAATTGCGGCCAGTGATGCCATGCTCTACATCCCCCAATATGGTAGCGTGCGTTCGGTCAACGTCAGTGTTGCTAATGGCATTGTGGCTGCCTTTTATGCTAGCCAACATATGTCTCACCACTAAGAGCATAACAAACTAAAAGCAGTACCTAGCTTGAAGCGCTAGGTACTGCTTTTTTCTTACTCTGCAACCTATTCTAAAGGTTCTTCAACTGCTATAAAGCGTTGTGCTAGCTTTGTCTCACTCTGTTTAATTAAATCAGTGGGTGTCATTCCATACTTAGCCGCTAGAATCAAAACCTGGTCCAAGACATCTGCTAATTCTTCACGGACTTGGTTTTCTTTATCAGTTAAGGACCGGCTAGGCTCGCCTGGATGATCACGACCTATTTCGAGGGCCCGCAAAGCCTGTGAAACTTCTCCCACCTCTTCACTAAGGAAATTTAACCGAATGGCATAAGACAAGTCATACCACTGCCGGGAACGATAAAAATCAACCAGCCAAGTTTGGTGCTCTCCTATAGTCATCTTGTTACCTCCACCTACATGTGCTTATACAACGGTTTAACGCATGCCATTTTCTTCGGCCTTAACGATGATTTAATCCCCCGCTTTTACCAAGTGATGCTGAACCAAGTAAGCGTGAGCCACCTGAGCAGGCTTGCGGTGCTGAACAGTTACTTGGTAATTCATGTCGATCATCTCTGCCGTTGTAATCCGGTTGGCCAGTCGGTTCAGGCTGGCCTCAACCCGTGGATATTTCGCCAGCAATTCTGGCCGAACTAAGGGCGCTCCTTGGTAGGGTGGAAAGAAATGCCGGTCATCTTTTAACGCCACTAAGTGATCAACCTTTAATTGAGGATCAGTCGTATAGGCATCAATCACATCTACCTGTCCCTGCCGCAGGGCATCATATTTCAAACTAGGTTCCATCATATTCACCGCCATTAAATTCAACCCATACGCTTTTTTCAAACCTGGATAGCCGTCCGCTGATTGATAAAAGTCTGGATCAAAGGCAGCACTTTCATGATGGGCCTGCTGGACTAAGTCTGATACCGTCTGCAGGTGCTGATGTTTAGCCACCTCATCTTTCATAGCCAAGGCATAACCATTCTGATAACGCATAGGTTTTAAGTAAATAAAACCATCTTGACGGGCTACAATCTGCTTAGCCTTTTGATAAGCCTGCTTAGGGTCATGATTAACGGGCACCTTTTTATGACTAATTGTTTGTAAGATTGTCCCGGTGAATTCAGGGTAAAGATCGATATCACCACGTTGAAGGGCCTTATAGAGGAAAGTTGTTCCGCCAAAATTTGGCTTTAATTGCACTTTCAGTTGGGGCTGGTCTTGTTCAATTAATTCTTTGTACATATTAATTAAAATTTCCGGTTCAGACCCCAGCTTACCGGCAATGACAATCTTTTCACTACGCGCCTGTACTGTTTGCCAACCTGCATAGCCTAGGATACCTCCAGTTAGGACTAGTAAAACAAGCAAACCCTGCTTCAATGGTAACTTAGCTAGTCCATTCAACCCCCATGAGAAGACGAGGGCTAGTAAGGCGGCTAGCACGGCTCCAATCAATAATTGGGCATTATTATTGGTTTGAATACCTAAGAGAATCAGAGTGCCAAGCCCACCGGCACCGATTAAAGCGGCTAAGGTTGCCGTACCAATAACCATCACCATGGCAATACGAATGCCCGATAAAATTGCTGGCATAGCCAGGGGCAATTGAATATGAATTAGTTTAAACCAGTAGGTTAGACCAAATGCATCAGCCGCCTCATCTAAACTTGGGTCAATTCCGATTAAACCTGCATAGGCATTTTGATAAATTGGCATTAATGC
The DNA here is from genome assembly GCF_000420365.1 of Weissella halotolerans DSM 20190. Classification (GTDB taxonomy): domain Bacteria; phylum Bacillota; class Bacilli; order Lactobacillales; family Lactobacillaceae; genus Weissella; species Weissella halotolerans. The sequence continues at coordinate 187,225 of NZ_ATUU01000002.1, forward strand.
ATATAAAACCAGGGCTATCGTAGCTGGCACCGTCCCAATACCAACCAGCGGAATTAGCACCCCTAAAACAGCCAGGCTGGGAATGGTTTGAATAATCCCAGCTAGTTGCAAAACGGCATTCCCCAAGCGCCGGTGGCCAAAGAGGGCGATGGCCAGGGAAAGCGCCAAAACTGTCGCAATCACTACCGATAGCAGGGATAAAAAGATATGTTCCTGTAAGGCCGCCCAAATTTCAGCCTGCCGGGTTTGTAACATGTTCATTAGATTAGTCCACATGGCGGTCCTCCTCTTGACTGGCTAAAAAGGCCATCACATCCGCCTGAGTTAGAACACGATTTCCCTCAACCACGACCTGTGTTTGTTGCTGCAACTTGCTGGCTAAGGTTGCAAGACTAGCACTAATCGGTAGCTGAGGTTGATGGCCCACTTGATCTGCTCCTACCGCCTGACCAAAGCCAGCCATTACCATTGCTTTAACCGCGGGCACCTGTGCTTGAGCCATAAAATCACGCACAAACTCGTTAGCTGGCTGCATTAGGAGGTCACTTGGGCTACCTACTTGTAATAAATGCCCATTTTGCATAATTCCGATTCGCTGACCTAAACGAACAGCCTCCGTCATATCATGAGTCACAAAGACGATGGTCATCTTATATTCTTGATGCAGGGTTAGCACTAAATCCTGTAACTGACGACGCGATAAGGGGTCTAAGGCACTAAAGGGCTCATCCATGAGCACAATCTGTGGACGGGCGATTAAACCTCGAATAATACCTACCCGTTGCTGCTCACCCCCAGATAAATCAGCGGGTTTTCGGTCAAAATACTCACTGGCCGACAGCCCCACCTGATTAAGTAAGCGTTCAGCTTGTTGCCGACTGGTAGCATTATCCCGATGAGCTGCCTGTAATGGTAACATCACATTCTCCCCAATTGTCATATTCGGAAAAAGAGCTATCTCTTGTAAAACATAGCCAATTGACTGCCTTAACTGGGTTAAAGCTTGCAGCTGATTATCTTTACCAGCTACTCTAATGTTTCCCTGACTAGGTTCAACTAGTCGATTAATCATTTTAAGTGTGGTTGTTTTACCACTACCACTTGGACCAACTAAGACAAATAGTTCACCCATTTTAACCGTCAAATTAAGGTCTTGAACAACGGGTCGCTGTTGATAAAACTTGCTTACTTGGTGAAACTGAATAATTTCTGTATCTGACACCTTACCACCCCATCATTTCCCATCACTACAATTAAAAAGAGCTTACCAAAAATGCCCTATTCACGCAACGGCCTTAACTATGCGTCCAAACTAGCCTTAAGCTAACTTACTGTAAGCAGATGCCGAGATAGAGGGGAAAATATTAATAATCCGTTCTAACTGGTCCGGGGTGAAGCCAAATTCAATAGCTGGTAACAAACTGTTTACCACATCCACTGCCTGCTCTGAAATTTCAGTCACACCAACTAATTGATTCTGCTGGTTAAAAATCAATTTGACCTTGGCGATATCTTCATAACTTACCTGTCGGTACCAGTTTTGCTTTAAATCGCGCTCAACAATCCGATAAATAGCTGGGTTTGCTTGTGCAGTGGCAATATCGACTCCGGCCTGTGCAATCCGAGGCGATGTAAAAACAGTCGTCGCAATAGCCGGGTAACGAATCGGTGCTTTTTCATCTCCCGCAAATAAGTGCATCAAGTAACGAGACTCAAACATGGCGGTTGGCGTTAACTTTGGTACATCTTTACTTAGTACATCGCCACTCGCATAGATGTTGGGTACTGTTGTTTGTAAGTAATCATTGACCACAATGCCATCTTCATTAGTCTCAATACCTAGCTCTGCGAGACCTAGCCCCTTAGTATTTGCTATCCGACCGCTCGCATCTAATATCCAATCCGTTGTCACTATGCCAGCTGCTGTGTGTACCTGCAAGTTACTAGCCGCTGCTGTCACTGCTTTAGGCTGGGCCGACTTAATAAACCGTACCCCACGTTTTTTTAAATCAGCAACCATCAAATCAACAAAGGCTGGATCAAACGCACGTAGTACTCGGTCATGATGCAATAATACCGTCACATCACTGCCAGCCGCATTTGCCAGTGTGGCTGATTCTAGGGCAATATACCCGCCACCAATAATGGTTATCTGCTTAGGCATTTTCTTTAATGCTAGAAAATCTGTTGAGTCATGTAAATACTCCTTACCTGGAATATCTAAAATATGTGGATGCATTCCCGTTGCAATGACCAATTTATCAGCTTGGTAGGTTCGTCCAGCTACCTCAATCGTATGTGCATCAACTAACCGTCCCTTGCCAAAAATTAAATCAATACCAGCCGCTTCCATTGAGTCTGCTAAACCAGTAGGAATATCCTCAATGACCGTCTGCTTATGAGCTTGATTCTTTGGCCAATCAATTTGTCCACTAGCAGCAACCGTTCCATGCATTCTTTCTAATTCCCGTTGTAAGGTAACAGGTTCGTCTAAGGCTACCTTGGCATTACAGCCCCAATTAGGACAGGTCCCGCCGATACGATCAGCCTCGATGACACCAATTCGAAAACCTCTTTCCGCTAAAGGCAAGGCTCCATCAAAGGTAGCGTGGCCACTTCCTAAATACAAAACATCATAGTCAAATTCAGTCATTACTTCCCCCTATACCATTACTGACACGTCTTTTACGTCATTTAGCTTACCATAAAGCACATTACTTTTAGTAAGAACTTTGCTTGAACCAATAAAAAAGAGCCAGCATTGCTTACACAATGCTGGCTCTTTTAACTAAATTACTTTTTACCTAAATCATTATAAATTGTTTTTTCTTTTCCATGTAAGAGCAAATCAAACTTACGCTCCAGATATGGCATCAACCAGAAGTCAACACCTAATACACGACCGGATCCGTTCATAATGGCCAATGAAGAAGCAGCAAAGATTAATGCCATCACTTCTGACCCACTTTGAATCGTCAAGTAAAGGCCAATCAAAACACCAATAAAGCCGGCCACTGAAGTGAACATACCAAAGACAATCAACCAACCAATAATGATTTCAACCGTTCCAACCCAGGTACCGTAGAATGGTTGACCCTGTCCTAATGACATCCATGTTAACCCAACAATAAAGCGCAAAGGCAAACTAAATAGTACATTTGCATTCCGTGAGGTCCAACCATAGAAAGGATTCCGTCCATCAGGAGTCTCAAAGAATTCATCCCGGAGATAGTGGCCCAAATAGTACCAACTATGCACTTGTAGGTACCAGTAAATGTTAATGATGTACTTAAACATGTTGGCAAAGAAACCGGACATCGAAAGTCCCTTCTTACCAATTTTAACATTACCGATTTGATCCAAAACGGCAACCGCATAGTGTGAACCAATTGAAACGGCATAACCTTGGTAGCGGCCCTTAAAGTCGACCCGCTGACCCTTACCCGTCAAATCAAAGACGATGTTTGGTACAGCCGTATTAACCGCTGACTCACCACCTTCAACTGTCTGTGGAGTCCAACCAGAACGCGGATTATCTTCTACAATCAAGTCTGGCTCACGGTAAGCGGCGACATCACCAACAACATAAATATCATCCTCGCCAACAGCACGTGAATACTGGTCCGTCATGAAACGACCACCAGGACCCTGTTCTAGGTTCCACTTAGCGCCTTGTGGCTTAGCCTTAACGCCAGCTGTCCAAATTAAGGTCTCGGTAGGAATCTCACTACCATCCTTCAAAACAGCTGCACTTTCCTTGACTTCAACCACCGCCGTACTCTCTTGGATGGTCACGTCATGCTCTTCAAAGTAGGCTTGTGCTTTGTCGGCTAGCTTACGGTCTGACAACATATTCAAAATACTTGGTGCAGCCTCAACCACATGGATCTTAATTTCTGATTCATCAAGTCCGTTCTCCACCGCTAGGCCATGACGCTGATCTAATAACTCACCAGCCAGTTCAGCTCCAGTGAAACCAGAACCAACTACCACAAAGCTTAACTTAGCAGCTCGCTTAACAGGATCTAATTCTAATGCACCATCATGCACAACACTCTCAATGTGTTCACGCAGGCGGATGGCTTCTTCATAAGACCACAAAGTAAAGCCATACTCTTCAACTCCTGGTGTGCCAAAGGTATTCGTAGTACCACCCGTAGCGATGACTAACTTTTCATAAGAGATGTCACCATCCATTGTTGAAACAACCTTAGCATCCTTATCGATGTTTGTAATTTTGGTTGTGACTAATTTGATATTAGAGAAGGGCTTCAATAAAGTTCGTAAGTCCTTACGTACTTCACTAGGCTCAACTCGTCCCGTTGCCACTTCATGTAATTCTGTTTTATAAGTCATGAAAGAGTGCTTATCAACTAAGACAATTTGATAATCAGTCCCTCGTAACTGTTTAGCCAACTTACGTGCTGCCATGACACCAGCAAAACCTGCACCGGCGACAACAATATTTTTAGCTGCCATACCACTAACTCTCCTTAGATATAATGAAAAAATAATGAAACAAGGGCCCGCGTCTTTGAATCTTCCCTTAACGTTGAACCACTTATTTAAACGCTGTACCTCTAACAAAACCCGCAGGTACCTACTCTTTCATTGTATCAAGTTTTTCCATTAATTTCACAAGGTTTTGCGTTAATTTGAAAATATCGCCTTACTTACCCCAAAAAATTCCTTAATCGTTTACTTAGTTAACATACCATCATGAATGTGATCAATATTCCACTTCAACATGGAGTAATAGGTGTCCCCAGGTTTACCGCGTTTAGCCAAGGAATCAGTATAGATTTTAGCGTAAATAGGTAAGCCAGTTTCTTTGGCAACCTTTTCCATTGACTTTGGTGATACCGAACTTTCAACAAACAGAGATTTTACATCCGACTGCCTAATTTTTTGCAAGACTGCCTTCATCTGGGCTGGTGTGCCCTGCGCCTCCGTATTAATTTCCCAAATAAAGGCTGGGCGAATGCCATAAGCCTTAGAAAAATACTTAAAAGCACCTTCAGAGGTAACTAATAGCCGTTGTTTTTCAGGAACATCCGCAAATTTATGTTTTGCCTCATTATCTAAGGCTGTTAATTTTTTAACGTAGGCATCACTACGTTCCTGAATAGCTGCTGCCCGCCTAGGTTCCTTATCTTTTAGCACCTTGGTAATCGTTTGTACATATTTAATCCCATTTTGTAGGTCTAACCAGGCATGGGGATCCGTCTCATTTTCTTGGCCCTTGCCGGTTAGATAAAGCGGTTTAACCTGGGCTGATGCAGCAAAGACCTCTTGATTATCTTTCTTGTTGGCTGTTTTCATTAATTTCTTAAACCAGCCATTGCCACCCGTCTCTAGATTTAACCCATTATGGAAGACCACATCAGCATCTGTAGCAGCCCGCACATCTTCTGTTTGTGGCTCATATTCATGTGGGTCCGTCCCCCGCTTTACGATGCTATACACTTTTACATCTGGTCCCCCGACCTGTTGCACCATATCTTCTAAAATAGAATTTGTCGTGACAACACGCAGTTTGCCGGTCTGCTGGTGTGTTTGATGCCCCCGACTATTCACAAACCACATCAAGCCACCGACAAAGACTGCCAATGCAATGATTAATCCACCTAATTTTTTAGTCATGTTGTCCCCCTAATTTTTGAATAAAACCTTGCTTTGGTGCCAGAATAAAGGACACTAAAAAGATAAGTGCCGCCATTAAAACGATTGCTGGGCCAGAGGCCCAATTGAAGGTATAAGAGAAATATAAGCCAACCACAGATGCTAGTAGACCAAAGCTAGCCGCCAAGACTAACATCCAGTCCAAACGGTTAGTCCATAAGAAGGCAGTCGCAGCAGGTGTAATTAGCATCGCCACAATTAAAATAATCCCCACTGTTTGTAAGGCTGAGCCCGTCACTAAGGTCAGCACAATCATCAAGGCATACTGAATGGCTTGTGTATTCAACCCGTAAACCTGGGCAAAATGTGGATCAAATGACGTTATTTGTAATTCTTTGAATAAGAGCACAACAAACAAGAGCACAATGACTAAAATAAAGGCCGTCGTCATAAGATCTTGGTCCGAAACAGCTAAAACGTTACCGAATAATATATGGTGCAAGTTGGTTGACGACTCTGCCATTGAAATAAGAATAAAGCCTAATGCAAAAAAAGCAGAGAAAACGATACCAATGGCGGTGTCATTTTTTAAGCGACTATGATTGGCTACAAAGCCAATCAGTAATGCAGCAAAGAGCCCAAAACCAGCTGCCCCCCACAGCAGATTAATGCCCAACATGTAGGCAAGGGCGACGCCTGGCAACACAGAATGTGATATGGCATCACCCATTAAAGACATTCCGCGCAAAATAATGAATGACCCAATCACACCAGACATTAAACCAACCATGATTGACGCCAATAGAGCGCTTTGCAAAAAGTTGTAGTGGCCCAGCGCCATAATAAAGGATTGTATACTCGTCATTGTTTAAGCCTCCACTACGGTTTGAAAAAGTACCGCTCCCAAATCAGCAGAAAAAGCCTGTTGGATGGTTTCCCGCTGATATACCTGTTCAACTGGTCCAGCGGCGATAATGCCATGATTCATTACGACTAAATCATCAAAATACTGTCTAACCTTATTTAAATCATGATGTACGACAATAATCGTTTTCCCCGCTTCACGCCAGGCCTGTAAAATTTTCATAATCTCTGCTTCCGAATGCATATCAATCCCCACAAAGGGCTCATCTAAAATCACAACCTGTGCCTCTTGAACAATAGCCCGGGCAACAAACACTCGCTGTAATTGTCCCCCCGACAATTCGCCGATTTGTCGTTTGCGAAAATCTAGCAGTTTAACCTGAGCCAAGGCTGCCTGTGCCGCTTGGCGCTCTGCTTTACCTGGCGTTTTAAACAGCCCTAATTTACTATAGGTCCCCGTCAAAACTAATTCTTCCACATTAATTGGAAAAGAAAGGTCTAAATCAGCCCGTTGCTCTACGTAGGCAATTTGCCGGCGCAATTTTTTAATTGGCTGTCCAGCGAACGTTACCGTGCCCGCTTGGCGGGGAATTAACCCTAATACGGCCTTAATCAAGGTTGATTTCCCCGCGCCGTTTGGGCCTATAATGCCGGTTATTGCTCCGGGTGAAAAATCAACTGATAATGTTTCAAAGACAGGCTTCACTGCGTAGCCTGCTGTGAGATGATGTATTTGTAACATCGGTCCCCTCCTAAAATTTAGTCTTGCCTAAACTTTTAATTAGTCGGCTCATTAAAAATACCAGATTAGCCAAGCTGAAACAATCTTTTTAGCTATGATGAAAAAAGACTGTAATCATATTACAGTTTGCCAACAAAAAAAGAGACCGACAACGGTCTCCTTATAAACATTATGCTTATTCAAATAACTGTAGATATTTACCATAACCTTGAGCTTCGAGTTCCGCTTTCGGTACAAAACGTAAAGCGGCAGAGTTAATACAATATCTTAAACCACCTTGATCTACCGGGCCATCAGGAAAAACATGTCCCAGATGCGAATCAGCCTGTCGTGACCGAACTTCAGTGCGCGGGAGGCTTAGTTGACGGTCCTCATATTCATTAATTTCATGATTATCAATTGGCCTGGTGAACGAAGGCCAGCCACAGCCAGCATCATATTTATCAGTCGAACTAAATAAGGGGGTTCCGTCGACTACATCAACGAAAATACCATCTTCCCACCAGTTATCATACTTGCCTGTGAAAGGCCGTTCAGTCGCTGCTTCTTGTGTTACAGCATAGGCAGCTGGGGTAAGTGTTTCTTTGAGTGCTGCTAATTCTTCCTTACTTTTTGCCATCCTGTTTTTACCTCCTTCAAAGACCGTTCTCAATGAACTTGCTCTCACTATAGCATAAACTTACATTTAGTCAATAAACGGTTAATGCTATACTAAAGTGAAATGTAGCACTAGGATAGCTAAACTAAGGAGGTAGGTATGGGACAACATCAAGCACAAATTAAATCCAACCTAATGACTACTCTTAAAAACCTAGAAAGTCATTTAACAACACTTAAGGACTCACCCTTTCAAACTCAAGCACTCGCAATGGTCGCTACAGGCCTGTTCAAAGCAACTAAGGGTCAGCAAACACCACAGTTAGTCGCGCGTTCACTTTATCAGAATATCCATACATTGGTTCTGGCTGAACAGGAAGTCTTAACACCCTCTTTATTAGCTGACCTATCTTCACTTAAAGCCTTGGCCCGTCCTCAATCACTATGGCAAGCACTAGGTTTATTAACCAATGCTAATATGTGGTTGGGACACTAAAAAAGCAGGTTGACGAAATCGTCAACCTGCTTTTAACTTGCTTTAATTGAATTACTTCAATTCTACTGAAGCACCAGCTTCTTCCAACTTACCCTTAAGTTCGTTGGCGTCATCTTCAGACAAACCTTCCTTAACAACAGATGGTGCGTTGTCAACAAGGTCCTTAGCGTCCTTCAAGCCCAAACCAGTTACTTCACGAACTGCCTTGATAACCTTGATCTTAGCTGAACCAGCTGAAGTCAATTCAACGTCAAATGACGTCTTAGCAGCAGCGTCGGCACCAGCAGCACCAGCAGCGGCAACAGGAGCAGCAGCTGAAACGCCAAATTCTTCTTCGATAGCTGAAACCAAGTCAGCCAAGTCCATGATTGAAGCTTCCTTCAATGAAGCAATGATTGAATCCTTATCAAAAGCCATGATAAATTTCCTCCAAATATTAGTTTGCCTAAACGGCATAGTGTTAAGTTTCTTAGGATTTAACCCTAATGATTACACCCAAGCGACATTAAGCTTCAGCAGCTTCGTCCTTGGCATCCTTAACCGCATTAATAGCGTAAGCCACGTTACGGATAGGTGCTTGCAATGTTGACAACAACATTGATAGCAAACCATCACGGTCTGGCAATGATGCATACTTATTGATTTCTTCAATTGATGCAACCTTACCGTCAACGAAACCACCCTTAATTTCTAAGGCATCGATTTCATCCGCATACTTCTTTAATACACGAGCTGGGGCAATTGCATCTTCATCAGAAAAGGCAATCGCAGAAGGGCCAGCAAAAAGGTCATTCAATTCGGCGTAGTCAGCGGCTTCTGCAGCACGCGTCAATACCTTGTTCTTGATAACCTTTAATTGCACGCCTTCTTTACGTAAATCAGCACGCAAGCTGTTTGACTCATCAACTGTTAAGCCACGAACATCCACAACTAAGGCAGTGGTTGCATCCTTGAACTTATCAGCGACTTCAGCAACTTGTTGTGCTTTTAAAGCAACACTTGCTTCACTCATAGGTCGTTATTCCTCCTGTTTAGATTTGATCCTAACTAAAACCCCCAGTACAAGCTTGTACCGGGGGTCAAAAGTCGCTTACGCGTTTTCACTTCCTCGGCAGGCTATTAAGTCTTACGACACCGGCGTCTTAGGTAGAATCGATATATTACTCGAATTACTATACCAGTTATCCGAGAAAGCGTCAACCTTCTTTATAACTGTTAGCTTACAAAGAAGTTGGATCAAGGTTGACAGCAGGTCCAAAGGTTGAAGAAAGTGATACGTGTTGCACGTAAGTTCCCTTAACCGTAGCTGGGCGTGACTTTACAATTAAGTCAGCCAAAGCCTTGATGTTACCGGCAAGCTTGTCGGCATCAAATGATACCTTACCAACTGGAACGGCAACGTTTCCGTCACGGTCAGTCCGGTAAGTTACTTGACCAGACTTAGCATCTGAAACCGCCTTAGCGACATCAAAAGTAACCGTACCAGTCTTAGGGTTTGGCATCAAGCCCTTAGGTCCCAAGACACGGCCGACACGACCAACTTGAGCCATCATATCAGGGGTTGCGATGGCAACATCAAAATCCATCCAACCATCTGAAATCCGTTGAACCAAGTCAGCACCACCGACAACATCGGCACCAGCTGCTTCAGCTTCCTTAGCCTTATCACCTTGGGCGAAGACTACAACGGTTTGGTCCTTACCAGTTCCGTTAGGCAAAACCACGGCGCCACGTAGTTGTTGGTCTGCTTGACGCGTATCTACGTTTAAATTAAATGCAATTTCAACAGTTGAATCAAAATTGGCATAGGCGATATCCTTTACCAAGGCAGCAGCCTCGTCGATTGAGTACAACTTGTCACGATCGACTTTTTCGGCAGCTGCTAAATACTTCTTACCATACTTTTTAGCCATGGGTAGCTATTCCTCCTTGCAATTGCGGTCAAACGGTCATTGACCTTCCGCTTGATCATGCTTAGTTTCCTACGCGATCCGTACTGACGGATTCGAATTAGCCTTCAACAGTGAAGCCCATTGAACGAGCAGTACCTTCAATCATGCGCATAGCTGCTTCTACATCAGCCGCGTTTAGATCTTGCATCTTTGTTTCTGCGATCTCACGTACTTGATCAGCAGTCACAGTAGCAACCTTATTCGTATTAGGCTCACCAGAACCCTTTTCAACACCGGCAGCCTTCTTCAATAGAACAGCTGCTGGAGGTGTCTTAGTAACGAATTCGAATGAACGATCCTCATAAACAGTAATAACAACAGGGATGAGCATGCCATTTTGATCAGCAGTCCGAGCATTAAACTCCTTTGCGAATCCCATGATGTTAACACCAGCTTGACCCAAGGCAGGTCCAACTGGAGGTGCAGGGGTAGCCTTACCGGCTGGAATCTGCAACTTAACAATACTTGAAACTTTCTTAGCCACGATTGTTTCCTCCTTCGTGATTGTGGTATAAATGGCGAGTTTCGATTTCCGCCTCCCACATATACCTGTTACCAGGCATACCCTAATATAATAGCAAAACTCCCTACTAATAGCAAGTAAGGAGCCCATGTTTTTATATTTTTACCGTTTTAGATAACGGACTTAACATCAGCAAAGTCCATTTCAGCGGGCGTTTCACGGCCCATGAAGTTAACTAAGACTGTCACTTGATGCTTTTCATTGTCAATTTTGGTAATCGTACCTTCAAAGCCAGCCATTGACCCAGAAATAATGTTAACAGCATCGCCAACTTCAGCATCCAAAGTTTGGGGTGCAATTTGTGGGGCACCATTAATCCGAGCTAACATCTTATCAACTTCGTCTGGCAATAAGGATGTAGGCTTTGAGCCTCCACCATGTGAACCCAAAAATCCGGTTACACCAGGTGTATTTCGAACGACATACCAAGCCTCGTCTGTCATGATCATTTGCACAAGTACATAGCCAGGAAAATCATTTTCCTTTACTGTCTTTTCTTCTCCGTTTTCATTCACCGTAATCTCTTGTTCGGGAACTACGACACGAAAAATATAATCCGTCATCCCCATTGTTTCAATTCGTGATTCCAGGTTTTGCTTTACCTTATTTTCATAACCGGCATAGGTATGAATAACATACCACTGCTTATCAAATGACTCGTCTGCCATGATGCCTCCTCAACATTGTTTATGCGTAAATAAAAAGCCCCCCAACAAATAGAGAGCTCCCCGACTAACCTTAATACCAATCAATACCTTCAGTATACCGTAGCCCGGCTAGTTAGACAAGAAAGTAATTCCTTGTTGCAAGAGCCAATCGACACCACCCAAAAAGAGACCAAAGAAGGCACTCGTTAAAAGAACAATTGTTGTGTCACGGACATTTTCATTAAAGGTTGGCCACGTGACCTTATGCATTTCATCAATAACACTATCAATAAATTTCATCTTTTCCCCCTCTATTAGACGGTTTCGCGATGCATAGTGTGCCGATCACAAAACTTACAGTACTTCATCATTTCTAAGCGGACCGCTCGATCAGGCTTTTTTGCAACCATATAATTTCTGGCACCACATTCGCTACAGGCCAGGGCGACTTTTTTACCTGCCATTTTATCTCCCGCTTTCTATCTATCTCATTAATAACCCTAAGTTTAACACGAAACATCGGCTTTTCCCAGTGGAAAACACATGGTCAACGTCTAAAAAACTTGAAATATTTTTGAATCAACTGCCAGTTTTGGTAACACCAAGATGGTGATCGGTCTAGCGCTTTGGCACATTCTTGCATAGTATAACCAGCTAGCCATAATCGTAAAAGTCGCTGTTGCCGCGGGTTTAAACTATCGTAAACACATTGTACTAAATCAGCCCATTCAACTCTATGGCCTGGCGCCAATTGGGGTGCTTCAATATCATAACTAGCCGCCTCTTCCGCCAAAGGGGTTGCTGTAGCTCGTTTAAACTCGCTGCGCCACAAACTGGTCCGATGATGAAACAGCGCGCGGCGAAAGTAATTCGTCAATACACCCCAATGCTCTGTTTCTAATCGCATGAGGCAGCGGAACATAACAATCCGGCACTCCTGATACCAATCATCCGGTTGCTGACGTAGGTTTTGTTCTGTAAAAGTTCGCCAAATAAGACCATCAAAGCAGGCAACAAGTTTTTTAAAGGCTTCTTCGTCACCAGTCTTAGCCGCTTGCAACAAGGCCACCCGTTCAATTTCTGTTGTCATGTTTTTACCTCACTGTTTTTTTACAGCTTGCCAAAACGAGACTGAAATTGACAACTTTATGCATACAAAAAAGATTAACGCCGGTTAACGCTAATCTTTTTTCATTATATTTTCTAAGCTAAGGGATGCCGTGAATTAAATCCTTGATAAATTAATAAGCTAGCTGCCACAGAAGCATTGAGGCTTTGCACATGCCCAACCATGGGGATGGTTAAAGTCTCATCTACTGTCTTCTTCAAGAGTGGCGCAATGCCCTTACCTTCATTACCAATAATCAAGGCCGTTGGTCCCTTAGCATCCCAACGACGGTAATCTTTTCCATCCATATCGGTACCAAAAATCCACAACCCACGCTCTTTAAGTTCCGCTACGGTTTTTACTAAATTAGTAACCCGAGCCACTGGCACATGCTCAATGGCCCCCGTAGATGTTTTGGCTACCACAGAAGTCAACTGGACAGCCCGGCGCTTAGGAATAATAATGCCGTGCACACCGGCCGCATCAGCAGTCCGCAGGATAGAGCCTAAATTGTGTGGATCCTCAATTGAATCTAGGATTAAAAAGAAAGGCGCTTCATCCTGCTTAGCAGCATTAGCAAACAGTTCATCCAAAGAGGCATATGCATAAGCTGCAATGGATAACACAACTCCCTGATGATTTTGTCCATTCGTCAATTCATCTAGCTTAGCCTTAGGCGCATCTTGAACCACCAGCCCCCGCTGCTTAGCAAGTGCCAATACTTCTTGGTGGGTCCGTTCGCGTAGACCAGCCTGCAGCCAGACCTTATTAATCTCAGTTCCCCCCTTCAAAGCCTCAACTGCTGCATGCAATCCGTATACAAATTCGCTTGTTTCATCCAGGGGCTTACTAGTAGGTCGCTTAACCCGCTCCTGCTTACCCTGATGTTTATTTTTTTGTCCCATTTTCTGTCCGTCCACTTTCTACTTGTTCAAAGACCCAGGTAATGACTGTCTCCAAGCGCTCAATTTGGTGACTAGCATACAGGTACCCAATCAGGGCTTCAAATCCCGTTGATATGCGATAGGTTACGACGTCCGTATTTTTAGCCTTAGTGTGCGAATTAGCGTTGCGGCCCCGCTTAAAGTACTGTAATTCAACAGTATTTAAGAGCTGATCGTCCTCCATTAGCGCCATAATAGCAGCATGCGCCTTAGCTGATACATAGCGTTTCGCCCGCCGCTGCAGCTTTTGTGGTCGTGTAATCCCTAAGGCCAATAAGTGTTGCCGTACATACAGCTCATATACCGCATCACCGAGATAAGCCAGGTCTAAGCCATTCATTTGTTGATAATCTAAACTTACTTCCATTTACTCTATCTGTCCTTACTCATTTCGGTGCCAACGGGTACCTTGGGGGGTATCCTCTAAAATAATATGTTCACTGGCCAACTGGTCACGAATAGCATCTGACCTTGCAAAATCGCGGGCTGCACGAGCAGCTTCCCGTTCGTCAATCAAGGCTTGAATATGCTCATCAGCTAGCTTGGCCTGTCCTAATTCAGTTACACCATAGATGGCCATAAAGGTCTGTAAGGTCGTAAGAAGATCAGTAACCGAATCCTGGTAAACCTGCTCATCCTGGGCACTTACATTGGCCAATTCAACTAGCTCAAAAATGGCCACCAGTCCATTTTGAACATTAAAGTCATCATCCATGGCTGCTTCAAAACGGTCTTTAATCTTGCGCACCTGATCATCTAAGGCCTTATCCCTACCTGGCTGAGACGTCGTTAAACGAAAGGCAAGGTTCCGATAGGCTGTTCGAATCCGAGTCAAATTATTGGCGGCTTGTTGCATATTTTGCTCCGTATATGCAATTGGTCGCCGATAATGCGTACTAGCCATAAAGAAACGTAATACCATTGGATCCTTTAATTCTGCCAATAAATCATGCACCGTCGTAAAGTTACCTAAGGATTTAGACATCTTTTCGCCAGCATCGCCAACTGTCACAAAACCATTATGCAACCATTCATTAACAAAGGGTTCGCCGGTTCGTGCTTCAGATTGTGCAATTTCATTTGTATGATGTGGAAAGGCTAGATCAATTCCGCCCCCATGAATATCAAAGTGATTACCGAGATACTTAGTTGACATCACTGAGCATTCAATGTGCCAGCCCGGGCGTCCCATTCCCCAAGGAGATGACCAGGCTATCTCATCACTTGCCTTTTGAGCCTTCCAAACAGCGAAGTCCATGGGATCTTCCTTGCGGGCCTGTTCGGCGTCATTTAGGCGCCCAGCCGCATTACTTTCCATCTCAGCCATATCCTGATGTGCTAGTGCACCATAATGTTTAAACTTACGTGCCCGATAGTAGACATCCCCTTCAACTTCATAGGCGTAGTCCTTGTCAATCAGGTCCTGAACGAATTCAATGATTTCAGGAATATTATCCGTTGCTCGAGGTTGAATGGTGGCCGGCTTAATATTCAGGGCTTTAGTATCTTCAAAGTAGGCTGCGATGTAGCGGTCTGCTAATTCTGGTACGGTGACCCCCTCCTTTTTAGCCGTACTAATCATCTTGTCATCTACATCTGTAAAGTTTGAAACAAAATTAACCACATAGCCCTTATACTCTAAATACCGACGAATGGTATCAAAGGCAATGGCCGAACGAGCATTGCCAATGTGAATATAATTGTAGACAGTTGGCCCGCAGACATACATGTTAATCGTATGGTCGTGCAGTGGAACCAAATCTTCCTTGGCCAACGTCATCGTGTTAAATACTTTCATCATTGGTAATCCTCCTTACCACTTTTCACTAATAGTTCTAGTTTAGCATACCTTGACCCTTTGCAGGTTTTCCCAACTAAAAAGATCACCCAGTTTTTGCTGAGTGATCTTAAATGATATTTGACTAATTTCAGGTTTAAACTTACTTCACTGGTTGCTTAGCAGTTACGCCAATCTTAGCCCAAAGATCGTCATCTCCATAAGCCATAGACCAGTTTGCAACCCGCTTATTAACTGGTGCATAAGAAATGTTATAAGAGGTTGGAATAACATAGGCTTGCTTTTGCATATAAGCCTGATAGTCCTTAAAGGCCTGGGCCCGCTTCTTAGGTGTGTCAGCCTTTGGTGAATCAACCGCCTTCAATTTAGCTGTTAACTCAGGGCTGGTAAAGTGGCCAAGGTTATAAGGAGCAGCCTTAGAAAAGAGATCCATTTGTGATGGATCGGAAGACAAAGACCAGGCTCCATCCGTGATATCCCAATCACCCTTTGGCGAATCAGTAATTTCAAGCCATGAGTTAAAGTCAGCTAAGCGGTCCTTATAAAGGTGAACATCAACACCAATTTTCTTCCACTGCTGAATGTAGTTCTGGGCAACCGCCTCAGAATTAGGACCTCCGCTACGTGCTAAGTAAGTGAAAGACAGTCGCTTGCCGTCTTTTAGCCGGAACTTCTTGTCCTTATCCCACTTGTAACCAGCGTCATCAAGTAGCTGATTTGCCTTATCCAAATCCTCTGGATAACCCTTTAGACTATCGTCATGGTAATCCTTAAAGACCGTTGGAATCAACGTTGTAGCTCGTTGGCTTAAGCCATTTGAAAACTTTTTATTAACTTGGTCAACGTTTCGGGCATATCCCAGCGCCTTGCGAACTCGAACATCTTGCAAAGGCGTCTTACGGTTCTGGATATTCTCAGACTTTTGCTTATCATACTCACCCAAGTTGAAATACATCAAGGAAATATATAGGTCTTGCTGGCCGGTAATCTTTACATTGTCCAACTGCTTAATTTGCTTAAAGGTTGAGTTTGGCGAGTCTGTAACAACATCGTACTTGCCAGCCTTCGCAGCTGCTGCTACCTTGGTTGGTGCAACCGTAGTGTAGGTAATGGACTTTAACTTAGGCTTCTCCCCAAAGTAGTACTTATTGGGCACATAGTAGATGGATTCACCGGCAACGACCTTGGCGGGCTTGTATGGCCCAATCACTAAGGGCTTCGTAGTTGTCCGTTCATCAGAGGCTAACTTTTCAGGCTTAATGTCCTTCAAGTAGTGGTAAGGGGCCACAGACTCCAGATAATATCCATTACCAGAGGTATTAAAGCCTGGCTTCATTTCCTTGAACTGTAACTTAATCGTCTTCCCATTCTCACCATCCGGGAAGGAGATTCCGGAAATGCGATCAGCCTTCCCTTCATGGTATTCCTTCATCCCAACTAGGTTTTCAGAACTACTGGACCAACGACTAGATCCATAGGCTGGATTAGCCACAATCTCATATTCAAATTCATAATCCTTAGCCGTCACTGAATGTCCATCCGACCACTTCAAATCATCACGCAGGGTTACCGTGGCCGTTTTCGCTTCCTTATCGAAGCAAATTTCTGCTGGGCCACCATCTTCTATCTTAAATTCATTATCAACATTAAATAGACTCTCGGCAGCATTTGGTAAACTTGGATGCGACATTTTAGCCATAATTGCATCATCTGATAACTGCATATCCCATTGGGGCTTGAAAGGGGTCTCAGTTGCATAGGCCATCTTTAAATTTTGTCCTTTTACTAGAGACTTATCATTCTGATAAGCGATATCTAGTTTACCAACCTTACCCCCTGTTTCATTACCCTTAGTTTGTGCTTGATGATAAGCATAATAGCCCCCACCTCCCAAAACTGCCACCGCTGCTAAACCAGCAATCCATTTTCCCTTACTCATATATCATTCCTCCCAAAATTACGCCCGAACAAGTAAATAAGTATGGTTTTTATTATACATAATCTTTCTAATAAAACAACAACTTTTCTTATTTTATTTTAATTTTATAGGCTTGCCTGTTGTTTATCCGCAACTCGTCTTAAAGCTTGACCGATAAAAATAATAGCCAATACCACAAACAAAATTACCACTGCTGCCGGTATCCAGGTCCATGGTCGTTGAGTCATGGTCTCTGGATTCGTTGCTTCATTAATCATGTTCCCTAAGGAGGGGGTTCCAGCTGGCAACCCAAACCCTAGAAAACTCAGCCCCGTTTCAATACCAATATTACCGGCAAACATTAGGGTTGATTCGGCAATAATTAAAGATGTTAGATTGGGCACTATTTCTCGAAACATAATCACTAAATTAGGTGTCCCTGATGTTTTAGAGGCCTTGACATAGTCGCGTTGTGACTCCGTCAGTACCCTAGACCGTATTAAACGCATCGTGCCAATCCAATAGAAGGCACTCATCAGTAAAATTAGAGTAAGGGCATTATAGTGAGGAATAATGGTTACCAAGACAATGATAATCATCAATACTGGCAAGATCATGATAAAGTCGGTAATTCGCATGAATACTAAATCGAACTTACCACCAAAATAGCCCGTAATCGTCCCGAAGGTAATTCCAATGATCAAGGTTAAAAGGGTCACAGCAATCGCAATCCACAGTGAATTACGCGTACTTACCAGCAACATGATTAAGACATCATGGCCGCCCGCATCAGTCCCTAGCAAATGCCCATCGACAAATGGAGCGATGTATTGATCCATAATGCTAACGTCCACATACATATTTTTAGGAACAAAAGCGGCCCCAATAAAAATAATAAGCAAGAAAGCTACCAGACTATAAAATGAATAAGCTGCCACTTGGTCATGTTTAAATTCACGTTTAATGGTCTCCCAGAGCAAACCCGTATTTTTTTTAATTTTTATTTGCTTAAACATCAGTTCCCCCCTACTCAATCCGAATTCGTGGATCTACAATGGCCATAATAATATCAGATAGCATACCGCCAATCAGGGCCAGCACACCATTTAACAAAATCAAGGCAGTGATAACAGAATAATCACGACTGGTAATCGCAGTGATAAATAATTGTCCCAGGCCAGGGTAACCAAAAATAGTTTCAGCAAAAATGGCGCCACCCAAGAGACCCGTAATCACAAAACCGAAATTGGCAGCAATCGGCAGGAGGGCGTTACGAAAAATATGTCTAGTAAAAATCGCGTTTTCCCCCACTCCTTTTGCCCGTGCAGTTTTAACGTAATCCTGATTTTGCTCATCTAAGATACCGGATCGTAGATAAGTGAAAATACCCGTTGTCCCCAATAGAGCCATCGTTGTAGCCGGCAAAATCATGTGATAGATACGGCTGCCTAGTTCTGCCAGCCAGCCCGATGCTTCTGGACTGACAGTACCACCGGTAGGAAACCAGCCTAAAACAAAGCCGAATACAAAAATCGCAAATAGATAAATGACGTAGGCTGGAATACCAAAGGTAATGGAGTTATATACTAACAAGACTTGGTCCTTCCAACTACCTTCATTTTTCGCTGCAAAGATTGCCATTGGGATGGCTATCAAATAGGTTAGGATTACCGCCAATAATGACAACCAGAAAGTGTTAATCATTCTAGATCCAATTAATTCTGAAACTGGCAAATGCATTGTATAGGACATACCAAAGTCACCATGTAGGGCATTCGACATCCAGTGGGTATACTGTTGCCACCAAGGATCATTCAACCCAGCTGCTTCCCGCAGGGCTTCGATTTGCTTAGGATCTGTTTTAGGCCCAATTAAACCGGAAAAAGGGTCACCGGGCATGGCCTTGGCTAGCAAAAAGATGAGCACACTCAAAATAATAAGTTGCGGAATCATCATTAATAGCCGCCGTATGATTACTTTCCACATGATTAGTCCCTCCCTTCGGGTTGCTTAATGGCTGCTGCGTGTGTTGCACTCAACTTACGTAGGGGCAAGGGCAGTCCGTCACCATCATAATAATCCGTATATTGTTCATCAAAGACCCGTTCAATGGCTTGGCGCTGCTGACGATGCGTCTGTCGGGCGGCAACATTAATGGAGGGAATGGCGGCTAAGAGACGCTGGGTATAGATATGGGCAGGATGGTCAAAGATATCCGTTCGACTTCCCGTCTCTACCAACCTTCCCCGATGCATAACCGCAATGTCATCGGTCATATGGCGAACAACACCCAAATCGTGCGAAATAAACAAAAAAGCAATCCCTAAATCGCGTTGAATTTGCTTCATGAAATTTAATACTTGTGCTTGGACTGACAAATCAAGGGCTGATACGGGCTCGTCAGCAATAATAAGTTTCGGGTTGGTGGCTAAAGCCCGGGCAATCCCTATTCGTTGACGTTGACCACCTGAAAATTGGAATGGATACTGAAAAAGGGTCCTTTGTGGCAGGCCAACAATTGATAGGAGTTCTCTAATCCGCTTATTCTCTGCAACTGGATCTAGACGTTCAAAATTTCGAATTGGTTCGGCAATGATGTCATAGATATTTTTACGAGGATTTAAACTCGATAATGAATCTTGAAAGATCATCTGTACATCGCGATTATAATGTTTTTCTTTCCGTTGCCGAGGGCGACTAACATCCTGTCCTTGGTAGAGTAATTGTCCGGAGGTCATGGCTTCCAAACCGACAATGGTTTTACCAATCGTTGACTTTCCTGACCCTGATTCACCAACCAGCCCCAGCGTTTGGCCCGGATATAGGCTAAGGGTAACTCCATCTACTGCTTTTACCCGATCCGTAACTCGGTTAAAAAAGCCTGATCGAATGGGATAATGCACCTTTAAATCCTTTAATGTTACTATTGGTTCTTTCATCACTGCACCTGCTCTTCTGGAAATTCAAACGTCCGCCATGCTTCACCCCTGACAAAGTGTTGGGGAGCAACTTCGACTAACTCATCAGCAATCGGCTGATCTGCCAGCTCCTGCATCCAAGGAACCCGTTGTAAAAATAAATCCTTGTGATGGTCCATTTCGGCCAAAGCGGGGACTGTTCCTGGAATCACATACAAATCATCCTGCTCTTGCTCTATTGATGGATTTGACTTCAAAAGTGAACGCGTATAAGGATGCTTAGGGTGGGCAAATAGCTCTGCTACTGGCGCCTTTTCAACAAGTTGACCGGCATACATCACAGCCACGGTATCTGCCACTTCAGCTACCACGCCTAAATCATGGGTAATCAAGAGCACCCCAGCGTGCTTTTTTTCTTGGATGCGTTTAATCAAATCAAGTATTTGTGCTTGAATCGTCACATCCAAAGCAGTCGTTGGCTCATCTGCAATGATTAAATCAGGATTATTCGCAATTGCTAAGGCTATCATAATCCGTTGTCGCATCCCCCCTGAAAGTTGATGGGGAAATTGACGTGCAGTCCGGGCCGGGTTCACAATACCCACCTGGTCCAATAATTCAAGCACCCGTTGCTTATATTCGCTGGGTTGATACACATCGCGCATCGCCATAGCCTCTTTAATTTGGTCCCCAATCCGCATTAAGGGGTTTAACGCAGCCAATGGATCTTGAAAAATCATTCCCACCTTCTCACCGCGTAATTTAGCCATTTCTAAATTCGATAGACCGATCAATTCCTGATCTGCCAGCGTGATGCTTCCCGTCACCTTTGATTGATTTGCTTTATGCAGCCCCATCACTGCCGTAGCAAAGGTACTCTTCCCTGAACCAGATTCACCAACTAGAGCCACTACCTCATCACGATGAATATCTAAATCTACTTGGTAAATGGCGGTTTGCCAGTCACCATTAATCATAAAAGATACGGTGACCTTCTTGCCGCTTAGTAACAACTGCTTCTCCATACCCTCTGTCTCCCTTCACAGCTCACAGCGTTCTGCTTTCACCTTCTAAGATTAGAATGTTTCGTTTATTTTCTAATAAAACATTCATAATTACAAGGGTATATCTTAATTTTCTATCATAACGGCACGAAAAAACCGCCTGGTATGGAACCGTGGCGGTTTTTTATTTCTATGCTATAAAAGGTACCTTCGTGACCTTTGGCACTGTTTGCTGATCAATAACGGCTAATAATGTCTCAATTAGCTGTTGTGCTAAAGCCGTAATTGGCTGTTGAATGGTAACCAAATTGGGAAAAAGGCGCCGCATTAACTGAGTACCATCATATCCGATGACCAGACAGTCCTGCTGACTTCCTTGTATATAACGAATTAAATCAACGGCATCTAAGTCATTTGTCGGTATAATAGCATCATAATCCTGACTTGCTATTTCTTCATAAACATTTGCCATCGTGACCCGCTTCGTTGCTACCTGGTAATCATGTAAAACTTTCTCTGCACATTCAATCCGAGCCAAGGTAGGCGATGATGACATGTCCGGATCGACAACAATGAGCACATTAGTACAGTCCTGACTAAGCACGTACTGTGCCGTTAACTGTCCCGCTTGACTATGATCAGCTTGAACAATGGGAATTTGGTCTGACAAATAGCGATCAAAAGACACGATGGGTAAGTGTAAGTCGTGGTATTCACGGATATTTAAGTTATGTGAGCCGGTAATAATCCCTTCTACTTGGTTGGCCTGTAACATCGCTAATGCTCCTTCTTCCCGGGCTGGATTATCAGCCGAAGAAACCAACATCATCCGATAACCACGACTAAATAATTGCTGTTCTATCCTATTGACTAGCTCAGCATAGAAGGGGTTTAAAATATTGGGGAAAATTAGCCCAATAATTTTAGAACGTTTACCTTGCATAGCCCGGGCCATTGCATTGGGTTGATAATGCAAGTCACGCATCGCTTGCTCAACCTTGTTGATAGTCTTTTGACTCAAGGAGCCATATCGATTAATCACCCGAGAGACCGTTGTAACTGAAACACCTGCCCGTTCAGCCACATCACCTAATTTCACTACCATTTTGCTAACATCCTTTGACTGCTTAATATCTTTTATTATACCCCATTCTAAAAAAAGCGGGCAGTCATCGCAAAATCACCATTTTGAGCAAAAACTTCCACAATTGACTGATCAATGATCAAATAAAGACCTTTTTGCTCAGGCGAAAGAGGAATTGACCGCTCATCTTCCCCATCATTTTCCCAATTTTTCCTGATCATTCTTAAGTGATTTGCATCCACAGTTAGCGTCAATGAACCCAATTTCAAGTGCCATCCAGGTTTAATAACTGCAGTATAAACCCCTGGTTCTAAGAACGTAGTTTCATTTTCTGGCAGGGGTCTCGCTTTAACCAATAATTCTGCTGGCGGAAGCTGCTTCAATTGCTTATCTACTAAACTTAACTGTCTGGGAGTAGTCAGCAAATGTGCCCAACCCGTTTTGACGGTCGGTAAGTTAGCCTCCCGTTCTGCTGACATCATACCCGCCCATCCCCACATCAAAGTGCGATCTTGATGGGTTAATGTCTGTGGTGCATAAAATTCAAAACCAGCATCAAGTTCTTGCAGGGCGCTTGTACACTTAAACTTGTTTGCCTTTGCATCAAAATTACCCACAACATAAGCTGTGTTATGAATATTTTGCCAATGATTACCCTGAGCTGATAGGCCCTGTGGTGATACTACTAGTACTTGTTGCTCACCTAAGGTTATAATGTCGGGACATTCTAGCATATACCCTCGTTGATCCAACAATTGATCTTGCAATAAACTCCCTTTAAACACCCAACTTTTTAAATCTTGAGATTCATAATAAATGACATCTCCCACTAAGTCAGTGCGTTGGGCGCCCAAGAGAAGATAAAAGGTATTTTCAACGCGCCAAATTTTGGGATCTCTTACATGACGTGTATAGCCTTTAGGAACATCAACTAATGGTCCTAACTTGGTAAAATGAATGCCATCTGTTGACACTGCCCAACACTGACAACTCGCTACTGATTCTCCTTTGTTATCCCGAATATTCCCTGTATAAAATAAGTAAAGCTTATTTTGATAGACCAAGGCACTACCTGAGTAAACACCTCCAGCATCGTAGGGTTGATCTGCAGCGAGGGCAATGGGTTGGCGTTCCCAGTGAAGCAAGTCTGATGAAGTAACGTGCCCCCATACTTTATGGTGGTGATTTACTGCTTGATTATTCCACTGGTAAAACACATGATAACGACCTTTAAAATAACAGAGGCCATTGGGGTCATTTAAGAGCCCCCACTGTGGGTAAATGTGAAATTTTTCATAGCCATCCTGTTCCGATAAAAACATCCCGTTCTGGTTCATTCAGTACGCCTCCTCACTACATTATTTACCTTCATCCATGCACATACAAAAAGGCCGTCACTTACGGCCATTTACACTCTAATTGTCATTTTCCTTTTTAAAAATTGCCTTTTGTAAGGTTAACATAGGGTCTCCTGCTGCTAATTTGGTTTGACCCGTCACCTCAATGTGATCAAAATCAGGTGTATTCGTTACAATCGTCATGATAGCTGGATTGAGGCCAGCGGCTTTAATCTGGGCGATATCAACTGTTCCCAATACAGTGCCTTGGCTTACTTCTTGCCCCACAGTCACTGCAGTGGTAAAGCCCTTCCCTTTTAGATTCACAGTATCAATGCCAATGTGTAGCAAGAGTTCGATGCCCTGATCTGTTATCAAGCCGTATGCATGACCAGTATCTGCTACCAAGGAAATATGTCCTTGCTGAGGGGCCAATACATTCAACACACCATCTTTGGCTGGCTCAATAGCCGGGCCTTGACCCATCATGCCTGAGCTAAAGACTGGATCTGGTAACTTAGCCAAAGGCATTGCTTGACCGTCAACCGGAGCATATACAACATTGTCTTCAACCTCAGTCTGTACCATCACTACTGGTTCAGGCAGGACATGCTTATCGGTCCTCGTCGTTACAGCCTTAGGCATAGCAAAAGCATTAGTCAGTAAAAAGGCCACTAAAATGGTCGCTAACGAAACAATCAGCTAGATAACTAACATCCGCATGTTATAAATGTACATTAGGTAAGAGGGTAGGACCGCTAAGCCATATGTGTTGGCTTGTACATGGAAAATACTTAATACGGCAGCCCCTAACCCTGATGTTAGAACTGTCACCATTAAGGGCTTTAAGTTATAACGAATCAATACGCCAAACAAAGTCGGCTCACTTACCCCAAATAATTGAGACATAAAACCACCACTGGCATTGGCTTTAGCATCATCATTACGTGCCCGAACCATCATCGCTAAGGCCACGCCCAAATTAGCAAATCCATACATTGCTTCTAACGTAATGAGAGGATTAAAACCAGTATTCGCTAAGAGTGATGTCTCAACCATGATCATGGTATGGTGAACACCTAATAAGACCATCAAAGGATAAAGGGCACCAATAATGAAGCCCCCAATTCCAAATGGAATATGAATTAAGGCTTCAACCCCTGAAACCATCTGCAATTCAATACCATGCATTAACGGACCAATTCCCACAATCATAATCATAAAGGTCACTAACATAGTAAAAAATGGCGTAAAAATTTGTTCTACTACATCAGGCATATGCTTTCTGAAAAAGAGTTCCAGCTTCGCACCAATTATTCCGGCAACCATTGCCGTCAAGACTGATCCTTGCGCTCCTACCACTGGAATAGTGCCAAAAAGATAAAGGGCTTTGGCTGAGCCGTCAGCCACCGCATAAGCATTTGGTAGAATTGGTGATACCAACATTAATCCAATGACAAGTCCAATAATGGGTGTTCCCTTAAAATAACGAAAAGTTGACCAAACAATTAAGGCTGGTAGAAATGCAAAAACAGTATCCGTCAAAACTGAGGTAACTTGCTGAATCGCTTGTGGAATATCACTTGGTTGAGCACCAATCAAAGCCAATACGTTAGGATTGAAAAGCATACTCTTTAGTCCTAAAAAGAGCCCTGTCGCCGCAATCACTGGTACGATTGGTACAAAAATACCTGATAGCATCGCCATTAATCGTTTAACCCAGGATTGATCCTGTTCATTAGCTGGGCTTGACTGTCCTTGATCATCATCCTGCCCGTAAATTGTATTGACTTGTTTCAAATCTTCAATGGCGGCATAGACCTTGTTCACTGTTCCCGTGCCAATAATAACTTGGTACTGGCCAGAACCATCAAAAATCCCCTTCACATCTGGTAACTGTTCAATCGCTTGATCGTCAACCTGTTGGCGATCCTTTAAGACGAATCGTAACCGAGTTTGGCAGTGGGTAACACTGATGACATTATCTGGTCCAATTAAATTGATTAAGGCTTGTGCCTCTGCTTGATAATCCTTAGCCATGTTTTCTCTCCATTACTAGTGCTTGATAAGGTTGCAATATACCAGGTTTAACCAATGTAGGGTCCCAATTCGTTAATAAAATCGGTCCGCCTTCCACATTAATGGCTTGCACCTGACTAGATAAATTAACCATGATTAATAAATCATGTTCTCGATCTACCCGCCGATAGGCAATGACAGAGTCCGGTGTATCTAATACCGGTTCAAACATCCCCGTGGTTAAGGTTGTCGCCCACCGAGAATGATAATGCAACTGAATCATTGCCTTATAAAAATTCAACGTACTTCGTTGATCTACCTGTTCATCTAAAACATTATGCTCTGGCTGGTTACCGGCTGGCGCTAGCCAAGGAATTCCCGTAGTAAATCCACATTGTGGACTAGCATTCCACTGCATTGGTGTCCGGGCGTTATCTCGTGACCGTTTATTAACTGCTGCCAGTGCCTCATCAGCTGACCATCCCTCCGCCCTGGCTCGGTCGTAGTTATTATGGGTTGAGATATCATTAAACTCATTCATCCCTTGCCGGCTAGCGTTTTCCATACCAATCTCTTCTCCTTGGTAGATGAAGGGTGTACCACGCAAGAAGAAATACAACACTCCAAGGCTAGTAGCACCATAATAATTTCGCCAAACAGGATCTTTAATAAACTTGGAAACCGAACGTGGCTGATCATGATTCTCCAAGAAATTTGCTCCCCATCCAACTTTTTGAATCGCCAGTTGACTCTTAAAAATACGATCACGCCACTCTTTAATGGACCAAGGACGTTGCTTATACATTTCCGATCCAGAATAGATATCAATATCAGCATAGTGAAAGTCAAAAATCATTGAAAAGTAGCCATTAGCTCCAATAAATTCATCATATTCCTCATAAGGCACACCCGAAGCTTCCCCAACCGTCACTGCACCGTAGGGGGCAAAGGTGGTCGCATTTAACTCTTGCAAAAAGTCAGCAATGCCGGGCCGATTTTCCGCCTTTCGTTTGACCTTGCCTAATCCATCATTACCGTCAGGCGTGATATCTGCAAAATCTTGATCTTTTTTAATAAAGGTAATTGCATCAACACGAAAACCTGCAATTCCTTTTTTCAACCACCAGGTAATCATGTCATAGATAGCTTGTCGCAATGCTGGGTTTTCCCAATTAAGATCTGGTTGTTGTGGTGAAAACACATGGTGGTACCATTCATTACGATCAGAAACCTTAGTCCACGATGAACCATTACCAAAATTAGACCGCCAATTATTTGGCGCCTTTTCACCACCTACTCCCTGACCAGGCTTAAAGATATAGTAATCGTGATACTTAGATTTAGGATCAGCTAAGGCTGCTTTAAACCAAGGATGTTGGTCAGATGTATGATTCACGACTAAATCAAGCATGATTTTTATATGACGTACCTGGGCTTGCCTGATTAATTCCTCCAAATCCTCTAAAGTGCCAAAAATGGGATTAACTGCTTGGTAATTTGAAATATCATAACCATTATCGACCATTGGTGATTGATAGACTGGCGATAACCATATCATCGTGATGCCCATCTCTGCCAAATAATCTAGCCTACTAATAATTCCCGGGATATCACCAATACCATCGCCGTTACTATCTTGAAAAGACATTGGATAAATCTGATAGATAACTTCGTTTTGCCACCACTCATTTGCCACTTGCATTTCCATTTACCTCATTTTATCAATTTCTTCACGGACCCGAACCAAAAATGTTAAACGTTTAGCATTATGTTTTTAGTATAAGTAAGCGTTTTCATAAAGTCAAGTTTTTTTCTTAGGACCAAAAAAGCCTAGTAGCTAAGCTACTAGGCTTCATTATCACTCTTAATATATAGTTTAGTTCCGCCACCAAGTATCCACTAAATTAACAGGCGCTTGGCGCTTATGCTCAGTTCGTGCATACCAGGCTTCAATTTTATCGGCCGCGATTGGATCAATCGTGCGTCCTTCTAGGTAATCATCAATTTGCTGATACGTAACCCCCAAGGCCTGTTCATCTGGTAAGGCTGGTCGGTCCTCTTCCAAGTCAGCAGTCGGTACCTTTTCATATAAGTGTTTGGGCGCACCAAGATAGGCTAGGATTTGACGTCCCTGACGTTTATCAAGTCGATATAGTGGGGTAATATCCGCCGCTCCATCCCCAAATTTAGTATAAAAGCCCGTCACTGCTTCCGCTGCATGATCAGTACCAATCACCAAGCCCTGATGCTCACCAGCTACGGCATACTGCATAATCATCCGTTGGCGGGCCTTAATATTGCCCTTATTAAAGTCAGAAATGGTTTCGCCAGCTGCTTCTAACTCCTTGACCACCGCATCTGTTACCGGTTGAATATTAACCCGAATGACCCGATCAGCCGCTTGCCAGGCGATGGCATCTAATGCATCTTGTTCATCAGATTGCTGATTATACGGTAAGCGCATCGCAATAAACTGATAGTGGCTATCGCCTGTCTGGGCCCGGAGCTCATTAATTGCGGTTTGAGCCATCTTACCAGCTAAGGTTGAATCTTGCCCCCCCGAAATACCAAGCATATAACTTTTTTGCCCAGTCTGTTCTAAATAGTCTTTTAGTAGTTCCACAGAACGCCGAAATTCTAAGGCTGGATCGATTGTTGGCTGCACACCTAATGTTTTAATTATCGCTGCTTGTTTATTGCGCATTATCTTCCCCCGTTGTTGGCTCATCCCCCTGACTATGTTCAGCCTGGTAGGCAGCATCCTCGACTGCATAGGCATCACTAACCACCTTCACATAATCACGCACTTCATCAATCAGGTTCATCTTGTTTTGCCAAGCCTTATTTGATAGATCGACCGGGTAAACTTGAGGATTAAGATTACGCCGATACTCAGCCCATAAAGCACTCAAACGTTCCTTTGCATAGGCCTTAACTTCGCTCAAGGCCGGTGAGTGATAAACAACCTCGCCATCAACAACTACATCTTGGAGAATGGGACGGGCCGTGTAGTTATGAATGGTTTTATTCAGATAAGGATAATCAGGATTAAACATATAAAGACCATCCGGATAGTTTCGCGGATCTTCATCCCACAGAGCCACATAATCACCCTGTGACTTACCGTCCTCATTTGAAGTGATCCGCCAAACTTGTTTCTTTCCAGGCGTTGAGATTTTTTCAGCTGAGCTGGAAATTTTGATGGTATCCGTCATCTCACCCTGGTCATTTTCAATTGAAACAACCTTATAAACACCACCTAAAGCAGGCTGATCATAAGCCGTAATCAACTTGGTACCAACCCCCCAAACGTCAATTTTGGCACCTTGTTGTTTTAAACTGGTAATCGTTTCTTCATCTAAGTCATTAGAGGCATAAATTTTTGCATCTGGAAAACCAGCGGCATCCAACATTTTACGCACTCCCTTTGACAGATAGGCCATATCACCTGAATCGATTCGGACCCCTTGAAAATTAATTTGGTCGCCAAACTCACGGGCAACTTCAATGGCCGAAGGGACCCCAGAGCGCAGGGTATCATAAGTATCAACTAGGAAAACGCAATCATGATGGGTTTGAGCATAAGCCTTAAAGGCCTCATAGTCACTACGATAAATTTGTACCAAACTATGAGCATGCGTTCCAGAAATTGGAATCCCAAAGAGCTTACCAGCCCGAACATTTGAGGTAGCATCAAAACCACCAATGTAGGCAGCCCGGGTGCCCCATAAGGCAGCATCAAGCTCTTGAGCCCGCCGAGTACCGAATTCCAAAAGGCCTTGATCACCTACTACCATCCGCATCCGTGACGCCTTGGTAGCAATCAATGTTTGATAGTTAATAATATTCAAGAGAGGTGTTTCAACCAGTTGGGCGTCAAATACTGTTCCCTCAACTTGTAAAATCGGCTCATTATTAAAGACTGGTTCGCCTTCTCGCGGAGCGCGTACCGTGCCCTTAAAGCGCCAATTAGCTAGGTAATCGATAAAATCGTTATCAAATTTGCCAGTTGACCGAAGGTAGTCAATATCACTAGCTGAAAAATGCAGGTTTTCTAAATAATGTAAAATCCGCTCTAAACCAGCGAAAACAGCATACCCATTCTTGAAAGGTAGTTTACGAAAATACATTTCAAAGACAGCATGCCGCTGATAAACCCCTTCTTTAAAATAGGTCTGCATCATAGATAGTTCATAAGCATCCGTGTGCAAGGCTAAGCTATCATCGGGTAATTGTTGCGTCATGATTGATTCTCCAAATCTTTATCAGTACTAGACCTAACTGTTTTTATCTAAACAGTCTAATTTTACCATACTTCTTTTGCTTCGCTAGTCCCTTATCTCCTTACCTTATCAACCCAGCGGATAGAACAATCAATTTATTTGTAAGCGCTTCATTGACTTTCACAACTAAGGAGACTATGCTGGGCCGTGAATTCAAATAAGGTAAGCGTTTACCTATCCCCTTCGTAGCTTCACATTCAACTTTTTAAGTTAAAGGAGTTTTCATCATGACAAGCACTCATCAGCAAACGGCTTTTACTAATACAAATTTTCGACTCGATGGCAAAGTTGCCATTGTAACTGGTGGTGCCAGTGGCTTAGGTTTTTATTATACAAAAGCCCTTTTATTATCTGGAGCCAAAGTTCTCGTCGTTAGTCGCAAAGCAGAAGCTTGGCCAACTGTTAAAGAATTTGCTCAAGCCGTCGATGGTCAAGTTGCTTTCCTAAAACAGGACCT
This sequence comes from Weissella halotolerans DSM 20190, assembly GCF_000420365.1. Taxonomy (GTDB): domain Bacteria; phylum Bacillota; class Bacilli; order Lactobacillales; family Lactobacillaceae; genus Weissella; species Weissella halotolerans. The sequence continues at coordinate 217,538 of NZ_ATUU01000002.1, forward strand.
CACAGCTGACTTAGCTCCAACTACTATTGTGCAAACAGCTTTAGCTAATTTTGGCCAAATTGATATCTTGGTTAATAACGCTGGTTTGCAACGACGCCACTCCTGGATCGATTTTCCAGAAACAGACTGGGATGCTATTATCCAGATTAATTTAACGGCTGTCTATCGACTCTCGCAGTCAGTTGCTAAGGTAATGGCCCCCCAACATGCCGGCAAAATCATTAATATTGGATCAATGCAGTCCTTTCGTGCCGGTAAGTTTATCTCCCCTTATACTGCCAGCAAACACGCCATTGTGGGCTTAACTAAGGCCTATGCTGATGCACTAGCTCCTGATAACATTCAAGTAAATGCCTTAGCTCCCGGTTATATTGATACGCCGATGACCGCTAGTTTACAAGCCGATCCCAAACGCAATCAAGAAATTCTAGCCCACATTCCTGCCCAGCATTGGGGGGACCCGACTGAATTGATGGGCGTTATTGTTTTCTTAGCTAGCTCAGCTGCTAACTACATTACAGGTGCTGTCATCCCGGTTGATGGTGGTTATCTACTCCGTTAAACATGCATAAGATTTTTTTAGGAGGTCACTCATGACACAAAAAGTTATTGTTCCAGTTAATTTAGCAAATGCCGGCAAAGACTACTTAGTTCAACACGGTTATCGTCTGATTGAAGTTCCTAAGACCAGTGCTGACATAATCCTCGCCAAAGGTAAAGCGGCTGAAGGTTTGATTTTAATGACTGATCCTTTTCCAACCGCCGTTGCCAAGCAATTACCCGAACTAAAAATTGTCGCTCGGCATGGTGTTGGCTATGATAATCTGGATCCAAAGGCGCTAGCCGCCTTAGGCATTTGGGTGACCATTACCGCCGATGCCAATGCTGATACGGTAGCGGAAACGACCCTGGCAGAAATATTAGACCTTTCAAAAAAGCTGACAGCTAATTCTATGGCCATGCGACAAGGCGATTTCACCTATAAACAAGACCACCTTGGCTTTGACCTGGCCGGAAAAACGCTTGGCATCATGGGCTATGGTCGAATTGGTCAACGACTAGCTAAAAAGGCTAGTATGCTGGACATGCAGATTAAGATTTACTCACCAAACTTAACCCATCCAGAATATGGAACAGCAGTTAGTCGGTCAGAACTACTACATGAAGCTGATATTTTAAGTTTACATATGCCGGTAAATAGCCAGACCCGGCATAGTATTAATGCCGCAGTATTCAAGCAAATGAAATCTTCTGCGGTTTTAATTAACATGGCTAGAGGCGCTTTGATTAATCAACTTGACCTCGTTCAAGCACTGCAAGATAAAACCATTGCTGGCGCAGCCTTAGACGTTTTTGACCAGGAACCGCTTCCACTAACTAGTCCCCTCTACCGCTTGGATAATGTTCTCCTAACACCTCACATCGCTTCGAATAGTAAAGAGTGTATGGATTGCATGGCTGTCGATGCTGCTAAGGATGTCGTTCAAGTGCTATCCGGTCAGCAACCAAACTGGCCAATCAATCACCCCATTGCAACACCCCTTGATTAACCCTTTTTAGAAATTTCATGTTTAGGGTTGACAATCTAGTTAATATCACTTAACATTCTCGACAAGGAATATGATAGAGATTAAACAAGTTGAGCAGGAAAGTAGAATTGAGGACTGTGTTTAGAGAGACAACGGCTGGTGAGAGTTGTTCACAAGGACTAATTTGAAAATGGCCTGTGATTGGCGTTAATGAGCAGCAAGTCTGTGAGTTAACGACGGGGTGGTCACCGTTATCAAGACACACGAATCGGCACAGCATCATTTCGCTCCCTGCCTGCTCGTTGTAAGGTCTAAGTAAGTGATTACTTAGACGAAGTAGAATGGTACCACGGACAACCCGTTTCTATTTAACCGGCATCTAAAATGCTGGTTAGTAGGAACGGGTTTTTTATTCGCTAACATTAAAGGAGTTTATACTATGAAAAAGAAAACACTGATTACTACACTTGCTCTTGTCGCCGGGGTTGTTGCCGTTGCCACGGTCGTTCCTAACATTGGTCACAGCGATGATAAAACTGTTACTGTCGGGATTGTTGGTACAAGTGACCAAGCAATATGGAAGGAAGTCGCTAAAACAGCCAAGCAAAAATATGGCATTACCGTGAAAACCAAGACCTTTACTGACTATAACCAACCTAACCAGGCCGTTGCTGATGGTTCAATTGATCTCAATGCCTTCCAACACGTTTACTTTCTAGACAATTGGAATCAACATAATCATAACCAAGTCAAAGCCATCGGTAAGACCTTTATTACGCCAATTCGTCTTTATGCTCCTGATTATAAGAGTGTTAAGAGCTTAAAGAAGGGTGATACCATTGCCATTCCAAATGATCCAACCAATGAAGGACGATCCCTCATCCTGCTTGAGTCTGCCGGCTTAATCGATCTTAAATCATCTAAACTACCAACGACCAAAGATATTAAGGCAAATAAAAAGGCCTTGAAAATCAAGGAAGTTGCGGCCGACCAAGCAGCATCGGCTCTTAAGTCAGGTAGTGTTGATGCCGCGGTTGTTAATACTAACTATGCTCAAGAAGCTAAAATTCCCTTAGACTCAGCAATTTATGTTGAGCCCCTTAATAAGAAGGCGGCACCATGGATTAACGTCATTGCCGCTAAAAAGTCAAAGGCCAAAACTAAGGCCTACCAACAGGTGGTAAAGGCTTATCAAACGAAGAAAACAGAACAGGTGCTCAAGCAACACTGGGGTGAAGCTGAAATACCTGCCTGGAATCTCAAATTAAAGTAATGATCTAGCCCTGCTAGTCATCTGCTTAACAGCGTTATGATTTGACGCATTACAAGGAGAATTTCAATGCCAGTAATTGATTTAAAAAACATTAATGTTACGTTCAAACAAAAGGACAAGACGATTACAGCGGTCAACAATGCCTCACTTAAAGTTGAACAAGGCGATATTTATGGCATCGTCGGTTATTCAGGAGCAGGTAAGTCAACGCTTGTACGGACAATTAATCTTTTACAAAAGCCCAGTTCAGGAAGTGTAACTGTTAACGGTACCAATATGCTTTCACTATCAGAAACTGAATTACGGACCGAGCGGAAGAAAATCGGTATGATTTTCCAACACTTTAACTTAATGGATGAGTTAACCGTTTTCGGTAACGTAGCCTTACCTTTACAACATGCTGATCTTACGACAAGTGCTTTGACAGCGAAGGTTAACCATCTCCTAGACCTTGTAGGTTTAAAAGACCGCGCCACTAATTATCCGGCTCAACTCTCTGGCGGTCAAAAGCAACGGGTGGCCATTGCCAGGGCGCTAGCTAACGACCCGCAAATTCTACTATCGGATGAGGCAACTTCAGCCTTAGATCCTCGCACAACCAACCAAATTTTAGCCTTACTGAAAAAGTTGAATGCTGAACTTGGTTTAACCATTGTGCTCATTACGCATGAAATGCAAGCTGTTAAAGCCATCGCCAATAAGGTGGCCGTTATGGAAGCCGGTTCCATTATTGAGCGCGGTAGTTTGCTAGATATCTTCACCCAACCACAAAAGCAACTCACCCGTGACTTTATTAACACCGCCACTAATCTTGATGAAGCCCTAGTCAATGTACAAACCCTCCTGGCTGAGCAACCATTAGCAGCCGATGAGAAATTAGTACAGGTACAATATGTAGGTGCTAATACAGCGCAGCCCCTACTCTCAAAAATCTATGCCGACTTTGGTGTCTCTATTAATCTCTTGTATTCCAACATGGAAATTTTGGCTAATACTCCCGTCGGCCTTTGCATTGCCGTCTTCAAGGGTAAGCCAGCCGCCATTCAAACTGTCGTTGATAGTTTGAACGACCATTCTGTAAAGACAACCTTTCTAACGCTTGGAGGTGCTACTAATGCTTAACTGGATTCAAGTTCATTTCCCAAATATATATGCCTTGGGTTGGACTGGCGATGGTGGTTGGGGAACTGCTATCTTTCAAACTCTATACATGACCTTTGGTGCGGCTTTAATTGGCGGCCTACTTGGACTTGCCTTTGGGATTGGCATTGTCTTAACTGCTGATGATGGCATTAGTCCACACCCCCTAGCCTATCAAATCTTTGATAAGGTTATTTCCATTGGCCGTGCGATTCCCTTTATTATCATGGTGGTTATTATTTCACCAGTGACCCAGGTCTTAGTAGGTACAACCATTGGTGCTACCGCTGCCTTAGTTCCCCTGTCACTAGGTGTCTTCCCTTTTTTTGCACGTCAAGTTCAGGTGGCTCTCTTAGATGTGGCGCCCGGAAAGGTTGAAGCTGCCCGATCCTTTGGTGCATCTAATACAGACATTATTCGCGAAGTTTATCTGCGCGAAGGGCATTCAGAATTAATTCGTGTTTCTACTGTCACCTTAATTAGTTTGGTTGGTTTAACTGCAATGGCTGGTGCCATTGGTGCCGGTGGACTAGGTACCACCGCTATCGTAACCGGTTACCAACGCTTCCAACCAGATGTCATGTGGTTAGCCACTATCCTAGTCTTGCTCTTTATTTTAATTATTCAATTTGTTGGTGATTTCCTAGCTCGCCATCAACACCACGGAAGCTAAACACACCTTTAAAAAAAACGATAACATGTAGCCTACTAAAGTCCGGCTACATGTTATCGTTTTTTATTTAATGCTAAAAGTTGTATTTGAGAGTGGATGACTTAAGTTCTCTACCGTTAGCTCATCGACCCGTCCATAAGGGCTGGGTGAGCTTTGTACTTGCTTAATAAACTCAGCAATTATATTAGCCGGCCCACTGGCTATAATATGAACAGAACCATCAACAGCGTTATAAACTTCACCAACTAGACTTAATCTATCAGCAATCATTTTCGTTGCATATCGAAAACCTACACCCTGTACATGACCGTTTACACGTATTTCCACTGTTCGTTGCATCATAACCTTCCCTTCACAGCTTATGTCGGGTCTACCTCAAACCACAAAAAAACCTCACACGCTAAGGGGTGCGACAAAAGCCATTCAACCTAGACTTGGCTCATTGCCATCATCGTAACGGTTTATACCCCAAAACATGAGAGATTCGATAGTTTATTTAACTACAAGCGTTACCCTGGTCTTAGTCAACCAATTCCAAAATAACCATTTGTGCAGCGTCACCACGACGTTGGTCAGTCTTTAAGATACGAGTGTATCCTCCGGCACGACCTTCAAAACGAGGTGCAACATCGTCAAACAAGTGTTGTAATGCACTTTGAATCTTAACGTTATCATCCTCGGTAACGTCAACATCTGCAACAACATTACGTAGGAAAGCAGCGGCCTTACGACGTGAAGCCAAGTCACCACGCTTACCCAAAGTGATCATCTTTTCAGCAGTCCGACGAACTTCCTTCGCCCGTGCCTCAGTTGTTTGAATGCTACCATTGATCAACAAAGCAGTTGTCAAGTCACGTAACATCGCCTTACGTTGTGCGCTATTGCGTCCCAACTTACGGTATCCCATGAGTGTCTCCTCCTTTTCTTGGAATTCTATCTTTAATCTAATCTTCCTTGCGGAACCCTAAACCGAGCACTGCCAGCTTATCCTGGATTTCGTCAAGTGATTTGCGACCCAAGTTACGAACACCCATCATTTGAGTTTCAGTGCGATCTGTCAACTCTTGAATTGTGTTAATACCGGCCCGCTTTAGACAATTATAAGACCGAACAGACAAGTCCAATTCTTCAATTGGCACTTCAGCATGCTTACTTGCTGTTGGTTCTTCCTTGTCTAACATAACTTGTGTGTCCACAGCACGCTCAGATAATTCAACAAATGGCTTCAAATGATCTGAAAGGATTCGTGCAGCTAATGAGATCGCCTCAGTTGCTGTTAATGAACCGTCAGTCCAAATGTCCAATGTTAACTTATCAAAGTCATTACGTTGACCAACACGCGTTTCCTCAACTTGATAATTTACGCGTTCGATTGGGGTAAAGATTGAATCAATTGCTAGAACACCAATTGGCATTTCATCATGCAATTCCTTATTCTGGTCGCCTGATACATAACCACGACCACTAACTGCAGTCATTGTCATATGTAACGTTGCCCCAGCTGCAACCGTTGCGATGGGCAAATCTTCGTTTAAGATTTCAACATCAGCATCACCAGTAATATCACCGGCAGTCACAGTAGCTGGACCATTTACGTTAACTTCGAGCGTTTTCTCTTCATCACTGTCGATACGCATTGAAACCTTTTTCAGGTTCAAGATGATTTGCGTGACATCTTCAACAACTCCTTCGACCGTTGAAAATTCATGCAAAACGCCATCAATTTGTACTGAGTTAATTGCCGCACCTGGCAATGAAGACAACAATACACGGCGTAGGGAGTTACCCAAAGTAGTTCCGTAACCACGTTCAAGCGGTTCAACCACAAACTTACCGTAATTACTATCCTCTTCAACCAGTGTAATCTTTGGGTTTTCGAATTCAAGCATACTGTTTGTTACCCCTTTCAAAGCATTGTGTGAACTAGTTGCAATAACAATTAGACACGACGACGCTTTGGTGGACGTGAACCGTTGTGTGGCACAGGAGTAACATCAGTAATTGATGTTACTTCCAAACCAGCAGCGGCTAACGCACGAATAGCTGCCTCACGACCTGAACCAGGTCCCTTAACAGTTACTGCAACAGTCTTCATGCCATCTTCCATTGCGTTCTTTGCAGCTGCTTCTGCAGCCATTTGAGCGGCGAATGGAGTTGACTTACGGCTACCCTTGAAGCCAAGAGCACCAGCTGATGACCACGCTACGGCGTTACCTTGAACGTCAGTGATCATCACGATAGTGTTGTTGAATGTTGCGTGGATGTGTGCAACACCCGACTCAATATTCTTCTTTACACGACGCTTACGATTAGTACGACCTGCCATATTGAAGTAATCTCCTTTCCTTAAAAATTAATTACTTTTTCTTACCTGCAATTGCAACAGCTGGGCCCTTTCGTGTACGAGCATTGTTCTTCGTGTGTTGTCCACGAACAGGCAAGCCCTTACGATGACGGATACCACGGTATGATGAAATTTCTTGCAAGGCTTTAATGTTCATTGAGATCTCACGACGCAAGTCACCTTCCACCTTCATGCTGTCAACAACAGCACGGATGGCATCTTCTTGGTCAGGGGTCAAGTCACGAACACGGACATCTTCGGAAACATTTGCTTCCTTCAAAATCTTTTGCGCCGTTGCGTTACCGATTCCATATATATATGTTAATGCGATCACGACACGCTTGTCGCGAGGCAAGTCAACACCAGCAATACGAGCCATTACGATTACCTCCTTATTTCTAAAATTTGTGTGTCAAGAATAATTACTTACCTTGACGCTGCTTGTGCTTTGGGTTTGCTGAGCAAATCACCATAACACGACCGTTACGCTTGACAATCTTACAACTGTCGCACATACGCTTTACAGATGGACGAACCTTCATGATATTTACCTCCCCTTGGATTTTTGATGCTTGACTACTTAATATAGCGGTATGTAATACGGCCCTTCGTCAAATCATATGGTGACATTTCTACCGTCACGCGATCCCCAGGTAAAATCCGGATAAAGTTCTTCCGAATCTTTCCTGAGACGTGCGCTAGAATTGACGCCCCGTTTTCCAATTCAACGGTAAACATGGCATTTGGCAATGTTTCTTTAACAATGCCCGAAATTTCAATAACATCTTTGGCCACGTTGCTGCCTCCTTAGTGTGACATTGGAGAACGTAACAAGTTATTATAACACAAGATATCAGACTTTTTCAATATCTTTGCCTAACAGATTACGCGTCCAAGCTATCTAATACCTTTTTTACATCAGCGAATACATCGTCAAGGGCACGTGCCCCATCAATTTTATGCAACACATTCTTGTTGGCATAAAACTCTGCAATCGGCTCTGTTAACTTACCATTGACATCGAGACGATTCTGAATAACTTCAGGAGTGTCGTCTGCCCGTCCCCGTGCAAGCATCCGCTTAACAAGAACATCGTTATCAGCAGTAAAGTATAGCACTGCATCAATTGACCGTGCATGCTTAGCTAACATTGCTTCCAATGCTTGTGCTTGTGCAATATTTCGTGGGAATCCATCTAAAATAAAGCCTTGCTGCGTATCAGGTTGTGCTAGACGTTCTTCAACAATGCCGTTTGTTACCTCATCAGGTACTAAGTTACCAGCGTCCATATAAGACTTCGCCTGTAAACCTAATTCAGTCTCATTGGCCATGGCCTCACGGAACATGTCCCCGGTACTGATGTGGGGTAAGTCATAAGTCTCAACGATCTTTGCAGCCTGAGTACCTTTACCAACGCCGGGTAATCCCAGCAATATGATATTCTTGCTCATTTTGTTTTGACTCCTTCTTGAATAAAACCAACATACTGCCGCTTCATTACTAATCCTTCGAGTTGCTTAATCAAATCAATCGTTACCCCAATAACAATGAGGACAGACGTACCTGACATAGCAAGATTGCTACTCAACCCAAGGTAAAATGTGGCTAGGATGGGAGCCAATGCGACAAATCCCAAGAACAGTGCCCCAACAACAGACAAACGCATCAATAAGGAAGACAACCACCGTTCAGTCGCTTTCCCTGGCCGTACGCCTACAATATAACTACCCTGCTTTTGCAAGTTCTCTGCCACCTTCTCCGGATTAACCTGAACAAAGGCATAGAAGAAAGTAAAGAGGACAATTAATAGTGTATAAACTATACCACCTTGCATTGTTTGCATGTTAAGAAACTGCATTAACGTATTATACCAACCAGTATCTCCAAATTTACCAGCAAACAATTGTAAAATTGTTTGCGGCGTCACCATCAACGATGAGGCGAAGATAACCGGAATCACACCTGCAACATTGACCTTCAAAGGTAGGTAGGATGTGCTACCAGAACCCTTTGATTGACGGGTATATTGCATTGGAATTTTACGAATGGCTTGGTTAACCCAAGTAACGAAGCCAATCACGATGATTAAGATAATCAATAAGCCCAAGACGAAGGCCCAGCCACGCGCTTGACTAGGATCAACGAGAATGTGTTCTTTAATTGGTTGATATAGTTCAGCTGGCGCTTGTGAAATAATACCAGCAAAGATCAACATTGAGACACCTTGACCTAACCCACGTTCAGTAATCATATCACCCAACCAGACCGCAAACATCGATCCAGCTGTCAAAATAAAGCCAATTAGCAGATATGTTTGGATATTTGGTGTGGTCACCAAATCGACCTGGCTTAATTGATTAAATCCTGCAGTAATACCAATTGACTGAACAAAAGCCAAAACAATCGTTAGGTAACGGGTCACCTGGTTTAACTTGCGTCGACCAACTTCCCCTTGTTTTGACCATTCAACAAATCGTGGCACAATATCCATTTGCAGGAGCTGTACCACGATTTGCGCAGTAACGTATGGTGATACGCCCATTGCGAACAATGAATAATTCGTTAAACCACCACCGCTAAACATATTCAAAATGCTGCCGAGCCCAGAATTTGCAACGTCACTAAGTGCGGCTGGATTAACTCCAGGAATTGTAATAAACGCACCTATTCTGTAAACAACTAAAATCCACAAAGTAAAAAACAACTTTTTACGAATGTCTTTTTCTTTTAGAGAGTTGAGCACGGTTTTTAGCATTAAATCACCTCAGTCTTACCACCAGCAGCTTCGATCGCTGCAACAGCTTTAGCTGAGAACTTATCTGCTTTAACAGTTAATGACTTGTCTAATTGTCCATCAGCCAAAATCTTAACGCCGCTCAAAGTTTTCTTGATAACACCGGCTGACTTTAGCAAGTCAGGCGTTACTTCAGTGCCGTTATCAAATTGGTTCAATGCAGTTAGGTTAACAACAGCGTATTCCTTACGGCTGATGTTAGTAAAGCCACGCTTTGGCTTACGACGGAAGAGTGGCATTTGACCACCTTCAAAGCCCATCCGTACCTTACCACGTGCTTTTTGACCCTTTTGACCACGTCCTGCAGTTTTACCATTTCCGGATGATTCACCACGACCCACACGATTGCGGACCTTACGTGAACCTGCAGAAGTTTGGAGTTCATTAAGCTTCATTAGGGTTCTACCTCCTTTTAAGCATTCTAGTTATTGACTTATTTAACTACTTCTACCGTAATCAAATGAGCAATCTTAAACAGTGCACCACGCGTTGCTGCGTTGTCAGGCAATACGACTGAAGAGTTCACCTTGTTTAAACCAAGTGACTTTACGATCGCACGCTGATTTGGCTTACGGTGAGCAGCACTTTTAACAAGTGTAACCTTTACTTGATCGGTCATTTTCTGCCTCCTTAATCTGCCAAGTGCTCGAGTGAGACCTGACGCGTATCTGCAACTTCATCTGCGCTCTTCAATGATTGAATAGCAGCAAAAGTTGCGCGAACAACGTTGATTGGTGTTGATGAACCAAGTGACTTAGCAGTCACATCGGCAATCCCAGCCAATTCCAAGATGGCACGCGTAGCACCACCAGCGGCCACACCAGCACCTTCAAGGGCTGGCTTCAACAAGACGCGTCCACCACCGTAGACACCTACTGTATCATGAGGGAGGGTAGTTCCAACTGTAGGAACAGAAATGATATTACGCTTTGCATCTTCGACAGCCTTCCGGATAGCTTCAGGCACTTCTTGTGCCTTTCCAGTACCGAAACCAACATGCCCATTGCGGTCACCAACAACTACCAAAGCGGCGAAACGCAAACGACGTCCACCTTTAACAACCTTGGTAACACGGTTGATGGCCACAACGTTTTCTTCTAATTCTCCAAGTGTGTTTGGATCAATATTAGCCATTTTAATTTCCTCCTTCCCTTAGAACTTCAAACCAGCTTCGCGAGCAGCTTCAGCCAATGCACGAACCCGGCCATGGTACAAATAACCACCACGATCAAAGACAACTTCTTCGATTCCAGCAGCTTGACCATTCTTGGCAATCAATGCACCAACTTGAGCAGCTTGTTCAGTTTTTGGTGCATCAGCAATTGATGCATCCAAAGTTGAGGCACTAGCAAGCGTCACACCCGCTACGTCATCAATTAATTGCGCGTAGATGTTCTTGTTAGAACGGTAAACGTTCAAGCGTGGGCGCTTCGCAGTACCAGAAATCTTACCACGAACGCGTGTGTGCCGGTGTTGGCGCACCTTGTTCTTGTCTGACTTCGTAATCATTGTTCGTAACCTCTTTTTTTCTTATTTGAAAGATATACTAAATAAGTAAATCTGGAGACGTTGCCTGCTCCAGTTAAACACTCGGTTTAAATTACTTACCAGTCTTACCTTCCTTACGTGCAACGTGTTCGTTCTCGTAGCGAATTCCCTTACCCTTATATGGTTCTGGTGACCGAACGGCACGAATTTCAGCGGCAAAATCGCCAACTCGTTGCTTGTCATTTCCACCAACAACCACTGTCAAAGAGTCAGGAACTTCAACAGTCAATCCTTCACGATCAGCAAAGGTAACGGGGTGTGAGTAACCAACGTTCAAAACAAGATCACTACCTTGCTTTGCTGCACGGTATCCAACACCAACCAACTTCAAAGTCTTCTTGAAGCCCTCTGTAACACCCTCAACCATGTTTGCAACATTGGCGCGAGTAGTTCCGTGAAGTGCCTTAGTACGACCGTCATCTGAAGAACGGTTAAATGAAACAGTGTTACCATCAACAACCATTTCGATTTCACTAGAAATTTCACGTGAAAGTTCACCCTTAGGTCCCTTAACAGTAACGTGGTTACCATCAACAGAGATCTCAACGCCTTCAGGCAAAGTCAACTCTTTGTTTCCGATACGACTCATGAGATAGACACCTCCTTTTTATAGAATTTTTATTACCAGACGTAAGCTAATACTTCGCCACCAATTTTCTTGGCGCGCGCTTCTTTATCGGTGATAACACCTTCAGAAGTTGAGATGATAGCGATACCTAATCCGTTCAAGACCTCTGGCACAGCATCTGACTTAACATATGAACGCAAACCTGGCTTTGAAATACGCTTCAAACCAGAGATAGCACGTTCCTTGTCAGCACCATACTTAAGGAAAACACGGATGACACCTTGCTTGTCATCTTCAATGTATTCAACGTCACGAACAAAGCCTTCGTTCTTTAAAATCTCGGCGATGTCCATCTTGATCTTAGATGCAGGTACTTCGACAGAATCGTGACGCACCATGTTGGCGTTACGAATCCGCGTCAAAAAGTCTGCAATTGGGTCAGTCATTGACATTGATGTTGCCTCCTATTTTTTATTCCTGAAAATCAGTTTTTGATTACTTAGCAAAAGGCATGCCCATTTGAGCAAGCAATTCACGACCCTCTTCATCAGTGTTAGCTGTCGTGACGATCACGACATCCAAACCGCGAACCCGGTTAACGTTATCGTAATCAATTTCTGGGAAAATAAGTTGTTCCCGAATTCCCAACGTGTAGTTTCCACGACCGTCAAAGGCCTTTGGTGAAACTCCACGGAAGTCACGAACACGTGGCAATGAAATGTTGACTAACTTATCCAAAAAGTCATACATACGCTCACCACGCAAAGTAACCTTTGTACCGATTGCCATTCCTTCACGTAGCCGGAAGCCAGCGATTGACTTCTTAGCACGTGTAATAACTGGCTTTTGACCAGCAATTAACTCAAGTTCAGCAACAGCTTCGTCCAAGTTCTTTGAGTTTGAAACAGCGTCACCAACACCCATGTTCAACACGATCTTATCGATCTTTGGTGCTTGCATGATTGATGAGTAATCAAACTTTTCCATCAACGCAGGGGTTACCTCATTGACGTACTTTTCCTTTAAGGGATTTGCCATGATAATGATTTCCTCCTTTCACCTAAAAATTTATGCTAAAGTCTTTCCAGACTTCTTTGCAAAGCGTACTTTCTTACCATCTTCAACCTTGTAACCAACCTTGGTTGGTTCATCAGTAGAAGGGTCAAGCAATTGTACGTTTGAAACGTGGATTGGAGCAGGTTGCTCGATAATTCCACCTTGTGGGTATTGGTTGTTGGCTTTTTGGTGTTTTTTCATCATGTTAACACCTTCGACAACGACACGATCTTGGCTAGCTAACGTCTTGATAACTTCGCCCTTCTTGCCCTTGTCTTTACCGGCGATCACAACCACCTTGTCACCTGTCTTTACAAACATGCGAGGCTTCCTCCTTGATTTAATGATGGTCTTTTACAAAACTTCAGGTGCCAATGAAACAATCTTCATGAAATCATTGTCACGTAGTTCACGAGCAACTGGTCCGAAGATACGAGTGCCCACAGGGCTCTTGTCATCTTTGACGATAACTGCAGCGTTCTCATCGAACTTAATGTATGAACCATCAGCACGGTGACTACTTGAAACAGTCCGAACGATAACAGCCTTAACAACGTCACCCTTCTTCACAGTACCACCAGGAATAGCTTGCTTAACAGTTGCGACAATGACGTCACCGATACCAGCAAACTTACGTCCTGAACCACCCAAAACTTTGATGGTCAAGATTTCGCGCGCACCAGAATTGTCCGCAACCTTTAAACGACTCTCTTGTTGAATCACGTTTTTGTCCTCCTTCCGTTACTTGGTAAGATTCGAGATTAACGATTAGATAATAACAGCCTTCTCGACGATGTCTACCAAACGGAAGCGCTTTGTAGCTGACGTTGGACGCGTCTCCATGATGCGTACGATGTCACCTGTCTTAGCTTCGTTGTTCTCATCGTGAGCCTTAAACTTCTTCGTGTATTTAACACGCTTACCATAAACTGGGTGGTTCTTATAAGTTTCGATGGCAACAGTAATTGTCTTGTCCATCTTATCTGAAACCACGCGGCCTTGGTAAACCTTACGTGCGTTACGATCTTCAGTCATACCGGTCTCCTCTCCTAGTCTACTTGTTTAATTCTGCTTGACGAATGGCCGTCTTGATACGTGCAATTTGCTTACGTACTTCTGACAACCGAGCCGTGTTCTCAAGTTGACCCGTAGCTAATTGGAAGCGTAGGTTAAACAACTCTTCCTTGTAGCTCTTTTCCTTGGCAACCAATTCAGCATGGCTGAGACCCTTGATTTCATTTTGTAAATCTTTGATCTTCATTATTCACCCTCCGTTTGCTGGCGAGTCACGATCTTAGCCCGGACAGGCAGCTTGCTAGCTGCAAGACGCAAGGCTTCGCGGGCTACATCTTCTGGAACACCGGCAACTTCGAACATCACAGTTCCACGCTTAACTGGTGCTACCCATCCTTCTGGAGTACCTTTTCCGTTACCCATACGGACACCAACACCCTTAGATGTGTATGACAACTGTGGGAAAATCTTAATCCACACTTGGCCACCACGCTTCATCTTACGAGTAATGGCAATACGAGCGGCTTCAATTTGACGATTTGTGATCCAATGTGAATCGATTGCTTGTAAACCATATTCACCAAACGCTACCTGACGGCCACCCTTAGCTTCGCCACGCATGTGACCACGGTGTGGACGACGGTACTTGACACGCTTTGGTACTAGCATGTTACTCGCCTCCTTGCTTCTTATCTGACTTCTTCTCTGGTAAAACATCACCACGGTAAATCCAAGTCTTTACACCCAAGTTACCGTAAGTTGTCTTAGCTTCGTTCCATGAGTAGTCGATGTCTGCACGCAAAGTGTGCAAAGGCACCGTACCCTCAGTATATTGTTCAACACGCGCAATATCAGCACCGTTCAAACGACCTGAAACTTGCACCTTGATACCCTTAGCACCGGCACGCATGGCACGTTGAATGGCACCGCGCATTGCACGACGGAAGGCCACACGACGCTCCAAGTCACCAGCAATTTGAGCACCAACTAAGTTAGCGTCCAAATCAGGCTTCTTAATCTCAACGATGTTAATGTGAACACGCTCACCCTTGGCAACCATCTTTGAAAGTTGGTTACGCAATGCGTCAACTTCTGATCCACCCTTACCAATAACCATACCTGGCTTTGCAGTGTGGATTGAGATGTTCACACGGTTAGCAGTACGTTCAATTTCAATTTGTGAAACTGAAGCATCAGCCAACTTAGTCTCAATGTATTCACGCAACTTCAAGTCTTCGAGCAAGTTGTCTGCGTACTTCTTCTTGTCTGCGTACCACTTAGAATCCCAGTCGTGAATGACACCGACCCGGAAACCGGTTGGGTTAATTTTTTGACCCATGACTCAATCCTCCTTACTTTTCTTTTACCACAATAGTAATGTGGCTTGTCCGCTTATTGATTGGTGATGCAGAACCCTTAGCACGTGGACGGAAACGCTTAAGCGTTGGTCCTTCGTTTGCGTAGGCTTCGGCAACTACCAAATCTTCGCGATCTAGTGAGAAATTATTCTCAGCATTAGCAACTGCTGAGTTCAACACCTTGTAAACATCAGTAGCTGAATGATTAGGCAAGAATTGCAAAATTGCAAATGCTTCATCTACTGACTTTCCACGTACCTGGTCAAGCACAAGGCGGACCTTACGTGGAGCGACACGAACGATTTTCGCAGTGGCGCGTGCTGACGTGATTTGTTCAGCCATTGTATTGTCCTCCTTTACTTACGAACCGTCTTCTTATCGTCTGATCCATGACCGTGGAAGGTACGAGTAGGAACAAATTCACCTAACTTGTGACCAACCATGTCTTCTTGAATCAAAACTGGAACGTGCTTTCGTCCATCATAAACAGCAAAAGTTAATCCGATAAAACTAGGAAAAATTGTTGAACGACGTGACCATGTCTTGATAACAGCATGCTTATCTGAAGCGTTGGCTTCTTCAACCTTCTTCAACAAGCTGGCGTCAGCAAATGGTCCCTTTTTCAGGCTGCGACCCATTCTGAGTCCTCCTCTCGATTGCTTATAATTAGTTTAATACTCTGATTAGTACTAAGCTTACTTACCCTTACGACCGCGCACGATAAACTTTGTTGAGCGGGCCTTTTGGTTACGTGTCTTCTTACCGGCAGTTTTCTTACCCCATGGAGACAATGGAGATGGACGACCGATTGGGGCCTTTCCTTCACCACCACCATGTGGGTGATCGTTAGGGTTCATAACAGAACCACGAACGTGTGGACGTTGACCCTTCCAACGACTACGACCAGCCTTACCCCAGCTAATCAATGAATGTTGTTCATTTCCAACAACACCAATGGTTGCACGGCAGGCAGCTAAGATCATCCGAACTTCGCCAGATTGTAGGCGAACTAGGACATACTTACCTTCCTTACCCAAAACTTGGGCTGAAGCACCAGCAGAACGGGCCAATTGACCACCCTTGCCTGGCTTCAATTCGATATTGTGAACTTGCGTTCCATCAGGAATGTTAGCCAATGGCATTGCATTTCCGACCTTAATATCAGCTTCTGGTCCTGATACGACTTGTGTGCCAACTTCCAATCCCTTAGGGGCTAAGATGTAGGCCTTAGTACCATCAGTGTATTGCAACAAAGCAATGTTAGCAGTCCGGTTTGGATCGTATTCGATCGCAACAACCTTTGCTGGAACATCATCCTTTGTCCGCTTGAAGTCGATGATACGGTATTGGCGCTTGTGACCACCACCACGATGACGAACTGTCATATGACCGTAGTTGTTACGTGCACCAGTGTTTGACTTTGATTCAACCAAGCTCTTTTCTGGTGTCGTCTTGGTGATTTCAGAAAAGTCTGAACCACTCATGTTACGACGACCATTAGAGGTTGGCTTATAATACTTAATAGCCACGCTTAGTTCCTCCTATTAGTTTTCGTTGAACAACTGAATGTCCTTTGAAGCAGCAGACAACTTAACAATTGCCTTCTTACTCTTCTTAGTATACCCAACAAAGCGTCCCTGACGCTTCAACTTACCACGAACGTTAGCTGTGTTAATCTTTTCAACTTGAACATCAAAAATTTCTTCAACAGCGCGTTTGATTTGTGGCTTTGTAGCGCGAACATCAACTTCAAACGTGTAGCGCTTATCATCTAAGTCGCCCATCGTTTGCTCAGTGATGACCGGGCGCAAAATAATATCACGTGCGTCCATTATGCCAAAACCTCCTCAACTTGTGCCAAAGCTGATTGTACGACAACCAACTTATCGTTGTTGACAACGTCTAGGACATTAACACCCTTAGCAGTCATGACAGTAACGTTTTCTAAGTTACGTGCTGCCAATGCTGCGTTGGTGTTGTCATCGTCCAAGACTACTAATGTCTTTCCGTTTGCATTTAGATTTTCCAAAGTAGCCTTGAAGTCCTTAGTCTTTGGAGCATCAAAAGTTAATACGTCAACCAAGACCAAATCATTGTCCATCACCTTTTGTGATAAGGCTGACTTCAATGCTAACCGGTAAGCCTTCTTTGGCATCTTGTATGCGTATGAACGAGGGGTAGGTCCGAAGACGATTCCACCACCACGCCACTGTGGAGAACGGATTGATCCTTGACGGGCACGACCTGTACCCTTTTGACGCCAAGGCTTCTTTCCACCACCAGAAACCGCAGAACGATTCTTAACGGCATGAGTACCTTGACGCATTGATGCACGTTGCATCAAAACTGCATCAGTAATGACATTATTGTTAGGCTCAACAGCGAAAATTGCATCGTTCAATTCAACTTCGCCGGCCTGTGAACCATCTTGCTTATGCAAAGCAATCTTAGTCATGTTAATTTCCTCCTTTCGCACTTATTACTTAGCTTTAACTGAGTCTTTAATAGTAACAAGTGACTTATTAGCACCAGGGACATTACCCTTGACCAAGATCACATTGTTATCTACATCAACGCGTACAATTTGCAAGTTTTGCATTGTGCGCTTGTTGTTTCCCATGCGTCCAGGCAACTTCTTACCCTTAAACACACGATTGATAACAGCTCCAAGAGAACCTGGACGACGGTGGTAACGAGAACCGTGTGTTTCTGGTCCACGTGATTGACCGTCCTTCTTAACGTTACCTTGGTAACCATGACCCTTTGTGATTCCAGTTACGTCAACAGCATCGCCAGCAGCGAAAATGTCAACCTTAACCTCATCCCCAACTTTATAATCTCCTTGCGCGTCGCGGATCTCACGAATGTAGCGCTTAGGGGTCGTGTTTGCCTTAGCGGCGTGACCTTGCTCAGATTTGTTACTCTTAACAGCACGCTTATCCTGGAAACCTAATTGAATTGCGCTGTAACCGTCATTCTCCACAGTCTTAACTTGGAGGACAGCATTTGGCGTTGCTTCAATCACAGTAACTGGGATTAGCTCACCATTCTCAGTAAATACCTGAGTCATGCCGACTTTGCGGCCTAAGATACCCTTAGTAGTCATGACTATCTCCTTTATTTATATAAGTATCGTTTATCTTTGGTCAGTTAAATGCTTAACCAGGCAAGTAGTATAGCTTGTGTTGTAATCAAGCCTATAGCTTAATTTCAATATCCACACCACTTGGCAATTCAAGCTTTGATAAAGCATCAATTGTCTTAGCAGTTGGATTCATGATATCGATCAAACGCTTGTGAGTGCGCATTTCGAATTGTTCACGTGAATCCTTGTGCTTATGTGGTGAACGCAAAACCGTGTAAAGAGTACGCTCAGTAGGCAATGGAATTGGACCTGAAATCTCAGCCCCTGTCCGCTTTGCCGTTTCAACAATCTTTTCTGCTGATGCATCCAAGATGTCGTGTTCGTAAGCCTTCAAACGGATACGAATCTTCTTATTTGCCATGATATAAATTCTCCCTTCGTCCATATTGGAATATGAGACTAACTCCGTGGAAACTACCGACTACCTGACGAGATTCCATGGCATGGATCTCGTGGCAATGCTGCCGGGTGTGTCGCAACCTCCCACATCATCGCTCTTCATTTTGTCACTAACCCACGCAAAAAACATTTCCACTCAATTAGCGTACTTGTCTATAATACAGGACTTACCACTACTTGACAAGTAATTTTTTTGCTTAATATGCGCTTTTTCTTCATTTCTTTCGTTGACCTCGTTTAATTCGGCCTAATTGAGTAACTTGTCATTATTAAGTTTGACGGCTTCATCTTTACCCCGTGTTTAATATGTTCACGTATACAGGTATTACTATAGTAGAAAATGAGTTAACCTAGTTAATTTCATCTACCTTACTTCCGGATTTTATTTCCATTTCACGTAATCTTGACCTGACTTTTCTACGAGAATGGCTTAAACTAAAAGACATATGCAAAAATAGTTAATATGCCGCTTGGAAAAAGGAGCTTCCCTTCCATGAACGATAGATTTCAACAGTTAAACCCCCTCTGGGATCAATTTCCCAGTATGCAACGTGATTTAAAAACGGTTAGAGCCATCATGGTGGATAATTTAACCGTCCAAGATACTGAGATTCAAACTGCGCTAACCAGTATGTTAACAGATGGTGGTAAGCTCTTACGTCCAGCGTTAACTATCTTGATTGGGCGTTTCTTTCCCCACCACCATAATGACTTATTAGGCCTAGCAGCCACGGTTGAATTACTGCACACAGCAACGTTAATTCATGATGACATCATTGACGATGCACCTCTGCGCCGCCACCAAAAGACTATCCAAACTCAATTTGGTAAAGACGTCGCTGTCTATGCAGGCGACTATTTATTTGCTACAACCTTCAGGCTCCTAGCTTATCATAGTCATAGCGTTGAAGCAGGCCGTAAGGGAGCTGAATACTTGGAGAAAATTCTTAATGGTGAACTTAGTCAACGCATGAATCATTTCAACACGAATATTACGGTTGCCGATTATACCAATCAAATAGCTGGTAAAACGGCGGCCCTATTTGAATTTGCTAGTTATTTAGGCACCACCACGGTTGATAACCTCGATCCAGCCTTTAGCCAGTCTGCACAGCAGTTTGCCTATAATTTAGGCATGGCCTTTCAAATCTTAGACGATATCCTTGACTACGCCGATGATCAGGAAACGCTAGGTAAGCCCACCTTAGAAGATATTCAAAATGGTGTTTATTCACTGCCGCTCATCTTAGCAATGCAAGAAGAACCAACTATCAAAACTCTTTTACAAGTGCCTGTGTTATCGACTAACCAGGTAACTGAAATTGCACAACTAGTTCAACAAAGTCAAGCCATTGAAACGGCTATGGAAATGGCTAGTCATTACACGGATCAAGCCGAAGACCATCTAGATGCCCTACCAGATGGTGAAGCTAAAGACATTCTCTATGCTTTAAGCGACCAATTACTTAGTCGGCAACGATAAACTAAAAAGGACCAGTTTTTAGAAACTGGTCCTTTTTTTACTGTACATTATCGTCTAAATAAGGGAACTCTAGCCCAGGATTAGCATTGAGCGACCAATCAGCCCGCACACCATGCCGATAAGCAATATCCCCGGCAGCACCAATCATCGCCGCATTGTCGCCAGCCAAATTCATTGGTACTGGCGTAAAGGTTGTGTCAGGAAAGGTTGCTAAGAGCGCCTTCAAACGGGACCTTAATTCCTGATTAGCCGCCACTCCACCAGCCACAATAAAGGTTTTAGCTGGGTAAGCCAACAGGGCCGCTTTTGTTTTTGCAAGTAGTACGTCCATAACGGCATGTTGAAAACTCGTTGCCAAATCCTCTAGATTAACAGTCTCCTGGCGTTGATCAGCATTGTGCAATAAATTAATCACAGCACTTTTCAGGCCTGAAAAGGAAAAATCATACTGCTGATCATTCATAAGGGCTCGCGGCAAATCATAGTTTTCACTACCACGTGCCGCCATTTGATCAATGGTCTTACCAGCCGGATAAGTGAGGCCCATCACGCGCCCAACCTTATCAAAACATTCACCGGCAGCATCATCACGGGTGTCTCCGATAACTAAGTACTCAAACTCGCTTGGCATCCAAACTAGTTCAGTATGTCCTCCTGATACCATCAAGGCTAAGGCCGGGTAAACAATTGGCTGCACAAAGTTAGCAGCGCTAATATGACCAGCCAAATGAATGACTGGTATCAAAGGTAAATGATGGGCCCAGGCAATTGTCTTGGCCGCCGTCACCCCAATTAACAGGGCACCGACCAATCCTGGCCCTTGTGTAACAGCAATAGCAGTCAAGTCTTGATAAGTTAACCCAGCATCACTTAATGCAGCATCTGCTAAAATGGTCACTTCCTCAATGTGGTGACGACTAGCCACTTCAGGCACAATTCCACCAAACCGCTGATGACTCTTAATTTGAGTAGCCGTTTCCAGACTAACGATTTCATTCCCATTTTTCACAATTGCGACACTTGTTTCATCGGCACTCGACTCAAAGGCCATAATTAACCGATCATTTTCCATCCTGTTTCTCCTTCCATCCTGTTGATAGATAACAGTCCATCATATAGGCATCTTCTCTAGGCCGCTGATAATAAGCTGTCCGGGTCGCATACACGTTAAATCCTAGCTTTTGATAAAGACGTTGAGCCGCTATGTTACTAACCCGCACCTCTAAAAGCACCCTAGTTTGGCTAGGAAAGCTCAATAACCACTGATTTAACAAGTTAGTAGCCAGCCCTTGTCCTTGGGCAGCCCGACTAACGGCTACGTTACTAATTGATAATTCATCAATCACCAGGGTACCACCAACAAAGGCTAATGGTTGCCCATGAAAATCCGCCACCAGATAATCAGTTAGGCGACTTGCTAAATCATGTTTAAACATTGCTAACGACCATGGCGACTGCCCATAAGCATCTTGTGCCAAGGTAAAAACTTCTTCGGCCGTCTTGGGACGCCGATATAGTATCGCTTCTTTACTAAAATCATCCATGTCTATTTAATAATTGTGCCATATCAAAAGCATCTATTCCTTGGCCATAATAATTGCGCCGACGGCGAACAATTTGAAAGCCTAACCGTTGATACAAGGTTTGTGCCACCTGATTATGTACTCCTACTTCCAATGAAATCCGCTGGTACCGACTTTGCTGGGCTAATGACATCAAATAAGTCAACAAAAACGTTCCAATTTGACGCCGTTGCCAATGTGGGGTCACCGCTAAATTGGTAATGTGTACTTCATGAATGCCCGGGCGAAAGATAGCCCCAATATAGGCTACTAACGAGTTGGTCTCGGGATGTCGCAGGGTCATGTAGAGGTGGCCACGTTCCTTTTGGATTTCAGCTCGAAAAACCGCTTCTGACCAGGGTGCTACCCCATCAAAAACATCTTCTTCCATGGCAACAATATCATCAATATCAGTCTCCTTAGCCCGCCGTAAAATAAATTCAAAATCGGCAATTTGGACCACCTGCATAAATTCTTCCATGGTTGCAGGAATAGGATGCTGTACCTGTTGCCACCATTGTTTAAATCTTTTCAACATAACCGTCATTACTTGCTCCTGGATGTGCTTGGGCCCAATCGGCCTCAGCTTGTGATAAGCGATGATAGTTAGGGACAAACTGATGAATAGCCGTCATATCAGTTAAGCTAGTTGCATCTGCTGCCAGTATTAGGCTATGGGACGCATGCGGCAGATTATCCTGAGCAAAGCGTAACTGAGACCAAGCTAAACTTAAATCGGCCTGCACTGATTGCCACTCACCTACCACTACGACTGGTTGTTCTGTTAAAGCCTTAACCTGGTCAATCAAGCCCTTAACATGGGTGTGCTGATCAGGTAATACTTGCACCAGGTGTCCGTCCTGCCAACGATAAGCACCCGCATATAGGTTTTGATTGCGAGCATCCATCACCGGAATAATCAGTGCTGTCGGGTCATCCACGTTCGTTGCCAAGAGGGCCAAGCTTGAAATACCAGTCAGTCCAATCCCTAACGTAAAGGCTAACGTTTTAGCCGTTGTCACCCCAATCCGCAGTCCGGTATAAGAACCAGGCCCCTGGCTTACAATAACCTGGGTTAAATCAGCTGGTTGCCAGTCAACTGATTTTAAAGCCTGGTCAATGTCAGGCAATAACTGGCTCGAGTGATTACGCGTTAAATTACTCTCAATTTGAAATAATAAACGTTCATCTTCAAATAACGCGACACTTAGGGCCCGATTACTAGTATCAAAGGCAATTGTTTTTTCCATGAATATGCCGACTCTCTTCCTTAATTTTTACCACTATCACGCATTCATTTAGGCTAATGCCAAACTAAATCAACCCAATCTATTCTATCATAGCACGGACAGCCCATATTTTAACCGTCTGTCTAGTAAGAATACTGGGTAGCATGATAAATTTGATTGCTCTACTATACCTGCAATTGCAAAACAATATAAGCTACTTTTGTCTGTCCACCTACCTTAACTCCGCTTTTATCTTACACTAACTGCAAATAAAAAACTGACCAACAGGTTCCGAGTTACTAGCGAAAGCTGCTGATCAGTTGATCATCTCATATCATGCCTCTAAGGTCAGGACACCAAAAATTTAATTCTCACTGTCTAGCCAAGTAAAGTGAAGTTTAGCGGTCTTCATATCCTCGAGGGTGTTTTTGCTCCCAGGTCCAAGCTGTCTTAATAATATCTTCAACATTTTCATAGGTTGGTTGCCAACCCAAAATACGGCGGGCCTTATCTGAAGAAGCTACTAAGGAATCAGGGTCACCAGGACGGCGAGGTCCTACTTCAGCAGGGATTGGCTGACCAGTTACTTTCCGTGCAGCCTCAACCATTTGTTTCACTGAGTAGCCATTGGCTGAGCCTAGATTAAACTGATCAGAAGGATTACCTTCTGCCAAATAATCGAGGGCTAAGATATGGGCGTCAGCTAGGTCCGTCACATGAACATAATCACGCACATTAAACCCATCTGGCGTTTGATAGTCATCCCCAAACATCATAATTTTTTCGCGTTGCCCAGCAGCAACTTGCAAAATAATGGGTACCAAATGCGTCTCGACCGGATGATCTTCGCCAATTGAACCATCTGCCTTAGCCCCTGCAACGTTGAAATAACGAAAGGCAACCCAACGGAGATCATTCGCCTTTTCAACCCAGTGCATAATTTCTTCCATTTGCAACTTAGATTGACCATAGGGATTAATAGGCTTTTGCGGTGTCGCCTCTGTAATAGGGGACTCTGTTGGAATACCAAATGTTGCCGCAGTTGAGGAAAAGACAATCTGTTTAACCTGATGCGCCAACATGACTTCCAATAAGCTAATCATTCCTCCTACATTATTGTCGAAATACTTCAATGGATCTTGCATCGATTCAGGAACAATCGATGATGCTGCAAAATGAACCACCTGATCAATCGGTTCTTGATCAAATACCTGACCAAGCGCTTCTTTATCGCGGATATCCACTTGATAAAAAGGTACATCCGCCGGTACGGCTGCCCGATGGCCCGTCATTAAGTTATCGACTACTACCACCTTGCGACCGGCCTCTCGCAGCCGATCTACCATGTGAGACCCTATATAACCTGCTCCACCTAAGACCAAAGTTGCCATCTTTTTCTCCTCTTATCCATTCAAAACCTGAGCCGTTAACTAGGCATAAGTATACCATCTACTCGATTATTCTATCACACGCCAACTTATATCAGCCTCCAAGGACAATTGATCACCGTCTAAAACTTGGTGGCGACTAATTTGACTGGCCTGGTCAAAGATATAGCGTGACGTCACCACTGCATCAATGCCTACTTCCTGTTCAAACCGAATATTTAATTTTTTTGGTTCATGGGTTAACAAAAAATCCGCCCCTAATACATCCTCTAACCAGTCGAAATAACGCGAATTGTTCACATGCTGGTTCATATCAATATCCGTAAACCGGACTCGATATTGTTGTTGCCCATCTACCGGCTCATCCTCAGCGATTTTAGCCGGTGCCAATCCACGTTTGATTCGTTTGACCCGCTGTGCGCCATAAGCATCAATAAACTCGTCTGGCACCCGTGCTAATTTACGTTTTTCCATATCCAAGAGTGAGAACAAGGCTTGAATATCAACCAAGACCTGACCAGTTTGATCTAACATCCGATACTGCCGTTGGCAGAAAAAAGCATTGCAATCACGGGCTTGCGTTTGTAAAACAATGGTTTCATTAACTTTAGGGCGCCGAGTAATCGTCATCTCATACTGTAAGACAATCCATCCTACTCCCTGAGCATGAACGACCTCGTCTCCAATCCCCAATTGATCAGCCTGTAAGGTTCCTGATAGCACTGCTAAGTTTAACAACATAGGTAAACTTAACTTGCCAGTCATATCGCCTTCATAATATTGCACTGTATGTTCAACCTCAAAAACCTGAGCCACCTGACTTACCCCTCTTTCTCTGCCAAATAGGCTGCATATAAACTTTGTCGATCAACTTGTCGTTGCTTTGCAACCTGTTTAACCGCCTGACTGGCCTTAAGGCCACTCTCCACTAATGCTTTAACTGCCTCAACTGTCGTTAATTCTGCCAGGGGATCAGGGGTTGTCATTTGAGTGGCCTGATCATTTCCCGCAACCATCACGACAAACTCGCCTCGCACCTCAGTCTGGTCGGCCCAAGCAACTACTTCAGCCGCTGTTCCCCGTAGAAATTCTTCGTAACGTTTCGTCAGCTCACGGGCTAGCACCACCGGACGCTGATCACCAAAGACAGCTCGTATCTGCCGTAAGGTTTTGGCTAGGCGATGGGGAGCCTCATAAAAAATCAACGTTTCTGGTCGATCAACAAGTTCTGCTAAGGCTGCTGCTTGTTCGCCCGCCTTACGCGGCAAGAAACCAATAAAGGTAAAGGGCTGTGGGGCTAGTCCTGAAGCAATCAGGGCCGTAATACCCGCACTAGCGCCTGGAATAGGAACTACCGGAATATCAGCTAAGATGGCCGCCTTAACTAACTCATGTCCAGGATCAGAGATCGATGGCATACCAGCATCAGACACTTGCGCAATATCTTCACCTGCTTGCAGCCGCTTTACTAGTTCTGGAATGCGGCTCTCTTTATTGTGCTCATGAAAGGACACTTGTCGCTGGTCAATTCCATACTGATTTAATAAGTGCTGTGTATGTCGGGTATCTTCAGCGGCAATCACGGCCACCTCTTTCAAGACTTCGATGGCCCGCTGCGTCATATCGCCTAAATTACCAATTGGGGTCGGCACCAGGTACAGGGTCCCGTTTTGGTGCTTAGCGTAACTTTTTTGTTCTTGCATAATTACTTCCTATTTTCTGCTAATGTCAGTTGACTGGTCAAAACAAAGGCCTCCAAAGTCGCTTGGAAACTGATATTAAGTTGCCAGCGTTGTTGCATGGACAAAGCTTGCTCGAGCACTGTTAAGATAACATCCGTGGGGACCACTTCTGCTAATGGTGCCCATTGATTGGTTAGGGCCACAAAGTGTGGTTGCTGTTGACTAGGTACTAACCGTTGCATTAAAAGGTCCCGCCATGCTTGTACCACCATCGCCATGAGTATCTTAGCCCTAGATCGATCTGACGCTAGTGGCACTATGCTCGTTTGGACCGTCGTAAAGGCCGTTAAGTCACCTTGTAAGAGCTCAGTTACTAACTGGGTCACGGCCCTTACCACACTCGCAAACCAATCATCTTCTAGCCAGTTCCTAGCTTCAGTCAAACTATCGGTTAGAGCTTGCACCAAGTAACCCTCTTCATCTGAATAGCCCAAATCCATCACCTGCTGATGAAAATCTTGGGCGGCTACTCGCGGAAATTCAATAACTTCAGTCCGTGAAATAATGGTTGGTAGTAGTTGTTGTCGATTTTCTGCTAACAAAATCGCCGTTTGTTGCCCTACTGGCTCTTCAATAAACTTTAAAAGACTATTGGCAGCACTCGTGGTCATTGTATCAGCACCTCGAATAATAAAGACTTTTTGCTGGCCTTCGACTGCCTTTTTCGTAAATTCGCTCCGTAACTGGCGAATTTGATCAATCTTTAATCGCTGTCCTGTTGGTGCTAATTCCAGTACATCCGGATGTTCCCCTTTTGCAATTCGTACACAGTCTACACAAGTACCATCTGGATTTCCATTTGCATCTACATGTTGGCAAAACAACCGCATCGCTAGCCACTTAGCCAATGGCAACTGCCCCCGCCCATCTGGACCTGCAAACAAAAAAGCATGGGCTAAGGTACCAGCTTGAACCATGTGTTTAAAGTGGGCCACTAATTGGGGTTGCTGATCTAAGGCCATCTGACAAATTGCGACAGCACTTGCTTCTTCAGCCATATTGCTCCCCCTTCGATTCACCTAAAAATGATGGAACTGTTCAACATCTTGAACAAAGACGGTTGCACCACCAACTTGTACCTCAACTGGCACCGTGTTAATAGATTCCATAACGGACTCTGTATACCAAGCCGGTGACATGATTTGTGTACGGGTCTTTGACGTTTCACTAATAATCGCAAGGGTTTGTTCTACTTGGTCATCTGGCACCCCGATTAGAAAGGTTGTGTTCCCAGCCCGTAAAAAACCACCCTTAGATGCAATCCGTGTGGCTTGAATTTTTGCAGCCACGAAAGCTTTCCCTAGTGCGTTGGCATCTTGATTTTGAACAATTGCTGTAATCATTTTCATAATGTTAACTCCCCTTTATTCACTTGTCCTCAGTTAAGACTTGTTCGACTGCTTGCCAAGCTGCAGCGACTACCTGGTCGAAAGGTTGATTGGCATCAATGACTTTAATCCGTTGTGGTTCAGCCTGTGCCAATTGTCGATAGGCCTGGGTCACTCGTTGATGAAAAGCCAAGGCCTCTTGGTCCAAGCGATTAATTTCATCGGTGCGGGTAGTTTGAATCCGCTGCAGACCAATTTCAGGATCAATATCTAAGTAAATCGTGGCGTCTGGTACTAAACCTTGCGTAGCAAATTGGTTAAGCTCCAATATCGTTTGAACCCCTAATTGGCGACCACCACCTTGGTAAGCAACTGAACTATCCAAATAACGGTCGGATAAGACTACCTTATGTGCCGCTAAAGCCGGTTGAATCGTATCCAAAATATGTTGGCGCCTAGCCGCAGCATAGAGTAAAGCTTCTGTTCGTACATCCATGTCTGGATAAGCCGGATCTAAAACGACATCCCGAATGGCCTCAGCAATCTTACTGCCCTTACCACCCGGTTCACGAGTGACAACTAGGTCATCACCTAACTGAGCTTGCAACCGCGTTTTAATCACACCTAACACGGACGTCTTACCAGCCCCGTCTGGTCCCTCAAATGATATGAATGTTCCCTGCATGGCCTTCACTCTTTCTACAAATTTAATTGTGTACATTATAGCATACTGCCTTTTAGAGACCCAGTTACCCGTCTTTAAAGTCACAAGAATTTAAACGAATAAAAAAGCAGCCCTCACTTGTGATAGGCTGCATCTTTTCATTATATCTATCAGTACTATAGTTCTGGCCGAACAAAAGCGGTTTGCCAGTGCCCCTTCATCTTTCTTTCGCGGGCTGCCCGTAAAAGAAAGAAGTACTTTTGTTTTGCTTTCGCCGTTTCTGCTTGGATTAAGCGAGGATCAACCTCGCTTTCAAACATGGCCTCTTCAGATAACTTTGCCTTTTCATAATCATACTTAGCGTCGTCAATCGCTTCCACAAGGTCCCGGTCATACTGAGCTAGGTCTAATTTTTGCCGCTTTAAAAAACCAAACATTATAATGCTGTCCTTCCTTCTACGGCCTTAATCAATGTGATCTCATCAGCATAATCAATATCACTACCTACCGCCAAGCCGGTGGCCAAGCGCGATACTTTAATGCCAGCTGGCTTCAACAGGCGTGATAAGTACATAGCAGTCGCTTCACCTTCAGCATTAGCATTTGTAGCCACAATCACTTCAGTAATCGCCGCATTTTTTTGTAAACGAGTAACCAGGCTTTCAATATTAATATCGTCAGGCCCCTTACCAGCTAGCGGTGATAATACTCCGTGTAGAACATGGTACAGACCGTGATACTCACCCGTATTTTCAATCGCCATTAAGTCTTTAACATCCTCAACAACTAAGACGGTTGTTTGGTCTCGGCTGGTGTCCAAACAGATTTCGCACGGATCCGTTTCCGTCAAATTGCCACAAATACTACAAAAACGCAAATCACGTTTGGCAGAAATCAATGCTTGGGCAAAGCTCGTCACATCCTCCTCAGGCATATCAATAACATGAAAGGCGAGTCGCGTAGCAGTTTTAATGCCAATCCCTGGTAATTTAGTAAAACTATCAATCAACTTAGCAATTGGTTCAGGATATTGCACCAGAGCGCCTCCTTTCCTTTCAATTAATAAAGGCCTTACAAGCCCATTCCTTTAGGCGCAAATTGACCTAACCGCTTTTCAGTATCAGCGTCAATTTGCTGTAAGCCATCGTTAACCGCTTCCATTACCAAATCAGTCAACGCCTCTGGATCTTCAGGATCAATCACCTCGGGTTTGATTTGTAGGTCCAGTAACTGACGATCGCCATTAAACTTAGCTAAAACCAAGTCTTCGGGCGCCTTACCAGTATATTCGGTCTTGGCAATCGCTGCCTGTTCATCTTGCACCTTAGCCTGCATCTTTTTCATCTGCTTCATCATCTGTTGCATATTTTGTCCACCAAACATTATTCTCTCTCCTCTTCATCTCTTGTGTTAAGCTATCCTACCTAGTTTACTCACTAAACCTTAGTTGGACGTTAATCATCGGTTGTTTCAATCAGGTCTTGGTTGAAAATTTTCTCAGCCTCAGTAACCACCGTATCATTTTCTACTGAAGCATCTGGTTCTACTGATTCGGTCACAGCTTCCAGGTCATTGGCTGCCGGTTGGCTGGGCTTATCTTGATGACCAACCTGGTGATCTTTAAGATAGGTTGCCCGTAATTTTGGCCATTCATCACTCGTAATAAAGACCATTGACCGATCATGTTTAGCTTCAGAAAGCACCCGAATCTCCTGCACCATCTTAGCTAATAGATGCTGATCCTTTTTAGCATTAACCCGAATCACATCATAGTCAAAGGCAATCACTAACCCCTCAGGAGAGGCCGCAATCGGTTTAGCCACATTAAGCATGGCCTGTTGCGGAACTGCCAACATATTGACCATACCTGCCCAGATGGTTTGAACACGCGATAAGTCTCCTCTGGTTGCTGCCTGCAAAACCTGAAAGACAGCTGCTGCCCCCTCACCAACCTGAACCCGTGCCACGGCTTGAACACTTGACCCGTTCTCGACTTGCCTTGCGGTCTGCGCTACCTGTTGTGATGCTACCGGCTCTTTTTCTTGGTCAGGTTGTTCATTCCCAATACTAGACCGGGTACTTGCTTTAGCTTGTGAAACTGGTTGTACCGGCGTTTTCTTTAGCGCTACCTGGTCATTGACTGGTTGTGCCGATATTTTGTCTACTGGAAGGTTTTTTGATTGACGACTAGTACGACCTTGACTTAATTTTACCGTTAACACTTCAAGGTAAACACTGGGACGGTTTGTAAAACGTAGTTGTTGTTGCGTTTCATTAAGCACATCAATCATTTCATACCAGGTAGCTGGTTGGCTGTTCTTGGCTAATTGATCGAAGTTATCATCTGGCACCAGGCTGATTAAATCCGGCGCCTCAGTATAAAGAAGTAAATCACGTGCATAACTTATCAGATCTTCAATAAACCGATTAGCATCCTTACCGGCTGCTAATACCTCGGTTACTTTAACTAAGGCTGCTGGGGTCTGCCCGGCAACAACGGCCTGTACATACTCACCCAATAAATTTTGCCTAACGGAGCCAGTAACCAAAAGTGCATTTTCTAAGGTTGCCCGGCCATCCCCAAATGATAATACTTGATCAAGAATACTTAAGGCATCTCGCATGCCGCCATCAGCCGCTTTCGCGATGACCCGCAAGGCCGCTTCTTCGTAACTGCTACCACGTTCATTTAAAATGTAGACCATCCGATCATAGGCTGCCTGAGCATCAATCCGCTTAAAGTCAAAACGCTGAGTACGCGAAATAATCGTCGCCGGTATTTTTTGTGGTTCAGTCGTGGCTAAAATAAAGATGACGTTGGCAGGTGGTTCCTCTAGCGTTTTCAACAAAGCATTGAAGGCTCCCGTTGATAACATGTGTACCTCATCAATGATATAAACTTTATATTTAGCCTGGGTCGGAGCATAGTTAACATCCTCGCGAATTTGTCGAATTTCATCAACACCATTATTAGAGGCTGCATCTAATTCGATGATATCACCCAAGCTTCCTTGATTGGCAGCTAGACAGAGTTCACAGGTTTCATCCGGTTCGCCATCAATAGGGTGCAAACAATTAACCGCCTTAGCAAAAATCTTAGCTGCTGATGTTTTACCCGTTCCCCGTGGTCCCGTAAATAAATAGGCGTGACTGATTTGATGACTGATAATTGTATTTTGTAGGGTTTTGGTGACCACCTCTTGGCCGACCATATCACTAAATTTTTGCGGACGCCAAGTCCGATATAGAGCTTGATATGCCAACTGTAGTCTCCCTTCTTTTGCACCTAGCCACGATGGTTTAACGTGTTTTGTCTACCTATCATCTTACCAGAAAATCAAAGAAAAAAACGCTAGCCGATAAAAATCAGCCAGCGAATTCATATTCATCAGAAGTGAAGCACAATACACGATCTCCTTAGTGCTGCTGCCTTCCGACCCTGACACGGTTCGAAGTGCATACTTGCCTCACACGACTATTATAGCATGTCCTTTTTCATTTGACTAGCATCTTTTCGTGCCCGCTTGACCGCTTTTTGGCGCTGGCGAATTGCTTTAAAAAATGCTTTTAACAGCTGGCTTGCCTCTGACTGGCGAACACCTGCATTTACCTCAACCTGATGGTTTAACCGTTGATCTGCTAAGATTTGATACAGCGAATTTACAGCCCCACCCTTTGGATCTTCAGCCCCATAATAAAGCTTATCAATTCGCGTTTGTTGAATCAATCCAGCACACATGATGCATGGTTCTAAGGTCACAAAGAGCTGGGCCTCTGGTAGGCGCCATGAGTGTAGGTAACGACTAGCTTCAGTAATTGCCATCACTTCTGCATGTTGACTAGCATCTTGGGCCCGTTCACGTAGGTTAAAACCACGTCCGATAATTTGGCCCTTCAACACAACAACTGCCCCAATTGGCACCTCACCTAAAGCTGCAGCTTTTTTAGCCTCTTGCAAGGCCTGACCCATAAAATACTCGACTTCTTCAGGCGTCAACTCGGTCATGATAGCGACTCTCCATAATATAGTACCCTTTATCTTTAGCAATCACTGTGACATTACCAAAGACATCCTTCATCAATTGTTTAGCTGAGGGCGCCCCCTGCTTTTTTTGTAGCACTACTGTTAAAGTGCCCCCAGTTTCCAGATGGTTCGGCGCATGGCTAAGCATCGTTTGTACCACCTGTTTACCAGCCCGAACAGGGGGATTAACTAAAATAGCAGCAAAGCGGCCCTGAACGTGTTCATAACAGTCAGACTGAACGACCGTCACCTGCTGTGATACGTCATTTTCTTTTGCATTGCGTTTAATCAAATTCACCGCTCGTTCATTGATTTCCGCAGCAACCACTTGACGGTCAGGAAAAGCCTTTGCTAAGGCAATCGCTACCGGTCCATAGCCAGCACCCAGGTCCAAAAAAGGGCCCTGCGGTAAGTCAGTAAAACGAAAATTTTCTAACATCGTTCGCGTTCCATAATCAATAGTATGTTTAGAAAAAACGCCCGCATCTGTCACAAAGGTTAACTCATGATTTAACAAACGAAAGGTTAAACTATGTTCATCATGTTGGCCACTAGGTTCCTTTGTATAATAATGTTCTGTCATTATGCACCTTCTTTTTCTCTTGTTGTCCTAACGCAGTTAACTTAAAACATTCCTATGGTACATACCGGTGCAAAAAATGACTAACAACGGCTTCGTACTTTTGTGGGTCTACCTGGTAAGCGTCCATGTGCCCAGCTGATTTAGCAATATACTGTTCCTTTGGTCCGCGATTAGCTCGATAGACATCATGAATCATCGCTGTTGGTACAAACTTGTCCTCAGACCCATGAATAAACAAGATTGGCCGTCGATTATGCTTTAAAGCTTCTGTTGGCCGAACTTGATCATAGCTGTAACCCGCTAGCCAACGTGAATAAAGCGATAAGGTTTCAACCATCGGCCGGGTAATCCACATTGGTAAATGATACATACCGTTCGCCTCATAATAGAGCTCCTGGCGAACATCGTTATAACCACAATCCTCAATGAAGGCTTTAACCTGCTTAGGGGGTTGCATCCCCGCTAATAACATTGTGGTTGCCCCTCCTAAGGAGGTACCATAGACCACAATCTCACTGTCAGCCCCTTCTTGCTTAATCAATTGCTTAATCCAGGCTAAATAATCTTTAGCCTCTAAATACCCAAAACCAATATAGCGTCCCTGTGATCGACCAGCTGCTCGATTATCAGCCAGCACAACATTGTAACCTTGCTCATGCATGAGCTGGGCATAAGTGATATTAGCATTATGATCAACTGAAAAGCCGTGAATCACAATGGCAATTTTTTTAGTGGGCTGGTCAGCTGGCACATAGTCCCCTTTTAACAGAAGGCCATCCTCAGTTTTTAACTGTACTGGTTTTTTAGGCAGGGCTAACCAAGCCTGCTGTTGTGCATACAAATGATCAGTCGGCTTTAAACGTCCCCCACTAACAAACGATTTCTCAGACCGTACCTGGGCGGTATGAAAAAAGTAGGCACTCATTCCTAGATAACCTAGTGCTAGTATAGTCATTAGACCGCATATAATCTTTACTATTCGTCGTTTCTTCATCCTACTTGCTTCCTTTACTCATCATCCCATTTTATCTTTCCTATTATACGAGGATTCACTTCTAAATTGCCAGCCCGGCCTTTGCTTTAGCTCTAAATATGCTACAATATTAAAATAAAATGAGAAAGTTGGTGTTCTTTATGTCTTATTCACAAAACTGGGATCTTGATACCATCTATCCAGGTGGTATCGATTCTCCAGAATTCCAAACTAAATTAACCACCCTAGCGAACCAAATTGCCAACTTTAGCCGGGCTGTAAGTAATTATGACCTGAAGCAAGACCAACCTGACTATCAGGAATTGGCGAGGCTCACCAGCCAAGCTCAAACCATCGAAAGTGGTCTAGGGACGGTGAACGTCTTCGTGACCGCCCTAATTTCAGCCGACTATACAAATCCTGAATATCGGCCTTATGATGCCAAAATTCAACAATTAATGGTGACCTACCAAGCCCCACTTGATACTTTTAGTCGGCGCCTAGCCACCCTATCTGAAGCCGACTTTCACGACCTCATCCACCTTCCGGCCTTTTTTGATATCGCTTTTCACCTAAGCACACTGCGTAAAAGGGCCCAACACCTATTAGCCCCTGCTAATGAAGACCTAGTAAACCAGCTTCGTCTAGATGGCTTAAAGGGCTGGTCGAGTCATTATGATACGATTGCTAGCACACTATCACTGCCCTTTACTGATGAAAACGGACAAACATCCACCATTTCAGCCGGTCAAGCCCTAAACTTCCTCGATGGTTATCCAGATGCTAAGGTTAGAGCAAATCTACTAGATCAATATGAACAGATGTGGACCAAGGCTGAGCCTCTCACCGCCGACACCTTAAACCACTTAGCTGGGGCCCGCCTAACTGAACAAAAGGCCCATGGCTATCAAGATGTTCTTGAGGAACCACTAGCCTTAAATCATATGTCCAAAGCTACTCTGCAGGCAATGTGGCAGGTTGTAGACCACAATAAGGAAATGTTCAAACCCTACTTTGCCCGGAAAGCAGAACTCCTTGGCCTAACAGGGATCGGCTGGCAAGACCAGGTTGCACCCTTAAACCAAATTGGCGATTATCAACCCGCCCCACAGGATTATGATACAGTTGCAAATTTTATCGTCCAAAACTTTGCTAAGTTCTCCCCTAAAATGGCCGCTTTTGCTCAGAATGCTTTTGACAACCACTGGTTAGAAGTTGAAGATCGTCCTGGTAAGCAACCTGGTGGTTGGATGGAATCAGTTCCCGATAAAAAAGAATCCCGTATCTTCTTAACCTTCACTGGATCGGTTAACGATGCGGCTACGATTGCCCATGAATTAGGTCACGCCTTTCATTCAGACACCCTCAAAGATCTACCCCTTTGGCGCGATGATTACGCAATGAATATTGCTGAAACAGCCTCAACTTTTGCTGAATTATTAATTGCAGATGCTAATGTTGCCGCTACTGATAGTGATGCTGAAAAGGTCGTTCTCTTAGACGCTAAGATGACCAATTCTGTTGCCATGTTTTTAAATATTCGAGCGCGCTTTATCTTTGAACAAGCCTTTTACCAGGAACGTCAGGCCGGGTATGTTCCGGCTAAACGCCTGAATGAACTCATGGATCAAGCACAGCAAGAAGCCTTTGGTGGTATCTTAACCAAGCGACACCCTCATTTTTGGTCAGCCAAATTACACTTCTTTATCGATGATGTGCCCTTTTATAACTTTCCCTATACTTTTGGCTATCTCTTTAGCTTAGGTATCTATGCCTGGGCTAAAAAGCAACCAAATTTTGAAGCAGCCTATATTGACCTCCTTAGAGATACAGCTAACATGTCGACCGAAGACTTAGCTAAAAAGCATCTAGGCGTTGATTTAACGCAACCTGACTTTTGGCAAGCAGGCGCAGACCTTGTTAAAGCTGATATCGACCAATTTATGGACCTATCAACACAATTTATCAAATAAGCACTAGTAAAGGCCAGTCCACAAGAGACTGGCCTTTTTTTAATGGACAAAATAAAGTCGTTCATCGATAATATCAAACGATGGGTACTGAATCGTTTTTACTTCTGTTAAGTGGGCCTGAGACCAAAATTTCCTAGAATTCGTAGCTCCTTGCCGTTCTCCTATGACTATTAATTGGCCATGTTCAAACCATTGGTGTTTACGTAACCACTTTAGAACGTCCCAATCTGCCGTACTAGTATCTGGCGCCCAGCTCAATAGAATGGTCGTCACCTCTTGGCTGTAGCGGACTAAGGATTCAAGAGCTGACAACTTCTCCACCGACGTAACCGGCTTCACCGCGGTAATTGGTTGATCTTGCCAATCCTGATTATCAGTAGCCAAAATACGTTGCTCTGGTGCCAGAGCACGCAAACCCGCTGTTAAATAACCCTGTCCAGCCATAATTTCTAAGACCGGTTGCTGGTTAAGCAAGCGTCCTAATGCCTCAACTAAAGGCTGGGAAACATAACCATACATGTTAAAGGTCTCAATTAAATATGTTCGTAAATTCGACAGCACCTGGTCTAAATCGGGTAAAGAATCAATTAAAGACTGCCACCAATGGTTACCCCGGACCGCATCTGTTGGATAGCGTTGCAAGACAGTCGCCTTTAAACTATCTATATCTGCTTGCGTAACTGCCATCGTGGGAAGGGCTGGTGGTAAGTATCCCTGATTAAGATCCTGGACCACTTGCATAGCCAACTGAATTTTTTCAGCTAATGGCTTCACAGCTTGATAAAGTTGGGCAAAGGGAACAAGTTGCTCATAATAAAGCAAGGTCGACAACTGCCGACCTTGTCCAAAGGTTAATTTTGTTTCTTTCATTACTTTACTTTCACCCTTAAAAGAGATTTTCTTGATGGTTAATCTTCACATCATCATCCTGAATTGCTGTTACTGGATTTAAATAGGCATTAACATACTGAAAAATATCAAAACGCTGCTGATCAGTCAGGGGCTTACCATTGAAATCAATTTCTTTACCCGATAAAAACAGCAATGAGAGATCAGTCTTTTCAGCCATGGAACGACCGACTAAGAAATCCATCGACACATCAAAAAAATCAGCCAACTTACATACTTCAATGTAAGAAGGTGAGCGATCACCTCGTTCCCAGTTACCAATCTGCGCCGCCGTATTAGGCTTTTGACCGGGGTCTAGCTTTTTATTCATCTCCTCGGCCAAATTCTCCAAGGTAATACTACGTCCCTTACGTAATTCACGCAATCGATCTGGAAACATTGTCGCTTACCCACTCCATTACTTATTTTCCTATAACTGATAGAAATAATACCTTTTACCATTTTAACGAACATAGTGGCATTTTTCTAGCTAAATAAAAGAAAAAATTAACTTTTATGGGTTGGTTCCGTTCCTGTTAGTAAAACCACATCAACTGTGACCGACTTTAATGGTCGTTGTTCAGCCGCAAGTTGTGCCTCATGTCGAGCTCCCCAATGCAAGGGGGTCATGTGAAGTAGGGATTGATAAAGGTCAGTGGGAATCGCCCAGTCATACTGAACTGAGGCTACCTGTCCATTTGGATAATGTTCAAAAAAACGTTCTACGACTGCTTGGTTACTATAGGTATGCTGGGGACTTGAACTTGGATAAAGTTGCTCTCGTAACTCGTGTAAGTACCCTTTGGCTGGTACCACTTTAATCAAGCGCCCACCTGGCTTTAGCACCCGTGAAAATTCCGCATAGGCGCTTGGTGAAAAGAACTCAACTAAACTATCAAAACTCTGGTCAACAAAGGGCAACTGAGCTAAATCAGCCGTCAAAAAAAAGGCGGGACTGTTAAGCTGGGTGGCTAAGTTTATGCCGGCTTTTGAAATATCAAAGCCAAAGGCAGTATCTTGGTAGCTCCGACGTAGTGCCAATAAGTTGGCTAAAGGTGTTCCTTCGCCAGTCCCAACATCTAACATTGTCTGTGTTTTCTGTGGTAAGGTCTGGCTAACTGCAGTGATAATACCATCAAAGAGCCCTGCTGCTAGCACACGTCGCCGGTCAGCTAACATGGCATCATCATATTCTGTACTAGCAGGATGCTTTAAAAAGTTTAAAGACCCCTTTTTATTTAAATCCAACTGGTGATGCTGGCCGCAAACAATACTATGTCCTTGCACACTGACGTAAGGTTGCTGACAGACTGGACATTTAAATTTAGTCACTTCTTGCGCTAAAAAGTTTGCTGCTCCATCAATTTTTTTCATGTACTTTCCCTTTTCAATGTAAATGTTCTCGTTTCCAGTATACCGCAGATACGTGCTAACAAAAAAGACTGGTCGCCCTATCATGACCAGTCTTTTGTATTTATTAGACCTTTATTTAGCCGGTTTATTCAAAGCCATCGGTCGTCATTGAAGCTTGATAAAGGGCCACCACATCATCAGATGTCATTGGCACATAGGCTTGTTGCTCTAAGTGACCAACCTTTACGGCCGAGTTCGCCATTGGCACAAAGTGCGTTTCTTCATTAATATCAACACCCGGCAAGGTCGTTGGAACACCTAGTGACTTCACCCAGTCATAAGTCGCTTGGATAGCCGCCTGGGCAACTTGATCATCATCACCCTTCAATCCCCAGACCTGTCGACCAAAACGAGCGAATTTAGCCTCTGTTTGCTCATTCAAGGCAAACTTCATCCAACGTGGGGTTAAAATACCTAATCCGACCCCATGCGTAATATCATAATAAGCAGATAACTCATGTTCGATTGGATGAACTGTCCAGCCGTTACGCTCACCTGTACGAACAAGCCCATTTAAGGCCATCGTGGATGCCCACATTAAGTTAGCACGTGCATCATAATTATTTGGTTCTTCAATGGCCACTGGAGCCCACTTAATAACCGCACGCATTATGCCTTCAATCATACCATCTTGAACATCAGTGCCAGTAGCTTAATCAAAGTACTGCTCGGCTAAGTGTGAGAAGATATCAATTGAACCGGCCGCCGTTTGCCAAGCCGAGACAGAATAGGTTAAGGTAGGATCCTCAAAGGAAACGGCTGGTCGATTAGGACCGACTGTTCCTAACTTTTCATGCGTATTAGGATTTGAAATAACAGAACCATAATTCATCTCAGTACCCGTGGCCGCTAAGGTCAAGATATCGACTACTGGTAATTGATCAAGGTCGGTTCTTAGACTGGCATCTTTAACTAAATCCCAAGGGTCTCCTTCATAGTAGCGCGATGAAGCGATCACTTTGCTTGCATCAATCACAGATCCGCCACCAATTGCCAAAATAACTTGAATATCGTGCTCTTTAACAAGGGCTTGGCCCCGACGAACTGAATCAATCTTAGGATTGGGCGCAATACCATTTAATTCAGTGATATCAAAGTCCTCTAAAGCCGTCATCACTTGATCATAAAGCCCACTTTTTTTAATTGAACCACCACCGTAAACCAGTAGTACCCGCTGACCAAACTGTGCAAGAACGGTCTGCAATTCTTTTTGAAAACGATTAGCACCAAAACGAATATCCGTTTGATTTTGAATCTGAAAATTTTCCATCATAACCTCACCTTCGTATCATGTTTACTAGCCTAACCTTTGGGTGCTAGTTTACTATTTGTAAGTATAATTCGCAAGGACTAATCTTTAAATTATGAAAAAAATCTCATCCTAACTCAGTTAAGTTAAGATGAGATTTTAATTTATACAGCCTTATTCGTAAGCTTCTTCACCTGAATTACCAGAGTGCATTGACTGCTCAATATCTGATAGAGAAACCAGGTTCTCTGCATCATCAGTGGCTACCACAGGGTCTGCAACCACTTCAGGTTGAATAGCCTGGTAAGCCTTCACACCAGTACCAGCTGGAATCAGCTTTCCAATAATAACATTTTCCTTCAAACCAACTAATGGATCATTCTTACCGCGAATAGCAGCATCCGTCAAGACACGCGTTGTCTCTTGGAAGGAGGCAGCTGACAAGAATGAGTTGGTCTCCAATGAAGCCTTGGTAATACCAAGCAAAACTGGTCGACCAGTTGCTGGAATCTTTCCTTCGCGCAAAGGCTTAATGTTAGCTTCACGGAAATCAGCAATATCCAATAAGGTACCTGGCAACAAATCAGTCTCACCGGGATCCATTACGCGAATCTTACGCAACATTTGCCGGGCCATAACCTCAATATGCTTATCCGAAATGGCCACACCTTGCATCCGATAAACCTTTTGCACCTGATCAACTAGGTAGTTTTCAGTTGCCAAAGTATCACGGACTTGGATCATTTCCTTTGGATCGGCAGAACCTTCATTTAAGGTCTCACCACGGTGAATGTGGTCACCTTCAGCGACTCGCATCCGGGCAGTCATTGGTAAGGTATAAATGCGTGTATCAGTTTCACCCTCAATCGTCACTTCCTTGGTCCGATCAGAAGGATTTTCTTCAATGGACTTCACTTCCCCGGTTACTTCAGAAATAATGGCACGACCCTTAGGGTTACGAGCTTCAAAGATTTCTTGCACACGAGGAAGACCTTGGGTAATATCGTTTCCGGCAACACCACCGGTATGGAAAGTCCGCATAGTCAATTGCGTTCCTGGCTCACCAATTGATTGGGCAGCCACAGTACCGACAGCCTCACCAACTTCAACCACTTCACCAGTAGCCATGTTACGGCCATAACAACGTACACAGACACCGTGTTCTGTATTACAAGTAAAGACAGAACGGATGTTAACTGTTTGCACGCCGGCTTCAACAATTTGCTTAGCCTTATCCTCAGTAATCATCTCGTTATGCTTAACAATGACTTCACCAGTAGTTGGGTCGACCACTTCCTTCTGGGCAAAACGACCCAAGATACGATCATAAAGTGGCTCGATGACTTCGTTACCATTCATAATGGCAGCCACATCCAAACCACGATCGGTACCACAGTCCTCTTCACGGACAATAACATCTTGGGCAACATCAACCAAACGACGGGTCATATAACCAGAATCGGCGGTCTTCAAGGCCGTATCAGTCATTCCCTTACGAGCACCGTGGGTTGAGAAGAACATTTCCAAAACTGACAAGCCTTCACGGAAGTTGGCAATAATTGGCAACTCCATGATTTTACCATTAGGCGCAGCCATCAAACCACGCATACCAGCCAATTGAGAGAAGTTAGAAATATTACCACGGGCACCAGAATCAGACATCATGAAGATGTTGTTATCTGGTTCAAAATGTTCAATCAACTTTTCAGTGATATCATCCTTAGCCCGGTTCCAAATATCGATAACCCGCTCATAACGCTCTTCATCCGTAATCAAACCACGCCGGAACTGCTTGGTAACCGTAGCAACCTTATCATGAGCAGCCGCAATAATTTCAGGCTTTTCTTTCAATTCAGTGACATCGGCCACACCAACCGTCAAACCAGACTTAGTTGATTCAGCATAACCCAAATCCTTCATGCGGTCCAAAAGTAATGATGTCTCAGTAACTTTATAGATCTTGTAAACTTGGGCGATAACATCAGAAAGGTAACCCTTCTTGAAAGGTTCAAGAATTGGCGTGTTCTTGAAGTGTTCCTTTATGTTCTCACCTGGCTCGAGGAAGTACTTATCATCAATTCGAGATAAGTTAGCTTCAGTTGGTTCATTCAAGTATGGGAAGTCAACTGGCAAGATATCATTAAAGATTAACTTACCAACAGTCGTTGTCATAATCTTAGAACGTTGCTCATCAGTGAATGGCTTTTCTGCTGGGAATGAAGACGTCTGGACCCCAATCCGGGTATGCAAGTGCACATAGCCGTTTTGTAAAGCAGTCCGGGCC
The DNA here is from genome assembly GCF_000420365.1 of Weissella halotolerans DSM 20190. Classification (GTDB taxonomy): domain Bacteria; phylum Bacillota; class Bacilli; order Lactobacillales; family Lactobacillaceae; genus Weissella; species Weissella halotolerans. Next base: position 259,162 of record NZ_ATUU01000002.1, read on the forward strand.
TCATTAATATCCTTAAAGATCATGCCTTCACCTTCACGGTCAGCCTCTTCGGTCGTTAGGTAATAATTACCAATAACCATGTCTTGAGAAGGCGTCACAATTGGCTTTCCATCCTTAGGTGCCAAAATATGACCAGCAGCTAACATCAAGAGACGTGCTTCGGCCTGCGCCTCGTCTGACAATGGCAAATGAATGGCCATTTGGTCACCGTCAAAGTCGGCATTGTAGGCCTCAGTAACCAAAGGATGCAAGCGCATCGCCTTACCTGAAACTAGGACTGGCTCGAAGGCTTGAATACCCAAACGATGCAAAGTAGGCGCACGGTTCAAGAGCACAGGATGTTCTTTAACAACATCTTCCAATACATCCATCACATCATCATCGCGCCGATCAATCTTACGCTTAGCAGCCCGGATATTGCCAGCCAAGTCCCGCTTAACTAATTCACGCATAATGAATGGACGGAATAACTCAACCGCCATGCTGACAGGTAATCCCATTTGGTTCATCTTCAAGAATGGACCAACATCAATAACTGAACGACCTGAATAGTCAACACGCTTACCAAGTAAGTTTTGACGGAAACGGCCTTGCTTACCCTTCAGCATGTGCGAAAGTGACTTCAAAGGACGATTACCAGGACCCGTTACAGGACGACCACGACGGCCATTATCGACCAAGGCATCAACGGCTTCTTGAAGCATCCGCTTTTCGTTTTGGACAATAATACCTGGTGCATTCAATTCTAAGAGACGCTTCAACCGGTTGTTACGGTTAATCACCCGCCGGTACAAGTCATTCAAGTCAGAAGTGGCAAAGCGACCACCTTCCAATTGAACCATTGGCCGTAAGTCAGGTGGAATAACTGGCACAACATCCATGACCATCCACTCTGGCTTGTTACCAGACTTTAAAAAGGCTTCCAAGATGTCCAAACGGCGAACCGCCCGCACACGCTTTTGGCCAGTTGCTTCCCGCAACTGTGCCTTTAACTCGTCAACTTCAGTTTCCAAATCAACATCCGCTAACAAGGTTCTAATTGCTTCAGCTCCCATACCTGCTTTAAAGGCATCACCATACTGTTGCTTTAAGTCACGATACTCACGCTCTGAAAGCAACTGTTTCTTTACTAATGGTGTGTCACCAGGGTCAGTAACAACGTATGAAGCAAAATAGATAATCTCTTCTAATGAACGTGGTGACATATCAAGTACCAAGCCCATTCGTGATGGAATGCCTTTAAAGTACCAAATATGAGACACCGGTGCAGCTAATTCAATGTGACCCATCCGCTCACGGCGAACCTTTGATGACGTTACTTCAACGCCACAACGATCACAGACAATACCCTTATAACGAATCCGCTTGTACTTTCCACAAGCACATTCGTAATCCTTGGTTGGACCAAAGATTCGTTCATCAAACAAGCCATCTTTTTCAGGCTTAAGTGTTCGATAATTGATTGTTTCGGGCTTCTTTACTTCACCATAAGACCAGCTGCGAATCTTGTTTGGACTAGCCAAGCCAATTTGCATGCTTTCAAACTTATTGACATCAATCAATGGTGTGACCCCTTTCTAGGTTTCGTTTAGAAGTAAGTTCATCGACGCAGCTAAGCCTGTAGTGAGTAGTGATGAAGACCTGTTCGTCGCCACTCACCACAAGCCTAGCGTATCGACTAGGCTTGCTTATCTAAACTTATATCGTGTTACTTTTTTTCAATATTACCATCAGACGTGATAACCCCGTCAGCATTAGCTGACTCGTCATCCTTATTGAATTGAGCATCAACTGCTTGATCAGTAGGGGTCTTATCCTTATCTAGGTTAACCACTTCATCTTCTTCTTCAGTATCTAAGTCACGTAACTCAATTTCTTGATGGTCAGCGTCTAAGACCTTCATGTCTAGACCTAGTGCCTGCAATTCCTTAACTAAGACACGGAAGGACTCAGGTACACCAGGCTTTGGAATTTGTTCACCCTTAACAATAGCTTCATAGGTCTTAACACGTCCAACCACATCATCGGACTTATACGTTAAGATTTCTTGCAAGGTATGTGCAGCTCCATAAGCTTCTAGCGCCCAAACTTCCATTTCACCAAATCGTTGGCCACCAAATTGTGCTTTACCACCCAAAGGTTGTTGGGTAACAAGTGAGTAAGGTCCAATTGAACGCGCATGAATCTTATCTTCAGCCATGTGGGCCAGTTTCATATAATACATGACTCCGACCGCAATTCGCTTATCGAAAGGTTCACCCGTACGACCATCATAAAGCACTGACTTACCATCAGCTGGCAATCCAGCTTCCTTTAAGGCATCCCAAATATCTGTATCTCGAGCACCATCAAAGACAGGCGAAGCGATATGAATACCTAACTCACGCGCAGCCATTCCAAGGTGAAGTTCTAGTACTTGTCCGATGTTCATACGTGATGGCACACCCATTGGGGAAAGCATGATATCAATTGGCGTACCGTCAGGCATATATGGCATGTCCTCGGATGGGACAACGACTGAAACCGTACCCTTATTACCGTGACGGCCGGCCATCTTATCACCAACTTGAATCTTACGGCGCTGGGCAATGTAAACCCGAACCATCATGTTAACCCCTGGTGCTAACTCATCCCCGTTTTCACGGGTGAAGATGCGAACATCTTGGACGACACCGCCACCACCATGAGGAACCTTCAAAGAAGTATCACGTACTTCCCGTGCCTTCTCACCAAAGATTGCGTGCAAAAGACGCTCCTCAGCTGAAAGCTCAGTCACACCCTTTGGCGTTACCTTACCAACCAAAATGTCTCCATCGTGGACTTCGGCTCCCACACGAATAATACCGCGTTCATCAAGATTCTTTAACTGATCTTCACCGGTATTTGGAATTTCACGAGTGAACTCTTCAGGTCCAAGCTTTGTATCACGTGCTTCTGATTCATATTCTTCAATATGAATTGACGTGTAGGTATCATCACGAATTAAGCGTTCATTGATAATGATGGCATCTTCGAAGTTATAACCTTGCCAAGTCATGAAGGCAATTAATGGGTTTTGTCCCAAGGCTAATTCACCTTGCTCCATAGCTGGACCATCGGCTAGGACTTCATCAGCGTCAACCTTATCGCCAACCGCTACAATTGGTGTTTGATTGTAGTTCTTACCAGCATTCGAACGCCGGAACTTCATCAACTTATACTTATCCAAAGAACCATCTTCACGGCGTACACGAATTTCACGTGCATCAACGTACTCAACAGTTCCTGGATACTTAGCAATAATCGCAACACCGGCATCATGAGCAGCCTTATACTCAATACCAGTTCCTACTAAGGCAGCGTGTGGCTTAATCAGTGGCAAGGCTTGCCGCTGCATGTTAGCTCCCATCAAGGCACGGTTAGAGTCATCGTTTTCCAAGAAAGGAATAGCCGCTGTTGCGACCGCAACGATTTGCTTAGGTGACACATCCATGTAGTCAACCTGTTCAATTGGTACTTCAACGTTTTCATCACCCTTACGTGCCAAAACCGTATCAGTAGCAAAGGAACCATCATCGTTCAAGACAGAATTTCCTTGGGCTACCACAAAGTTATCTTCTTCATCAGCCATCAAGTAGTCAATCTTGTCCGTTACCTTATGTGTATCCCAAGAGACACGTCGGTATGGCGTTTCAATAAAGCCATACCGGTTAACCCGGGCATACGTTGCTAGGGAATTAATCAACCCGATGTTAGGACCTTCAGGCGTTTCAATAGGGTCCATACGACCATAATGCGTATAGTGAACGTCTCGAACTTCATAACCGGCCCGGTCACGGGTCAAACCACCAGGACCAAGGGCTGAAAGACGACGCTTATTAGTTAATTCACCCAATGGATTGGTTTGATCCATGAATTGTGAGAGTTGTGAGGAACCAAAGAATTCCTTAACAGCTGCAACAACAGGGCGAATATTGATCAACTGCTGTGGCGTAACAGTGTCCGGATCTTGAATTGACATCCGCTCACGAACAACTCGTTCCATCCGGCTTAAGCCAATTCGGAAAGTGTTTTGCAACAGCTCACCAACACGACGAATACGGCGGTTACCCAAGTGGTCAATATCATCAACTGCGCCTAATCCTAGTTGTAGGTTCAAGAAGTAGTTCATGCCAGCAATAATGTCGGCAGGCTTCAATGTCCGTACTGACTCATCAAAATGACCATTACCAATCATTGGTAGTGTCTTTTCTGGATCATTAGGATCTTGCACGAGAATGCGTTGTAGCACCATTGGCTCCGTTACAACACCTTCATCAGCTGGAATATGCGTTTCCGTCTTGAAATCATCCCGGTCAAGATAAGGAGCTAACTTGCCCATAACTCGCTTATCAATGAGGGTACCTTTTTCAAATAAGACCTCACCTGTATCAGGATCAGCTAAAGTTTCACCTAAGGTCAAGCCCATCAAACGGGTCTTTAGTGACAACTTCTTATTGATCTTATAACGACCAACAGGAGCTAAGTCATAGCGACGAGGATCAAAGAAACGCGCAGTTAACAAAGACCGTGATGAATCAGCAGTCTTAGGTTCACCTGGGCGTAAACGCTCATAGATATCCTTTAAGGCCTCTTCAACACGTGAATCGTTAATATCCTTGTGAACATCCTTATCTAGGGTCAGATTAATAGAATCATAATCCTCACCCAGAATTTGTAGGATTTCAGAATCAGATCCATAACCTAAGGACCGTACCAACTCAGTCATTGGTAACTTACGGGTACGATCAATTCGCACGTAATCTAATCCCTTGGCATCCGTTTCAAATTCCATCCAAGCCCCACGGCTAGGAATAAAGGTCGTTCCATAAATTGGCCGGCCATTTTTATCTGGCTCTTCGGTGTAATAAACACCGGGTGACCGAACTAATTGTGAAACAATAACCCGTTCTGCTCCATTAATAATGAAGGTTCCTTGTGGGGTCATCAATGGGAAATCGCCAAAGAATACATCTTGAGACTTGATTTCGCCAGTTTCCTTATTAGTTAATCGCAAGGTCACATGCAATGGTGCCGAATAATTTGCATCATGGTTCCGTGCCTCTTCAATTGTGTACTTAGGCTCTAAGAGCTTATAGTCCACAAATTCCAGTGACAACTTGCCTTGGAAGTCTTCGATTGGCATGATGTCCGTAAACATTTCACGCAATCCTTCATCCAAAAACCAGTTGTATGAATCCGTTTGAATTTCAATCAAGTTAGGCAAATCAAGGACTTCCTTAATTCGCGCATAACTACGACGAACACGGTGTTTACCGTATTTAACAAGCGTTCCTACCAAGTTTTCCACCTCACTTTGATTTGGCCAACTACGCACTCCGTTTCTTACAATTTGGTTACAAATGACCAATCCAACCGTAAAAAACTGAATTTTAAGTGCAAAAAAGACAACAGCATTTCAATAAAAATGCTCTTGTCTCCTTTATGAAGCCGATCAGGGACAATATTTCCTGACCAACATTTTATTTGCACAATTAAACTAACCCTTATTGTACTGCTTATCAAAAGAAAGTGCAAGGTCTACACCCCACACTTTCTTCATGCTGCTAGGCCTCAACTAAGGTTGGTTGACCAGCCCGGCTATTTTCTTTCACCCGGATGGTCACTTCACCTTGTTTAGCCCCAATCGTAACCTGATCACCTACTGTGACATGACCAGCCAATAACTCCTCTGATAGTTTATCTTCGACCTTAGTTTGTAAAGCTCGTCGAATAGGGCGGGCTCCATATTCCGGATCAAACCCTGCCTTAGCTACCAAATCAATGGCCGCGGGTGTTAACTTCACTGTGACACCTTGTTCAGCTACCCGATTAATCAAGTCTTGCGCCATTAGTTTTACAATCTTACGTAATTCTTCCTTGCCTAAACTATGGAAGACCACTGTTTCATCCAACCGGTTGATAAACTCAGGACGGAAGGTCTGCTTGAGCGTGTCCTTAATCACAGCTTGCATAGCTTCATAATCATCCAATGGATTAATTGAACCAAAGCCAACCTTCTTTTCATCGCGTAAACGAGTAGCCCCTAAATTAGAAGTCATAATAATAATGGTATTTCTAAAGTCAACCTTGCGCCCCTTAGCATCCGTTAAATATCCATCATCAAAGACTTGTAGCATCAAGTTATAGATATCTGGATGGGCCTTTTCCGCCTCATCTAAGAGCACTACTGAATAAGGATGGCGTCGTACCTTTTCGGTTAACTGTCCCCCTTCATCATAACCAACATAACCAGGTGCCGAACCAACTAAACGACTAGCTGAATAGGCCTCACGATATTCAGACATATCAACTCGGATTAAGTTATCTTCAGAACCAAAGACAGCTTGAGCCAAGGCCTTAGCTAACTCTGTTTTCCCGGTTCCGGTAGGACCTAAGAACATGAAGGTCCCAATCGGCCGGTTAGGACTTTTAAGCCCTGATCGAGCTCGACGAATGGCACGCGCAATCGCTGAAACCGCTTCGTCTTGGCCAATTACCCGCTGATGCAAGACCCTTTCAAGATTTAATAAACGTTCTTGTTCTGATTTTTCCATCTGTTCAAGAGGAACACCTGTTTGTTCAGCAACAATTTCGTTCACATCGTGACTCGTCATTTCTAAATCATAATGCGGTGTCTTGGCTTCTTCCGCTTGCTTTGCTTGGTAATCTCGAATCACTGCCCGCTGATCCATTTCCATTTGCCGCAAAGAAGCTGCCCTTTCAAAATCAAGACGTTCAATAGCCGTTTCTTTAGCACGTTGTATTTTCTTTAATTCATCAGTCATCAACGCTAACTCAGTCTTATGCCCAGATGCTTCAATCCGAACTTTAGCCGCTGCTTCATCCATTAAATCGATGGCCTTATCTGGTAAGTAGCGATCACTAATATACCGTTGGGACAACTTCACCGCATCCGTTACTGCTTCGTCATGAATAGCAACCTGATGAAAGGCCTCATAACGCGGCTTCAAACCACGTAAGATAGCAACCGCTTCATCAGCACTGGGTTCATTAACCAATACCTGAGCAAATCGACGCTCTAAGGCTGCATCTGATTCAATATACTTTTGATATTCATCAAGGGTGGTAGCGCCAATTGTCTGTAAATCTCCCCTGGCCAGGGCTGGCTTCAAAATATCGGAAGCATCAATCGCCCCTTCTGCACCACCAGCACCAATAAGCGTGTGGAGCTCATCAATGAAAAGCACTACTTTGCCATCGTGCTGAATTTCTTCAATCACTTTTTTAACTCGATCTTCGAATTCACCACGGTATTTAGTGCCCGCAATCAGCGAACCCATGTCTAACATCATCAACCGTTTATTGGCTAAGTCTGTTGGCACCTGTCCGGCAACCATCCGTTGAGCCAGCCCCTCTGCGATGGCCGTCTTACCAACTCCAGGCTCTCCAACTAAGACCGGATTATTTTTAGTCCGTCGAGATAGGATTTGCACAACGCGCTTAACTTCTTTATCTCGTCCAATAACGGGATCCATCTTCTGGTCACGGGCCTTTTGCGTCATATCAGTAGCTAATGAATCTAGTAATGGTGTTCCCTCTGCCTGTTGGGCCTGTTGACCACGGCGTCGGTTGAAGCCCCGGCGACGATTACGTTGCTGATTCGTAATACTAATACCCAATTTTTGTAAAATCACTCGTTGCATTTCACCTAGGTTAACGCCCAAGGCCAGTAGAATCCGTGATGACAAGATAGTGTCATCTGCTAGCAAGGCCAATAGGAAGTGTTCAGTCCCAATTTTGGTTTGGGCCAATTCCTTAGATTGGCGACTAGCCAAGGTCAAAACATCAGCCGCTTTAGGTGAATAAGGCAAGTAGCCGTCCTCTGCCTGGCGATTCAAATTTCCGTAACCTGTAAAATTCTCAATTTCTTCTCGTACCAAATCCTCAGTTACTTGAAACTGTTCCAAAACGCGATTAGCAATGCCATCTTTTTCCATGGTTAAAGCTAAGAGCAAATGTTCAGTCCCCACTGCCTGATGCTTAAACCGCTTTGCTTGTTCTTGCGCTAATTCTAATACTGTTTGTGCACTCTCTGTAAATTCATTATTCATAGTTATCCACGCTCACTTTCAAATCGTAATCGATTTAACAACTGGGTTAACAAGCGCGTCCGCAAAGCATTTGCTTTTTGAACATTACCAAACGTTAAGGCCTCCGTACTTAACAAGGCCCCAATCAGACTTTGCTCATGCTTTGTTAACAGACCCTTTTGCATCAAGCAATCTAACACTTCATCAGCCTGGCTAGACGTCGTTAAATCGCCCAAACTTGCAACCATTGCCCTCAGATAGGCATCATCGGCCCCGGGCGCCACCTGTTCAATGCGAATATAACCTCGACCTCCGCGTTTGGATTCAACCAAATAGCCTCTTTGTAGAGTAAAACGGGTTTTTATCACGTAGTTGATTTGTGACGGTACCACATCAAACTGTTCGGCAATACTAGCCCGTTTAATTTCGATGTGCTTATCCTTGGTCAAAATTGCTTTTAAATACTGTTCAATGCAATCAGACATGTTATCTGCCGTCATCTGCCCCATCTCCTTGACTATTGTTGACCATAATTATAAACCGGAGCCCCTTTTAATGTCAATATTAGTCAAAGCCACTTTAATAGACAAGACAAAAACCATCAAGTAAACTTGATGGTTTTACGTAGTGCACCTAGCAGGAGTCGAACCTGCAACCTTCTGATTCGTAGTCAGACACTCTATCCAATTGCGCTATAGGTGCAATATATTAAATTTATGGTTCGCATAAGAACCGAAGCGAACGACGGGATTCGAACCCGCGACCCCCACCATGGCAAGGTGATGTTCTACCACTGAACTACGTTCGCATATGATGCCGACTACTGGATTCGAACCAGCGACCCCTTCATTACTAGTGAAGTGCTCTGCCAGCTGAGCTAAGTCGGCATATTCTCAAAATAACATTGAGATATATGCGGATGACAGGAATCGAACCTGCACGCCCGAAGGCACTGGAACCTAAATCCAGCGCGTCTGCCAGTTCCGCCACATCCGCAACGCATCATTATGTCGAACTTTCGCTCGAAACAACTTTTATATAATACCAATTATCAGCTAAGGTGTCAACCCCTACCTAATTTATTTTTATGAAGAAAAATTAGTAAAAGGATTAACTTTCAGCAACAAGACTAAGTATACTGACTTCATACATAAAAAGCAAGGCCTATCAGCAAAGAAAAAGCCCGGCAAATAGCCGAGCTAAAATCTTTATTTCATAATATTTGAAAGGTTTGCTTCAGGAACAATTTTATCAGCGCCAAAATAAGGAACTAAAACATCCGGAATTGTCACTGTACCATCAGCATTTTGGTAATTTTCTAAAATTGCGGCAACCGTCCGGCCAACCGCCAAGCCAGATCCATTTAACGTATGAACAAACTGCAAGTTGCCTTCTTCATCACGGTATTGAATCCGAGCCCGGCGCGCTTGGAAGGACTCTGTATTTGAAACAGAAGAGATTTCTCGATAAGCATCTTGCGCTGGTAACCAAACTTCTAAATCATTTGTCTTTGCCGCTGAGAAGCCCATGTCACCAGTGGATAAGGTAATCACATGATAAGGTAAGCCTAACTTTTGCAAGAGACTTTCAGCGTTAGCCACCATTTTATCTAACTCCACGTAAGATTGGTCCGGTTTTGCAAACTTAACCATCTCCACCTTGTTAAATTGATGCATCCGAATCAATCCTCGCGTATCTCGACCGGCAGCCCCAGCTTCCTGTCGAAAGGCTGGTGTTAAGGCTGTCACTGAGATTGGCAATTCATCAGCATCAATCACTTCTTCACGATAATAGTTAGTCAATGGTACTTCGGCCGTTGGAATTAAGGTCATTTCATCATGTGCGCCCACCCGGTAAGCATCATTCTCAAACTTTGGGTATTGGCCTGTTCCAACCATAGCAGCATCTTTGACAAGGTATGGTGGGATAACTTCTACATATCCTTCTTTTTGATGTTCATCCAACATGAAATTATAAACTGCGCGTTCAAGCCGTGCACCTTGACCAATATAATAAACAAAGCGGGCTCCCGACACCTTAGCACCCCGTTCAAAGTCTAAAATACCTAAGTCTTCACCAAGCTCAAAATGGGCCTTGGGTTTAAAATCAAATTGACGAATGGCCCCCCACTTACGCTCCTCACGATTGGCGGCCTCATCTGGTCCAACCGGAATAGTTGGATTAGGTATATTAGGCAGGTGTAATAAGCGATTATGCAAAGATGTATCAAGAGCCTTAACTTCCTCATCTAAAGACTTGATTTCCGCCGCTACAGCTTGCATTTTGGCAATCGTATCAGTGGCATCTTCCTTATTACGCTTTTTCAAACCAATTTCTTCAGACACCTTATTACGATCTGCCTTTAATTGCTCAACCTTGACTAACAATGCTCGCCGCTGACTATCATCTGCTACGATAGCCTCAATCACGCCTGGTTCAACGCCACGCGTTGCCAATTGTTTAGAAGCCAAGTCAGGCTGTGTCCGAATTAACTTAATATCAATCATTCCATTTCCTCCTTAGGATTAAGGTTAAACTAGTAAACCAAGCTGACGTAATTGCTCATCAACCATCGTTAACACAGCCTTGGCCGCTTTAGGATCTTCTACAAAATCATACTGATCCCCATCGATTTTCAACTTAGGTGAACGGTCATATTGATCAAACCAAGCTGCATAACGCTGATTTAACTGTTGGTAATAATCATATAGTGCTGGATCATGATCAATTTGTTCAAAATTTCGACCCCGCTTTTGAATCCGTTTCAACATTGTCTCAAAGGAAACCGAAATATAAATTAATAGTCCGGGATTCTTTTGTAAGGCATGTTCAGAATGATCAACTTGTTCCATCATATTATCTAACAGGTCCGAATAGATGTCAGCTTCCGTCTGGGTGGCCCGTTCCATATCAGCATTTAATTGAAAGAGCAATTGGTCCTCATAAATCGATCGGTCGATAATATTTAAGGGACTGTCCTGCGCATCATAGATGTTATCTAAACGCTTATTTAGGAAATAATTTTGCAATAAGAACCCGTAGCGCTTTGGATTTTCATAAAACAAGGGCAAAATCGGATTATCATCCACGGACTCATAAAGGGCCTTGCTCCCTAAGTGATCAGCCAACATCGTCGTAAGGCTGGTCTTGCCTGCACCAATCGTGCCTGATAATACAATCATTAAAGTTCCTGCTTTCTAAATGTTTTCTAGGCTTTATTTTACCAAAAGAATGTCAGCCTGTCAGACATAACCACTACTTCTTAAACTTAGTTTTGCCCCGCCTGCTTAATTTGCTGCACATATTCTTCCAATGTTAAGTGATGTTTGGCCATGTAGTGAGCATTTGCTAGTCCAACGTAGCGAAAATGCCAACTTTCATAAGCAATGCCAGTCTGTTTTACTGCCGCTGCTGACTTGGGATACCGTAAGACAAAGCCATAGTCAGGCGCATGCCGGATAAGCCACTGCTGACCTTTTTCTTGATCAGACTCTGAATCTAAACCATGGGTACGATCCCAATAACTGTCGGTCATAATATCCACAGCTAAACCAGTATGGTGCTCACTAGCACCAGGGGTTTGAATATAGGCCCGTGTTTTTTTATAGGCTTCTTTTTCACTGTCACCTTGATTAAGATACTGCTCTTCTTGACGGGCAAACACTTCTTTTTGATAGGCAATCGACCGATAGCCTGAAACTAAAGTAGCCGGATAACCTACATCACGTGCTGCCTGTAAAAAGGCCATTAGTGGTTTTTGAATCCGTTGATCAAAAGTCTGACCAGCATAGGTTGCCTTTTGAAAAGACAACTCTTTTTTTAAAGGGTAGTGACTATTTACTAACCGCAGGTCTGGATTATCCAATTGCGCCGTCTTCGGTAAAGATTCTGCCTTAGACGACTTATAGGCCGCTTCCTGCTTGACTTTGTCCGTTTTCATCTGATCTTGGTTTTGCCTACTTAAACCAACACCAATCATCACCAACATAAGTAAGACAACTAAACTGACCCAGCCTGCACGTTTGCTATACTGCTTCATACGCTTCCACCTTTCTATCCACTATCCCAGCCCCAACCTTCGCCAACACAGAACCAACCAATTAGCACGACTAACTGGTTGGCTGGTAACAACGGGTGGCTTAGGCGCCTGATTCTGTAAGAAGTCAGCATCCTGCTTGTTCTGAAAGACAAGCTCTGCCTGCCCAACCTGGCTAGCCTTTTTAAGTGGTGCTTGCGGTAACTTTGCTTTTGCTGCTGGCTGAATTAATTTAAGGGTTGCCTCATTTTCTTCCTGACGGGCTACAAAAACAGTTACCGGTGCGGCTACTTTGACTGGCACTTGCTGATTTTTTGCAGTTAACAGGTTAAGCGTTGACCGCCCCTTTAATTGTTTTAAAACCACTGTCTTTGTCTGTGCCTGTACCTGATCTAATAGGCTCAGCGTAGTTGAAAAAACAACTTGACGCCCCTGCTGACCAGTATTTAAGGCCACTGTAATCACTGGTCGCCTTTTCACCTGAGCAATGGTGACCAAGTTCGTCCCATCGTCCGGCGTTTGACCCGTTTTTAAACCACGAATCTGATAGCGCCGATTACCAACCAATTGATTACTATTTTTTATCGTCTTACTTTGTCCATTCAAATCTGGAATCTGGGCTTGTTTTTGTGCGGTAATTGAAACTACCTGCGGAAAATCTTGGACTAGATGCTGTGCTACCAGGGCCACTTCACGGGCTGACAACTTATTTTCTGCTTTTGGACTAATCTTTGAACTTTTAAAAGGGCCTAAGTCGGCTTCTGATAAACCAGCAGCCGAATACCAATGAACCCCTTTAATGCCCCAACTAGTTAAAAGTCGCTCGGCGCGTCGATTATAGGCTGCTTGGCTAGTAGCTACTAAATTCGCCAAGGTCATGGCAGCACCATTACCCGACGGCAATAAGGCGGCTGTTAGAAGGTCACGAACAGTATAAGGATGTTCACTCGTCAACGGTACCGTATCTAAATTACCCGTCTGAGTAAAACGGGCAATTTTTTCTGGCACATAAACTGACTGTTCCATCTGCAGCTTGCCTTGCTTAAGCTGCTGGGCAACTAGATAGACCACCACTAATTTAGATAAAGAGGCAATTGGCAAACGCTCTTCGCCATCCTTATCTGCTAACACTTGACCTGTAACTTGATCAACTACTACTGCTGAACGCGTTTGTACCTGCGGCTTTATGACAGCTGCTGAACTCAATATTGGTACCATTCCGATCATGACCCCCACCAGACCGGTTACCAGTTTGCTCATCCCCTTCATTACATTCCCCTTTACTTTTTAAACGTACTGAAATTCATTATAGCAAACCCTATTTTAATTACGTATTTGCTCATAAAAAAAGCCCCCAAAGGGAGCTTTTTTACTAACGACCAGTAGCCGCATGAATTCGATTCACCGCACGTAAGAGAGCCGCTTGTGCTCGGTCCTGCTCACGCTTATCATGCGCTTCTTTCAAACGACGCTCAGCACGTTGCCGGGCAGTCTCAGCCCGGTTCACATCGATGTCGGCTGCCTTTTCAGCTGCATCTGCTACAATCGTTAATTGATTATTCGTAAACTCAACAAAGCCACCGTTAACGGCTAATAACTCTTGATAATCTTCGTCATCATTTTTAACTTTTACTTCACTGATCCGCAATGCCGAGACAAAGGGATTGTGATTAGCCATCACACCTGTTTCACCAGAAACAGTATGTAGGACAACCAAGGTTGCTTTGCCGTAATCAAACACCTTACCAGCAGGCGTCACGACCGCTACCTTAAAATTATGTGCGTCCTCCATGATCAGCCCTCACTTTCCACTATGCGTTCATTTTAGCAGCCTTTTCAGCTACCTGTTCAATGGCACCAACATTTCGGAAAGCCTCTTCTGGGTATTGGTCATATTTTCCTTCTAAGATTTCCTTGAAAGAACGTACCGTCTCTTCAACTGGCACATATTCACCCTTTACCCCAGTAAAGGTTTCAGCCACTGAGAATGGCTGTGATAGGAAGAACTGAATTCGGCGTGCCCGACCAACCAAGGTTTTCTCCTCGTCTGACAATTCATCCATCCCCAAAATAGAAATGATATCCTGCAACTCACGATACCGTTGCAAAACGCGTTGTACTTCAGAAGCAACGTCATAGTGCTCTTGACCAACGATTTCAGGCGTTAAGGCCGTTGAGGTTGATGCTAATGGATCAACGGCTGGATAAATTCCCTGCTGCGTCAAAGAACGCTCCAAGTTAGTTGTTGCATCCAAATGAGCGAAGGTTGTAGCCGGCGCTGGATCAGTATAATCATCGGCTGGCACATACACCGCTTGAATGGATGTGATTGAACCGTTCTTAGTTGATGTAATCCGTTCCTGTAACTGACCCATTTCTGTAGCTAATGTTGGTTGGTAACCAACGGCTGATGGAATTCGGCCAAGCAAAGCTGACACTTCAGACCCAGCTTGTGTGAAACGGAAGATGTTATCAATGAAGAGTAAAACATCTTGATGGTTTACATCACGGAAATATTCAGCAATTGTCAATCCGGTTAGGGCTACCCGCATCCGGGCACCCGGTGGCTCATTCATTTGACCATAAACCATGGCCGTCTGCGCTAAGACCCCTGAGGCCTTCATTTCATAGTACATATCATTACCTTCACGGGTTCGTTCTCCAACACCCGTAAAGACTGAAATTCCGTTATGACCTTGAGCGATGTTATGAATAAGCTCTTGAATCAACACGGTTTTACCAACTCCAGCACCACCGAAAAGACCAATCTTTCCACCACGAATATATGGAGCCAGTAAATCAATGACCTTGATTCCTGTTTCTAGCACTTCCGTTGAAGTTGCTAATTCATCATATTCTGGTGCAGCCCGATGGATTGGCATCCGCTTTACATCCTTTGCAAAAGGTTCTCCGTCATCGACGGGTTGACCTAATACATTGAGGACCCGGCCTAGTGTTTCCTTACCAACTGGTACTTCAATCGGCGCTCCTGTGTCTGTTACCGACATTCCACGCTGCAATCCATCAGTCGAATCCATGGCAATTGTTCGCACAACACCATCACCCAACTCGATTGAGACTTCAACTGTTAGTTGCTTACCATCGCCTTTATCCACGATCAAGGCGTTATTAATAGTTGGAAGTTTTGCATCTGTTGGAAAGGCAACGTCGACAACCGGTCCAATAATCTGAACAATTTGTCCGGTACTCATTGTTTTTCCTTTCTATATTTGGCTGTCTGCCACTAATCTTCCAGGGCAGCCATACCACCTGTAATTTCTGTTATTTCAGTCGTAATAGCACTTTGTCGTGCACGATTAAACTCAAGTCTGAGCTTATTAATCACTTCTTCAGCATTATCAGAAGCCGCTGACATGGAAGTGACCGAAGCCGCATGTTCAGCCGTTTTGGCATCCAAGATAGAGCCGTAAATTAAGCTTTGTGCATACTGAGGCAATACGACTTCCAAGACATCTTCTGGTGATGGTTCAAAATCATACTCTGGTGGTACCGTATCGGGATTTTCTTCCTTAGCTTCCAAATCATCTGTGGTCACGGGCAACATCTTTACTACCCGAACTTCATTTGAAATTCGCGAAACAAAGTGTTGATAAGCTACCTCTAGTTCATCAAACACTTCATTATCATACATAGTCGTTACCATTTTTACGATTCCACGGACTTCATTAAAATCGGGTACATCTGAAACACCGCGATATTCGTAGGCTACATTAAAACCACGCTTCTTAAAGAAGTCAGCTCCGTTACCACCAACGGCTAAGATTACTAATTGATCCTTACTTAGTTGGCGTTGTTGAATATCAGCCATGACGGCTTTAATCAACGTCGAGTTATAACCACCAACTAGCCCCCGATCAGAAGTTACGACCAAATAACCAATCTTTTTAGCGGCACGTGTTTCTAAGAGCGTACCTGACACATCACCTAAATGGGCCTTAGCTAAATGAGCCACCACATTCTGTAAGTAACTAGCATAAACCCGATAACCGTCCCCAGAACGCTGAATCTTAGCCAATTTTGCAGTAGAGACCATTTTCATCGCATTCGTGATTTGACGCGTACTTTGCGTTGAACTAATCCGTCTTTGGATTCCTTGTAAAGAAGCTGTCATTTCTGCCCTCCTTTACTCATTTCTTCGCTGTTGGAACAAACGTCGTCTTAAATGCCTCAATGGCTTCATTTAACTGATCAGCATCAGGCAGGGCCTTAGTTTCAACAATCGTTGCCAACAAGTCGGCATGTGATGAGTGCATCGCTGTTAACAGTTCTGTTTCAAAACGTTGAATATCCTCTACCGCCACATCATCTAAGTAACCATGCGTCAGTGAGTATAATGACACAACTTGATCTTCAACTGCCAAAGGATGATGCAATGGTTGCTTCAACAATTCAACAGTCCGACGACCACGGGCCAACTTAGCTTGGGTGGCTTCATCCAAGTCAGAGCCAAACTGGGCAAAGGATTCTAGTTCATGGAACGAAGCCAAATCCAAACGCAAGGTTCCTGAAACCTTCTTCATGGCCTTAATTTGCGCATCACCACCAACACGCGAAACAGATGTTCCAGCATCAATGGCTGGTCGAATGCCGGCATAAAACTCGTCAGCATCTAGGAAAATTTGACCATCGGTAATCGAAATAACGTTGGTTGGAATATAAGCTGATACATCACCCGCTTGGGTCTCAATAATCGGCAGCGCCGTCATTGATCCACCACCCAACTTATCAGATAACTTGGCCGCCCGCTCTAGCAATCGTGAATGTAGATAGAAAACGTCACCAGGGTAGGCTTCACGACCAGGCGGACGACGTAAGATTAACGACAGCTCACGGTAAGCTGTAGCTTGCTTTGATAGATCATCATAAACAATCAAAACATGCTTGCCATTGTACATGAACTCCTCACCCATAGCAGCACCAGCATAAGGCGCTAGGTAGAGCATAGGAGCTGGCTCAGAAGGCCCAGCTGAAATCACGATGGTATAGTCTAAGGCACCATATTTACGTAGTGTTTCCACTTGGGCACGGACCGTTGAATCCTTTTGCCCAATAGCTACATAAATGGCAATCATATCCTGATCCTTTTGATTCAAGATAGTGTCAATCGCAATAGATGTTTTACCAGTCTTACGATCTCCAATGATTAACTCACGTTGTCCGCGACCAATTGGAACTAGGGCATCAACAGCCTTAATTCCAGTTTGCAAAGGCTCTGAGACAGATTGCCGTTGCATAATTCCAGGTGCTTTTGCTTCTACAGGACGCGTCTTATTCGTATTAATTGGACCTAGGCCATCAATTGGCTGTCCCAAAGCGTTCACTACACGTCCAATCAGTTCCTCACCAACAGGCACTTCCATGACACGACCGGTACGCGTTACCGTATCACCCTCACGGATGTCATCATAACGTCCTAAAATAATAATACCGACGTCATTTGACTCCAAATTTTGCGCCATGCCATAAACGCCACTGTCAAAACGAACCAGCTCGCCCGCCAAAACGTCATTTAAGCCGTCAACACGTGCGATTCCATCACCAACATAGGTTACGGTTCCAGTTTCTTCTACTTTTAATTCGTCTTGATAGTTAGCTAATTGCTTCTTAATGAGGGAACTGATTTCTTCAGCTTTAATGCTCATTTCCACAGTTCCTCTTTCTTTAATCTTGTGTTCTTTAGCACGTTGATTTATATCATACGTTGCTTACTAGCTCAGGATTTTTTGATGAATAGTTGCTAATTTAGTTGCTAAAGACCCATCCAAAACCTGATTACGGGCTTTCACAATCACTCCACCCAAGATATGCTCATCAACAACTTGATCCAGGCTAATCGACTT
Source organism: Weissella halotolerans DSM 20190 (assembly GCF_000420365.1). Classification (GTDB taxonomy): domain Bacteria; phylum Bacillota; class Bacilli; order Lactobacillales; family Lactobacillaceae; genus Weissella; species Weissella halotolerans. Next base: position 277,131 of record NZ_ATUU01000002.1, read on the forward strand.
GGCAGCAAATTGCTGCTTTAATTTTTCAGTCAATTTTGTTTCCTGATCAGAAGTTAATGGAATGGCCGTTGTCACTTCCACTCGTACATGTTGAATAGATTGATCGATCAGCTGTTGATACTGGTCAATAATGACCGGTAACAACGTTATACGCCCATTCGTATAAACCAAGGCCAATAATCGCTGGACTAAGTCAGTACTTTGACTGCCTAAAGTCTTTAGCAGATTCTGCTTGGCATTCTCAGTAATATTAGGAGCTGTTAAGGCCTTCATCAAGGTTGGGTCAGTTTGGATAACCATCAACACTGCTTGCAAGTCACTAGCTGTCGTTTCATCAGTGCCTTGCGCATGGGTTAATTCAAATAATGCAACTGCATAGCGCTTAGCAACCGCTACTCGATTCATTGCCATTATTTGCTCTCTCCCAATCCATCAATATAGGCATCAATTAATGCCTTTTGGTCTGACAAGTTCAATTCTTTTTGAATAATCTTTTGGGCAATCGTAACCGACAAATCAGCCACATCATTTTTGACCAGCGTCATCGCTTCATTACGATCTTGTTCAATCTGGGCAGCCGTACGTTCCTTTAAGGCTTTCGAATCCGCTTGAGCATCAGCAATCAACTGTGCACCTTGCTTCTTGCCTGCATCTTTAGCGTCAGAAACAATTTGATTAGCCTGCTGTCGGGCCGCAGCTAATTGTTCTTTCCGCGCTGTAGCTAATTGTTCTGCTTGCTCACGTTGCGTTTGTGCCGTATCTAAATCATTTGCTACCTTTTGCGCACGATCATCCATCATCTTGGTAACTGGACCCCAGGCAAACTTCTTTAGAAGTAGCATGAGGAGTAAAAAGGCAACCAAGACGAACAACAAGTTACCCAGAGCCAACCCTTCACTAGCACCCGCTAGAATAAATTGATCTAACATAATTAGTTGGCCTCCATGTTTTGCTTATTTGCTTAACAACATGAATGCAATCGCAATAGCGATAATTGGCACGGCCTCAATCAAGGCGACACCAATAAACATGTTTGAACGTAACTTTCCTTCTAATTCTGGTTGGCGAGCCATCCCTTCTAGCATCTTTGAGATAACTAATCCGTTACCAACTCCTCCACCAATAGCGGCTCCCGCAGCAGCCAAACCAACACCAATCGTTGCTAAACTACCTGTCATGACGTATATCCTCCTGAATAGGTTCTATATTATACTTCTAATTTTTCTGACGTATATACCATCGTCAGTGTAACAAAGACATATGCCTGGATTGCACCAATAAAGAGTGAAAAGGCAATCCATACGATTGTCATTAACATTCCCGGCACAAGCGACAATAATCCCGCTGCCTTAGCAAATTGCCAAAGTAGCGCCAACACAGTTTCACCAGCGAAAATATTACCAAAAAGCCGTAAGCCTAAGGTCATATAACTGGTGAACTGATCAATCAAGTTAATTGGTAATAAAGCAGGGTACGGACTTAGAAATACTGTTTTTACATACTTTTTAAATCCTAACTGACTCACACTAAGGTAATGTGAGATACCAATTGAAATTAAGGCCAACGTTAAGGCAATTAACGGATCAGCTGTAGGACTCTTCAAAAAAGTTACGCCGTCTACACTAATATGTAAGATTAGCCCAATTTGATTAGCCATAAAAATAAACATAAATAATGTGAAAGCATAGAACTTTAAATTATTACCAATTTGATTTGGCAACGATGTCTCCACAATGCCGTTAGTAAAGTCAATGATCATTTCCAATGCATTCTGCTTGCCCTTTGGTTTCATGGTCAACTTATGTGCCATCCAATAGAGAACAAAAAACACAATGGCCATCGTAATGGTCACTGAAATAATAACTGGCCAGTCAAATGTTAGCCCCGCAATACTAAATGATGCGGTCTTTTCACCCACAGAGATTCACCCCCTTTTCTCCCTTTTCATTGGTAACAGTCAGTCACCTAGGTGGCTCCGTCATCAATATATCATTATACTAACCTCTTCCATTTTGATTTTCAATTAAAAAAATTTGCAGTTTAGATATTGTGAATATACAAAGACTAGGCAGATAGGTGTTTGGTTCTTTTTTTCACAAACTTTTTTTATCCAACTTGTTTGTAGAGGCTATAGACTGGTATTTAGCCCGACATTAGGAAAAGGTCTGTTTGTTTAACAAACAGACCTTTTATGTTTATCTGATTATGAATGTAGTTGACGCTCTGATGCTGCTTCCTGAGGCAAAACTAAATTAAGAACAATGCCTAGGACCGTTGCAATCGCAACCCCAGAAAACTGTACTACCTGACTGCCTGTTCCCACCTGCAAGTAGGCATTTCCAATACCAATTACCAACACAGCTGAAGCAATCATCAAATTGCGCTTTAGATTAAAATCAACTTTGTTTTCAACCAAAATACGTAACCCTGAGGCTGCAATGACCCCGAATAGTAAAAAGGAGACACCACCAGTTACTGCACCTGGAATAGACTGAATGAGGGCTGATAACTTACCAACAAATGAGAAGGCAATCGCAAATAGCGCTGCCCCAATCAAAACATACACGGAATGCACCTTGGTAATAGCCATAACCCCAATGTTTTCACCGTACGATGTCACAGAAGGACCACCAACTAAGCCGGCAAAGATGGAGGCCGCGCCGTCGCCGGCCAGCGTACGGTGTAGACCCGGATTCTTAATAAAGTCCCGGCCAGTTAATTCATCTAAGACCATTAAATGTCCCAAGTGCTCAGTAATCGTTACTAAGGCAATTGGTGCCATAACAATAATGGCATTCCAATACATATGCGGCTGGTAATCAATAAAGGGAATATCAAAATCTGGCCAAGCTAGCCAGGCAGCCTCAGTCACTGGTTTCAAGTCGACTAGGCCAAACCAAAGCGCAAAGAGATAACCAACCACGATACCCAATAGAATAGGAATTAACCCCATAAACCCTGATAAGTACATATTAAAGAATATAGTCACACCTAGGGTAATCATTGCTACCGCAAAAACTCGCAAATCATAATGACCGTTTAGCACTGTTGCTGATTGAGCCGCAGAAGAAGATAATGATAATCCAATAACCATAATAATTGGGCCCACCACAATCGGTGGTAATAAGCGCTCAATCCAATCGGTACCAATGAGTGCCACAACTGCCGCCACAATTAAATAAACAACCCCCACAGCAATCACACCGGCAGCCACGCCAGGGTAACCTGTCGTCTTCATTAACGATACCATCGGTACAATAAAGGCGAAGGATGACCCCATATAAGCTGGAATCTTTTTCTTAGTAATCCAAATATGTAATAAGGTACCCACCCCAGAAGAAAACAATGCAATTCCGGGATTCAAACCAACTAATAGAGGTACGAGAACCGTCGACCCAAACATTGAAAACATATGTTGTAAGGACAGGCCTAACCACTGGAAGAATTTTGGCCGATCATCAACATCTAAGACAACATCATGTACTTGCTTCGTCATTTTCTCTCCTTCAATTTAAAAAACGGTGGTAGCAAAAAGAGCTGGTCCCCGCAGGTACCAGCTCTAGCTAAGTTCGATTAATTCATGAACCAACAAGAATAGTAGCTGCTTATCAGTCTCACAGGACTGGTTTAAAGCACAACAAATTTTTATTTAGTATACGCTACCCTTCATTAAAGAGCAAGCCTAATAGCTTATCACTTCAGCTGGTTCCACAAAGGAATCCAATAAGAGTGAAGCAGCTTGAATCTCAATAATGACTTCATCTTCTGGATGTGGATGTCCCTGTTTAAAGCCTTCGCTATCAGCAAACAGTGGCGCAATCTCAGGCCACGTTTTTGATGACACGCTGGCCCTTGCTTGATTGGTTGAAATACGCTTACCCCCTGGACCAGGGAAAGTTACAAAGGCGACTTGTTTATTGTGTTGGATTTGCGCTAATTTTGGTGTTTTCGGTGCAGAAACAACATAAAAGATATTTTCTGCTTTTGCATCTTGGGCAAACCCAACCACCCGCACAGATGGTTGCTCGTCCACGGCGGTTCCTAATACCATCATGTGCTGGGCCGCTGCCACATACTCTGTCAACTTAGTCATCCTAATCCCCTCTCTAGTTCAGTTGTTTACATTACTTACTTCTTTTAGTCTAGCAGGTTGATGAGTAAAAGCCTACAAAAAAAGTAGCAGCGTTAACCACTACTACTGATTCCTTTAGTGTGTTCCAAATAAACGATCACCTGCATCGCCTAAGCCAGGAACAATATAACCATTCTCATTTAAGCCCTCATCAAGGCCCGCCGTATAAATATCAACATCTGGATGCGCCTTTTGAACTGCAGCCACTCCTTCAGGGGCGGAAACAAGGGTAATTAACTTGATTTTATCTGCTCCGCGCCGCTTTAATGCATCAATGGCCATGTCAGCTGAGCCACCAGTAGCTAACATTGGATCGACCAACAACACCTCACGTTGGTCAATATCATCAGGTAATTTAACGAAATATTCCACCGGTTCTAGCGTTTCTTCATCACGATACATCCCAATGTGGCCAATTCGAGCAGCAGGGATTAACTTCATAATGCCATCAACCATACCTAAACCGGCTCGCAAAATTGGCACAATTGCCAATTTTTTCCCGGCTAGGATTTTTTGTGTTGTTGTTGTAATTGGCGTTTCCACTTCAACTTCCGTCATAGGCAAATCACGCGTGACTTCATAAGCCATTAAGGACGCAATTTCATCAACGATTTCACGAAACTCCTTCGTGCCAACCTTTTTATCGCGAATTAGGGTTAGTTTATGTTGAATTAAAGGATGTTCAAAAACAGTTAGTTTACTCATAATGTATTATCTCCAAATCTAGCCTTAATTGGCGTATTCAATCTGATCAAGTGGGAATTGCGCAGTTAAATCAAGCACGGCTTGCTTTACTTGTGCCAAGACCTGTTCATCCTCTGGATGACGTAAAACAGTCAAAATTAAGTTAGCCACCGTCCGTGCTTGTTCTTCTTTAAAGCCGCGCGTAGTGATCGCTGGCGTGCCAATTCGAATTCCAGAGGTTACAAAAGGGCTACGCGGTTCATTTGGAATCGCCTCTTTATTCGTCGTAATGTGCACACTGTCTAAGAGTTGTTGGACTTTTTTCCCTGACAAACCGGTCTTAGTTAAGTCCAGGTTAAAAAGATGATTATCAGTACCACCAGAGACCACGCGCACGTCATCGGCGGCGGCGAAAACATCCGCCATTGCCTTGGCATTGGCAACCACCTGACGACCATATTCCTTAAATTCTGGTTGCATGGCCTCATAAAGGGCAGCCGCTTTACCCGCAATAACATGCTCAAGCGGCCCACCTTGAGTACCTGGGAAGATGGCTGAATTTAATTGCTTAGCTAGATCTGCTTTGGCTAGAATCATACCACCCCGCGGACCGCGCAACGTTTTATGAGTAGTGGTTGTAACGACATCCGCAATTCCCACTGGTGAGGGGTGCACACCAGCTGCAACTAATCCGGCAATATGCGCCATATCAACCATTAGGTAGGCTCCCACCGAATCGGCGATCGCTCTAAAACGGTCAAAGTCAATAAAGCGTGAGTAAGCCGAAGCACCCGCTACAATCAACTTAGGGTGATACTCATCAGCTAAACGTTGTACCTGATCGTAGTCAATGCGTTCATTTTCATCCAACCCATACTCATGAAAATGATACATTTTTCCAGAAAAGTTCACCGCCGCACCATGGGTTAAGTGCCCACCTTCATTTAAGCCCATTCCCAAGACTTCATCGCCTGCATCTAATAAGGCTGCATAGACGGCCGCATTAGCCTGAGACCCAGAATGTGGTTGCACATTCGCATAGTCAGCCCCAAATAAAGTCTTGGCGCGATCAATCGCCAACTGTTCAACTTGATCGACATATTCTGTACCACCATAATACCGCTTGCCTGGGTACCCTTCAGCATATTTATTTGTCAAAATACTTCCTTGAGCAGCCTTCACCCCGGCTGAAGCAATATTTTCTGAGGCAATTAATTCTATATTATGCTCTTGTCGATCACTTTCGCGGTCAACAGCAGCCCACAACTCTGGATCAAATTGGCGATAATCGGTCATCTTGAACTCCTCCTCAGCTAACATCATTAATCAGGTAATTGGTATTACCTACAATCATAACCAACTAGACATTAATCTGTCCATAACTCACTTGCAAAATGACCTCCGGAAGCCTTACCTAACCGATTATTATAGGCCGCATTCTCTGATTGAGCAGGCATAGAGGCAACTAAAATCGTTTGCACCTCTTTTTGGTCATCAAAGTACCGTAAACCTGCAAACAGATTGGCTGCCGCACTGCGGGCATCATCTCCCAGTGACCAAACAAAATCCATGCCCGCCAACTGATGTTTTGCAATCAATGCATTGGGCAACATTAAACCAACCGGTGATAATTGGTCTTGGGCCCACACAATGGCCTGCGTCCACTCATCATCTCCAACCATATAAACGGCCTTATCTGGGGCATAATGGCGATACTTCATTCCCGGCGCTTTAGGCGCTTCACTAGGATCAAGAACCCGACTTTGGGACATGACAGAGCGTCCTAGTGCTTCTTCAATTGCTTCTGGTGTAATCCATCCTGGGCGCAACACTGTGGGCATATCCGTTGATAAGTCGATTACTGTTGACTCAACCCCAATCTTAGTAGGACCATCATCAAGAACACCCGCAATTTTGCCATGTAAATCATGATAAACATGCTTAGCTAAGGTTGGTGAAGGACGACCCGAAGTATTTGCTGAGGGGCCAACCAGCGGACTACCCACTTGGCGGATGAGGTCACGCGTTAAATCATTAGCAGGTAAGCGTACGGCCACTGTATCAAGACCACCAGTTACTGTTTTTGACAGCACACCAGGAACAACCGGCAAAATCATAGTCATAGGTCCAGGCCAAAAGGTTGCCATTAACGTTTTGGCCCATTCGTTTACCTGTGCAAAATCACTAACTTGTTCAACATCCGCAACATGTACGATCAAAGGATTATCAGAGGGACGTCCCTTAGCCGTATAGACCTTGCCAACTGCCCGCTCATTGTAGGCATCTGCACCTAATCCATAAACTGTTTCTGTCGGAAACGAGACTAGTGCCCCCCTTTTAAGTGCCTTAACCGCATCTGGCAATTCCTCTGCTGTCCATATCTTCGTTTCAACCATTCTATTTTATGCCTCCCGCTTGAGCTGAACCATTCGATCATGGCCACTCATATCTTGTTTTAATTTTACACTTACATGTGGCAATTGTTTGAATAGCTTTACCACTGCTGGTCCTTGTTGATAACCAATTTCAAAATAGGCCTGACCGCCAACCTTTAGATGCTCTAAAAGCTGTTGGGCTAACGCCTCATAAACAGCTAAACCGTCATGATCAGCAAAAAGGGCTAAGGCTGGTTCATAATCTAAGACCGACTGATCCATTGCAGTCTTTTCGTTTTCACTAATATAAGGTGGGTTAGAAATAATTAAGTCAAATTCAGGCTTAATATTAGTAAATAAATCACTCTCTACAAACTCAACAGCAGCCCCTAGCCGCTGTGCATTGAGTTTAGCAACTGACAAGGCCGATCTAGAAACATCACTCACCGTCACCACCCAATGCGGACGTTCATTAGCCACTGTTATGGCAATAGCGCCCGACCCTGTTCCAAGGTCTAAGACCTGAACAGGGGCAAGCGGCGAAAAACTATCCAAGGCCCAGGCAACCAACTCCTCCGTTTCCTGCCGTGGAATGAGGACGCGCTCATCTACCACAAATTCACGACCAAAAAAGGCTGCTTGGCCTAGCGCGTACTGAACTGGCTGACCAGCCTTAATTTTCTTGATTGCCTCTTTGAAATGGGTAAGTACATCATCAGCTAAGACAGTATTAACATTATTTGCTAACTGCGCATAATTCCACTCCATTAGACCGGTTAGCACATAATCCACCTGGGCCTGCCGTTCAACATCATCAACAATAAAGGGTTCTAATTGCCAAAGTCCCCATTCACGGGCAGCTGCAATTGTCCATTCGTCTTCAAACATAGGCTAGCCTTGACTCATGTTTTCAAGTTTAGCGGCTTGATCAGCAATAATTAAGGGGTCAATCACGTCTGCCAATTCACCATTCATGATACGATCCAATTTATTCAAGGACAAACCAATGCGGTGGTCTGTTACCCGATTTTGTGGGTAATTATAGGTGCGGATCCGTTCTGAACGGTCCCCGGTTCCAACAGCTGTTTTACGCTGTTCTGCATACTCGGCTTCATTTTCTGAAGCATAGTAGTCATATACACGCTGCTTCAAAATTTCCATGGCCTTGGCCCGGTTCTGTTGTTGTGAACGTTGGTCTTGCATCGCTACCACAATCCCAGTTGGCAAATGCGTCATTCGTACGGCAGATGATGTCTTATTGATATGCTGCCCACCAGCACCTGATGAGCGGTAAACATCAACACGTAGATCCTTATCCTCAATTTCAATATCCACGTCCTCATACTCAGGCATTACGCCAACCGTAGCCGTTGAGGTGTGGACACGTCCAGCTGATTCAGTTTCTGGTACTCGTTGCACACGGTGCGCACCATTTTCAAACTTTAACTTAGAGTAAACATTCTCCCCAGTAATCATCAGCACAATTTCTTTATAGCCACCAATTTCAGTCCGATTTTCATCGATTACTTCTACCTGCCACTTTTGTCGTTCGGCATAGCGGCTATACATATCATATAGGTCGGCGGCAAACAAGGCCCCTTCATCGCCCCCAGCAGCACCATGAATTTCCATAATGATGTTTTTATCATCATTAGGATCCTTAGGTAGCAGGAGCACTTTTAGTTCTTCTTCCAAAGATTCCTGTTGCTCAGTAAGCTCTTTCAACTCTTCTTTGGTCATCTCCTCTAATTCAGGATCATTCGTTTCAGCCAGTAATTCCTTGTCACCTTTGATTTCATGCATAACGGCTTCGTATTTTTTGTAAACTTCAACCGTCTCACGTAATTGCCCCTCTTCTTTAGACAACTTCAAAAAGCGCTTGGTATCAGCAATAATTTCTGGGTCTGAAATTAATTCGTTTACTTCATCATAACGGTCGACTAATGACTGCACACGCTCAAAAATATCATTCATATAGTTTAATTTCCTTTATTTATCTCTGATTTCATTTAAAAATGACTTTGGGGTTACCCGCTTAGCTAAGGCTGCTAAATCAGGATGATTATAGTGGTAACGACAAACTGGCAAATAACTGTCATCCCCGCCAATCTGCACTTGTTCCCCTTCATAAACCGGTTGGCCATCCGACAAACGCAGATTCATCGTCGCCTTGCGTCCACAGAAGGAGCAGAGTGTTTTCATCTCTTCAATTTTATCAGCATAGATTAACAGGGCTTCTGAGCCGGGAAATAATTGATTAAAAGCATCATTTTTTAAGCCAAAGGTCAGTACTGGAATCCCCAGCTCATCTACTACCTGAGCCAACTGTAAGACCTGGGTCTTGGTCATAAATTGAGCTTCATCAATTAAGACCGCCGCAATATCTGACCTTTGTTCATTAATCAAATCAAACAAATTATCAGTCTCATTAATTGCTTCGGCTGGACGAGTTAGTCCAATTCTAGAAGCAATTTCCCCCACCTGGGTTCGATTGTCCAAGGCACTCGTCAGCAACAAGACCTGTCGCCCCTGGGTTTCATAATTATGCGCAACCTTTAAAATTTCAATGCTTTTCCCTGATGCCATTGCACCATAACGAAAAAATAGTTGGGCCATCTGCTTCCCCCTTATCAACTCAATCAAACTTGATTGGACACTCATATATCAGTATAGCGAACTTCAAACTATAAAAAAAGGGCATGTCTCAATCGGAGACGGCCCTTTTTGTGTTAGAAGTATTCTGGTTCAATTTTAGCAATTTGATCAGCCCATGCGACTTCTGGATACCGCCGTTTTAAGATGGTTTCCAACACACGTAAGGTTAAATTACCGTTACGCGTAAATATAGGCCCATGAAAGTAGGTCCCATACACATTTTTATAGACTAATCCTTCGCCCCCATCTTCACCATTGTTTCCGTGACCTTTCAAAACCTGGCCAAGTGGTCGCTCCTTATCATCCAAGAAAGTGCGTCCCTGATGGTTCTCAAAGCCATGGTAAATATCCCCATTGGTTGGATCCTTAATTTCAATATTACCAATAAAGCGGTCATCAGGTTGATTCAGAGTATAGTGGTCCATGGCATGAATACCTTCAACCCGGCTGCCATCCGCTAGCAGAAAGTATTGTCCCAGTAATTGAAAACCACCACAAACCCCTAATAAAGGTCCGCCAGCTTCAATATAGCGTTTAATAGCAGGGGCCTTATTCGGTAAATCAGCAGACACAACTTGCTCTTCATAGTCTTGTCCACCACCGAACAGGACAAAATCATACTTATTCTCTTCAAAATCATTTTCTAGGGAGACTAGCGTTGTGTTTAAGGCCACATCCAGTTGCTGTGCATAATAGCCTAACGCCACGATGTTGCCATAGTCACCATAAGTGTTCATCAAGTCACCATACAAATGCGCTACATTAATCTGATACTTTGCCATGGCTTAGGCCTCCATTCCCGTTGCTTTAATAAAGCCAGCTTCCTGCAATTGGCTACGCAGTTGAAGCATGGCTGTATATGTTGCTGCAATATATACATGCTTCGTTGGCATAGCTTCAATTGCTGACACAATCTTTTTCAAATCGGGATAAACTGCTTGATCAGGATAGCCTGCCATCTTAAGACGTACGTACAAATCCTTATAACGCTCTCCACCGGTAGCCACCGCCTGAAGTTGGCTATCATGTAATGACTCAAAATCAGTGTCCCAAATCCAACTCGTATCAATTCCATCCGCATAATTAGCATTTAACAAGGCTAATAAGGAGAAGGGTTGTTCATCTGTCTTCATCATGTCAATTACCTGATTAGCACCCACCGGATTTTTGATTAATACAATAGTGACATCTTTGTCACCGACCTGGACAGCTTCTTGCCGACCGAAAACTTGTGCGTTTGATTCAAAAGCATGCCGTATTTGGTCTACCGTCACCCCCATGAACCGGCCGACTGCATAGGCAGCTAGGGCATTATAAATATTATATAAACCACCAATTTCAATCTGCAGGGTCTGTCCATCTATATCAAAATTAGAAAAGGTTGGCGTCAACTTATTTAATTTGGTTACAGCATAGGTCAATTGAGGACGCTTAAACTCATCGGTTACGCTAAAATAATCTCCTTGATTACCATAGGTTATAAAATGATAGTGCAAAACTGAGTTATCGCTAGGTGATAAGATACCGTCAGTATTATGAGGTGCATGCATATCCCCTTGGGCTGGCTCATGGTTAAATCCATAATAAACCTTTGGATTGGGTAAATTACCCCGCATAAAAATTGGGGAATCAGCATTGATAATCAAAGTTGCTTCTGGGAAAAGACGAATCCCCTTTAAGATTTTTTCATAAGTTGTATAAATCTCACCATATCGATCTAATTGATCCCGAAAGATATTCGTCAAGACAAAGGCAATTGGTTTTAATTGTTTTGCCACGGCCTCCACGTTAGCTTCGTCTACTTCTAGTAAGGCCAATGGCCGTTGGTGACTATTTTTTGGTATTCGAGCCGTCAGCATAGTTCCCGTAATGCCTTGCATCATGTTAGAGCCCGAAGGATTCGTAATGACCGTTTCATATTTTTCACTCAGCACGCGTGCTGTTAGCGCCGTAGTTAAGGTCTTACCATTTGTTCCCGTAACTAAAATTACGTCATAGTCTTGCGCCAGCTGACTCATCACATCGGGATCTAATTTTGTCGCTAATTTTCCAGGTAAGGCCGAACCTGCCCGATGTAACACATTATGTAAAACAAAATAGGTACTTCGACCGACCATGGTCGCTACTTTACTTCTTACAGTCATTTTATTCCTCCTCGTTATGGTTAGGCATAACGGTAACTCGCTTCCTTGATACTTTATTAGAAACGACTACTTCCAAATGAAAAACCAGGGATTATCACGATAATCCCTAGCTTACTAAACCCTTATTTGTCAAATTAGGCGTTGTAACTAAAAGAAAACTTAAAGCGCCTTAGGGCCTGGGGTAGAGGCAACTAAGGTCAGTTGGCCAGCCAATGTCCATTCTTTTATAGGACTAGGCAAGACCATACTCATCCCCTTCGTCAAGGAATAGCTTTGCTCATCAACAATTAGCTTACCACTACCTTCAATCACGGTCACCAGCGTATAGGGGGCCTGCGCTTGAAAATGGGCTTGCCCATCAATCTGCCAAAGAAAGACATTAAAATAAGGGGCCACCTGCAAGGTCGTTTTAACAAATCCCAGCCCCTCTTCAACCTGTGGGTTCGTCTTTACCGGCTTAAAAGGAACCTGAGTGACGGCCTTAGCATCAGCCAAGTGCAAGTCACGTTGGTGCCCCTGCGCGTCGATGCGGTCAAAGTCATAAACACGGTAAGTGACATCGGAAGATTGCTGTGTTTCTAACACTATCACTCCAGCTCCCAAGGCGTGTAAGGTACCCGCGGGTACATAGAAAAAATCACCAGCCTTAACTGGCACCGTTTGTAGCAAATGTTCCCAATCACCTTGATCAAGGGCCCGATCAAATTCGGCCTGACTACTTGCCTGATGTCCATAGTAAATTTTAGCGCCAGGTTTGGCCGCTAAGACGTACCACGATTCTGTTTTGCCTAATTCACCAGCATGTTGAGCGGCATAAGCATCATCTGGATGAACCTGTACAGAAAGGTCTTGTTTAGCATCTAGAATCTTGACTAGTAGCGGAAAGGACCGTTTTGGATCACCGTTGGCAAATAATTGTGGCTGTTGCGTCCATAACTGAGCCAAGGTTTTACCTGCGTAAAGTCCATTTTGTACTGTTGTTGGCCCATTTGGATGACCTGAAATTACCCAAGCCTCTCCTGTATGATCACTGGGAATCTCAAAACCATAATCATCCTTTAAGCCTGTTCCACCCCATATCTTTTCATGCAATGCTGCTGTCAAAAATAATGGTGCCATCTTGTCACTCTCCTACCTTCCTAAACTGGTGATTTCTCCGCCAGCAACTAAACTAATTTCAGATAAACGCTGGGCACAAAACCATGGTTTTCTACGTGGTACCAAACCACACCTGACGGATCGTCCACCCGCTCACTAATTTCTACCCGCGCGCCATGCACTAAACGTCCAATCTCACGCCCATAAGGTTGCCGGTAAACCGCAATATCTTGGCTGGGTACATAATCAACGATGGCTGCGTGCTGGAAGGGTTTTGGTTGCCAAGTCGTTGGCCGATTCCAGTCAGCTTGCCGTTGCCGATGAATTCCATCATCATCACGCAAGCGCATCGTTTTCATTGAATAAGGTAACCAACGCGAATCTGCTAGTTGATACCAAAACTGACCATCCTTGGTTGCTACCCGTTGGACCACCTTGACAATCGTCCCTGGAAAAAGGGTAGCCCCATCTGGCTCACCCTCTACTCGGGTATAAGTAGACGTTTGACTATTAATTTGTAAATATTTACTGCTAAGCTGTTCTGTTTCTGCATACTCAGCCTGCCGGTAATAAAAGGTTACTGTTCGCATTTCATCATTAAAGATCCCCGTTACTGGTCCATCAACACGAACAAACTGATAATGTTCAATTTGAGCTGGTTCGACTTGATAAGCATCACCAACCGCTCCTTGGATTAAGCGACTTGGGGCCACCTGCCAGTTGGTATCAATATCTTTTGAATAAACCCATACGGGCATTCCCTCTAGCTTAAATTCGCGCATGCACTCTGGTCCTCTCTAACTTTCAGTCTTACTTACATTGTAGCAAGTTAATCCAATTAAACCAGTTTTTTAAAGCCAGCTTTTACCATTTGTTAGTTATTGCCCGCACCCCTTCAAGTTAGATATTGACACAGTGTCATTATAGATGCTAAACTAAGGCCAGAAATTGACACAGTGTCATCTTAAATTTATTTTTGATAGGAGGATGATCAAAATGGCATCTAAAACCTTTAAAACGTTAAAGCCAGCCAAAAAAAAAGTCATCCTGACAGCTCTTTACCATGAATTCAGTCAATATCCCTTAAGTGAAGCCCAGGTGGCCCGTATTGTAGCCGAAGCTAAAATTTCACGTGGCTCCTTTTACGTCTACTTTACCGATTTAACTGATGCCTACTATAGTCTCTTTAACTACGTTATTCATGATATTCATCAGGGCGTAAAGGACAAAGCGGGCTCCCCTGTAGAGCAAACCATCCGGTATATTCGGCGCCTTCATGACAATCCTTATACTCCTCTTCTCCAAATGCACTATCGGGTAAACGAGAGTATTTTGGCTGAGTATGATGCTTGCCCAGCAGAAAATTTACTACCACCTGACCCTAAGGAAGACGTCATTCATGACTGGCTTATCGAGCATCTAACCCATGAAGCTTTAATCAATAGTTTCCGCTATCCAAAACAAGTCGAAAACATTATTGACACATTAATTGCTAGCAGCAATTACCTTAACCATCAACTATGATAAAAGGAGTTATCCCTATGTTTTTAGCATTGCGCGAAATTAAACATGAAAAAATTCGTTACACCCTCATTGTCGCTGTAATCGCTCTGATTAGCTATTTGATTTTTATTCTGTCTGCGCTGGCCTTAGGATTAGCCAATCAGAACACTGCTGCCATTAAATCGTGGCAAGTGCAGTCGATTGCCCTAAACAAGGATGCAAATGCTAGTTTAGGCCAGTCCCTTCTAACCAAAGCTGACCTAGATGCCATCCCAAAGTCCGCTAAAACAGCGACGATTGGCATAAGCCCGATTTCAGCCAAAGATAGCCAGGGCAAACACGATACTGTGTCTGCACAATTCGTAGGCCTAAACCAAACCGAATATGTTGCCCGCAATCTCAAACCCATCCAAGGTCGCACTGCTAAAAATAACCATGAGGTAGTGGTTAGTGACAAATTTAAGGATGCTGGCTATCAGCTAAATGATAAGCTCTCTCTTGGCCTGGCCAAGGGTTCCTACCAGATTGTCGGTTTTGTTAAGAATGCAACTTACAATATCGGCCCTGTGGTCTATGGCTCTTTAAAAGACTGGCAAGCAGTGAAAGGTGTTAATCCGACGCTAGTTGCTAGTGGCGTGATTAACCAAGATTCATTTAAGGCCTTTGACCACCCAAAGGCCGTCACCGTAATTGACCGGCAAACCCTCTTTGATAAGTTACCTGGTTATCAGGCACAAAACTTAACTTTCGCCTTTATGATTGGCTTTTTAGCCGTTATTTCCTTGCTCATTATTACCATTTTCTTGTACATCTTAACAGTTCAAAAAAAGCCAAGTTTGGCTGTCTTACGCGCACAAGGAATACCTAGTCAATTTCTAATTAAAAACACCTTTAATCAGACCCTACTCATTTTGGTGGTAGGTGTTGCCCTTAGTTTTTCTTTGGCTCTGCTTACTAGCCACTTACTCCCAGCAGCCGTCCCTATGTACTTTGATATTCCTTTGCTTTCTATCATGTCAGGTGGGATTATTATCACCGGCTTGCTTGGTTCATTAATTCCTATCGTTATTATTAGTCGGATTGATCCGATCACAGTCATTGGAGGTTAATATGTCCGTTTTACAACTTACCGATGTTTCCAAACGTTTTGGTTCAGGTACCAGTCAAGTTACTGCACTAAAAGATGTGAATTTTACCGCTGATAATGGCGAACTAGTTCTCATTGTTGGCCCTTCAGGTTCTGGTAAAAGTACCTTCTTAACTATTCTGGGCGGTTTACAACAACCGACGTCTGGACAGGTTAAAATTCAAAATCAGGCCATACATCAACTTTCTAAGCGTGCTTTAGAAAAAATCCGTTTAAATGAAATTGGTTTTGTTTTACAAGCCTACAATCTCGTACCCTATTTAACCGTGACGGATCAATTTAAACTAGTTGATCAAGTTAAAAAAAGTGCCAACTTACCTACCGAAACCTTTCAAGCCTTACTGAATGAACTGGGTATTGAACCCTTGCTAAAAAAGTATCCTGATGAACTATCAGGTGGTCAGGCCCAACGGGTTGCTATTGCCCGTGCCCTCTATGCTAACCCCAACATCATCCTAGCCGATGAACCAACGGCAGCCCTTGATACGGCACGTGTAGAAGAGGTGGGCCGGATGTTCGCACACATTGCTCATCAACAAAAAAAGGCAGTTATTGTCGTGACCCACGATACGCGCTTAGAAACTTATGCTGATAAAATTTATAACATTACAGATGGTAAGCTTAGCCAAGTTAAATAAGTAAAAAAGGCGTCGCTCTTCGAGCGACGCCTTTTTTACTTATTCATCAATTATTTATGCACCCTCAACCGGACTCACGCTAGCTCTTTCAATTAACTTAAATGGAATTACCTGAGACTGAACCTGACCACCACCACGAATGATTCCTAATAATAAACGCATACTATCAACCCCCATTTTATAGAAATCTTGCTTAATCACCGTCAGTGCAGGTTGAACCATCTCACTCAAATCCGTACCATCAATACTCAAAATAGATAGGTCGGTTGGCACTGAAAGGCCTAACTTAACAGCCCCATTTAATAGACCGACTGCAGTATAATCACTGGCACCAATCACAGCGCTAACTGGTTCTTGGTGTACAAAATAATGTGCCGCATCTTTACCGGCTTGCCAAGAATAATCACCTGCAAAGACCCGCCTGTCAACGTACGTCAAGCCCGCATCAAGCAAGGCTTGTCGGTATCCACGGGTTCGTTCCTGACCGATGTAACTTTCGATATCTACCCCGGCCAACCCAATCCGCCGATGACCTTGATCCAATAAATAACGGGTAGCTTGATAGCCAATGGCCCAATCATCTGAAGCAACCGACAAAATATCCTGGTTTGCATAATTGATTGAGGCAAAAACCAGTGGAATTTGGGCCTGCTTTATCCGTGCAAGCTCTCTTTCTGCAAATGGTACAGACACAATGATAACGCCCTGGACAGGCCGCATTAATATCAAATTTGTGGCCTCAATCTGACTGTCCATATCATTTCCAGCATAAATAAGCAGCAAATTATAGTCCAGTTTAGTCAAGCTCGCCTTAATACCGTCAATTAAGCGGGCTGTAAAATTCGTACTGTTTTCCGTAATCACCAACATAATCGTTTTACTTTGCCGTGTCACCAGTTCACTAGCTGCTTGATTTTTTTGATAATGCAAATGTTCAGCAGCGGCCCTGATTTTAGCCTCAGTGGCCTTAGAATAACGATTATCCAAATGATTCAACACCCGGGAAACGGTTGAAACTGAAAAACCAGTGTAAGTTGCAATATCTTTAATCGTCGTCATTTTTAAGTAAGCGCTTTCTTTTTTCGTTTCGCAATGCTATAGTAAGGGGGCAAACGTTTGCCTAAACAAAATCTATCAAAGGAAATTTTATCATGGATCAAACAGTTAATGATACAAAAAGCAAGGCTCACGGCCTACCAAAGTTGCACATTTCCACTATTTTCGCCATGACCTTTGGCTTTTTTGGAGTCAACATGGCCTTCTCCCTTCAATCTTCCCAAATGGGACGCATCTTTCAAACCATTGGTGCCGATCCGACTAAACTTGGTCTTTTTTTCATTTTACCACCACTAGCTGGGATGCTAATTCAACCCTTAGTTGGTAAATATTCTGATCGCACTTGGAATCGTTTTGGCCGTCGGATGCCTTATCTATTAGTTGGCGCCCCCATTGCAGCATTGGTAATGATTTTACTGCCTAATGCTGGGTCCTTTGGATTGAAACCCTTACAAGCCTTGGCCTTTGGCGCTGCCGCCATTGGCTTACTTGATCTATCTTCCAATGTCTGCATGCAACCCTTTAAAATGATTATTGGAGATATGGTTAATGAGGACCAAAAAGATCTAGCCTGGTCCTGGCAGCAATCCTTTTCAAACTTAGGCGGTGTGGTTGCGACCTTAATTCCCGCTTTGCTGACCATGTTTGGCGTCCCTAACACTGCCCCTTCTGGTGAAGTACCTCTTTCTGTGAAATTAGCCTTTTATTTAGGGGCAGTAGTCTTATTAGTAACGGCCTACTACACCGTTGTATCCGTCCACGAGTACGATCCACACACCTATGCCAATTACCACGGCATTGACAACCAGATGACCGCCAAGCAACCCTCCTTGTGGCAACTTGTTAAAACAGCCCCTCGTCAATTTTGGCAGGTGTCCTTTGTTCAACTCTTTACTTGGTTTGCCTTCCAATATCTGTGGACTTATGGCACGGGCGCGATTGCTAAAAACGTCTGGCATGTCACTAATCCAGCCTCCGCAGGTTATCAAGCAGCCGGTAACTGGTTTGGGGTCTTAACTTGTGTAGAATCACTAGCCGCCGTGATTTGGGGGATGGCAGTCCTGTCAAAGACTAAACCCCAGTCGCGAAAATTTTGGTACAAGCTGAGTTTAGTTATCGGTGGCATTGGCTTCCTCTTGGTTGGCTATACTGGATCGAAGTGGCTTTTAATCCCTGCCTTTGCCTTGATTGGGATTTGCTATCTAACCATGCAAACACAAGCGCTCTCCCTCTTCACTGAAGCACTCAATGGTGAAAATGAAGGGGCTTACCTGGGCCTCTTTAATTGCAGTATCTGTCTACCACAAATTATTGCTTCCCTTCTAAGCTTTATTCTTTTCCCCCTCATTGGTCAATCAATGCCTGGTATGTTAATCATCGCGGGTATCATCCTCTTTGCGGGAGTCTTTGCAGTTAATATCATTCAAACAAAATACCATAAGTAATAAAGGAGTTTCACTATGTCTAAACAATGGTTTAAAGATGCGGTCGTCTATCAAATTTATCCACAAAGCTTCCAAGATAGTAACCAAGACGGCATTGGTGACCTAAAGGGAATCCAACAACGTCTTACTTACTTGGAAAAGTTAGGAGTTGATGTCGTTTGGCTAAATCCTATCTATACTTCACCCAATCAAGACAATGGCTATGACATCGCTGATTACCGTACTATTCAAACCCGTTATGGTTCAATGCAAGACTTTGACGACCTGCTGGCTGACATGCACAATCACCAGCTAAAACTAATGATGGATTTGGTGGTCAACCACACCTCAGATCAACACCATTGGTTCCAGGAAAGCAAACAGTCACGTAATAACCCCTATGCTGACTACTATATTTGGCGTGATCCGGTTGATGGTCATGAACCCAATAATTGGGGATCTTTCTTTGGTGGCTCAGCTTGGACTTATGTGCCGGCACGGGGGCAATACTACCTACACCTTTTCGCCTCTGGTCAGCCCGACCTAAACTGGGAAAATCCAAAAGTACGCCAAGAAGTATACGACCTCATGCGCTTTTGGCTAGATAAGGGTGTTAACGGCTTCAGGATGGATGTTATTAACCTAATTTCTAAGCCGGCTGGCTTACCAGATGCGCCTAAGGCTCCTGGGGCTACCTATGCTAATATTGAACAATTTGTTGGTAACGGCCCTAAGGTCAATGCCTACCTGCAAGAAATGAATCGTGAGGTTTTGTCTCATTATGACATCATGACCGTGGGTGAATGCGTCGCTGTTACACCTGAAGTGGCTGTTCATTATGCTAACTTAGAGGGAACTGAGCTTAACATGGTCTTCCAATTTGAACACGTTGGCTTATCAGCCAACCCCAATCCCGCAATCGGTAAATGGAATGATGAACCGATCAAACTCACTGACCTCAAAGCTGTCTTAGACCGGTGGCAAACTAAATTAGACGGTAAGGCTTGGAACAGCTTATATTGGAATAATCATGATCAACCACGAGCTGTTTCTCGTTTTGGTAATGACAACCCCGCCTTTCGCGAACGATCAGCTAAAATGTTAGCCACCGTCCTCCACATGATGCAAGGGACCCCTTACATCTTTGAAGGCGAAGAAATTGGCATGACCAATGTTCACTTTAAGCAGCTAGCCGAATATGAGGACCTTGAGTCAATCAATGCCTATCATGAATTAGTTGAGGATGAAGGACTAGTCGAACCTGAGACCATGCTATCCTATTTAGCAGACCGTTCACGTGATAACGCCAGAACCCCTATGCAATGGACGAACCAGGCCTACGCTGGCTTTTCAACGGTGCAGCCTTGGTTTAATCTCAACCCTAATTATGCAACGATTAATGTGGACCAAGCTTTAGCTCAGGCCGATTCAGTCTTTTACTATTACCAGCAACTCATTCAGCTACGTCATCAGGAAGCCCTAATTCGTTATGGTAACTTTACTGACCTATTACCTGACGATCAAGCTATTTATGCGTATCAACGGCAATATGGAAACGAAAGCTTACTAGTCTACGCTAACTTTACTGACCATTCTGTGGCGCTTGCAAGTCAGTTGATAAAAGCCAGTGCGGACCATACCTACCTAATTGGAAATACTGACTCATACACTCATGCTGAGTTAGCACCCTACGAAGTCCGCGTCTACAAAAAATAACCTTTCTTTATTAAAAAAGGACAGCCCTCCTATGAGAGCTGTCCTTTTACTTTTCATCCTTAACCTTGGGCGCGTTTTAAACGCGAGGCTGGATCTAGACGACGTTCAATCCAGCCCAGTCCCCAATCAGCTAACACCGACATTAAAGCAGCCGGCACGGCACCAGCCAAAATAATAGCACCACCATTCGTCGCATTCGTGCCACGGATAATAATGTCACCTAACCCACCAGCACCCACAAAGGCTCCGATTGCAACGATACCAATCGCCATCACCAAGGCGTTTCGTAAGCCAGCCATAATCACCGAAACCGACAATGGGAGTTCGACCATATAAAGTCGTTGCCATGCTGTCATCCCCATACCAGTACCCGCATCAAGCACATCTTTGTTGACCTGGGTAATCCCTACGTAGGTATTACTGATAACTGGCAACAATGAGTATAAGAATGTGGTCACCAAAATAACTTTGACGCCCAATCCCATTCCCAACATCAAAATTGAAACCATCGCTAAGGTTGGTACAGTTTGAATCATATTCGCTAAGCCAATGACCCAATTAGCCAGGTGTTGATGTTTAGCAATATAAATTCCAAGCGGAATGGCCAAGAGAGCAGCAAATAATACACCATAAAAAGAAATTAAAAAATGACGCACAAATTGACCAAACACATAGCCACCATTGGCTTGAAAATAGTAAATAAACTGTTCAACGATATTCATATTTTGCATCGCCTATTGTTCCCCCTGGTCCTCAAAATAGTTGTGCTCTTCCAAGAATTCTTTGGCCACTACCGATGGCTCCTTAAGGTTATTATCGACCTCATAGTTAAGCTTTTGCATTTGATGAGTACTAATCGTACCGCGTAATCGTTCAATAGCTTGCTCTAATCCAGGAGTCATTTTTAAAGTTGCATTATTGACCACCGGTGCGGCATCATAAGCTGGAAAGAAGTGGCGATCATCTTTAAGCATCACTAAATCGTAAGACCCAATCCGACCATCAGTCGTATAACCAAGCACAACATCCATTTTTTTAGCTGCCACGGCACTATAGACCAAACCAATCTGCATAGGGTGAATATCCTTAAAACGGTAGCCATAAGCTTGTTTGAAACCTTCATAACCGTCACCTTTTCGGGTAACCCAGGCCGTATCAACACCTAAACTCAACTTATCAGCTAGATGTTGCATATCCGAAATCGTCTTTAAATGATACTTTTTAGCCGTATCCTTACGAACTAAAAAGACATATTTATTTGCAAAACCATATCGTGGTAACCACGTCTGATGATACCGTCTAGCAAACTCTTTTTTAACAGTTTGATAAGCTCGGTCCGGATTTTGTTCAGCTGGCAATCCTAAGGTCGTGGTTAAATCTTCGCCAGTATAGCGAACTGCAGACACCTGAGTATCACCGTTTAGCATTGCTTGATGGTTAATGGTTACGGTCGCCAAATTATTCGTAACATGTACTGGCTGATGCGTATAATGTTCAATCATATCAGCTACCATACTGCCCATAGTCTGGGTTTCGGAGGTAATACCACCAGCAACATTAAGTGGTTGATTTGCTACTTTAGGGGGCATAATCGTAAAGTAACCCAAAACTAATACCACTAAGATGACCAGCCCAGCTAAAAACTGTTTTATCCGTTTACTCATGCTGCGCCATCCTTTCCTCGCTGACCCTCCTCCAGTTTAAAGGCCACTGGCGTTAACTTTGCTTGTAGCTTTGTTAATAGAAAATCAACCCCTAAGGCCAAGAGCGTAACCGGAATAGTACCAGCAAAAATCAACTTTGGTTGAAAATTATAAAGGCCACTAAAAATCATGTCTCCTAAACCACCCGCACCAATGTATGATGCAAGCGTTGTCCAAGAAATCACATAGACCGCTGATAAATGAATACCGGACATGATGGTGGGCATGGCTAAGGGTAACTCAACCAAACGAATAGACTGCCAGTTACTCATACCCATGCCAGTTGCAACATCACGTAGCCGGCTATCGACCGCATGTAACCCTAGATAGGTGTTGCGCAAGATAGGTAACAAAGAATAAATAAAGAGGGCCACAATCGCCGGCAGACGCCCAATTCCAAAAATAGGAATCATCAAAGCTAAGAGCGCTAAAGACGGAATAGTCTGCAGTGCACTCACAAAGCTAATCACAATTTTAGATGTTCTTTCCATTCGTGTCAGTAAAATTCCCAATGGTAGCGCAACAATGATTCCTAATAGTAAGGCCACTAGGGAAATATAAATATGTTGTCCAGTTTTGACTACGATTTCTGGTCCATATTCTGCAAAAAAAGCCTGCATACTAGACCTCCTCTTCACTAGTGCTATCACTAGTGTGGGACTCTAGGGCTTCCGCAATGGTATCTTCTTCACCCCAAATGACGTCATATATACTGTCAACTAGTGAAGAACGCGTTACCATGCCGACCACCCTTCGATGATCATCAACCACGGGAATATATTTCAAGCCCCGCTTTAGAATCATTTGGAGTGTATTGCGCAGCAAACTCGTCTGCCGAACAAAAACAATCTTAGAATCCATGATGTCACTGACACTAGCAACCTGACCATGATAGCTATTTAACGTTTCAATATCTAACATTCCCATCAAAACGCCATCATTATTGGTCACAATCAGGGTATCAACCCCCTTTTGCTTCATTAATGTAATCGCATCTGTCAAAGACCGGTCGCTATGAATGGTAATGTCTGCCGGCGCCATCATTTCCTTAACCGTTGTATTATCTGGCCGGGCCTGCAAAAGACGGTCTTCACCCAGCAAATTCTCAACGAATTCGTTGGCTGGTTGGCGCAAAATATTATCAGGCGTATCAAATTGAATCACCTTACCGAAGCTCATAATCACAATTCTATTGGCTAGCTTTAACGCCTCGTCCATGTCATGGGTAACGAAAATAATCGTTTTCCCTAATTCTTCTTGCAAATGCTTTACCAAATCCTGTAAAGCATCACGGGTAATAGGGTCCAAAGCGCCAAAGGGTTCGTCCATTAGAATAATATCCTGATCGGCTGCTAAGGCCCGTACCACTCCAATACGTTGTTGTTGTCCCCCAGATAGTTCAAAGGGATACCGATCCAACATCTCACGAGGCAATTCAACTAAATCAATCATTTTTTCCGCAGTTTGCCGCTGGGTCACCTCATCAACCTTCAATAAACGTTGGACAAGGTTGATATTCTCGCGAATGGTCATGTGTGGCATCAGGCCGATATTTTGAATAACATAACCTATATGCCGTCGTAAATCGACCGGATTCATCTTGGCTACATCCTGCCCCTTCACTAGAACCTTTCCCTTGCTTGGTGACGTCATTCGATTAATCATCCGCATCGTGGTCGTCTTACCACTACCACTAGTTCCAATAAAGCAAATAAATTCACCCTTTTTAAAAGACAAATTGACGTCGCTAACTGCTACCTTGGATTCCTTATACATCTTTGATACATGTTGGAATTCAATAAAATCATCCATTGTTATATTCTTCCCCATTTGTAATTACATTATTCATTACGGTTGTTTAATCTACTATTAGATTAACACTGGTCACTAGTATGAACGTTTCACCCAGTAAATTCAAATGCTATCATCTAGGTTTTCCCCGGAAAAAACTATACTTTTGTTATATTTTCTCCCCTGACCACTAGCCAAGTTAATCGTTTTACGTTAGAATGTAAGCGTTTACTAAAGACGGAGCTATTATCTGATTAATAAATTGGCAATGTGAAGGTTTGCACGACGTTAAACGTTTTATATTAAATTATCATTTCAACTAGCCTTTATTCAGGTAAACCAGCCCCAAGTCTACCGTAATTTTGCTATACTTTTTTTGTAGTCATTTCATTTTATCTAGGAGTATTGTGAGGTACATACTTAATGCTTTATATCATTGTTAACTTCTTAAGTATCTTTGTCTTCATTGGCATTGCATACTTATTCTCAAATAACCGTAAGCAAGTCGACTGGAAATCAGTTGGCATTGTAGTTGCCCTAGAGTTAGTGCTCGGTTGGTTCTTCATGAGCTTTTCTTGGGGTCAAAGTATTGTTAAAGGGGCCGCAGATGGCTTTAATTGGTTAATCAGTGTGGCTAATACTGGAATTGCCTTCGCCCTACCAGATTGGCTACATCCTGCTACTGGGTACCCAAACTTCGTCACGAGCGCCCTCTTACCAATGTTGCTTGTTGTCCCAATGTTTGACATCTTAAACTACATTGGTTTCTTGCCTTGGGTGGTCCGGTGGATTGGACGTGGTCTATCGTTCATTACAGGTCAACCAAAATTTGAAGCCTTCTTCTCAGTAGAAATGATGTTCTTAGGCAATACCGAAGTGCTGGCTGTATCAAAACCCCAATTTAATGCCATGAGCGCTCAACGTAACTATACTTTGGCTCTGATGTCAATGAGCTGTATTACTGCCTCAATCATCGGCGCCTATACCACCATGGTACCCGGTGAATACGTCATGGCTGCAGTGCCACTGAATATTTTAGGCGCGATTGTTATTTCGACCATTATGAACCCCGTGCATATCGCTGCGGATGAGGATGTTGTGGTTTCTGTGCATAAGGAAGGGGAGAAGCGGGAACCCTTCTTCTCATTCCTGGGTGATTCCATTCTGGGTGCTGGTAAACTGATTCTGATTATTACCGCTACGGTTATTGCCTTTGTGGCCTTAGCTGCCCTAGTAGACCATCTCTTCAGTTTAACTGGTCTCAAGTGGTTATCTTTGGAAAACATCTTTGGTGTTATCCTCTTCCCATTTGCTTGGTTACTAGGCTTTGATCCAAGTCAAGCCTTCCAACTTGCTCAATATATGGGAACAAAATTAGTAACGAATGAATTTGTTGTGATGGGTGAAATTAGTAAAAACATCATGGCTGGTAAGGCCCTCTTTGCTAATCCCCATGCTTCAGCTGTCTTAACTGTCTTCTTAACGAGTTTCGCCAACTTCAGTACCGTGGGCATGATTCTAGGTGCCTTTAAGGGCATTGTTTCACGTGAAAAGAACGACTATATTGCCGCGCATGTGCCTCAGATGTTAGTTGCTGGAATTCTAGTTTCACTTCTTTCAGCTGCCTGTGCTGGATTATTTGTTTGGTAAAAAATAACTGCCATTTTGGCTAGGAGATATGATCATGGCTAAACCAATTATTCTTGATATGGACCCTGGGATTGACGATGCGGCAGCCATTGCTGTGGCCGTTAACCATCCCGACTTGGATGTTAAATTAATTACGACCGTTGCTGGTAATGTAAGTGTAGAAAAGACAACATTAAACGCACTTAAGTTGCTAACCTTCTTCGATAAGGCCATTCCGGTTGCTCAAGGTGCAAAGGCACCCTTGAAGCGTCCCTTTGAAGATGCCGCCTATATTCATGGCGAGTCTGGTATGCCTGGCTATGACTTTGACCAACCCAATCGACAAGCAATGTCGACTAATGCCGTTGAAGCCATCCACCATGTACTTCAACAAGCCGATGAGCCAATAACGATTATTGGAACGGGCGCTTATACCAATTTAGCCCAACTTTTAACAAAACATCCCGAAGATAAACCCCAGATTAAAGGATTTATTCTAATGGGTGGCTCAATCTCAGCAGGAAATGTGAGTTCAGTTGCCGAGTTCAACGTATTCACGGACCCCGATGCAGCCAAAATTGTCTTTGATAGTGGCCTACCAATTACGATGATTGGTTTAGACGTAACTTTAAAGGCCTTAATTACCCCAGAAACAACACAAGCCCTCCTTGAACTGGGTCGTCCTGGCAAAATGTTACATGGTCTCATTACAGCCTATGGAGATGTTCATACTGGTGGTAAGCCAATGCATGATGTTAATACCATCCTCTATGCTGTCAATCCTAACTTAATTAAAACCACGCCAGCTGCCATCGATGTCGTAACAGACGGTCCTGCTATCGGCGCCACCGTCTCTGATTTCCAACATCGTTGGCATCCTACTGATTTTTATAACGCTAACGTAGGTATCGACATTGACGCCGCTAATTTTAATACCTGGTTCTTAGAACAGGTTAGCCTTATGCCACACTAACTAGAGTTAGTTATTTAGAAAGTGAGTTTGTTCGAATGGCTAAGAAAAAAATGATTCTTGATTTAGATACCGGTGTTGATGATGCCTTAGCATTGGCTTATGCACTGGCTACTCCCGATGCGGACTTAATTGGGGTAATTGCCTCTTATGGTAATACTTTGGTTGATACCGCTGCTCAAAACACACTGAATCTTTTGGAACTGTTAGGCGCAACAGATGTCCCCGTTTATACTGGTTATGCTCATGCTGCTGGTAGTGGACCTTTTGAAACCATGCAAATTTCAATGGATATTCATGGAACTAACGGGGTTGGCAATGTTGAATTAGCAACTGCTCAACGTACCGTTGAGAGCACTGATGGCGAAGATGCCGCCGACTTTTTAATTGATGCTGCCTACACTTACCGGGACAATCTTATTGTTGTTCCAACGGGCCCATTGACTAATTTAGCTGCGGCCATGAAAAAAGATCCAGCAATTGGTGACCTGATCGGTAATATTACTTTGATGGGTGGTGCCCTTACCGTTCCCGGTAACGTTACGCCTTATACTGAGGCCAACATCAATCAAGACCCTGCCGCAGCTGATTATGTCTTCAAGCATGGTCGTCATGTCGTCATGGTTGGTTTAGATGTTACTTTGCAAACCCTTCTTACTAAAGAAGAAACAAAAGCTTGGCGTAAATTAAATACTGCTAAAGGGACTGCCTTTGCTGATATTTTTGATTACTACATTGATGCCTACTATAATTTAGATATCAATAAAAACGGGGCCGCGCTGCATGACCCACTTGCCGTTGGCGTAGCAGTAGACCCTAATTTGGTAACTTTACTACCAATTAACCTTATGGTTTCAACTGAAGATGGTCGGACCATTGGTGATCCAGCTCGGGCGTTAGAACCCATTAAGACCAATTTTGCAGCTGTCGAAGTAGATACCCCCTTCTATGTAGAACGCTTTATGAATTACATGGTTAACATTCTAAAATAGTCGGTGCTAATAATTAATAAAAAACGTCTTAACCAAATTTGGTTAAGACGTTTTTTATTAAGCCCCATGTCCAAGCAATCGCTTAGCTAATTGATAAATTTTATACTTCACCGGCTGAATTGGCAAATCGAAAGTTCCCACCTTGTGTTCAACGTAACCATTAAACTTGGTTTTAAAATTCATAACGCCATCAGACCCATCAAACTTGCCATCGATTCCTAAGAAATTGTACCGCTTAATACCTTTATCATGGGTCAACTCTAACATGTAGTCTTGAATTTGATGCGGACCATAAAACTCACCATACTCTTCATAAGATCCAGAAAAGAGGTAATCAACTTCTTGTGGCATAATCATAAACTGAGCGCCAGCTAATACTAAGACATCTTGGTGCAAATTTGCTTGGATAGCCGTAATTTGCTTGATTTTCTTCTGGTGATTCTGAACTTGCTTTTCTAAATCACTTAATTGCCGGTTAATCCGTCCTTGGTTACCACCAGCCGCTTTTTTCTCATTCAGCTTGCTAATGTCGGATTCAGCCTTAGCTAATTTACTTTCTAGATTTTGTAGATAAACCTTAATATCTAATTCAGCAATCACAAACTTAACCCGATCTTGGAATAGGTCATAGGTTTTCTCGTAATAATCCAAATCTTTACTATGGATATGTAACCGTGCGCTAGTATCATCAATAATTTGCTTTAGAATTGGTAACTCGTCGCGTTGCAATTCACGAACGCGCACACCCATCTTTTGCTTTTTAATTGCCTGACGTACCATCTTGTGATAGGACTTCCGAATAGACGCCATATCCTGGTCAGCTAAATCTTTGACATATTGCCAGCGCACCGCCGCTGTATCAGTCATGCCGTTAACAAAGGGTTCATGTTGGTAACCTAAGTTCTCCATCTGACTAATAAATTCATTATTCGCTGCATCAAGTGGTTCCCCATTATCCGTAAACCGTTGATAAACGACATTCGGTGAGACACTAATAAAAAGATAATGTTCTTGCTTTGCATAAGCTCGTAGCGCTTTAAAATAAGCTGTTATTAATTGATGGTCTGCCCAATCCTTAACCACCGGTCCATACTCTAAATTTAACTTTCCACCCATTTTGACATGCTCATGTCGCATAATACCGCCAATTAAAATTTGGTTTTGGTCATCTACTAAACCATAGAGTAGAGGCCGCTTCCCACGTGCCGCCAATAATTTAAATTGTTGACTAGACTGCGTAAAGCTAGCATCAGGCGCCTGATCTACAAATTGATTCCACTCGTCCAATCGCTCTGATAAATCTACAAATTGCATCTTCTCTATCTCCTGCTTAATTTAAGCCTTAAATTTAGCTACCCGTTAAATTATGATAATACTCTATTGTTATCTTACCCTGATTAGAGCCAACTATGCTCACTTTAGCCGGCCTTTTACCAAAAATTAAATGACGTTCTATCACCAAACTTTAGAACTCAACTGAACCAGTTTACATAGCTCACCTTAAACTATCATAAGCCTAAGTGTGAACTTCCAACACAGATCTACACTTTTTAATACTCCTTAATCTTACCTAGGTCTATTCTGTTCCTGTATGCTAAACTATGTAATGAGGATACATGTTATTATGAAGAAAAAACATTACTTACCCTATCTTATTTTCAGTTTACTCCTTGTAATGATACTATTGTTACAGGGAGGCGGTTTACTTAGTACCGTTGATCCCTTCATCCTTGGTTTAACCGTCGGTAGCGTGTTGGCCTGGGGCCTTTATTTAAGAAGACAAAAGCGACGTCTCATTCACTCACTTCAACAACAATTGAATCGGTGTCCCTATCCCTTACCAGCCTTAGCAGATCTAACTGCGCTACCATTAAACCTACTGATAGATTTTTATAAACAGCCACAGACCTTACGTTATCGGGATTTACAGGCCCTGCATACGGCCTTAAGTTCACTTTTATAATATCATTGGAGGCTTCCCCATGAACTTCACCACCTTAGTTTGGCGCTTACTTGCCATCTTCATTTTTTTAACAACTTTAACCAGCCTGTTTATTTTACCAGGTTTATGGGTGCGTTTAATTTTGGCCGGTTTAGCTCTATTAGAATTGGTCATCTTTTTTTGGATTATCAGTCTGCAAAAGCACCAGTCAACTAAAGACGTCCACTAAACTAGGCTAGTTAAAGAGGGGCACCACTAAAGTTCACTTTAGTGGTGCCCCTCTTTTAAAATTCATTGCTTAATCAAAGACCATTTGGTTATGATACAACTCTGCATAAAATCCCTTGGCCGCTAACAATTCTTGGTGGGTCCCCACCTCAATAATTTGTCCATCCTTTAAGACAATGATTTTATCGGCATTCAATATCGTTTTCAAGCGATGGGCAATCACAAAACTCGTTCGTCCATGAATAACATTATCCATTGCTTTTTGGATTTTAGCTTCCGTTACAGTATCTACGTTTGAGGTTGCTTCATCTAAAATCAATAAGTCTGGATTTGTGAGAATTGTTCTAGCAATTGACAATAATTGTTTTTGCCCAGTGGAGAAAATAGAATGCTCATCATTAACAACTGTATCATAGCCTTCTGGTAAGGACATAATAAAGTCATGAATATAAGCCTGCTTAGCTGCTGCATAGACTTCATCATCACTGGCAGCTGGCTTACCAAAGGCAATATTGTAGCGGATAGTGCCAGTAAAGATAACCGAATCTTGTAAGACAATGCCCACGTGTTCTCGCAAACTGGCCAAATTAAACTTTCGAATATCGGTTCCGTCAAACTTCACAACGCCTTGGTCAACATCATAAAAGCGATTTAGCAAATTCATTACCGTTGTTTTCCCAGAGCCCGTGGGGCCAACCAAAGCTACCATTTGCCCCTTGTCAACCTCAATATCAATCCCATGTAGAATTTCATGACCCTCTTGATAACTAAAATGCACGTCATCCAATTCTACCTTATCTTTTAAACCAGTAAAAATAATACCATCGGCTGGTGATACCTCATCGGCCTGTTCAAAAACTTCATTCAGTCGTTTAGCCCCCGTAATGGCCAATTGCAGCATATTATAAGTTGCCGTGATTTGACTAATTGGTTGATAATACTGCTGCGAAAAATTAACGAACATGACGATTAGACCTAAGGCCACAGCCCGATCCAGAGTACCGTTCAAGGTAAGGTAGCCACCAAAGAAGATCACAATGGCTGTATTTACCAGACTCATCCCTGACATCAAGGGAAAAAGAATCCCTGACCAGACTTGTCCCCGGTAAGTAGCATCTTTAACCCTTTGATTGTAGTCTTCAAAGTTTTTGACAGACTCCGCTTGCAAACCATTCGTAATAATTACCTTTTCACCATTAATTTGCTCATTAATATACCCGTTCAAATGCCCTACTTCATCTTGCTGTAGGTTCACATACTTCTCAGCACGACGAATAATTAAATAAGCTAACAATAGTGAGATTGGCGTTGCTGCAATCGTTACCCAGGCCAGAGTAACATTTTGATGAAACATCATCCATAAGACACCAATCATCAAGACACCTTGTGAAAAGAGCTGAAAAATGGCCTCATTCATGGCATTATAGATATTATCCAAATCTGACGTAAATCGGGATAAGATTTCACCATCCTGATGGGCATCAAAGTAACGAATGGTCATTGTCTGTAACTTACCAAACAAACCCTTACGCATATCATTAACTGAGTTTGAAGATACAATAGCCTGCATAACATAATTAATCAGTTGGGCTACCAGCATTAGTAAGGAAAACAGTAGGAAGAACCAGACGGCCGTATGCACCTGACTTAAAGATGCCTGTGCACGTGTCGCAGGATTCAATGCCTTCCCCATGTAATTGGCAATTTCTTGAATCGCTTTTCCCATATAAACCGGCGCAGTGACTTGAAAATAGGTAGCCAATATCGTAAAGAGGCCAATCACTGCCATCCCTAATTTATAATGCTTAAAATAATGGGCAAAGAATTTAGCGGCTTGAATCAAGTTAGTCATCTACATCTACCTCCTGTGCCTTTTGTGTGTTGTAAATTTCTTGATAAACAGGCGAGGTTTTAAGCAAGGCGTGGTGACTTCCCTCAGCAACCAAGTGACCATCAGCCATCACAAAAATGCGATCGGCTTTAATCACTGATGAAATTTTTTCAGCAATAATAAATTTCGTAGTCCTTGGTAGATCAGTCGCTAAGGCTGCTTGAACGCGCTTTTCAGATTGCGCATCTAGCGCCGATGTCGAATCATCCAAAATTAAAATTGCCGGCTGCCCAATAACCCCTCGTGCAATAGAAAGCCGTTGCTTTTGACCACCAGAAAAATTAGCCGAACGCTCTTCAACTTGGTGTTCATAGCTATCTGGATATTTTTCTACGAATTCAGCCGCTTGTGCGATTGAGCCTGCCTTACGCATATCTGCCAGCTTTGCATCCCGCTTACCCTGGCGAAGATTGTCAGCAATCGTACCCGAAAAGAGCATGGCCCGCTGTTGAACGTAAGCCACCGCTTGACGTAAGGACTGTTCGTTTACATCTCGCAAATCGACCCCACCAACTTCAACTGAGCCCTTACTAGGGTCAAATAAACGCGCGATTAATTGAGCTACCGTCGACTTTCCAGAACCCGTTGCTCCCACAATACCAATCATTTCACCTGGGTCAACTGAAAATGAAATATCATGCAAAACCTCTTGGCTATCTCCAGGGTAGGTAAAACTAACCTGTTTAAAGGCAACTGAACCAGCTAGCTTCACTGCCGGCGCATCCTTTTTAAAAGTTAAGTCCGGCTGTGTTTGCATCACTTCTTCAATTCGGCCCACTGAGACAAAGGCCCGGGCAGCAAAGGTCATCATAAAGCCACCATTCACAATGGCAATCATGATTTGCATCAAATAATTAACAAAAGAGGTCAACCCACCTAGCATTTTAGGATCAGCCACGACATGGGACCCCACGTACCAAACTGATACCGCGATTGCTAGTTGGCCCACCAACATGAATGCAGGCATGAGAAGGCCAAACAAATAACCAATCTTAATGTTAATTGTATTCAAGCTGTCTGCTGCGACATTAAAACGCTTAGCCTCTTGTTCACTTTGGTTAAAAGACTTAACCACCCGCGCCCCTTGCAAGTTTTCCTTTGCCAAATTATTTGTTTTATCAATTAAGCCTTGAATTTTTCCAAAAAACTTTCCCATCGGTTTAAACACACCAGCTGATATGGCAATCACCAAAATAACCATCACTAAGATGACCCACCACAAGTTAGGCAAGGTCATTAATGCCAACACCAGGGCACCAATAAAAATGATGGGAATTCGTAAAACAGTCTGAAAAATTGCCATCACCATATTTTGTACTTGTTGTACATCATTAGTTAAACGAACAACCAAGTTACCTGCTGAAAATTGTTCAATATTACCATAAGAAAATTGCTGAATTTTTTGATACTCATTTAACCGAATATCTGCTGCTACGCCCATGGCAATACGGGCCGCAAACATTGTGTTCAATGCGCCGGCCACTAACCCAACCAAGGCAATGACAATGAGTTCTACTCCTAATGATGAAATCTGGCCCATTTTGTCATCGGCAATTGCTTGTACCACCTGCTGTAATAGTTTTGGTTGCCATAAGCTAGCAATGGCCGCCAAGCTAATCGTTAGGCAGGCCCAAACAATATCTTTTTTATATTTTTTCAGGTAAGGAAGTATAAACTTCATCCAGTCCCCTCCGTTCTTCTACTAGGGGCATTCACCAATCTAGTACTAACCCCGCTTACATTCATATACAAAGAGCGACTAACACCTATGGTTAATCGCTCATTAAGCAGTTAGAAAACTGCCTGCTTCTATCCTTCATATTGTTGATAACGTTTAACCTGCGTTGGACTTAACACAACGCGCAACCGTGTACCATCGGTCTCATAATCTGTTGCTAAGACCACCGCCTGGTCATTTAATTCAGCCACTACTTTACCCTGGTCAAACGGAATCAATAAGGTCTTTTCCACATTATCAGCAAAAATCTGTTCCTCAATCATGGTCACCAGGGCCGTTAATGAAGACTCATCTTGAGCCGACATAACTAAGGCATTTTCACCCTCCCGTTCAGGATAAGCTGTGTCTGCTATTTGATCTGCCTTATTGTAAACCGTAATCATAGGTACGTCCCCAACCCCAATCTCTTTTAAGGTTTTTTCAGTCGTAGCCATCATGGCTTGATAATTTTCATCTGAATAATCAACAACCTGGACTAACAAATCTGCCTGGGCGGCCTCAGTCAAAGTCGCTCTAAAGGCAGCCACTAACCCATGAGGCAAATGTGAAACAAATCCAACCGTATCTGATAAGAGAAAACTTTGATGATCTGGTAGCGTTAACTTACGAACAGCCGTTTCTAACGTGGCAAATAGCATATCAGCTTCAAAGACAGTTTTCTCCTGATTTGCACCAAAACGTTGTACAAGCCCGTTCATAATGGTTGACTTCCCTGCGTTAGTATACCCGACTAGGGCAACATTTTTGATATTTTCTTTTAATCGTTGACTACGCCTAGTTTGATCATCATGCTCAATTTCCGCTAGTTCTTTACGTAAGTCAGCAATCTTATGCTCAATATGACGCCGGTTAAGTTCTAGCTTGGTTTCACCGGCCCCACGACTAGTAAAGGAACCGCCTCCGCCACCCGTTTGTTGGTCCAAACGCACATTCATTGATGTACGTAGGCGGGGCAATTGATACTGTAACTGAGCAATAGCCACCTGTAATTGAGCAACTCGCGTTCTGGCCCGTCGTGCAAAGATATCTAAAATTAAAGCTGTCCGATCAATCACACTAGCCCCAGTTTTAGTCTCTAAATTTCGAATTTGTGAAGGTGATAATTCATCATTGGCAACAACCATATCAGCTTCATAATAGCTAACCGCTTCACTTAACTCATCTACTTTTCCTTTACCAAAATACGTTCCTGCATTAGGCCGGTCCATTTTTTGACTTATCTGGCCGACTACCACCATATCGTTAGCCGCTGCTAATTCTGCTAATTCCGTCATTTGATACTCAAAGGTATCATCCTGCCGGTCTAAACCCAATAAAATAACACGTGGTTGTTCTTTTGCTACTTCACTCGTCGCTACTGCCATTCATTCTCCCTATTTTTACTTACCATATAGTTGTTGTATCATTATAAGCCTTTAAGCTTAGGTCCTGATCACTGACCTGCCAAACTGAAATCATACCATTGACAGGCTTTTCTTCAGCTGCTTGGTCACTCTCATACTGACTTACCAGGTTACGAATCAACGTGCCATGGGCTACGAGCAATATATTGTCCCCATCTTGCGCATGCTGTCGTATATATTCAAAACCAGCCTGGACGCGGGTCCAAAATTCATCAGCGTCTTCAGCATCATGATAAGGATCTAACTCCTTAAAGGCATCCATTGTCCCGTTCATCGTTAATTGTGTAGTCAAGTCACCATATGACTTAATATTTGCTAACCCTAATTGTTGACCAACTTCAGCTGCTACTTTTGGTCCCTTTAACGCTTCAAAACCACCGAAAAAGACTTCGCGAAAAGCAGCTAATTGTTCAGGCTCTGTCAAACCCGTGCTAGCCCGGTTCTGCTCCAAAATTGCACGGGCAGTGTCACGAGCACGTGATAAATCAGATGAATAGGCCTGCGCAAATTGCACACCTTGCAGTCGCTCTCCTGCTGCCTGAGCGTCTTCGATCCCACTCGTTGTTAATGGCGCATCACTCCATCCTTGCATCCGATCATATTTATTCAAATACGTTTCGCCATGTCGTACTAAGTATAAGTTAAAAGTCATACTCATTCCCCATTTCCTTTGGTCCTATGTATTGACACTGACCAAGCTATGCCAATCATTAAAAAAACATTAACATGCCTTCATTATAGCATTTTTCAAATAATTCCTGGACCTTAAATTCATGTCAATTACCAAAGCTTATCCCATAATACTATTGACATTTTCACCAGGGGTCTGTATAGTTAATTACTGTTGTTAAGTATGTGTTAGCCAGAGTGTTGGTATAATATTGGCCCAATGGTCAAGTGGTCAAGACGTCGCGTTCTCAGCGCGGAATCCAGGGTTCGACTCCCTGTTGGGCTATTTTTATGTGGCTCACACACTATTATCCAACATGGCCCAATGGTCAAGTGGTCAAGACGTCGCGTTCTCAGCGCGGAATCCAGGGTTCGACTCCCTGTTGGGCTATCATAATTAAAAAGCAGGTGTCTTCTTTTAGACGCCTGCTTTTTGTTTATTCCCTTAAAAACCGTTACAATGGCAATAAAGAAAAACCTGTAAAAGGACGGTTACTTACTATGCAACTCATCTCTTGGAATATTGACAGTATTAATGCTGCTATTGAACATAAATCTCCCCGCGGAGAAATGACCTATGCCATTTTAAAGGAATTGGCTGCCCGTAAACCCACGGTCATTGCCATCCAGGAAACCAAACTTAAAGCAACTGGCTTAACTACAAAGCAGGCCGCAACTCTTGATGCCCTTTTTCCTGACTATTACCGCTATCTAAATTTCAGTGAAGGTCGCAAAGGCTATTCAGGCACCATGATGCTTTCCTTAATAGAACCAGTGAATGTAACTTATCCAAAAATTGGGGCACCAGGTGAAATGGATCTAGAAGGGCGAATCATTACCTTAGAATTTCCACACACCTTCGTCTCAACTGTTTATACGCCTAATTCCGGTAGCGAACTAGCCCGTCTGGATGATCGCCAAGCATGGGATGATGCATACCGTCAATACATCCAAAAACTAGACCAGGTAAAACCCGTTATTTTCTCAGGTGATTTTAACGTGGCTCATCAGCCAATTGATCTAAAACATCCAACTGCCAACCACCATAGCGCTGGCTTCACTGATGAGGAACGCTCCAAGTTCAGTCAACTACTGGCTGCTGGCTTCACCGATACTTTCCGTAAACTTCATCCAGATACCAGTGATGTCTATACCTGGTGGGCTCAACGAGCCAAGCAATCAAAGATAAACAACTCAGGCTGGCGAATTGATTATTATCTCGTCTCCAATCGCCTTTTTGAGTACGTGACCAATTTTTCGGTAATTGATACTGGCGCTCGACAAGATCATGCCCCCATTTTACTCGAATTAGATCAATATGATTTATAGGATCTGTTTCATGTGAAACAGCAAAAGCAGGTTCACCTTTCAAGGTGAACCTGCTTTTTTATTTAAACTCTAATTGTTAAAATTCATCCATCAACAATTGACGAATATCAGTCAAACGTGGTTGGCGAGGGTTAGCACCTGTGCATTGGTCATCATAAACCAAATCAACCATTTCATCGAGGGCATCATCAAAATCACTCTTTGTTACCCCGTTTTCCGACAATGATGTTTTAACGTCTACAGAAGCAGCCAAAGCCTTAATACGCTCAATTAACGACTCTACTAACGCTTCATCACTATCACCCTTTAACCCTAAGGCACGGGCAATATCTGCATAATCTGCTTGTGCCCGGTAGACTTCATAGCGAGGGAACGGTGTTCTCTTAACATTACCAGTAGCGGCATTGTATTTAATAACACCTTGCATAGCAATTGAAATTGCCAAACCATGTGGCAAACCAAAAGCACCTCCAGTTTTGTGAGCCAAACCATGATTCAAGCCCAAGAAGGCATTAGCAAATGACATACCCGCCATCGTTGATGCGTAATGCATTTGTGCACGTGCATGTTGGCCTTCCTTAGTTGGATGTGCAGGGTCATAGTTATATGACTCAGCCAAGTTTTCAAAAATCATCTTAATCGCTTGTAAGGCCCAAGGACGGGTAAACTCTGAGGCCATAACAGATACATATGACTCTAAGGCATGTGACAATGCATCTAAACCAGAGTAAGCAACGGTACGCTTTGGCACAGTCATTACAAATTCAGGATCAACAATCGCCACTTGTGGTGTGAGTTCATAATCTGCCAATGGATACTTAACATGGGTTTCATCATCTGTAATAACGGCAAATGGTGTTACTTCAGACCCAGTCCCCGATGTTGTTGGAATAGCCACTAGTTGGGTCAATTTCTGTGGTTGGAACTTAATTACACGCTTACGGATATCAATAAACTTTTGCTGCAACTTTTGGAACAGTTCTTTCAAAGCTGCCGGATTATCCAAAATGCCTTCATGGTTAGTTGAATATTCATAAATGAAACGGGCAATCTTACCAACGTCCATGGCTGAACCACCACCTAGGGCAATCACTGTATCTGGCTTGAAGTCTGCCATTTGACGAGCAATTTCAATGGCTTGCTTAAGGGTTGGGTCAGGTTGGACAGTTCCATAAATTGATGTCTTAACTGGTTCAACCCGTAGTGCTAACTGATCCATAACCTTATCTACGAAGCCAAATTGAACCATACCAGGATCAGCGACGATGAAGGCGCGCGTCATATCAGGCATGTCTTGTAAGTAAGAAATGGCATTAGACTCATAATAAATGTCCTTAGGGATACGAATCCACTCTGGACGATTACGCCGACGAGCAACGGTTTTAAAGTTCAATAAGTCATTTGTTGATAAGTTATGTGACAATGAATTCTTCCCCCATGAACCAGTTCCTAGCGTCAAAGATGGACGCAAAGCATCTGTATAAATATCACCAATTCCACCAATTGAATCAGGCTGGTTAACTAAAATTCGCGAAGCTTGCACAGCATCGGCATATTCCTTCACAAACGGATCATCTTGGGCGCCAATTTGGATAGCCGCATTATGTCCAGCACCTTGATAGTCAAGAAGGGCTTTGACAATGTCGATTGCGTTTTGCCGATTCTTTGACTTATAAATCGAAACCAAGGGACTCAATTTCTCTGAAGACAGTGGCTCACCAATGTTCTTTTCATCTAATTCAAAAATAATTACATCATCATCAGCTGGCATTTTAATTCCAGCCTGCTCTGCAATCCACTTGCCTGACCGACCAGCAATTGGTCCATTTACACCATAGCCATCAGCATTCTTTTTGAATACATAGTCTGATAACTTTTTATATTCCTTCTTAGGTAGCAGATAAGCTCCATGTTCTTGCATCTTTTGCATAAATTCATCATAGACCGCTGCATCAACAACTGCTGAGTTCTCGGTTGCACAAATCATACCATTATCAAAGCGCTTTGATAGTAGTAAATCCTCAACCGCCCGATCAATATTGGCTGTACCGTCAATATAAACAGCTCCATTTCCAGCACCGACTCCCATAGAAGGGTTTCCTGAATGTAAGGCTGCATTCACCATTCCAGGCCCACCAGTTGCCAAAATATTGGCAATGCCAGGGTTGGTTATCAAAGCCGTAGTTGCATCAATTGAAGGCTTCTCAATCCACTGAATAAAGTTTTTTGGAGCCCCAGCCTTAATTGCTGCATCGTAAACAATCTTAGCCGCATGGGCTGAAGACTTTTGTGCTTGGGGGTGGAAGGCAAAGATAATTGTATTACGTGTTTTAGCAGCCAACATTGACTTAAAAATCGTCGTTGAAGTTGGATTCGTAGTTGGAACAATCCCAGCTAATACACCCAATGGTGCCGCTAATGTAACTGACCCTGCTACTGGATCCTCAGCGATGACACCGACCGTCTTATCGTCCTTAATTTTATTAAAGACCGCTTCTGAGGCAAAGTGGTTCTTTGTATCCTTATCTTCTACCACCCCACGGCCAGTTTCATCAACCGCTTCATGTGCTAAGGCCAATGACTGTTCAGATGCCGCCAAGGCCATCGCTGCTACAATTTTATCTACCTGTTCTTGTGAGTAAGTTTTAAATTCATTTTCAGCAATTTGCGCTTTTTTGACAAGTTCTGCTGTCATTTTTTCAGCAGCTAATTTCTTTTGTTCCTTTGCTTCTGGAGTTAACTCTTTTTTCTTTGATGAATCAGCCATGTTGAAGCTCCTTTTTTGATGTTTTATTTATTACTTCTATCAACAATACTTAGTATATCATTTCACAAAGTTTTGTCAATAAAATCCTTTAAAATTAATTAAAAGCTCTAATATGGCTATATATAGGCTTTTTAATAAAATCGCTAGTTGTGATGTTTATCACTTATACCTATTGGTAAACGCTTACATATATACTTATATATGCAAATATGTTAGTACACAAATTATCATTGGCACGAATTGCCCACTCATCCTAATAACAAAAAACCGAACGGAATCCGTTCGGCAAATTTTTATCTCATTTTAAGCAGCTTTATCAACTTAGCTTATCGTAATCACTACCAAATAACCACTCGATCACCTGGTGCCCGATACATACCATCAGTTGGCTTAACTGAAAAAGCCTGCATAAATTCATCAAAGTTGGTGGCAATAACATTAGCTCGCAACTTAGCTGGCGCATGTACATCAGTTGTCGCCATAACTCTCATAAATTCTGGGCGTGCTTTCATGCGCCAAATTTTAGCCCAATTATTAAAGAATGCTTGGGCCGAATAATCTGATTCTGCTTGGGCCGCTTGCAAAGCAGCTGCCACCCCACCTAGGTCGGCAACGTTTTCTGACACCGTCAACTTTCCGTTAACTTTTGCCCCGTAAGAATCTAAACCGTCAAATTCTGCTACTATCTTTTGCGTCCGCTCATTAAAGGCCGCATAATCTTTCTCAGTCCACCAATTATTTAAGCTACCATGTTCATCAAAAGAAGCGCCATTGGTATCAAAGGCATGTGAAATCTCATGTGCAATGACTGCACCAATCCCACCATAATTTTCAGATGAAGTCTGGTCCAAACTGTAGAACGGTGCCTGTAAGATGGCCGCAGGAAATACAATTTGATTTTGTTGAGGATCATAATAAGCATTAACTAAATGTGCGGGCATATGCCATTCAGACCGGTCCACCGGTTGATTCCACTTTGACCACTGATAAGCGATGGACTGCCTGATAAACTTATTAGCTGTATCAAATAAACTAGCTCCCTCGTCAACCGTCTTTTCATAATAACGAGCCGGTAATTTCTCTGGGTAACCAATGTGTGGCACAATGGCATCTAATTTTTCTTGTGCCTTTATCTTCGTACTAGCTTCCAGCCAATCAATCGCCGCCAAACGCTGCTTGTAAACGTCAATCATGGTTTGCACTTTATGCTCAATATCTGCCTTTGCAGCTGGTGAAAAATACTTATGAGCATACCATAGGCCAAGCGCCTGATTAAAAGGAGCCGCAGTTAAATAGTAGGCTGACTTATCTTGACTGCTAGCCGCCGGAGTTCCTGACAGTTCACGACTATAAGCACCGCCCAGCAAACGCAAATCATTTGATAGGTAGCCTGTATAAGCATTTACTACATCTACCAATAGCATAGCCTTTAACAAGGGCCATGCCTCTTGAGAATAAAATTGATCCGCATGGCTCCAGAAGCGAACATCACTCACAATAATTTTATCTGGCAACTGACCAAGTACCTTTTTCATAAAGTCATCCCAAGGTAGTTGAGGAGCCAGCGCCTTGAAGTCGGCCCAACTATAAGGATGATACAGTTTAACGTATTCGGCTGCCTCTTCATTACTCAAGACATAGTCAGCTACCCGCTGATCAAAAGCAAGCGCTTTATCTAAAATGTCACGCGTCGTCTCCTCATCAAAGCCAAAAGCCTTAAATAAAGCTTCCTGAGCCTGACGCCACTTTTGTAATAACGCTGCTCCTTGTGGATGATTAGGTTCATAGTAGGTCGTGTCCGGCAAAATCGTACTCAACCCATCAGCCCATAACACATTTGTCTGGGCATCCTTGAAATCTGGCGCTATCCCTAATGGCAATTCATTAGGCATACCCGCTAATTCTAAGTCCGCTAATTGATCAGTAAAATCTTGCAAATGCTGCATGGCTTGATAGCGTTCAATCATAGGTTGCACTGGAGCGGCCCCCAATTGGTCTCGCGTCCGCCAGTCACGAGCCAACCGATGATACTTAACAAAATTAGCTAATACGTGATCATCAGTATCTAGGCCTTCTGTTTGCCAACGTTCAGTGGTTGTTAACATCAATTTTTCAATGTCATCCGCTAAATCACTAAAGCCACCTGTTCGTGCCTTATCATCAGGAATAACGGCTTGTGCCGCCCAATCAGCATTAACGGCCTCATACAGGTCATCCTGTCTTCTTACTGTCATATACTCTCCTTATCTATGCCATTCAGCTAATAGGCGTCCAATTTCTTCATTCATTTTGTCTTCAGCCTTATGTAACTCATCTTTGGTAATTTGATCTTTTAAATGAGCTTGTGCTTTTTTATTACTAGTAAAATCATCATTGCTCTTAGCCGCTAAGGCAAATTCATGTTTAATTAGCTTCGTAACTGCTGCTGGCACATCGTCATTGGCGTGTTTAACCACATCGACTAGTTGTGCATATTGTTTCTTATTAACAACATGCCAATTAGTAGGCAACGTTAAAACATAGTCAGTACCGGCTGGAAGTTGCTGGGGCTCTCCCCACCGCATCAACCGATCAAACATATTTTGTGTCCGATACGTTTTAACCGTTGTCTGTAAAGTAGCATCTTTATCATCACTATGTTTAACCGTCATTTTGGTATGTTCGGCTAAGGTTTGATAACTCTGGTCACCAATCTTATAGGTATAGCGAAGACCTTTCCCCACTTTGGTCGTCGTTACAAAGTGATAATCGCCCAATGATGCACTAGGAGCTATTTTTTCAGTTTTAGCAACTGATTCACGTTGCATAAATAAATGCTCTCGTTGTGCATTCGCTAACCACCAGCTATTTCCAGCAACTAACATTAGCCCAAATAATAGTGGCAGCCAGCTAATTCTGCGATGGTGGACGTATTGCATCAACGTAAATAATAACAGGGCAAACCCCAAGACCAATAAAACAATCATTTTATAACACTCCCTCAAGTAAAAGTCAGCTTATATAGTTAATTTAATTATAAGCCTTTTACCTAATTAATTGCTTTAAAAAGAAACTTCCTCAATAATCTTTTAATCATCTAAACGCCACTGATTAATGGGACCAAACTGGTGCCCTACCTCAATTTCGTTTGCAATTGCCTGCTGGGTCAATCGTTTAGCCCGCTTAACTGCCGTTTCCAAGGTCTGACCCTTGGCTAATTCAGCCACAATTATTGCCGATAACGTATCGCCAGTCCCATTAATATGCTTCGTTGCAACATAGGGCGCGGTCAACCATATCCCTTCCCCACTCGCAGTAAGCAATAAATCTCGTACTTCCTTTTGCTGTACAAGATCATGGCGACCCTTCATCAGTACATTCGGCACACCCAGTGCTTGAATTTTATGAGCCGCTGCCAATACATCCGCCTCGTTATTAATTTTTTGTCCTGCTAATATCTCTTGTTCATAAAAATTAGGTGTAATAAGTTCGGCTAAGGGTATCAACTCCTCTTTTAGCGTCGTCAAGGCATTTAATTCAAGCAATCTAGCCCCATGTTTAGTTGAAATCACTGGATCTAAAACAAAATGGCCAAAATCAACTGCTGTCAGTTTCTCTGCTACCGTATGTATCGTCTTGGCATCAGCTAACATGCCAGTCTTAACCGCCCTGATATTAAAGTCAGCTGCCAAACTATCGAATTGCGCTGCAATAAATTCGGCTGGCATAACCATCGTATCCTGAATGCCATAGGAATTTCCAGCCACAGCCGATGTTAAGATTAACATGCCATAAACCTGTCGTTGAAAAAAAGCATGTAAATCAGCCGGTCCACCTGCTGAACCATCACTGTCATTTCCAGCAATGGTCACCACTTGTGGAAATGTATTTACCATTAGTAATCACCCCCTAGTTTAATTTATCTCATTATATACTAATATACAGAAAAAGCCGATATACAAATCGGCTTTTGAACATTATCCTTTTTTTGGTCGAAACTTAATTACATAAACCACACTCATCAAAGCCAAAAAAATAACACCTGTACAAATTGAAATCCGAGTCTCGGGATTCAAA
This sequence comes from Weissella halotolerans DSM 20190, assembly GCF_000420365.1. Lineage (GTDB taxonomy): Bacteria > Bacillota > Bacilli > Lactobacillales > Lactobacillaceae > Weissella > Weissella halotolerans. The sequence continues at coordinate 320,811 of NZ_ATUU01000002.1, forward strand.
AACATAAATATCAATGTAAGCAGTAGAAAAGCTAAGGTAATATAGTTTGACAGCGGTGATAACGGCATCTTAAATGGATGCTGCGCCATCTGAGTCCGATGTTCTCGGCGAAAGCGAATTTGACTAATTAAAATCACAAACCAAGGAATCATACCTGGCAAAGTACTAGAACTATAAATAACCACAAAGGCATTTGCCGATTGTTTAAAGAAAAGAGGCGCCAGGGCGCTTAAAAGCAGGCCTAAAAAAATACCTACAGAAATTGCAATCACCGCATAAGCAGGTACGCCCTGCCTATTTAGCCTCATAAATGTTTTGGGTAATTGGTGTTGCGCGGCCAATGTATATGACATTCGACTAGCACTATAAATTCCTGAGTTGGTTCCAGACAAAGCCGCTGTAATCACAACCACATTAATAATCGAGGCGGCGGCTGTGATGCCAATCTTGGCAAAGGTCTCAACAAAGGGTGAACCGACCCGGCCTAATTCATTCCAGGGATAAATACACAAAATAACAAATATCGCCCCAACGTAAAAAATAAGAATTCGATAGACCGTTGAATGAATTGCTTTTACTAAGGTTTCACGTGGATTTTCAGCTTCACCAGCTGTCACCCCAATCAGTTCAATCCCTTGGTATGAAGCAAGCACAATTGATAGTGCAAAAACAAAGCCCGAAAAGCCACCGGTAAAAAAACCATGTTCCCATAAATTACTAATACCAATAGGATGAAAGCCATTCCCTATCCCAAAGAAAATGATCCCAGCTCCAATAACAATCATAAAAATAATCGTAACAACCTTAATTAAGGCAAACCAAAATTCTAACTCACCAAACATTTTTACAGAAATTAAATTAGCTAAACATAAGAACACAATCGCAATAACACCCGGTAACCAAGCTGGCAAGTGTGGCCACCAAAACTCAAAGTATCCCCCAATCGCAATCATTTCACTCATACCAACTACAATATACTGAAAAATATTGCTCCAGGCTGTTAGGTAACCCCATATCGGATGCATATATTCAGTTGCATATTTGGCAAAAGACCCCGTATCTGGATCAACATAGGCCATTTCACCCAAAGCACGCATAATGAGGTACAAAAAGACGCCCGCAATAATATATGCCAATAAGACCGAAGGACCCGTCCATTTAATGGTCGCCGTAGATCCCATAAAGAGACCCACACCAATTGTCCCACCTAAGGCAATCATTTGAATTTGCCGCGCACTTAATTTTCTTTCCATCAATCCTCACCATTTCTGTGAATTGCTAACCGTTCAAACTATCACATTGAACCAATGTCTCATTTTTAAAATCACACCTATAAATGCTCATTCTACACCTGATTAACTCAATAAAAAAGGGCACCGTTACTGGTTAGTAACAGTGCCCTTTCTTATTTAACAGTTTAAAACCACTTTTGAAATTAAACCAATGGTGTCCATGCCCAGTCAGTAAACTCTGGGATATCATGTCCTTCATTACGAGTAACATCAAAGTGCTTTGCTAAGATTTCATCCATCTTTTGCAAGAAGGCTGTTCCCTTAGCATCATCAATAACACCCTTGTCCATCAATGTTGCAACTGCATCCTTAGCTTGGTTAAAGCGGTCCATTTGTGAGTAGACACGCATATCGTAAGTAGTGGTGATATCACCATCTTCACGATAACCATGTGGATGCAAGCCCAAGTGCTCACGCTCGTAGAAGAATGATTGAATCAAATCTTCGTAACCGTGGAAGCCAAAGATAACCGGTGTACCTGACTCACCGAAGTAAGTCTGGAATTCGTCATCTGACAATGAACGCTCAGCATTCATAGGACCATTCTTCTTTTGCAAACGCATCAACTCAACCACGTTGACGTAGCGGAACTTAACGTCTGGGAAGGCCTCATTGACCAAGTGCAAAGCAGCTAAAGTTTCGATGGTTGGCTCAACACCAGCAGATGCAAAGACGATGTCGGCCTTACCTTGTGGAGCGGTAGAAGCCCAATCTACAACTGCCAAACCTTCGTTAGCCAAAATTTCAGCTTCTTGAGCAGAGAACCATTGTTGACGTGGTTGCTTAGAAGCCACGATGTGGTTAACCTTTTGACGCTCAGAGAAGGCACGATCAAAGACAGCCAACAACGTGTTTCCATCAGCTGGTAGGTATTGACGGATAAAGTCAGCCTTCTTCTCAGCCAAGTGAGTCAACATACCTGGATCTTGGTGAGTGTAACCGTTGTGGTCTTGTTGGAAGACAGTTGACGTTGAAATCAAGTTCAATGATGGGTAAGAATTACGCCATGATTGCTCTGAGGCGTGACGCAACCACTTGAAGTGTTGTGTAATCATTGAATCAACAACACGCAAGAATGATTCGTATGATGCAAAGACACCAACACGACCAGTCAAGGTGTAAGCTTCCAACCAACCTTCAGCTTGATGCTCTGAAAGTTGAGCATCCAAGATACGACCTTCTGGAGCTTCATATTGGTCATATGGGTCATGGATTGGTTCCATCCATTGACGGTTAGTAATCTTGAACATATCCCATAGACGGTTTGACATCGTCTCATCAGGTCCAAAGATACGGAATGATGTTGGGTTCAACTTTGAAACTGCAGCGAAGTAACCAGATAAGACATTCATATCCATGTTACGGTTACCATCAGGCAACAAAGTTCCACGGTTGTCAGCAGTAATGTCATTGGTGAATTCGTGCCAGTCAGGCAAAGTCAAGTTCTTTGACTCTTCACCACGAGGAGCACCACCATTAGCAGCTGGGTTAGCAGCCATCCGCTTGTCACCCTTAGGAGCCATAGCAGCAACTTCGTCCTTCAAAGAACCATCCTTGTTGAACAATTCTTCTGGCTTGTATGAGTTCATCCACTCTTCAAATTGTGGCAAGGTTGACAAATCACCTTGTTCAAGAGGAAGTGGTACTTGGTGGGCACGGAATGAACCTTCAATTGGCTCACCGGCTTGGTTGTAACGTGGACCACCCCAACCCTTTGGCAAACGAGCGATGATAACTGGCCATGGAGCTACTTCACCATCTTGATAACGACCGTTCTCACGGGCATCCTTTTGAATAGCTTGAATATCTTCAATTGCTTGATCAAAGATCTTAGCAGCCTTCTCGTGGTAAGCCATGTAGTCATGAATATCATCATTTTCGATGAAACGTGGTGACCATCCCAAACCAGTAAAGAATTCTGAAATTTGCTCATCACTCATCCGTGAGAAGACTGTTGGGTTTGAAATCTTAAATCCATTCAAATCCAAGACAGGCAATACAGCACCATCATTCTTAGGATTGATGAACTTGATTGAATGCCATGCAGTCATTGAAGGACCAGTTTCAGCTTCACCGTCACCAACTACTGTCAAAGCAATTTGATCAGGATTGTCTAAAATAGCACCAACACCATGAGATAGTGAGTAACCTAACTCACCACCTTCATGTAATGAACCTGGTGTTTGCGCTGTCATGTGAGAACCAATTCCACCAGGGAATGAGAAGCGCTTGAATAAGCGAGCCATACCTTCAAGGTCTTGGGTAATCTCTGGATAATCTTCAGTGTAAGTACCATCAAGGTATGAGTTAGTAACCATAACTTGACCACCGTGACCAGGGCCACCGATGTACATCATGTTCAAACCATACTTGTTAATCAAACGGTTTCCATGAGCATAGATGAAGGTTTGACCTGAGATAGTACCCCAGTGTCCAATTGGCTTCACCTTAACGTCATCAGCTTGAATAGGTGTGTCTGTTACGGAGAACAATGGGTTGCTCTTCAAAAAGATCATACCAGCTGAAAGATAGTTGGTTGCACGCCACCAGGCATCAACCTTCTCAAGGTATTCCTTGGTATCAAAATCTACTGCCATTTTGATCGAATCTCCTTTGTATATATATAATTGTCTACAAAAAATCTGGACCACAACTAGAGACAATCCCTCCAGTCGACAAACTTATAATAACAGATTTAGCATGGACACACAAGAAAAATACCTAGATTGGTGCGGTCCAATTACTGAAAACTAATCGCCATCTAAACTATCAAAGCTATTATACTGCATATACTGATAATGAATACGCATCGTACCTACCTCAAAGGGGGTTCCATCATCCAAGAAATAGATTCCTGCCATCACCCCAACTGGCTCGTTATCAGCTAAATGCATGTAAGTTTGATCTTCCTTACTTGATGGTTCCACTGTCACTGTTAAGAAAGACTTGGTAAC
>NZ_ATUU01000002.1:325066-412519 GCF_000420365.1 Weissella halotolerans DSM 20190
AACTGGCTCGTTATCAGCTAAATGCATGTAAGTTTGATCTTCCTTACTTGATGGTTCCACTGTCACTGTTAAGAAAGACTTGGTAACCGCCTTTTTTGTCATCTGCTTAGTATATTGAAACATCGAGTGTTGTAAGTCACGGGCCGTCATCTCAGGTAACAACTTTACCGGAATCGTGGCCTTTTCAATCATAAAGGTCTTCCCTTGTAAAAGGCGCAGTCGTTTAATTTGATAAACTTCTTCACCAGCTTTTAAAAATAATGCTAGTTGTGTCTCTGCATCTGCAACTTCTTTTTTAAAATCAACTAACCGAATTGCCGGCGCTTCACCGTGATATCGATATGAATCCGAAACCCCTAAATTTTTGCCCAAGGACTGAAACATAGGCTGGTTCTTCCAGTAGAGGGGGTTTACAAAGGTCCCTGACCCCCGTTTTTTAAAGATAATCCCCTGTTGTGCCAACACATTAAGGGCTCGTTTAATGGAGCTTCGTGATACACCATAGGATTCCGCTAGTGATCGTTCATCTGGCAGTTTTAAATCTTCAAATTCTTGACGCTTAATGCGGTCCTTCAGATCATCAACTACCCGCATATAAATAACCTGGCGTTCCATAATCACTTTCCCTCCCTGTTTATCAGTTAACAGCGTAACATAAAAGTGGTCCAACCAAAAATTGGTTAGACCACTTTGTAAACTTTAATAATCTTTGCCAGCCCATTCAGCCTCAAATTGACTAACGAAAGTATGCATTGCCTGATCACGGATTTTCCCAATTCGTTTACCTTCATTGGTATTTAGGTAATCCTTTAACAAAAATAATTTTTCGTAAAAGTGGTTAATCATCGTCTCGCCATCAGCTGATCGATACTCGGCTTTGGTTTTTAACTGGCGAGGTTTAATCGCAGGATCATATAATACGTGTCCTGCCTGATAGCCGTATGCAATGACTCGGGTCACCGCAATCATCCCCATCGCTTCTAGGCGGTCAGCATCTTGGACAATTTGCCCATTTAAATCAAGGGGCTCTGCTTGTCCAAAGCGTTGCTTACTCCAAGACATATTATCAATAATATAAAAAATGGCCGTCTGATCATGCAAGCTGACGTTCTGTGCCGTCATGAACTGAGCCAGTTCTGTTTTTGCTTTACCAACATTTGCGACTAACTTATCATCATAAACATCATGCAAAGTTGCAGCTGCCAAGGTGATAAACGCATTTGCACTTGGTTCGGTTGTTAATAAATGCTGCGCTAATTTGACGACCCGCTTAATATGGGTCACATCGTGTCCGCTATTATCCCCTTTTAAGGCCACTTGCATGTATTCATTTAGGCTGGCTAATTGTCTTGCTTGTACGGGGGTTAACTGTCCTGTCATTTTGATTACTCCTTTAAAATGCCTTGGTTAGCAGGACCACAATGAGGTTCACTAGGAGCGCTAAGCTAAATAAAACAAGGTAAAAGCCACCCACTGTGACTAGCCAATCCAAGCCGTAGGTCAGGTAAAAACTTGGGTTAACACCCGTCAAAAACAATGCTACTAACATTAAGAGACCCACATATAAAAAGCTACCAGACCAGGTATTATGCCAGTCAGCACGGCTCAGGTTAAGCCCAAGACTTAAACTGATTATCATAACTAGCCATAGCAAAAAATGCCACCAAGTAAATCCCGCAGTCACTACAGTAAAATTCAAGTTAGGACTAAAGAGCTGTGGCCAGAGCCACTTGGTTACTAACATCATGCAGGCAATAATACCCATAAAGGGCGCTTGTCCAATAAAAAAATTACCTAAGCGCTGGTAGAGATTGTGTGGATGATAAGAGTGTGCCACATAACCCAACTGTGTGGTCGTAATAGCCTCTTTAGGTGCTACAAAAAGCTTTATTTGGTCAATATGATGTAAAAAAAGTAGTGCTAACAGGGCATGTGATCCCTCATGAACGACGATACCAAGGCACCCCCAATAACTTTGTGCACGAAGACCATACCGCTTAACAATTAAAGTCACCGTCTGGCTAGTTAACGCTGAAATAAGTAAATTCGCCAGCAGGGGCATTATAAATCCAAGCCCCAATAAATATAACCAACTTTGCCAAACCATACTTATAAAGGACATCATCGCGTCTGTTGCAAATCAGCAAATTGACCCTGTACAAAGTCCGCTAAGAGCTGACTATCAACTTTAATGGACCGCCCTAATTCACCGGCTGATACCACAATGGTACCAGCTTTTTTCGCTGCCTCATCAAAATAAATTGGAAACTTCTTGTTTTGCCAGATCCCCACTGGATTATTAGCACCATGAATATATCCTGTTGTTGCCTGCAGGTCCCTTGTGTGAATCATGTCGACCCGCTTATTAGCGGACACAGCAGCTAACTTTTTTTCATCAAGGTGTGCATCAATGGGAACAATGCCAATAACCGGTCCCGTAACATTACCGGTCAAGGCTAAAGTCTTATAAATATCATGCTCACTTAAACCATATCTTGCCATCTCAGCGTCCTTTCGATTTAAACCATCTTCAAACACAATGGTTTCATATGGAATGGCTGCCTTGTCCAGAATTTGTTCAACTAAAACTTTTTTAATCTTTTTCTTTTTACCCATCTTGTTTATACGCCCATTTACCTTCCGTTAGGTTAATAAAAAAAGCATATCACTACACACAGGTTGGTGTAAATAATATGCTTTCTTCAAGTGTTTACAGCCGAATATTCGCCTTAGCTAAGGCTTCTTGCACACTAGCGGTAGCCATAAATTCATCATATGAGGTTTCTGCCCGCTCGATGACGCCCTCTGGACTAATCACAATAATATGATCTGCAATCGTTTGGGCAAAGGTATGATCATGAGAAGTGAAAATAATCCCTCCTTTGTAATCGATCAGCCCATCATTCAAGGAAGTAATCGATTCTAGGTCAAGATGGTTGGTTGGGTCATCTAAAATTAAGACGTTCGGCTTAGTTAACATCAACTTAGAGAAGACCACTCGAACTTTTTCGCCCCCAGACAAAACGGCCAGCGTCTTTTCAGCATCTTCACCTTTAAAGAGCATCCGACCTAACAATCCCCGCAGGAAGGTGTTATCATCTTCACCCTTTTCGGCAAAATCACGTAGGTAATCTAAAATTGGCTGCTCTGGCTTAGGAAAATTACTAGCCATATCCTTAGCTAAATAATCACGACTGGTTGTGACACCCCAGGTAACGGTCCCTTCGTCGGGTGTCTGACGGCCAGCTAGTATATCGAGCAACATGGTTGCCGCCACGTCATTTTCCGCCATAACCAGCGCTTTTTCATTAGGCTGCAAGGTGAAACTTACATTGTTTAGTAGTTTAACACCGTCAACCGTTTTAGAGATATTTTCAACACGGACCATGTCATTACCAATCGGCCGACTAAGGTCAAAATGAATATAAGGATACTTACGACTAGATGGTTGAATATCATCAAGCGTAATTTTTTCTAATTGCTTCTTACGAGCCGTTGCTTGCTTGGACTTAGATGCATTAGCTGAAAAACGCGCAACGAAGTCTTGTAGTTCCTTAATTTGCTCTTCTTTTTTCGCATTTTGCTGTGATTGTAGTCGCGCAGCTAATTCGGATGATTCCTTCCAGAAATCATAATTACCAACAAACTCTGTAATCTTGCCAAAATCAACATCGAGCGTCATGGTTGAAACGGCATTTAGGAAGTGCCGATCATGGGACACAACAATCACAATGTTTTTATAATCAGCTAAGAAGTCTTCCAGCCAGGCAATCGTTTTCGTATCTAATCCATTGGTGGGCTCATCCAAAATCAAAATATCTGGGTTACCAAAAAGCGCCTGGGCTAACAAAACTTTGACCTTTTCGGTTTCGGCCAATTCAGCCATCTGAGTCTGGTGTTGATCACCTGGAATCCCTAAACTTTGCAAAAGTTGGGCTGCATCGGCTTCAGCAGTCCAGCCATTTAAGTCATCAAATAAGGCTGACAGTTCACCAGCGCGAACGCCATCTTCATCACTAAAATCAGGTTTAGCATAAATCGCATCCATCTCCGCCTTGACATCATACAGCTCCTGGTAGCCCCGCAAAACGGTCTCCATCACCGTATAATTATCAAACGCAAAGTGATCTTGTACCAAAGATGACATCCGTTCATTGGGATCCATCGTGATCGTTCCTGTCGTTGGTTGTAGCTTACCTTCAAGCACCTTTAGAAAGGTTGACTTACCTGCACCATTGGCACCAATAATGCCATAGGTATTTCCAGGCGTAAACTTCAAATTGACATTGTCGTATAACTTCTTGCCACTAAAGGCAACTGAGACATTTGAAACAGTTAACATATATTTTTCTCATTCCTTTTTTCCTTGATTGGGTCGTAATCATCATTCTAACAGAAAGTTGTCAGTCACGCTAAATACTAATGGTTTCTTTGGTTGGACCAGGCTAAGGCCACAAAATAGATTGCAGCCTCTAAAATAGCAATATAAAAGGAAACCGGCACGTTCGTCCAATAAGATAAAACTAATGCCACCCAGACACCAAATACAGCAAAACTAATTGACCAAGCGACCATTTGCCAGACTGTCCGTCCTACCCGCATGGCAGCGCTAGCAGGCAGGGTCATCAAAATGAAGATCAATAGTGATCCAACAATTTGTGATGAAACGGCAACCGTAGTTGCCATAATAACTAGAAAGGCCACTTCAACTAACACAATATATTTAATACTAAAGCGTGCGGTATTGTAGTCAAAGGCAAAGTGCCGCAGCGGTCTGAATAAGACTAACACCAACACTAGTACCAGGACTGCCAACAGAATAACCTGTTGAATATTATCATGACTGATACTAAAAATTGAGCCAAATAAAATACTCGTAGCCGCACTAGCGTTCTTCTGTGATAAGGCTAAAAAGGCGATCCCCAAGCCAATTGCAATGGCACTAACTGCTGATATCAAGGAATCAGCATGTTCTTCTTGCATGCCCAATTCACCAATCGTGGTCGCAGCCAAAATGGTGAATAACAACATTCCCCACAAGGGCGACCAATTCATAAAAAGACCAAATGATGCGCCGGCAAACCCAATCTCGCTTAAGGTATGGGCCAAAAAAGACATCTGTCTAGCCACTACAAAGACGCCAACAAAGCCACTCACAATAGCAATCAACGTCCCTACAATAAAGGCATTTTGCATAAATGGATAATTAAGCATGGTCTTGATTCCCCACTTTCAAGCGACTAGTGTCTAATTCAGCAACTGATCCAAACTCGCTATCTTGAGCGGACAATAGTAAATAGTCATCTGCGAACTCCTTAACTATATCCAAGTCATGACTAATCATAATAATACTCAAATGATGGTGGTCTCGGTAATGACGAACCACATCCATTAATTCGTACTTTGCCACATTATCAAGATTAGCGGTTGCTTCATCTAAAATTAAAACACTCGGATTAACTAACAACGCTTGGGCCAAGTAGGCCCGTTGGCGCTCACCACCAGAGGCACGATCAATCCGGCGCCGCGCCAAGCTTGTTAGGTGGGTATCCTTCAAGATATGGGTCAACTGCTGTTTTTCAGCTCTGGATAACCAAGGGCGCCAGCCCCGATCGTAACTAAGCTCAACAAAATCTGCAATATAGAGTGGAAAGTCGGCTACATTAGGCCGCTCTTGGGGAACATACCTTACTACCGTCGCTGGATTAGTCCAAACTAATTCCCCAGCAGTTAATTGCTGCTGTCCCAAAATAGCTCTTAATAAGGTCGTTTTCCCAACTCCATTATCACCAATCACCGCTAACATCCGTTGCTGACCAAGCTGAAAGTTTACCCCTTGGTATAACCAATGTTGGTCAAACTTTATCCCAATATTATGTCCCAGGAGGACTGGTTGCTTAGTTTGACTCGTCATGTGCACCCACCGCCTTTGCTAACTGCTTTAACTGAGCATATTGCCAATCAAGATAAGACTGTCCTTGCCCTTTAGTTTCTGTCACTTTTACCACCGGCACCTGATGCTCTTTGGCATAAGCAACCGCTTGATCAACCAGCTTTCCTTTGGCCTGCTTATTCTCAATTACAACCTTAACTTGGCCTTGATCAATCGCCTTGCGCCAAGCCTGAACGGCAGCGGGTGTAGGGTCTTGTCCCTCATCAATTGCTTGCCCAAACGCTGGTACTAGGATGTTAGCATCTAAACTTTTTAAGGTTAAATCAAAAACAGGCTCCGTAGTCAGGACACCCTGACCAGCCAAGGTTTGCTTCAACGTACTCCTTAACTGGTCTAGTTTAGTTAGTTTTCGTAAGTAGTGTTGCGCATTCTGTTCAAAATATGGTTTTTTCGCTGGAATCAGTTGACTATAGGTTATCACCAACTGATTGGTTAACCGATTTGCTAGGTCAGGCGCATACCAGAAATGTTCATTATCTCCCGCATGATAGTGGTACAGCTTGGCAACTGTAATCTTTTTAGCAGATTCATTGGCTTGCGCTAAGCGCGTGCTCCACTGATCATAGCCACCGCCATTTGAAATGATGATATCTGCCTGTTGGTACAACCTAGCTGTACTAGCTGTAGGTTCAAAGTCATGAGGATCAATGGCTGGATTGGTTAAAACACTGCGGACACTGCCTTGATTGCCTAAGACTGCCTGGGCAATTTCACCATAACTATCTAAACTGGCCACTACATGTAGCCTGCCCGTCTGCTGACTCTCTTTTGTTTGTTTAATTCCGGTAAACACTACCAGCCCAATTAAAAAAATAACAAATATAGCAGGAAGGCCCAATAACCACTTACTATTCTTAGTCATCTGTCTCATCCCCCATTAAGCACTGCTCTAAGGACTGTAGAAATCGTGCTATGGTAGCTTGTTCATCTGTGTCAAAATCCATCAACAATTGCTGATAATGCTCAAGCGTCTGCGCATGCCGACGCGCATGGACTTGCGCTAGTGAAATACCATGGGCCGTCAACGCCCAGCGACTAATGCGGCCATCATGATCATCCGGCACTTGCGTTACCATAGGCTTAACAGCATGTTGTAAATGCTTCATGACCTTCGTGATGGCCGCGGGTGATACCACTAAAGCATGAGCCAATTCAGAATTCGTTTGAGGGCCGTTTTGAGCTAACAACATTAACACGTGTCCTTGCGTTGTCGTCACATCACTTGCCTCATCCGTTTCACCTAGCAAAATTTCCCGCTGATTTTCCGCCAAAATCCGGACGTGCTTTAAAAAAGCATCAATTTGTTCAGCTGTCTCAGTCATCCGCAAAACTCCTTTACCAGTTAATTAACCAGTAAAATATAACACGTTGGTCCTTCCCATGCAAGGTCACTTACTTAATTAAGTAAGCGTAACGGCGCATGACAACGACCACAACGATATCGACTTAACTTTATTCGACGTTGACGGTATATATCATGGCCTCGTTCACAGCGATAGTGCCACCGCTGCTGGCTAGTCCGACTAGTCGGCGGTGCATATCTTAGACCGCCCACATCAGCCAAGAGCCGTTTAAATGACTGGTCCTTATGCTGGTAAGGTCGTCCTTGTAAATGTAAGTGGTAATGGACCAATTCGTGTTTAATCACCCCAATCAAATTGGCCAAATCGAATTCAGTCAACATCAAAGGATTAAACTCCAAATCATGACTACTTAACAGATAACGACCACCTGTTGTACGTAGGCGGTTGTTAAATCGTGCCTGGTGTAAAAAAGGACGATGAAAAGAGTCTTTTGATACCTCTTCCACTAGAGTCTGCAAGGTTCGATTATCCATAAGCTTGCTGTCCCCCCTCTGCTTTAGTTCCTGTTAGTCATTGATCTACTTGAATCTGCTTACTGCCAATTAACATATGCTTATCAAACTAAATAAAAAGCCGGCAAGCGTAATCGCTCACCGACTTTTTCAGTTGGGATAGCTGGATTCGAACCAGCGATACACGGTACCAAAAACCGATGCCTTACCGCTTGGCCATATCCCAATAATAAAATGGGGGGTAAAGGATTCGAACCTTTGAACCCGAAGGAATGGATTTACAGTCCACCGCGTTTAACCAGACTTCGCTAACCCCCCGAAATCAACTTTTATATAATAGCAATTATTCCCACTAAATGCAAGAAAAACACTAGAAGTTTTTAGTTGATTTCTTTATCCTTCATTTTCTTTATGATCTCGCATCAGGACAGCGGCGGCTAAACCACCTAAACTGACAATGACAGCAGCCGCCAAAAAGACGGCAGCCATCCCTGAATAATAAGCCTTTTCAACTAAAGCTTGAAGGTCACTAATCAGTGGGATTTGACGATAAAGATTAGAAAAAACCAGTTCATGACCGCTAAAGGGTCCCGCCGCTATCAGCAACTTATGTAGCGGGTCTAAAACCACACTTGGCAAATCAAGATTAAGCCAATCAGCATTTAACGTTGCCTCATAATGATTTGTTTGTGTTAAGCCTAAAATAACCACACCAAATGTTACTCCCACTTGCCGGAAAACATTTAACAAGCCCGATCCCATACCCATTTCAGCTTGTTTAATGTCATCTAACCCAGCATTATTTAAAAGCGGATTAACCAAGCCGTTGGTAATGCCATACATCACCATACCCGGTACCATGGCAGCAAACGTCACCTTCGTTACCATGACGTTGGCTAGCCAAATAAAAGCTAATCCAGCCCAGAACATAAAGCCAGCAATTAACCAACGCTTAGAAAAACGTTGACCAATATAGCCTGTTAGGGGTCCTAAAAGCAAGGACCAAATCGAGATGGTCAACTGACGCACCCCAGTCTCCAAGGCCGAATATCCCATATAATTTTGCATCATCGCCGTCAGGTATCTGCTCATGGCATAAATACCTGCCCCAAGAGCAAAAGCCACAATCACGGCCCCTACAAAATTAATCTGAGTAAACATTTTCAAGTCCATCATTGGCGCTGGCGTTTTGATTTCTACTAAAATAAAAATAATCAAAAAAATTGCAGCGGCAATTAACCAAAAAACGATATCTGGACTGGTCCAGGCCGCGTGCGTTGCAGCCTCTTTCTTTATCAAACCAAAGATGGCCGAAAATAAAGCAGCGGCCGATAAAAGCATTCCTAACAAGTCAATCTTTTCACCCCGTCCATAGCTAGGTGTTTCGGCCACATAAAGATAGGTCATAACTAAGGCTATCAATCCAATTGGCACATTCACAAAGAAAATTGATGGCCAACCAAAATGTTCAACTAAGTAGCCACCAACTAGCGGACCAACAGCGGATGAGAGGCCAATGACAGACCCTAAAATACCAAGACCAGTCCCTCGGTCCCGGCCTGTGAAATTGGACCCCACTAATGCCATGGACAAAGAATTCATCCCAGCACCACCGATACCCTGAATACCACGTCCAAGGTCAAGGACAAGTAGGGATGGGGCCAAGCCGTTTAAAATTGAGCCTCCAATAAAGATCGCCATACTAATCATAAAGACCCGTTTGCGACCATACATATCACCTAACTTGGATGTAATTAACAAGGTCACCGCAAACACAATCGTATAAGCATTAAGCACCCACTGTAAATCGTTAAAGGTCGTATGAAAATCTAGGGCCATTGTCGGCAAGGCCACATTAACTACCGTTACATCTAATAAGGCCATAAAGACACCCAAGGACATTGCCATCAAGGCTAACCATTTATGACTACCACTCACTTGCCCTGCCATCTGCTCACTTCCCCCTTTAAACTTACAGTTACGACTTAAAACAAAAAAGCCGATAGAAGATTCTATCGGCTTCACTAGTTGGGATAGCTGGATTCGAACCAGCGATACACGGTACCAAAAACCGATGCCTTACCACTTGGCCATATCCCATTCATGGTGGGAGATAAAGGATTCGAACCTTTGAACCCGAAGGAATGGATTTACAGTCCACCGCGTTTAACCAGACTTCGCTAATCTCCCAATAGTATTAACTTAACGTTGCAAGCCCTAGGGCCTCAACAAGATATTAATATACACGTCCGCCGGTTAACTGTCAACATTATAAGGGCAAAATCACTAATTTTTTTTGCCAACTGGTCAAAAAATCAGCCGCTAACCACTCTCCTGTCCGTTTCTTCAAGCCAACACTAACATTATAAAACGCCGTGCCTTGGTGCTGTCTAACCGGCGAACTCACATGATGATGTCCAAAGAAAACATGGTGCACCTGCGGAGTTCCCGCTAAGAGCTTACCCAGGCGAGGTGACCCTAAAACAGCATTTAACTGCATATAAGGTCGCTGGCTGGATACTTTTATATCATCCTTAATTGGCACAAAATGTGTCACCACAATAACTTGCTTTTGTGCTTGGCCAGCCCTAGTCAACTGTGCCTGTAATTGGTTAAGGGCAATATCAGTACGCTCCCGGTCTGACATTGACTGCTGAATAATACGATCATAGTAAAAACCATAATGGAAACGCTGGCCACTTGCCTCATCCATCATTGGTGAAAAACCATAATCATACCAACCATTGTGTCCAATCACACGCCAAGATGTGCCAACTATATCAAGATAGTGATTGTGTAAATAGAATGGCGACTCAATACTTTCGATTTGATCATAGGTTAGGTCCGAACTCATATCATGATTTCCTAAAATAAATCTAACCTGCACTTGAGCGGCTAACTGTTCCTGCAAATAGGTAACATACTGGTAAGTTCGTTCATAGTGATTGCTAACATCGCCTAAAATAAAGTAGGCCTCAACACCAGCCCTAAGAAGATAATTAGCCTGTTCTCTTGCAGCCCATCGCCAGTCAACCTTATTTAAGTCCAAATGATTATCGCTTGAAAAGCCAACCTTCACCACTACGCGCCTCTTTCCTTCTTTAAAACTACTAGCTAAAAATTTGACTTGTAGTTTTATTAAACATGTTTTAAAATTGACACTATTGTCTAATTTAATTTAACATAAATTCTAATCAAGACAAAAGAAATATTTATTTGCGAGGACTTTATTATGGAAAATTCCAATAAACCGGCCGCGGCAAAACCCGATCAAAACGATCATGCTTTTTTTGGGCAACCTCGTGGGTTAAAGACCCTCTTCATGACCGAAATGTGGGAACGCTTTAGTTTCTATGGCATGAAGGCCATTTTGCTCTTTTACATGTGGTATTTAATTGCTGATGGGCAATTAAATGTCAGTCGATCGACAGCCGCTTCAATTATGGCTATCTACGTCTCCATGGTTTACTTGGCTGGCGCAATTGGTGGCTTTATGGCCGATCGGATTCTTGGTGAACGACGCACTGTCTTTTGGGGTGGTGTGCTGATTATGATTGGGCACATCTGCCTAGCCCTGCCAGTCGGCGCCATTGGTCTTTACTCGGCCATGGTCTTCCTAATTTTAGGAACAGGGCTCCTAAAGCCTAATGTCTCCTCTTTGGTTGGTTCACTCTACAAAGAAGATGACCCACGACGCGATTCAGGTTTTTCAATCTTTGTTTTTGGAATTAACTTAGGTTCCTTTGTCGCCCCCTTATTGGTTGGTTGGACTCAGGAGAATATGGGCTTCCACGTGGCCTTCTCATTAGCGGCTATCGGAATGTTCTTTGGTCTCTTACAGTTCCACTTTGGACAACGTAACTTATCGGAAGATTCACTCTATGCTCCCGATCCAATCCAGCACGATGAAGTTAAGCCATTACTAATTAAAATCTTATTTGGTTTAATTGCGGCAGCACTAGTTGTTTCCTTGATGTTCTTGATGGGCTGGACTAAGATTGACGACTTTATCAATTTGTTAACGATTGTCGCTATTATCCTGCCTATTTCATACTTTGTAACCATGACCACGAGTGCTAAGGTTACCTCAGTGGAACGTTCACGGGTATTTGCTTATATTCCACTTTTCATTGCTGCGGTGCTTTTTTGGGCCATTGAAGAACAGGGTTCAATCGTGTTAGCCACCTTTGCTGCGGAACGAATTAATTATGCTGGCATGCCAAGCTTTGTGTCACCATCAATGTTCCAATCATTAAATCCCTTGTTCATTATGCTCTATACCCCCTTCTTTGCTTGGCTATGGACGGCTTGGGGTAAGCGTCAGCCTTCTGCGCCAATGAAATTCTCAGTTGGTTTGGTATTTGCTGGTGCTTCTTTCCTTCTAATGGCCCTACCAGGAGCATTATTTGGAACCGCTACTAAAGTATCTCCTTTGTGGTTAGTTGGTTCATGGGCATTGGTCATCGTTGGTGAAATGCTCATTTCACCAGTTGGTTTATCGGTTACGACTAAGTTAGCACCACATGCCTTTATGTCACAAATGATGTCAATGTGGTTTTTAACTTCTTCAGCGGGTTCTGCCTTAAACGCACAACTTGTACGTCTATATAACCCAGCCAATGAAGTAGCTTACTTCACTTGGTTTGGAACAGTTTCGGTTGTATTAGGAATCGTCCTAGTCTTCTTAGTTCCACTCATCAAAAAGATGATGGATGGGGTACGTTAACTAGCTAAATAAAATAATAAAACGACATAGGCCTAGGCCTATGTCGTTTTATTATTTTGTATTCTTTTTTTGCCGACTAAACATGACAAGTCCCAGTCCAATCATCAATGCCAAGACCGCTAATTTTTCTTGTTTTAAAGCAAAAAAGCCACCTGCAATAAAGACTAAAACCATCCCTATCTTATCCATGCTTTTAAAATGCCTTCTTTCTACTTACTTTTTTGTGGCGTATTTACCGCCTTCACAGTTAGTCCAATGGCAGCAATGGTCATTATTAAAATAATGACCGCCATTCCCCATTTATTAATCAATGATGACAATGATACCATACTACCTGCAATAATCGTTCCGATTGGTCTAGTAACAGCAAAAACACCAGAATAAGCACCAATTCTGTCAGGATCCATTAAATCTGCCCGTATCGTTTGTCCGGCCGGCACCACAATAATTTCACCCAAAGTCCAAATAAGCGTTGCTAAAATTAATGGCCAAAAGTCGCCTAAAATAAATGATAAAGCGATCCCAAAGCCCTGTAGTCCTTGCCCGACGGAAAAGCCAAAAATTAGTGGCCAACGCGTACTATAATGATTAATTAGGCCCATAAAAATAATGATTAATGCCGTGTTGGTAATCATCATCAACGATAACATTCGTTGCCCATATATTTCCTGAGCCCATAACCAATAAGTATGAAAGTCTGCTGTTAAATGGGCCGGTAAATAATAATCAATCTGGGAATAAACAACAATCGACAAGACCGCCCCCAATGCAAATATGGTATAACGTCGATCTTGCAATACAGTCAAGTAGCTTCGTAAGGCCTGCTTAACTGTTTTAGCCTGCTCTTTTGCTTGCCCAGTGAAGGTTTCACGCATTCCTAAAAAAATAACAAGAAAATTAATCACAGCTCCAAAGGTCATTCCAAGCAAGAGATAAAAAAGATAGTCCCTAAAGAACCAGCCGCCAATTGCCGCTCCGAACATAACCCCAATATTGACAATCCAATAGATTAAAGCAAAAACAAACTGCCTGTTGGCAGGGGTCGAAACATCAATCATCATCGCTTGATCAGCCGGATCAGCTAGCGATCCACCAGCCATGGCAATTAAAAAACCAAAAAAAGTCAATCCGGGCTGAAATAGCCAAGGTGAATTAGCAAGCGTAGCTAATATGTACCCTGTAATCATCAACCCAGCTCCGACTAACATAGTAGGCCGTCGCCCCCAAGCGTCAGCCAAATGTCCACCATATAAACTACCTAAAAAACCAGCTACTGAAACAATAACCAATAAAATTCCTGTCCACAGTGACCCAAAATATTTTAAGTAATAAAAGGTCATATTTGGTCCAATTGAACTACTTAACAGCACTGTTAAGAAAACGGTAAAGGCGCGTAGTTTTAAATTAGCGTCTAACTCCATAAAAGCTTTCATTGTTTTCTCTACTCCTTCTTATACCGCCACAAAAGAGCATTTTGATAATTAAACTGATAATAAACAGATTGTTTACTTTGGCCCATGAGCTGATAACCAGCTCGTGCGACGACACCTTGACTAGCCACATGATCTTTAGCAATTAGAACCTCTATTTGCTTTAACTGATAATTATTTAAAGCATAGGCCGTCAATTCTTTAACTGCCTGGGTCATATAACCATGATGATGATAAGCTGAATGCAACCAATATCCCATTTCAGCAACCCCTTGATCAAGTTGCACATGGTGTAGATTAAGCAATCCTATGAGCTGATCCCCTAAGACTAAGTTAAAAAGTTTCTCCTGAGACTGCCTTATCATTCGTTCCACATAAGCAAACTCATCAGCCGTACTTCTAATCGCATCTACCCAATCCTTATACTGCCGCAAATATACGCGATCACTATTAATTAACTGATAAATAGCCGGTACATCAGTCAGTTTTGTTTCACATAACAGCAAGGCAGTATCTTTCACAACGAGTTCCGTCATCCTACTTTCTCCCCGTTTCACATGAAACACCTGTTACTAACCTACTTTTGTTTTAACAAAATACTCTCTTAAACATTAAGGGTATTATATCTTTAAATTATAATAATTCAAAGCATTTTATCATTTTTGTTTAACCTAATAAAAAGGTCTATTTTCATTGGTTAACGAAAATAGACCTTTGCTTAATACTCATAACGCTTAACTTACGCTTAGCGGTCACCATTCTGACTTACTAATTGATCAAGCAAGAACTCCGCCTCTAACTTTTGATAGACCAAATCTGCTACATCCTGCATTAAGCGTTCAGCTGCCATACTAGGCGGAACCGGAATTGGTTTTTCCCCCTTAAAACGCAAACGCAACGCATCCACAAAACGATCGTATGCCTTTTTAGGATATTCATCTTTAGTGATTACATCAATGGCCTGTCGAATTTCATCTAAAGAAAAGAGTGACTTGCTTAAGGAAATAATAATCACATCTGCAATCTGCATTGCTTGGTACTTCTTCTTTACTGGTGCAAAAATCACTTTCTTTTTAACATAGTTATTCACCATTGTTGCAGTAATAACTGGCATATTCAGGGGAGTAACTAGACGATTAACGTAAGAAACTAACTGATCCATGTATAAATCCACTGCTGGTAATTCATCCCAATAAGGAATTGGCTGCTTAGCTATTTTTTCTTGCCAGTCAGCAAACACTCCATCTTCTACCATTTCTTTACCTCTTTATTCTTCATTAGGTAACACGTCATCACCTACTGGTTCCAAAGGCAGGCGCACGATAAAACTCGTTAATTCATCTGTTGATTCCACCGTTACCGTTCCATTATGAGCTGATACTACGCTCTCTACAATGGCTAAGCCTAGACCGGTACCACCGGTCTTAGTATTGCGAGAATGCTCGACCCGATAAAAGCGATCAAAAAGATGGTCTACCGAACTAGCTGGAATGGGCCGTCCATTATTCGTAACTCGTACTTCAACCTCATTTTCATCGGGTAACTTCCGAGCAGACAATCGAATAAAGGTTGCCCCTTCACCATATTTCAAGGCGTTACTAATTAAATTCATGAACACCCTGGCTAACCGGTCCGGATCTCCTACCATTTCAATCATTTCAGGTTGAGCCACCACTGAGACTACAATCCCATGATTTTTAGCCTCTAATTCATAAGAGGCCGCTAATTGCTGTAATAGGGCCGCTAAATCAATGGGGGCCCACCGTAATTTAAAATCAACTTGTTTCACTTGCGTATAGTCAAACAAGTCTTCAACTAGCGACTTCATTTGTAGCGCCTTATTATAAGCTGTTTTTGAATACTTTCGCATATCAGCTGGCTTTAATTGCCCCTGCTCATCATTAATAATTAAACCTAAATAACCTAAAATTGAAGTCAAAGGCGTCCGCAAATCATGAGAGACATTCGTAATCATCTCATCCTTAGAACGTTCGATATTACGTTCTTCAATCATCATTGTATGTGCCGTCTCATACAAGCTTTCTACGCTTTGAGCTAGCGGACCTAACCGTTCTCCCCAATGGTGTAGTGGCAATCTAGCCATGCTTCTCATGTCAGTTACTTCTTCTGTCAGTTCATCAACAGCCCTTATCAATTGGTTTAGCATCATCTGTTCATAAAAATGAAGCATACTAACCAGCCAAGTGGCTAGTAGGCTAATCAAGATTAAGCTCACTCCAATCGGATGGTGCTGACTAAAATATTCAATCCACGCCCACCAAGTATGACCACCAGTCGTTGGCGGACCTTGGAGGATAAAGACTAAACCGACACCGGCCAACATAAAAAGCAGGGCCGCAACCACACTTTTAACGACAAAAATTAGCCATCCAAATGCTTTTGGTTTCATCCCTACTTCCTCACTCTATTTTAACTGTCTGTCTTTAATAAAACTGGCCAATGGACCATTCTCTTAAAGAACCTCGATTTTATATCCAACACCCCAGACCGTTTGAACGACCTGGTTGCCTTCGGTAGCTTCCTCTAATTTATCCCGCAAATGTGAGACATGTACCATCACCGTTTTAGCAGAAACGACAGATTCCTGTTGCCATACCCGTTCAAAAATATCGTCAGCACTAAAGACCCGATTAGGATGTGATGCTAGCAAGTATAAGATACCGAACTCAAGGGCCGTCAAATTCACTTCAACCCCATCAGCCGTCTTGACTTCATGACTATCCTTATTAATTGTTAAGGGGCCAATATCTAAAATCTCTGGTGTTGCTTGCTGCATCCCATTTTGTGACCGGCGTAAGAGCGCCTTAACTCGGGCCATCACTTCTAAGGGGTTAAAGGGCTTCGTAACGTAGTCATCTGCCCCGGTAATTAGGCCTTGAATCTTATCCATTGCTCCTGTTTTGGCAGACAATAGTAAAATCGGCACCGGATTGTCCTTACGTACTTCTTTCACAACCTCCGTGCCATTCATCTCAGGCATCATGATATCTAAAATAACCAAGCCAATATCAGGATTTGTGCGCAATTTTTTTAAAGCCTCACGCCCATCGCCAGCAATGACAGGTTCATAGCCCTCATTCTTGACATAGATTTCCAATAATTCCGCAATTTCCTGGTCATCATCAACAATCAAAATTTTCATTGCGTATCCCTTTCTACACTAACCTATTTAGTATTGGTTGGTCGACCACCCAGAAAGCCACCTTGCATACCCGTTTTTTGCCGCCATTGACGAAAGCCCAAGTAAGCAACGCCAGCCAGGATTAGGTATACCCAACCAGGCAAAATTGGATTTATCGTTAAGGGGATGTAGGCAAAACTGGTATAGCATAAGAACCAAGCACCAAACAATAGGATGGTCACTGCAATACGATAAACCCATCCGCGTGGCTTGGCCCCTTTCCTTGGCGCCACAGCCATCGCCCAGCTACCAAAGAAGAGTCCACCCGTGATAGCTGTTAAACAAAGGGCCAAAATACCAAATGAGCCCAACCCAGCTTGACCACTAGCTGCTAACTGTCTACCACTAAACAATAGCATAAGACCAAACATAAGACTAAACATCATAAAGAATACTAGTGTGTTATCAATGACAATGGGCCAAAAGCCATATGATGCATAAGCAGGCTGGCTATGGTCTTGAACATAAGTCTTAGTTTGAATACCTAAAGCTGCTTGTGGTGTTCCATATAATTGCTTAGCAGTCTGCCCTGTTTTTTGACCTGCTAACAATGTCGTTTGAATCTCTGCTAGCAACCCTGCCTGTAATTGATCATCTGTTGCCTGCTCTTGAACTTGCCACATAAAGTCTTGATTACGCTTAGTTAACCCACTAGCCGCTAATTCTTCGCGGCTAGCAAGCTTTTTGTGTGGCCGCTGAGCTTGTTGTTCTGTTGCCATTTTTTTCTCCTTAAACATTGAATAGGAATTCCATAATGTCACCATCTTGGACGACATATTCTTTTCCTTCAGAACGGCGCTTACCCGCTTCCTTAACGGCCTTCATTGAACCATACTGGTCTAAATCATCAAAGGCTACTGTTTCAGCACGAATAAAGCCACGTTCAAAGTCAGAGTGGATAACTCCGGCTGCCTGCGGAGCCTTCATCCCAGCATGGAAAGTCCATGCCCGCGTTTCTTTTCCTCCCGCAGTAAAGAAGGTCCGCAGGTCCAACAAATGATAAGCAGTGCGAATTAAGCGATTTAGGCCTGGTTCAGTAATGCCCTGTAACTCCATAAATTCAGCCTTATCCTCATCATCCATCTCAGCAATTTCCTCTTCAGCACGTGCCGAAATGGCCATCACTTCAGCGTGATCTTTGGCAGCGTAATCAGCCACCTGTTGATAGTAGGCCCCACTAGTTGGATCGGCCATCTCTTCTTCAGCCACATTAGCCACATATAAAACTGGCTTTGATGTTAACAGGAATAAGCCATCCACAATTTTTTGCTCATCCTCGTTCCACTCAATCGACCGAGCAGGGCGACTTGCCTCTAAAGCTGGTTTTAATTTTTCTAAAACCGCATACTCAGCAAGGGCCGTCTTATCCTTTGATGTCAAAGCTACCTTTTCTACTTTAGCATACCGCTTTTCAACTGCTTCTAAGTCAGCCAAAATCAACTCGGTGTTGATAGTCTCAATATCTTCAAGTGGATCAACTTTACCTGATACGTGAGTAATATCATCGTCATCAAACGCCCGAACAACATGCACAATCGCATTAACCTGACGAATATTTTCCAGGAATTTGTTTCCCAATCCTTCACCCTGCGAGGCACCTTTTACAATCCCAGCAATATCAGTAAATTCAAAAGTAGTTGGGACGACCTTATCAGCAGGAATTAATTCTTGAATTCGATCAAGCCGCTTATCAGGCACTTCAACCATCCCCACATTAGGCTCAATCGTGGCAAAGGGGTAGTTAGCCATTTCGGCCCCAGCCTTAGTTATAGCATTAAACAAGGTTGATTTACCAACGTTTGGCAAACCAACAATTCCAGCAGTAAGTGGCATTTTTATCTTCCTCTTTCTTATTAGTGTAACCTGTCTTGTTGCCCATCAGCCGTCCGTAAGACGCGTTTAAATCGCTTATCAAAATCATGACGGGTCAACATGACACTATGCTGACAACCCTGACATAGTAACTTCATATCTGCACCGATACGTGTGATTTCCCATGCATTATGCCCACAGGGATGTGGCTTGCGTAACTCAACAATATCATGTAATTGATACATAAGCCCTCCTAGTCATTCAAATCAATTCCTAATACCTCAAAAATACGTGCTAAATCTTCATCTGACAAATAAGATATTTCAATCTTACCAGCCCCTTTACGATTCCTGGTAACCTGCACCTTAGTGCCCAATTTGTCCTCTAAAGCGGTCTGTGTAGCCTGTAAGTAGGCTGAGGGCTGCTGATGCGTATGCTCCGAACTACCTTGTTCATTTAATTTATTCACTAGTTGTTCGAGTTGGCGAACCGTTAACCCTTCAGCCACTACCCGTTTAGCTACCGGCACAATCCGGCGCTTATTACGTAAGCCCAATAAAGTCCTTGCTTGTCCCATTGATAACTTGCCAGCATTCACCAAGTCTTTTACCTCAGCTGGTAAGTTTAACAGGCGCAATAAATTAGCTACTGCTGAACGTGCTTTCCCTAACCGTTTAGCCACCTGGTCCTGCGTTAAATGTAAGGTTGTCATCATATCGCGGTAGGCCTGCGCCTCTTCTAGCGGGGTTAAATCCTCACGTTGCAAATTTTCTAAAATAGAAGCTTGCATCATTTGCTCATCATCAAGCTTACGAACAATAGCTGGGATTGTCGCTTCTTGAGCTAACTTGGCAGCACGCCATCGACGTTCTCCCGCTAAAAGCTCATATTGTTGATTATTCTTTGGATTATGCCGCACAATGATTGGTTGTAAGATACCATTTTCTTTAATTGAAGCCGCTAAATCTTTTAGCGCCACTTCATCAAAAATGCGCCGTGGTTGAAAGGGATTTGAAACAATTTTCGTCACTTCAAGTTGACGAATCTCATCACCCGTAGAAACCGAGGTATCAACGCCTTGCTCTGCAAACAAGGCTCCTAACCCACCACCATCGCCCAAAATCGATTTTTTCTTATTATTCACCATGAGCCGCCAAGACCTCCTTTGCCAAATCCATGTAGACTTCAGCACCCTTAGACTTCGGATCATAGTCAATAATTGACAGCCCATGCGAGGGGGCCTCCGATAAGCGCACATTCCGCGGAATGGTTGTTTGATAAACATCTGTGCCAAAATAATCACGGACATTATCAACAACTTCAGTCGATAAATTAGTCCGCCCATCGACCATCGTTAACAACACCCCTTCTACCTCTAAATCAGGGTTAAAGTGTTGCTTAACTAATTTCATATTATTCATCAACTGGCCTAAACCTTCCAAAGCGTAATATTCTGCTTGCACTGGAATTAAAATTGAATCAGCCGCCGAAAAAGTGTTGATGGTAACTAATCCTAATGAAGGCGGATTGTCAATTAAAATATAGTCGTACTGATCGCGTATCCCACTCAATGAATTTTCTAAACGCACTTCACGGGCCATTACTGGCGCAAGTTCTAGCTCCGCACCAGCTAACCGGATGGTAGCAGGCACAATATCCATCCCTGCATGCGAACTTGGAACAATCGTGTTGGCTAAGGGTTCATTATGTACCAGTACATCATAAACATCCTTTTCAATGGCCGATTTTTGAATACCCGAGCCTGAGGTCGCATTCCCTTGAGCATCAGTATCAATAATCAATACTTTCTTTCCTAGGGTGGCTAGAGATGCACCAAGATTGATAGTGGTCGTTGTCTTGCCGACCCCTCCTTTTTGATTAGCTAATGCAATGACATGTCCCATTTAACTCCCCTTTCCTTACAGTGGTTTACGTAAAGGATCGCCCGGTTTTCTCGGATACTTTCTGGGCGTTTTTTGGATTTTCTTAATCACCATGACCGCTCGAGCATCGCCGTTAGGCAGGGTCACATCTACTTGTTCCTCTAACTTACCACCCAATATTTGAATGGCCCGCCGAGCTTCATTAACCTCATCATCAACTTGACTCCCCTTCATCGCTAGTAGGACTCCACCAACTTTTACTAAGGGTAATGTCAATTCACCAAGAATATTTAATCTGGCTAAAGCTCTAGCCGTCGCCAGGTCAAAGGTCGCCCGATAGTTACTATTCTTATTACCAAATTCTTCTGCCCGCGCATGGATAATAGTCACATCTGTTAATGCCAGCTCATTTACTAACTCTTCCAGAAAATGAACTCGCTTCCGCAAGGAATCAATAATGGTAATCTTCAATTGCGGAAAAGCAATCTTTAGTGGGAGCGATGGAAACCCAGCCCCGGCCCCAACATCAACCATCTTCAAAGGTTTACTCTGTAGAGCGGGGTAGGCCCAAGCCAACGTTAATGAATCGTAAAAGTGCTTTAAATAGACAGCGTTTCGCTCTGTGATTGCTGTTAGATTCATATGTTCATTTACTGCCACCAACTTCGTATAATATAGCTGATATTGCGCTAGTTGATGGTCATCTAGCTGCACACCATGTTCACGTAATGCCGTCGCAAATTCTTCAGGATTCATTTTATTTCTCCATACTCTTTCCAATAGTAAAAGAATACCGCAAAATAGCGGTCTATTCAATAGTTTCCGGCAGTGAAGGGCATGGCAACTAGCTTTTCATGTTCCATGTGAAACAAGCTCCCTATTTATGCGCTCTTAAATGCTGCCAAATTTTTTCTTGAACCTTGGGTTGGGGCTTTTTTGCTATTTCAGATAATGTTTGCCATTGTCCTCTTTTCACGTCCACTTCAGTATCAAGCGTTCCAGTTAGCACTATCACTTGCCATTTTTGATGCGAGTAGACGTGTGTAATCGCTTTCTCAGAAAGCGGCTTAAGCGTCGTCTGAATACCATAATCCATTTTCAATCGTTTCTCAGTAGCCGTCACCATTTCAGCTAATTGCCAGTCAGCTTCAGGATCCTCAGTAAACTCAGTGAGTGCATATAAGGGCATGGTCCAAAAATTGGCTAATAACCCTTGCTTCGGCCTTTTTTCAAACAGATAGCCACTAGGACTCGTTATTCTAACCGCAAAATAATGAATTAAGCGCGCTGGTCGCGCCTTACTTTTCACTGGATAAAAATCCTCTGTACCGTCTTGGTAAGCAGCATTAAACGCTTTAACCGGTGAATGTTCACTATCATAATTTTTAGCCGTCATATAGGAAGAACCTAAGTCCATTATCGCTTGATTAAAATCGCCTGGCCGTTTTGGATCAATCAATTGATTACCTACTTCAAAAAAGAGTTGTCGTGTCCTAGGCAACCTGATATCAGCATCAATTTTAAATAAACGCGCCAAAACGCGAAAGGCATTACCATCAATTGCGGCAACCGGCTCCAAAAAGGCAATACTTGCAATAGCCGCAGCAGTGTAAGGACCAATCCCTTTGAGTTTTTCTAATTCCTTCATGGTCTGAGGCCATTCCACTCGACCGTCAGTCACTAGTTGTTGGGCCGCCTTTTGCATGTTGCGAACACGTGAATAGTAACCCAAGCCTTCCCATGCCTTTAATAGTTGCTCTTCGGGGGCTGATGCTAAAGCTTCTACAGTCGGAAATAAGGTCATAAAGCGTTGATAATACGGAATTACCGTATTAACTTGTGTTTGTTGCAACATAATTTCCGAAACCCAGACATGATAGGGATCTTGGTCTTGTCGCCAAGGTAAATTTTTCCGCCCAGCTTGATCATACCAGTTTAGTAATGTTTTCCTAAATTGATGAATTTTTTCATCTGTCCACATCGTAATCACTCTTATTACCTCCTTTTATATTTTATTCTGAAAAAAAAGCGCATTACTGCGCTATGCCTTCTTTTTATTCTTTTTAGTTCGTTGAACAGTCGGCAACTGAATGGTAAAGGTTGTTCCATGAGGTTGCGTATCACTAACAGTAATTGTTCCATGATGTCCTTGCACAACCCATTGAGCAATGGATAGCCCTAAGCCATACCCGCCAGTTGATCGAGAACGGGCCTTATCAACTCGATAAAAACGATCGAATAGATGTTTCTTTTGTTCATCCGTGACACCACTACCAGTATCAACCACAGTCAACGTAAGTGTATCTTTTTTTTCATGTGCACTGACGGTCACCTCTGCCCCTTTTCCAGCATATTTTTGTGCATTATCAACTAATAACACTAGTAGCTGCCTAAGACGTTGCGCATCCCCATACATGGGTAGTGAAGCGGGCATATCAATATTTAATTTTTGGCCCCGCTCTTCCGCATTAAACTTATAAATATCACCAACCTCACGTGCTAACTGGGCCAAATCCATGTGGTCAAAGATAAACATCGGTACATCAGCGTCTGATTGCGCCAGCGTTAATAAATCACCTGTTAGATGATTCAAATGACGCACCTCAGTCAATGAATGCGCAATATTTTCGACTTGGTCCAAAACGGTATCATTTGGATGTTCCAACATGCGTTCCAAATTGTTTTGAATAACCGTCATCGGTGTTTTAAATTCATGGGCTGCATCAGCCACAAACGTCCGTTGCTGCTCCCAAGAGCGCATAATGGGTCGCATATTAGCCCTGGTCAATGCCATTGCCATTAATAAAAGCGCAATCTCTGAAAGCGCAAAAATCCAAATTAAACGGCGCGAAATCTTTTCTAAAATTTCATGCTGATTAGTCACATTCAGATAGGCTAACCGGTTCCCTTGGCGTTCAAATAAAATCCATTGATTTTGAAATTGTTTTAAAACCACTTGATTTTCCTGCTTGATATCAAGTGACTTTTTCAAAGCATCACTATAATCTACCACATAGGCCCCACCAACTGGCGTTCCGGTAACTGGAGTTTCAAGTGCTCTTTGAACCTGAGCTTCGGCCGGCCCGTACATAATCTCTTTAAACTGACTAACAGCAAAAAGGCTAATCAACATAAACACGAGGGTAAAGCCCATCACCATTAGGATAGTCATCTTCTCACTTTGCGACAAAGACTCACGAATTTTTTGGAGCGGACGCGGGAGCTTTAAATGTTCGAAATTATGTGTACTAGTCGTGCCATATTGGGGGCCAACATATTGTTCTTGATCATTCCGTTTTTTCATTTACTTAAGCTTCTTGGGCGGCTGTTAGTGTATAGCCGACATTTCGCAACGTTTTAATCGTAACAGCTGCTTGGGCATTCCTTAGGTTTTTTCGGAGATTACTCATATATACTTCGACAACGGTCAATGAAGTATCAGAATCAAAACCCCATAAACGGTCAAAAATTTGGTCCTTTGTCACAATTTGACCAACATGCTGCATTAAGTAAACCAAGAGACCAAATTCTCTTCCCTGAAGATTAATTTCTTCACCACCAACCAGCACCTTGTGTTGGTCAACCAAAACTTGAATATTCCCCACTTCTAGGGCGCCATCCTGACCCAAAACGCCAGCATGACGGAGTAAAGCCTTCAACCTGGCTAGTAATTCCTCCTTATAAAAGGGTTTAGTAATATACTCATCCGCTCCTAAATTAAACCCTTGCATTTTATCAGCTAACTCCCCCTTAGCAGTCAACATCAAAATTGGCAGGTTCGGGTAGAGCTCCTTAGAGTCCTTTAAAATACTAAATCCATCTTTTCCTGGTAGCATAACGTCCAGAATGACTGCATCATAAACGCCAGATTCAATTTCATACCAGCCTTCATCTCCATCATGGACCTGCGTAATTTCACCAAGTTCATCAATTGTTTCTTTCACTGTATCATTTAATGCATAGTCATCTTCTACAATTAACAATTTAATCGTTTGATCTGTCATTCTGTCTACCTCGTTTCTTTAACTCCTACACCCTTACTAGCTTTATACCCGTGAGATTATGCCTTTCAGCATAAAAGTTAAACCTTAAATAGGGCATATTAACATATGCATTCCCAATTCCATTATATGCTATTGCTCCTAGCTTTACCTAAGAAAAAACGCATTGATTACTAGTAATCAATGCGTTTAGGACTGCAGATTATGTCTCTGCAGACACTACTGTGGCATAACGCCATTCAGATTGTGTCGCCCTTGTTTCCTTTACAAGGGCGACACGATCTGATGATTTTCTAATCTACTCAAATCGTATCACCCCCTTTCCTAGATTAGCCAACGCCTTACCAGCATTGGTGTATAGACATTTTAACACACATTAGTAGCAAATTGCTGGCAACCATTATTAATGCTAGTTATCGTTATGGAAGCAAGTCAAAGCTAGCAAGAACTTTCGCTAATTGATACCGTTGTAATTTCCCACTAGCTGTCCTAGGAAAAGAAGTCCCCTGATCAAGATAGAACGTTTGTGGCACCTTATAATGAGCCAGATGTTGTCGTCCATACGCTCGTAGGGCTTCGCTACTTAGGGAAGCCGCTGCTTTAAACCGAATAATAGCTACTGGAACTTGGCCCCATTCCTGATTTTTTTTTCCCAAAACCACTACTTCGTCAACTTCTGGCAAGGCTCGGTAAACCGCTTCAACTTCATCAGGAAATACATTTTCACCGCCCGATGAAATCATGTCACCTTCTCGGCCTACTATATACAAATAACCCTCAGAATCCAAATAACCCCAATCACCAGTATCAAACCAGCCCTCATCAAATGACGCTAAATATTTCTTGGTCTGGTTTAAATATCCCGCAGTTAAGGTCGGTGATTTAAGTTGAACCCGTCCAACAGCATTAACACTTGTATCATTGGTCTTAATCCGTAGGCTAACCGGGAATAACGGCTTGCCCACTGAACCTATTTTCTTAACAGCATCTTTGGGATCAAGCGCTACTACTTGGGAGGCCGTTTCGGTCATCCCATAAGACTGTACAATCGTCGCCCCGCTTGCTTGAGCGTGCTCTAAATCCGTCCGGTCTATTGGCCCACCACCAACTAAAAAAGTTCGAAAATGCTTAGGGTAACGCTGACCAAGTGACAAATCAGCTTGCAAAGCGGTCAACATAGTTGGGACCACTGACATAATCGTGGCTTGTCCATCTAAAAGTAAATGGTTAATGTCAGTCGCAGAAAATTTTTCAACTAATACTACTTTCGTCCCGTACAATAATGACCGCATCATAATTGACAGGCCACTAATATGAAAAATTGGTACTACCGCTAACCAAGCTTCTTGATCAGTTAAACCCAAATTAAGCACTGAGCCCATTGCAGAATAAAAATGGTTACCGAAAGTTTGTAAAACCCCTTTTGGTTTCCCTGTCGTCCCCGAAGTATACATGATGGTTGTTACTTGATCATTATCGAATTCTACAACCGGTTCCACGGTTTTCCCTTGGGTATTTTTGATAGTCGTAAATGATAATTGCTCAACAGCTAACTGATACTGTAGTTGATCATCAACTACAACCTGACTCAGGTTTGCATCCGAAATTTGATACGCTAATTCATCATCTGCTAAGCGGCTATTCAACAAAACAATCTGACGTCCCAACTGTTGTAGGGCTAAAATCAATTCATACCCCATTAGATTATTACGGGTTAGCAAGCCCACGCGTTGATTTCCGTCTAATACATTAACTAACTTACCTGCTAAGGCTAATACCGCTACTTGTAACTCTTTAAACGTTAATTCTTGTGAACCATACTGCACTGCCGGGGCGTCAGGACTGAGGTAAGCCCGCTTAGACAACCAATTTTCCAAAATTATCTTTATCCTTTCTACTACTTCATTTCACGGCTTTTCCAAAAAGTAAAAAGTCCCCTCATCCTACAATAGGGGGACTTTTTAAACTAGTGCTGGTTTAAGGGAACTTAGGGAATTGATTAAAGTCTGGCTTGCGCTTCTCCAAAAAGGCGTCGCGACCCTCCTTACCTTCATCCGTCGTATAAAAGAGCATCGTGGCATCACCTGCTAGTTGTTGCAAACCAGCTACCCCATCCGTATCTGCGTTCATTGCAGCCTTGATAAAGCGTAGTGCAGTTGGAGACTTCTCTAGTAATTCATAGGCCCACTCAAGGGTCGCCGTCTCAACCTCAGCTAAAGGTACTACTCGGTTAATCCACCCCATAGCTAGCGCTTCATCGGCCGAATAAAAATGATCTAAGAACCAAACCTCTTTAGCACGCTTATGTCCAATGACCCGCGCTAAGTAGGCTGATCCGTATCCAGCATCAAATGAGCCTACCTTAGGTCCAGTCTGTCCAAATTGGGCATTGTCAGCAGCCACTGTTAAATCACACACTAGCTGTAGGACATTACCCCCACCAACTGACCATCCTTTGACCATCGCAATGACTGGTTTTGGAATAACACGAATTAGTCGTTGCAGGTCCAACACGTTTAGGCGTGCAATTTCATCAGGACCTACATAGCCCCCGTTACCACGGACAGATTGATCTCCACCTGATGAGAATGCCTTGTCACCGGCACCAGTTAGTATAATCACACCAATTGATTCATCATCACGGGCCAAAGAAAAAGCATCAATCATTTCTGACACCGTTACTGGGGTAAAAGCATTGTGTTTTTGTGGCCGGTTCATCGTAATTTTTGCAATTTTTCCCGTCCGTTCAAATAAAATTTCTGAGTAATCCTTAATTGGTGTCCACTCGGTTTGTATCTCCATCTTTTTTTCTCACTTTCGTCTTTAACTTACGTTCATTGTACTATTATCTGCCATAGCAGTAAAAGCCAGGGAACATGTTCCTGTCATTTTACAACTAACAGAACGGATACATTGATTCTTTTTTGCTTCCTAAGGTAGCTGGCCTCAATCCATTAAACCAATTACCCTTGTTTTAATCATATCGCCAATCTACTTTCAACACTGTGGATATTCTTTGCGTGAGGTCCTAGCAAAGCGCTCAATCCGATCAGCCACTACCTATTTTAGAATGTTTATTTTACCAGCTGATTAGATTAATAGAATCTTTTGTTCCAGGTTATATAGCGAAAGATAAACTTATGAGGTAGCTCCGAACCCGACCTACCGTTACTTCACTGTATATATAGTTCAAAGGGAAAGCAATATTGATCACCCTACTACCAAACCTTTACGTGTCCTTTTTAAACAGCGTAAAATATAGATATGTAACCGCTTATCCAATTAAGAAGGGAAGAATTTTATGAGTCTTAGTGAACTCCTTGGTATAAAAGTCCAAACCGTGTCACCCAGCAAGGTCACCTTATCTTTAACGATAAGTGACCAACTTAAGCAACCCTATGGTCTCCTACATGGTGGTATTAATGCTGTCCTAGCAGAACATGCAGCTAGTCTCGGTGCCAATGCGGCTTTAGAGGAACGTGGGCTGAACCAGGTAAGTGTCGGCGCCGATCTACAAATCCATTATCTTGCTAGTGCTCGGCATGGTGAATTGCTTGCAAGTGCTGAGCCCATCAAGATTGGTCAGCGCTTACAGGTCTGGCAAGTAGACATTTATCAGTTACCGGGCCATGTTTTAACTGCTTTTGCGACGGTTACACTAGCTAACCAAACAACCAACTGAAAGGATTATCCTTATGAAGGCCTTATTAATCATCGACTATACTAATGACTTCGTAGCGCCAGATGGTGCGTTAACTTGTGGTCTACCAGGTCAGACAATCGCTCCTCGCATTATTGACTTAGCAACTGAGTTTTACCAAAGGGGCGATGCCGTTATCTTACCCACCGACTTACACCAAGCTAACGATCCTTATCACCCAGAAACCAGTCTCTTCCCTCCACACAACCTCGCAGGGACACCAGGTCGAGCATTTTATGGTCCTTTAGCTGACTGGTACCATCAGTACCGCCAAGCTGAAAATGTGTGGGCCTATCCTAAAAACCGTTATAGTAGTTTTGCTAATAGCAATTTAGATAATTATTTACGTTCTCGGCATATTACCGATTTGCATTTAACTGGTGTTTGCACCGATATCTGTGTCTTACACACTGCAATTGATGCTTATAATCTTGATTATCAATTAACCATCCATGCTGATGCTGTGGCTAGCTTTTCTCCGGCTGGGCATACCTGGGCCCTTGGCCACTTTAAAAACGCACTGGGTGCGACGGTCACGCCTAGTGTATAGAGTTACTTTCACTAGCTTGTCACAGCTAGTGAACATGACAAAATGCTTACTAGTGAACCTCCATTAGCAGTCCATTCATTTCTGTCACAGGAAAGCTTAAGCTCTTGGTTAAGGGTTGCATGCTCGCAACTGGCGCACCAAAATCTACAAAAACCGTTTGTTCTAGTGACCACAAATCTGTCGTTTGCTGTACCAGTTTCAGCCCAGACTGCCAACCTAGTTTCACCAATTTTGACTCCAAGTGCCTACTCGTGATCAGATAAATAGGTTTTATTTGTGCTCGCAATAAGTCGTGAACGCGATCGACTATCGCTTGCGTCAACGGTTCCTGGATTGGATTCACAACCACAGCACAAATCATCGCAGGGCTGTCAATCACATGTAATTTAACCGTCGTTGAAATTTTACGAGTCCACATCCGACAATTACTTGTACGTTGCAAGAAGCCAACCCCAAGTTGGTAATCAACATGTAAATAACTAGCTCCATATCCCCATGACCACTCATTCTTTTGCTGAAACAAGGCTTGGTAGAGATGAAATGCTAGGTTATCCTGATAGACACATGATATACCATCATTTGGTAAGGCTACTGGCCCAAAATCATGGGCCCGTCCAGCCTGAACGTGCTGACACACATTCAGGGCTACAATAACGTCTACTTGTAATTTTTGACAGGCCTGGGCCAGCTTATTACCATTTGGCAACCGCTGACTCTGTTCACGCGGACAATCTAACACTAATAACCGCATCTCCTTGCCCTCCCTAGGCTGACTCGCTCATTGATTGATGTTTCATAGCATAGGCAATTCGGGTGTGAAAAACAAGCCAGTGTGTACTTGAATTTTATGCATCATTCTAAGCTTTATTTCATAGTTCAACCCCTATCCTAAAAACAATGAGCATGCTTGCGTGTTTGTTAACTTATCCTTTACCTTTAATCTACTAAACTGTCACCGCCCTTTACTAATACAAAAAGGGTTCTCTTAGGCCATTATTTAACCTACTTGTTAACTTGTCACAGATAACAACCTACTAAGAAAGCGGGATTCTTAATATGCCCAACCAGCAGCATCCAACTAAAACTTTTGAAGATCAATGGATCTTACATCAGATTGTTTCTCAAGATGCCCTTGATTTTAAGGCTCACCTTGTTAAAGTGTCTGGAATATATTATCGTTTTACTATTGTCACTTCCTCAAAGGCCAAACGAGCAAATCATTATATCGTTTCTGCCACCGAGGGAAACCGCTTAATTCTCAGCCCCTATCAAGTAAAGGAGTAACCCTATGCCCTTTGGTATTAAAATTGTCTCGCAAAATCATGTTGGTCTAAAGGAAATGCTTGGTAAGTATCAACACGAAGTACAATCAGGATTGCAATTCTACATCCCCTTAATACAAAAAATTCGCACCGTTTCTTTAGCCATGACCCCCTTAGCCTTACCAAACTACTCAGTGATTACAAAGGATAACGCTGATGTTCAGGTGAGTGTTACCTTGAACTACCACGTAACCAATGCGCCTAATTATATGTATGAAAATACTGATTCTGTTGAATCAATGGCTCAATTAGTCCGCGGACACCTACGAGATATCATCGGAACGATGGACCTCAACCAAGCCCTCGGTTCAACTTCTGAAATCAACGCTAAACTAGCCGATGCGATTGGCGACTTAACTAATATTTACGGAATCAATGTAGACCGGGTCAATATCGATGAACTCACGCCTAGCAAATCAATTCAAGAAGCCATGGACAAGCAATTGACAGCTGATCGTGAACGGGTAGCTGCCATTGCCAAGGCTGAAGGTGAAGCCCAATCGATTAATTTAACGATTAAGGCTAAAAACGATGCCATTATGTCAACTGCTAAAGCAGAAGCACAAGCCACTAAACTCAGGGCAGACGCTGAGCAATATCGAATTGAGGTCCTACAAACCGCCCTCAACGAGGTTACGCCAGCCTACTTTCAACATCAATCCATTGAAGCCTTTGGTAAACTTGCTAACGGTCCAGCAAACACCATCGTACTCAATGGTGAACAAAATTACCAATTAGGCCAAATTCCGGCCTTTGGAAAATTATTTTCAACTGGTGAACAAACGAATCATTAAGCATACAAAAAACGACCAGTTCGTAAACTGGTCGTTTTTTTAAATGTCTGTCAGTTTATGCCATTTAGGCCTTTCTGCTGAGCCATTAGCTTGATTACCCTGGTCTAAATCTTCTTCACCCGCCAAAGGACTATCATCCTGGTCCACTGCTTCCTCAACAGCTGTTATAGCCGCTTCAGGAGCCAACACTTTATCAATCACCTGGTCTAAATTGACTAATTCATCATGAGTCAGGGTAATCCCCTTACCCATCTTCTTATGATCAGGGGACCACGTTCTCAAGTCAAATTTAGGTTGATTGGCTCCCCACTTAACAAAATTAAGTTGTAGTTCCCAACCACTTTTACTCGTCGCTAAAGTACCAAACTCTTCTAAAATTTCAAATTTTAAATCGGCCATCAAACCCCTCCTCTAGGTGAGAAACATCTATCTTACCCGCTCAGTTAAACAAAATCCAAGTCATGCGCAATCGGTGTCTGCATCATCACGCGGACCGTATCTCGGTTTCTCGTTTGTGCTAAGACCCACATTAACTTGGCGACTACAGCCTCTGTATTCATATCGCCCACTGGTATCCCACCAGCATCAGCCACCCGTTTACCAACTTCATACAGATAAATATCTTGTCCTTCTTCTAAGATCTGGGTGGTGATAATAACAGGGATGCCGGCCGCCGTCAATTTTTGAATACCTGGCACTACATTACGTCCCTCAAAGGGTAGCCCCCCATTACCAAAACTTTCAATGATAACACCATGAACATGGTCAGCTAGATAGTCAAATAACTCAACCGACATCCCAGGAAATGCCTTTAATACAAAGATATTAGGATCTAAGGCCAATTCACTAACTAAGACCTTATCATTCACTTTAGGAGTAAAGTGCTGATGTAAAACGCCATCCTGAACACTGGCAATATAAGGATAATTAATACTTTCAAAAGCATCATAACTTTTCGTTTTTGTTTTAATGGCCCGCGTGCCCGCCATGACTAATCCATTAAAAACGAGATAAACTCCCGCCAAGGTCGTTTGACTAGCAAAGGTTAAAGCATCATGCAAATTACGAACAGCATCCGTCCCGTCAATTTCCAAAGGTACTTGCGAACCAGTTAAAACAATCGGGCGATCAAAATCATTTAACAAATAAGATAGTCCCGCTGCCGTATACGCCATGGTATCCGTCCCGTGGGTAATAATGAACGCATCATAAGCCGCCCGCTCGGCCTTTAACTTTTCGGCTAAGCGCAACCAATCCTCTGGTTGCATATTTGATGAATCTTTGTTCATCATCCGCTCCACAGATAAATTCACTGCTGGTTGCTCACCAAAATAACTGATAATAACCTCATCAGATAATCCAGGTGCCAGTCCATTTTCAGTTTCACGTGATGCAATTGTACCACCAGTTGTTAATACTAAAATCTCCTGCATTCTATCATCCCCTGTCTATATGTCCATCTTTCTTATTATCGCATATAACCGTTATTTGTCAGCTCTTGAATCAATCAAGTGGTAAACTGGCCTTAACCAGTTTTTTTACACTAAAGATTAGGATTATAAATTAAAAGTAGGAGGCACTATTATACTATGCAAGCCATCCAACTAAGGTCATTTGGACCTGTTAGCCAACTTAATACGGCGACTGTTAACCGTCCAACTATAAAACCCAAACAGGTTTTAATTGAAACTCATGCTGTTGCTATTGAACCTTATGATGTTAAATTCGTCGCAGGCCAAATGCCCTATCAAAAGTCCCTGCCCGTGATTCCTGGTTCTAGCGTCATGGGCACAATTACCGCCATTGGTAGTGAAGTTACTGATTTTAAGATCGGCGACCGTGTAGCTGCTAATCGTTATCTCCAAACATACGCCGAATATGTGGCTGTTCCGGCCAGCGCCCTGGCACTGGTGCCACCCGAATTAAATGATAGCCAGGCAGTAGCGGTAGCGGTCAGTGGTGCCACCGGATACCAACTGATTCATGATGACCTAGACCTAAAAGCTCAGCAAAAAATTTTGATTCAAGGAGGTGCCGGCGCAGTTGGTACGATTGCAATTCAGGAAGCCAAACTCTTAGGCGCCCATGTTTACGCAACTGCTAATCCCCGTGACTTTTCCCTAATTGAAAAATTGGGAGCCACACCAATCGATTATCATCAAGATTACGCCCAACATCTGAGTAACTTTGATGCCGTCTTAGATCCCATTGGCGGTAAAACTGCCATTCAATCAGCCAGACTATTGAAAAAAGGTGGCAAATTACGTAATTTGACAAGTTATGATGAGGCAACAATTGCAACCTTTCCAATCGACGCCGCCCAAACTTGGCTAAAGCCAAAAGGTGGTCCCTTGCTAGAAAAATTATACCAAGATATCGTAAAAGAAAACTTTATGATTCGAATTGATACCATTGCCCCCTTTAATGAACAGACGGTTCGCCAGATGCACACTGCATTACGAGAAGACAGCAGTCATGGTAAACTAGTCTTAACATTTTAAACAAAACTGCTATTAAACCAACTAAAATAAGGAGTAATTTTATGCCTGCTACTAAAGATTATTATCAAACAGTCGTGAACAATCTAAAAGACCACGGGGTTAGCATAGACTCGCTCGTCCCTCTTGTGGTGGAAAGTCAAAAAGATCACGTTCCTGATTTAGATGCTGCAAGGGCTCGCGATGCGATTGAACACGTTCTTCATAAAACAGAGGCCCAAGACGCCATTATGACTGGCCTAGCCTTAGATGAACTGGCTAATGCTGGCCAATTGCCTGAGCCCCTGCAGACACGTGTGTCAGAAGACCAAGGAACGTATGGTATTGATGAACAATTAGTTATGTCGATTTTGGGCATTTATGGCACCATCTCCTGGACTAATTTTGGCTTCTTAGACCGTACTAAACCCGGCATTATCGGGCAGCTTAATGATAGCCAAAAGGAAGGCGGTCGCGTCAACACCTTCATCGATGACTTGGCCGCGGCTATTGTTGCCGCAGCTGAAGCCCGGATTGCCCACGACTAAAATCGCTTGCTTACGCTAAATATAATCTACAAAAAAGGGCCGGCTACCAAATTGGTAGCCGGCCCTTTTAACTTACTTAATTAATCTTCAACAACGTCAATCTCAACTTCTTCAACTGGTTCTGAACCCATAAACTTGGCAACCAAAGCTGCTAAGACGGCTCCTACCATTGGTCCAATCAAGTAAACACCAAACTGGGTCAAAGGACCAACGTTACCATAAAAGGCTGCAAACAAGGCTGGAGCTAATGAACGTGCAGGGTTCATTGAAGCACCAGTAATTTGAAGACCAATCAACATTAGTGCAATCACAGTAGCTGAAATTGCCAAAGGCGCCATCCGTTGATCACCAAATTGCTTTGATGTCACCATCAAGACAACCAAGACTAAGACAAAGGTCAAGAATAACTCAATTAAGGTTGCACTCAAGCCATTAATAGGTGATTGGTAAATTGTCTGACCAAAACCAATCTGCGCAATTGCCGTCTTCTTAGCTTGGAAAGCCATCATCAAGCCCCAAACAACAGCTGAACCTGCTAGAGCACCCAAGATTTGTGAAGCAAAGTAACCTAGGAAACGTGTCCATGACATACGCTTGTTCAGTGCCATGGCCAAGGAAACTGCTGGGTTAATGTTAGCGCCAGATACACGGCCAAAGGTATACATAACAGCCAGGGCTGCAAATCCAAAGGCAAAGGCCACTGGTAATGGACTAGCTTGTAAGCCAACAAATACTAATGTACCAGTTCCAAGGGCTACAAACATCATCGTGCCAAAAAACTCAGCGAGATAAACTCGTAAATTTTGCATCAAATAATTCCTCCAATAAAAAACATCTATAACTAAAGTATCCTATACAAGACACTATACAACACCCTTTACAATTAAATAACCTTAAAGGGGAAGCTTTAAGTCTTTCTAAACTATCTACCTAGCGCTGCAACAGCCGCATCATTAAGATTATCCCAAACACTATCTGAATCCTGCTTGAATTGTTCCATGTAGTCTTTGGCATTAGGTTTTGCTTCGCCCATAATGGAATCGTCAAAATTCAAGACTTGTAAGTTATGAAAGTCTGAATCCCAACGAACAGTAAAGTAACTGCCATCCGCTTGTTCATCGACAATTGCTTGAAAACCGCGTTTAAGTGTATCTTTGATTAAATCATCTTCGGTCACATCAAACCCATGGGCCTGCATGACAATCACTTGATCCCGTAATTCATCAATCGTTTCAGCCAGTCGATCCATTAGTCCCCTCCTCCTTAATTAGCTTTATCCCTTATTGTATCAGTGCTTAGACTAATTATAAAGTCTTCTATCATGCTTTTCCGGCTCTTTAGCCGCCGGCCCCAGGTACTAATATTTGTCCATAATTCAGAATGCGCTTATAATGAACGTAATTAAGCCAAACTTTATATAAGGAGTTCCTTTTAAATGGTAGAAGCAGTCACAGCACAAGAAATGCAAAAGCTAGATCGGTATACCGTAGATACAATCGGCATGCCCTCACTAGTCCTCATGGAACGCACAGCCTTAGCGGTAATCGAGGTCATGGCCGCCGGTAAATTTGACCTGAGCAACGTCCTGGTGATTGCAGGGCTGGGCAACAATGGTGGAGACGGGATTGCCATTGCCCGCTTGCTTATGCAAAAAGGAATTCGTGGCGACCTCTTAGTTCTTGGTGATGAAAAACGAGCAGCCCCCAATACCGTGACCCAATTAAACATAGCCCGTGCTTATGGTCTGCCGGTACAACATCGCGTTCGCGACTTTCGAAACTATACCGTCATTATTGATGCCCTATTTGGCATTGGCCTAACCAAACCCGTGCCAACCAAGTTGGGCGAAGTCATTAAACGAGTTAATGCCGCTAACATCCCTGTCGTATCCGTGGATGTGCCTTCCGGTCTTAATGCTACTACCGGCGAAATCCTTGGATCTTCAATCCGGGCCGAAGCAACCGTGACTTTCGGCTACCCTAAAACAGGCCTATTGAAAAATGAAGGTCTTAAACGTGCTGGTGATATCTACGTCAAAGATATTGGCATCTATAAGCCTGAACAATTAACACCTATTAGCAATAGCTAGGAGAAGAACATGCAAATCGTACTTATTGGTGCTGGACCCCGCAACTTAGTCCTCACCGAACGTCTCGTTGCCTATGCACAACACACGGGCATTACCAGCCATATTCATCTAATTGATCCCTATCCCATTGGGGGTCACGTTTGGCAAACTAATCAAAATCCCCTTTTTTTGGCAAACACCATTGCGTCACAATTGACCCTATTTACTGATGCCACCATTCAAAAAGAATTTCCAGGTTTAACTGGTCCAAATTTGTATGATTGGGCCAGCCAAGAGGCCGAGCACTATTTACAACACCACCACTTTGAGCACCAATCAGACTTTTTAAATGAATTGAGTCGGCTAACGCCTAATAACTACACATCACGTGGTTTATTTGGGGTCTATGCCCAGTGGTTCTTTGAACAAGTTTTAACTACCAGCCAGGCAACACCTGCTGATATTACCGTCACCCATAATATAGTAACTCAACTGATACCTGATAAAGACCATGGTTATCAACTAACGTTAGCAAATGGTCAACAGTTAAAGGCCGATTATGTTGTCTTGACCCCTGGTCATCTTGCAGCACGGCCCAATGACCTTGAAGCGACCTTTACTGCCTTGGCTAAAACTGAGGCAGATCGACATTATCTACCACCTATGCACCCAAGTGATGCTCCCTTGGCTTTAATTCCCGCCAAGGAGGATGTTTTAATCCGCGGGCTTGGGCTTAGCTTTTTTGACTATATGATTGCTTTGACGGTTGGTCGTGGTGGTCGCTTTACGCGTAATGCAGACCAATCCCTGGTTTACCAACCATCAGGCTTAGAACCCCACTTAATTGCTGGCTCCAGACGGGGTTTGCCACCTCATGCACGTGGGATTAATCAAAAACAGAATACCCAACGTTTACAACCTCATTTCCTCACTCCAGTTCGCATGAAGGCCCTCGCTCAATCGCACCAAGGTTATGTCCCTTATGATGACTTTATGCATTTGGTACGGCAGGAACTTAGCTACAAATACTACCGTAATGTAGTAAATGATCTTAGCCAAACTTTTCCCTTTGCTAGTGCCCAATTTGTAACCGCCCTCAAAGAAAGCAACGATTTAGAGGCGACAGCCCAGGCCTATGCCTTTCCACCCGCAGAATTAATGGATTGGGAAAAGGTTATGGCGCCCAATCAGTCCGTAACAGCGGATCAATCTTATACTAATTTTTTAATTAAGTATTTAAAATGGGATATTCATGACGCCAAACTAGGTAACCTATCTGCACCTTATGCAGGAGCCTTCGATATTCTACGTGATCTGCGTAATCAAATCCGTCACTATTTGGCTGATGGTTACTTCACCCCCACAGACTATCAAAAGTTCTTAACAGACTTTAGCCCCTTAAATAATTTTATTGCTGTTGGGCCACCACTCTTACGAATGGAACAAATGAGCGCTCTAATGCAGGCTGGTATCCTAACTATTACCGGTCCCCAAGTCCAAGCTAGCATCGGTCGTGAAAATAACTTTATGATTGAAGATATTTATCACCATCAGTGGTTTGCTCCTAATTTGATTGAAGCACGGTTGCCCGGGCAGGGTCTATCTCAAACAAAAGATGAACTCTTAGTACAACTACAAGCAGCTTCACTCATCAATCCTGCTACTGTTAAAACGGCTGGTTATCCTAGCCTTTCACTAAATGCAGCTTTTAATGACCGTACGACCCTACAAGCCTTAACAACAAGCGGAAGGCCTGTTCCTGCTTTATATGTTTGGGGGATTCCAACTGAGGGTTGGAATTGGTTTACTACCTCGGCGCCTCGTCCTGACGCTGACGATAAGGCCTTAAATGATGCTGAACATATTGCACATAACATTTTTACCCAGGAACGTCATAAGTCATAAGTCAAAAAAGGGAGACTGAACACATGTTCAGTCTCCCTTTTGATTTCAATCAATCCATATTTAATTTAGAATGTTTCATACCGTAAGCTAGGTAAATGACTAATCCCAGGCCAAACCAAATGGCTGCTACAACCAACGTTTCACTGTGTAGTTGAC
Organism: Weissella halotolerans DSM 20190; assembly: GCF_000420365.1. Lineage (GTDB taxonomy): Bacteria > Bacillota > Bacilli > Lactobacillales > Lactobacillaceae > Weissella > Weissella halotolerans. The sequence goes on from NZ_ATUU01000002.1 coordinate 363,410, forward strand.
TAATCATAAAGAGAGAGAGTCCCGCTGACACTAGCGGTAAAATTGGATAACCAGGCATATGGTAGCCATTGTTACTTAAGTCCGCCCGTTTACGCAAGGGGAGCACCCCTAAGGAAACTACAAAAAAGGCTAAAAGGGTTCCCATATTAACTAAATCAACTAACCGCTCTAATGGTACTAGTCCGCCAAAGGTGGCAATGACCACCGTAGCCACTCCTAAGGCCCTCGATGGCTCGCCATTCACGTTTAACTTACCTAAATTACCAGGAAGCAAACCATCCCGACCAATCGCATAAACCAAACGTGATGACGCATAAACCATCGTATAAATCATCGTAAACATCCCGACCAGGGCACCCAAGGAAACAACCAAGAATATCCCCCTTTGCCCCACTGCATTTAAAGCATAGGCAACTGGGTCGGCAACATTTAACTTTGTATAATGAACCATTCCGGTTAACACCAGGGCAACTAAACTATATAACAGCCCGGCAATAACTAGGGTACCAATAATTCCCAAGGGCATATTACGTTTAGGATTTTTGACTTCCGCCGCTGAAGATGATAGAGCGTCAAAGCCCAAGAAGGCAAAGAAGACCAAGGATGTACCAGTCAACACTCCTTGCCAGCCAAATGCTCCAGCATGCCGGGCCGGGATAAAGGGTTGGTAGTTACTCTGTTTAATATAAAAAGCACCAACGACAATAAAAAGTATAATAATCGCAATTTTCAATAAAACCATGGCATTTTGAAAATACTTAGATTCCTTCATCCCTCTGCTTAATAGAGCCGCCACAATAACGATGATAAGTACAGCAATTATATTTATGTAGGTGCCCTGGGCTGGGTTAAATGGTCCTGACAAAGCCTTGGGCAAGCTGAATACAGGAGCTACCAGACTGGTAAAGTAGGCAGCCCAGCCAGTTGATACAGCCGCAACAGCCAAAAAGTATTCTAAAATGAGTGCCCAACCTAAAATCCAACCAACTACTTCACCAAAAATAATATTTCCATAAGAATAAGCTGAGCCGGCCACCGGCAAGGTTGAGGCAACTTCAGAATAAGCCATCGCCACTAAGGCAGAAACGGCTGCAGCTAAGAGAAAACTCAACGTAACTGCTGGACCAGCAGTGGTGGCCGCAACCGTTCCTGGCAGGATAAATATACCTGCACCAATAACAGCACCAACGCCTAATCCTAGTAAGTCCTTAGCCCCTAATGTCTTTTTAAAAGCCCCATCGGTTTTTAAATAATTCGCTAGTGATTCTTTTTTAAACATTCGCTGTAACAATTTCATACCCACTCCCCCTCTTGTAAAGTCTTCAGTCTCAAGACTAATCTAGAGACCAACCGACCTGCTAGCAGTCACCACAATCCAATCTTAATCATTTTTAATCAACCCAAGTTGACCTGCCTCATGGTCTTGAACTATCTACTAAGATAAGAACAAACCCTGTTGCAAGGCTGACCGGACACGATACCTTATACAAGATCATCTCCAACCCATTCGCTCATAAGGCTAATAACTGCTTCGTTAATCACCCTGGATAATGCCATAATTCTACGCAGAATAAGTGAACAGGTCAAGAATTTTATCATTCTCTCATTTAAGTGGCAGTAAGTCTTTGTCATCAATTCTCTTGTGTACTGTAACCCAGTCTTTTAATCCTACTCAGTTGAAAGGTCAATCAATTATGGTTATATTAGAGAGTAGCCTTTAACCATTTTACAGCTATTAGTTATACTAAATAACAGACCTAGTAGAAAGGATACCCATGACTAAAGCAAAATCAGCTTACTGGCAACATATTATCGATGCTGCCCAAAAGCATCCGCAGGTGGCTGGTCTTGACCAGTTGCCTTTCTTCACTCTTGCCCCAATGGAGGCCGTCACCGATACTGTCTTTCGACGCGTGGTCGCTGCCGCTGCCGCTCCTGAAGCATTTTACACGGAATTCACTAACGCTCGCAGCATTTCCCATCCTAAGGCCAAGTTCACTGTTCAAGGCCGACTATGCTTCGTGCCTGAAGAAGCATCTATTCCCATTGCCCAATTATGGGGTGATCGACCAATTGACTTTGAATTAGGAAGTATTGATCTGAAAGAGCGTGGCTTTGAAGCATTGGATATTAACATGGGGTGCCCAGACTCAACTGTCATTAAAAATGGTGGCGGTTCAGATTTGATTCGCCATGCAGAAAAAGTTCCTGCTCTCATTGCAGCAGCCAAAACAGCTGGACTTCCGGTATCTGTTAAAACGCGATTAGGGTTTAACCGTGTAGAGACTTACAAAGAATGGCTACCCTTACTCTTAGAACAAGATATTGAAGTCTTGACGATTCATTTACGTAGTCGGAAAGAAATGTCTAAGGTTCCTGCGCATTTTGAATATATCGATGATATTCTAAAAATGCGTGACGCCATTGCCCCGCATACGCTCATTCAAATTAATGGGGATATCAAAGATCGTGCTCAGGGACTCGCATTAGCTAAGGCACATCCAGGTTTGGATGGTATCATGATTGGTCGTGGTATTTTTGAAAATCCTTATGCCTTTTCAGATACGCCGACTGAGCATACGCTAACCGATTCGCTTAATTTACTCCGAATGCAATTGGACCTTCACGATGACTTTGTCACGAACTTCTGGCCTTCTAATTTTCAAAAGCTCAAGCGTTTCTTTAAAATTTACGTTCGTAATTTTTCCTACGCTTCTGACTTGAGAATTGCCTTAATGGACACTAACTCTACTGATGATGCCCGTCAAATTCTTGATACTTTTGATCAACAGTGGCAGGCCAAACAAGAGCAAAAATTAGATTAAAACAAAAAACGTTCAAGATAATTATCTTGAACGTTTTTTGCATGGGTCTATTTTTCAAAGCGCTTGAACGTACCCAACCAGGCAATGCAGACTTGCCCCAAAACTAAGACCGACGCCATTAAATTGAAGTAAATTAACAAAACCACTAAAGACCCTAAGGATTGATAAAAGCCGACATTTTTCAAAGCAAACTGTGCATAAAAGCCAAAGACTGAATTAACGACCAATAATAATATAATTTCGATAATTGACCCGGTTACGACCGCGCGCCAAGACTGCTTAATGACCGGGAGCAGAAAATTGAAGAGCGATAATAAAACAAACAGAGCTAAGCCTGCATATAACCAGGCCTGCTTTGCGACAGCCCCTAAAAAAGGTACCGAAACAGGTAAGGCATCCACCACAGTTGGTAGGAACGAACTAGCTATAATAATCACTAAAGCTGCGGTTAAAAGCACCAGCATCCAAATAAAGCTCAAAATTCTGGTAATTAACCCATTTTCTTCATCTTCCACATCATATACTTGGTTAAACACTTGCCGAATGGTCGCTAAAATACTACTAGCACTCCAGAGGGTGATTACAACAGTAAAAGATAGAACCCCTACGCCCCCTTTTAAAATTGATGCTACCAGTGGAACTAACACATGCGCCACGTTGGCCGGCAATTGACTAGCTAAAAAGCGATTGATCTCACTTGAATTAACACCAACTAGGCCAGCAACCGCGCCAATACTCATAACCAAGGGAACTAAAGATAGGAAAGTATAATAGGCAATGGTTGGTCCCACCATACTAATATTTGCTCGTTTAAAATACATGAGTAACTGCGGTAAGTGCCACTTTGACATCGCCTTTTTGGCTGTTTTGATCATTTTTAAATCCTTCTCTACTGTTTCACATGAAACTAATTAAGCTTACCCGCCCGATAATCCTTCACATAATTCCAGAAACTAGCAACTGCTGAAACTAAATCGAACCCTGGTAAAAAGATAATATAAACAGCCGTTGCCCAGCCGGACGTTGGTCCAATTAAAAACAAAAATAGCGCATCAATTACTAGCGATGTTAGTAATTGCCCTGGTTGTGCATGGAAAATAGAGCGACTAAATCCACCTATCATAATGTTCTCCTGTTAATTAAGCCATTTTTTCAAAAAGGCAGCTTTAATCTTCGTATATTCTGGTGACATATAATCTTTAATGCCATGCACCCCATTTGGCACTAAGTAATATGGTGTTTTAGCAGCACCCAATACTTTACGCGCAGCCGCCATCATATTAACTGTTTGCTGGTAGGGAACAACTGGATCTGCTTTACCGGCAAAAGCTAAAATAGGGGGCATCCCTGGGGCAAAGTAGGTTGCTGGATTAACTTTTTGCACCAAATCAGGTACATCTTTAGGTGCCTGACCTTTAAATAACAAACCTTCAAAGGAAGTAGCTGTTCCCGTCTCCGCAAACTTTGGCTTTACTCCTGAACTAGCAAACTGCTCTTTGAATTTATCAAACTCATAAGGCCCATACATGGCAATCACAGCCTTCACCTTTTCTGATACTTGTGGATACAGGCCAAAATCACGCTTTTCCATTTTGCCCACATTCTCTGTCGCAGCTACCGTGACCGCTAATTGTGCTCCGGAAGATTCACCCATCAACGCCATTCGGTCTACATCTAGCTGATATTGTGCCCCCTGGGCGTGCAAATAACGTAAGGCAGCTTTAACTTCATAGATTTGCGTTGGATAATCTGCCTGCCAGAGCAGTGAATAATCTGGACTAACAATGGCATACCCATATTGTCGTAATAAAGCCATCGCCGGGGCTAGTTTAAATGATCCGCGCCGTCCACGATACAATCCACCACCATACAAATCAACAATGACAGGAAAAGGGCCTTGACCTTCATTTGGTAAAAAAATATCCAGTTGATGATGGTCACCTGGCATATAGCTAATATCATGCCATTGCCGTTCAATATCCTCAGCTGGAATATCCTGTCTGACATATTTTTGATCAATAAAACGTCCCGTCATCAACTCTACCTCCATATAATTACTAAACTAAGTGTAAAACATTCGCCTGGTAATTACTATGCAAAAAAGGAGACCCACTGATTTAATCAGTGGGTCTCCTTTTTAACCATTATTTTTTATTCGAGCGAAAGGTCCAACCAAACATAATGGCAAACCAAACCAAAGCTAATACAGCCGTTGCCTGGGTCTCCTTAGTGAAAAGCAAAATCATAAAAATACCTATTAAGAAGGTTAAGGTAAGATAATCTGTATAAGGAGCTCCTGGCATCAAATATTGGTGCTGTCCTTGTTTAAAATCATTAGACTTACGGTACATCAAATGGGCAATGATCAACACCGCATAAATAACCACAAAGGTCGCTGAAGCAACTGATGTGATGACCTCAAACGCACTAGCTGGTAATAAATAATTAATTACGACAGCCAGGCCAATGAATAAGGTTGAAAGAATAATAGCATTCATTGGTAAATTACGCTTATTAAGGCGCCCTAATGCATTTTGTTCTGAACGATCAGACGCGCTATTTAACGAAAATAGCATTCTACCTGTCGTAAACAAGGCACTATTTAATGAAGAGGCAGCTGCGGTCAACACAACAAAGTTAATAATCCCCGCAGCAGCCGTAATGCCGATACCAGCGAACACTTGCACAAAGGGAGATTGATGCGCACTATAATTAGTCCAAGGTTGAATACTCATAATTGCCATTAAAGCACCAACATAAAAAATTAAAATCCGCATAATAATGGAATTAATCGCTTTAGGAATCACCTTATCTGGGTCCTTAGCTTCTGCTGCAGTCATTCCAACAAACTCAATTCCTAAAAAGGCAAAAAAGACCATTTGAAAGGCTGACAGCAAATTATGCCCATGGTCAGCTACTAGTCCATACTGCCAAAGATTACTTAAAGAAGTTACCCCGGCTGATGTTTTGGTGTGCATTAAGATCATCACAATGCCTGTTACAATCATGGCCAAGATCGCAATTATTTTAATCATCGCAAACCAAAACTCAGTTTCGCCAAAGGCACCCACAGCAATCACGTTAATTGCAAAAAGAACACCTAAAAAGGCTAATTCCCAAATCCAAGCTGGTGTTTTAGGAAACCAAAACTTCATATAAGTTCCGATCGCTGTTAACTCAGCCATTGCAATGGTGATCCAACCCAACCAATAAGTCCAACCAATTACAAATCCCGTTCTTTGGCCTAAGTACTTTTCGATGAAAGCCACAAAGGTCGGTTCATCAGGATTTGTTAACAGTAGTTCTCCCAAGGCTCTCATCATCCAAAACATGAAGAGACCGGTGATAATGTAAATAAATAAAATTGCTGGACCGGCCGTACTAATCGACTTTCCAGCCCCCAGGAATAAACCAGTTCCAATGGTACCTCCCAGGGCAATCATCTCAACGTGTCGCCCACTTAAGCCCCGCTCCAAGTTCTGACTTGCTCCATCCTGCTGTGCTGACATATTCAGCCTCGCTTTCTGCTTCGTGTTTTATTTGGTGACTGCTTAAATTTATAAAGCAACCATAATATTTGTTTAGCTGCAATTATATAAAATCTTTCCTTGTCTTGGCAATTAGCCCCCTAAAAATCTCATGCTTTTTTAATAGTTGTAGATTAGTTACTGCCATTAAGCATTTTCCTATAACTCATTTTTTGCTATACTAACACCTAGGGTAAATGAATACACAAACTATACTTTTAAAAGGAGCTTTTATGATTGACATCAGCCATCTCACGAAACGCTTTAACGACAAAATCGCCTTAGATGATTTAACGATGACCTTAGCCCCAGGGGAAGTAATGGGCTTAATTGGTCAAAATGGTGCTGGAAAGACCACGACCTTCCGTATGATTTTAAATTTTATCCAACCAAGCTCCGGTACTATCAGTTGGGATCAAGCTCCAATCTCAACTACCAGGCGGACACAAATTGGCTTTTTACCAGAAGAACGCGGCCTTTATCAAAAACAGACTATTGAGCAGCAAGTACTCTACTTTGCCCAACTGCATGGCATGTCAAAATATGATGCCAAAAGAAAATTAACCGAATTAATGAAACGCTTAGCAGTAGTTGGGAAGGTAACTGATAAAGTGCAAACTTTATCTAAAGGAAACGCACAGAAGATTCAACTCATTTCTACAATTATCTTCGAACCAAACTTCCTGATTCTAGATGAGCCTTTTTCGGGCCTTGATCCCGTCAATACTGCCTTAATGATGCAAGAAATCAAGCGTTTACAAGACCAAGGTTCCATGATTCTTTTTAGTTCACACGATATGGCCGGTGTCGAACAATTATCAGACCAAATCACCATGCTTAAAGCCGGCCGTACAGTCTTGCAAGGCCGGCCGACCGATATTCGTGCCCAATTTGGTCGCACGGAACTTTATCTGGAAGCTCCTATCGAAACCGCCAGCTTAGCCAAAATTCCAGGCATACTCTCCATTGTGCCACGTGGCGCTGGCCGACAAATTCATTTAGCTGACGCCAAAGTTGGTGAGACCATTTTTAAATTGGCTACTGCCAAAGGTTACATCCCCGTCTTTGCCCAGGAGCCACCAACCTTAGATGCAATTTTCAGAGAAAAAGCTAGCACAAATAACCAAGGAGGTCTTTAAATGTTTTGGAAGCAACTTTGGCTGGTCATTCACCATACCTTCACCCAGCGCTTAAAAAGCGTTGGCTATTGGTCCCTTGTGTTAATGCCCGCCCTTTCAGTCCTAGCAGTAGCTGCAGTATTTTTTATCTTAAATATGGGCAACCAACAAAAGACACCAACCATGACTATTGTTAATCAACCAGCTCTGAGCCACTACCTAAAGGAACAAAAGCAACTCGACTTACACATCAAATCGAGTGACGACCTAACAGCAACTAAAAAATCCTTACACCAGGAAAAAATTGCCGCTTATTTAACAACCAACAAAGGCCGTTATCAACTAATAAAGGGGGCCAAAACCGAAGACCTTGATGATCAACATCTCAGAACCTTACTACAAGATTATACCTTTTTGCAGCGGGCTACAGCTTTACACTTATCTCCCCAGCAGGTAACTCATCTAACTGAACCCGTAACTATTGACACTCAAGTTTTAAATAATCAAGGTCAGGCGAAAAAGGATAATCAATCGGCAAACTATGCCTTAACCTCCGTTTTAGCTATTGTCATCTTTTTCTTCCTAACCTACTATGTTGGGCTAATTGCTAACGAAATTGCCAATGAAAAATCTTCCCGCATTATGGAAATTTTATTGGCTGCCAGCTCGCCAGCAGTGCAATTCTTCGGAAAATTAGGCGGAATTGGTTTGTTAGCCCTTCTGCACGCCAGTATTTATCTAATTCTTGGTAGCATAGCCTTTATGTGTTTCCCTAACAATGAGTTCTTAATTCGTGCAAAGAATCAATTTAGTAATCTTGATCCCACTTTTTTGATCTTCACCCTCCTAATGGTGCTTATTACCATTTTCCTTTATATGGTATTAACAGCGATTGTGGCAGCCATGGTAAACGATTTAAGCCAGGTGCAACAGGCCGTTACACCGGTTACGACCCTAGCCCTGGTGAGCTATGCTCTAACTTTCATGGTCAATGGACAGGCCCACAACGGTCTAATTACGGTACTCTCCTTTCTTCCTTTCGAAAGTCAATCCCTTATGCCGGCCCGCTTAGCCTTAAACTATGCTAGTCCGTTGCAAGCCTGGCTTTCCTTAGCCATTGCAGTTATCACCCTAGTCTTGCTTGCCTACTACGGACTACGCTTATATACACGAAACGTCTTAACCTACCAAGAAGGCAACTTAAGTAAAGCTGCCTTTGCAACCTTCTTAAATCTCTTCAAAAAAAATTAGGCACTGTCAATTTAATTAACGCTGCCGATTGTAAAAATAAAAAGCCCGCAAGCTTCAACACTTGCGGGCTTTTTGATTACCTTTATCTATTCCATAATTGATTTTTGTTTATGTGCTTGGCGTTCAACCTGCCAGATTTGATATGCGTAAATCACAATTGTGCGGACTACTGCATAAAAAGGAACGGCTAAAATCATTCCAGCAATCCCAGCAATATTACCAGCAGCTAACAAAATAACCAATATCGTTAGCGGATGAATATTTAAAGTAGAACCGATAATCTTAGGATATAAAATATTACCATCAATCTGCTGAACAATTAATACGACAATCGTCACCCACAGGGCTTGTAAAGGACTTTGGGTAAAGGCAACAAAGACAGCTGGTATGTAGCCAATATATGGCCCAACATAAGGAATTAAATTCGTCAGGCCAGCCACGAATCCTAATAAGAGAGCATAGTTTTGCCCAATCAACGTATAGCCAATCGTCGTACAAACCCCCACAAAGATCATCTCAATTGCCTGGCCACTAATATACTGGGACAAGGTTTTATTCAAACTACTAAGTAAGCCTGCAATATTATCCTGATTCTTATCCGAAAATAAGCGTTGTAAGAAGGGAGACAGCTTATTCCCATCTGACAACATATAGATGGTCATAATCGGAATCGTAATTGCTGACATGGTTACCGACGTTAACGTACCAACTACCGAGCCAAATCCGGTCGCTGTATTCATCACCATCGAACCGCCATACTTTTCAATCTGCTGTTGTAATTTATTAAAATCGATTTGACTACCGTATTCTTGCACCCAGCGTGACCGGCTAAGCTGTCGTAACCACTCCTGCGCATCCTGCACAAACTGTGGCGTACTAGCCATAATTTTAGCTAACTGATTCGCTAAATTAGGGAGCAGGGTTAGTAAGCCTACTGCAATAATCGATACGAAAAATATCATTACAATTGCAATACCAACGCCCCGGGGAAGATAACGATTACCCATATGGATTTTTTGTAAAAGTTCAACCAATGGATTCATCAAATAATATAAAAAACCAGATACCAGTAATGGTACAAAAACCGCTCCAATAAATTGTCCAATTGGATTCATGATAAAAGCTAGTTGCGATAATACCCACACTAATGCTGCTGCCGCTAGCAGTTCAATCGTCCAAAAAAAGATTCGTGACCCTTTTAACTGTTGCATGTACTTCCTCCAAGTTTCTCAATACAGTCATTATAGCATAGACAGGGCTCTAAAAAGGCTCTGCAAAGCCAAGTGAAACTTTTCACTTATTGATTAGGTTTAACTTAACTAGTTACAACTGTTATGCGAACAAGTTATTCACAAGTTTTCCACAGGCTTTTCCCACATGTAGATATTCCTTTTGCTCCCTCTTTCCTATGCTAAAAACAAAAAAATAGCCAAGTTCATCATGAACTTGGCTACCTACCTATTAAAATTTATAAACACAATGCCAATCCCAGCCCTAGCGCTAGGAAAATTGAAATAACAAGTGCATTACGGATTGCTTGAATAAAATTGTGTCCCTTGGCCGGATCCGCCTGGAAGCGTCCTGTGTTTTTATATACAATTGGTATAGATAGTAGAGCAATTAATGCCGGCCATGGGAGCACCCGCAGTAAGACCGCAATAATCAACAATCCATACCCCATAACATAAATCCAACCAAATAATTTCACTGCCCTTGCCTTTCCCAAATAGCTAGGTAAGGTGTGTCGACCTTCTGCTAAATCTTCTTCATAATCGCCAATGTTATTGGCCAACATAATATCGGCAATGGCAAACCAAGCCACAGCTGAAGCCAACATTGCCTTTAAAGCCATGGATAGGCTAAAAGAAGGCGCAACATTAACATAAACCCCAGCTAAGAAGATTAGATAACCCATGGTTAGTCCCGATGCTAGTTCACCAAAGGGCGTTCGTGATAAGGGCCAAGGCGTCCCAGCATACCAATAGGCAACTACAAAGCCAATTACCCCCATGATGAGTAAGGGCCAACCTGTTTGACTAACTAACCAAAGCCCTACACTACCAGCAAAAAATACCAAGATAAACAAAACAAGATAAGCTTGCCCTTCTGTAATCCCCGCGGATCCGATAATGTTATTAACCCCGTTTTTCCAATCATCACTTTGGGCATGCTTAAAGTCTTGTAAATTATTCCAAACATTCACCCCCATTTGTAAAGCAAAGGCGACAGTTGCAAAGGCCAATGCCAGTAGCCAATTAAACTGATGGTAACTGTTCAGGCTATATAAATTAGCCAAAATTAATGGAAGCAAACTTGCAACCAGAGATTGTATTTCAACAAACTTCAACAAACTTTTTACTGTCATTATTCACCTCTCACGTTATCTATCGTACTAAAGATCTATCATAGCAGTAAAAAAGAGCAAGGACATCAGCTGCCTTGCTCTTTTACAGAAGAATTTAATTTTCAAGCTTAGTCGTCAAATCTTTACCAAAGTATTGTTCAGATAATTTACGAAGGGTTCCTTGTTCTGCTAATTTTTGTTCAGCCTTAGAAATTGCTTTTGCTAAGGCTTTATCTTGTTTGTTCAACATAGGTGCCGCTCCCGTAGCATCAACATCCTTAGTTGGAATCGCCTTGAGATTAGTCTTAGGATGCTTCTTTACAAAGATACTCCAAGCATCATCAGCATTCAACATCACGTCAGCTTTACCAGCGCTAATCAAATCTAAACCTTCAGCAAAGCCAGGTGTACCAACAATTTTAGCTCCTGCCTTTTGTGCCGCCTTACCATAATTAGAAGATGTTGTTTGAGCTGCCCGCTTACCATTAATATCCTTAATGGTTTTAATCGTTGAATCCTTTCGAACAATCATAACTGATTGCGAGTAGAGATATTGGCTACCAAAAGTATAGTGCTCACGACGTTCTGGGGTTTCACCCATATCATTAAACACCACATCATACTTGTTAGCATCTAAACCAGCCACTAAGGAATCAAATTTTGTCTCAACAAAAACCGGCTTTAACTTTAATTCTTTGGCCACCGCCTTGGCTACGTCAACGTCATAACCAACTAATTTCCCCTGCTTATTCTTATACGAAAAGGGGGCATAATTACCTTCTAAACCAATTGTTAATTTACCAGGCGTCTTAAGTTCTTTAACATAGCCTGATCCTTTTGTTTTTTCACCATCCGTCTGATGATTAAACAAACTGATTCCCACACCAATAATGGCACCCGCTGCAACAACACCTAGTGCGCCTTTCATCCACTTGTTCATATTCACTATCACACTCCATTAATCTTTTTTAACTTAACGCTCTGCTACTCCTTAACCGCTAATCTCAGGCTAACAACTACAAGCCAGCCCCGTCGGGTAACATCGGTGCGCAAATTGTAAGTTCGTCATCATAACACAAAGCCCTCCAAAAATGGTCCAGATACATGAACAAACCATGGTTACTTACGTTTTGTTTGTATCTCCCAAAAATACGGTTTAAGCTTACCACAGCTATTAACAATTTAAAATACTTATTTTTTATCATTAAATTGTTATTTTCCCTTGCCTTTTACTAGGTAAAAAAATATAATTGTTAATAAATATACAAGGAAAAGAGCTTATCATGACCGAAAGTCGGCAGAATGTCAATTTACTTTGCTGTTCCCTAACGTGTTTAGTACGTTAGGCTATTTTGGTCTACTTTTAGTAATAAACGTATTAAACGCACATACCCTCCCCAGACAATGGATGGTTTGCGCGTTTTTTTATTTAACTATCTTAGAAAGGATTCTTTATGTGGAATTTTATCGCAACCTACGCCCCTCAGCTTATTATGGCCGGCATTAAATACACTATTCCCTTAGCCCTAATCTCATTTGTCATTGCTATGGTCATTGCTGCTTTTGTTGGCGTCATGCGTTCTTACCGCCCTCAAGTGGATGGTAGCAAGAAGATCTTATGGCGTCTTTTTCAAAGTTTATTAATTTTTTACGTCTGGATTTTTCGGTCAACCCCCATGCTTGTGCAGTTATTCGTTGCCTTTTATGGTCTACCTAAATTAGGAATTAGCTGGTTGCAACCGTCTGCTTGGACAGCTGCCATCTGGGTTCTATCGCTAAACACCGGAGCCTATGCTAGCGAAGCAATCCGGGCAGCTATTAGTTCCATCCCCGCTACCCAACGCGAAGCCGCACAGGCATTGGGAATGACTGATAGCCAAACCTTTGGTCTCATTATCGTACCCCAGGCTGCTCGAATTTCAATTCCCACACTAGCCAATTCCTTCATTTCACTAATTAAAGATACCTCTTTAGCCTCTGTGGTCACCATCGTCGAAATGTTCTACCTTTCACAGCAACTAGCTGCCGCAAACTTTGAACCCTTACAAATGTATTTGCTGGTAGCGGCTATCTACGCCCTCTTCGTTACAATTCTTTCCTTCCCCCAACGTTATATTCAACGCTGGGCCGACCGCTTTATTAAATAAGTGAGGTTCCAATTATGCTAAAACTTGAAAATGTTAACAAAACCTACAGTGAACACCAAGCTTTAAAGGATATTAACGTAACCTTTAATCCAAAGGAGACAACCGTTATTGTTGGTCCTTCCGGTTCAGGAAAATCCACCCTCTTACGGTCATTAAATTTACTGGAACGTCCCCAAACCGGCCTTTACACCATTGATGAACGAACCATTAACTTTGCTGAACACATCGATACCGCGACGACCCTTTGGGTACGACGCAAAACAGGTATGGTCTTCCAACAACCCGGTATGTTTAATCAACTGACCATTTTGGGCAATGTGATCGAGGCACCAATTCATGTCTTAAAGCAAAAAAAAGACGTTGCGATTACTGAAGCTCACCACTTACTTGAGGCAGTTGGAATCGGGGAAACTGCCGACCGTTATCCCTATCAACTTTCAGGAGGCCAAACCCAACGAGCTGCTATTGCACGTGCGTTGGCCATGCACCCTTCTTACCTACTACTTGATGAGCCAACCTCTGCACTCGATCCTGAGACCGAAGCCCAGATTCTTCGCATCCTCAAAAAAATGGCTGAACAAAATGAATCTATGATTATAGTTACGCATAATATGGACTTCGCCCGCTATGCAGCTGATCGTATTCTCTTTTTAGAAGATGGGCGAATTGATTTCGATGGTAGCCCCAACGACTTTTTTGAACATCCTAATGAACGAATCAAAAAATTCCTGAATGCCTTTAAATTCTAAATGTTCCACATGAAACAAAAAGCGGTTGGTATTAAAATACCAACCGCTTTTTAATTTGTTTCCCGATCTTTAGCCACATGTACGGCATGCTCCAAGGCCTCATTAAGAATATCCAACACATGGGGATCATTCAATTGGTAGTAAACTGCCTTTCCCTCACGGTGAGTCGAAATTAAATGGCCTGCTCGCAGTAAAGCTAGCTGATGTGATACCGCCGACTGCTCCATGTTTAGCCGCTCTACAATCTGACTCACATTCAGCGCTTCTTGTTCTAAGATATACAATATCTGTAAACGTGTGCCATTACTAAATAGTTTAAATATATCACGCGCCCCTGCTAAGTCTGCTTCTTTCAATAAGGATACTTTTTCACCCATACGAGCCCCTCTTCTACACTAGCTTTTCTTTATTTTAGCATAAATGTAAAGCCACCCTTGTCCCTAATAAACACATATGATACTATTTACACATGAAGAAACGTTCATATATTAATTGAGGGCTATAAACATGAAGCTTAAATCTAAATTGACTAGTTTATCTAGCGAACAAAAATCAACTTGTCTGGCCATTGTCCTTAGCATCACACTGGGCCTACTGGCATGGCAATTATCAAATTCTCCCTTGCAAACTTTCCTTTTCTTATGTGCTTACCTGATAGCCGGAGGTAAGGTCCTTATTTCAGCCTTTCGCCATTTAACGCAAGGTAAACTTTTTGACGAAAACTTCCTTATGACCTTAGCCACCCTTGGCGCTATCATCTTGGGCGAATACCCAGAAGCCATTGCCGTTATGGTTTTCTTCTCAATTGGTGAGGTCATAGAAGATATTGCCACGGACCACTCAAAACGTTCAATTAATCAACTCTTGTCAGAACAACCAGTGTTAGTTCATTGGTTGAAAGATGGTAACCAACAAGACGTCACACCTGAAGAAGTGGCAATTGGTAGTGTTATCCAAATTTTGCCAGGAGAAAAAATTCCCCTGGACGGTACCGTTATTAGTGGCGAATCTACTCTAAACAAAGCTGCACTAACGGGAGAATCTTTACCCGAATCAGTTCAAACCGGTGACCATATTTTAAGTGGTTCCCTTAATGGCCAAGGTCTACTCACCGTGCGGACATCAAAAACCTTTGAAAATTCAACCATGACTCAAATTCTCAAATTAATGACGGACAGCGCTCAACAAAAAGCCCCTACTGAAAAATTTATTAGTAAATTTGCTGCCTATTACACACCAATCATTGCTAGTATTGCGCTTTTGCTAGCCTTGATACCACCCATCTTCCTTGGTGGCGATTGGTCAACTTGGTTTGAGCGATCACTAGTCTTCTTAGTCATTTCCTGCCCTTGTGCCTTAGTATTATCCGTGCCCCTTGCTTATGTCGCTGGTTTAACTGCTGCTGCCAGGCACAAGATTATTATTAAGGGCGGAAATTATCTAGACGCCTTAAATCAGGTTAAAACAATGGCCTTTGATAAAACCGGTACCTTAACCAAGGGAACCTTTAAAGTGACGGCTGTTAATCCCGGCCCCAACTTTACTGCCCAAACGGTGTTAGCTATTGCCGCCGCTTGTGAAAGATATTCTACCCATCCCATTGCCCAATCAATTGTTGCAGCAGATAAAGGAACCCACAACCCTTACCAGGCTCGTTCAGTCACTGAATTAGCCGGGGTTGGCCTTACCGCTGTCGTGGATGAACATACAGTACAGATAGGTAACCAATCAGTTCTTACAAAGTTAAAGCATCCCGCTAACCTCCCTAAATTAAGGACAGGCACCCATGTTTTTGTCATCATCGACCAACATTATGCGGGCCAAATTATTGTTGCTGATACACTAAAAACAGATGCTAAAGCGTCTGTACAAGCCTTAAGAAAAACTGGTATTGACCGAACTATCTTATTGACTGGCGATAATGAAAAAACGGCAAAGGCAATTGGTGATCAACTGAAACTAGACCAAGTAGAAAGTAAGCTCTTGCCGGCCGATAAAGCAGCCTATATTAGACACTTGCAAGAGCAAGCCAAGCCTCAGGAACAGATTGGCTTCATTGGTGACGGCATCAATGATGCACCCGTGTTATTAACTGCTGATGTTGGTATCGCCATGGGGGCACTAGGTTCTGATGCAGCTTTAGAAGCCGCTGATATGATTATTACTGATGATCAATTGCATCACTTAGCACCGGTTATGCTGACCGCACAAAAAACACGCCGTATCGTCATAGAGAATATTAGTTTAGCCCTCATCGTTAAGGGTGTTGTATTACTACTGGGCGCTTTAGGCTTAGCCAATATGTGGGAAGCTGTTTTTGCTGATGTCGGCATCACATTAATTGCCGTTTTAAATGCCATGCGTTTGTTGAAAAAATAAAACCAAGACCCCAGTACTGGGGTCTTGGTTTTATTTTTATTAAGCTTCATCTGCTTGCATGATAAGCGGCTGTATTTCTAACCAGGCAGATTCAAACATTGTCTTATAAAGGTTGTCCATCCAAGTATTTACAAAAAAAGGATGGTAATAATAAGTGAACGTTTGCATAATGGTTAATCCGCGTCGATGACGGAAGGTCTTCCAAGCCATGATGGTTTCAACACTAGCCGCAAACTCCTCCATCCTTGCATCTAACAATACCCCACTGTTTTTTAACTGAGTACAATAAAAAGCAGTAATGGCCGGAGCTGCTAAAAATGCCTGCTTGCGCTGACTCGCCAACTGCCATAACCAATCATGTAAGGCTGACTGCCTTTCTTCTTCCGGAGCTCGCTGTGCCAATGCCAAAATTGGCTCATCAATCTTGTTTAGCCAGGCCTGCTGTGCCTGGCTAAACAAGGCATCTTTATCCTTAAAATGCTTGTATAGGGCAGCCGACGTAAGGCCCAACTTACGAGCCACATCAGCTAAACGTGCCTTCTCATAGCCCTTGTCTACTAGTACGGCTTGCGCTGCTAAAAAAATATCATCATTTGTCACTTTAGCCATCCACAACCTCCTGTCTAGCAACCTTCACCCTTATTTTAAGGTGAATTTTACAATGCCTTCCCAACGTGCTGTCTGCGGAAACATATCAATGGACTGAATATAATCAACTCGATAAACCTTAGCTAAATCAACTAAATCGCGTGCTAAAGTTGATGCATTACATGAAATGTAGACAAACTTTGCTGGCCGCGTCTTGACGATTAGCTTACGTAAACTAGTATCCAGACCCGTTCTAGGCGGATCAACAATTAATGCATCAGCTTGCCAGCCTTCTGCCTGCCAAGCGGGAATCAACTGCTCAGCCTGTCCCACGTAATAGTGCGCATTGGTAATGCCATTCGCCTGAGCATTCTCAATTGCGTCATCAATCGCTTCCGGTATCGTATCCATTCCGCGTACTTCGCCAGCTTGGCCAGCAACCGAAAGTCCCAAGGTACCAACACCCGAATAGGCATCAATTAAGTTATCCGCATGGGTTAAATCTAACGCCACCAATGCCTCTTGATATAAACGTTCTGTCTGCTTGGGATTTAGTTGGAAGAATGCTCGGGGAGAAAGTTTAAAGTGTTTACCATTAATTTCCTCGGTAATGTACTCCGCACCCCACAAAAGGCGTGTATCATCGCCCCAAATAAGCGATCCCGTCCCTGGATTGATATTTTGATGAATAGATACCACCTCAGGTAATCGTTCATGAATAGCCTTAAATAAGGTTCTTTCTTGTGGCAACTGATGACTATTCGTTACCAAAGTTAACTGCACATCCCCTGTAGATTCGGATACCCGTGCAATCAACGTTTTAATATCACCCTGATGTGTCTTTTCGTCAAATACAGGAATCCCTAACTGTGCAATAATGTCCCTCACTGTCCGTACTACATGCAAGGTGGCTGGGTGTTGCGTAGAGATTTTTGGTAGATCTACTAAGTGATGTGACTGTCGTCGATACATACCCACCGCTAACTTACCATTAACCTTACGGATTGGAAACTGAGCCTTATTACGGTAAGCCCGTGGCTCATCCATCCCCAAGGTTGGCTTCAATACATAATCTCGATAACCCGCTGGCCGGTATTTTTCTAAGGCCTGTCGAATAACATCTTGTTTAAAAACTAATTGAGCTGGGTAAGCTAAGTGCGCTAACTCTGCCCCACCAACAGATTGATCATCTTCTGGGGTTACCCGCTCGGGTGAAGCCTTTTTAATTTTTAGAAGGTTGGCCTCGATATAATGGTCAGCCACTTTTTTTACCCTGACCTCAACCACCTCACCAGGAAGTGCTCCAGGGATAAAGGTTATCTTTCTTTTATAATAACCAATGCCTTCACCATTAATACCAAGTCGCTTAATGGTAATCAGCAATTCATCATCTGGTTTAACCCTGGCTGTTCTTTTTGAATATTTACCTTGGTTGTGACCACTAGGTTTTGTTCTTACGTTTTTTGTCATTCGTTCTACAAACATCCTTTTCAAAAATATAATTAGTTTCATTCTAACACGCTGCCTTAACATTCACCTAAAGCCTCCTCCTGACACCAGCCGTGTCTAATATCTTTTTATTGGAAAAGCCCGGCAAGTTCCGTATAATAAAGACAATCATTTAAAAGGAGGCCCCCATGGCGAACACAAAAAAACACGATAGTATTCTTGTTCTAGACTTTGGTTCCCAGTATAACCAATTAATTTCACGTCGTATTCGCGAGCTAGGCGTTTATTCTGAGCTTAAATCACACAAATTGACGGCTGCAGAGATTAAGGAATTAAACCCCCAGGGCATTATTTTCTCAGGTGGTCCTAATTCAGTCTATGAAGAAGATGCTTTCACCATTGATCCTGATATATTCAAGCTGGGTATTCCCATCCTTGGTGTTTGCTATGGTATGCAACTAATGGCCCACATGCTCCCCGGGGGCAAGGTGGTCGCAGCCGAACACGCTGCTGAATATGGTGAAACTGAAATCACCATCGAAGATCCTAACACACTCTTATTTGCTGACACTCCTAAACAACAAGTTGTCTTGATGTCACACGGCGACTCTATTGAAAGCATTCCAGATGGTTTCACTGTTTCGGCAACCTCAGCCCACACCCCATTTGCAGCAATGGAAGATCGGCAACGGAATTTCTACGGCGTTCAATTCCATCCAGAAGTCCAGCATAGTGAATACGGTATGCAAATTCTAAAGAATTTCGTTGACCGGGCTGCACAAGTAAAACATGATTGGTCCATGGATGACTTCATCGATGAACAGATTGATGAAATTCGCCAACAAGTAGGTGATAAAAAGGTATTACTTGGCCTATCAGGTGGCGTAGATTCATCTGTTGTTGGAGTTCTCTTACAAAAAGCAATTGGCGATCAGCTAACTTGCATCTTTGTAGATCACGGTTTATTACGTAAAAATGAAGCCCAGGAAGTCATGGATTCCCTAGGTGGTAAATTCGGCCTACATATCATCAAAGTCGATGCTCAAAAACGTTTCCTAGATAAATTAGCTGGCGTTACTGACCCTGAACAAAAGCGTAAAATTATTGGTAATGAATTTATTCAAGTCTTTAACGAAGAGGCAACCAAGTTAAACGGTATCGACTATCTCGCTCAGGGCACACTTTACACCGATGTCATTGAATCAGGAACAGATACTGCCCAAACAATTAAATCCCATCATAATGTTGGGGGCCTACCTGAGGATATGCAATTTCAACTAATTGAGCCCTTAAACACACTCTTCAAGGATGAAGTGCGTGAGCTTGGCGAAAAGCTTGGCATCCCCCATCACTTAGTTTGGCGACAACCTTTCCCTGGGCCTGGTCTTGGTATCCGGGTTCTAGGTGATATTACGGAAGAGAAGTTAGAGATTGTTCGCGAATCTGATGCCATCCTACGCGATGAGATTGCTAAACACAACCTTGAAGACAATGTCTGGCAATACTTTACTGTTCTAACTGGTGTGCGTTCCGTCGGTGTCATGGGTGATTTGCGGACCTATGATTATACAATTGCCGTGCGGGCCATTACCTCTGTTGATGGCATGACAGCTGACTTTGCCAAGTTACCTTGGGATGTACTTGAAGAGATTTCCCGCCGAATTGTCAATGAAGTTGATCATATTAATCGCGTCGTCTACGATATTACCGCTAAGCCACCAGCAACCGTTGAATGGGAATAATGTATCACCAAAAACTACTTATCTTACTTTTAAATTAGTATATTTTTCCATTCTAAAAAGCCTGAAAGCTCTCCAGCTTTCAGGCTTTTTATTTATATCATGGCAAAACTCAGTTTCACATGAAACATAAACAAATTAACTTATAGTACAATGAAGGAAGAAATACCTTAATCAGAACTAGGAGTTCGTATGCGTAAACCAAATTCACCTTATAATTTTCAACGAACCGACGTCGCTGAACCAACTGATAAACTCGTTTCTGCTGGCCAAAAATTAGCTAAACACATTAAGCATGATGATATCGCTTATTTTGAACCTATCAAGCGTCCAGTTGAGCCCATTTTAAACATCCGTAACTCGCTATTAGTTCCAGAACTATTAACCATCAAGCGCCAACGCATGTCTGAATCAGCCTTTGCCTTTTTTCGTGGAACCGTCGATTTAATGAACCATGATCTTGCTAAGCTTAAGACGAGTGGGGTCAAAGTTCTACTAGACGGAGATGCCCATCTAGGAAATTTTGGTTTTTACGGTTCTCCTGAAGGACAATTACTCTTTGATATGAACGACTTTGATGAAGCACGGATTGGTCATTGGGAAACTGACTTGCGTCGGTTTTTGGTTAGTTGCCTCTTAGTGGCCGAACAGCACGCCTTCGATAAAAAGGACGTCGACCATTTTCTAGCAAATGCAATCGATACCTACGCCAATTCGCTCAGTCACATGAACGCCCTATCTCCTCTGGTTAAATTCACCTTACCCAGCACCCTGGAAAATATCATTCAAATTTTCGGGCAATTAGACGGAACCCCCGACCACTTTGAAACGTCCTTTGACAAACTCATTCGAAAAAGCATCAAAAAGGCCCTGCGCAGTGACTCAAATTTTGCTGTAAAAAAATATACCGAAATTAACAATGCTGGTCGGCGCCAATTCAAGGAAAACGCCCCTATTACGACCCACATTTCACATACAGACTACCAGCAATTAGTCGCTGGCTATTTAACGTACCGGGCCCATACCCGGTGTGATGCTCAACTTTTTTTAGAAGATTTTCACATCGTCGATATTGTTCGACACACAGTAGGTGTAGGCAGTGTTGGCACTCTATGCTATTTGATGTTATTAGAAGACGCTGATAACAACTATCTTGTTCTTCAAATTAAACAGGCTTTACCAATTTACCAAGGAGCCGAGATCTACAAAAGCCACCATCATACCCAGGGACAAAATATCGTTGACAGTCAACTAATTTTGCAAAGTGCCTCTGACCCCTTCCTAGGCTACCTTGATACAGATTACGGAAGCTTTTACGTACGTCAATTCAAAGATATGAAAGGATCCATCAATCTTGATAAATTAGATTGGTCAGCCTATAAAGACTATGTCCTGGTCTGCATCACCTTAATGGCCCGTGCTCACAGTCAATCTCCTAATTCACCTATGATTGTCGGCTTTTTAGGTGCTAAAGGTTGGTTACCAGAAGCTTTCATAACTTTTTCACGCAACTATCTAAAGCAAGTACACTACGACTATCAAACATTTATGCATGAGGATTAAATTATGATGCAAAGAGCAGAAGAACATTTTTATAATCGTGACCTAAGTTGGCTTTTATTCAACCGGCGGGTCATTAGTCTATCAACGGACCCTACTGTACCTTTGTTAGAACGCCTAAAATTTATTGCAATCGCAGCCAATAATTTAGATGAATTTTTTAATGTACGGGTCCCTAGTATCCAAAGTCTGATTACCCTAGGTCAAAATGGGCGTGATCCAAAATCTGGCCTAACACCCCAAGCTTTATTGGCTGCTATTCATGACCGGAATTTAAAAAATATTAGTCTTCAATATGACAGTCTCAGCCACTTATTAGAAATTCTAAGTGACCAACATGTCTTTACCTTAACCCATTATAATCAATTAACCCAAAGGCAGCGTATGACTTTAGCTACCTACTTTACGCAACGGGTTACGCCCTTTATTACCGTAATCCCCTTTAACCCAGAACATCCTTTTCCAAAATTCAAAGATGGCTCCATGACGATCGGTGTTACCATTCATCAACAGGGTCAGACACGTAACTACCTGATACCAGTCCCTGCCAAATTAAAACGACTGGTCAAAGTTCCAGCCGACCAACACAAAAAAACTTACTTGTTATTAGAAGACTTAATGGTCCATGAGCTAGCAGTCCTTTTCCCAAACGCTAGCATTCGCAACGCCTTTGTTTTTCGAATCACTCGTGATAAAGATATTGATATGGATGTTGAAAAGGATGAGACTGCTGGTACTGTCGCCAAGATGGAACAATACTTAATTGCTCGCGAAAAAGGCCACGCTACCCGGTTAGAAGTTGATGTAGCTAACAATGAACCAGACGCCGCCTTTTTAGAAGCGCTTATCACCAAAATTCAACTCCCAAGAACTGGCTATGACCCCATTCCTGGTCCACTGGACCTAACTTTCCTTTTCCAACTCTGTAAAAAGTTTGGCAAAAAGCATCCCCACTTGCTCTATCCCCCCTTTGTGGGTCGCACCTGGCCAAAGGATGCCTCCATGCTATCTTACTTAGAAAAACAAGATTTACTTTTACAATATCCCTATGATGCCTTCAGTCAGTTTCTCCATTTCTTAGAAGAGGCAATCAACGACCCCGAAGTCATTGCCATTAAACAGACAATCTACCGGGTTGCCGAACAATCACAAGTCATTGCGCTCCTTAAAAAAGCAGCTAAACGTGGTATCAAGGTCTCTGTATTGATTGAACTACGGGCCCGTTTTGATGAAGAACATAATTTAGAACTGGTCGATGAACTTGAGGATGCTGGCTGCACAGTCTACTTCGGCAAGGAACATATGAAGGTCCATAGCAAGACCTGCCTAATCCTCAAAAAAGCTGGAGCCGCTACCAAAGGTTTCGTCCATATTGGAACCGGTAATTATAATGAGCAAAGTGCCCAACAGTTTGTGGATCTTAATCTATTTTCTAGTCGTTCCGAGTATGTAAACGATCTGGAAGCCTTTTTCCATTATCTTGAAACACCAGATGCCCAACCCCCTACCTATGAAGTTGTTACTGCCTCACCACACCGGATTGAGGATATGGTCATTCAAAATATCCAACATGTTACAGACCGATTCTTAGCTACTGGCCAAGGGCGTATCTTTTTAAAAACGAATGCCATTACTGATAAAGAAGTCATTGATGCCATTTACGCTGCAGCTAAACTAGGCGTGCCCTTCCGTTTAGTTGATCGTGGTGCTTGTTGTCTGAAACTAGGCGTGTGTGGTGATAAAGAAGATATCGTTGTTTCAAGTATCGTTGGCGAACTTCTGGAACACAGTCGTATTTATGCCTTCTTCACAGATGAAGAACCTAGCCTATGGATTTCCTCAGCCGATTTAATGACCCGCAACATGGATAATCGCGTTGAATTAGCAGCCCCCATCCTTGATGCAAAGCTTAAGCAGGAACTTTTAACCATCATTGAGCTTTATGCCCAAGATGACGTCGATGGCTTCTTTTTAAACAAAGATGGTCGCTATTTTAAAAGTGAGCATCCGCTTGGTCAGTCGGCACAGCAGACGTTTATCCAAATGATCGATCATCAACCAAAAACATCCGAACTTAACCAAGCAGTTAGTTTGTCCAGAACTAAGCTCCAGCCTTGGTTTACCCGGGACAAAATCTACCAGGGCATTATTATCACCTTGCTAGCAATTATCCTTTGGCTTGTCTACTATCATAGCTAACGAAAAAGGTTCGCACCCATTGGGTACGAACCTTTTTGTTTCATGTAAAACATTTCAACTAAGCATTCTCATAACCCAGTCAGCACCATACATGACTGCCATACTATAAGCAAAGACCGTCGCTGGTTTACATAGAATGATAATCCAGGTAAATTCTCGCCAAGACATATCACTTAAACTCGTTAGCAAAACCAGTGCATCATCAGGGGCAAGAGGCATTAAGATCAGCAAGGCAAATGTTGTTCGCCAGCCCTTACCATCTAATCGCCTAATGTATTTATTAATCGTCTTTTCTGATACAAAAGCATCAACAATTCTACGCCCATAACGTCTGCCTAGGCCAAATAAGATCAGTGATCCGATAACAATCCCTAGATAATTGTAAACAAAGCCCCATAAAGGGCCAAAGATATAAGCACCTGCCGGTAACGTGATTCCCCCCGGAATGATAGGAATAACAACTTGTACAATTTGAATGATAACAAAAATAGTGGGTGCCCAAACACCATATCCTTTCACTAATCTTATCAAAGCGTCTCCGTCAGTGAAAATTCCTTTACTATATAGATCATATACAAGCCACCCGGTGAAAATTAGGCCCAAATATGAAATTGACTGAATTAGCCATTTAGTATATTTTGTTTGCATAGTACCCCCCATTACCACAACTACCCGCTACTTTAATGCATGTAGTTTCTCATTATGCCAAGGACTTAATAGAGAAAGCTTAAAACAAGACGCCCCCGATGATAATCACCTATGATTTCATTATACTTACTGTTAAAATTAGATTAGTTGGATTAAAACATATTAGTCTAAGAGGAGGGTCAGTAATCTGATGATCAACGAACACGATGGCCAGCGTACACTGACCCACTTGGAAATGTTATTCTATTTCATTGCCGGTTTATGTATTAATGCGACTGGAAATGGACTTACAGTCGCAACTAACCTAGGCTCCGCTCCTTGGACGGCTGCCGCCGCTAACCTATCGGCAGCTACTCACTTACCGATTGATCTCTTTTTATTTAGCTTTGGCTTTGGGGCGGCTATCCTCGTAATCTTAATGGTTGGTAAGGTACAAATGAGCCGCTTTATTAAAAATATGATTTTTGTTTTCCTTTTTAGTGTCTTAGTTGGCTTTACCACCCGCATTTTTATTCACTTAGGGGTAACTGAACATATCCCCTACTTTGTGCGGCTGCTGCTCGATTTCATTGGAATTAGCATGATTGCCACTGGTATCTCAATCACGCAGCGCCTGGCCGTTGTTCTCCACCCCTTAGATGACTGGACAAATGTTATGCGTTTCAAGTATTTTCATGGAAATGTCGTCATCGCTCAAACGTTAAACTTTGCCATCCCTATTTTAATATCTTTAACCGTTTGGCTAATAAGTGGCAAACTGGTAGCCATTAACATTGGTACCATCTTTTCTTTTCTCTGTCAGGGGTATATCATATCTCAGGCAGACCAACATATCTTCCCTAAATTGGTCCACAAAACAAAATAATTAACTTGAGAGGTCTTCCTCTCTTTTTTATTGAAGGAGTTAACACCATGAAAACTTATGCCATTGTAGGTAACCAATACGAAGGTGTTTACACCAAACCCTGGTCACAGGTTCAAAAATTCACCCAAACAAAACCTGCGCCTAAATACAAAGGCTTTACTAGCCAAGCTGCAGCCGAAAAATGGTTTGCAGAACAAACCGGTGCTGGCACTAACCAAGCTCACCACTATGAAACCATCTATAATGGCCATATTCAACCATTAAGAGACCACTACTACCTATTCACAGATGGTGGTAGTCGCAATACCGGTAATCACCGAGGCAGCCACGTTCAAGCTTCTGATCTGGCTGCTTGGGCCATCGCATTGTTTAAAGGAACTGATATGCAAACGCCAACCTACACAGCAAAAAAGGCATACCACGGTCGCACAAACAATGACATGGAGCTAGCAGCCCTTATCATGGCCTTGAACGTCGCCCAGGATTTGTCCCAGCCCGTAACCATTGTCAGTGACTCTAAATACGTTTTAGACACTGTAACGGATTGGATGTACAGTTGGCAGGCCAATGGTTGGCAAAAGGCAAGCGGCCCGATTGCTAACCTGGCGGGCTGGCAGACGGTTTTTGAACTCATGCAATCCTTACAAGAAAAGGTCAGCTTTATTTGGGTAAAGGGCCACGCAACCAGTAGGGGTAATCAACTAGTTGATCAATTACTCAACCAAGCCATGGATAATCTGGATTAAAAGACAATCATCTGTATCAGGCAAATCCTATCTAAGACAGTCACCTGATCGCATATACCTTACGAGTTAGACTGTCTTTTTTTATATGGTTAAGTCATGTAACATCCGCTACAAATCCTTACCTTTAGCGTTTGAACTTTTATCACAATCAAAAAAGGATACTTCCTTTTGCTTTTGCTCATTTTTTCACACTAATTTTCAAGCCTTGTTAAAGGTGCGCCAAATCAACAGGTGTAACACGAACAACTTTATTCCGACTTTGTGAAATCTTTTTTACCCACCAAAAAAACCCTTAGCAACAAATGTTGCTAAGGGCTTTTGTTAACCTTATCCAATAATAATTTCTTCTGTAGGATAGCGGTAATGAGTTGGACGGTCACGAATATTTAAGACTGAAAACATGACTGTATACAAGCCGACTCGGCCAATAAACATCACCAACATAATGATGACTTTCCCAACTGCAGATAGATGGGGAGTAAGACCTAGTGAGAAACCGGTAGTAGAAAAAGCAGAGATTACTTCAAAGGTTATATATTCTAAACCATACCCTTTAGGAACAGTTTCCGTAATGCTTAATATCAATGACACAAACAGGACAAAGGCAATCGAAATCACTGCTAACATCATCGCTTTAATGATATTAGATTGACTAATCTGTCGATCGCCGAAATTCACCTGTTCTTGCCCTCTAAGCGCTGCCATGGATTGCAACCATAATATACCTAGGGTAGTCGTTTTAATTCCCCCAGAGGTCGATCCTGGCGTTCCACCGACAAACATAAGGGTCATCACAATAATTAGCCCGCCCGCTGATAAGGAAGACATTGGAATAACTTCAAGCCCAGCCGTTCGGGGCACAATCGCTAAAAATAAATTATCAATTATGCGGTGGAAAACATCTAAACTGCTCATACCGGCCAAAAACTTTTCGGTCAACATAAAGCCAAAAAAGCCACCTGCTATTAACCACCCGGAGGTTGCTAATGCCATTCGCGTATGCAAACTTAGCCGTCGGTGGCGTGATTTCCAAGATAATAAATCACGCCAGACCAAAAAGCCTAAGGAACCGGCCGAGATTAAGAACATCAACACCAGCAAGACATAAGGATCACCCTTAAATTGAGACATTGGAGCCGAAAAGAAAGTAAATCCTGCATTTCCAAATGCCGAAATTGAATGGGCCAAACTATAATATAAACCTTGTGCCCAACCAAAACGGGGGACAAAATCTACCGCTAGTAAAACCATACCAATCAGCTGAATAATGGCTGATAGCGAAAAGACGTAAGTCAGCATAGTACGCACATCACTCAAATTCTGCAAATTTAAAGCCTGTTGAGCCAATAAACGTGCCTTCAAATCTAAACGCTGCTTGGTCAAGGTTAGTAAAAGTACCGCAAAGGTCATAAAACCTAACGCGCCAATTTCTATCATTACTAAGATAACCACTTGTCCAAACAATGACCAAGTAGTAGCAGTATTAACCACTGTGAGTCCGGTAATCGCGGTCGCTGATACCGCAGTAAACAAGGCATCTAAATAACTTACGTGTTGGCCTGGACTTTGTGCAAGTGGCAGGGTCAACAAGAAAGCCCCTACAATAATAATTAACAGAAAGCCCATCGTCAAAATTTGCGGTGGGGTTAAACGATCCATCACTTTATTCATAATTAAATTACTCCCAACATTCCTCACCATTATACAAAAGTTTTGCACATAACCAAGCACATTTAGTGGAAAAATATTTTTCTTTTACCACATTCTGTGGATAACCTGTGTACAAGTACGCTATTTTTCCAAAGAAACCGTGATTTAAAGGGGAAAACCACGGTGTGGATAACTTGTTTAAAACCGCTTATCTAATGCAAACTGGGAATAGAAGGCTATTTTAGCGCCATTCTAGCTTGGGGAAAATCAACTAAAAGAAATCCTAGGTCATATTAAACGAATACCCTAGTTAATCATTCAGCCATTTAGTCATTTAATGAATAAAAACCTTCTGAAAGGGGAACTTTGATATTAAAAGACGAACAATAATCGGACAAAGCAGTCATATTCTATGTGTTAGGTTTAACTAGACAATTAAAGCGACCTTTTCTTGTGCACAAATAGAAAATTTCTCTCGGCGAGCCCTCCCTGTCACAGCCTTAAAAAACCCATAAACAGGGCCTTAAAACACTTTTCCACAGGAGTAATGAACAGCTGTGCATAAGTTAGCTATTCATACATATGCGAACACGCTAAACTCTGCTATAATAGGCTTTGTTCTTAGTTGTCTCCCGTGGATGTTCGTGTGTAAAACCTGTGTATATATAGTTTTTTTTACAGTTATCCACAATTACTTAAAAGACTAAAAATGTTGTTATAAAGTATAAAAAAAGGTTAAGGTAATGAAAGTCACAATTATTTGCGTTGGTAAACTAAAAGAAAAATATTTAAAGGCGGCCATTGCAGAATATGCAAAACGGCTCCAAAAATTCTGTACCTTTTCAATTATTGAAGTCCCGGATGAAAAGGCACCCGAAAATCTTTCCGCCGCTCAGATGGATCAAGTTATGGCTAAAGAAGGGGAGCGAATTCTAAGTAAAATTAAGGACCGCGATTATGTGCTCGCCTTAGCCATTCAGGGTAAGGAATGATCCAGTGAAGAGTTAGCGGCCGAAATAGAAAAACTCACCTTGAATGGTCATTCATCGCTCGATTTTATTATTGGTGGCTCTTTAGGTTTAAGCCCAGCGGTTATGGAACGTGCTGATACCACGATTAGTTTTGGTCGCTTTACCCTGCCACATCAATTAATGCGCCTGGTCTTAACTGAGCAAATTTATCGGTCATTCATGATTAATAGTGGTTCTCCTTATCATAAATAAGCTTTTTGGCAATAAAAAAGCACGGTCTTACCAAGAAAGTAGGACCACGCTTTTATCATATACTGTCACAGGGACAACTTAATGGTGAATTGGCTAAATTTTTGCCGTTTTCACCATGTTTATCAGGTTTGCTTATGTTTAATATAAAGCATTTTGCCTAGTACAATCGATACAGTTGTCACAAAATGCTAAAAAGATAACCTTTCTGCTTTAAACTTGATCCCACTGTCACAGCATTTGGCTTAGTCAAATAGGTTATCATGACCATTTTGAAAGTCCTTGTTGTCTTTTCCACCAGCTATAGCCCAAGACCATAACTGCAAAGAAAATGATCGTCGCTAACACTGAAAGACGGGTGGCTGGACTAAGCGCCAAAATCACCAAGATTACTAAGAAGAACGTAATCGTGGCATAACTTGAGAACGGAAAGAAAGGCATTGCAAAGGCGTCTGGTTCAAGAACAGACTTTTGCTGCCGATATTTGATATGGCTTAACATAATTAAAATCCAAACAAAAATGAAACTGATTGTTGCCACTCCCGTAATCAAGACGAAAATCTGACTAGGGTAGTAGTAATTCAATAACACGATGCTCAAAAAGATAAAGGCTGAAGCTAACATACCAACAACTGGTACATTAGCACTAGATAGTTTCGCAAATAACTTAGGCGCCTGCTTATTTTGTGCCAAAACAAAAAGTGTTCGTGATGTAGAAAAAATAGCCGAGTTAGCTGCTGACATGGCTGAGGTCAATACCACAAAATTTACTAAATCAGCTGCAAAATGAATCCCTAAGCCTGCAAATATCTGAACAAAGGGGGACTGATTAGCATTGATTTCTTTCCAAGGATATATAGACATGATTACAATCATAGAGCCAACATAAAAGAGACCGATACGAATAGGTACTGAATTAATCGCCTTTGGTAAATCACGCCTTGGATTTTGGGTTTCTCCCGCAGTCAAACCAACCATTTCAATCCCCGTAAATGCAAAAATGACCATTGGAAAGGACATGATAAACCCTTGCCATCCCGTTGCAAAAAAGCCGCCATCAGCGACTAAGTTACTAAAAGAAGCCTGGTTACCATGCGTATGGAATCCCGTCGCAATCATCCATAATCCGGCTACAATAAGCGCAATGATTGCAAAAACCTTAATACTAGCAAAGCCTGACTCTAATTCACCAAACCAGCGCACATTGATTAAATTAAGGGCTACTAAAATCAAGACGACCAATAAGGGCGTTACCCACTGTGGCAATTGCGGAAACCAAAATCGCAAATATATTCCAGTTGCTGTCAAGTCTGCCATTGCCAGACTAGCCCAACTCAACCAATATGCCCATCCAATAGCAAATTCCCAGCGCTCTCCTAGATACAAGCGGACAAAATCAATAAATGACCGCAATTTAGTATTGGATAGTAATAATTCACCGACTGCTCGCATCATCAAATAAGCAAAAAAACCGGTGATAGCATAGGCTAAAATCAGGGCAGGTCCGGCCGATTTAATGGCCTCGCCAGAACCTAGAAATAAGCCGGTGCCGATTGCACCACCAATCGCAATCATCTGCACGTGGCGCGAACTTAGTCCTCGCGATAACTCTGCCTGTTTACTCATTGAAAACTCCCTTCCATCTAACTAACCATAAAAAAAGTCCCTATGCCAAGTAACCTTGACATAGGGACGCTTATTCACGCGGTTCCACCCTACTTCTTAACCATAACGTTAAGCAGCTTCATTAACTATTTAACCAAGGAAGGTGCCGACCACTATGCCTTTACACCCTATCTCAGCTACTAGGGCTTTCTGTAGTAACAAGCTATACTGTTTTGCCTTCCATACATCACTTCATAAGTAAAGTATGCCCTAAACCTTATCAAGAAATAAAACAATAGTCAACCTTTCGTCTTAAGCAACCTCAACCAGTAATTCAAATTTATGAACATCATCTTTCTTACCAACCACAGTTAGTACATCGCCAATCTGAATAATCGTATCAGGACCTGGATTAACCACTACTTCATCCTGGGACTTAATTGCAACAACATTAAGCCCGTAGTTTTGCCGAATATTTAACTTTAAAATCGACTGATTTGAAAAGTTTAAATTTGCAATTTTGATTTCAGCAATCGCCATTTGATCACCCAAATCAACATAACTAATTAAGTTGGGGGACATCAGATTTTCAGCTAAACGCTCAGCCATTTCCAATTCTGGTCTTACAACCCGATCAGCACCAACCTTTTCGAGCACCCGTGCATGTAACTTTGTCTCAGCCTTAGCAATCACATCTTGCACACCAAGATCTTTAAGTAAAATGGTCGTTAAAATAGAAGCTTGCTGGTTATGACCAATGCAAACTATTACGTGATCAAAACTTGCCAAATCCAAATCTACTAAAGCTTCTTCATCTTGTGCATCCGCAATTACCGCGTGTGTTGCAACATCCATATAATCCTCTACCTGTTGAGGGTCATTATCAATGGCGAGCACTTCCTGCTTAGCCTTTATAAGCGAGGTTAGTAGAGAACTACCAAAGCGGCCTAAGCCAATAATGGCAAATGTTTGTTTCATCTTGCATTCTCCTAATTATTTATTCATGTACTTTCCGAAAAAAATGCTGGCGACCTTATCGTCAACCAGCATTCTAGTTAGTCAAAAAAGTGCTTCCATTCTTGATTGATATTTCGCTGTTGGCTTGTACTTCCCCAGAAAGGAACTTTTACGACACCCATTACCTTATTACCGTCAACAAAGCCCCAGTATCGGGAATCATTAGATACAGAACGGTGATCACCAAGTACAAAATACTGGTTTTTAGGTACCTTATCTGTCACATTTCTGGACCAGTTCATCTTTTTCCCTAATTCACTTAAACTAGACCAATTGCCAATCTCAGCTGCGCTAGGAAAATTAGTAGCATACTGTTCGTTTTCGCTAATATAGTCTTGATTAACGGTTTTCCCATTAACTTTTAGCACACCATTCTGAGCACTAACCGTATCGCCAGGCAAGGCAATTACCCGCTTAACGTATTTACGTCCAGCTACTGCATTAGGATCTTCTCCGTGGGCATCAAATACAATAACCTCACCACGTTTAATTGGTTTATTTTTCAACTGGACCACCAATTCACCATTACTTAAATTAGGGTCCATGGAAGTTCCTTCTACCTTAGTTGGTTCAAACCAAAACTGCTTAATCAATAAGGCAATAACCAGCCCAATCACAATGGGCCAGACCCATGACATAATGCTTCGAAATCTTTGCATGCTTTACTCCTTGAATAGTCTTTCTCATAAGTTTAACACATTGCCAGACAACTTTTTAACAGACACAATAAAAAAGCCAAGTCCATTCACTTAACAGACCTGGCCTTAATTCTTTTATTATCAACTTATCGCTTATGTGTTCGCTTAGCTTTACGAATTGCCCGCTGACGCTGACGTTCCTTTTCCTTTTTAGCCTGTCGACTTGCTTGAATTTTAAAAGGGTTCTGTAACATCCAGGTTTGAACAACTTGGAAGGCATTGGAAACTACCCAGTACAGGGATAGAACAGCTGGCACATTAATGGCAAAAATAAAAATCATGATTGGCATTAGGAAGGTCATTGACGTTGTCATGCCATTGCGCTCAGGCTGCCCCAGCATCACCAAATAAGAAGATGCAAAAGTAAACAGTGCTGCCAATACTGGCAAAATAAAGTAAGGGTCACGACCACCTAATTGAACCCATAAAAACGTCCCATTCTGTAATGCGCTCGTAGATTGAATAGTCGAATACAAAGCCATCAGAATAGGCATCTGCACAAGTAAGGGAATAAAACTTGCAAAAGGATTGACGCCCGCTTTTTTGTAAAGTGCACGCTGTTCCTCTTGCATAGCTAACATTGACGCTTGATCACGAGTAGGGTACTTAGCTTGTAATTTCTTTAATTCAGGGGCAACTTCTTGCATTTTAATCATTGATTCTGTCTGATGAACCATCAAAGGCAAAATCAAAAGACGAATTAAAATCGTGTAAGCAATAATCCCTAAGCCGTAACTATTACCTAACCAAGCTGATACTCCCAAAATTGATCGGGCAAAATTAGCAATAATCAACCCGCCCCAAAATCCTGAGCCACTAACATGACCAGGGTAGAGAACTCCAGCAGCAATCATTACCACCAGGGCTAAAATTGCAACCGGAAATGAGCGCATCGACATATATTTTTTAAGCGTGTTCATTGGCAATCTCCATCATTATTAATCTGCTTGCTCGTTATCATCTATAAACAGGTGGGCTAATGAAAAGACATGGACCAAATTCTTTTTAATAATCGCCATATCTTGATCATGGGCACTTGGCCGGGCAATAACTAAGATGTCTACATCTGATCTCATTTTAGGCATGAGTTCTAACACTGATTGTCTAATACGCCGTTTAACCCACACTCGTTCATGACCACGTAACCCAACTTTTTTAGAAATTGATATACCTAAACGCAAGTGCTTAGGTTCAGCCCTTTGCATAGTATAGACAATAAACATCTTATTAGCATGCGAGTTATGCTGATCAAACACCTTTTGAAAGTCTTTTTCTGTTTTTACTCGATAACTTTTTCGCATTTTCTCTCCATTATTAACTCTTAAGGCAAAAAGAAAACGCACGTTGCAGCGGAAAGCCACAACGTGCGCGATCGTTATCAGTAGTCCTAATAGAAGGTCGAACCCAATTAGGCTGACAAAACCTTGCGGCCCTTTTGGCGGCGACGTGCTAATACCTTACGACCGTTGCTAGTGCTCATGCGCTTGCGGAAGCCGTGTACACGTTCGCGATGACGCTTCTTAGGTTGGTATGTACGCTTCATGTGAAGACACCCCCCATTCTTAGTTAGATTTGGCCTGCGGTTGGCGAGGCCAAACCACAATTCATATTAGATGATACCATGGTCAGCTAACATTGACAAGCCTAAATATGATCAAAAAAGCTGAAACATATAAAAGTAAGCATAGCCTAAAAAACACATAAATGCCAGTCCTTTTAAATTTTTTTAAGGGTTCAAAAATTAAATAAAAAACTTAGTTTTCCAAAACCTAACGCTCTGTTAGGTGGACAAACAAAACTAACCTAACGGAGCGTTAGATTAGTTTTCCACAAAATCCACAGTTTATCCACAATGTCCACATAGGGGGAAAACCATTTCGTATAAACCCTGTGAATATGTGGATAACTTCGGAAACGCCTGTTAAATACCCCTTTGTTTATACACAACATGCTCTTAATAACTGAATTTTATACTAGTTTTCCACAGATATCCACAAAAAGCGCCTTCTTTTTTCACACATCCCTGTGGGAACCTGAATAAGGTTTTCCACACCATGTGAATATCTCAATATGTTATACAATCTGCTGATTGCTTCACCTTTCCAGCCTTTTCTTCTGTGGAAAACTCTCTTTTCGCCTGTTACAATGGTCTTTGTCACGTGGGATGTCCTAATTTTCTGTGGAAAACTGCACCCCACTATTAATCTATTTAATAAGGAGGTCACGGTTAATGGACCCCATTCAAGTCTGGAATGCCATTAAGGACCTATTACACGACGATGTAATAGGGGAGTTTGCTTTTTCTACCTATGTAGATTCACTGACTCCAGTTGCTATCTCAGCCGATGAAAATAACACAACTGTTTTACAACTTACAACAAGTCAAGAAGAAGTCGCTAAAGAATGGCAAAATAGTAATAGTCTCTACTATTCAAAATTCGTTCCGGCCGCGATGACAGCAACCTTAACACTGTATGGTCAACCACAGTTTGTAAAACCTTTGGTTACCTATACAAAACCCCAGCCAGTAAAGACTGATTTCCCCATCACTCAAACAGTGGAGCAAGGTGAAGGCGAATTGCCTACTAACGCTTCGACATTTATCACCAAGGCGACCCTCAATCCAGAATTCCGTTTTGATACCTTCGTCTCTTCAGATGAAAACAGGGAAGCTTATTCTGTGGCCCAGGCTGTAGCCGATAATCCAGGTACACAGTGGAATCCACTGCTTATCTATGGAGGGGTTGGTTTGGGTAAAACGCATTTAATGCAGGCTATCGGTAATGCCGTGCTAGCACGGCAAGCAAATGCCAAAGTTAAATTTATTACAACTGAAGATTTTATTAATGACTTTACAGAAGCCCTACGCCGTGGCCCCAAAGCAACCGAAGCCTTCAAGCGAGAATACCGTAGTACCGATCTTCTGATGGTGGATGACGTCCAGTTCCTATCTGGTAAAGAGAAGATTCAAGAAGAATTTTTCAATACCTTCAATGCCATTACCCGTGAAAACAACCAGATTGTACTGACTTCTGATAAACTACCAAAAGAAATTCCTGGTTTGGAAATGCGGTTAGTCACTCGTTTTGGTCAAGGTTATTCAGCAAACATCACCAAACCTGACTTACCAACCAGGGTAGCTATTCTGCGTAATAAATCAGACCAAGAAGGCCTTAATATTCCAAATGATGTCATCGACGAAATTGCCGCGGCAGTGGACACTAACGTTCGTGACTTGGAGGGTGTCTTCAATCAAGTCGTTGGTAAGATGCGCTTCAGCAATGCACCAATTACAGTCGATACAGCTCGTTCCATTCTTGAAACGATGAACTTTAAGCGACAACGAGCAATTACTATTCCCATAATTCAAGATATTGTTGCTCGCTACTATGATGTTACAGTTTCTGACATTAATGGTAAAAAACGTAATAAAGAAATCGTCGTTCCTAGACAAGTTGCCATGTATCTTGCCCGTGAAATGACACAAGATTCACTACCACAAATTGGGCGTGCTTTTGGTGGCAAAGATCATACAACTGTTATGCACTCCACCGAAAAAATCGAAAAAATTCTTGGCGAAGATATTACGCTAGAACATCAGGTCCAAGAAATTCGGGAACGCTTAAAAGAATAAACTAAAGTGCATTGTGGATAACAAATGTTATAAGATGTAGTTATACACAAAGTAATGAACATAGCGAAACTGAGAGTAGGTACCGCTTTAAAGTGGTTATCCACAGTTTCCACACCCCTTATTACTATTACTATTTTTTATTTATTTAAATAAGTCATTAAGCAAGCCAGTCGTTTTCATTCATTTGAGGAGAACATCATGCAATTTACTATTAATCGAGCTGAATTTATAAAGGCAATGAATAATGTTAGCCGAGCTATTTCATCAAGAACATCAATGCCAATTTTAACCGGCGTAAAGTTAGACTTAGATGAGACCGGATTAATTTTAACGGGATCAGATACAGATATCTCAATTGAAATCAAAATTCCCGTAACAGACGATAAAGCACACTTAACTAATATCGAACCAGGCCGCATTGTTTTACCAGCCACTTTTTTCGCTAATATCGTTAAGCGATTACCAGGTGAAGAGTTTACGCTTACTAACCATGATGGTTTACAAACAAAGATTTCATCAGAAAGTGCTGAATTTGATATTAATGGTCAAGATGCTAACGAATATCCTCGCTTACCTGAAGTTGAAGTAACCAATCATTTAGTACTTCCAGCGGCAACTTTGAATGAAGTTATCGGACAAACCGTAATTGCAGTCTCAAAACAATTAAGTCAGCCAATTTTAACGGGAGTACATTTCATTATAACCGGTGGGAATTTAACAGCTGTTGCAACGGATCGTCATCGGTTAGCACAAAGGACAGTTGCATTTGGTGAATCAGATGTTAAAGCTGACATTATTGTTCCTGGTCCCTCATTGGTTCAGTTACAGGCAATGTTAGATAATGTTGAGACCGTTGATGTACGTGTAGCTGAAAATCAGGTTATCTTTCAATTAGGAGACAATACGATTTTCTATTCACGTTTGCTAGAAGGTAATTATCCGGATGCTTCGCGTCTTATTCCTACTGAAAAGCAGACTACCTTGACGATTAATGCGCGAGATCTGTTACAAACTATTGAACGGGCGGCATTATTAAGTCATGAAGGCCGGTCGAATGTCATTCAATTTACAGTAAGTGATGAAGGTTCTTATATATCGTCTAATTCTCCGGAAGTCGGCCGAGTTGAAGAGGAAATATTTGCAGCTGATACAGCTGGTAATCAATTAACTATTTCGTTTAATCCGGATTATATGCGGGAAGCGCTAAAATCGTTTGGTGATGAAGAGATACAAATTGGCTTTAAGACACCATTGGATCCCTTCACCTTGGTGCCAACAAATAATGAAACTAACTTTATTCAATTAATTACACCAGTTAGAACATACTAAAAATTAAATAAAAGGCTAGGAGCGTTGTTTTAAGCAAAAATGGGCGTTCCTAGCCTTTTTTATTAAAAACACCCGTCCTCTTCATAAGTAGCGTGAATTAGCGTATAATGGGAAATAAGTAAATACTCAGTAAATAATAAAAAAGAAAAGAGGCACCCAGATGGCGGAAGAGCTTCAAATCCAAACGCCCTACATTACGCTTGGGCAAGTGTTAAAAGAAGCAAGCGTGATTGCAACAGGTGGCCAGGCAAAGTGGTACTTACGAGAGAACACAGTTTTAGTTAACCAGGAACCAGATGAGCGGCGTGGTCGTAAATTATATCCTGGTGATATTGTTGCTTTGCCTGACGGAGAACATATCGTAATCAATGGTACAGGTGTTGATGGAATAAAATGAAACTTCTACAGCTAGAATTGGATAATTTTCGTAATTATCAACATTTAGCAGCCACGTTTTCACCTGGTGTGAATGTGTTTTTAGGCCCAAATGCCCAAGGGAAAACAAACCTCCTAGAGGCAATATATGTCCTAGCATTAACAACATCACATCGGACTCATTCGGATAAAGAATTGATTAGTTGGGGCGAAAAAGACGCGTTAGTAGCTGGTCTAATTCAGCGGAAAACGAGTAAAATTCCCCTAGCATTGGGATTTGATACGAAGGGTAAGCATGCACGGGTAAATCATTTAAACCAACCTAAGCTGGCTGATTATATCGGTCAGCTTAACGTTATTTTATTTGCACCTGAAGACTTATCCTTGGTTAAGGGTGCGCCAGCAATTAGGCGGACCTTTATTGACCGTGAATTTAGTCAAATGAGTCCTAAGTACTTATACATAGCTAATCAGTATCGCGCAATTTTACGACAAAGAAATCAATATTTAAAGCAATTGCAAAGTAAAAAGAATACTGATTTATTATTTTTAGAAGTATTAACTGAGCGATTAGTCATGTTTGCTAGTGAATTAATCGAACGCCGTTTGCGCTTGATACAAAAGCTTAACGCTGCTGCTCAGCCTATTCAGTCAGCTATCACACAAACTGGTGAAGCTCTTGAAATTGAATACGTTTCGCAACTTAATCCTGAAGAACTGGTTGATGCAGCTACAATTCAGCAAGCCTTGTTAACACGGTTTGAAAAATTGCAAGCACGGGAGATTCAAGAAGGCGTAACTAAGTTAGGTCCTCATAGGGATGATTTAGCGTTCATTGTCAATGGTCGTAACGTTGCAGTTTTTGGTTCGCAGGGGCAGCAACGAACGACAGCTTTGGCTGTCAAATTGGCAGAAATTGATTTGATGAAAGAAGAAACGGGAGAGTACCCCATTTTATTGCTGGACGATGTCTTATCTGAATTAGATAGAGAGCGGCAAACTCATTTGTTAAAGGCAATGCAGGGAAAGGTACAGACTTTTATTACCACGCCTTCATTAAGCGATGTGGCCCGTCAGTTAATTGACCAACCCAAGGTTTTTAATGTGCGGGCGGGAAATTTAGTAACAGATGAGCATAGTAAGGAATAAGAATTAACAATCAGGTTTAGAAAAGGGAGAGTGTAATGGTGGAAGAAGATACACGCATGCATACACAACCCGATGCTTATGATGCAAGCCAAATTCAAGTCTTAGAAGGGCTAGAAGCAGTGCGTAAGCGCCCAGGAATGTATATTGGGGCGACATCTGCTCAAGGCTTGCACCATTTAGTCTGGGAAATTGTAGATAATGGAATTGACGAAGCCTTAGCTGGCTTTGCTGATCATATAACCGTGACGGTCGAACAGGATAATTCGATTACAGTAACTGATAATGGACGTGGAATTCCCACTGATACCCAGAAAAAAACTGGTAAATCAGCCTTAGAAACCGTGTTTACCATTTTGCACGCTGGTGGAAAATTTGGCGGTGGCGGTTATAAGGTTTCTGGTGGTCTCCACGGTGTTGGGGCTTCAGTGGTTAATGCACTCTCAACCTTTTTGGACGTAACAGTGGTCAGAGATGGTCAGGCTTATAGTATGAAGTTTGCCCGGGGACATGTTGTGCAAGAAATGCAAGTGACGACTGCAGAAGGGCAAGATATTTCACGTGGAACAATTGTACATTTCTTGCCGGATCCAGATATCTTTCGAGAAACAACTGAATTTGACATTAAGACATTGACAAATCGTGTGCGTGAGTTGGCCTTTTTAAATAAAGGGTTACGTATTTCAATTACGGACCGTCGTCCTGCTGAGCCTGTTGTTAATTCTTTTCACTATGAAGGTGGAATCAAAGAGTACGTCGAATATCTAGATGTTCACAAGGATGTATTGTTTAAGGATCCCGTCTATGTTGAGGGGGCAGAAAACGGAATTGAGGTTGAAGTCTCCCTTCAGTACACCGATGACTATCATATCAATATGATGTCCTTTACTAATAACATCCATACTTATGAGGGCGGAACACATGAGACTGGTTTTAAGGCCGCATTGACTCGGGTAATTAATGATTACGCTCGAAAGCATGGACAGTTAAAAGAGAATGACGAAGCGCTAACGGGTGAAGATGTTCGGGAAGGTCTGACTGCAATTGTGTCAGTTAAGCATCCTGATCCACAGTTTGAAGGTCAAACGAAGACCAAGTTAGGTAATTCAGATGCACGGACAGCTGTAGAACGAACTTTTTCTGAAACGTTTGCCCGCTTTATGATGGAAAACCCGGATGTAGCCAAGCAAATCGTTGAAAAAGGGATGTTGGCTAGTCAAGCGCGTAAGGCAGCTAAACGTGCTCGCGAAGCAACGCGTAAGAAGAGTGGATTAGAGATATCGAATCTCCCAGGAAAATTAGCTGACAATACTTCAAAGGATCCAAAAATCTCAGAGCTATTCATTGTCGAGGGTGATTCGGCGGGTGGTTCAGCCAAGCAAGGTCGTGAACGCTTAACGCAAGCCATTTTACCTATCCGTGGTAAGATTTTGAATGTTGAAAAGGCTAGCTTAGATCGCATCTTAGCTAATGATGAAATTCGTTCAATCTTTACAGCTATGGGGACTGGATTTGGCGAAGACTTTGATGTTGAGAAGGCTAATTATCATAAGTTCATTATTATGACTGATGCCGATGTCGATGGCGCCCATATCAGGACCCTGCTATTGACTCTAATTTATCGTTATATGCGGCCTTTATTAGAGGCTGGGTATGTCTACATTGCGCAACCACCTTTGTATCAAGTACGACAAGGAAAGTTTATGCAATATATTGATTCAGACGAAGAATTGGCAACTATTTTGCCAACCCTAGCTGCCTCACCTAAGCCCGTTATTCAACGTTATAAGGGTCTTGGAGAAATGGATGCCGAACAACTATGGGAGACGACGATGGATCCTAATAAGCGGCGTTTGCTACGGGTTGAAATGGATGATGCTGTTCAAGCTGATTTAGTATTCTCAATGTTAATGGGAGATAAGGTTGAACCACGGCGTGAGTTCATTGAAGAAAACGCACAATATGCTGAATTAGACGTTTAAATTAAACCTGGTTTACGTAAAAAAGGAGGCTATGCATGGCTGAGCAAGATAATGAAAACAGCCGAATTAAGGTTGCTAATTTAGGTGACCAAATGCAGACATCATTTTTGGATTATGCGATGTCTGTTATTGTAGCGCGGGCTCTACCAGATGTGCGTGATGGACTCAAGCCAGTTCACCGCCGTATTCTGTATGGGATGAACGAATTAGGTTTAGCACCTGAAAAAGCCTATAAGAAATCTGCACGTATCGTGGGCGATGTCATGGGAAAGTACCACCCACACGGCGATTCAGCTATTTATGAATCGATGGTGCGAATGGCACAAGACTTTAGTTATCGTTACATGTTGGTTGATGGACATGGAAATTTTGGTTCTGTCGATGGTGATCCTGCTGCCGCAATGCGGTATACTGAGGCCAAATTAAGTAAGATTTCAGTAGAAATGCTCCGTGATATTAATAAAGACACGGTTAACTTTGTTGAAAATTATGATGGTACTGATCATGAACCAGAAGTTTTACCTTCACGTTTTCCTAATCTATTAGTTAATGGTGCTAGTGGAATTGCCGTTGGAATGGCAACAAATATTCCGCCACATAATCTGCGTGAAGTTATTTCTGCTATTCATTTGTTAATGGAAAATCCAGATGTGACGACTGCAGAGCTGATGGAAGTGTTGCCAGGACCAGATTTCCCAACTGGTGGTATTGTGATGGGTAAGTCTGGGATTCGAAAAGCTTATGAGACGGGTAAAGGTGTCGTTACAGTACGTGCAAAAGTTGAGATTGAAACTGAAAAGACGAAAGAACGGATTATTATCACTGAGCTACCTTACATGGTGAACAAGGCGCGCCTAATTGAGCGCATTGCTGAATTAGGTCGGGATAAGCGGATTGAAGGAATTACATCAATTAATGATGAGTCTGATCGTGAAGGTTATCGGGTGGCAATCGATATAAGACGTGATGTTTCAGCCTCTGTCGTTTTGAATAATCTATATAAGTTGACAATGATGCAGACCAACTTCAGTTTCAACATCTTAGCTGTTCAAGACGGTCGGCCAAAGCTATTGAGCTTAAAAGAAGTGTTACAGGCTTATTTGAAGCACCAGCAAGAAGTGATTAGTCGCCGGACAGTCTTTGAGTTAAAAAAGGCACAAGCTCGTGCACATATTCTTGAAGGTTTGCGGATAGCGTTAGATCATATCGATGCCATTATTACAATTATTCGGACGTCTAAAACGGCTGATATTGCCAAAACGCAATTAATGGAAGGCTATTCTTTATCTGATAAGCAAGCTCAAGCAATCTTAGATATGCGGCTGGTTCGGTTAACTGGATTGGAACGCGACAAGATTGAATCAGAGTACCAAACGTTAAGTTCACAGATTGCTGATTATAAAGATATTTTAGCCAAACCTGAGCGCATCGATGAGATTATCTACCAGGAGTTACTGGAGATTCAAGATAAATTTGGTGATGACCGACGGACAGAGTTACAAGTTGGGGATGTCACCTCGATTGAAGATGAGGATCTCATTGAGCAAGAAGATATCATTGTTTCCTTGACGCATGAAGGCTATATTAAGCGAATGGCCCAAAGCGAATTCCGAGCACAAAATCGTGGTGGTCGAGGTGTTCAAGGGATGGGTGTCAATAGTAATGATTTCATCGACAAGATTGTTGGTGCCTCAACCCATGATACGTTGTTGTTCTTTACCAATAGCGGTAAGGTCTATCGGCTTAAGGGGTATGAAATTCCTGAATATGGACGGAGTGCAAAGGGCATCCCGGTGATTAACCTATTGGGAATTAGTAGTGGAGAAGCCATTCAAACGGTCATTAATATTCATGGTGACTTAGCAGCTAGTGAAGATGACTTATTCTTTACGACCCGTGATGGAGTGGTCAAGCGTACCCCTATTAGTGAGTTTAGCAATATTCGTAATAATGGTTTACGCGCTATTAATTTACATGAAGATGATGAGCTAATTAATGTGATGACTACGGATGGTTCTCACAATGTCTTGCTTGGTACGCATGGTGGTTATGCTGTGAGTTTTAATGTGTCTAATGTGCGTTCCATGGGACGTTCAGCGGCTGGCGTGCGTGGTATTCGCTTAAGGGATGATGATTTTGTTGTTGGTGCACAAGTCTTAGAACCGGAAGATGATGTCTTAGTGATTACCGAGAATGGTTATGGTAAGATGACACCGGCTAGTGAGTACCCAATTAAGGGTCGTGGTGGTAAAGGTATCAAGACAGCACAGGTTACAGAAAAAAATGGTCCTTTGGTAGGAGTATCAGTCGTGAAAGGGCATGAAGATGTTATTCTGACGACCAACCTGGGGGTTATGATTCGCTTTAATGTGGATAATGTATCCTTAACAGGTCGAGCCACTCAAGGAGTACGGTTGATCCGCTTAGATGACGATTCTAAGGTTGCGACCTTTACCACGGTAGCCCCTGAAGAGGAAACAGTGGTAGATGGACAAACTGCTAACGAAGACGAACAGCCAGAAGGCGTTCAAGCCTTGTTAGAGCGAGCACAAACTGACCCTGAGCTAACAGATTCAAATGAGTAACAGTTAGTGGGTAAGTTAAAAAGATGCTAAGCTTTCAAGCTTAGCATCTTTTTAGTTTTACTTGATATCAAGTAAGCTTTGTTTCCTTTTATAGGCTTGTTTTAAAGTTTAAGCGTATAATGAGCAAGATTAGCTGAAATGATTATTGAAATCGTAAATGATGAGTAAAGGAACTTTTTATGAAACACTATGGTCGATTTGATTGGATAAATACGCGACTAGGTTTCGTGTTGTTGTTAGTTGGTCTCTTTTGGGCTAAGATGCAGCTCGCCAATGTATTAGATTTTAAAGTATTTGCGGGGGCAAGTCCGGTACAATATATAACCCTACTGGTGAATCCGATACCAATTGCACTTTTAATGATTGGTTCGGCCTTATATTTTAAATCAGCTAAGGTATTTTATCCGTGGGCATTGTTGATGTATATTATCAATTTGGTGCTCCTGCAGGTGAATGTAATCTACTACCGGGAATTTTCAGACTTTATGTCCTTTTCAGTTATGACCGGTTATGACAAAGTAAATCAAGGGTTGGGCGCTTCAGGATTAGCCTTGAGTAATTTTCATGATATCTTTTTTTGGTTGGATCTGGTTATTTTAATCTTCTTTGTGATTTTTAGAAAAGTAAAGTTGAATGCACCAGCCGTGTCAAAATTTGTCGGTTTTGCTGCAACATCCTTTGCACTAGCAGGTGCAATGTTTGTTTTGATGGTAGGTGAAATGGAGCGCCCACAATTAATTACGCGCCAATTTGATAGTAAATTAATGGTGAAGTATCTTGGTTTAGATGCCTATACAGTGTTTGATGCTGTTCGGCAAAAACATGTATCCGAGATGAAAAGTACGGCTAAAAAGTCAGATGTTCAAAAGGCACGCGACTATGTTAAGAGTCATTATGCAGCGGCTAATCCTGAATATGCTGGTATTGCTAAGGGTAAAAATGTGTTTGTCATTCATCTGGAGTCATTCCAGCAATTTTCGATTGGGATGCGGGTAAATGGTCAAGAAGTTACGCCTTTTCTAAATAGTTTGTATAATTCCAAGGAGACGTTAGCCTTTGACAACTTTTTCCATCAAGTGGGTCAGGGAAAGACGTCCGATGCGGAAAACTTATTAGAAACATCAACCTTTGGACTACCGCAAGGGTCTTTATTTGCTAATCAAGGAGCAGATCAAACCTTTCAGGCTATGCCAAGTATTTTAAAACAACAAGCTGGTTACTCGTCTGCTGTTTTTCATGGAAATAATGCTAGTTTTTGGAACCGTAATAATGTGTAT
This sequence comes from Weissella halotolerans DSM 20190, assembly GCF_000420365.1. GTDB lineage: Bacteria > Bacillota > Bacilli > Lactobacillales > Lactobacillaceae > Weissella > Weissella halotolerans. The sequence goes on from NZ_ATUU01000002.1 coordinate 408,062, forward strand.
AAGGGGATGGGGTATCAATACTTCTTTGATGCTAGTTACTTTGATACTTCTGGAGATAAAGCAATGGGCTATGGCTTAAAGGATAAACTTTTATTCTATGATTCCGTTCCATATCTAGAACACATGCAAGAGCCCTTCTATGCTAAGTACATTACGGTAACAAACCATTTTCCTTTTAGTCTAGATGATCAAGATAAAGATCCAAATTTTCAGACGACTAATTCGGGATCCGATGTGGTTGACGGCTATTTTGAAACAAATCATTATTTAGACCAATCCATTCAGGAGTTTTACACTTATTTGAAAAAAGCCGGTCTATATGATAATTCTATTATCGTCTTATATGGGGACCATTATGGTATTTCTAACTCTGAAAATAAGTATCTTGCATCAATTTTAGGTAAGAATCCAGAAAAATGGACTGCAAATGATAACGCGCAGTTGCAACGGGTTCCCTTCATGATTAATATTCCTGGCTATACTGGCGGACATGTTGATCATACCTACGGTGGTGAAATTGATGTGGCCCCTACATTATTGCACTTACTTGGCATAACAAATACCGAGAAATACATGCAATTAGGTCAGGATTTGTTAAGTAAGCAACGGCAGCAGGTAGTTGCTTTTAGAGATGGTGATTTTGTAACGCCTGATTATACAGTGGTTAATAGTACAATCTTTAATACAAAGACCGGGGAAGAAATCGAAAAGCCAACTACAGCAACGTTAGAGGCGGTAGAGAAGAGTAAGCAGATAGCTCACCAGCAGTTGAAATACTCTGATTTAATTAATCAAAAGGACCTCTTGAGACTATACACGCCAGCCGGCTTCAAACCGGTAAAGTCACAAGAGTATAACTACTCTAATGGCTTGGAACGCTTGAAGGAATTAGAGAAACAAAAGGGAGCGGCTTCTAGGGACGTCTTCCAAAGCCACAATAACCAAACTACCCAGGATCTGTATCAAACAGATGCTCCAGAAAAAGGAGCACCAAGGTCTAACACATCACGGCTAAAGCAGGTTAATCCTGATGGTAGTGATGGGACTTCTATGATTGATAAAACGCCTAATCCCTAATAGGCTTGACCTTTATTAAAGAGGCAATTCTTGAAAAGAATTGCCTCTTTTCTAATTTACTTGTAAACTTAACTTTAGTGTTAAATAAGTTAACAACAATGTAAAAAATACTTCTACACGAGGGTAATAAATGGAATACTTAGGTAGAAAAGACTTTATTAAATCAGCTTTTAAGACCGATATCTTTAAGTTTCGAATTGGAGACCTAGCCCAGATGACTGGGGTATCGACCCGTCAATTACGTTACTGGGAAAGCAAAGGCATTATCGAATCACTATCACGTGAGGGTGAACAAAATGCGCGTGTTTATAATTATGCGACCTATCATCGCGTACAACTGATTAAGGATTATCTTGATGAGGGTTATACGTTACAAGCGGCTGTTGGCAAAGCTAATGACATTATGTCGGCTTTTGCTGGCTTTGCAGATATTATATACAGTGCTGTTCAGGGAGTTGACACTATTGATGATCAACGAATGGTTGATTTAGGGTATTTTGATGCAGCAAAGACACAGCGTTTATGGGCTTCCATTGATGACAATAAAGAGGTTCATTATCATGTAAAGCCAGTGGAGGATGAGCAATGAATTGGCGAGGACTGCACCATCTGCCTTGGAAGAAACGTCTGCAAGCAACCGGTGATAATTGTGGGCTTGACGATGAACAATTAGCTTTTATTAAAGCGCATTACAGTTCAATTGGTGATCAACAGGTAGAAAATTACCTTTATAATTTTGGAGTGCCCACTGGTTTATTGGTTAATTTACCAGTGGATCATGGCCTACATGTTGTAACTATGGCGACGGAAGAGCCCAGTGTTATTGCAGCTGCTAATAACGGAGCGCGAATGATGCGCTATGGTGATGGTGTAGAAACTTCTATGGAGCAACGATTGGTTAGAGGGCAAATTGTTGTGATTAACATTGATGACCTGAAGAAGTTGGAACGGTTTGTTAGTGAACATAAGGAACAACTATTGAAAGTAGCCAATGATAGTCGCCCTTCAATGCGTAAAAGGGGTGGTGGAGCAGTCGACCTTTTATTTGAACCTTTGGATGAGGAAAGAGCGATTGTCAATCTTCTTATTAATCCTAAAGAGGCAATGGGCGCTAATGTTGTTAATACGATGGCAGAGGCGGTTGCTCATTATTTGCAAAATAAAGGCTATGAAATTTTAATGGCCATTTTGTCTAATTATGCAACTGAGGCACAAGTTAAGGGTACTGTACGGATTCCGTTTAGCGCATTGCAGACTAAGGATGGGTTAGCTGGATCAGTTGTGGCAAGACGTATTGCGGAAGCTAGTTATATTGAAACGTTGAGTCCCTACCGAGCGGTTACTGCCAATAAAGGAATCTTGAACGGCATAGAGGCTGTTGTTTTAGCTAGCGGGAATGATACACGGGCTGTGAATGCAGCGTTGCACGCACACGCTGCCAGCCAGGGCCGATATCGCGGCTTAATTCGTTGGCAAGTTGAAGGGGATGCCCTAGTAGGTCGGACCAGTCTACCTATGCTAGTAGGATCAGTTGGTGGCTCAATTGGTATTGTGCCAGCGGTAAAAATTAATCGGCAAATTATGGGGCAGCCGACTGCAAACGAACTAACTCGGCTGTTAGTAGCAGTTGGGTTGGCGCAAAACCTAGCAGCTTTACGTGCCTTAGTGACAACGGGTATTCAAGACGGTCATATGGGATTACAGGCGAAGTCATTAGCATTAGAAGTTGGGGCAGAGTTAACGGAAGTGCCAGTTTTAGTGAAACGTATTAAAAAGGCGGGACATTATGACAGTGCTTTTGTGAAGCAGCTCTTAATGGAATTACGAAACGAAGAAAGCCAGTAGACTAAAAGTTAAGTTGTGAGAAAGGAAGTATTTTAATGCATTTTTCTAAAGAGACGTTGGCCCTCCTGGATCAAGTGAATCAATTGTATCCAGGTTCTATTGTTTTACGTGGTAGTGGTGAAGACTCTGGAATTTTGAAGCATGATCAAGTATCAACGAGCATGTTAGGGCCACGAATGGCGATTGAAGTGAATGATTTGACAGCAGCAGATGTGTTAGCAACGGATGAGTTATTACATATTATGTTGTCACTTAATGGCTATCCACAGTTATTTTTCCAGCTAGCTGTTGAAAAGGATGAGAGTTTGACGGAGCAAATGATGGTGATGACAAGCTATCTTTATCAACCAGTTATTCATAGCATCATTTATCGTGAACAAGCTAAACATGGTCAGCTTACTGGCAAGGTTATTCAAGCATACCTACGAGGTGTTGCAGACACCCTTGAACCTGAACAAGGGGATGATATGGCACAGGCTGCCTTGCGAGTAATGGTTTTGCTTGATGCACGGGTTTTCTTGGCTGCTGCAGAAGCTGAGAGTGACGGGAAGCACTTAGAAGCCAGTTATCCACTAGCTTGGCAAGCGGCAGGACGTTTATATCAAACAATGGACAGTGAAAATATCACAGATCCTTTCACTATGCATAGAGCAATTGAAGCTGTTTTTAGTGGCTTTGATGAGCAAATGGCCGACTGGAAACTACCTCTTTTAAATGCAAAAGAGTTTGTTACTGTAACGCCTGTTTTATCACAACGTCAGTTACGTTTAAAAGTTAATCAGGTATTTGATATTAAACATGTACCATTTACGGTTCGTGATACAAATCAAGCAGCTTACGTTGGACTGAATAAGGCTGACAAGCAGAATAGTTTTGTCTTGCCTACGCCAGATGGTGAGCAGCAAGCATTCTTTTTAGCCTTTTATCAGATGACTGTTCAGGATTTATTTGCACAGTTAAAGCAGCCTTATACTGTGCGTGAAAGTAAAGCATAGGGGAGTAGTGATTATTAGAAACTAGGTGCCGGTCCTTTAATGGACTAGAGTAGCTAGTTTTTTTAGTTGACAAATTTAAATCGGCTCTGTATAGTATTAAGAGTTGTCGACGGTTGATGCAATTCAACGTTGATAAAAAATAATTCAAAAATAGTGTTGACAACAACTTTTGTTTTTGATATTATAAATAAGTTGTCGCTTGAGGTTACCGCTTCAAAAAACGACGGTAGATCATTGAAAACTGAATATCGTTTCGATATAACAAATGTGTAGGGTCACCACGTATGTGGTGCAAACATTTGCGAAGTCAATTCGCTAGTAAATTCGTTTAACATCTGTTAAACAACAACATAATTTGAGTACTACTCAAATTCTCAAAATGAGAGTTTGATCCTGGCTCAGGATAAACGCTGGCGGCGTGCCTAATACATGCAAGTCGAACGCCTTGTCGTTCTACTGATTTAGAGAGCTCGCTCAATACTGACGTAGAACTATACAAGGAGTGGCGAACGGGTGAGTAACACGTGGGAAACCTACCTCT
>NZ_ATUU01000003.1:0-145244 GCF_000420365.1 Weissella halotolerans DSM 20190
GCTGGGAATGCGGGTTCGATTCCCGTCGTCCGCTTTATGGGACTGTAGCTCAGCTGGTTAGAGCGCACCCCTGATAAGGGTGAGGTCGGAGGTCCGAGTCCTCTCAGTCCCATTGTCACTATATTATTGACATGGGGATATACTCAAGAGGCTGAAGAGGCGCCCCTGCTAAGGGTGTAGGTCGGGAAACCGGCGCGAGGGTTCGAATCCCTCTGTCCCCGTTTTACGATTATTTAGGTAAATGTAATGAATTAAGAGTACTCACACGATAGACTTGTGAGTACTTTTTTTGCTTAATATGGATTATGCGCTTATAACATGAAGATTATGTAAAATTAAGTTTTAGATCATTTTTATGAACGCAAAGCTATTTTTCTGAGAGACCTTATAATCATCTTTATGAAAGATAGCAGTTAAAAAAAAGTGGTGAAAGTTGAGCTTAACTAGGCTTCGTTATTTAGGAAATTAAAATAGATGAGCTAATTTATGAAATCAGGCATGATAATACGATAATAATGAAATAAATAAGCCTGTTAACGGTCAATGGGGTGAGCTTGTTGTTTCAGGGGCAATCACATAAACTAAACGCAGTAAATAAATAGTGGAGGACTGCAAGGGTGATTGTAAACGGAAAGTTGTTGCGACAGCGACGAGAACAGTTAGGCGTATCGCAGGGGCAGTTAGCAGAGGGTATCTGTCACCAATCCTTAGTATCACGACTGGAGAAATCGAACCACATCACGTCCATGACGATATTGCAAAATATTTGTGCACGTCTACAGATTAATGTATCTACAGTAGTGACATTAAAGGACCAAGAACATATGCCACTGAATGTTATTAGAGAGCTGATTAACAGTAATGAATTATTACGTGCAGATGCTTATTTACAGTCAAAGCGCTTTAAGCGCCAGTTACCTGAATTTGCATTACCTGAATATCATTTACTGAAAGGAAAAATCGCGCTTGGTCTCGAACGGTTTGCTGAAGCCATGCAACATTTGCAATTGGCTCTTGGTGATGTTGGCCATCATCAGCATCAATTGTTAATTGAAATTTTTACAGAAATGGGTGCCACCTGGCTTTTGCAAAAGGAGATAGTCAATGCAACAGAGTGTTTGGAACGGGCCAAAGCGATAATTCGATCCTTGTCTGATGCTCAGGTGGAAACAATGAAAGTTGTAATAGCACACACTTATCGGCGCCAGGCAGAGCTATATGTTTCGGTAGGGAATGCTAAGAAGAGTTTACATCGTATTAAGGAAGCCATGGCGTTATTACCAGCAGATAATGTGTTTCATGAAATGTTAGCCCTCCAGCAATTACGTTTCCAATGCGCAGAAATATTGAAGTCCGATGATGATAAAAAAGAGGCCTTAGTACTAGCTTACGCAGCGGCCAAATTTTCTAAGGATCAACGACTCAATGATATTGTAAAAAATTATCAAGATGTATTATGGAAACAAAAAATTTAGCTGAAAATGGGGTAAACTATACCAAAATCCCAGGTTAACATCATACAAAAATATTATTTTTGTTTCAAATCAATTTGTGGTGAAAAATCACAAATTGGTTTTTTGGCTAACTCTGAAGATGATTTATGATGACTGAAAAACTACCCTTTTTGTATAGCTAAAATAGACCTTAAAGCGTATAATGTGAGAAGGATAGGAGTTTCTCTGAAACTCTAAAAAAATTACTTTTTTAATCATTAGGAGGCAAGTTTATGAACTTGGTTACGGGGCTTTCCATGTTGGACTTGGCACGTTTCCAGTTTGCGATGACGACAGTGTTTCATTTTTTCATTGTCCCATTGTCAATTGGTTTAGGGCTAATTGTGTCCATCATGGAAACAATGTATGTGATCAAAAAGGATGATACATATAAACGTATGGCAAAGTTTTGGGGAAAGATTTTCTTACTGAGCTTTGCTGTAGGTGTTGTTACAGGTATTATTCAAGAATTCCAGTTTGGAATGAATTGGTCACGTTATTCACGTTATGTTGGTGATATTTTTGGACCAGCACTTGCAGTTGAGGCTTTAGTGGCTTTCTTTATGGAGTCAACGTTCTTGGGCCTATGGATGTTTGGTTGGGACCGTTTCAGTAAGGGGCTTCATTTGACCTTTATCTGGTTAACGTCACTTGGTTCAATGTTTTCAGCACTTTGGATTTTAGCGGCAAATTCTTTTATGCAAAATCCAGTTGGCTTTAGGATTGATCATAAGTTTGATCGTGCGGTCTTGGTTGATTTTCCAGCCTTGTTGACTAATCATCAATTATGGACGCAGTTCCCTCATGTTATTTTTGGAACCTTCTTAGCCGGTTCCTTCGTGGTAATGGGTGTATCGGCCTTCTCGTTCTTACGCCATACTAAGGATGTGACCTTATTCAAAAAGTCCATCCATATTGCTTCAGTCGTTGCACTAGTAGGAACGGTTGGTGTTTTGTGGACAGGTGACATGCACGCCTATGATTTGCAAAATGACCAGCCAATGAAGTTTGCTGCGATGGAAGGGATTTCCCAAGATGTTGGTGGTAAAAATGAGCAGGAGGCATGGGCCTTGGTTGCATATACCAATCCAAAGACCCATGAGACAGAATGGTCATTAGATGTACCATATCTGCTCTCTATTTTGGCCCACCACAGTTTGACAGGGTCTAACAAGGGTACACAAACAATTAATAAAGAGTTGCATGCTGAATTTGATAAAAAGTTTGGTAAAGACATGAGTTATTGGGTACCAGCAAACACCTTATTCTATTCGTTTAGAATTATGGCTGCCTCTTCAATGGTCTTTGGACTACTAGGATTGGCCGCATGGTGGGTAACGAGAGCCAAGTCAAGTTTTGACTTTGAGAAGCATCGTTGGGTACTTTGGATTTATGGAATTGCTACTTACTTGCCATTTGTTGTGATTACTGCCGGCTGGTTTGTGACTGAATTAGGTCGTTACCCATGGATTGTCTACGGGGTCTTGACGATTGCCGACTCAGTTTCACCAAATGTTACCTTTACTTCATTATTGGTTTCAAATATTTTGTACTTCTTGACCTTCTCTGCCCTAGGTGGAATTATGATTTATCTTGCTCGGCGGGTGATGATTCAAGGACCAGAACCTGCAAAGTCAGAGCTTGATAATGAAGGGGCAACTGATCCTTATTCTTCCGCAGCATTTGCACAAGGAGGTACGGATTAATGTCGATGTTACAATTATTATGGTTTGTCTTAATTGCAGTGCTCTTTTCAGGATTTTTCTTCTTAGAAGGATTTGACTTTGGAATTGGAATGTCCTTGCGCACGGTGGCTAAAACTGATGCTGAACAAGATGCCTTGATTGATTCAATCGGTCCCCATTGGGATGGAAATGAAGTATGGTTGATTACTGCAGGTGGAGCAATGTTTGCGGCCATTCCCTATTGGTATGCTTCATTGTTCTCAGGATTTTACATTATTTTGCTGATTATTCTTTTAGGGTTAATCTATCGTGGTGTATCCTTTGAATTCCGTGGCTCAATGGAAACATCTAAGTATCGTGATTTATGGACCACCATTTCAGCGCTGTGTTCATTCATTGTTCCTTTCTTCTTTGGCGTTTTGTTTACCGACGTGGTAGCTGGTATGCCAATGGATAAGGAAGGTAACATTCTAGCAACAGCTGGTTTCTTTGACTACCTTAATGTATTTTCTATCATTGGTGGTGTGGCATTGGCCTTGCTTTCATATATGCATGGATTAAATTATATGCGGTTGAAGTTGTTGCCAGGTGAGTTAGTAACCCGGGCTGCTAACCAATTGAAGGTTCTTTATCCAGTTCTATTGGTTGGAGAAGTAGCCTTTGCGGTGGCATTGTACTTTAGTACTGATTTCTTTGTAGAAAAGCCAGTGCTTACGGTTGCCTTGCTTGCTGCAGTAGTCTTGTTAACGGTATTGAGTTGGTTTGCTAGCTTGAAGAACCACCAAATGGTTGCCTTTTTGGCCCTTGGTTTGGTTATCATTATGATTGTTGTACTCTTATTCGTTGGTTTGTTCCCACGAGTGATGGTTGCAACTGATCCTGCTAATTCAATTTTGTTGAAAAATGCTACATCAACTCCTTATACGTTGAAGTGGATGACAGGAATTGCCTTAACGACAGTGCCAATTGTCATTGCTTACCAGGCTTGGAGCTTTTGGACATTTAGGCAACGAATTAAAGTTAATGGAAAGTAAGATTGTAACATATTAGAATTAAAGGGGATCGCTCAGTTAATGAGGGTCCCTTTTGTACATAAACATCTTAATTAACTATGCGTAGATAAGGGGAAAATAATGCTAGATGCACGAATATTTAAATTTAAGGGTGCTAAACCAGCACTGATAAGATTATTGCTGTTGACCTTGTTACAAGCGCTTATTATTGTTGTACAAGGGCGTTATTCAAGTATCATGTTAACGGACTTATGGAAGGGGCATTCCTTGTCGTTGGTACCGATACCAATGGGAATCTTTCTGATAGCCTTTGTGTTACGTCAGGTACTAACCGTTGCTAAAAACTATGCCTTGGCACCATTTGCTGATCAGACAACTGGCGAGTTACAGCAGGATTTGGTAAAAAAATACACGGAAGTTGGGCCTAGTTTAATTGCGAAGCTCGGTACTGGTAAGGCGGTGTCGCTAGCAGTAGAGGGAATCGACCAGGTTCATGATTATCTATCGTTGGTGCTAGTAAAGTTATTTGATATGTCTGTGATTCCCTGGGTTATTCTAGCTTACTTAGCTTATCTACGTTGGGAATCAGCCCTGTTTTTATTTTTCATCTATCCGGTCATTGTCTTATTTATGGTTATTCTGGGTTATGCAGCTCAAAGTAAAGCTGACCGAGAGTATGATCGCTTTAATCGTCTCTCAAACCACTTTATCGATACGTTACGGGGCTTAACCACATTAAAGCAATTAGGTCTAGGTAAAAAATATGCACATAACATTTTTGATGTGTCTGAAGATTATCGTAAAGCAACTTTAAGCACTTTAAAGATCGCCATTTTATCAACCTTTGCCTTGGATTTCTTTACGACGTTGTCAATAGCGGTTATTGCGGTATTTTTAGGAATGGACTTATTGAACGGTACGCTTCCTTTACTACCGGCGATGACAATTTTGATTTTGGCACCAGATTACTTCTTACCAATTCGTAATTTTGCTAATGACTATCACGCAACCTTAAACGGGAAAAATTCTTTAGCGGACATTATGGATATTTTAGCCTTACCAGAACCTGATGACCAATTAGTTTATCAGCAAAAAAGTCCTGAATGGACACAGACAGACACTTTAAGACTAAAGAATGTGTCCTTTACCTACCCAGATGCTGAAAAACCGGCTTTGCAGCATATTTCATTGGATCTGCAAGGGTATCAACGGGTTGGACTAGTTGGTACTTCTGGTTCAGGTAAATCAACTTTATTGAATCTGCTTGGTGGCTTTCTCATCGGACAGGGGGCGATTGAGATTAATCAGCAATCCGTGCCACATTTAGCGCAGCATGACTGGCAGCAAGATCTACAAGTCTTACCTCAAGAACCATACCTCTTCCATGATACCTTACGCCACAATTTGGCCTTTTATGCACCCACGGTCAATGATGATGACATAATGGCTGTAGTAGAACAGGTGGGCTTAGCAGCCTGGTTTAAGACCCTGCCGGCTGGGTTGGATACAGTGATTGGGGAAGGTGCTCTGCAGACTTCGGGTGGTCAAGCACAGCGCATCGGGTTAGCAAGGATTATGTTAGACCGTAAGCGGCGGGTTGTCTTGTTAGATGAACCGACAGCACATTTAGATATTGAAACTGAAATGCGACTAAAGGAAACGATGTTACCAATTTTTGACCAGCGCTTGGTGGTATTTGCAACCCACCGTCTACACTGGTTAGCTCAAATGGATTGGATTATTGTGATGCGAGATGGAATGATTGTTGAGCAGGGGACTTTGTCTGAGCTACTGCAACAGGACGGCTATTTCAATGAACTTAGAGCAGCAATGCGTGGGGAGGAAGAACATGCATAAATATTGGCAGTTAATTAAGCATGACCATTGGGTTTTCCCCTATTTAAAACAATATCGGGGACTACTAACGCTAGTACTGTTTCTAGGTACCATGACCTTTTTTTGTGGGGGTGCCTTGATGTTTACGTCGGGATACTTGATATCACGTTCAGCACAACGGCCTGAAAACATTTTAATGGTGTATGCGCCCATTGTTTTAACCCGGGCATTTGGAATTGGTCGTCCTTCATTCCGTTATGTCGAACGTCTTGTTTCTCATAATTGGGTCTTAAAAATTGTTTCGCGCTTTAGACAACGGCTGTACCTGATCGTTGAACAAGGAACAAAAAGCATTTATGCCAAGGCACAAACTGGTGAAGTGTTTAATGTTTTGGCCAATGACTTGTTTAAAATTGAAAATTTTTATTTACGACTTTTGTTTCCAACCATTATTGGCTGGCTGATTTATATTGTGGTGACATTAGTGATTGGCATCTTTAATCCGTTGACGGCCTTATTGATTCTACTTGTTTTGGGTTTGGATACGATTATGTTACCGCTCATTACAGTAGCCGTTCGTGGGGCTAGAGATTATCAACAAAAGCAGTTAGAACGAAAATTATATACAGATTTAACTGATGCTGTCATGGGCTTGCAGGATTGGATTTTGTCAGGACGTACCGATCAATTATTGACTGATCAGGAAACGGACTTTCATAATATCGGCCAGTTACAAGGTAAAAATAGTCATTTTGAATGGTGGCGTGCTTGTGTCGCAGAGAGTGTTTTGGGCCTGGTGGTTATTATTTTAGTTGTATTTGCAACCCATACATTTGGTCAGGGTTATTTGTCAGTAAATTGGATTGCTGCTTTTGGTCTAGTGGTCTTCCCTTTAAGTGATGCCTTTGTCAGTATTAGTACTGGTTTTGGCGAATGGCCCCGCTATGCTGATTCAATTAAACGTTTAAACCAGCTTGAACAAACCAGTCAGACAGACGCACAAGATGAGGTCGCACAAATTGAGCACCCCCAAAATGGGCCTATTAATTTTAATCAGGTGACTTTTTACTACCAAGCGGATACCCCCGTCTTAACTGATATTAATTTAACAGTGCAGGTAGGTGAACATTTAGCTATTTTGGGTCAATCAGGGGCTGGTAAGACGACTCTCTTAAAGTTATTGTTAGGTGATGAGCAGCCTCAAAAAGGGATGATTACGATTGCTGGTGTACCTGTCACTGCATTATCTCAGCATCGAGCAAGTTTGATTTCAGTATTAGACCAAAAACCTTATTTATTTGCCACGACGGTAGCAAATAATTTACGGTTGGGTAACTTACAAGCCAGTGATGACGTTTTGTGGGAAGCCTTGGCTAAGGTCCAATTAAAGGAGTTGGTACAGCAATTACCTGATGGATTAGATACTCCGATGACCGAGGCAGGTAAACGATTTTCTGGTGGTGAACGACAGCGGTTTGCTTTAGCCCGAATTTTGATTCAAGATACCCCGATTGTTATCTTAGATGAACCAACAGTAGGACTAGATCCAATTACTGAATTAGCAGTTTTAAAAACCATTTTTACGAGCTTAACTGATAAGACGATTATTTGGGTAACCCACCATTTAACCGGTGTCGATTTGGCAGATGAGGTTATTTTTATTGATCAACAGGGTATCTCATTAGCTGGTACACCAACGGAATTACTACAGACATCATCGCGCTTTGCTCATTTATTGGCCCTTGATCGTGGAGACTTTTAGCCGAATTAAAGGTAAAACTAAGATTAGGACAGGTGATTTAGGTTATAATAAGCACCAGGAGTGCATGGCATGTTAAAAAAAATTACAAAAAATAGTCGTCGCTTTATTAAACGACTTTATATTCGGCGGGGTCATATCTTTTGGCGTAATATTTGGTTGACCTTGCTCTTAGTGATTAGTTTAGCTGCTTGGCAGGCTGACCAAATTAATCAGGGACGTAAAGAGCAGCAAGCACAATTGACGCCTACCCAACGGCAACACCAAGCATTTATTAACCGTTTAGCGCCCGTTGCAAAAGGCACTCAGCGACAATATGGGGTGCCGGCTTCCATTACCTTGGCACAAGCTATTTTAGAGTCCGACTGGGGTCAGTCTAAATTAGCGACGGATTATAATAATTTTTTTGGTGTCAAAGCAAGTTCGGGCATGCGAAAGGTAACCTTACCGACTAAGGAGGTTCAAGATGGTCAGTGGGTAACTGTTCAGGCGCCATTTCGCTGGTATACCAGTTGGCAAGAATCAATCTGGGATCACGGGAAATTATTAGCATCTGGAACGCAAGATAATCCACGACGTTATGAAGCCGTAATCCAGGCAGCAAATTATCAGGCGGCAGCGCGAGCATTGGTGACCGGTGGCTATGCTACGGATCCAGATTATGCAAATAAGCTGATTAGGGTCATTGAAAGTTATGATTTGGACCGGTTTGACGTTAGGTAAAGTACAGAGGAAAGTGAGTAGTAGGTGACTTATGACAAATGAGGTCTTACCAGGTGCAACAGTAGGCATTTTAGGGGATGGCGTTACTGGACGCTATTTGGCACAAGTAGCGCACAATCAAGGCTTTTTAGTTGCTGCCTTTAGTCAAGAGCCAAAGGCCCCTGTTTTGGCAGATGCGGACTATCAATTTACGAGTGCACGTGATTTTGATAATTTTCTTGGTTTGGCTGACATCGTGACATATACGTCTTCATGGTTACCAGCTGAGATGATTGACCGGTTACACGACAGTCATTTACCCCAGGGAACTGATTTAATTAGTTATACAGATGATCATGCTTTGAGTAGGGCCTTTTGTGAAGAGCATGCCCTCAACATTTTGCCCTATGCAATTGGGGTGTCGCTTGATGATGTAGCCAAGGCTACCGAGCTATTAGGATTTCCAGTAGTGGTTAAGCCAATTTTTAAACACCAGCATCATGATGATACAGTGATTCTACGAGGTATCTGGGACTTAGGGAAGGTGGCACCACTGATAGATGGGGGATCAATTATCATTGAATCCTGGCTAGATGATGTACGTGAGTTTTCATTAACGGCGATTAAAGGAAGGGACGCTGAACTTGTCTATTATCCCATTCAAGAAACAAAACGCCTTGATCATTATGTTCGTTCAGCTTTTACACCCCAGGATTTACCCCATGATCTTTTAAAAGAAATGTATGCAGTAACTGAGCGCATGGGCAAGTTAATCGCATACCAGGGTGCCTTTCATTTGAATTTCTTTTATAGTCAACAAGGCAATCTTTATGTGCGCGATCTGACAGCTGGCATTCCAGATACAGATATCTTGTATGAGGCCACGGCCAGCCTGTCTGTTGTTGAAAACCATTTTCGTGCGATTACTGGGCAAGCCTTGCAAACAGTTAGAAAGGAACAAGTAGGTATATACTTACCGGTTTTAGAAAGTCAAAAACAGGCTTTATTATGGCATTGGCATATGCAGAGCCAGTGGCAAATTGCAGTATACAATACGAGTATTCACGGTCGGATTGGTCATGTTTTGGCCCGGGGCGAGGATATTGATCAGCTCTTTAATCAATTGCAGGTAGCTCATGTATGGTCGAATTTAGACTAGACAAAAAAGTGGTGCTTTGAATGATATTCAAAGCACCACTTTTTTATTTTTTTAAAGGATAGAAATTACTGTAATCAAGGCGCTGCTAATTAAGATGAAGAGCATAAAAATTGTAAAGCCTTGGATAACTTTTTGCATAGTTGTTTTTTGTTTATTGGTTTGTTTCATGAAGAGCGAGCACCACTTTCTAAGTTAATATTGATTTTTATATTAGGAGTATTATAACAAATTAAGGGCAGAATTACACCATAAGTAAGTTGAATCAAGTATAATTAAAGTTGATGACTAAATGTTGGAAAGGCAGGTAGCTGATGGTAACCTTGATTCATTGGCCTTTGACAATTGGCCTGGTAATAATAACATGGCTAAGTTTGATACTAGTAAGCAAATATGTCAGCTCTGTGAAGTGGCCTCAATCATTGCGACCAGTTGATGTAACTGTGTTTGTAATCTGGTGGAGTTTAGCTTCAATAACCTTTCAATTAACACACTATTCAATCCTTTTACCGCTACTTTTAATGTTTGTTATTTGGGGATTGGTAATAATTAGATTACAAACCTTTGTCGGACAAAATTTTGAGCCGCGCCGTTTTTTATTAATTTGGTGGCGACTAGTAGATTTGGCGTCGTTACTGGTTTGGCTTTGCATCATTGTGTACGTTTGTTATTTCAAATAAAAATAAGTTAAAAAGGGGACAAACAAAATGGAAAAATTAGAGGGTACAGTAAAGATTTGGAATGCGGATCAAGGATTTGGCTTTATTGAACTACCAGATGCGCAAGACGTTTTTGTTCATTATTCTGGCATTGTGACCCCCCATGTAGGAGACTTGGTAGTAGGGCAGCCAGTAACCTTTGTTATGGTGCAGGGAGCACGTGGCTGGCAAGCTGCTGGGGTTGAGCCAAAGGAGGACGGATATCATGGATGATCAAGCAGCATATGAAGAACGGGTAGTGCAAGAAGATGTCCGCTATGATGGGCATATTATTCGAGTTGTTGAACAGACGGTTGCACTCCCCGATGGGCGCAGGGCTAAACGTGATATTGTTAAACACAGTGGTGCAGTGGCAATATTGGCCATCACCCAGGATGACCGGATGATTTTAGAAAAGCAGTGGCGGGCTTCTGTGCAGGCGATGACTTTAGAAATTCCAGCGGGTAAAATTGATCAACGAGATCAATCACCTGAAGATGCGGTTGTCCGAGAACTAAATGAAGAAACGCGCATGAAAGCTGGTAAGTTGGAAAAAATTGCGGGTTTTTATACATCGATTGGTTTTTCAAATGAATATATGGACCTGTATTTGGCGACCGATTTAACCCCTGTGGCGACTGCGTTACCACAAGATGATGATGAAGCGATTACCTTGAGCTATTACACCTTTGAAGAAATGCGGGCGCTTTACCAATCAGGGGAACTGAAGGATGCTAAGACACTGATGGCTTATTTTTATTGGCAAACCATGCAATAAAACGTGGTGAAGGTGGGGATGGTAATGGAAAGAATAAGACATACAGTTCAAACCTATTGGCAAAAATGGCAGGCTAAGCAGGAAAAGAATCAGGTACGACTAGAGGCTGCCAAGTCGATGACGCGTGGTGATTATCGCCTAAGTCGTAAAGGTCGTTATGAAATTAATCAAACCACGCATCGTTTAACCCCAGCGGGTAAAACGACACGGCTTAGGCATCGGTTAAACATCACTATTATTATTTTAGGGCTGCTTATTATTGGCTGTTATATAGTGTTAATCTATCTATAAGGAGAACGAACATGCGTTTTGGAATCGTAAATGCGATGGCTGAAGAAAAAAAGGAACTGGTTGCCGCTATGACAGCAGCAACAGTTCGTAAGGAAGGACAAGAGACCTTTTATGTGGGACAAATTGGGCAACACGAAGTTGTCTTAGTTGAATCCGGTATTGGAAAGGTAGCGGCAACGATTGCAACGACTGTGTTAATTAATACCTTTGAGGTGGATGTAATTATCAATAGTGGATCTGCAGGCGCTCTTGGCCAGGATTTGCGGATTGGAGATGTAGTGGTGGCCGATGCACTGGTCTATGGAGATGCTGATGCTCGCGCTTTTGGTTATGAATATGGACAAGTGCCACAACAGCCAGCTCAATTTATTCCAGATGAGGCCTTATCGGCAGCTATTGGCCAGGTTTTTGAAGAGGCAATGGCTGGTCAGTTATATCGGGGGCTAATTGTGACGTCTGACTCATTTATTGCCGGACCAGAACAAAAAGACCATCTGTTGGCACATTTTCCAACGGCCTTATCAGCTGAAATGGAGGGAGCGGCCATTGCTCAAACAGCTAGCTTTTATCAGGTTCCCTTTGTTGTGATTCGTGCAATTTCTGACAATGCTAATGGAGAGGCCGGTCCTACCTTTGATGAGTTTATTTGGGAAGCTGGTAAACGTTCGGCTGAGGGCTTAATTGCATATTTGAAGACAGTTTAATGAAGGAGAAGACGAATGGCATTTGAAGAAGTGGTGACAGTCCCAGGAGACCCACAAAAGTACCGTTTAAACGTGGCGGTTAAGCGCTATGCGTTGTTAGATTTGGGTTTTGTCCGTAACAATGCGGGGGCTTACGTGATGGAACGCTCTTTACAACCAATGAAGGGCTTGGCCAAGGCAATTAAATTGAAAGTTGTAGTTAATCAGGACCTGACGGGGATTAAAATTAAAACGGTTAATCCAGTTGGAACCGCTAAGGTCAATATTTTTAACTTAGCTGATAATAGCGCCTTGCTGGAACTTTATCATTACTATTTAGATGAGTTAGTGACGCGTGAGATTTTGCAGCTGGTTGCGTAAGTAAGTTATTCTTATTGGCTTAGTTTAACTTTACGCTTGTTACTTATGTGCAATATTGAAGGTCAGTTCAAAGGGACTGTTCGTTAGTAAGTACATTAATCGTACCGGGGCTTATAATTTTGAGTGAAAATGGACCTGATTGATTAATGAATTCAGATGGATTATGACTGATGGCTAGCCTTTTTACTGGCTAAATTACAAAGGTCTTACACCTTACGGGTTTATTTGATACATAAATGACATAATATGACTTCTTTTTGCAATATAAAAAGGAACTGACTTGGTAAACTAGTAATTGTCACCGCTAGATAGATTGTCATGTTGTTACTACCTGATTGCATCAGGTCGACCAGGATAATGGTGATGTGAAAAATGGGTAAAATAAGGAGAATGAGATTATATGAATAAGAAAATAGTATCTGCCCTAACAGTTGCCGGTTTGGCAACCTTTGGTATGTCATCAGCTGCTTCGGCTGATAGTACGTATACGATTAAGCGTGGGGATACTCTGTCGAGTATTGCTCGCCAACACTCAGTTTCAGTACAGGCTTTGGCGGCCGCAAACCAGTTAAGCAATCCAAATATGATTTTTGCAGGACAACAGTTAAGTTTGACGGGGAATGTTCAAAATCAGACAAAACAGGTTAGCCAAAAACAGACAGGTTCGACGCATACTATTCAACCAGGTGAGACCTTATCGCGCATTGCACGGGAATATGGCGTTAGCGTACAAGAACTAGTAGCATTAAATCACTTGAGTAATCCTAGTATGATTTATGCTGGTGAAGAGTTGACGGTAAAAGGACAAGCAGGATCAGTTGCTCAACCTGAAGTTCAGTCAGCCAAGCCAGCAGCACCAGTTACTCAATCATCTCAACAAGTAGACGTGAATGCAAGCACACATACGATTAAGGCGGGGGATACATTATCAAGTATTGCCCGGCAGTATGGTACAACCGTCGATAAGCTTGTAGCGTTGAATCAATTAAATAATGCAGGCATGATTTTTGTTGGGGAACAATTGACTTTGCGTGGTGAAGTTGCTCAACCTGAAGCTCAACCAGCTAAGCCAGCAGCACCAGTTGCTCAACCAACTCAACCTGAAGCTCAACCAGCTAAGCCAGCAGCACCAGTTGCTCAACCAACTCAACCTGAAGCTCAGCCAGCCAAGCCAGCAGCACCAGTTGCTCAATCAACTCAGACGAGCACTGGGTCGGTTTATGAGCAATTTATCGCTGCTGGTGGTACCGATGCACTTTGGCAAAATGTTGTATTACCAGAATCTGGTGGGAACCCTAATGCGGTGAGCCCTGCCGGTTATCGTGGATTAGGACAAACTATGCAAGCTTGGGGTACGGGTTCTGTTGCTAGTCAAACACAAGGAATGGTAAATTATGCTATTGATCGTTATGGTTCGATTGCGGGCGCTGTAGCCTATCGAGCTGCAAATGGTTGGTGGTAAGCGGTCAATCTAACTTATAAATTAAGCATAGGAAAAAGGAGATTAGGTTAGCTAACCTAATCTCCTTTTTCTTAACTATTACTAGTGGCTAATCGGTCCTTAATTAAGCGGTAAATTCGTGCGACGTCGCGTTCATTGCCACGTAGTTCATAGTCCCCAATTAGGGGCACATGAAGATTGCTGGCATAGCGGCGTGCTGTTAGGATATATTGAGCATTAAAGTTCTTATTGCCTGAGCCAATAATACCTAGTAACTGTGCTTGATTGTCAGCATAAGTGAGATAATCTCGTAAGGGGGTGGTTAAAATTTCTTTAACCCCATTATCGATACCATTGCCACCATCTAAATAAGTGGGGACAAAGGCAAAGTAAGGGTCATTTTCGGATCTATCAGGGGTCAATTCTGTAACTTCAACAGCCTCAAAGGTGAGTTGTTCGGGTTGTGTCTTGGCATAGGCAACAAGTTTATTAACAAATGAACGGGTATTTCCAGCTTGTGAGATGAAAATCAAACGAATGGCTGTCATTAGCGCCCTCCTTTTTAAGTCATTGTTATTAACCTAATCCAAAATTGGATTTGGGGCAAGCAAAAAATAGGGTAAGCGATTTGGAAGATACGAGATTGGAGCTTAGTGAGTTTTTAGCTAACGCTCTGTTGTTTTTTAATTAATTTGTAATAATGAACGAAAAGCCTGAACTAGCGGTACATAGCTGTGTCAAGCCTTTTTTTATCAATTTTTAAACCTTGCAAACCGTTATTTTTTTATCTATACTCGAAAACAGTTAAAAGAACATCAAGCAGAAAGAATGGTGAAGAAAATGCAAAAAGTGACCGTATACACGAAAAATAATTGTGTCCAGTGCATGATGACCAAGAAGACTTTAGCACAGTATGGCGTTAACTTTGAAGAGCATAATGTCCAAGAGGAACCAGCAGCGATGTCAGCAGTAAAAGCACTCGGCTTTCAAGCGGTACCGGTGATTGTTGCTGAAGGGTTTGAACCTGTCCAAGGTTTTCGCCCAGATTTTTTAAAAAACTTGGCTAAAGAGACGATGTAATGTTACGCATCTGTATGTAAAGGTCGGTGCAATCCAAGTGATTCCGCTTTACGTACATACAGATGTTCAGGTAGTAGAGGAGTAAGGAATGTCGTTATTAGATCTTGACTTAGACAAGGTTACCTATTTTGACTTAAACAATGAACTAAACATCCCTAAAGATAATGCTATTCAGTTAGGAAAGGACAAAGAGGCTTTGGCGGCCTTCTTAAAGGAAAACGTCGAACCAAATACACTTCAGTTTTCAACCTTACGCGAGCGGTTTGACTATTTAATAGCGCATGATTTTATTGACCCTAGCCTTGTTGAACAATATGACTTTGCCTTTATTGAAAAGGTATACGCATACTTGGAGGGACAAGACTTTCATTTTAAATCATTTATGGCAGCATATAAGTTTTATGCCCAGTATGTGTTAAAGACCAATGATGGTGCCTATTATGTAGAACGCTATATTGACCGTTTGGCGATGAATGCGCTCTTTTACGGGGCTGGTGATGAAACATTAGCCATGAATTTAGCTGATGAATTAGTCCATCAACGTTATCAGCCAGCAACCCCCTCTTTTTTAAATGCTGGACGGTCACGACGGGGCGAATTGGTGTCTTGTTTTATTTTACAAGCTACTGATGATATGAATGCCATTGGCCGTGTGATCAATTCTGCTCTTCAGTTATCAAAGATTGGTGGCGGGGTTGGGATTAACTTAGCCAATTTACGTGAAGCTGGTGCGCCAATCAAGGGGATTATGGGGGCCGCCTCTGGTGTCGTACCAGTCATGAAACTACTAGAAGATGCCTTTTCTTATTCTAACCAGATGGGGCAGCGAAATGGGGCTGGCGTGGCCTACTTATCCGTCTTTCATCCTGATATTATGGCTTTTTTGGGTACCAAAAAAGAAAATGCTGATGAAAAGGTACGGGTCAAGACGTTGTCATTAGGGGTTACTGTACCGGATAAGTTTTATGAATTAGCCCGGGCCAATGCTGATATGTATCTCTTTTCACCATATGATGTAGAACAAGAATACGGTCAACCCTTTAACTATATTGATATTACCAAAGAGTATGACAACTTGGTGGCTAATCCTGCCATTCATAAAAAGAAAATTAAGGCCCGCACCTTGGAAAATGAGCTTTCAAAGATGCAACAGGAGTCAGGGTACCCTTACATTATTAATATTGATACGGCTAACCGGGCCAATCCAGTTGCTGGTAAAATTATCTCTTCAAATTTGTGCTCAGAGATTTTACAAGTTCAAAAACCTTCGCAGATTACGAATGAGCAACGCTATGCTAGCTTGGGAACAGATGTTTCATGTAATTTAGGATCGACTAATATTGTGAACATGATGGAAACAGATGACTTTGAACGGTCAGTTGATACCATGGTACGTGCCTTGACCTTTGTGTCAGATCATTCTGACTTAGATATTGTTCCTTCCGTCCAAAATGGTAACCGCCAGTTACATGCTATTGGGTTAGGCGCAATGGGGCTACACGCTATGTTTGCAAAAAACCATATGTATTATGGGGATGAAGAAGCCTTAGATTTCACGAATGCGTATTTCTTGATGTTAAATTACTATACGCTTAAGGCCTCGAATAAATTGGCACGTGAGCGACAGGAGAGTTTCCATGACTTCGAGCAGTCAGCCTATGCAGATGGATCTTATTTTGATAAATATATTCAAAAAGATTGGGAACCTAAAACGGATAAGGTAAAAGCCTTGTTTGCGGATAAAGGTTTTCCTACGCAAGCCGATTGGCAGGCTTTAAAGGCTGCAGTACAGCGTGATGGCTTGTATAATGCTTATCGAATGGCAATTGCGCCTACGGGGTCAATTTCATATGTTAATGACTCAACGGCCTCATTACATCCGATTGTCAATAAGGTTGAAGAACGTCAGGAAAAGAAAATTGGAAAGATTTATTACCCTGCTCCTTATTTGTCTGAAGATACAATTACTTATTATGAATCGGCCTATAACATGGATATGCGTAAGGTGATTGATGTTTATGCTACGGCCCAGGAACACGTTGATCAAGGTATGGCCCTGACCTTATTTATGCGATCGACAATTCCTGAAGGCCTATATGAATGGAAAGATGGGCATACAAATAAGATGACCACGCGTGATTTAAATATCTTACGCAATTACGCCTTTCATCGGAACGTTAAATCCATTTACTATGTGCGGACATATACAGACGACATGGAAGAATTCGGCGTTAATGAGTGTGAGAGCTGTTCAATTTAGGTAGAAAAGGAATCAAAAAATGGCAGATTATTATAAAGCAATCAATTGGAATGAAATCGAAGATGCCATTGACAAGGCAACTTGGGAAAAACTAACCGAACAATTTTGGCTTGATACCCGTATTCCTTTGTCAAATGATTTGGATGATTGGCGTAAAATGACGCCTGAAGAACATGATTTAGTGGGGAAGGTTTTTGGGGGACTGACTCTCTTAGACACATTACAGTCCCAGGATGGTATGTCAGCTTTGAAGGCAGATATTCGAACTCAGCATGAAGAAGCCGTTTTAAATAACATTGAGTTCATGGAATCGGTGCATGCAAAGTCTTATTCTTCTATTTTTGAAACCTTGAATACGGCCAGTGAAATCGACGCGATTTTTGCCTGGGCACAGACAGATCCTCATTTGCAATACAAGGCACAAAAGATTAATGCGGTTTATCAAGCGGGCAGTCCGTTAGAAAAAAAAGTAGCCTCAGTCTTCTTAGAAACATTCTTGTTCTATTCGGGCTTTTACACCCCACTTTATTACTTGGGACATAATAAGTTGAATAATGTGGCTGAAATTATCAAATTGATTTTACGAGATGAATCTGTCCATGGAACCTATATAGGCTATAAATTTCAGCTAGGTTTTAATGAATTGACGAGTGCAAAACAAGAAAAAGTAAAAACATGGTTGTATGACTTTCTGTTTGACCTTTATTCCAATGAAGAAAACTATACACATGAACTTTACGATGGTGTTGGTTGGACGGAACAAGTGTTAACCTTTTTACGATATAATGCCAATAAAGCATTGATGAACTTAGGGCAAGACCCACTTTTTCCAGACGGTTATGAGGACGTTAACCCGGTGGTGATGAATGGTATCTCAACGACAACGTCTAACCATGATTTCTTCTCTCAAGTTGGAAATGGCTATCGACTTGGTCAGGTTGAGACCATGAATGATGAGGACTATGATTACGGTTTAACAAAATAATCGCTTGACGACAGTTTTGACTGGTGTTATATTATAAACATTCTAATGATAGGTGGGAAACATAGATGATGGTGACAAAGCAACAACTAAATGGTTGGTGGCGCAGCTAAGGCATCATTGGGTCGTGATCAGAAATGACAGATTCGATGGATGCACTCTTGATAGAGTGAGTAGTCGAGTCTGTGTTGACCAGTTTCCTAGAAACAAAAAGTCCGCACGGATTAGCTATCCGGCGGGCTTTTTTTGTGTCAATGGACGGCATTGAAACGACTACTTATGCTCGGTTGACGAATAAGAGAACGGCAAAAGTGAGACATAGGAGTGGGAGTATGGATAAAAAAATTATGAGTGTGTTGGCGGCATTGGCTTTATTTTTAGGGGTTGCTGGTTTTTTTGAGCAACATGCCCAAGATAAAAAAACGATGCCCGAAGTGGGGATTTTACAGTTTACTTCACATCCGGCTTTGGATCAAATTCATGCAGGAATCATTGATGCTCTCCAGGCAGCAGGTTATCAGCCTGGTAAAAATATTAAGATTGACTTTCAAAATGCACAGGGCGATCAATCGAATTTAAAAACGATGGCCACTAAGTTTGCTAATGGGCAGACAGACCTGGCTGTAGGAATTGCAACACCAGCTGCGGTGGCCTTAGCAAATACGATTCAGGATAACCCAGTCCTCTTTTCAGCGTCGACGAATCCTATCCAGGCAAAGTTGGTAAAAAGTTACCAACACCCAGGCAGCAATGTGACAGGTGTAACGGACCAAGCCCCCTTGGCTGATCAATTAAAAATGATCCAGGCATTTGTGCCCCACTTGAAGCGGTTAGGTGTTATCTATACCTCTTCTGATGATTCAGCTGTGTCCGAAGCCAGAGCGATGGTGAAACTTGCCCAACAGGCGGGGGTGACCGTTAAAGAGTATACGATTACGTCGTCTAATGATTTGAATCAGACAGCTGAGCAGATGGTTAGTCACCAGCAGGTAGAAGCAGTCTTTGTACCAACTGATAATACGATTGCAGCAGCCATGCCAACCTTAATTAAAAATACTGATGCAGCAGGGGTACCAGTGTTTCCCACCGTTGATACGATGGTGGCAGCAGGCGGAGTGGCCGCTGAATCAATTAATCAACGAGAGATTGGCCGTTTAACTGGGAAAATGATGGTCAAAATACTCAAAGGAGCATCACCAAAGGACTTGCCAGTTGATTTTATTGAAAAAGGGACCTTAGTCGTTAATCGCAGTCAACTTGAACGCTTACACATGCAGTTGCCAGCTGGTTACCAGCAAGCAAAGTTTATTGATCAGGGGGAATAGGTAGATGGCATTATTTGTATCAGCAATTGGGCAGGGCCTTATTTGGGCTACGTTGGGCATTGGCCTTTACTTATCTTTTCGGATTCTAGATTTCCCAGATATGACTGTTGAAGGAACCTTTCCCTTGGGGGCTGCCACGGCAGTGACTCTAATAAGTAATGGTTGGCAGCCACTAGTTGCAACGGGCATTGCGATGTTAGTCGGATCTATTGCGGGCTTAGTCACGGGGCTCTTATACACAAAAGGGCAGGTTCCGATTCTTTTGGCTGGTATTTTGACGATGACAGCAGTTTATTCGATAAATTTGCGCATTATGGGCCAGGCCAATCGCTCTTTGTTACAAGAGCAAACGGTCTTTTCAGCTCCCTTGTTAGCGGGTTTACCAAAGAATTTTCCAGTTGTGATTGTCGGAATTGGCGTGATGGTATTAGTAATTGGCTTGACCACATGGTTTTTAAAGACGGAGCTTGGACAAGCTTTTATTGCAACTGGGGATAATGCTAATATGGCTCGGTCTATGGGGATTAATACAGACCGGATGACGATATTAGGTTTAATGTTATCGAATGCCTTAATTGCCCTGGGCGGTGCCTTAGTTGCTCAAAATAATGGCTTTGCTGACGTAAACATGGGAATTGGAACCATCGTGGTTGCGCTAGCATCTATTATCATTGGTGAGGTAGCCTTTAGTGAACAAATGACCTTGACTAATCGCTTGATTACGGTGGCAATTGGTTCAATTATGTATCGTTTCGTGCTCGTCCTCGTTTTGTTAGTTGGCTTTAATGCAGATGACTTGAAATTGGTTAGTGCTATTATTTTGGGACTGGCCTTAATGTTACCAAAACTGGGACATCACTTGCATTTTAAGGCGCAAAGGCAGGAGGATTAGGTAAATGGCAATAGAGAAGGCAAGTTTACGTTTACAAGAAGCAACAGTGATTGTGAATCAAGGAACGGCTGAAGAGCGCATCATTTTGGATCATGTTTCACTAACTGTGCACCAAGGTGAGTTTGTGACCGTTTTAGGTTCAAATGGGGCGGGTAAATCAACCCTCTTTAATGTGATTGCGGGTACGCTACCACTAACAAGTGGTCATATTTATCTAGGCGGCCAAGAGGTGACCCACCTTAATGAGATTGAAAGGACAAAAATATTAGCTCGTATTTTTCAAGATCCTAAGTTAGGGACAGCACCCCGGATGACTGTGGCAGAGAATTTATTGCTGGCACAACGCCGGGGTAAGAAACGGCGTTTACGTGACCGAGGGTTGACTGAGGCAAAACGCCAAACCTTACGAGAACTGACCAAAACCATGGGCAATGGTCTTAGCGATCGTTTAGACGTCGCTACAGGGGCTTTATCGGGGGGGCAACGGCAAGCCTTATCGTTCTTGATGGCAACCCAGGTACGACCAGAAGTGATGCTGTTAGATGAACATACCGCAGCTTTGGACCCTAAAACCAGTGCCCAACTAATGGCCTTAACAGATGAACATATTCGCCGTGAACACTTAACGGCTTTGATGATTACCCATAATCTGGCCGATGCCTTAGAATATGGGAATCGCTTACTAGTTTTAGCTAATGGTCAGATAGCACAGGATTTCAAAGATAGTGACAAGGCTAATCTGTCAGTTGCAGATTTGCTAGCTTATTTTGAGCGGTATTAACTATATAAGGAGTGGCGTAATGACGGCAAGATTTTGGACACGTTTAATGGCAGTGGCATTAGGGGGATTTTTTGGTGGTGCCTTACGGGAAGCGGTAGAGTTAGTGGTCACGCTGCCTGGTTATCCCTTAGGGACGGTAGTAGTCAATCTTACGGGAACCTTTTTATCTGCCTTTTTAACTGATCTCTTTGCTGATCATTGGCATTTTTCACAAGAATTTGCTGATTTTACGTTAGTTGGCGTTTTGGGCGCCTATACGACTTTTTCAACATCAATTTTAGACATGGCAACACGGCTTTCTTTGATGGCGGCCACAGGTTACTTAGTGCTATCAGTCCTTGGTAGTGTAGGGATGGTATTGCTGGCACGCAGGCTGGCAAAGGAGGTTAAGTGATGGTTGTCCAAGTAATCATGGCTGGCATTGGTGCAATTTTAGGGACTGTCGTGCGTTTTGTATTATTGGAGTTTGCACCACGCTGGTTTGGTCCTGCTAGTGACTGGATGGTTTTTTGTATCAATATGTTAGCGGTTTTCATTATGGGATGGGCATACGGTTTAACGGTATCACTAGCAGTGGGAACGTTTTTGGAGGCCGGCATCGCTGGTGGATTATCGACCTTTTCGGCCCCAATTGTTGAATTAACTGAGGGTCTTGCTAATCCAGCTACTCGCTGGCGGGTTTTGGTTCGTATGGTGGCTTTGTTTAGTTTTGGACTCATGTTTTTTTGGTTGGGCTATATAATAGCCGGTTAAATAAAAATAAAAAGGGAACTGCTAAGGCAGTTCCCTTTTTATTTATTAGCAATAACTTGAATGCGATTCCCCTCAAAGTCGTCAAGGTGAAAAATGACATGTTGTCCGTCTGGGGCTTGTGACATGGGGGCAACTTGAGGAACAGCATAATTAATCAGATGGTTTTCTACGGCTTCTTGGTGGTCTCTCACAACGACTTGAACAGTAATTGGTTCAAAAGGGGCTGTTTGGTTAAAGTGAATAGGTTCTTCATGGAAAAAGAGATGTCTTTCTTCTTGCTCGCCAAATTGAGTTGGTAAGTCAAAGACCTCACGATAAAAGCGAACCGCCCGGGCAACGTCTTGGGCTGGAATTTGCATTGGTGAAAATTTACGAACGCGCATAATATCTCCTTAATCATCGACAGATTATAAAAACTATAAGCTATTCTACACCGTAAAGAAGGTGGGTAACAGGTTTAATTTAGGCGTCGCAGTTTGAAGGTGCATCAATCAAGAGGGGGCAGCATGCAAGAGATTAAGTCTATCCAGGGGTTGGGTTCATTCTTAGCCCAAACGTATGGTAGTCAGCCGCAGGAAACGTGTCGCTTAATTGCGGTTAACAGTCAATTACAGATATTAGAAATTTCAACGGTGGCGCTGGGAACAGTTAATCAAGTGCAGATTCATCCGCGCGATATCTTTCGCCGGTTAGTTTCGTTAAATGCGTATGGCTTTATTATTGCTCACAACCATCCTAGCGGCCAACTTAAAGCCTCTCGGGCTGATTGGCAGGCAATCTATCAACTAGCACTTTGTAGTAGTATTATGCAGATTGTATTTCTTGACTTTATTATTATTAACCGAAGCCACTTTTGTAGTCATTGCACTTTAAAACGTTGGCCCAAAATCACTTTGGAAACCTTATTAGGACTGTGGACGACTATGGCTAAACTATGATAAACTTATCTAGAAATTAGATGAACGATTTAGGAGAAGTTGCGCTAATTTAACAATTCTTAAAGAAAAGGGATAATCGCCGTGTTTTCATTTGGAACTCATAATGTTGGAATTGATTTAGGAACGGCCAATACTCTGGTTTATATCGAGGGCAAGGGAATCGTCCTTCGCGAGCCATCCGTAGTGGCACGTAATACAAAAACAAACGAAATTGTCGCTGTTGGTCAAGCAGCTAAGGAGATGTTAGGTCGAACGCCAGGCTCGATTAAGGCTATTCGTCCTTTACGGGATGGTGTCATCGCTGATTATGATTCAACAGTGGCCATGCTTAAATATTATATTACTAAGGCGCTTGGTGAACGCGGAATGGCGAATGCCAAACCTTACATTACCATTGGGGTGCCATCTGGCGTGACAGCGGTCGAACAACGGGCGGTTATTGATGCAGCCCGGATTGCTGGTGCTCGTGACGCTTATGTGATTGAAGAACCTTTTGCAGCCGCCGTAGGTGCTGGTCTACCTGTTATGGAGCCAACTGGGTCTATGGTAGCTGACTTAGGAGGTGGTACATCAGATATTGCTACCATCTCATTAGGTGGGATCGTTTCATCACGGTCAATTCGAATGGCTGGGGATAAGATTGATGAAGCCATTATGACCTATATTCGGCAAAACTATTCGATTTTGATTGGTGAGCAGACTGCGGAACGGTTAAAGATGGAAATTGGTTCAGCTGATATTCAAGCTGCTAAGGAAATGGAAGGAAGTACTGCTAGGGGCCGTGATCTTGTTACAGGTCTCCCTAAGACAGTTGATATTCCAGCCGTTGATATCGCTGAAGCCATTAATGATGTTATTGCTGAAATTATTGTGGCTATCAAAGAAACGCTAGAGGAAACATCACCAGAAATTGCGGCTGATGTGATTGACCATGGGATTGTCTTAACAGGTGGTGGCGCCTTATTGAAGCATATTGATGAGGTGATTGCCGAAGCAACCAAAGTTCCTGTTTTTGTGGCACCTGATCCATTAGATGCTGTGGTCATTGGAACTGGTGAAGCCCTAAAGTCCATTGACGTTTTAAAGAATAATTAAAACGGCAGACAATAAAAAAGAGCGCCGCACCTATTTGCTGGTGGGCGCTCTTTCTCTTAAGTTGGTCAGTAAAAAGAAAGGGCATCCGGAGCATGAAAAAATTATTTACGTCCCGTCGCTTAGTAGTGGGGGTGTTAATTTTAATTATTACAATTGGGGTGATTACATTGAGTTCGCGCTCACGTAATACACGCCAACAACCAGCCCTGCCTGTCCGGGTGGTTGCTGATGTATCGGGGTGGGTTTCACAAGTCGTCACGGCACCTGTTAAGGCAGTTACTAATGGTATCCAGGGAACCGGTAAATTGTTGAATACCTATCAAGAAAATGAACGGTTAAATCGTAAGGTTGATAGTTTAGCGGCTACTCAAGTTGAATTACAAACAGTACGGGCTGAAAATAAATCCTTAAAGAAGCAATTGGCAACAAGTAAAACCTTGACCGATTATCAAAAGGTAAATGCCAGTGTGATTTCGCGTTCACCAAGTAATTGGCAGTCTGAGTTAATCATCAACCGGGGTTCGAATGCAGGGATTCGAAAAAATATGTCCGTGATGGGACCTGGGGGTCTAATCGGTCGAATAGCTGAGGTAGACACAACGAGTGCAAAGGTTGAGCTCTTATCAGATAATAGTCAAACAGCCAACCGCTTTGCAATCAGAGTACAAGCAGCCGGCGGTAAGAGTGTAGATGGTATTATCACTAACTTTGACCAAGCCCAAAACATGATTGTGATGGGGCGTATTACGGCTTCCACCAAGGTTGAGCCTGGCGATAAGGTAGCCACCAGTGGATTAGGTGGTATCACGCCAGCTGGCCTTTATATCGGTGAGGTCGATCATGTTTCTGCTGGTGATGCGGGCTTAACAAAGACAATTTATATTAAGCCGGCAACGGATTATAATAATATTTCCGTAGTGACGGTGGCAATTCCTGAAACATAAAATAAAAAAAGCTCGAAGACAGCTGTCTTCGAGCTTTTTTAGGATTAAAAATAGGTAACTGGCCGGTCATTTAAAGCTTGCTGTGTACGACGATTATCAGGATGAAAGGCAGTCACCTGTGCTAACTGATCTGAGGATACACAGATTGGTTTTGTAAAGAGGTACCATTCAACGTTTTCTGACAGTGGCGGAGTAGTAAGTGAGCCAAGATAGTGAAGATAGTGATTATCATCAGGAAGGAGTGGGCCTAGGTCAGCCAAAAAAGGTGTTGTGGTTGGATAATGCGCAAGTATGTTGGCGATGGCGGGGTTTTCTTTTCCAGGCGTTAACATGACGGCAATCACGGCTAGCCGACCGTCACTGGCCTGATGGACTAGGTGTAGCTCACCGGCAAAAAATTGATGGTCAAAACTATGTTCACTCGGCGTATGAATATGCCCTTCCTGTAAGGTAAAGCGGCGACCGTTAATGCTATTATGAGCAGTTAGACCAAACGTCAAACTACTTGCACTCATAAACACAGTATTGATAGTGGGTCCAAGATCTAATTGTAAGGGTGTAAGGTCGGAACTAGAATCTGCGCAGGCTAGTTTGAGTGGTAAGTCAACAGGTGATTGCATTTGACCGCTAATGAAGGGCTAGTCTGCTTGATGATGATAATCTAACATGAATTTTCACCTAACACTTTCTTGATTTCTGTTCATCATAGCAAGAAAGAAATAGGCTGTCAAAAATAACACCTGTATAAACCGTATTAAATGGCTTATAATAGTTCAATGAAGTGACCGCTTCTTCTATTTATAGTATGAGTCTGAGCGGGTCAATTAAAAGGAGGCAGACAATGTCAGAACAACCAGAAGAGAATGGGACCAGCAAGCAGGTTAAGAAAATTACACCGACTGAAAAGAAGGTATTACATCAAATCGCGGTTTTAGCTTCATGGATGTCTGTATTAATGTATGTTTCCTATATTCCACAAATTTATGGTAATTTACATGGTAACCCTAGCAATCCAATTCAACCTTTTGTGGCGATGATAAATTGTATTTTTTGGACTATTCACGGTCTTTTTGGCTTAGACGGTCATACCCGAGATAAGGCGATTATTTTTGCTAATGTACCCGGGATTATATTTGGTTTCTTGGCCTTCCTAACCTCATTTTAGGTAGGACTGTGAGGGATGCAACATAAAGTTAAAGCTGCACGCATAGATAATTTTCTTAAACTAATTCTTTCCCTCCTAGTGGTCATCTTAGTCGTTTATTATGGCTATTTATTGGTAACGAGTTTACCCTTAAATTTTTCCAGGGCCGACGTTATGGCCTTAATACGCCAACATCGATTAAGCGGGGCGGGTTTGTTGATTGTGATGCTCTGTATTGCGTCTTGCATTCCTGGGGTACCTGTTGCTTTGCTTGGTGTGTTGGCTGGCGTTTGCCTGGGGAAAGTATCAGGTGCGCTGGTTAATTTAACGGGGATGGTTGCTGGTAACTGTTTAGCTCTGTATATTATGGCCCACTATGGTGAACATCATCGGGGGCACCCTAAAGGACGCTATCAGCAAAAACTGGCGGCCTGGCTAAAACAGTGGCGGTATCCGGAATTAGGGCTGGTTTTGGGTTATATGGTTCCTTTAGTGCCAACCAGCTTGGTTGACTGGGTCCTACAGGAAAGTTCCCTGTCTCAAAGATCACGTTTACGAGTCATGATTTTTGGTCTTTTACCAACCGCAATTTTTTATGCGGTTGGTGGAGATGCCGTCTTACGGGGGGATGGTGTCACACTGGGGCTCACGATTGGCGTTTTTTTGGTTATGCTTGCTTTGGCTTATCTGGGTGTACGCTTATTAAGCACTTATCGCCAGAAAGTTCGGTTTGACCATAACGAAGAACATAATAGCAGATTAAAATAATGGGGGGTGCAATGCTTAAATATATTCATACGACCTGGCTGCATGCCATCTTGGTTTTAGTGGCCGTTTATTTAGATGGTGGGATTGCTTTACAATTGGCCGGTGTCTTATTTAAATTACCAACAGCAGCCAGTCCCTTCTTATGTATTTTAGTTATTTTAATGCCAATTCTATCGGGGACGGTCAATCAAGTACGGATGCGGTGGGGGTATGTCATCGCCTTTGCCGGTGGGTTGGTGTTTGATATTTTTTACACAGGGATTATTGGCATTGCCATGATTGGTTTTCCCTTAACCTTTTGGGTAGCAGCTAATATTCAGCGTTATTTTCCAAACACTATGTTTTGGGCCATGGCAACTTGGTTTTTGTCATTGTGTACGTATTTAACTTATGATTATTTAGCCTTTGGCTTGATTAACTTAGCTAATTTGGCACCAGCTAGTTTTGTGGTCTTTCATTTGTTTCCAACGCTGTTAATTAACTTGATTTTGTTTTTGCTCTGCTATCAAGGGTTAGATTTTTTGTATCAGGCAACTAGGCAGCCAGATTTAGAACATTACAATGTTGATCGGCGTGATTTAAATTCTGGCTTAAATTTCAAACGGCGTTCACAACGCTACTGAGCACGTAAATAAGAGTTGACTTTTAAAGGGCAGTCTTTTAAAATTTAGCTATGTGATTGTTCACGTATGAAGAATAAACGAGTAGGTATTGCTTGTTGTTAAGAGAGTCATGCAGAAGTTGAAAAATGGCCAACATCTTTACCGAACCACACTTATTCAGTTCAAACTTTATCACACTGGGTTGCGCCACTATCCGCTGCGCCTTTGTTTAGTGAAGGTGCTTGAGTGTTAACCAGTAATGGTTAACAAAATTGAGGTGGAATCGCGCTACGTCGTCCTCAAGTCATCTATGGATGGCTTGAGGACTTTTATTTTGTGAAAATAACATGTTTTGGGGAAGGGTTATCAGATGGATTATTTACTACAAATCTTACCAAGTCTATTAGAAGGCTTAAAAATGACCATCGGCATTTTTGGATTGACCTTGTTGGGGGCTTTACCACTTGGAGTCCTGGTAGCCATGGGCTTACGCTCGGACATTCAATTGTTACGTTGGTTGATGAACCTCTACATTAGCGTTATGCGGGGGACACCACTACTCTTGCAGATTGTTTTTGTCTATTATGGATTGAGTATGGCTAATATTGCAACGTTACCACGATTTGAAGCGGCTTTAGTGACCTTTATTTTAAATTATGCTGCTTATTTTGCAGAAATATTTCGGGGTGGCTTGCAGGCCATTCCCAAGGGTCAGTATGCTGGGGCCAAAGTTTTGGGCTTGACCCGTTGGCAGACGATGCGGTATGTTATTTTGCCACAGGTCGTTAAGGTGGTCATGCCCTCTGTCGGTAATGAAGTAATCAACTTAGTTAAGGATTCTTCCCTGGTCTATGTGATTGGAATTGGCGACTTAATGCGAGCCGGTAATATTGCAGCCGCGCGCGATGTGAGTTTAGTTCCTTACTTATTAGTTGGATTGCTCTATCTCATGTTGACTGTCTTAGTGACCGCTGGCATGCGGCACATTGAAACCCGGTTAAATTACTATCGTTAGGGGAGGGTAGCATGTTAGAGTTAACTAATTTAAGCAAGACCTACAATCAACACCAAATTTTTAAGGGTCTAAATTTAGCAGTTCCAACTGGTGAAATTTTGACGATTGTTGGTCCTTCAGGAATTGGCAAAACAACGTTTTTGAAAATTATTGCAGGCCTTTTGGCGGCGGATGAGGGTGAATTAACTTTAGATGGTCAGTCCTTGGCTTTGGATGGTCAAAGGAAAGGGGCTGATGTGGGAGTTATTTTTCAAGATTTTAATTTATTTCCACAATATACCGTTTTAGAGAACATTACCTTAGCCCCTCGTTTGGTTAATCGACTAAATGCGATTGCTAGTGAGCGGGCAGCCAAAAAATTATTAGGTGAACTAGATTTACTTGATCAACAAAATCAGTATCCATTTGAGTTGTCTGGGGGTCAAAAGCAACGAGTGGCAATTGCACGCGCACTAGCTATGCAGCCACGAATTTTAGCCTATGATGAGCCTACTTCTGGTCTAGATGAGGCTTCGACTGAGCGTGTTATTCAAATTATTAACGATTTGCAAGAGCAAGGCGTAACCCAATTGATTGTCACTCACGATCTTCCTTTTGTGGAAGCCTTGGACAGCCGAATTTTGGACTTTGCTCAATTTACAAGAGAAGCGCGTAACGACGTGTGAATAGAGGCATGCTAGGATGAAACGAATACAGCTAACAAAAAAACAGTGGCTAGGGAATGGCATCGTTTTGCTTTGTGTTGTTCTGGTGATTGGAACAGTTTGGGCCTTAACAAAGCGACCAAGTAAGCACTGGTCAGCCCAGTCTGCCCATCAAACGATTGTTGTCGGCGTTGATGATACCTATGTTCCAATGGGCTTTCGCAATGCCCATGGTCAGTTAGTCGGGTTTGATGTTGACTTAGCACGGGCGGCGTTTAAACAGATGGGACTTAAACCTAAGTTTCAGGTCATTGATTGGTCAATGAAAGAAACAGAATTGCGAACGGGGCATATTGATGTTATTTGGAACGGTTATACCATGACCGCAGAACGTAAGCGGGCTGTTCTTTTTTCAAAACCATATCATGAGGACAAATTAGTTTTACTGACAATGAAAAGAGGATCAGTTAAACAGATTAAGGATATGGCACATAAGCGACTAGGGGTGCAAACTGGATCTTCTAGTTTGCAGATGTATAATGATCGGCCCACAGTTTTGAAACATACGGTGAAAAAGCCGGTTGTTCAGTATGATAGTTATGATAAAGCATTGAATGATTTGCAAGTTGGTCGTTTGGATGCGGTGCTTATTAGTCGGGATTATGCACACTACTATGTCAAGCAAGAAGCGCGGCCAACGGATTTTCGGATTGTTGAAACAGCTTTTCCAAAAGAGCAGTATGGGGTTGGTATGCGTAAGACCGATCGTCGCTTGCAAGCTAAATTAAATCAAGCCTTAGAACAAGTAGCTGCAAATGGTGAAGCAAACCGAATTGCTAAAAAATATTTTGGTCATTCTAATGTGCAATAGAGCAAAAAGGTTTCCTTACTAGGTGCTATCGATAGCACCTAGTAAGGAAACCTTTTTAATACCATGAATTATGAAAACCATTGAAACGACTGGCCCAAGGAGCTCCTTTTATGTACCAATGCTCTGCTAGCGTTAAACAGACTAGCGCTAGCCACCAACCAGCTAGACAGTTAGTGAATGTCCCAGCTGGAGTCAGTAGGGCATGGCTAATGCCGGCTAACCAAGTCACTAATAGAAGTAATTGGTTGAGTAGGCGCAACCGCCAGCGCTTAATTTCGGGGAGCACAAAAATAGCTAGGCTTGAATACAGCCACGTTAACCAAAAAACAGTGTGGTTAAAAAAATGATGTGGCTGGGTTAAACCAGTTAGTAAAAGATCGGCGATAAGTAAGACGACTTCACTAGCTAATAGACTAAGCGCTAACCAAGCTGCCGGAATTTTATATTTAAAGCCCCATAAGCAAAAAAGAAGGGTGGTAAAGATCACCAAGGTGCCAAAGGGGTGTCCAAACAAGTACGGAATAAAGGTCAACCAAGCAAAGATGGACGGAACCTGCTCTATGGTCAAAGATTGACTGAGCGTGTCGAGCATGTTTAATAAAGGAACATGTAATAGATGACCAAAAATTAACCAGCCTAAACCAAGCGTTGAGAGGATTAAAAGAATACGTTGTGTACGTTGATTACGAATTAACATGGGATGAGTATGGCTGCTCCTCATAAGTAAAATTTGACAGGCTATAAAAAAGCGGTCATCTATAGTGTAAACGATTTTGCACTTAGCGTATAATCAAATCAGAATATTTTTTATGAGGGGAAGATAAAATGGAGCAAGTAATATTGATATTATTAACGGGGCTACTGGCCGGTACACTTGGGGCTATTTTAGGTCTTGGTGGTGGCATCATTGTGACCCCAATATTGACTGTCTTTATGGGCATTGATATTCGTTATGCTGTCGGAGCCAGTGTGATTGCTGTGATTGCAACCAGCTCTGGGGCAACAGTTGCCTTTTTGAAGGATGATGTTTTAAATATGCGCGTGGCCATGTTCTTGGAGATTTTCACTACGGTGGGCGCTTTACTAGGGGCAGTATTGGCAGGCATATTTAAGCCAACAGTTCTGTATTTTCTTTTTGGGGGCTTACTGCTCTTTCAAGGTTGGAATATGTGGCGCAAGCTTAAAGGACATCAAGATGATCAGGTACATGACAGTTTAGATCCATTAGCCACCAAACTACGCTTAAATGGGACTTACTATGATAAAGAGTCCAAGCGTTCGATCTCATACACCCTAGAGCATGTCCCGGGTGGTGCAGCTGTGATGTTTGGTGCCGGACTAGCATCTGGTTTGCTCGGAATTGGTTCGGGTGCTTTTAAGGTAATGGCCATGGATGGGGTAATGAAAATGCCCTTAAAACCATCATCAGCTACCTCTAATTTAATGATGGGCGTAACTGGTGCTGCTTCAGCTACAGTGTATTTTTTCAGTGGCTATATTCAACCCTTAATTGCTGTGCCACTAGCCCTAGGTATTTTAGCTGGTTCAACGTTTGGGTCACGGATTATGCAGTATTTACCTGCCAGGCGTTTGCGTCAGCTTTTCATCCCCATTGTACTTGTGATGGCAGTGCAATTGATTTATAAAGGAATGGCGGTATTTTAAATCATGCAAGAAAATGAACAAACAATGCAAGCACTTGAAAAACGAATTGGTTACTACATGCGCTTTGGAGTAGCTTTAGCAATAGTAGTAATGGTGATTGGCCTAGGTTTAGCGCTAATCCATCCAGTGCATGAGAGTAGTCAATTTCCAACTGAATTAGGGGCAATTTATCAAGGCTTGCTACAAGGTAGCCCGCTCGCTTATATGATGACTGGCCTGCTAATTTTAATTTTCACACCCGTATTACGAGTGGTGACCTCGATTGTATCTTTTGCAAAAATGCATGACCAACTTTATACGGTTATTACCCTTTTGGTGTTATGCATTTTAATTTTTGCAATGTGGCTAGGTTATGTCCAGCGTTAAGTCTTGACAAGGTGGGACGGACTGCCGTAAAATACAAGCTAACATAAATAAATAGAGGTTGCAGCTGACAAGAGTCACTAACCAAACCGGCGGGTAATGCGGTTAGTAAAAGGGGAAGTTGCCGAAATGAACGGATGGCAGTCTTAGTTCGTTGGTCTACTGATTAAGAGTCAGCAGACTGTCGCAATAATTTTATACCATTGCGGAGCGCTATCGATAGATTAACAGGAACTTAGGGTGTCCATCGTTTGCTATCTTTAGCAAGGTGGGCGCTTTTTTTATGTTATGAAATCTAGGCCTCATATTAAAGGAGGATTTATGTCAGAGAGTATTGAACATCCGGGTGAACTAAAGCGTACGCTAAAGACCCGCCACTTATCGATGATTGCCCTTGGTGGGACCATTGGGACTGGTCTTTTTGTTGCTTCTGGTGCAACGATTACTCAGGCCGGGCCACTAGGTGCCTTAATGGCTTACGGCTTAACGGGAGTGATGGTTTACTTTTTAATGACCAGTTTAGGTGAGATGGCCACTTACATGCCTGTTACGGGCTCCTTTTCAACGTATGCTGATCGCTTTGTCAGTCCAGCCTTTGGCTTTGCGATGGGGTGGAATTACTGGTTAAATTGGGCAGTCACTGTAGCTGTGGAAGCAGCTACAGTGGGGGTTGTGATGGGCTATTGGTTACCCAATACACCCTCTTGGATTTGGTCAGTCTTAGTGTTGATTTTAATTACAGCGATTAATTTATTATCAGCACGCAGTTATGGTGAGACAGAGTTCTGGATGGCCATGATTAAGGTGATTGCGGTTTTAGCCTTTTTGGCAGTTGGGTTTGCCATGATCTTAGGGATTATGACTTATAAGCCGGATGTATCACGGAATTTAATGGTTGGTAATCATGGCTTTGTCCACGGATTTAATGGCATTTTGGCTGTTTTGATGGTCGCCGGCTTTTCTTTTCAAGGAACCGAGTTTATTGGTTTAACAGCTGGAGAGTCTGAAACGCCTGAAACTTCAGTCCCAATTGCGATTAAACAAGTTTTTTGGCGGATTTTGCTTTTCTATATTTTATCGATATTTGTGATTGGTGCCATTATTTACTATAAGGATCCTTCCTTACTAAATTCTAGTGAGTCTAATATCGCTGTCTCACCTTTTACGACAGTCTTTCAAAAGGCAGGGCTAGCAAGTGCTGCTTCGGTAATGAATGCTGTTATCCTAACCTCAGTTATTTCATCATCTAATTCAGGCCTATATACAGCATCACGAATGCTTTATTCAATGGCTCACGAGCATTTTGCGCCTAGCATTTTTGGGCGGGTAAACCCTAAGACTGGTATTCCGGTCATTGCCCTCCTAGGCACCCTAGTCGTGGCTGTTTTGGTTTTTGCAATGAGTGTCATCGGTGGTAACATTTATATGTATTTGGTTGCTGCTTCTGGATTAACTGGGTTTATAACCTGGATTGGCATTGCGATTTGTCATTACCGCTTTCGGCGGGCCTTTAAAGCACAAGGACATTCGGTTAATGAGTTGCGTTACCATGCAAAGCTCTTCCCAATTGGCCCCTTGTTGGCTTTGTTTATGTCCATCATCGTAGTGATTGGTCAAGATTTGGCTTCCTTCCAAGGTCCAATCCAAAATTGGAACTGGCATGGAATTGTAACGACCTATCTGGCGATTCCAATTTTTATTGGTCTCTATGTTGGTTATCAATGGCGGCATCATTCAAAGATTCGACCATTGACTGAAATTGACCTGCAAACGGATGCTCGACCTAAAGATTAAATAATAGACATGTGAAAATAATAATAAGCACCTGGGTACCAGCATACTCAGGTGCTTATTTCATGGATCAGTGAAAAAGCCGGTGTGTAAAGGCTTACATCTAAAAATCCCCCTTTTTTCAGTATTAAATTATGGGGGAATGGTGTACAATAAGCCTTAGTTAAGCAAGCAATTGTGAACTTTTAATAAAGGAGATTTTTCAAAACATGAAAAAGACCAAGATTGTTTCAACCCTTGGACCCGCAAGTAACGATGTGGAGACCATCGCCCAATTGATCGAAAACGGTGCAAACGTTGTTCGTTTGAACTTTTCACACGGTGACCATGAAGAGCACTTGGGACGGATTAATGCTGTCCATGAAGCTGAAAAGCAGACTGGTAAGACCGTTGGTGTGATGTTAGACACGAAGGGTGCCGAGATCCGGACAACTGTTCAAGAACCAGGCAAGATCGAGTTTAACATTGGGGATATCACACGTATCTCAATGGATAGTTCACTTGAAGGAACTAAGGAGAAGATTGCGGTTACGTATCCTGGTTTGTTCGATGATGTTCACGTTGGTGGCCACATTCTCTTTGATGATGGAGCCATTGACATGTTGGTTACGGATAAGGATGAAGCTAACCGTGAGTTAGTTGTAAAGGTACTAAATCACGGCTTCCTAGGTTCACGTAAGGGAGTTAATGCACCAGGTGTTGCAATTAACCTACCTGGTATTACGGAAAAGGATGCTGATGACATTCGTTTTGGCTTGCAACATGATATTCAATTCATCGCTGCTTCTTTCGTACGTAAGCCAGAAGACGTAATGGATATCCGTGCTTTGTTAAAGGAAGCTAACATGGAAGATGTTATGATCCTCCCTAAGATTGAATCACAAGAAGGTATCGACAACTTTGATGAAATTTTGAAGGTTTCAGATGGTTTGATGATTGCTCGTGGTGACATGGGTGTCGAAATTCCAGCTGAAAATGTGCCATTGGTACAAAAGGAATTAATCAAGAAGTTGAATGCAGTAGGTAAGCCAGTTATTACTGCCACTGATATGCTTGATTCAATGCAAGAAAACCCACGTCCTACACGTGCGGAAGCATCTGACGTTGCCAATGCCGTCTTTGATGGTACAGATGCAACGATGCTTTCTGGAGAATCAGCTAATGGTTCATATCCTGTCCAGGCCGTAGCAACGATGGCACGGATTGATGAAAAGGCTGAGACTGCTTTGCTAAAGTATGGCCGTCACCAAGACGACTTTGTAACCGGTGATGTTACTGAATCTGTAGCGGCTGCTGTGGCTAACGCAGCAAACAACTTGGACGTTAAGGCCGTGGTTGCTGCTACAACGTCTGGTTATACAGCTAAGATGATTTCAAAGTACCGTCCAAACACAACTATCTTGGCCATGACCTTTGATGAGCGTGTACAACGGTCATTGACGATTTACTGGGGTGTTAAGCCAGTCATGTCAGTTCCAGTTCAAACAACTGATGAAATGATTGCCGCAGCTAAGGAAGCTGCAGTTGCTCAAGGAATTGCACAAAAGGGTGATACAATTATCGTCACCGCTGGTATTCCAGTGACGACATCAGGTACAACCAACTTGATGACGATTGTAACAATCGACTAAGGAATATAAGTAAAAAGAGCCAGCAACCTTGTGTTGCTGGCTCTTTTCTTTATTCACTTATGCTATGCTAGGAATACATAATAGTATAGATGAAACAAGAAAGGAGCTGCTAACATGGTATGGCAATCATTAACGGTAACGACCCAAAATGAAGCAGTGGATGCTGTTAGTAACATTTTGATGGAGGCGGGGGCCGCTGGCTTACAAATTGCAGATGCGGCGGACCGAAAAAATTACTTGCCAGCTGATCAAACCGTTCTGTTGGATTGGACGAGTGTGGATTTCCCAACGGAAGGGGCACAAGTGACGGGCTATTTTCCTGATACAGTGAAGCTAGCAGATTTGTTGCCGACCATTCGACAACGGGTGCAGACATTAGCAAATTTTGGCTTGGACAATCAACCAGCGACAGTGGAGCTGAATACAGTGACTGATACTGATTGGGCGACTGAATGGGAAAAGTACTACCATCCTGTTCAAGTCAGTCGGCACCTTACAGTGGTCCCTAAGTGGGAACATTATCAAGCTAGTCGTAGGGATGAAGTCGTTATCACCTTAGATCCAGGCTTAGCTTTTGGGACTGGGACACACCCAACTACGAAGTTGATGTTGCAGGCGCTTGAAGTCGTTATGCGTGGTGGCGAAAGGGTCATTGATGTTGGTACTGGATCTGGTGTTTTAGCGATTGCAGCTTCATTAATGGGGGCAAAGCACGTGTTGGGAACCGATTTAGACGCAGTAGCTGTACGATCCGCTAAAGGGAATGTTGCCTTAAATCCCCAGGTTGGATCCATTGAGATCCAAGTTAGTGACCTCTTAGCCGATGTAACAGAGCAAGCAAATGACTTAGTAGTGGCTAACATGTTGGCCGAAGTCTTGTTACCTTTAATTCCACAGGTTAAATCTGTTCTTGCGCTTGGTGGCTGGTTTTTGTTATCGGGAATTTACTATGATAAGGTAGCGACAATTAAAGCAGCCCTTCAAGCAGAAGGCTACCAGTTAGTAGAGCAGTTACAAATGGACGAGTGGTATGGGTTAATCGCACAACGACAGCCGGCAAAACAAGAGGGATAACAATGCAACGGTATTTTTTAGACTTTGAACCAACTAGTACCACCTTTCAGTTACCAACTGACCTGGCTCATCATTTCATTACCGTTTTACGAGCGCAGGTGGATGATCAAGCAGAATTTGTACTACCGGATCGTGAAACAGTTATTCTGGCCCGCGTTAAGCAACTTCAAGTTGATGGCGCACAGATGGAGGTGCTTGAACGCTACCAACCTCAGGTGGAATTACCTGTTGAGGTCACCTTGATTATTGCCTTGGCTAAGGGGACAAAGCCTGAATTGGTAGTCCAAAAGGCGACTGAACTCGGTGTCAAAGAGCTAATCTTTGTTGAGACAGCTTGGTCAGTTGTACATTGGGGTAGTAAGGCAGCAAAAAAAGTAGCTCGTCTTCAAAAAGTGGCGCAGGCAGCTGCTGAGCAGAGCCATCGGACGAAGGTGCCAATAGTTAATTACCAATCAGCTTTAACTTCTTTAAGGCTAGCTGAGACGGCAAAGAAAGTGGTAGCCTGGGAAGAAAGTGCTAAACAGGGTGAACAGCGTCAACTGGCGCGTGTTTTTCAGCAACTTAAACCGGGTGATCACTTGGTTGCTCTAATTGGACCAGAAGGTGGGTTGACACCAACTGAAATTACAGAGCTTAAACAAGTTGGCTTCATACCAGTTGGTTTAGGTCCCCGTATCATGCGGGCTGAAACCGCCCCCCTTTATATATTAGCAGCTCTAAGCTATGCGTTAGAGTTAGCGGCTGAATGAGGAGAGAAAAAATGCAAAAAGTATGGCAACGGATTAATTGGTGGCTAATCGCAAGTATGCTTGGATTGGCTTTTTTAGGCCCTTTAGTTTGTGAGTGGCTTGGTGTACAAGCTGTGTTTAAGATTATTGGACTCTATTTTGTCTTGAATATGACCTTTAGCCTATACTTAGGACATTACTTAAGGCAACATGGTGCTTTTTGGTGGTTCCTGGCGGGGTGGCCATTATTGTTTGGTCTAGCAACTTGGTTTGGTTTAGTATCAGCTTATTATGGTTATGCGCTGGCTATCCTATATGGACTTTTGGAATTAGTGACATATACGAGTGGACAGGAAAGTGAACCGGATATAGCTTCTCAAATTCCTGTAGACGGTGGTTATCATAGTATTTAAAAGTAAAGTGGTGTTAAAAGGTGGGCCCAGGGCCCACCTTTTTTTATGGTCAAAAAACAGCCTGTCCATAGCATTCTTAGTCGATAGCCTAGGTTGGGATAGAAGGGTAATAAATTTTATTAAAATTCATGATATAGCAAGAAATACCGACGTATCAGGCTTTCTCATCGAAGTTAGTCTAACAAGTGTGTGGAGAAGGGTGGAAGATAGTGGAGAAAGGTGGTGGATTGTGGTAAATTAAACATATTAAAGTAACTGCAGTGTCTTTAGCTGGCTAAGCAAACAGTGACCTAACGAAGGGAGGAATATTGACCATGTTTATGGGTACCTATCAACATAGCTTGGATACTAAAAATCGGTTAATTATTCCTGCCAAATTTCGTAACCAATTAGGGGATGATTTTGTTATTACTCGTTGGATGGAACATTCGCTGCGGGCATATACCCGACAAGGTTGGGATCAATTAGCCAGTTCAATCAAAGCTTTGCCCGAGACAAATGCCAAGGCGCGACAATTTAAGCGTTTCGTATTAGGGGGCGCTCAAGAAGTTGAATTTGATAAACAAGGTCGAATTAACTTATCACAAAATTTACGATCCTACGCTGACATTACGAAAGATGCGACTATTTTTGGTTTGGGAGATGACTCCTTTGA
The DNA here is from genome assembly GCF_000420365.1 of Weissella halotolerans DSM 20190. Taxonomy (GTDB): domain Bacteria; phylum Bacillota; class Bacilli; order Lactobacillales; family Lactobacillaceae; genus Weissella; species Weissella halotolerans. Next base: position 38,331 of record NZ_ATUU01000003.1, read on the forward strand.
AATTTGGAGTACTGAACGTTGGCAAGCATATGAAGCGACCGTTACTGAGAATTTCGATGACATTGCGGATGGCTTAGACGAATTGAATTTTTAACGAAGATAGGTGGACTAGTTGGCATGACAGCATTTGAACACGTAACGGTACTATTGAATGAAGCAATTGAACAATTAGCTGTTCAACCGGCTGGACAGTACGTAGATGCAACCCTGGGTGGGGGCGGACATTCAAAACTGTTAGCCAGCCAGTTGCGGCAAGGCCATTTATGGTCCTTTGATCAAGATATAACGGCTATTCACTATAACGAAGAACACTTGGCGGCAGAAATTGCCGCTGATAAGGTCACGTTGATTAATGATAATTTTCGAAATCTAACCCAAGACTTAGCCCAAGTTGGGGTAACCAGAGTTGACGGTGTTCTTTATGACTTAGGCGTATCATCACCTCAGTTTGATGATGGTAAACGAGGTTTCTCTTATAACTATGAGGCGCCCTTAGATATGCGGATGGACCAAAGCCAGGCTCTAGATGCCTATCAAGTGGTCAATACCTGGTCTTTTCATGATTTAATGCGCATTTTGTCCCGTTATGGGGAGGAACGTTTTGCCAAACAAATTGCCCGAGGAATTGAACGTGAACGAGCGAAGGCGCCAATTGAGACGACCTTTGACTTGGTCAACATTATTAAAGATGCTATACCTGCAGCAGCCCGACGAACTGGTGGTCACCCAGCTAAGAAGTCTTTTCAGGCTATTCGAATTGCGGTTAATGATGAGTTGGGCGCAGTGGAAACATCTTTAGAGCAGGCCTTGGATATGTTGGCTATTCATGGACGCATTGCGGTTATTACCTTTCAATCCCTAGAGGATCGATTAGTTAAGTCGATGTTTCGTGAGCGCGCAAGTCTCCCTGAGTTGCCAGCAGGTCTACCGGTGATTCCAGCTGAATTGGAACCGGATTTTAAGTTAATTACGCATAAACCAATTTTGCCGAATGAGCAAGAGTTAAGTCAAAACCACCGCGCACATTCAGCTAAGTTGCGCGTCATTGAACGGATTAAGTAACGTGTGATTTTATGAAAGGATATCAACAATGGCAGCTTCCTCAGAGTTTGACTATATACAACCGCAAAGACGGCCCCAACCTACTGGTGGGCAGCAGGTTAAGCCTATACGTCGTAAATATGCAAAGCCAGTATGGAGCTTGATGGATAAAATTTGGCTGGGAGCTGCCCTCGTGACGGCTGTTGTTATGATGTGCCTGGTCGTTTATATGTCAAATCAAGCTGCAATGAGTAGCGAACATCTCAGTCAGACGACTGCTCAATTAAGTACAGTTCGTAATCAAAATACGGATTTAAAAGAAGAGATTAGTCAGTTAACGAATCCAAGCCGGTTAGATCAGGTAGCAAAAAAATACGGCCTATCACTGAATAATAATAATGTTAGGAATGTAAAATAACATGGTAAAAAAGAAACGGACATCATTGACCCAAGCAGATCAAAATAGTCGGCAGACAGGGAAGTTCTTACTGTTTGCGATGTTGGGGACGCTTTTGGTTTTAGGAGTCCGTTTTTCTTATGTGGCGATTACTAAGGATGTTAATGGACACCATCTTGACCAGGCAACTCAGCAACTTTATCAAAGTCAAAATGTTGATTTAGCCAAGCGGGGTACCATTTATGATGCGGTCGGGAATCCGTTAGCAGAAAATGCGACGGCCTATACTGTTGTGGCGGTACTAGATAAGCGCCAGGTTGATGCAAACGGACATAAGGCCTATGTGGCTAAGCAAGACGATGTGGTGGTAAGTCAAAAGCTTGCCCAACTATTGGGAGGAAAAGCGACTGATTATCATCAGATTTTGCAACGTGGACGCAAACATGAATTGAGTCAGGTTCAATTTGGTAGTCGAGGAAGTCGGTTGACCAATGAGACTTATCGTAAGGTTAAAGCTGCAAAAATACCTGGTATTACCTTTGTGACCGGCCCAGCTCGTTTCTATCCGAATGGGGTTTATGCCTCCAACCTAATTGGATTAGTAGCGGCTGTTGATGATAAGAAGACGGGCTTAACCGTATTAAAGGGGCAGACTGGAATTGAAGCCGGCTGGAACAAGCAGTTATCAGGACGTAATGGCTTCAAATCCAACGCAATTGATACAGCGAGTGAGCCCCAGAAAAAACAAACAACGACAAAAAATGGGTATGACATATATACGACTTTGAACGCTAATTTACAGTCGACATTGGAAAAGCAAGTTGGCGATTTAGACAGTAAAATGGCGCCTAAGTCAGTAATAGCCGTTGTGATGGATACCAAAACAGGAGCTATTGTCGCTGAGACCCAGCGACCTTCCTTTGATAGTGCAACTGGGAAGGCACCTGGAGATTTTTGGTCCAATGAATTATCGCAGTCGGCTTACGAACCGGGTTCTGTTATGAAGGGAGTTACCTTGGCGGCAGCGATTGATACCAATCATTGGGATGGTGATAGTTTTTATCGTTCTGGTAAACTTAAAGTTGGCGATCAAACCGTTAATGATTGGAATGCTGGCCAGGGCTGGGGCACGATTACCTATGAAGAAGGGCTAGCAAAATCTTCAAACGTCGCAATGGCGTTGACAGAGCAAAAAATTGGCTCTTCAACCTGGCATGATTATTTGCAGCGGTTTCGTTTTTTGAAATCGACCCAGTCTGGTTTACCCAATGAGGCTACTGGAAGTATGCAATTTAGGTATCCAATTGAGCAAGTTAGCACGGCCTTTGGACAAGCGATTTCAGTGACCCCCTTACAAATGATTCAAGCCTATTCGGCAATTGCAGGTGATGGACACTTGATACAACCGCATGTTATTAGTAAAGTTGTTGATCCTAATACCCAAAAGGTAGTCTATGAGGCAAAAACTAAAAAAGTAGGTCAGCCAATTAAGCAGGCTACTGCAAAAGCAACCCGTAAAGCTTTGGAAGGGGTTGTATATTCTGATAAGGGATTTGGGCAGGCCTATGCAATTCCTGGTTATCGCACGAGTGGTAAGTCAGGAACAGCCCAAATTTCAACGGCACAAGGCTATAGTGCACCTGGTGATAGTAAGAATGAAATTCATTCTTGGATTGGAATGGCACCAAGTGACCATCCACGTTATTTAACGTATGTCGTCGTTAAACAACCCCAAAAGGATGTGGGAAATGTGTCAAAGAACATGGCCCAGGTGTTTGTCTCGGTGATGAAACAAGCGCTGCAAATGTCAGCTGATGATACTAAAGTTGTGGTCAGCAAGCAGCAAGAGGTTAAGATGCCAACGATAGTAAAGGAAGCACGACAACGAGCGGAGCAGGATGTTAAGGCTGCCCGCTTAGATCCAGTTGTGATGGGTGATGGTGATAAGGTGGTGTCACAATATCCTGCTGGTGGGCAGTCGACCTTGGCTGGCCAACGGGCTTTCATTAATACTAATGACCAAATTCGCGTGCCAAATATGCACGGATGGTCGAAAAATGACGCTTTGATTTGGGCTCGTTTAGCCAACATTAAGCTCATTGTCAAGGGCAGTGGCTTTATTGCTACTCAGTCTGTGACAGCTGGTACTAATATTGAAGATGGCATTCATGAGTTAACGGTTGAGTTAAAGCAACCTAAGATAAAACAATAAACGGACTAAAAGGAGAGCAAGCATGAGTACTTGGATGGTTGGTTTAGGAATGGGCTTTTTATTGACCTTGGTGGTTGAGCCTAATCTGCGAAATTATTTTAAACGCATTAAAGTTGAACAGTTAGTGATGCGAACAAATGGTCGTGGTCCTGATCACGCTGCTAAGGCTGGTACACCGACAATGGGAGGCGCTGGTTTTATCCCGGTAGTCTTGATTGGCTATCTCATAATTGGTGGTCTAACGCATCATTATGCTGCAACGGCATTTGCCACGTTGATTGGTATTTTCTTGTATGCCATTGTCGGTGGCTTAGATGATAGTGTAAAGATCTTCAATCAACGGGATGAAGGATTTCGTTTCTTACCGAAATTAACAGTTGAAATTTTGGCAGCAATCCTGGGGGCTTTGGTACTTTGGTTTGGTCATTTTGATTTTGTTTTACCATTACCCCTGGGCTTGCCGGCTGTGCATAGTGTTTTAGTTTATACACTTTTTACCATTTTTTGGTTAGTGGGTTGGTCTAATGCAACGAACTTGACTGACGGTTTGGATGGATTAGCGGCTGGTGCAGCGATTATTGCCTATAGTGCTTATTTGATACTAGCCCTTCAAGTTGGGGATAGCGCCATGGCCTTGGTCGATGCTCTGATGGTGGGGGCCTTGTTGGCCTTTATGATTTTCAACCGCCATCCAGCCTCTATTTTTATGGGGGATACAGGTTCTTTGGCGCTCGGTGCAGGATTAGCTATGAATTCGCTAGTCCTCCACCAGCCTTGGTCGTTATTACTGATTGGGCTAGTATTCATGTTAGATACCTTATCAGTTTTGATTCAGGTACCGGTCTATTATTTTACTGGGAAACGGGTTTTCTTGATGACCCCCATTCATCACAGTTTTGAAAAGGGAGGCTTAACAGGAAATGTAGAGCATCCTTGGAGTGAATGGCGAGTAGATGGCTTCTTTTGGGGGCTTGGTTTGTTAGGAGCGCTCCTTTATTTCATATTCTTTTAGTAAAACACTCAAATAAGAGTAAAGTGGTTTCAGCAGACCACGTACATAGCGCATCGTTAGGGAAAGGTGGCAGTAATGCAGGTATTAGTCATTGGGTTTGCCCGTTCTGGGGCAGCCGTAGCAAAATTATTACAGGCCGAGGGCGCCAAGGTTACAGTGTCTGACCCCAAGTTAGACTTAGATGATCCAAAAGTGAAGGCCTTAGCAGCCAAAGGGGTAACCTTTACAAAGGACCAAGACCCAAGTCTTTTAACCCATGTTGATTTAATCGTGAAGAATCCAGGGATACCTTATTGGATTCCAATCTTGAAAGCTGGACAAGCCGCGGGAATTCCGATTGAAGTTGAAGTAGCACGAGCACAAAAATATATTCAAGGCCCTTGGATTGCAGTGACTGGATCGAATGGGAAAACCACAACGACTAAAATGATTGCGGCTGTTTTAAAGGCTAATGCAAAAGATCCAGCGACAGTTAAAGTGGCGGGGAATATTGGCCTTCCGGTTAGCGAACTAGTGCCAACCTTAAAGCCGACTGATACTGTCGTAACCGAACTATCGTCTTTCCAGTTACTTGGGTTACCGGCAGCTAGACCTCATATTGCGGTCATTACCAATATTTTTTCATCGCATTTGGATTTTCATGGTAGTCGCGAGGCGTATATCTCAGCTAAGCTGAATATTACCCGCCATCAATTAGCAAGTGATTTTCTGGTATTGAATTTTGACCGTCAAGAATGGCGCGACTTGGCTAAGGAAACGGCGGCCCAAGTGATTCCTACCTCACGAAAAGGACTGTCACACGAAGGCGCCTATCAAGAAGCAGGCTGGCTTTACTTTAAGGAGGAAGCTATTATGCCAGTGCTCGACCTTGGTGTACCCGGTGAACATAATATTGAAAATGCATTAAATGCCATTGCTGTTGGCAAGTTGAGTGGCGTCCCTACCGATAAGATAGCGCAAGCGTTGAGCCAGTTTCAGGGCGTACGCCACCGCCTACAAAAAGTTGGAAAGATTACGGGACGACTAGTCTACAATGATTCAAAGGCTACTGATATTGAAGCTACTGAGAGTGCGCTTTCTGGCTTTAAACAACCGATTGTGCTTTTAGCTGGTGGGTTGGACCGTGGCGATGATGAGATGCGCTTGCTGTCAGCTGTACAGGGTAAGGTGAAGCAATTGATTGTGTTTGGTCAGACAGCACCTAAATTAATAGCACTAGCAAAAGCAGCTGGTATTCCAGTTGTACAGACACAAGATGTTCAAACGGCGGTACCACTCGCCTTTGCTAAGAGTCAGCCAGGCGACGTGATTTTGTTGTCGCCTGCCGCGGCTTCTTGGGATCAGTATCCAAGTTTTGAAAAACGAGGCGATTTATTTATTGATGCGGTTGAGCAGTATGCACAAGCAGCAAAGTGAGGTGACTGATATGCGCATAGTATTTTCTGGTGGCGGAACAGGTGGTCATATCTACCCAGCGTTAGCAACGATTAAACAGTTAAAGGCGACCGAGCCAGCCACTGATGTTTTGTATATTGGTGGCGAGCGGGGGTTAGAAAAGCAGATTGTGCCAGCAGCCAATATTCCCTTTAAGGCTTTGGCTGTGCAGGGCTTTAAGCGGTCCTTATCATTGGATAATGTTAAAACAGTCTATCTGTTTTTGACGGCAACACATCAAGCTAAGCGTCTTTTAAAGGCCTTTAAGCCTGATGTTGTCGTGGGAACAGGTGGTTATGTGTCTGGGCCGGTCTTGTATGCGGCACAGTTATTACATATTCCAACGGTGATTCATGAACAAAATTCTGTCGTTGGTGTGACCAACAAATTTTTAGCCCGACATGCTGATAAGGTTGGGGTAGCCTTTGCCGCTGCAAAGTCGGCCTTTAAGCCAGCACAAGCTGTTTTAGTCGGTAATCCGAGGGCTTCAGAGGTCGCCCATAGCCAAGCAGAATTTGACTGGGCAAACTATCATTTTTCAAAAGACATTCCAACTGTTCTAATTTTTGGTGGTTCACAAGGTGCTCTGAAGTTGAATCAAGCTATGGTTGAGGCCATGCCGCAGTTTAATCAGGTTACTTACCAGGTGCTTTTTGCTACTGGAACGAAACGCTTTGCTGATGTGCAAGCTGCGCTTACTAAACAAGGATTGAATTTAGCAAAAACGATTCAAGTGGTACCCTATATTGAAGATATGCCAGCATTAATGCCAGCCGTTGATTTAGTAGTGGGTCGAGCAGGGGCGACGAGCATTGCTGAGCAAACCGCTTTGGGTAAGCCAATGGTCTTGATTCCAAGTCCCTATGTGACAAATGATCATCAAACTAAGAATGCCCGCTCATTGGTGAATGCTGGCGCAGCAACGATGATTACTGAAGATGAACTAACTGGTAATAGCCTCTTTAAAGCGATTGATGAAATCATGCAAAATGTACCCAAACGGCAACTGATGGCCGAAGAAGCTAAGAAACTAGGCCAACCAGACGCGGTAAACCAATTTATTGACTTAATTAAGCTAGTGGCAAACAAATAGTCTAAAGCAACATTCATGAATGAAAAGGTAGCGAAAGGAGGGAGAATCGATGGCAGAGGATACAGACAAACAAGCACAGCAAACGAGTCACCCCTTGGACGTTAAACATCATTCTCCCTCCATTCAGGAACATTTAGATCAGCTTTTAGAAACACAAGCAGATTCAGGGGAGAAGGCCGGCCAGCAGGAATCAACCCCCCGGTCATGGGTTTTGCAAGTGAAGGACTGGATAGCAGGTACTTGGGTGCAAGTCATGAGACGCTGGCAGTGGCCAGCCTTACATGCTTTAGTCCAAAAAAAAGGTATAAAAAGTAGGGACCATGCTAATGGCGTGGTGCAAACAAAGCATCAGCATGGTCAGGTCGACTTACATGCTTTTTGGCAGCAGTATCAGATTGGACTTAAATGGCTAGCCACTTTTCTGGGGCTAGCGATAGTGCTGTTGTATTGTCTTTCCCCACTGGGCACTGCCCAACATTACCGAGTGGAAGGTAACACAGAAATTCCTGATCAACAGGTGCTTAAACGAGCCGGTTTAACAACTGGGCAATCACTGGGCCTTATTATGACGAACCAAAGCTATTTTTCAAAGCTGGCTAAACATAACGATCCACAAATTGCAAATGTGCATTTTGAATTTGATTGGCCAAACACCATTGTTGTTAAAGTTAGTGAAATTGCTATGGTTGGTTATGTCCAAAGTGGGGCAGATTATATCCCCGTGTTAGCCAATGGGCAAGAATTAAAGCAAGATAAGGTAACTGGACCGATCGCAGGTTTACCAGTTTACAATGGGTTTACCAAGCGACAAAAACGTGACCAGGTGCTAAAACAGTTCGCACAAATGCGGTTACCCATTCGCCATGCCGTTTCAGAGGTCAATTGGTCGCCAACCAAGGAAAACCCTCAGCGGTTGCTCATTTACATGAATGATGGCAATGTTGTGCTGGCAAATGCCGATGATTTTGCTAAAAAATTTAAGTTCTATCCTAGTATGGCTGCTCAAAGTGCTAAACCGAGTTTGATTGATATTCAGATGGGTGCATATGCCAAACCATTATCTTAGAGTTTTAGGGCTAAAAATCAGGGTGGCTCCCTAGTAGAAAATGGGTAAAGTGTGGTATTATTTTAAGGAAATGTTTATTTATTTAACTAAGTTAGACAAATCAGTAGAGGAGGGGAAAAATGGCCAACCATGGATTAATTGTTGGGCTTGACGTCGGTACCAATACCGTTAAAGTTTTGGCAGCTGATGTGCGTGACCAGCAAGCAAATATCGTAGCCGTTGGCCGAGCAGTCGCCCACGGTGTTCGAAAGGGTGTTGTCGTTGATATTGAGGCAACTGCTAACGATATTCGTCAGGCAATTGCTCAAGTTAACGAACAAACGCAAACGCCGGTCTCTGAAGTAGTTGCGTTAATTCCGGCCAAAGAGGTTCAAATTAACGTGATTTCAGGACAAGTGAGTGTTCAGGATAGTCAACACATTGCCTATACTGATGTGCAAGCAGTCGTTAAAGAAGCACTCAAAGGTCAGGTAGCAGCTGACCGCGAAGTGGTTGACTTAGTTCCCAACGCTTTTGCCGTTGATGACTTTGAGGGGGTGCAAGATCCTAACGATATGGTTGGGATGCGCTTAAAGCTTACTGCCACGGCCTATACAACACCTAAAAATGTTTTAACTAATTTACGATTGGCTATTGAAAAGGCTGGCTTACACCTACGAGACTTTGTACTAGCGCCCTTGGCAGCTTCTAAGACCGTTTTATCAGATGCTGAACAAGAATTTGGTAGCATTTTATTAGACATGGGTGCTGGTCAAACAACCGCCACGGTGGTTCAAAACCATCAGTTAAGGTTTATATCAACCTTCCCTGCTGGCGGTGAAAATATTAGCCGTGATATTAGCACTGTCCTATCAATTGGCAATTATGATGCTGACATGTTGAAGTTAGATTCGGGCTTGGCCCTGGTTAAAAAGGCTAACCCAGCTAATCTCTTAGTAATTCAACCGGTTGGTAAGGAAGAAGCTGAACAGATTGCCGAACCTTATCTAACTGAAATCATTGCTGCGCGCGTCGACCAAATCTTAGAAAAGATAGGGACTCAATTACAAGCAGTTAGTGCTTTTGATATGCCTGGTGGGATTACCCTTATTGGTGGTACTGCTGCGCTTAGAGGGATTGATGAAGCGGTTAGTGAGACTTACCAGGTACCAACGCACCAATTTGCTCCCGATGATATTGGGTTGCATCATCCGGGAATGGCCGGTGCTTGGGCAGCAGTTCACTATGCTGCTTTACAAACGCCAGTAGAGTTGATTGTTAAGCAGGCCTTATACGGATTACCCCTACACTTTATTGGTCAGCCACTGATTGCGGCTTCGGCTAAACGGAACCCAGCTAAACAGCAAGCAGCATTGACTAAACCAGTTTCCAAGCCAGTTGAGGTTCCCGAAGTGGCTGAGACGACTAACGATATAATAAATAAACCAACACATCAACAAGCTAAACAAGGCTTTTCGCGGGTAAAGCGTTTTTTCCGTGAATTCTTTGATTAATCAGGACAAGATACAAGGAGCTCGATATGGATTTCCAAATGGATACAGGTGCAAATCAAGAATATGGCGCAACGATTAAGGTAATTGGTGTTGGTGGCGGTGGTGGTAATGCCGTCAACCAAATGGTCAGTGAGGGTGTTGAAGGGGTAGAGTTCATTGTTGCTAACACTGATGCTCAAGCCCTAGAGGGGTCCGCCGCTGAACATAAGATTCAAATTGGTTCTAAAGCTACGCGCGGCCTAGGGGCTGGCGCACGCCCAGAAGTTGGTGAGGCTGCTGCAAAAGAAAGCGAGCAAGAGTTAGCGGAAGCCTTATCAGGGGCTGATATGGTTTTCGTAACTGCAGGTATGGGTGGTGGCACCGGAACTGGTGCAGCCCCTATTGTAGCCGAAATTGCCAAGGAGTCTGGCGCACTAACGATTGGTGTTGTCACCCGTCCGTTTTCATTTGAAGGTCCCCGCCGAGGAAAGTCAGCGGCTGAAGGATTGGCTAAATTGAAGGAAAATGTTGACACTTTGATTGTCATTTCCAATAATAATTTGCTACAGATCGTTGACAAAAAAGCCCCAATCATGGATGCCTTTAAGATGGTTGATGATGTCTTATTGCAGGGTGTATCGGGTATTTCTGACCTAATTACGAAACCTGGTATTATTAACTTGGATTTTGCAGATGTTAAAACAGCCATGGCTGGACAGGGAACTGCTTTGATGGGAATCGGGGCGGCTTCTGGTGAAAACCGGGCAGCTGAAGCAACCCGCAAGGCCATTGCCTCACCTTTGTTAGAGGCTAAAATTGAAGGTGCAAGTAATGTCTTGATGTCAATTAAGGGTGGCACAGATATGTCCTTGTTTGAAGCGCAAGAGGCGTCAGAAACAATTGCCCAAGCGGCTGGTACAGATGTCGATATCATTTTTGGAACAACGATTGATATGGATATGGATGGCGAGTTAGTGGTGACGGTAATTGCTACGGGTATTGATAAGGCTAAGACCCCTCGACCTGAATTAAACTTGGGTCAGAATGTTGCTAGCCCATTTGAGACTGTTACCGAAACTAAGGTAGAAGTTGAAGAACAGGGAACCCCAGATGTTAAAACAAAAGCAAGCAGTGATGATCCTTTTGCTAATTGGCAAATTGGGCAACAAAAAACACAGGCTGAGCAAACAACGACGGGTGCTCAGTCTGCACAGGCTAGTGACAATCCAGCTAGTGATGAGCTTGAGCGGCCAGCCTTTTTCAATTGGAACAAACGAGGGGATAAGTAGGTGATAAGCGATGCCATTTAATTTTAGAGAATTTTTCGGTGTCGGTGACGATTACTATAAAGATGAGGTTGTCGACCAACCTAATGAAGAAGTCGGACCTGAAAGTGGCCGTGCAGAGAATATGCATGAACAAGCCACCCGACCAACACAAAGAGCAAAGGTGTTAAGTATGGATGGATCAAATCGGACAAGTGCTTCTAAAATTGCGTTATATGAGCCGCGCACCTATGCTGATGCACAAACTATTGCAACCCAAATATTGCAAGGAGAAGCGGTTATTGTCAATTTTGGATCCATTGATGAAAAAAACCAATTACGCGTGCTAGATTATATTGCAGGGGCTACCTTTGCAGTGGATGGAATGGTAGAACGGGTTGGTGAACAAATCTTTTTAGCCACACCACATAATTTTGAAATTACCGGTTCATTATCGCAGAATATTGGGGCCCAATTTAATAACTAGGTCCAGACATATAGGAGTAGCTATGGGCATCATTATCACCATTTTGATGGGAATTGTTAAATTTTTTGAAGTTATGATTATTATTTCTGCCCTCATGTCCTGGTTACCTGGGGCCCAGCAGTCGAAGCTAGGCAGCTGGATTAGTCAGGCAGCCGATATTATTCTTGATCCAATTCGGCGCTTTATGCCACGGGCAGGGATGTTTGATTTTTCACCAATTATTGGAATTTTAATCTTGCAGGCAGCTGACTATGGGATTATGGCTATTATACAGATCTTAATGGGGCAGTGATGGAAGCTAGCATAACACAGCATTTTCGTCCCGATGAGGCCCCTTTCATTCGTCAGGTAGAGGCCTGGTTGAGCCAGGTTAGTGGGGAATATCGCCCCGTCCTAACAGATTTTTTGAATCCACGACAACGTTATATTATTCAAACACTGACTAATCGAGTTTCAGATATCTCGTTTTATGAGGCAGGAATTTTTACGAATGCCGAGAGTCAACGGGTAATGTTAGCACCAGTTTACTTTACTCCTGAAGCCACAGATTTTGACTTAAGCCTGTTAACCCTTCACTATCCAATCAAATTTGCCAGCTTAAGTCATCGGTCTATTTTGGGTGCATTAATGCATGCTGGATTGAAGCGAACAGGAGTGGGCGATATTGTGACCGATGGGCAAGGGCAGTGGCAGTTAGCTACTACTAAGCCCCTTGGTCAATTTATCAGTCAGCAGGTTGATCGCGTGGGGCGTACTAAGGTTACCTTAACGGAGCTTGATCAAGGGCTAGCCCTTAAGCCAGCCCTTAACTGGCAAGAAGAAACATTCACGGTAGCTGCCTTGCGCTTAGACAGTGTGTTGGCAAAGGTTTACCATATGTCACGGAATGATGCTAAACATGTGGTGGAAAACGGTCAGGTACGAATTAACTGGACAGAGTGCCAACGCCCGGACTATACTTTAGGTGTACGTGATTTAATTTCCGTACGCCATTTTGGTCGCTTTAAAATAGTGGCTGATAATGGATTAACTAAAAAAGAAAAAATTCGGCTAACTGTGGCCGTGTTGAAAAAATAGATGGGAGTTTAATTATGCCAACAACACCTCAAGAAATTCATGCAAAGCAGTTTACAACCCGATCAAATAAGTGGTTTGATAAGGCGGAAGTGACTGACTTTTTAGACCAAATTGCGGTGGATTATGATAATCTGTTGCAAGAAAACCAGTCTTTGAGGACTAAGTTGACCGAAGCGGACGCTAATGCGACGCAGGTTGAAGAGATGAAACAATCAGTTAATTCATCAATCTTAATTGCACAAGAGGCAGCCGATCGTTTGAAGAAGCAAACGGAAGCGGAAGCGGAAGCAACGTTGCAGCAAGCTCAAACTGAGGCCCAAAAAATTGTGATGGAGGCGAATGCTAAGGCGAATGCACTTTTGACTGAGAGTCAGCAAAAGAATGAGACTTTGGTTGCCCGTCACGAAACCTTGCAACGAGAAATGACGGAATTCAAGGGTCGAATCGCTAATTTATTGAATGCACAATTAGACTTATTGGATAGCGATGGCTGGGCAGAGTTCCAAGGACCCACAGCAGCCGTGGAGCAGAACAGCCAAGTAGCAGCACCAGCCTATCAACAAGATCAGGAAACAACGACAGCCAGTTCTGAAATGGCCCCTTCAGCTGATGCTGGGGCGAAGACAGAGACCGTGGTTATTTTCCCAGACTTAGATGATACTGATGATACTTTCTTGAATAAGGATTAATGATTCGTTAAGATAGAGAAGCAGTCTTTTGGCCAAACGGTAACATGTATTCTAGGCAGCGACTTGGGGAATGGTGTGAGCCCAAGCTAGTGACGCATGTTTACTTATCAGCAAAAGGTTAACTGAATAGATATTCGAATTGAGGCTACCAGCTGAGTGAGTAGGTAGTAAATAGTTGGGTGGTACCACGTTAATAGACGTCCCGGACTGACAGTAGTCAGTTTGGGGCGTCTTTAATTTTAAACAACATGAGCGAGGAAAATGCTAATGAGAATGAAGAAAACGTTAAATTTAGGGAAGACCAAGTTTCCAATGCGTGGAAATCTTCCCCAAAAAGAATTAGAACGGGAAAATATTTGGTTTGAGAATAAGGTTTATGAGCGCCGGCAGAAATTAAATGCGGGCAAGCCTTCCTTTATGTTGCATGATGGCCCTCCATATGCAAATGGAAATATTCATATTGGACACGCCATGAACAAGATTTCAAAGGATATTATTGTTCGTTATAAGTCAATGAATGGGTATTATGCACCTTTTGTTCCTGGTTGGGATACGCATGGGCTACCAATTGAGCAACAGCTCACTAAGGCTGGTAAGGATCGCAAAAAGGTCAGTCCAGTGATTTGGCGTAAGATGGCGGCTGAATATGCAGATAAGCAGGTTAAAAAACAGATGGCCGACTTCAAACGGTTAGGTATTGCTGCGGATTGGGATCATCCTTATTTAACGAAGCAACATAGCTTTGAAGCTGGTGAGGTACATGTTTTTGCTAAGATGGTTGAACGGGGCTTAATTTATCGGGGACAAAAGCCAGTCTTTTGGTCTTGGTCTTCAGAATCTGCCTTGGCGATGTCAGAAATTGAATACCATGATTTAACCGCGACGGCAGTAAGTTTTGCTGAACAAGTAAAAGATGGAAAAGGAATTTTAGATTCTGATACCTATCTAGTTGCATGGACGACAACACCATGGACAATTCCGGCTTCGGAAGCCATTGCAGTTAATCCAACGATGTCATATAGTGTCGTGAAGCCAGAAGGTAGCCAAAAGAAGTACGTGGTAGCGACTTCATTGTTGGCCCAATTAGCACAAACCTACGCGTGGGGTGCATACCAGGTTGAAAAGGAAGTCTTAGGGGCTGACCTAGAGTATATTACAACGCAGCATCCATGGATGGATCGTGATATTTTAGTGATTACAGGTGATCATGTGACGGATGAAGCGGGAACTGGGTTAGTGCATACAGCACCTGGATTTGGTGAAATTGACTTTTATGCTACGCAAGACTATGACTTGCCAGTGATTATGAACGTAGATGATAAGGGCTATTTGACGGAAGAAGCAGGGCCTGATTTAGCTGGTATTTTTTATGAAGATGCCAACCAAATTGTTTTGGACAAATTGGCTGAACATGATGCCTTGGTCAAGGCCAGCGATATTACACATAGTTATCCCTTTGATTGGCGAACGAAGAAACCCGTTATTTTCAGGGCGGTTCCACAATGGTTTGCATCACTAAAGCCAATCCGCCAAGAAATCTTAGCTAGTTTAGACGATGTGACTTTCCAACCTGATTGGGGTAAAAAACGTCTTGGTAATATGATTCGCGATCGTGGTGACTGGGTCATTTCGCGTCAGCGTGTTTGGGGCGTCCCATTACCAATTTTCTATGCTGAAGATGGCACGGCCATTTTAGAGCCTGACCTGATTGAACATATTGCTGATTTGTTTGCAAAACATGGAGCAGATATTTGGTTCGGCTGGGATGCTAAGGACTTGCTACCAGCTGGTTATCAAAATGAGCATTCACCACATGGAAGCTTTACCAAGGAAACGGATATCATGGATGTTTGGTTTGATTCGGGAACATCATATGAAGGGGTCTTAGTGGATCGACCAGACTTATCTTATCCGGCTGATTTGGTTTTGGAAGGCTCAGATCAATATCGTGGTTGGTTTAATTCCTCATTGATTACGTCAGTTGCAACGCATGATCAGGCACCTTATCGCCATGTCCTATCACAGGGATTCACTTTGGATGGACATGGTGACAAAATGTCCAAGTCAATTGGGAACACCATAGAACCAGCTGAAGTAATTAAACGTAATGGGGCGGAAATTATTCGTTTGTGGGTAACGTCAGTCGACACATCTGCTGATGTGCGCGTCTCTGCAGAGATTATGGATAAGCAGGCTGAGGTATATCGTAAGATCCGGAATACCTTCCGGTTCCTATTGGCCAACACAGCTGATTTTGACCCCAGGGTCGATCAAGTGGCCTACTCAGATATGACGCCTGTAGACCAATATTTCTATGCCCGCTTTAATCAACTCATTCAAGATGTAAAGGCTGCCTACGATCACTATGATTTTCAGGCCGTTAATAAGTTATTGATTAACTTTATTAATGTTGACCTGTCAGCCTTTTACTTAGATTTTGCTAAGGACATTTTGTATGTTGAAGCTCCTAAGGGCCATTTGCGGCGGTCTATTCAAACGGTCCTTTATCGGGTCTTAGTGGGACTGGATAAGTTATGGTTGCCAATTCTGCCTCATACGGCTGAGGAGGTCTTTGATTACTTACCAGCTGAGGAAGGTGATTTTGCTTATTTGACAGAAATGGTTGAACCAATTGATTTAGGTGATACAGACACATTGATGGCTAATTGGCAAGCCTTTATGCAGCTGCGGGATGCAGTGAATAAGGCGCTCGAGGTGGCTCGTGATAATAAGTTGATTGGTAAGCCCTCACAGGCGGCCGTGACCTTGTATCTCACGGACGAACAAGCAGATTTGTTAGCTGCCCTAGGACAGGATGTCCGGGTCTTACTGATGGTTTCGCAATTGCATTTAGCACGGGTAGAAGAAGCCGGTTCTGATGTACCAACCTATGATGGACTCAAAGTTGCGGTTGCCCATGCGCAAGGTGAGGTTTCACCACGCGATCGGATGTATCATTTAGACATTGGAGCTGACCCTGATTTCCCAATGTTATCAGCACATGAAGCAGCGATTATTCGGGAAAACTTCCCGCAAGCATTAGAAGAAGGATTAGAAGAATAGTTATCTACGGAAAAAGTCCAGTGTCCCGCTAACGGTCAGTGGGCTTTTTCTTTTGATAGGGGGTTAAAACTCAACTAAGAGTCCTTTATAATGAAGAAGAAATGCATCGAGAGGAGTAAGTTATGACCACCATATATTTAGTTCGACATGGTCGTACAGAATGGAATCAAGCAGGTCGCTTACAGGGGGCCCATGGGGATTCACCATTATTAGCTGAATCATATCAACAGATTAAACAATTGGCGACTTATTTAAGACCCATTGATTTTGCCCGGGCCTTTGTAAGCCCAATTAAACGGGCCCAAGATACAGCTCGATTAACTTTAGCAGACATGCAAGTGTCAATACCATTGACGACCTTAGTCGACTTGCGGGAGTTTGAGATGGGCATTTGGGAAGGTTTAACTTATGAAGAGGCAAAGGCTAACCATCCTGCTATGTTTGCTGCCTATCGAACGGCACCTCAAAAGTTTGTGGCGCAAGAAGTTCCTGGTGCAGAAAGCTTTCAAGGGTTGCAGGATCGGGTTAGGGGCGCGATTCAAACCCAAGTGCAACGTTATGGTGGCCATGACGTTAACTTACTTTTTTTTAGCCATGGAATGGCCTTAACCGCCGGCATTAATGGGTTACTAGGGCAATCAATTGACCATTTGCGGGATGCGGGTGGGCTGGGTAACACCAGTACGACGGTGCTAAAAACCAATGATGGGCGCCACTATGACCTAGTTGTTCGTAATGATACGCATTATTTAACTGACGTTAAGCAGGGAAATGATAATTTTTAAAGATTGGATGGTAAGCAGATGACTAAGGATCAGGAGCAAAGCGAGGTGATTCATCGTTTAGTGCAAGCAATTGAGTCAGATGCTGATAATTGGTCAGCCTATGTTGATTTGGTGTCGGCTTTAACTGCAGCGCATAGCTTGCCACAGGCAGAAGAACTTGGTTTAAAGGCCTTGGCCCGTTTTAGTGACCTGCCTGTCGCCAGGGATGAATTACAGTATGCTTTGGGTAATGTCTATTATCAAGCGGGAGATTTTGATCGGGCTAACCATTTTTTTAGTACCATTGAAGCCAAGCGATTAAAACATGATGCAACCTTGATGCAAGCACAAAGTTGGTATGGTCAGCGGCAGTATAAGCGCGCTTTAGCGTTTGCTTTAACTGCGGTTCAACAGGATCCAAATGATGTGATGGCACAAGATTTATTAGGTGATCTTTGGTTAAGCCAAAATGACTTAAAACGGGCTAAACAGGCCTTTGAGATGGCCTTATTGCAGCAGGTAGATGATTTTAGGGGTAATTTTGGTCGAGGACTGATTGCATTGATTGAACAGGGATTGGATGATAATCCTTGGCTTAAGCGGGCTCAATTAAGGAATCCTGAGCGTTTTGTACAAGAGCAAGAAAAGGTTGATGACCTGTTGACTGTTTTAAAAGGGGGTCAGCATGGACAAGGAAGCTGAGCATGCAAGCCTGGTAACAAAATCTTTTGGGGAAGACCAGCCCCAATTAGTGGGTGAGGTGAGTCATGTTGTGTTTGCAGCTCCTGATTCGTTTTACAAGGTTTTAGCAGTAAAAATTCAGGATAAGACCTTTGAGTTTGATGACGACGAGATGACGGTAACTGGAAACTTCGGGGATATTCATCCAGGTGATAGTTACATCTTTACTGGAAAGCTAACCCACCATCCCCGTTTTGGGGATCAATTTGCTGCTGATAACTATCAACACCAGGCTATTGAATCAGTAGCTGGTGTGATTAAATACTTATCAAGTGACCAGTTTAAGGGAATTGGTGAAGTGACGGCTAAGAAGGTGGTGACAGCGTTAGGGAAGGATGCCATTGAAAAAATTCTGGCAGATCCAACAGTATTAAAGCAAACTGATTTATCACCAGCCTTGCAGGCAACCTTGGTGAAGCAATTAGCTCAGTCTGATGGGGTGGAACGCACCATCATTACGTTAAATAATTACGGCTTTGGGACCACCTTAGCCAATAAAATTTATGAAAAATATCAGACGGCCACGTTGGAACAGCTGACAACGAATCCTTATCAGTTAGTGCTGGATATTGATGGAATCTCCTTTAAGCGAATTGATCAACTGGCAGCTGAACGAGGCTTTCCCGCAGCGGATGAGCATCGAATTCAAGCGGCGGTCATGGCTACGTTAAGCCGGGTAACCTTTGAGTCTGGCGACACATATAGTGATTACGATAGTCTTTTAGATCAAACACGGGCGCTCCTTGAGCAGGCCCAAAATACGCCCATTGAATTAGCCTTGATTCAAAAAGCCCTTTTGCAGTTAACCGGAGAGGGGAAGATTGTTGCTGAAGGTGATCATTTGTACCTGAAGGCCTTATTTGACGCAGAAGAAACAACGGCTAAAAAATTGTTGGCCTTAAGTCGCCTAAAAGGACATAGTTACCAGCGTAAGGCAGTGGTTAAGGAATTAGCTGCAGTTAAAGAACAAAATGCCTTTACCTATGATTCTATGCAGGAAGATGCTATCATTGCAGCCTTAACGAATAATCTGTTTATCTTAACAGGAGGTCCGGGAACTGGTAAAACGACGATTATTAATGCGATTGTTACGACCTATCGGCGGTTAGCACGACAAGATGGGGTAAAAGATAGGGACATTGAAAAGGGGATTCTGTTAGCGGCTCCTACTGGTCGGGCAGCTAAACGGCTGTCTGAAGCCACTGAGTTGCCAGCATCAACTA
This sequence comes from Weissella halotolerans DSM 20190, assembly GCF_000420365.1. Classification (GTDB taxonomy): domain Bacteria; phylum Bacillota; class Bacilli; order Lactobacillales; family Lactobacillaceae; genus Weissella; species Weissella halotolerans. The sequence goes on from NZ_ATUU01000003.1 coordinate 57,367, forward strand.
TTCATCGCTTGTTAGGTATTACGGGGCGGGAATCATTAGATACAGTTGAGATTGAGCCTTTAGTAGGTGGCTTAGTCATTATTGATGAGATGTCGATGGTGGATACGCAACTTTTTGCTTTATTGTTGTCGGCGATTCCCGCCGGGATGCATGTTATTTTAGTCGGTGATAAAGATCAGCTTCCCTCGGTTGGGCCGGGTCAAGTGTTTTTTGATTTATTGGCTAGTGGTTTACTGAATTATCGAGAGCTGGAAACGATTCATCGTCAAGGAAAGGGGTCGAGCATTATTAGTTTGGCCAGCGACGTTAAGCAAGGACGGTTACCAGCAGATTTTACCCAGCAACAACCTGATCGTTCTTATTTTAATGCTCAAACGACCCAAGTACCTAAATTAGTGGCGCAAATTATAAAAAGTTGGCAGGCCCGTGGAAATAGTGTTGCAGATATGCAAATTTTATCGCCCATGTATCGTTCACCGGCTGGCGTGCACCAGTTAAATCAAATTGCCCAGGAAATTTTTAATCCGGCCAAAGCAAAGCGACGTGAATTAGAGGTGAAAGTGGGAGACTTTGCTTACACCTTACGCATTGGCGATAAGGTGATGCAGACTAGTAATGATCCAGAAAACAACATTTTCAATGGCGACATCGGTTATGTGTCAACAATTTTATTGGCTAAGGATAAAGACAATGAAACCCATCGTGATATGGTTACCGTTGATTTTGCTACGGGACCAGTGGACTATGGTCGACAAGATTTACCACAGTTACGACTCGCTTATGCAACGACCATCCACAAAGCACAGGGGGCTGAGTACAAGTTGGTGATTATGCCGATGGTAGCTGCTTTTTCACGGATGCTACAACGCAATCTCCTTTATACGGGCCTAACCCGAGCTAGTGAATCCCTAGTATTGATTGGTGATGTGCAGGCCTTTAACCAAGCTGTTCAAACGCAAGGGATTGGGCGTAAAACAACATTGAAAGAACGTTTGCAGCAGGAAATAGCCGGTTCGTTGCCAAGTCAAGCACCTGATCGAGTGGCAGACGAAGGTGCAGTTACCGTTAAACCAGTAGGGGCGCATTCAGTTAAGGATAATGCAACCAAAAGCGGACCAACGGTCAGTCACCAGTATCAACTAACTGCAGCTTTAATTGCAGCGGAAACGATTGATCCCAATATTGGCATGGCTGGTTTAAAACCAACTGATTTTATGCCGGCTAATCAGGGATAATGCTAGCAGTTTGCATGTCTTTGCAGCTGTGGTAAAATAAGAAAGTATATTTTCGATGAAAAGGAGTTAACGACATGTCAGGACATAGTAAATGGCATAACATCCAGGGACGTAAGAATGCCCAAGATGCTAAGCGTGGTAAGATTTTCCAAAAATTGTCTCGTGATCTTTATACGGTAGCTAAAGAAGGCGGTGCTGACCCAGATTCAAACGCACAGCTACGTTTGGTCATGGATAAGGCCAAGGCTGCCAACATGCCTAAGGATAATATTCAACGTGCCTTAGATAAGGCATCTGGTGTTGGTGGTGCTAATTATCAAGAGTTACGTTACGAAGGCTATGGTCCTGCGGGTATCGCAGTCATGGTAGAGACGCTAACTGATAATACCAATCGGACGGCTTCAGCTGTGCGTTCTAGCTTTAAGCATTATGGTGGTGAACTAGGAACGAGTGGTTCAGTGGCTTACCAATTTGATCGGAAGGGTTATATTGAAATCCCACGGGATGATGATCATGACTACGATGAAGATCAGCTTTTGGAGGACATGCTCGAGGCTGGCGGTGAAGACATGAAGACCTATGATGATCAGTTTGAAATCTATACCGATCCTAAAGACTTCAAGATGGTCCGGGATGCACTTGCAGAAAAGTATGATTTGGTGAATGATGAAGTGACCATGATTCCACAGAATCCAGTTGCTGTACCAGAAGATAAGCGTGAAACTTTAGCTAACCTTGTGGACGAGTTAGAAGAAAATGATGATGTTCAAGTTGTCTATACAACTGCTGAGTAAGTAATATATGAACATTTTAAAAGGAACCGCACATAATGTGCGATTTTTTTGTTGACGAATAGTAAAAAATGACCTATTGTAAATATTACACATTCAATATTTTGACGTCGTTAACGTGTTCTGCCACAGACAGCAAGATATAGTATCTTTTTGGGGTCACTGGTGAGCCCTTGCATTAAGATTTTCTATGTTGCTACTGGTTGCTTGGCTGCAGGTTAGCAGGGCTTTATAAGGAGTAGGAAACTGAAATGCTAGAACATTATTTTAAGCTTAGTGAGAACCACACGAATGTGCGCACGGAGGTCTTGGCAGGATTAACGACCTTTGTCGCCATGGGGTATATTCTTTTTTTGAACCCGGCTGTGCTCTCGATGACTGGAATGCCTAGCCAGGGTGTTTTTCTGGCCACTATTTTAACAGCGGTTGTGGGAACTTTAATCATGGGCTTATTTGCTAATTTGCCCTATGCCTTGGCACCATCAATTGGCATGCAGGCAATGTTCACCTATACGATTGTTCTTGGTTTAGGGTATACTTGGCAACAGGCTTTAGGGATGGTTTTCTTGGTGGGTTTAGTGGATGTCATTATCACGTTAACTAAGGTCCGTTCAGCCATTGTCAAGGCCATTCCAACCTCACTAAAACATGCAATTTCAGCCGGAATTGGCCTGTTTATTGCCTATATTGGCTTAAAAAATGCGGGTTTTTTGCAGTTTATCGTGGATCCAGAAAATATTATTAGTTTGAATGGAAAACCATTTCAGGCCCAGCATAGTGTCGATCATATTCAGAGCCTGGTAGCCAACGGTGGGATTACACCAGAAATTAGTGCTTTTAATTCTGCACCGGTACTCTTAGCCTTAATTGGCTTTATTATCTTGGTCGTCTTAGTTGTAATGAATGTGCCGGGCGCCTTTTTGATTGCTGTTGCGGCAACAACTTTGATTGGGATCCCAATGGGAATTACCCAAACGAACTTCAATCTTATGCAGTCCTGGTCACAAACCTTCCATGATTTTGGTATGATTTTCGGTCAGGCATTAGGGCCTAAGGGCTTGTGGTCGATGTTTACATCGCCTCAACATATTTTAGTGGTCTTACTAACTGTCTTAGCTATGGGTCTATCAGGATTGTTTGATGCCATTGGAACCTTTATTGGAACAGGAATGACTTCTGGTATTTTTACGCCAGCCGATCAAAAAGAATTTTATGAAGGTAAGGGTTTTAAGTCGAAGATGGACCGTGGTTTAGTTGCGGATACCTTTGCGACCATGATGGCTGGTATTTTTGGAACCTCTAATACAACGACGTTTATTGAATCTACGGCTGGAATAAAGGCGGGAGGACGCACTGGACTTACTTCGGTGGTTGTAGCAATTTGCTTTGCTTGTTCAATCATTATTGCACCCTTGGTTGCCATTATTCCAGCGGTTGCAACGGCGCCCATTTTAATTATTGTCGGAATCATGATGATGAATGAGTTTAAGGCAATTAATTGGGAAGATATCGAAGTGGCGATTCCTGCCTTTTTCACTGCCGCTTTCATGGCCTTTTCCTATTCTATTTCTTATGGCTTAGCAGCCGGCTTTATTTTTTATGTTTTAATCAAGTCTATCAAGCGTAAGTTTAATCAGATTAGTCCTATTTTATGGATTGTTACCTTCTTGTTTTTACTGAATTTCATTTCATTAGCTTTAGCTTAGACAACGTAAAGATTAATAAAAAGGCTACCCGGTATCGTTCGGGTAGCCTTTTTATATTATTTTTAAAAATCTTAGCTGGTTGAACGTCCTTTTAACCGTAAGGAGGAGTAAAGTGATGCACACTTTGTTTTTGATGTTGATTCAAAAAGCGCTGGCCGAGCAAGTAAGTGATCTTTATCTCTTACCCCAGGGTCGTCAAGTTAAAGTAGCTTTATTTGCACAAGGTGCATTTAGACCTGTCCAGACCTTATCCTTAGTAGAAGGAGGAAAGTTGGTGCGGTATATTAAGTACCGAGCACAGATGGATTTAGGTGAGCAACGGCGCCCCCAAGCTGGTCAGCTAAGTCTCCTTGTAGATCAGCAAAACTTGCATTTAAGAGTGTCAACCGTTGGGGATTTTTTAAATCAAGAGTCCTTAGTTATACGGTTACTTTATGACATAGCTCACCAAGGTCTAAAGTGGCCTAAGCTACTTTATGGTAGCCAGTTTAAGAACTAGTTTCAAAGGCAAACCGGGTTAATCTTAATTGGCGGTGCTATTGGGACTGGTAAGACATCCTGTATGCATTATCTAGCGCATACTTATTTGAAAAATCGTTTAATTGTGACCATTGAAGATCCAGTAGAAATTGTACAACCTAATCTTTTGCAATTACAGGTGAATCACCAGTTAGGGATGGACTATACCGCCTTAATTGAATTAGCGCTACGCCATCACCCTGAAGTGTTGATGATTGGTGAAATTAGGAATGAGGCAACGGCCTTAGCTAGTATCAAAGCCGCTCTGAGTGGGCATTTAGTTTTAGCCACGATTCACATTCAATCTGTCGATAGTATTTTTGCCCGGTTAAAAACCCTAGGGGTGCCCTATCAGTTGGCACAAACAGCTTTGACCCAGGGCTTTTACCTCTCAGGCAATCCCGTAATAAAACACATCACGTCATTAAAACCAATCGAGTGAGGACGAAAGAATGAAACGGTGGAATCGGTGGAATCGGTGGCAACAAATGACCTTTTTGGAACAGCTGGGCCAGCTATTGGCAAATGGTTATCAACTTCCGCTGGCATTAGACTTGGTAGGCAGTTTGATACCGGTACTGAAAAAGGATCTAGTGGTATGCCAGCAGCGCTTAGAGCAGGGTGACACATTGGCGGAAAGTTTAAATCCCTATCTGCGCCCGCTACTTTGTGAACAACTTGCTTTAAGCCAATTGCATGGCCAGCAGACGGCCCTTTTAATTGCTCTGGGCAAGCGGGATCGCTTAGTTTATCAACAACGACAGAAAATGCGGCAGCTTTTGCTGTATCCGTGTTTTCTTTTACTGACGTTGGGGCTTCTTTTTGCTGTGATGATGGTTTTTTTGCTACCGCACCTGCAAACATTAGGGCATGTGCAGGCGGGCTTACCTGACTGGGTAAACGTTACCGGAGTAATGTTGTTAAGCCTATTACTATTAGGCATGATGATGGGCGTGTGCTTGATTCGTCGTTATCAGTTAAATTGGCTAAAGGTAGGGCGGCAATTACCCATAGTAGGAGCTTATTTTCGACTAAGTATTGACTATCACCTATGTTTACAAGTGGGTTACATCATGCAAAGCGGGGTTAGCCTAGCCGCAGTAGTCTATTACTGTCAACATTTTTCACATCTGGTATTTAGTAATCTGATTGGGACAAGTGTGCATGATGCATTTAACCGTGGTGCTTCACTAAGTCAAGCCTTACAAGAAGTTGATGGTTTATCACTGGCAGCCCGTCAATTGTTTATGAAGGGAAAGCCGCAAGAAGAAGTGGGGGCCGACCTTATCATGTACTCACAAATGTTAGTTGAACGGATGGAGCGCTTAGTTAATCAATGGCTGGGGTGCCTGCAACCACTAGCTTTTATTGTCATTGGTATCTGTGTTATTGGTTTATACTGTTGGCTTTTACTGCCTTTGTATCAAAATATTGGAGGGATGACAACATGGTAAGGCGAGCAAAAGATTGTTGGCGGGCTGGTTTCACTCTGATAGAAGTGGTGACGACTATTTTTATCATTGGGCTTTTAATGATGTTAGTGCTACCCAATATGAACCGCATTCGAGAATTTGCACAGCAAAAGCAACGATCTGCCCTGATTCATACTTTACAAACCCAAGTTGATTTGTTTCGTGGCGAATTTCCACAGCAAAAAGTGACTTTGCCAGATTTAAAAAGTAAGGGTTATTTGACGACTGAGCAACTAAAACAACTTGAGGAGCAAGGGGTTAAATTAGTGGGAGGACGCATTGAAAAAAATGTACCATAGGTTGAGGAGGGCCTACCTTTTGTCAGAATGTTTAGTCGTTTTAGTTGGTGTCTGTACCTTTGCTAGCCTATCATTAGGCCAGATCAAACCACCCCGTACTTGGCATCAGGTCATGAAAGATTTTGACCTGGCCTTTCATGATGCTCACCAAGCAAGTCAGTTATATGGTCACTATTTGTTAGTAGGAGCAGAGAATGATTACATGTGGATTAACGACCATACGATTTACTTGCCATCTGGTTGGCACCATGATAGCGATACCTACGTGAGGTATCATGGTTTGACTCCCGTTGGCCGATTATCATTTAGTAATGATCGTTTAGAGGAAACGAAAACAGTTGTCTTTCAAGTAGGAGGGGGGACGTATGATTGGCGTTAACAGAAAAGGATTTATTTTAGCTGAGGTGATTTGCTTATTGGTATTAATGACGAGCTTAGCTCAGTTGGTACTGACCTTTCATGAGCACCATTTAGCACAAATAAAGTTGATGGAGAACCAGCTGGCCGACGCTAAAGCAGCCTATTTTCACGTTGCAACATCATGAAAGGGCGACTGGGAAGCTTGTTAGTTGAACTGATGGTAGCCTTGGTATTGTTAGGTGGTGTTTGTCAGATTGGGTTTGGAATTATAAAAGGGTTGCAGTTAGGGGAAACGACTTTAGTGCGGCATCGTAGACAGCAGGCTTTGCGACAAGCAATACGCAAAATAGCAACTTTACTACCAGGCTACCAGGTAACCTCATGGTACCGTTACGGTTTTACGATTGAAAAAGAAGAAACTGAATATGAGATTCGGCAAGTTAAACAGGTTGTAGCGTTGCGAAAACCGGCCGGTGGTCATTACGTATTATTGACACAAGTTGGTGCGTTTACCTGTCAATGGATAGCTCCCAGGCGACTTAAAGTTATGGTGACGTTTTTGGACGGAGTAAAAATAGTTGATGAAATCGAATCCGAAGTTACGTATGTCGCGGGCAGGCTTTTTTCTGCCGACCGCTTGGGGACTTTTGTTATTGGCGACCACCTACCTGACCCTTTATTTAGGGGCGGCGCGGATGGACATTCAAGGACTACAGAGAGAAATTCATTTTTGGCAACATAGAAAGGCAGCCCTGTTATGGTGTAAAGAGGCTGCTATAACGGGCCGCTATCTCTTTGAAACATCAGGAAAGGTACGAGTAGAAAAGAAATTAGATAAACAAGGAGCATGGTGCTATCTTGTGACCTATCCAAATGGAGAAAAGTATCAATTTTATTTAGAAAAGAAAGCATGACAGAGCTAGTAGCTAATTGGTTTGCCACAGGACATGCTAGGTACACAGCTCTTTAAATGCTACAATGAGTAAGTAAAACTGATTGCAAGCATTTAGGATAGAATAGAGATGGGGCAGAGCATGTTTGAACAAATTGAACAGGCAGTGAACGAATTAGCAACAGGAATGGAAGCTATTGCAACGAGTGAAGACGTATCCGCCATTGAAAGTGTTATCACGTTATTTGGCGTGATGCTAGGGCAAGCGGATGAAGACTTTACTGCCTTGCCAATAGCAACGCAGACAGTCGTTAAGAAGGCTGTTTTGGAGAGCAAGTTTAATGACTTGAGTCCAGAACTTAAACGACAGGTGCTACAATTACTCTTGGTTAAAATGATGAAACAAGATGGTCTGCCCGCAAATTATCAGATTACCCCCGATGCCATTGGCATTTGGGTAGCTTTTTTTGCCCAGACATTTTTAGCACCTCAAAAAAAGCATCATCTACTAGACTTAACGGTGGGTTCAGGTAACCTGCTAGCTACGGTTCAGTTAGCATTAGCTCAGCGGGGAGATTCAGTTTCAGTGACTGGCATTGATAACGATGATACAATGTTAACTTTGGCTTCCGGTGTAGGGGCCTTATTAGATTTGCATTGGCATCTTTATAATCAAGATGCGGTTGCCTTTCATGAGTCAATTGCCTTGCAAGACTTAGTAGTAGCTGATTTACCAGTGGGATTTTATCCCTTAACGGCCAGTGAGACCAGTCAGGTAGCGGCAACTGAGGGGTTGACTTATGTCCATCATTTATTGATTGAAAAGGCAGTTACGATGTTACGCCCGGGCGGCTTAGGCTTATTATTAGTTCCTGCTTCCATTTTTGAAAGCGAGCAGGCAGCAATCCTTTTGAAGTATTTGCAAAGTCAAGATGTCTTATTCCAAGGGCTAGTTCAATTTCCTGAGAAGTTATTTGCTAATCAACAAGCGGCTAAGGCCTTGTTGATTATTCAACGGAATGGGGCCCAAGCTAAGCAAGCTGAACCTGCTATGCTGGCTAAGGCACCGGCCGTTACTGATAAGGCAGAAAACGAACATTTTGTAAGTGAAATGACGAAGTGGATGGTAACAAATCGATTGACTAAAAATTAATACCTAGTTTAGGGAACGGCATACTTAGGCGGTCGTTCCCTTTTGTTTACTAACAATTATTCGCCGGAGTTAATAAAAATTTGATACAATAAAGATATGTAACGACTAAAAAGGGGGTATAGGGCAATGGAAGCACAAATAGTAGTAGATGTCCCAACGATGCAGACCAACCAGCCCTATACCTACCATGTAGCAGAACGTTTTGAGACCGTAATTGAGCCAGGAATGCGGGTCATCGTGCCTTTTGGTCGAGGTAATCGCCAAGTACAGGGCTTTGTCATCAGGCTTATGGATGATGACAGTCATCAGCATGAACTTAAAGACATTACGGATTTGGTAGATTTGGATGCGGTGTTAACGGATGAACTATTAATTTTGGCTGATTGGCTGGCAAAGCGTAACTTTGCCTTTTCTATTAGCATCCTACAGGCCATGTTGCCCAATGTAATGCGGGCAAAGTACCACAAAACAATGCAGGTTGTGGACCGAAAACGAGTGATGGCAGAGCCAGATTTGCTAACGATTTTTAATGATTTTGATGAAGTCGATGAGGAGCAGGTTAGCCTTTCTAAGGAACAGCTGACTGGGATCCACAAACTGTTAAAACAAGGGGCCCTAAAGATTGGTTATCAGGTACAAAATCGAGCCCGGGCAAAGCGGGTCTTGGCAGTCAAGCCCCTTAAGACACCAAAAGAGTTGGCACAGTTACGGCAAATACTAAGACCCAATGCACGTCAACAAGCATGTTTGTTAACTTATTTAATGCAGGCAAAGGATGAGTTTGTACCGCAACACTTGGTGGTCGAGCAGACCGGTGTGAGTCAGGCAACATTTAAAGCGGCCCAGGCACATGGTTGGATTGACCGTCAGATGATGGAAGAGTACCGCCTACCTAAGTTAACTACGCCGATTGAAACAACTCGCCCGTTAGTGCTAAACCAGCAACAACAAGCAGCGTATGATCAGTTAAGCGGAACTTTAGGGACGACAACCAGTGATACCTTTTTATTGGAAGGTATCACCGGCTCTGGGAAAACAGAAATCTATTTACAGGTAATGGCCAAAGCTATAGAACAGGGACAGACAGCGATGATGTTAGTTCCTGAGATTACCTTGACCCCCCAGATGGTGCGTCGTGTTAAAGGACGTTTTGGACAGACTGTGGCAGTTTTGCACAGCGGTCTATCTGATGGTGAACGTTATGATGAGTGGCGTCGTGTTAAACGGGGTGAGGCCAAGGTTGTCGTTGGCGCCCGATCAGCAGTTTTTGCGCCCTTGACCAATATTGGTGTCATTATTATTGATGAAGAACATGATGCATCATATAAGCAAGAGGATAATCCACGTTATCATGCTCGTGATGTTGCACGTTGGCGAGCTGACTGGCACCATGCAACCCTCATTTTAGGCTCAGCAACGCCTTCCTTGGAGAGCCGAGCTCGTGCACAAAAGGGGATTTACCAGCTTTTACAGTTGACAGAACGGGCCTTAACGAGCAGTTTGCCAAGTGTTTCGATAGTCGATATGCGGACGACCATTAAAAACGGCGGGGATGACTTGTTCTCTCCTGAATTGTTAGCTGGTATTCAAGAACGCTTAACTAAGCAAGAACAATCAGTGCTGATGTTAAACCGTCGCGGTTATGCAAATTATTTAAACTGTCAGGCCTGTGGGTACAAACCAACTTGTGTCAATTGTGATTTAGTTCTGACGTTGCATGCGGCTCAACATGAATTAGTATGTCATTATTGTGGCTATCATATACCTGTACCACCTGTTTGTCCCAATTGTGGCGCCCCCCGCTTGCGCCCCTTTGGTACGGGCACTGAAAAAGCAGAGGAACGTTTGCAAGCATTATTTCCCGATGCACGCATTTTACGAATGGATTTTGATACAACACGCAAGAAAGGCGCAGTTGATAAATTGTTGACGACATTTGGCAAGGGCCAGGCAGATATCTTATTAGGTACGCAGATGATTGCTAAAGGCCTTGATTTTCCAGCCGTGACCTTAGTGGGCGTTTTAAATGCCGATACGTCGCTAGCTTTACCTGACTTTAGGGCTGCCGAACGGACCTTTCAGTTGTTGGCGCAAGTAGCTGGGCGAGCTGGACGAGCAGATAAACCGGGGCAGGTTATTATTCAAACCTTTAATCCAGATCATTATGCGATTCAATATGCTAAGCATCATGATTATGAAGGCTTTTATCAGCAAGAAATGCAGTTGCGACATACTTGGCAGTATTCACCTTTTTTCTTTACCATTCAATTGAAAATTGGACATGAAAAGCAGGCCGAGGCTGCTAAAATTGCCTATCAATTAGCCGATTGGTTAAAACCTTATTTAGGTCCGCAAACAGTTATGCTAGGGCCTTCAGCTGGTTCAGTTGCTCGTCTTAAAAACAAGTACTATTTTAGGATTGTGATTAAGTATCGGGACGGTAAAACACTATTGCCAGCGTTAAGTGAATTGATGCAAACGGGGCAAGAATTGCAGCGCCAACATGCGACCTTAACCATTGACCGTGACCCCATGACCTTTGTTTAGCAGATACTGCTAGCTTAGGTATACATAGATGAAGGAGTAGAAGATGACAACCAAAATTCTTTTTATGGGTACACCACATTTTGCGGTACCTATTTTACAGGCATTGTTAGCTGAACCAAGTTATGATGTTGTAGCGGTGGTAACACAGCCTGACCGTCCTGTAGGGCGCAAACACGTTTTAACCCCATCGCCGGTTAAAGAGGCTGCCCTGACAGCTGCTTTGCCCGTTTATCAACCAGAAAAGTTAAGCGGGTCAACGGACTTAGAGACGTTAGTTAATTTGAAGGTTGACCTGATTATCACAGCTGCTTATGGACAATTTTTACCAACTAAGTTGTTAAATTCAGCTCAAATTGCTGCTATTAATGTGCATGCCTCGCTTTTACCCAAATATCGGGGAGGGGCGCCAATTCACTATGCACTTCTTAATGGCGATAGTGAAACTGGGGTCACCATTATGTACATGGTTAAGGCCATGGATGCAGGTGATATTCTCGCCCAGGCTCGATTGGCCATAGAGCCCAATGAAACGACGGGTGAATTATTTACGAAATTGAGTCTGTTAGGCCGTGATTTATTGTTGGCCACCCTACCAAAGTTGGTTACGGGTCAACTAACGGGCCAGCCACAGGATGAAGCCGCTGTTGTCTTTGCCCCCAATATTAAACCGGAAGAGGAAGTGTTAGATTTTAGTCAATCAGCACAGGCTATCCATAATCATGTACGCGCGCTTAATCCATTTCCGATTGCTCATACCAAGCTACAAGGGGTTCGAACTAAAATTCATAAGACGCATCTGGTAGCTGAAAAGACGGATTTGCCTGCGGGTACAGTTGTTAAAAAGACGAAAAAGGAACTCTGGCTAGCTGCTGGCGATGGCCATGTCTTAGCCCTTGATGAAGTGCAACCTGCTGGCAAGGCTAAGATGCCAATTCCCGCGTATTTAAATGGCCATGCTCATTTTACAGAAGGTGATGAGGTGATTTCTGATGACTAAGGGTAAGTATCAGGCAGTGCAAACTTTTGAATTGGCTGATCCAAGAGCGATGGCAGTACGCACGCTAGAGCGGGTTCATGATGGGGCTTATTCAAACCTGCAATTAGATGCAATGATTAAACGGAGTCATTTAACTGAGCGTGATGTTCATTTTATGACGAACCTGGTCTATGGGGTAATTCAACATCGCTTAACTTTAGACTATTGGTTAGGCCATTTTGTTAAACAAAGCAATCAGCTTGATCCTTGGGTACGTGAATTATTATTCCTTGCGCTGTATCAATGGCAATTCTTAGATAAGGTGCCCCAACATGCCATTTTCGATCAGGCAATTGAATTGGCCAAGCGGCGAGGCCACGCAGGAATTCGTAAATTTGTGACGGGAGTTTTACATGCGATGGACCGGCAAGGCTTACCTGCCTTAACGGCCATTAGTGACCCAACAGAACGGCTAGCAATTACCTATTCCTTGCCACAATGGCTAATGCAACGTTTAATCGATGATTATGGGTCCGCGCGGGCAGAAAAAATTGCCGCCTCGCTTAATCAAGCCCCAGCGCAGTCAGTACGAGTGAATACTGCTGAAATGACAGTTGCACAAGCACAAGCTGAACTAGAACAGGCGGGCTTTACGGTTACCCCCTCGCTACTTAGTCCAGTGGCCCTTCGTTTAACTGGTGGTGGCCACATTAGTGAATCGGTTGCCTTTCAATCAGGAAAAATTACGATTCAAGATGAGGCAGCTACCTTGATGGTACCAAGTCTGGACGTAAAACCAGGCATGCGTGTACTAGATGCTGCAGCGGCACCGGGCGGTAAAACAACCCAAATTGCCACCTATTTGGACGCACAAGCAGGTGGTGTGGTTGAAGCTTTGGATATCCACCCCCATAAGGTGGACTTAATTCAAGCCAATGCTAAACGTTTACACGTTGCTGATCGTATTCATGCACGGGCTTTAGATGCGCGTCAAGTTGATCAACAGTTCGCTGATAATAGTTTTGATCGCATATTAGTGGATGCACCTTGCTCAGGATTAGGTTTATTACGGCGTAAACCAGAAGTACGCTATGAAAAGCACCTGGCTGATAGTTATGCCTTACAAAAGGTACAATTAGCCATTCTTGATGCGGTAGCCTCTATGTTAAAAGTTGGGGGGCGCTTAGTTTATGGAACCTGTACCGTATTGACCATTGAAAATGATGATGTAGTGGCTGCTTTTATTGCGCGTCATCCAGAATATCGACTGGTACCAACTTATGTTGATAAGGACCGTTCGTTGACTGATAAGCAAGGCCTAGTCCATATTTTGCCTGATCAGTACCAGACAGATGGATTTTTTATTGCAACCTTGGAGCGAATTAAGTAGGAATCACGACTGTAGCAGTGAGTTGAAGGGATAGAAATATGAAAATTGCATATGCGTCAGATCGGGGACGGGTTAGGTCAACCAATCAAGATTATACAGGCGTCTTTATTAATAAAGTTGGCACTCAGTTAGCGATTGTGGCTGACGGAGTTGGTGGAGAAAATGGTGGTGATGTAGCCTCAACAATGGCGGTGTCACATTTAGGTAATGAATGGCAACAAACTGGGATTAATGACTTAGCGGCTGCTCAAGCCTGGGTTAAGGATTATGTAAGTTCAGAAAATGAAACGATTGTGCAAGCAGCCAAACGCTATAAAACGTTACAGGGTATGGCGACGACGATTGTAATGGCCGTGATTTTGCCAGACCGAGTTGGCATTGCTAATCTAGGTGATTCGAGGGCCTATTTGATTCGCCAACAAGCAATAACACAATTAACTGAAGATCATAATTTAGCCGAAGAACTTGTGCAACATGGCGCAATTACCCCGGCGCAAGCACGCAAGCACCCTGGCAGGAACGTCATTACCCGTCAGCTAGGTGCTGATACAGTAACGGATGTCGACTGGTTTGAATTACCCTTGCAAGCAGGTGACTACTTGTTAATGACGAGTGATGGCATGGTTAAACATCTTGATAACCGGGCTATTTTACAAAGCATATTAGCAGGTGGGGATGGTTTGGAAACGACAGTAAAAACGTTGATTGAACAAACTAATCAAGCTGGTGGTTCTGATAATATTACCGTGCTCCTTGGTTACCAAGAAAGTGAGGGACAATGATGCAAAGCGGAGAAATAATCGGTGGGCGCTATCAGATTATTGCCCCCCTAGGTGAAGGGGGCATGGCAAATGTTTATCGTGCCTTTGACATTATCTTAGGCCGCGAAGTTGCCTTGAAAATTATGCGCCTTGATTTACGTGATGATCCAATTGTTCAGCGCCGATTTGAAAATGAGATTAGGGCATCAACTGAATTGGTAAATCCCCACATCACCCAAGTCTACGATTATGGAGATGAAAACGGCACCCAGTATCTGGTAACAGAGTACGTTGCGGGAACAGACTTAAAACGCTATGAACTTGCTAATTACCCACTGGCATTGACGAAAGTAGTCAATATTATGAGCCAGATCCTTGAAGGGGTGCAGGCGGCGCATGATGAAAAGATCATTCATCGTGACTTAAAACCGCAAAACATTTTAATGGCCTTAGATGGAACGGCTAAAATTACTGATTTTGGGATTGCACGCGCACAATCCTCATATGGAATGACCCAAACGAATACGGCGATTGGCTCCGTACGCTATATGGCACCAGAACAAGTAAGAGGTGATCGGGCAACGCCCCAAAGTGATATTTATTCGTTAGGGATTATGCTATTTGAAATGCTAACCGGCCATGTTCCCTATGATGGTGAAACCTCTGTTGCGGTAGCTGTTAAGCACACTACGGAAAAGATGCCCTCAGTTCGAGAACGTGATCCGCGAATTCCACAAGCATTAGAAAATGTTGTGATGAAAGCGACGGCCAAAAATCCATTGGATCGATACAGTTCAGCAGATGAGATGCGAGCCGATTTAGCAACTGCTTTAGCCCCGGAAAGACTTACCGAGGCTAAGTGGGTAGCACCACATGAGTTAGAGGATGATGAAAAAACAAAGGTGCTACCAATTAAGCACGCTAACCAGGTTGACCATGGCATGCAAAAGCAAATGACGACGACAGTTGCGACCCAGGCTAAACAAAGTGCCGTCAAAGGTAATCAAGAAGTACCGCCAGCTCAAGTAAAACAGAAACATGATCTTAGAAAAAAGCGCTTCCGACGTTTTGGTTTAGGAATTTTAATAACACTGTTGGCTCTTTTAGTGGGCTTTGTGGTCTATGGGGCCTTGCAGCCAAATAAAATTACGGTGCCTGACTTGCGTAATGAGAGTTTGACCAGTGTTAAGGCTGAGTTAAAAGAAGATCATTTAACTTTAGGCCAGGTAAAACGGGTTTACTCGGACGATGTGAAAACAGGACACGTAATTTCTTCATCACCTAAGGCTGGAAAAGTAGTGAAACAGGCTGCCAAAATTGATTTAGTTATATCAAAGGGCAGTAAAAAAGTCCGGTTTGGCGATTACACGAATGAAAATTATGATACGGTAAGCGAGCAACTAAGAACCAAAGGCTATTCAGTGACAACCAGACGTCAGGCGTCAGGAAATGTGCCGGCTGGTTATATTATTGATCAAAATATTGATCCAAATAAGCTAGTGGTACCAGCGAAAACAGCGGTTATATTCACTATATCGACTGGACCTGCCTACCGTGTGCCAAATATCACGAAGTCGTCAAGTAGCCAACAGTCTTCTTCAGTCAAGGCATCAGAAGATCAATCATCGACCCCATCTGAGAAGGCCAATCAAGATAAGAATCAGGATGGTGCTGTGACCGATCCTAGCAAGCCGACGGACTCACAGGCAGAACCAACAAATCCAACGTCCCCTAGTGAGGACTCTGATAAGTCAAACCCACAAGGACATTAAGGAGTAAATGAAATGGCTAAGTTACATGGTCAAATTTATTTGTCATTGGCAGGTTATTATGATGTTAAGACCGCCGATGGACAGTTATATCGTACCCGAGCCCGGGGAAACTTTCGTAAGCGAGCCATTAAACCTTTGGTGGGCGATTTCGTTGACTTTTCAGTTGAGCCACCTGAAGATGGCATGATATTGAGTATCGACGATCGTAAAAATAGTTTAGTTCGGCCACCAGTAGCAAATGTTGATCAGGCAGTGGTGGTGACATCAGTGAAAATACCAGAGTATTCTAGTAGCCTCCTTGATCGACAATTAGTGGCCCTAGAGGAAAGACAAATTGCACCGATTATCTACTTTTCTAAAACGGATTTGTTAACGGAAAGTGAATATCGAAAGTTAGCGTTGATTGCTGATGGTTACCGTAAAATTGGGTATCCGGTTATTTTGCCTAAGGCGAGCTTTGATGAGCCAAGCTTGGATATGTTACGTGGCTTTTTACCAAACAAGTTGACTGTGATTATGGGTCAAACGGGTGCCGGTAAAAGTACACTGTTAAATCATTTGGTCCCAGGCTTAAATTTGGCAACCGGAGAAGTCTCGCAAGCCTTGATGCGAGGCAAGCATACGACCCGTCAGGTTGGCCTTTTGACTATGTTTGATGGCTTGGTAGCTGATACACCGGGTTTTTCCTCCTTTGAGGTATTTGATATGGAGGCCCGTGACCTTACCCATTATTTTCCGGAATTTGTAAGGCTTGGTGTCTACTGTAAGTACCGTGGCTGTGTGCATTTGAAGGAACCCGGTTGTGCAGTTAAACCAGCGGTCAAGGCGGGTGACGTGATGACGTCCCGTTATACGGATTATCAGGAATTTTATGATTTGATTGAAGGTAGACGGCCGGTCTATAATAAACATGATAAGAAACATTAATGTCGCATTGAAATTACCAGAACAGGAGAAGTAAGATGTCAATTAAAATTGCCCCATCTATTTTATCAGCGGATAAGTTGAACCTTGAACACGATGTGAAGCTAGTTGAGGAAGCAGGTGCTCAGTTATTGCATGTGGACGTCATGGATGGCCTTTTTGTACCAGCCATTGCATATGGACCAGCCTGGGTAAAGGAATTACGGGCCAAGACGAATTTAATTTTGGATGTGCATTTAATGGTGGAGCGTCCAGAACGTTACATTGATACTTTTGCTGAGGCCGGAGCAGATATTATCGGTGTGCATGTTGAAGCAACGCAACACATCTATCGGGCTTTGCAACAAATCAAACAAGCAGGGGTTAAAGCAGAAGTTGTTATCAACCCTGGTACTCCAATATCGACCATTGAAACTGTCTTACCAATTGTGGACCAGGTGCTGGTGATGACGGTTAATCCTGGCTTTGGTGGTCAAACCTTTATTCCAGCTATGTTAGACAAAGTAGCTGCTCTAGCCGCCCTTAAGCAAGAGAAGGGTTATACGTTTGATATTGAGATTGATGGTGGAGCTAATGACGTAACCACTAAGCAAGCCTATGATACTGGGGCAACAGTAGTTGTGGCTGGTTCATACGTTTACGATAAGGTTGACCCAGCAGCTAAAATTGCAAAGTTGCAGGCTGTGACAGCAGATTAATAAGTTGTGCACCTGAGTGAAGATAGAGGGACAAGGATGGAAAAGATGCGTTTATTGGTTGGCGGTCCAATGTCTGAATGGCCGGCTGACCTTGCTAATGGTCGCCTTGATGGTCCTTGGGCTGCGGCAGACCGTGGAGCAGTGCGTTTACTAGCCCTAGGACAAACACCAGTGTTAACAGTTGGTGATTTTGATTCAATGACAGCCAGTGAACGGGCAACCATTTTACCCCAACTGCCCTTGGTTGTGTCAGCCCATGCTGAAAAGGATGAGACGGACACCCAGTTGTTGTTGCGCTTAGTTTTTGAACGTTATCATCCAGCTGAAGTTGAGCTTTATGGGGCAACTGGCGGTCGGCTAGATCAATTGTTGTCGAATCTGTGGATTTTTGCTCGTCCTGATTTGGCTCCTTATGCACCGCGGGTACGTATTATTGATCGTAGCAATGTGGTAACTTTTTATTTACCAGGACGGCATAAGCTTAAGAAGTTGCCTGAAATGACCTATTTAGGTTTTATGAATTTGACCCCCGTGACGGGGCTGTCACTGCTTGATGAAAAATATCAGTTATTAAACTGGTCTGGTGATCCTGTTTCATGGTCGTCCAACGAGTTTGTTGGACAAGTTAACCAATTTTCCTTTCGCTCAGGGGTGGTAGCCGTCATTCAAAGTCGGGATATCACGGGTCAAACAGGAGATGAAATCCTGTAAAGTAAAAATACTTTACACAAAACACTTGCACTTGTGCGGCGCTTTTGATATTATTATTCAGGTAAACAAAAGGCCTGAAAAAGGCTTAAGATTGGAGGGTAAACTTATGGCAGTTGATGCAGTCAACGGAAAGCATACTCGCTTTGGTAACCAACGCTCGCACGCCCTTAACTCAAGTCGTCGGAGCTGGAAGCCTAACTTGCAAAAAGTAACGGTTAAGATTAATGGTTCAGCACCTAAGAAGGTGTACTTGTCAGCTCGTACTTTGAAGGCTGGTTTAAAGAACGGATCAATTGAGCGTGTTTAAGAACGTTTATGAAGAAAAAAGCTACCAGCTGGTAGCTTTTTTCTTTATCCGGCCTCGTAAATGGGCTAGAATAGTAACATGTCGGTCAAAGGTTTATCTTTTACTGGCTATGAACTAGTATGATAAAATAGAGGCAGTTTTATACGGAGGTCATATCATCATGGCAGTAAAAATTCAAACGACTAAGGGTACCATCGAGATTGAAAATGATGTTATCGCAATGATTGTGGGCGGTGCAGCTACTGATAATTACGGGGTAGTAGGCATGGCCAGTCAAAACCCATTACGAGATGGTGTGAATCAAATTTTAAATGGTGATAACTACGCCAAGGGAGTCGTGGTTCGCCAAACTAGCAACGGCGTCGCAGTTGATGTCTTTATTGTAGTGGGTTATGGGATGAAAATTTCAGAAATTTCAAAAAGTGTTCAAGCGCGGGTTAAAAACGATCTTAACATGATGTTGGGGATTGTGGCTGATGAGGTTAATGTAACCGTTCAAGGCGTTCGCATGTTAGAAGACTAAGGACACGCATAAAGGAGTCAAATTGTGGAAGTTGTGACAGAAATTACCAATGTTGAATTTGGTAAGATGATTAATGCTGCAGCCAGCGCGCTGCAACAAGATGCCGAAAAAATTAATAAGTTAAACGTTTTTCCAGTCCCCGATGGCGACACAGGTACCAACATGACCTTATCGATGGTTAGTGGGGCTGACTATGAACGGGCAGAAGAGGATACTAACCTAGGAAGTTTGGCGCGAGCAACGTCAAAAGGATTATTAATGGGGGCCCGTGGAAATTCGGGTGTCATTTTATCACAGATTTTTCGTGGCTTTGCTAAGTCGGTAGCGGATAAGGAAACGTTATCTGCCCGTGACTTTGCCGATGCGTTAATGCTAGGGGCGCAGACTGCTTATAAAGCGGTGATGAAGCCGACTGAAGGTACTATTTTAACAGTCATTCGTGAGGCAGCTTCTGCCGCCAACCAAATGGCTAAAGAGTCGACAAATGTTGTTGAAGTGGCGAAGGCTGCCTATGATGCGGGGGAAGCTGCTTTACAAACAACACCCGACTTATTGCCTGTATTGAAGGAAGTTGGGGTTGTTGATTCTGGTGGCCAGGGATTGGTCATTGTTCTAGGTGCCTTTTATGCTGCCCTTTCAGGACAAGAGATTGCTAATAATGAAGTCGATAATGCCGGCCTTGAAGCGATGATTCAGTCCTTGCATAATGCAGGTGTCCAAGGGGACTTAGACCCAGCTGACATTAAGTATGGTTATTGTACTGAAATTATGGTTGATATTGCCCAGGGAACTACCTATGATCAGCCTTTTGATTATGATACCTTCTATAATCACCTAGCCGAGTTGGGTGATTCCCTGCTGGTTATTAATGACGATGAGGTCGTGAAGGTGCATGTGCATACAGAACAACCTGGTGAAGTGCTTTCTTGGGGAACTCATTTTGGTTCTTTGCATAAGGTCAAGGTAGACAATATGCGTAACCAACAAATTGAAGCTGCTAAGGCCGCAGATGAGGAACGTCAGCGGGCTAGTCAAGCTCAAGGAACTCAACGTCCACAGGCGAAGTTAGCTGTGGTAACTGTTGCTTCAGGTGCAGGGTTACAAGAGTTATTTTATCAAGCTGGGGCTACCGTTGTTTTGGATGGTGAACAAGCCCCTTCAACGCAAGATCTAGTGGCCGCGGTTAAGCAAACGGGAGCTGAGCGAGCAATTATTTTGCCTAATGATGGGAATATCTTTATGGCAGCTGATCAGGCTGTTCAGTTGACAGGCATTCCAACGGCAGTTGTACCAACTAAAACGGTTCAGCAGGGAATGACGGCCATGGTAGTCGGTTATAATCCAGAAGGTGAACTGGAGACGACGGTGCGGGCGATGACGGATGCTTCGGCAGATGTCTTGTCTGGGGCGGTAACGGTTTCAGTACGTGATACAACTTTGAATGGCTTGGTCATCCATCAAGGAGATGCAATTGGCCTTTTGGACCATACTATTGTGGCTGCCCAGCCAGATGCGGATGTTTTAGCTGCTGCTAATGCCTTAGTGGCCAAAATGTTAGATGATGATGCAGAATTGTTGACTATTTATTATGGAAGCCAAGCCGACGCGCAATTAGCCGACGCAGTTAAAGAAGCAGCCTTAGCCCAAGATGATGAATTAGAAGTTGAAGTCTATGATGGTGGCCAAGCGCTTTATCCTTTGCTATTGTCGGTGGAATAAACGACTTAGGACAGAGAGTTAGCCCCTTGGGTTAGCTCTTTTTTACTTAGCAAGGAGGAAAACAATGGCAACGTTACTTGATTCAGTTGGCACCCTGACTGGAGTAGGCCCAAAGCGTGAAAAGGCTTTAAATGATTTAGATATATTTACGATTGCAGATCTCTTAGCCTATTACCCGCATCGTTATCAAGACCTGGCTGTCAAGGGACCTAGCGAAGCGGTTAATGGTGAGAAGGTAACGTTCAAAGGGCTGGTAACGTCAGATCCAGTGGTTACCCACTTTGGCCGAAAAAAATCACGTTTACGGTTTAGAATGACCATTGATCAGGCTACTATTATGGTGAGCTTTTTTAATCAGCCTTGGTTGGGTAAGCAAATAACCATGGGGCAGGAACTTGCTGTTTATGGAAGTTATGATCAGCCCAGACAGACGTTAAATGGAATGAAGGTGATAGCGAAAGCTGCTGATGATGAAACGGGAATGGCAGCTATTTACCCCACTAATAAAGCCATTAAACAAAAAACCATTAAAGAATTAGTTGATCAAGCCTTGCAGCGCTATGATCAAGCCTTGCACCAGGAGGTAATTCCACAGGCAATTCGCCGCCGTTATCGCTTGTTACCCCATTATGAAGTGGTTTATGGGATGCATCAGCCAATTAATGCTGAACAAGCACAGGCAGCTAGAAGAACAGCCTCTTTTGAAGAGTTTTTTATTTTTCAGATGCGCCTTCAATTGATTAAGCAAATGGATGCGCGCCAGCAAGGACGTCCCGTCTTGTTTAATAATGATCAGTTAAAGGCGTTGATTAGCACGTTACCCTATGAGTTAACATCTGCCCAAAAACGGGTAGTGAATGAAATTTTACGGGATATGCGACGGCCATTACATATGAACCGTCTGTTACAAGGGGATGTTGGGTCTGGAAAGACAGTGGTAGCGGCATTGGCAATGTATGCTGCAATTACCGCTGGAAAACAGGCTGCGCTAATGGCACCAACAGAAATTTTAGCGCAACAACATGCCAAAACAATTGGCTCCTTCTTTGACCCTAAACAAGTGCGGGTGGAGTTGTTGACCAGTTCAACGAGGGCAAGTGAGCGCCGACAAATTCTAGCTGATCTCCTGGCTGGCGAGATTGATATTTTAGTTGGCACGCATGCCTTAATTCAACCTGATTTGGCCTTTCATAATCTAGGCTTAGCAGTCATTGATGAACAACATCGGTTTGGCGTAAAGCAGCGCTCTACCTTACGTGAAATTGGTATGAATCCTGACATTTTGGCGATGACGGCGACCCCTATCCCTAGAACGTTGGCGATTACGGCCTATGGGGAAATGGATGTATCAGTGATTGATCAGTTGCCAGCTGGTCGTAAGCCAGTCCAGACCAAGTGGTTACGGAAGAGTGAATTGGATGAGCAGCTAACCTTTATCAAAGACCAGTTAGCCGCTGGGGCGCAGGCTTACGTGGTGACACCTTTGATTGAAGAGTCAGAAACCTTAGATGTGCAAAATGCACAGGCCGTTTACCAAGACTTAGCCCAAACGTTTGGACCAGAATATAAAGTTGGTCTCTTACATGGTCGGATGACAAATCCGGATAAGGAGGCCGTAATGGCAGCCTTTAAAGCCAATCAATTTCAGGTGCTAGTAGCAACAACGGTAGTCGAGGTGGGCGTGGACGTGCCGAATGCAACCGTGATGTTAATTTTGGATGCTGATCGCTTTGGCTTATCTCAACTCCATCAACTGCGGGGGCGTGTAGGACGTGGACAGCGACAGTCTTATGCCTTCTTAGTTAGTAATCCCAAGACTCAGTATGGTGTAGACCGTATGCAAGCAATGGTCAAAACAAATGATGGGTTTGTTTTAGCTCAAAAGGACTTGGAATTACGTGGGGCTGGTGATATCTTAGGTAAACGTCAATCAGGCGTACCTGAATTTAAAGTTGGTGATCCCGTGGCAGATATGCAGATGATGACGATTGCCCAGGAAGAGGCGATGCAGGTCCTTGATCAGCCAGATTGGGATCAGGATCCTGAAATTAAAGCGCTGGTTGAGTTGTTAGATGAAACCATGGCCCGCTACCGACACTTTGATTAAGCTAATTAGTTAACCAGTGTACAGCTTGTAATCTTGGTTATGAAAGGCTAGAATGTGACTATTGCCTGGCTTGGAATTAGCTCATTTGCTTAATTTAAGATGAGTCTATATAATGTAACAGGTTGTACAAACGATAACAGAAAGTAGATAGTCTAGAGGAGTAACTATGTATAAAATTGCGATTGATGCCATGGGTGGTGACAATGCGCCAGCGGCGATTGTGGCTGGAGTTGAACAGGCCCGTGACAGCATGCCAAATGTGATCTTTCAATTATTTGGAGATCAGGCGCAAATTAAACCTTTAGTCAAAAATACAGCGCAACTTGAATTTATCCAAGCTGATGAAACCATTATGATGGGTGAAGAACCCGTTAGAGCAATTCGTAAAAAGAAGCAAAGTTCAATGGTGCTTGCTGCTCAGGCAGTTAAACAAGGGCAAGCGCAAGCTTTGTTTTCAGCTGGTAATACTGGTGCGCTCTTGGCGAGTGGTATCTTTATTGTAGGCCGCATTAAAGGGGTTGATCGGCCAGCCCTGATGACGACATTGCCGGCTTTTGAAGGACCACATGAAGCCTTTGTGATGATGGATGTGGGAGCCAATGCTGAAAACAAGCCAGCCCATCTGTACCAATATGGGGTTCTCGGCTCCTTTTATGCACAAGAAATTTTACGGTATGCTAAGCCACGCGTTGGCTTGCTTAATAATGGGACCGAACCAGATAAGGGTGATGCCCTTCATAAGAGTGCCCACGCACTATTAACTGAGGGTCATCAAGCTGGTTACATCAACTTTGTGGGCAATGTGGAATCGCGTGACCTTTTGCGCGGACCAGCCGATGTGGTGGTGGCTGACGGCTTTTCTGGCAATGCCACCCTTAAAGCAATCGAAGGTACTGCTCAGACCTTGCTCCATCTTTTGAAGGATACCATGCTAAATCATGGGTTAAAGGAAAAAGTAGGGGGCTTGCTATTGAAGCCAGCTTTGAAACAGTTAGCCAGTCGGCTTGATTATTCACAGTATGGTGGTGCAGTCGTCGTTGGGGTACAAGCACCGGTGGTTAAAACCCATGGTTCTGCCAACGCCGGCGAAGTGAAGAATACCTTAATTCAGATTGATCAAATGTTAGAGGCTGATTTAACAGGACATATTACGCGTTTTGTAGCAGAGCATGCGGGTGAGTTGAATGGACAGGCAGCAGCCAATCAGGGAGAGGAGCGTTAACTAATGGAACGAAAAGATGTATTTAATAAGGTAGCAGCTTTAGTAGCTGACCACTTTGAATTGGATCCTAAAACAGTTACTGAGGGAATGAATTTGCAAAGTGATGTTGATGCTGATTCCATTGATTTTGTAGAGCTTATTTTAGAAATGGAAGATGAGTTTGATGCCAATATTTCAGATGATGATGCTGCACAATTGATTACGATTGCGGATATTGTCAATTACATTATGGAGCAAGGTCAAACAAAATAAGGCTTTAGATGACCAGTGGTCACCGTCAGTATACAATGCTGGCCGGTGACCACTGGTTTTTTCTTTGACATGCCGTTGTACCTATAATTCTGGTATAATTAATAAATATAGTGCATTGAGGAGGAGCGAATGTTTACTGAGTTACAAAAAAGTTTAGCTAGTCGTTATCAAATTCATTTTAACGATGTTGAACTGTTGGCTGAAGCCTTAACGCAAGCTAATTATATTAATGAACACCCTGATTATCAGGGCCACGATTATCAGCGTTTAGAATTTTTAGGGGATGCCGTGATGCAACAATCAACGGCGGTTTACTTATTTAAACGTTATCCAGATTGGGATGAAGGCCAGCTAACAGAATTACGGATTGCCATGGTTCAGACCCGGTCATTTGCTGCTCTTTCACGGGAATTGCATCTTGATCAGTATATTTTATTGGGTCGAGGTGAGGAACTATCAGGCGCCCGCCAACGGGACTCACTTTTAGAAGATATCTGGGAAGCCTTTATTGGCGCCCTATATCTTGATCAAGGTCAGACGGTTGTCATGGATTTCTTAGAAAAAATAATGTTTGCCAAAATTGATGAAGGTTTCTATGATCAATTTGTCGATTATAAGTCGAAATTACAAGAATGGTTACAAAAGTCTGGAGCAGTTACTATTCAGTATGTACGTTTAGCTGAAGAACCGCTGGCTAATAATGATCAATTATTTGTTGTGGAAGTAATGGTTAATGATCAGGTATTAGCTAAAGGGAGTGGTAAGTCAACTAAGGCAGCTGAAAAAGAGGCTGCAAAAAAAGCCTATCAGCATTTAATGGCCAAAGGGCATGATAATTAAGTGATTGATACTGCTAAAGAGTTAGGTAGACGGAATGAAACTGAAGACGTTGGAAATTAGTGGGTTTAAATCTTTTGCCCAAAAAACAAAGATTGATTTTATGCCTGGTATTACAGGGGTCGTTGGACCCAATGGTTCTGGAAAGTCTAATATTATTGAGGCCATCCGTTGGGTCATGGGGGAACAATCTGCTAAAGGCTTACGTGGTGATAAAATGGCTGATGTTATTTTTGGTGGCACCGCTGATCGTAAGCCCTTAAACCGGGCCCAAGTGATCATCACCTTCGATAATAGTGATCACTATTTGCAGACAGATTATACGGAGATTCAAATTGCTCGGACACTCTATCGAACCGGTGAATCAAAGTATCAAATTAATGGCACCACGGTGCGGCTGCGTGATATTCAAGAATTGTTTATGGATTCGGGACTCGGTCGCGAGAGCTTTTCCATTATTTCGCAGGGACGAGTTGAACAGATTTTTAGTGCTAAACCTGCTGATCGCCGGGCAGTCATTGAAGAGGTCGCAGGTGTTTATAAATATAAGCAAAATAAAGACAAAGCTACCGCAGAGCTATCGGGCGTTCAAGACAAATTGGACCGTGTGCAGGATATTTTGTTTGAAATTAGGCAGCGGTTAGAGCCCCTAGCTCAACAAAGTGCACAAGCCCAAGACTATTTAACCCAAAAGGCGGAGTTTGACCAGTTAGATCAAGCGCGTTTAGTTTTGGCCATTCAAGATGGGCGACAAGCAGCAGGACAATTAGCTAACCAGCAGGCAGATTACGAGGGACAGTTGGCAACGTTACACCAGATCATTTTAGATTTGGAAGCAGACTTAACTGCTCAAAAGCAAGCGCGACAGGAACTGACAACTAAACGGCAAACCGCTCAGACGGAATTACTAGCAACAGCAACACGGGTTGAACAATTGTTGGGTGAACAAAAGTTACAAGCTGAACGCCAGACTAGTCGAAGTCAAGCCAGTCATGATTTAGCCGCCGAAATTGAAAAAACAAAAGCCAATCAGGTTTATTGGCAACAAACAATTCAAGAACGCCAAGCTGAAATTGACTTACAGTTGGAAAAAACAGCGACGCTAACTGAGCAAGTTAAACGGATAAAAAACCAGCTAAAGGCGCTTGATGCACAAACCCTGCAGACTGAAATTGATCAAAAACGCAGCGTTTTGGTAGAACAGATGCAACGGGTAGCGACCCTTAAAAATCAGGCTGTTTTTCTCAAACAAGAATATCAACGGCAGACTGTGCAAAGCGAACGCTTGCATAAACAGCTAGCAGAGGTAAACCAGGCCCTTACTAAGGTTCAGGTCACTTTAGCCCAAGGGCAGGCAGATCTTGAACAGGCCAAAGCACAACAGCAAGCGCAAAAAGAAGCATTAGCCCAGGCACAACAGGCAGGTCAAAAACTGGAAAGCGATTTTCAAACAGCTCGTCAGACTTGGTATAACCAATTAGAAAAAGAGCAGCGGGTCCAAACCCGTTTGCAGACGTTAAAACATCTAGCTGACCAATATGAAGGATACTACCAAGGGGTTAAGCACTTAATGCAAGCACGTCAGCAATTTCCTGGTATTGCCGGGGTAGTTGCCGAACTCATTACGGTTCCTAAAGACCAGCAATTAGCCATTGAGACGGCCCTGGGGGGTGCTTTACAGCAGGTCGTTGTCGATCAGGCGACAACTGCTAAGACGGCGATTAAGTATTTGACTACGCATCGTTTAGGACGTGTGACCTTTTTACCGCTAAATACAGTTCGACCTCGTCACTTGGCGACTTCCTTATTAGAATCTGCCCAGGCTAGTGCTGGCTTTGTTGGGTTGGCGGCTGATTTAGTCACGGTAGCAGCTGAGTATCGGCCGGTAATTGCGCACCTCTTAGGCACAACGGTCATTGCACAAGATTTGACGACAGCGATGCCAATGGCTAAAGCCCTTTTACAACGGGTAAGAATTGTTACCTTAGATGGCCAAGTTATTAATGCGGGCGGTGCTATGACAGGTGGTGCTAATCGGCAGCAAGGCCAGGGATTGTTGAGTCAACGGCAGACGATTGATCAGTTGACTAAAGAAGGGCATCAGTTGGCGCAGCAAAGCCAACAAGCTGAAGAAAGGGTGCGCACGCTTGAGCACCAAGTTCAGGTAGCGGCCAAGGCCTTTAAAAAGCAACAAGCAGATTTATTGACGGTCAATGAAGACGTACAAAATTTAACCCATACCGTACAAAATGCAAAGGAAGAGCTAGCTCGTATGCAAAAGGAACGGGCAGCTTTGCATTTTGAATTAGAATCAAACGGCATTGAGTCAGAGGACGGTCATCGCCAACCTAATCATCAGGTTGAGTTAGAGACAGCCCAACAAGAGCAAGCAGACTTGCAGACAGACTTAGATCAGGCCTTGCAAAAGCAAGCGGCTGCTAGTCAGGCGCGCCAGCGTTATCAAGCAGAGTTAACTGAATGTGAAACAGAGTTGGCACGGGCAAAGGCTCAGTTAGAAGCAGCTCAAGTACGTAAAGCTGACAGCCAAAAGCAAGCTCAGCAGGCTCAAGAACGCATGGACAGTCTACAGAAACAGCGGGCCGATTTATCGGCTGATCAGGGACAGGTCCGGGCTAGAATTGAGCATGATTTAACTGAACAGACGACGAAAAAAGATGCGTTAACCGCACAGGTACAGGACCTAGATAAGCAGTTGGAAACTAAGGGTCAAACGATTGCCCAGGTGGAGTTAGCCTTGGAAAACAGGCGGCACCAGCAAGGAGACCTGATGACCAAGTCCAGTGAAGTCGCTAGGCAAAAAGCACAGGTTACGACTAACCTTGACCATGCACAAACGACATTACAAGAAGACTATGGCTTAGATTATGCAGCAGCCAAAGCTGCTGTCACGTTAACAATGCCACTGGCTGATATTGAAACCAAACTTAAGTTGCTTAAGCGGGGACTAGCGGATATCGGACCGGTTAACTTACAAGCCATCGACGAATACACTCAGGTTAAAGAACGATATGATTTTTTGGAGCAACAGCAGGCTGATTTGATTGAGGCCCGTGATAACCTAGAAGCAACCATGGGTGAAATGGATCAGGAAGTAAAGACGCGCTTTGCACAAACCTTTGCGGCCGTGGCCAAACATTTTGCCACTATCTTTGTTAAAATGTTTGGTGGTGGGCAAGCTGAACTCTTACTGACGGATCCAGACCATCTCCTAACCACGGGTGTTGATATTAAAGCGCAGCCACCAGGTAAGAAGTTTCAGCAAATGAGTTTATTGTCAGGTGGTGAACGGGCACTGACGGCAATTAGCCTTTTATTTGCGATTTTAGAGGTGCGACCAGTTCCTTTTGTGGTTTTAGATGAAACCGAAGCCGCCTTAGATGAAGCAAATGTGACGCGTTTTGCACAATACCTGCATGAAGTGAACGACCGGACACAATTTATTGTCATTACGCACCGTAAGGGGACCATGGCCAATGCAGATGTCTTATACGGAGTAACGATGCAAGAACCTGGAGTTTCAACAATGGTTTCAGTCGATTTAACTGAAGTTTTGCCTGCACAGCAGGAGGAATGAGGGAAGAATGGGATTATTTGATATATTTAAACGAAAGCCAACGACACAGCCAGTTGAGGTTGTCACGCTATATCCACAGCCAGTGGCGGCTAGTCAGGAACCAAGAATTCAAGTCGAAACGTTACAACCCCATCCAGGGCAGGCGATTAAAATTGATTTGCCAGCATTAGCTGTCGAAACTAGCAAGCAGGAAGTTGCCCAGCCGTTAGTAGACGAAAAAAGCCAATTAGATACTAAAGAGACGCTAGCAGAGCCTGACCTAGCAAGCGGATTAACTAAGACACGTCACACCTGGACTGAGCGCTGGAATCGATTTATGGCCAATTTCCGTCAAGTCGATGAGGATTTTTTTGATGATTTAGAAGAAACGTTAATTAGTGCTGATGTTGGGGCGCAGACGGCTGTCCAATTAACTGATGAATTGCGGGATGAAGTTAAGCTAAAAAATGCTAAAGGTCAGGCTGAAGTCTCACAAATCATTATGGATAAACTGATCGCTCTTTATCAGGCACAAGGGGTGACAGAAGATACGGATATGCACTTTGCTAAGCAAGGTCCAACGGTGATTCTCCTAGTAGGAGTTAACGGGGTTGGTAAGACAACGACCATTGGCAAATTATCAGCTCGTTATCGGGCCGAAGGGAAGAAAGTGCTTTTAGCTGCCGCTGATACTTTTAGAGCTGGCGCAACTGAACAACTTGTTGCCTGGGGCGAACGTAATCAAATTCCTGTGGTAACCGGAAAGGCGAAGTCTGATCCAGCCTCAGTGGTCTATGACGGGGTGGAGACAGCTATTGATCAAGGAGTTGATGTTTTGTTTGTTGATACTGCCGGCCGCCTACAAAATAATGTGAATTTGATGCAGGAATTGGCTAAAATGAAACGGATTATTTCCCGCTCCTTACCAGGACAACCAAGTGAAGTTTTATTAGTTTTAGATGCGACGACAGGGCAAAATGCCCTACAACAGGCCCGCTTGTTTAAGGATTCAACGGATGTCACAGGCATCGTCTTGACGAAATTAGATGGTACAGCCAAGGGCGGCATTATCTTACCCATTCGAAATGAATTGCACTTGCCCGTTAAATGGGTTGGTGTTGGTGAACAGGTAAGCGATTTGCAACCCTTTGATGCTGATGCCTTTGTTAAAGGTCTCTTCGGTGATTTAGTGGAGGGACATTAGCATGGAGTTGGCTAAAACGACGCGCTTAAACGTACTCTTTGATTTTTATCAGCCTTTATTGACCCAACGCCAAAATGATTATTTGGAGCTCTATTATGCTGATGACTTATCCTTGGGTGAAGTAGCGGAAGAATTTGCGGTTTCGCGTCAGGCGGTTTATGACAATCTAAAGCGCAGCACTCAACTATTAGAACAGTATGAGGAACGCTTACACCTCTATGCCGATTATCAAAAACGGCAAAGGGCAGCTAATAAAGTAAAGACGTATATTGAACAGACTTATCCAACTGATGCGGTGCTTCACCAGTTGGTGGATCAGCTTGTGACCTTAGAAGAGGAGTAGATAATATGGCATTTGAAGGCTTAACAGATCGCCTGCAAAAGGCATTAACGGGATTAAAACGCAAGGGTAAAGTGACAGAAGCCGATTTACGGGATAGCTTACGCGAAATTCGACTAGCACTGCTTGATGCCGATGTTAATTACACAGTTGTTAAGGAATTTATTCGTAATGTACGAGATAAGGCCAATGGGGCCAAGGTCCTTGAAGGTTTGAACCCAGCCCAACAAATTGTCTCGATTGTTAATGATGAGATGGTAGCCATGATGGGTGAAGAGGCAGTCTCACTTAACAAGGCCCCTAAGATTCCAACTGTTATTATGATGGTTGGTTTGCAGGGAGCTGGAAAGACCACGACGGCTGGAAAATTAGCCAAAAAATTAAAGGATGAGCAGGATGCTAGACCTTTGATGATTGCAGCTGACGTTTACCGACCCGCGGCTATTGAACAATTAAAGACGTTGGGCGCACAGATTGATGTACCCGTCTTTGATCAAGGGGTAGATGTCGACCCACGTGAAATTGTGCGTGCCGGGATGGCGTTAGCCCGTGAGCAAAAAAACGATTATGTTTTCATTGATGCGGCCGGACGTTTACAAATTGATGAAGCCCTTATGCAAGAGTTGGCTGATATTAAAGCAATTGCTCAGCCGGATGAAATTATGTTAGTTGTGGATGCCATGACGGGGCAAAACGCAACGGAAACAGCGCAAGGATTCAACGAACGTTTAGGCTTAACCGGGATTACCTTAACGAAGTTAGATGGGGACACCAGAGGTGGGGCAGCCCTTTCCATTCGGGCTGTTACCGGCACTCCAATTAAGTTTGTCGGGCAAGGCGAAAAGTTGACTGATTTGGATGTTTTTTATCCAGATCGGATGGCTAGCCGAATTTTGGGGATGGGGGATATTCTGACCCTCATTGAAAAGACGCAAAAAGAGTATGATGAAAAACAAGCCCAGGCGACGATGGAGAAAATGAAGGAAAATAGTTTTGACTTCAATGATTTCCTGACACAAATGGAGCAGGTCCAAAATATGGGGCCCATGGAAGATTTGATTAAAATGATCCCAGGGATGGCCAATAATCCGGCCCTTAAAAACGTTAAGATTGATCCAAAAGATATGGCCCATTTAAAGGCCATTGTGTATTCGATGACACCTGCTGAACGGGAGAATCCTGATTTACTAACCCCATCGCGACGTCGTCGATTGGCAGCTGGTGCTGGGCGTCCGATTGTTGAAGTTAATCGGATGATTAAGCAGTTTAACGAGATGAAGAAAATGATGAGTTCAGTCTTAAATGGTAATATGGCTGGCATGGAACAAATGATGGGCGCCATGGGCATGGGCGGTCAAGGTGCTGGTTCAGGTATGCAAGGTAAGATGGCTAACTTTGCCATGAAACAAATGGCCCGCCGGGTTAAAAAGAGTAAGCGTAAGCGCCGCAAATAATTTTAACCCTGTAAAGGTAAAACACTTTACA
This sequence comes from Weissella halotolerans DSM 20190, assembly GCF_000420365.1. Classification (GTDB taxonomy): domain Bacteria; phylum Bacillota; class Bacilli; order Lactobacillales; family Lactobacillaceae; genus Weissella; species Weissella halotolerans. Next base: position 89,143 of record NZ_ATUU01000003.1, read on the forward strand.
CATTCTACATAACCTGGTATATTAATACTTGTAGAAAAACACTTGGAGGAATTTATTATATGGCTACGAAGATTCGTTTGAAGCGTATGGGTTCAAAGAAGCGCCCATTTTACCGGATTGTGATTGCTGACTCACGTGCACCACGTGATGGTCGGTTTATTGAAACGGTGGGAACTTACAACCCATTGCTTAACCCTGCTCAAGTTACCTTGGACGAAGAGGCAATTTTGAACTGGTTGAACACTGGTGCTCAACCTTCTGATACAGTAAAGAACTTGTTGTCTGATGCTGGTATCATGAAGAAGTACCACGAAGCAAAGTACAGCAAGTAACATAACATTAAAAGGCCACTCATTGAGTGGCCTTTTTTTATGTCTTTTAGGGAGATTGACGGGGTCCATGTTATACTTAACTATTGAATATGCCATAGAGGAGGAAGCAGGGTGACTTTATATAAAGTAGGAACCATTGTCAACACGCATGGGGTAAAGGGAGAAGTGCGGGTTATTCCGATTACAGATTTTCCAGAAGAGCGGTTTGCCGTCGGTGCAGAATTAGTAATCCAAGCCGAGCAGCACGTTACGGTAACGGTGGCTAGTATGCGGCAACACAAGCAGTTTATCTTATTAACCTTTGCGGGTTTGACTGATATCAATGCCGTTGAACACTATAAGGGAGATGATCTCTTGGCCGAGGGTGAAGCCAAGGTTGCGTTGCCTGCTGATAGTTATTTCTACCATGATATTATTGGTCTAGCAGTGGAGGATGCCGTAAGTGGTCAGCTCCTTGGTAAAGTTAAAGAAATCTTGAACCTACCAGCCAATGATGTTTGGGTAGTTGAAGATGAAACCGGTCAGGAAATCTATCTGCCTTACATTGAACAAGTTGTGAAGACCATTGATTTGACTAAGGGTGTGGCCCTGGTCACCCTGCCAGAGGAATTGTAGAATGCGAATTGATGTATTAAGTCTATTTCCAAATATGTTTGCGCCTTTACGCGAGTCAATTATTGGGAAAACGATTGAAAAAGGATTAGTAGATTTAGAAGTGACCGATTTTCGGGACTATACGACGAATAAGAACCATAAGGTTGATGATGAGATTTATGGTGGTGGCCAGGGGATGCTCTTAATGCCCCAGCCAATTTTTGATGCCATGGACGCGATTGAAGCAAAGGCTGGTAATCGCGGACGGGTTATTTTAATGGATCCAGCCGGAACCACATTTAACCAAGCCAAGGCAGAGGAATTAGCAAAAGAAGAGCATCTTACCTTTATTGCCGGGCACTATGAAGGTTATGACGAACGGATTCGTACCTTGGTTGATGATGAAATTTCCTTAGGTGATTTTGTCTTGACTGGGGGTGAACTTGGCGCCATGACGGTGATTGATGCAACGGTGCGGCTTTTAGCAGATGCTCTAGGGGATGATCGTTCGGCAGTAGATGAGTCTTTTTCAACGGGCTTGCTAGAATATCCCCAGTACACCCGACCAGCAGATTTTCGGGGCTTAACCGTACCCGATGTTCTCTTATCAGGACACCATGCTAACATTGCTCAATGGAAACATAAAGAAGCCCTGAAGCGAACTTACCTGCGACGACCCGACTTATTACAACAGTATCCTTTAACGACAACGGATAAGCACTTGTTGGCAGATATTAAAGCTGAGCTAAGCGAAAAGGATTAAAAACCCTTGCTAGCTGGCTATAAAAATGGTATATTACTAGTTGGTGTTTTCACCAAAAATAAAACCCGGTAATCCGCTGGCCACAAGGTGTAAGATTGTCGATGAGGAGATAAGATTATGCGTCAAAATGCTTTGTTAGAGAAGATCACAGCTGACCAGTTGCGTTCTGATATTCCAGACTTCCGTGCTGGAGATACAGTACGGGTACATGCACGAATCGTCGAAGGTTCACGTGAGCGTATCCAAATGTTCGAAGGGGTTGTCATTAAGCGTAAGGGAGCTGGTATTCAGGCTACTTATACTGTTCGTAAGATTTCGAGCGGTGTTGGGGTTGAGCGTACCTTCCCATTGCACTCACCACGGGTTGATAAGATTGAAGTTATTCGTCATGGTCGTGTACGGCGTGCTAAGTTGTATTACTTGCGTGCTTTGCATGGTAAGGCTGCCCGTATCCAAGAGGGACGTCGCAACTAGGTTTGACAATAAGCAAGAACGGTGCTGGTTTTCAGTGCCGTTTTTTTGTTAATTGATAACAAAGCCTTGTTTTTAGTGAATTAACATGATAGATTTTAGAAGGTTTTTGTTTAAATCAGAAAAGGGGTAGAACATAATGCCAATGGTACATGTAGAGTTAGTTGCCGGCCGTACACCAGAACAATTACGGGCCATGATGAATGAGATTACTAATGCAGTAGAGACAAATATTGGTGTTCCTAGGGAAGCAATTAAGGTCGTGGTGACCGAAATGCAACCCGATCATTACATGGATGGCGGTATTTTGCGTTCTGATAATTAATTAAGTACAATAAAGAGGGGCTTGGTTGACCGAGCCCCTCTTTTTTTATGATAAAAAGCACTAAGGGAGTACAGACATGGCTGAACAATACATATTAGCCCTTGATCAAGGAACCACTAGTACACGCGCTATTTTATTTAATCATGCTGGTCAACAGGTGGCCAGCGCTCAAAAGGAATTAGCGGTTACTTATCGACAGTCTGGCTGGGTGGAACAAGATGCAAATCAAATCTGGGATTATGCTCGGCAAGTAATGGCCGAAGTGATTATTAAAACAAACTTGCCTCCTTACCGGATTGCTGGGATTGGGATTACTAACCAACGAGAAACAACCATCATTTGGGATCGGTTAACTGGCGAACCCATTGCACCAGCTATTGGCTGGCAGTCTAAACAGACCAGTCAAGTGGCTGAGGAACTTAAACAAGCAGGACTGACTGATTGGATCTATCAAAAAACGGGCTTATGGACCGATGCGTATTTTTCAGCTACGAAAATTATGTGGTTATTAGACCATGTTCCTGGGGCAAGAAAACGGGCTGAAGCGGGTGATTTATTATTTGGTACGATTGATACCTGGTTATTATACAAATTAACCAATGGTGAAGTGCATGCAACAGATTATACAAATGCTTCGCGGACGATGCTCTTTAATATTCATAAGGGGGAATGGGATAGCGAGTTGTTGGAACGGTTTAATATTCCACAGGCCATGCTTCCAGAAGTAAAAAATTCATCAGATGATTTCGGCTACACGGCTGATTATGCCTTTTTTGGGATTCGCGTTCCCATTACCGGTATAGCAGGTGATCAACAAGCAGCTTTATTTGGTCACCAGGCGTTCCAAGCAGGTGAGGTAAAAAACACCTATGGAACAGGATCGTTTATTATGATGAACACGGGGGACCAGGCTGCACATTCTCAGCATGGGCTGTTAACGACGATTGCCTATGCATTAGATGGTCATTTGACCTATGCCCTTGAAGGCTCAGTTTTTATTGCGGGCGCAGCCATTCAATGGCTAAAAGATGGGCTGGGACTGATTCAAAATGCCAAAGAAACAGCTAATCTCGCTGAGAAATCACGTTTGGAGCATCCAGAAGCAATTTACCTTGTACCAGCCTTTACAGGTCTTGGGGCCCCCTATTGGGATCAAGACGCTCGAGGAGCGATGTTTGGCCTCACCCGGGGAACAAACCGGGCTGACATTGTGCGGGCAACCGTAGAGGCGCTGGCCTACCAAACAAGCGACGTTTTGACTGCGATGGAAAGTGATACAGGAATGGCGGTTAAGACCATCATGATTGACGGGGGCGCCGCCGCCAATACGTATCTGCAACAGTTTCAAGCAGATTTAATTCAACGTCCGGTCCAGCGACCACAAAATCTTGAAACAACAGCTTTAGGGGCAGCTTTTCTTGCTGGATTACGGGTTGGCTTTTGGGCACAGCTAAGTGATTTACCACAACACGGTCGCTTAAGCGTGTGCCAGCCTAATCGTGATCAGCAAGCATTAATGGTGAACCAGCTGCAGGGTTGGCACCAGGCGGTTGCTGCGACGCGAACGTTCCCGTTACAAATGTAACAATAAATATCCAATGTTACGTTTTAGTTACTTTTTAATTTCGTTAGCTGGAAGACATTAGTTTAAATTTTATGCTATCCTGGTGGGCTAATTCGGAACACATGTAACGATAGCCGCTTAATAGAGCCTTTTAAAAGCATTTTGAGCAAGCGGACCGCTTTTTTATAACAGCTGGGAAGTAACTGAGGTTAAGATTAACTGAATGTAATATGACATCGGACAAAGATTAAGAAAATTATAAGACGCTTAAGTTTCTGTTCCCCTAAACCTTTAACTAAATTTAAGGTATGATAGGAGAGTATTCAGAAGAAAAGCAAACGAAAAGGGGGGCCAAATTAATGAGTAAACGGACGAATAGGGCGCTCTTGGCTGGATTAGCCGGAGCGGTCGGCGTAGTTACGTCAACCCAATTACCAAATGTTCAGGCTGCAATGAAAGAGTTGTCACAACAAGATGCCAGTGCATCAAGCAGCCAAACAATTGGTAGCGATCCAATTCATCAGGCCATTAAGCAAGATTTAAAACGACAAGCTAAAAATGGTCGGCATCAGATTACCACCAAGTCTACAATTGTCCGTGAGCGGGCTGAGGCACAAAAGAAAGTGAAGGCTAGTCAGGGTCCAGTTAAGGCAAGTTCAACTGAGCCTGTGATGGAGGCGCGAGCTAAGGTAACGAGTGAGCCTGATGCAGCAGTTATGAACTTAGCAGCTGCTCAACCAAGTGAACAACCGGTTGAACAAAACAAGGCGAATGCTGAACCTGATACGGTCGCTAGCGCAGTTAGTCAACCTGCTAGCACAAGTGAGCAAGTGGCAGAACCGGCACAGCAGCAGACCAGTCAGGCGTCAACGCCAGCTGAGCAAGCTGCCTATGATGATGTGGTGACGGATAAAAGTCAGGCCACTGATACGATTCAGTACACTATAAGTGACGGCGATACACTTTCTAGTATCGCTGCTGCTCATGGGGTAACGACAGCAGATATTTACGCTGCTAACGCAGGTGACTTGGGCTTGTTGCAAATTGGACAGGTGATTTCAATTCCTAAGGCCTCTACCCATGCAGAGGGTACGGTAACTGATGCATCTACAAAGACCGATGCTACCAGTGAAGACCAGAATGGAACAACAGCTAAAACAGAGTCTAAGCCAAGCGATGACCAGATTGATAATCAGGTGGCACCTAGTGAAGACAGCAATCAAGCTAAGACGAGTCAAGAGCAGGTGGACAGTCAAAAAGATGTCAAAGCAACACCAGCGCAGTCAGAGACGTCAACTGAGCAAGGCGACACTACTCAGGATACAGGTGATGTTAAACAAGCTGCGCCTGCTAAGACAACTTCTACAAATGCACAACCAACTCAGACTGCCACTAAGCAACAGGTAGCGCACCCTGTGGACACTAATTTGCAGGTTACAAGTCAACCTACGCAAACGAACGCGCCTCAACCCGTGGTTCACACAACGAGTCAGGAACAAACTTCAACAACGACCGATACGCAAGCTACTGCACCTCAAGCAACAGTCGCAGTTAAAACAGGTTCCCTATCTGCTAGTCAACGATCAACTATCGTCAACGAAGCAGTTAATTTAGCTCATCAAAACATTCCTTATGTTTGGGGTGGTAAGACGACTAGTGGCTTTGACTGTTCAGGGTTAGTGGCCTACGTATATGGACAAGCGGATGCTTCTTTGCCAGCTTATACGGTAGCTCAAGAGGGTTATGTTTCTTCACAGGATGTAAGTTCAGTGGCCGATGTAACGGCTAAGGCTCAACCTGGGGACATTCTCTTCTGGGGTGGCCATGGATCAACTTGGCATTCAGCTATTTATATTGGTGGTGGTCAGTTTGTAGCTGCACCACAACCTGGTTCTAACGTTTCTGTTCAAACTTTGTCAGCTAGTTTCTTACCTGACTTTGTTGGAACTTTAAATTAAAAACAACCTAATAAAAAGGCCACTCCTATATAAGGGGCGGCCTTTTTATTAGGTTGTTTATTTTAGCTTAGCTAAAGCATCATCAATCTGAGCTAAGACAATTTTTTGGTTAGCTGGCTCTTCTAAGTTATAGGTCTGTAAATCAACGGTCATTTTAGGGGAGGCATCATAATCTTGATACCATTGTTGATAGGCTGACCACATCTTATAGTAGTAGTCACGCAGGTCAGCATTATCATCGAACTGTTCATAATCACGACCGCGCTTTTTAATCCGGTATAGAATCGTATCAAAATCGGCATTAGCAAAGACCATTAGGTCGGGCCGCCGTTTTTCCATTGTTTGTAATTCGGCCATCATATGATCGAGAAGATCCATATAAACGGCTAGTTCAGCATCTGTAATGTTACCTTCTCGATGATTTTCTTGTGTAAATAGCGCGTCCTCATAGATTGACCGATCAAGTACGTTATTATCATCGGCTAAGGCCTTTTTGATCATTGCAAAGCGCTTATTTAGAAAATAGATTTGAAGGAGGAATCCATATTGCTTTGGATCCGCATAATAGAGGGGCAGGACTGGGTTGTCACCAACTGGCTCAAAAAAAGCCTCTGTGCCCAAATGTTTTGCAATTAAACCTGTTAGTGTGGTCTTACCAACACCAATCATACCCGCCGTGATTATCACCATGGTAGTCCTTCTTCCTTCAAATTTCGTCTTGAGTTATCCCCAGCGACTGATAACTATCTTAGCTAATTTTGGACCTAAATGCAATCTAAAGAAAAAGCGGTTGCCAATTTGGCAACCGCAATTAAGCCAAGCTTATTTGTGTTCAAGACTGTTACGAATATCTTTTAAGATATCAAGCTCTGTTTCAGCTGGTGCTGCCTGATCAGTTTGATCTTCTTCCTTGGTCAAAGCACGGGCTTTGTTTAAGGCCTTAATGACGATAAAAATACATAGTCCAGTCAAAATAAAGGTTAAGCCATTCGCTAAGAAGGCGCCAATCTTTATTTTTGCGGGGCCTATTTGCCAGACAATATTGGCAAAGGAAATGGACCCAGTCACAATCCCAATTACGGGCATGAAAATGTCGTTAACTAGTGACTTTAATAGCACTTGAAAGGCACCACCCATAATAAAGGCAATGGCCATATCAATGATATTACCTTGACTTAGAAATTCCTTAAATTCTTGCCAGAACTGACGCATACGTGAAGACTCCTTTACATGCTAAATTAATTCAATTCTACTTTATTTGCTTGGCTTTGCCAACAAAAGCCTAGGCTTTTCTGTTAAAATGAGAGCATGAATGCAGAATAAGGAGACCGAAAATGACGTATAAAATGCTTGTCTCAGACTTAGATGAGACCTTATTGAACAATGATGGGACTATCAATCCTCTGAACGTTGAGGCGATTAAAGCTGCGGTGGCCCAAGGATTTAAATTTGTGCCGAATACAGGTCGATCTTTCTTGTCTGTCCAGGACTTGTTAAAGACGTTGGGACTTGCTGATCAAGCAGACCAGTACGTGATTTCTTACAATGGCGGTGTCATAGTGGAAAATCAAGGTAATCGGATTTTAGATGTTTCAGGCATGTCGTTGCCCTTAGCAGAGCAAATCTTTCAAGCTGGTTTGGTTAATGATGCTGTGGATGTTCACATTTACACGGTTGACCGGTTATTTGTTTATAATCCGTCAGCAGCCGATGAAGAATACATGGCAGCGCGTGGGGTGAACTATGAGGTAATGGCAGACCGCAACTTGAGCTTTTTAAAAGACGAGGCGGCGATTACGAAGGTCATTTTTGAACATTTGGATGCAAAAGTGCAAGCACAAATTAAGGCGGCTGTCTTGAAGGCGGTAGGTGCCAATCAAGTAGAGGCAACCTTTTCATCTTCGCGTTATGTAGAATTTAATCCAGCGGGGGTTGATAAGGGCAGAGCAACTTTAACTTTGGGAGCTAAATTGGGAATTAAGCCTGAGGAAATTATGGCGATTGGTGATAACAGCAATGATCTGAGTATGATTAAAGCGGCTGGTTTAGGTATTAGTGTGGCGAATGGAATCCCCGCAGTTAAAGAAGCTGCCCAGGTGGTAACCGCACGCACTAATAATCAAGGGGCGGTTGCTGAAGTCCTTGAACGGTATGTTTTGAAGGGAGAGGAGGCCTAGTTTTGCGCACACTGATGTATTTAGGCCTATCATTACTAACAGTAATAATCTTTGTGCTACTAGCAGAGTATAGTCAGATTTATCACTGGCCAGCTTGGTTGAGTGCACTTATCTTTCTATTAGCTTTAATCGGTTTAACGGGGGCTTTATCCTATGCTTTTGTTCGGTTACAAGCGCGAAAGGGGATGGGGAGCGACCATGATGAAAAATGAGCATGATGACTGGCTAACGGGCAGTATGTGGGTGCTTTTGGGCATTATTTTAGACTTTGGCTTGCAATTATTAGTAACTTCTAGTAGTCAAGGACTGGCCATATTGTTTGGACAACCTAAAGAAGGGATACTGGCTACTAGTTTAATGGTCTTAATAACCCTCATCCTGACAGCAGCCGTTGTCTATCTCCTAACCTATGCGGTACGGTTTCGCAGCCCTAAACTAGGCTGGCACCCTTGGCGACGAGATAAGGTGAGATTAGCCGTGCTTGGTTATCCCTTACTTTTAGTTGCCACAATGCTGATTAAGCTTTTCCAATTGTTCTTTACAGGTGGGATAGCCACTGCTGATAATGAGTTAAATCTCCGTCAACTAATGGCTGCCGGCCCTTATGACTTTCTCTTCGTATTCATCTTAGCTGTTGGGGTAGCCCCCTTGGTTGAAGAATTGATTTTTAGGGGAGTGGTGCTGAATTACTTTTTTAAGCAGTCCCAACACTATTGGCTTAACATTGGGCTATCAGCAATTTTATTTGGTTTTTTTCATGTTTTCCAGGCCTTTAATTTTTTTGATTTTCTACAATATGCAACTATGGGTGCAATCTTAGCCACTGTATATAAACGGACACGGCAGTTGCAATATGCTGTTCTTTTACACGCAATTAATAATACCGTGGCCATGGTAGTATCGTTGATTACAATCAATCCTTTTGGCTGGTAAACGGAGAAATGGTACAAAAATATGCTTAATACGGTTATAATAACCCTAGGGGACTTAGCAAGTATAAGGAGGCAACAATGCCAGAATATTTACATACGACATTTGGTAGTAAGGAAGTTTTAACTGCGATTCGAAATCAGCACTTGAATCAACACTTGTTACTGACGGTTGATGATGCTGATCCTTACCGTTATCAATTGATTGAAAAAACGAGTGATTCTGATTCTGTTTTTACAACACCTACTAGTTATGAGATTTTATCGGAACAAGGGGAAACAGCAGAACTGCGTGGTTGGTTGAATTTTCATTTTATAACCGTACCTGAGCAGGGGCGGGCTAACTTTATTCGGCGATGGAATGCCTTTCAAGAGCGTGACTTTACTGGTGTAGCCGGGTTTATTAGTTCGTATCTCTTGCAACGAGTGGATGAGCCCCAACAATTGGCCGTGTTAACAACGTGGACGATGAAGGATTTCTGGTTGGTTTGGCAAGCGGATAATCAAAGTCCCTTAAAGGATTATCAAACGGAAGGTAATCGTTATGGCTTGCGGGATGCACAGTATTCCTTTGTTGCCTTTGCCAAGCAAGATTTAAAGTAAAAAAGAACTAGAAAAAGCAGCATAAGTTTGGTATGCTTAACTATGTTGTTTTTTGCCGTTGTGGCGGAACTGGTAGACGCGCACCGTTCAGGTCGGTGTGAGAGCAATCTCATGCAGGTTCGATTCCTGTCAACGGCATAATGGAAAGTGTCAATCTTCATAGTAAAACTGTTATAAATGCTGTTAGAACGGCATTTATAACAGTTTTTTTTTGCATAAAACCTAAAATATGCAAAAATCATCATAATATAACACCATTTAACACTATCCTAAAAATAATTTACCCCAAATTTACCCCATTTTAGGCTTTAAATCAGGCAGTAGAAATAGGCGCTTAAACCGAGCTAAGTTTCCTTTGACCTTGATTAGGTACACTAGAATTAGTTTATAATCCGAAAAATGGAGGTTTTTAGCAGTGATAACCATTGAAACAGTATCAGAACGGTACCAACAGGCTTGGCTTCAACTTTATCAAGAGGCCTTTCCAGCTTATGAGCGATTTGACTGGACTAAGTTAGATCAGTTGGCCAAAGAAAATATCATTCAGTTACGAGCCCTGGTAGACCGGCAGACTGATCATTTAGTTGGGCTGGCTGTCCTAGTTGAACTTGCTAATGGTGGCGCTTATTTACTTTACTTTGCGATTGTTAAAGCGGGGCGTGGCCAAGGTCTTGGGGGACAGGCGATTACAAGCCTAAAGAAACAGTATCCGGCCGGTATCATTTTAGAGTGTGAAAAACGTGATGCTAGAGCGGAAAATGCAAACCAACGGGAGCGGCGCTATGCGTTTTATCTAGCGCATGGCTTTGAAGATACCCGTTATCTGGCGCATAACCAAGATGCAGATTTTCATCTGTTACGATCTGCAAAGCAGGTTATGATTGCAGATTATGTATGGGCGACAGAGCAGATCCAGTTACCAACCCAAATCAAGTCAGGCCTTAACTGAGTTAGCACCTTGCTAGGACGGGACGATGCGAATGTTATAGAACACGCAGCCTTAAGCCATGGAAAATATTGTATCTAAGGCATCTTTCCCCTTAATGATATGTTACAATACTCTTAGTATTGTCATACTAGGAAGGGGGCCCATTAATATGGAGTTTGAACGTATTAATGAAGATACCATCAGAGTGGTGGTGACGAATGATGATCTAGCTGACCATGGGATTTCAGTCGTTGATTTATTGGGCAACCAAGAGGAGATTGAGCGCTTTTTCTATAGTATCTTAGAAGAAGCAGATGTTGATCACGAATTTATTAATAATGATGCCGTAACCTTCCAAGTTTTACCTTCAAAAAACGGGTTAGAATTATTCATTTCTAAAAACTTGGCAGATAAAGGGCAGATGGATACGATGTTAAATGCCATGTTGGGTCAACGTGATGCTAATGTGACGAATGACGATGTTTCTGATGAGTTGTTAGATCAATTGTTGGATTATGATCAACCACAGCAGGGATCAACATCCACTTCGACTTTTGCAAAAGATAGTCAGGTGCCAAAGGAAGTGACACAACAAAATCAACAGAATGAGCCAACGATAGATGTTCAGCCTAAAGGGCAAGAGAAACGTCAGTTACTGGTAAAATTTAAAGATTTCGAAAATGTCTTGCAACTAGCAAATACGTTGACGAGCGACATTGGTGAGACAGCCCTAATTCGTTATCAAGCAGCCTATTATTTAGTCATCAATTTTGATGCCATCTTACTAACGGAGCAAGTGCAAAATATTACGGCAATTGCCCGTGAGTATGGTGACGTTTCTGTGCTCTCTAGTGATCTTTTACGTGAGCATGGACAGGTGATTTTTAATACAGGAGCTTTAGCGGCCCTGCGTCATTATTTTGACTGAAGTTAGTTAGAACGTGAAGTACACATGGTAGACATGTGTACTTTTTTTGTTATCAGGGGAGATTAGGGGTCATGCTGATTGGCTATGAATGGGAACGCGGTTTCCTGGTGCCTGCCAAGCAGGCTAAACTGGGAGTCCATTATTGTTGTCCTTATTGTGGGCAACCACTTAGGCTTAAACGTGGTTCTAAACGGGCAACGCATTTTGCTCACCAGCAGACTTGCACCTGGTCTGCGAAGGGGGAATCGCAAGAACACTTAGCTGGCAAGCAGGTCTTAGCTCAAGTATTTCAAGATCAGGGTTGGCAGGTAACACTTGAAGAACCGTTGTTTATGCTTCAACAACGAGCCGATTTAACGCTCAGACGGGGACTAAGTCAAGTCATAGTGGAATATCAGTGTGCTAATCTGTCGACAGAGGAAGTTCAAAGACGGCAAGCGGGTTATCGAGCAGCGGGTTTCGCCGTCTTTTGGGTGTTGGGAAATCGTTATCAAAAGTTAACGGCTAACCGGTTGTGTTGCTTTTTGAGTCACGAAGATCAGCACTTTGTAACGTATCATTTAATAAGAACTAGTAAAAAATTGGTTCAAAGAAGACAACCATTAATAGCGTTTGAACCACTCAGGATAAAGTCTAGGCCCGCTTTATTAAAGGAGCTAAATCAGATTCAACAATCGCTCATGCGACAACTACCGGAGATGAAGCAAATCCAATCCCAGCTTTACCAGCAGGGGTATCATGCTGCTCTTTTGCCCTGGATGTGTCATTTGCCTTACAAAACAATTGGGATGCGCAAACCAGCGTGGTATTTAGCTGCTCAAATACTAATACAGTTAAAGTCTGGCCCTTGCAGCACCCAGAACTTGGTAACCCTGCTTGATATAGATGCTAATTGGTATGCTTTTGGCCTTTTGGAACGGCGACTTTGGATTAGTGAGCCTTGGTTAAAGTATGTTTTAACGTTGTGGCAACGGTTAGCACTGGTTAAACGGATAGCAAATGAGAACTGGATATTAACCGGCAGGGGTAATCAGTACCAACATTTGACCAAAAAACAGATTGATTTACAGCAAAATTACGTACAATGGCGACGACAAGTGGTAGAATACTAGACAATAACTGATGAACTGTAAGTTTTTTGGATAAACGGGAGGACGGCAAATGGCTAAAACATTACCAACAAGAGCAGAATTACCCCTTGGGTTAACTTGGGATTTAACAACCATTTTTGCTGATGATCAAGCTTGGCAAACTGCATTTACTGAAATTGAAGAGCGACTATCATTAGCTGATGCGATGGCAGAGCATGTTACTGATTCGGCAAGTTCTTTTTATGAAGCCTTGCAGTTTGGGTTGAACTTGATGCGGGACTTGGAGAAGGTCTATGTGTATGCTTCAATGAAACACGATCAGGACACGAATAATAGTTTTTACCAAGGCTTAGTGAGTCAGGCTGAAGCATTAGCGGCCCGGGTAGCAGCTGCAATCGCCTTTTTTGATCCAGCTGTGCTTAGTCTAAGTCCAGAGCAATTAGCTAATTTTTATGAGCAAGAACCAAAATTGGTGGCCTACCGCCATTATTTGGATGAAATTTTAACGCAACGTGGGCATGTTTTACCTGCTGACCAGGAACAATTGTTGGCGGCAGCGGGGGATGTTTTTGGGACGGCCGAACGTGCTTTTGGCATGTTAGACAACGCCGATATCAAATTTGGTACTGTAGTCAACGATGATGGGGAAGAAGAGCAGTTATCAAATGGTGTCTATGCGCGCTTATTAGAATCGCCTAACCAAGCGGTACGTAAGGAAACCTTTCAAACTTTCTATCAGCCCTACCTCGATTTTGAAAATACCTTTGCATCATTACTAGCTAGTCATGTGAAGGGCCACAACTTCATGGCACAGGCCCATCATTATACATCCGCCCGCCAGGCAGCCTTAGCCAATAACCAAATTCCAGAAGCAGTTTATGATACGCTGATAGCTGAGGTGCATCAGGCCTTACCTTTGTTACATCGCTATGTTGCCTTACGTAAACGGTTATTAGGATTGCCTGCTTTGCATTCATATGATTTGTACACCCCTATTCTGGGAACACCGGATTATGAGATTGACTATGAAGGGGCTAAGGCTGAAGCACTGGCTGCACTGGCACCGCTAGGCGATGACTATTTAGCGGTTGTCAATCAGGCGTTTGATCAACGTTGGATAGATGTGCCCGAAAATCAGGGAAAGCGGACGGGTGCTTATTCTGGTGGTTCCTATGACACTAATCCATTCATTCTATTAAACTGGGTAGATAACATGAATAATTTATATACTTTAGTTCATGAAACTGGTCATAGTGTTCATAGTTACTTTACTAGGGCAAGTCAACCTTATCAGTATGGTGATTACCCAATATTTTTGGCCGAAATTGCTTCAACCACTAATGAAAATTTGTTAACCGATTACTTGCTAAAACAAATTGATGAGCCCGCCTTACGAGCGTATGTTTTGAATCAATATTTGGATGGTGTCAAAGGGACTCTCTTTAGGCAAACGCAATTTGCTGAATTTGAGTGGTGGATGCACCAACAGGCTGCCGCTGGACAGTCCTTGACGGCTTCAGTTTTGGATGATTATTATGGTCAGCTAAATCAACGCTATTATGGACCTGCATTGACGGTTGATCCTGAAATTAGCCATGAATGGGAACGCATCCCACATTTTTATTATAATTTCTATGTTTACCAATACAGTACTGGTTTTGCGGCGGCGACAGCTTTAGCCGAAAAAATCTTAAATGAAGGCCAGCCAGCCGTTCAAGCCTACAAAGATTATCTAAAGACCGGCTCAGCGGATTATCCAATTGAGGTGATGCGCAAAGCAGGTGTTGATATGACACAACCAAATTATTTGCGTGCTACCTTTAGTCTCTTTGAGCAACGACTGGATGAGTTTGAGTCTTTGGTTAAGCAACTAGAAGATTAGGTAAACGTTGAAAGCCCCATCCAAAACAGGTAGAATTAACTTAACAAAGAGGATGGAGGAAGATGATGATGACAGCAGGTGCTATCGCATGGTTAATTATCGCCATTGCCATATTATTAGTATTGGGAGCAATGGCTTGGTTACTTTTTCAGATTACGCAACCGCTTAAAAATGTATTGCGTGATGTAGATATTATCGCTCGTGAGACGGATGATATTATGGCCAATACCAATACTTTACTAGAAGATGTTAATAGCAAGGTGGCTGTGTTGGATCCTGCTGTACAAGCAGTTGCTGATTTAGGGACGTCACTGTCGGACTTAAATGTAGCGACCAAGGATTTAACGGGGCACATCAAGCAGCGCGGGGCTTCAAAGACAGCCAGTGCCTTTTCAGTGGCTAATAGCCTGCGTAAACATCGTAAACAAAAGTAAGGTCATTGGAATAGTCTGAATACCTGAATCAAGGGAGGAAGTTGACATGGCAAAAGGAATTTTAAAGGGAATTGTTGTTGGTGGCTTGGCTGCCGCTGTTGGATATGTAGGTTACAAGCGCCTCTCCGTTGAACAACGGGCCCGCCTTGATCAAAGTGTTGATCAAGCAACTGATACCTTGCATGACCGGGTAGTGGATGCTCAGTATGCAATGAATGATGCAGTGGCCTTGGTACGCGAAAAGGCCGATGAAGCGCTAACTAAGTTACAGTTAGATGATCGAGTAAGTCGTTTGGTTGATGAGGCCGCACGTACCAGTCAGGATGTTCAACAACGGGCTGGTGACTTATTGCATGAAGTGAAAGCTAAGACGACTGACTTTCGTGAAGATGCCGTTTTAGCCAAGGATGAAGCGCAAGCTGATATCCTAATCAAGGAAGCGGATTTAGCTGATACGATTGAACACGGCTTGCAGGCACAATCAGAAACGAAGGTCGCTCACTTAGTTGATGACCAAGATGCCATGTTGAAGCAGGCAGCCGCAAAACAGGTTGCTTCATTAGCGGCTAGTGGTAAGACAGGTTTAGCTGCTAGTGACCAGGCTGGTTTGGCGGCAAGCGATCAGATTGGTTTATCAGAAAAGTAGAATAAGACATAAAAAAAGCAGGTGCATCGCACCTGCTTTTTTTATGTCTTTGTTGTAAAGGCCTAATCAATAATTTGGAGTGCCTTACTCGTGTGGGTCATTGACTCGGCCCCTTGATTAGTTAGGACAATTGAATCTTCAATTCGAATACCTAAGTCTCCAGGAATATAGATGCCAGGTTCAATTGAAAAGGCCATGCCAGGTTCTAAGATTAAAGGATTATCCGGTGCAATTTGAATCGATTCGTGCACGGATGAACCTAATCCATGTCCAAGCCGGTGGACAAAATATTCTCCATAGCCAGCGTCGGTGATAATATCATGGGCAATGGCATCTAATTCACCGGCTGTCATGCCGGGCTTAACCGCATCCTGAGCTGCTAATTGGGCGGTTAGAACAACATCATAAACTTCCCGCTGATGATCTGAGACGGACTGATAGGCAACCGTACGTGTTGCATCTGATACATATCCATCAAAAATAGTACCCAGATCAAAGAGCGCCAAGTCGCCTGGGGCTAATGTTGTTTGTCCGGTAGCTCCATGTGGTTCGGCCGCATGCTGGCCGAATTGGATGAGAGTCTCAAAGGACATACCGGCAACGCCAGCAGACTTAAGCTGATATTCAAGCTCGGCCATTACTTCACGCTCCGTTTTACCAGCAGCTAAGGCGGCAAATCCAAGGGCAAAGGCTCGATCAGCATCGCGACCGGCCTGACGCATCTTTTCAATTTCAGCAGGCGTTTTAATTAAACGCATTTGTTCAATAAGTGGTGTTAGATTGGCCACAAAGTTTAGTCCAGGTAGATTTTGTTTTAGGGCTTCTGCATGACTAAGGGTCAAGTTACCCTTTTCAACAGCAAAACGTTCCACCCGCTTGCTGCTTGCTTTAACATGCTCTGCGATGAGAGCAAATGGATCTTGGGCATCTTGATAGCCATAGACAGGATAAGGCCAACCAGTTTCTTTAATGGCTGCTACCTCTAAAGCTGGTGCAAAAATGAAGGGATCCGCTTGTGGGAAAATAAAGAGAGCTAAGATACGCTCAATTGGATCAGATTCAAAGCCAGTTAAATAAGCAATTGAGTGGTAATCAGACAGGTAAGCCCCATCTAATTCCTGTGTATTTAGCCAGGTTTGAATGTCTTGAATATGGTTTGTCATCCGAAAAAAGCTCCTTTTTAAATGTTATCTTAGTCCTATTGTACACGGTTTCAAAAAAATATGACATATCAACTCACTTTATGCTAAAATAAAAATTTGTGTTGTGAAAATTCTTGTGAAAACATGTTACAATGGTTCTGTAACCGTTTACAATTTAAAAAGACCTATGATTGACTAACAAACTGATGGGGTAAAGACAATGGAAAAACAAGCAGTAACAATTTATGATGTTGCCCGCGAGGCAGGCGTTTCAATGGCCACCGTGTCTCGGGTAGTGAATGGAAATGCCAATGTAAAACCCGCTACTAAAGAAAAAGTGCAAGCAGTTATTGATAAGCTAAATTATCGACCAAATGCGATTGCGCGGGGGTTAGCTTCACGAAAAACAACAACGGTCGGACTGGTTGTGCCAGATATTACTAATCAATATTTTGCTGAATTGGCCCGTGGAATTGATGATGTTGCCAAGATGTATAACTATCAAATCATTTTAGCCGGAGCTGATGAAAGTAATCAGGAAGGTGCCGAAGTGTTAGATAATTTGCTAGGTAAGCAAGTAGATGGCATTATTTTCATTGGTAATCAGCTTTCAGATAAAGTCCGTGAGCGCTTAGCTTCAGTTGATATGCCAACGGTGTTTGCCGGTTCGATTGATCGGCAGGGGACTGACCCTTCAGTAAACATTAACTATCAACAAGCATTTAAAGAAGCAACAGATATTTTAGTTAAACATGGTCACCAACGGATCGCCTTTATTTCGGGTAGTTTAAACCATGTTATTAATCAGGAACATAAATTAGCAGGCTACCAGCAAGCCTTAGTGGATGCTGGCTTACCCCTTGATAAGGCCTTGGTATTTCAAGGCGATTACAGTTATCAGTCAGGTTATGCCATGACCAACCAATTAAGAGCAAGCAAGGCTACTGCCGCGATTGTTGTGAATGATGAGATGGCGGCTGGTTTATTGAATGGATTGACTGACAGTGGGGTACAGGTTCCAGCTGACTTTGAAGTGATTACAAGTAATAGTTCCAAATTAACGGAAATGACGCGACCACAATTATCGACAATTACGCAACCTATTTATGATATTGGTGCTGTATCAATGCGAGCATTGACAAAATTGTTAGCACATGAACCTTTAGATGACGACCAAGTCACCTTGGCCCATGGCTTTTCTAAGCGGGGAACAACGCGCTAAACAAAAAAGGAACACCTTGACTCAAGGTGTTCCTTTTTTGTTTAAAGATAAGGAGACAACGGGATTTGAACCCGTGCGCCGGCTCAACACCGGTTCGGCGGATTTCGAGTCCGCTGCATTACCACTCTGCCATGTCTCCAAAAGTCAACTCTGCTATTATAGCGATTCTAGACGTTTTTGACAAGGTTAAAGTAAAAAACACACCAAGAACAGGTGTGCTTTTTCTTTATAGCTCATCAGGGAGTCGAACCCTGGATGCCGGTGTGAAAAACCGGAGTCTTAACCGCTTGACCAATGAGCCATTATCTATTAATGCTAGGTTAGACGAACTGTTACTGTCGTCTAATAGCTCATCAGGGAGTCGAACCCTGGATGCCGGTGTGAAAAACCGGAGTCTTAACCGCTTGACCAATGAGCCATTAACTTAGTTGCCTTAACAACAGGAACTAATATACCAGAACTTAATTACTAGTGCAATACTTATTTTCAAAAAAAGCAAAATTGAGCTTAGTTGACCAAATTTAACTGGCAGGGGTAGGTCATGATTTTCATCATAGCCAACTTGGGGTATGATAAAAGGGTTAACTTACTTAAATTAAGCACAGGAAAGAATCAGTAAACTGGCTGTTAGGAGTAGATATGTTAAAAGGAAAGCGAATCCTCTTAATCGTTACGGGTGGCATTGCGGCCTTTAAGGCTGTTCAATTAGCTCGGTTATATGTGCGGGCGGGGGCCACAGTAAGAGTTGTTATGACAACAAATGCGCAGGCGTTTGTGACTGCAAAGACCTTTGCTGTACTGACTGGTGAGTCAGTGATTACCGATCTGTTTGATCAACCAAGCCAACCAACGATTGAACACATTAACCTTGCTGATTGGGCCGATTATCAGATCGTCGTCCCAGCAACTGCCAACCTGATTGCTAAAATGGCACAAGGAATAGCCGATGATGCCGCCTCAACAGTTCTGCTTGCACGCCATGTACCAACGGTGGTGATACCAGCCATGAATTCCCATATGTGGTCCAATCCAGCACTTGTACGTAATATAGCCCAATTACGCGCTGATGGAGTGCATATTATTGAACCGGTCAGTGGCCTTTTGGCAGAGGGCTATGCAGGGCAGGGACGCATGCCTGAACCAGAGGTGATTTTTGAACAAAGCCAAGTTTTTTTTGGCGCAAATCCTGGGAAGTTGGCTAACAAGACAGTTGTTGTCACAGCTGGTGGCACCAGAGAGGCCATTGATCCGGTGCGCTACATTGGTAATCATTCATCCGGTAAAACGGGTTATGCAATTGCTCAAGCAGCAGTTAACCAAGGAGCCCATGTTATATTAATTACAACCGTTGATCGGCCAGCACCAGCGTTGGTGACGGTTAAGCATGTTGTGTCAGCCTTAGATATGTTGGCTGCCTTAAAAGACGTGTACGCACAAGCAGATGTTGTTGTGATGGCTGCTGCAGTGGCTGACTACCGACTAAGCCAACCGGCGGAGCAAAAAATGAAAAAAACATCAAAAACGAGTGGCCTCCATTTGGATTTAGTGCAAAACCCAGATATTTTAGCTCAATTGGGGCAGATGAAGACGCACCAATTTTTAGTAGGGTTTGCTGCTGAAACACAAGATGTTTTAACGAATGCAAGTAAAAAATTACAGCAAAAAAGGCTCGATTTATTAGTTGCCAATGATGTATCTCAACCGGGCTTAGGATTTGCTACGACCAATAATGTGGTAACGCTACTAGAACCAGGTAAAAAGCCTAAGACTTTACCTGAACAGTCAAAAACGGCGATTGCTCGAGAATTGATTGACTTAATTAGTGAAAGGTTAGGATAAAATGATGACTGTTGGAATAGAAAAAATGCGTTTTGCAACAAGTAACCTCTATCTTGATATGACTGATTTGGCTCACGCTAGGGGTGAGGACCCTAATAAATATCTATTAGGTATTGGTCAAACTGAACAGGCCGTTGTACCACCAAGCCAAGATGCTGTGACCCTAGCAGCCAATGCGGCTGAGCAATTGTTAACTAAACAAGAACGGGCCGAAATAGCGGAAATCATAGTTGCCACTGAGTCAGGTGTTGATCATTCAAAATCGGTGGCCATCTATGTACAACGGTTATTAGAGTTGAATCGCTATGCGCGAGCCATTGAACTTAAGCAAGCCTGCTATTCTGGTACGTTTGGTTTAATGCAGGCCCGCGATTATGTGAGCCTACATCCAGATAAAAAAGTACTCGTCATTGCGACAGATATTGCACGGTACGGCCTGAATACTAGTGGTGAAGTAACTCAAGGTGCTGGAGCAGTGGCGATGTTAGTATCTGCTAATCCCCAGATTGCGGTTATTAATGACGACAGTCAATTTATGACTGCTGATATCATGGATTTCTGGCGGCCGGTTGATCATGATAAGGCATTGGTAGATGGCAAGTATTCGGCCAATGTTTATCGAGATTTCTTTAAAGAGGTCTGGCAACGTTACCAAGATACGACTGGATTGACATTGACTGATTTTGACGCCATGGTCTTTCATTTGCCCTTTACGAAAATGGGGTTGAAGGCATTGCGGGATGTGTTACCAGAAACGGATGAAGCACATGCGGCTAGCTTATTAGCCGCTTTTGAAGCTAGTCGGGTCTATAGTAAGCGGGTCGGTAATCTTTATACAGGGTCACTATATTTAAGTTTGTTATCGCTATTAGCGAATGATACCCAGCTAAGGGGCGGCCAGCGAATTGGTATGTTTTCGTATGGTTCTGGTGCAGAGGGTGAGTTTTTCAGTCTAACATTAGCACCCACTTTTAAAGCGGGACTAGATGTCCTTGGGATGGAAAAACTACTGGATCAACGGCAACAATTATCTGTACCGGCTTATGAAGAACTCTTTGAAGGCGCCCTTTGGGGGTCAGCTGATCAAAAAGCACAGAGTAAGCAGGATCCTGCTCATTTTGTTTTAACGGGTGTACAAAATCAACAGCGGCAGTATCGACGGCAAACGCGGGACTAATCTTCGGGTATGGCTGCTATAAATTAGATGAAGAACTTGTTTGTTCGGCATCTTTTGTATAAACTAAAGGACGATAACATACTTGTGCCAAAGCAAAGGAGCATAGACGTCATGGATAAGATGAAACTTTACCTAGCCGGTCCCTTTTTTGATCGTGAACAGATTGAACGGATTGAACGCGTAGAGCAGGCCTTAGCCACTAATGCCACGGTCGAAAAGGTATTTAGTCCCCGTAAGGCTGAAGCCAAACATCGTCAAGGGAGTCCAGAGTGGATACAAGAGATTTTTGAAATGGATCGGGAACACATTGATCAAGCCGATGTGATGTTGGCTGTGATTGACTATGAGGGAACCTATGTTGATCCAGGTACCGCTTGGGAAACTGGCTATGCTTGTGCTAAGGGGAAGCCAGTCATTTTGCTAAAAGAGAAAGCTGCTGGTACGATTAACTTGATGATGGGCGTACCTGCGCAGGCAGTGTTAACATCAGTAGCAGCTTTAACCAGCTATGATTTTATAACCTTACCGGAACAAGCTTGGACTGGTGATATGTTCTAAAAGTGGGCGGTAATGACAGATAAAAAACGTAGTGCCACTTGCTGGCACTTTTTTTCATGGTGTGTAGAAATGAATGAGGTGAAAGGTTGGACAAGGTAAAGGCATTAGGTCAGTGGGTGGTTAGTAGATTAGTCCATTTTTGGCTGCCGTTAGCAATCACGGGTTCTCTTTTAGGTGTAGCGGTTACGGTCACTGCAATTTTACTTTATAAGCAGCAAATTACAGTGCAAATTGCGAACCTACCAGTACGTGAACAGGGTAAAGTTACGGCTAAACGAGTTGGACTTTTAAGTCCAGGTGAGCACCTGCAAATTATTGGTCAAAAAAACAAGTGGTACCATGTGCGACGTGAAGATGAATCAACAGGCTGGGTAGCCAGTTGGTTAGTTGAACGCAAAAAGCCCTTAGCCAAAGTAACCCCCCTTTCAGAAACCACAATCGCTTTGGATGCGGGCCACGGCGGTTCTGACACCGGGGCTTTGTCCAATCAGGATCAGTATGAGAAAGATTATACCCTGGCCTTAGCGCGTCGGGTGAAAACACAGTTGGAAAAGCGCGGGGCCCGGGTAATTATGATTCGAAATCAAGATGTTTTAGTTCCGTTGGCACAAATTCCGCAGCAGGCTGAGGCTAAGCATGCCGATCTGTTCTTGTCATTTCATTTTGATTCAGCGCCGGAAAAAAATTCAGCTAGTGGTTATACGACCTACTACTATCATCAAGAAAATGGCTCTAAAGAGCTCGCAAACGCAGTCAATCAAGCATTGCAGTCTCGACTTCCCAATCAAATGCACAATAAAGGCATCGCTTTTGGTGATTATTTAGTATTACGTGACAATGACCTGCCGGCTATTTTGTTGGAAAATGGGTATATTAATTCTGATAAGGATTTTAAGCGCATTAAAACAAGTCAGTATCAAGAACAGATTGCCCGGGCGATTCCGCTGGGGTTGGATCATTATCTTAGCCAACAAATGCCCTAAATTGGATGATTGGGGCTTGACGAGATAGATTACCTATTAGATAATTAATGGATATTAAACACCGATGAGGAAGTTAATCTGACTAGCCATTAGTCTAGCGAGCAGGGGGTGGTGAAAGCCTGTCAATATGGATCAGAGGGACACTTCTTAGGTCACATTGTGCGGTTGTACACCGTTATCGTACGGTTAAAGATGATAAGACAAGGTGGTACCGTGCAAAAAAGCGCCCTTGATGACAGTTCAACTGTCGTCAAGGGCGCTTTTTTCAGTTAGGTCCATCAAGAAGAATAGATAAAAGAGGATGATAATAATGGCTAAAGCAAGTTTTCAAAAACCTAAGGGAACGGCAGACCTACTACCTGATGGGTCTTATCAGTGGCATTATGTGGAAGAAACTGCACGCTTATTGTTTGCTGATTATCAATATGAAGAAATTCGGACGCCAATGTTTGAGAGCTTTGACGTGTTTGCTCGGTCTGCAGGAGATACCTCGGATGTAGTAACCAAAGAGATGTATGACTTTTATGATAAAGGTGAGCGTCACGTTGCCTTGCGACCAGAAGGAACCGCTGGTGTGGTGCGCGCCTTCGTTGAAAATAAGCTCTATGGTCCAGAATATCCTAAGCCATATAAGGCTTTTTATATTGGTCCTATGTTTCGTTATGAACGCCCACAAGCTGGACGCATGCGTCAATTTCATCAGATTGGGGTGGAAGCGCTAGGCTCTGAATCACCGGCTTTAGATGCGGAAACAATTGCTATGGCAGTTGACTTTTTTCAAACATTAGGATTAAAAGATCTCAAAGTGACCATTAATTCATTAGGCGACCAAGCTTCACGAGCTGCTTATCGCCAGGCTTTAATTGACTATTTAACGCCCTTGGCCGATCAATTATCAGCAGACTCACAAGCCCGGTTAAGTAAAAACCCATTGCGTGTGTTGGACTCTAAGGACGCTCAGGACCAAGCAATTGTTGCCAAAGCGCCATCAATCTTAGATTATTTAAGCCCTGCTGCCCAGGAACATTGGACGGCCGTTCAGTCTTATTTAGATGCCTTGGGCATTGACTATGAGATTGATGCGACAACTGTACGGGGATTGGATTATTATAACCATACTATTTTTGAAATTATGACAAAAAGCAAAGCGCTCGGCCATGGATATACGACCATCGCTGGTGGTGGCCGTTATAATGGCTTAGTTGCTGAATTTGGTGGTCCTGAAGTGTCTGGCATGGGCTTTGGGATTGGGTTAGAACGCTTAATGTTATTACTAGCTGACCAACAGCTTTTAACGGCTACACAACCAAGCTTGGATGTTTACGTAGCCAACCAGGGGGCCGGGACAGACTTGGTAGCCATGCAAATGGTCCAGGCAGTGCGTTCATTTGGTTATCGCGCCGACCGAGACTATGAGAATCGTAAACTGAAAGGGCAGTTCAAGGCAGCTAACCGTTTGGGAGCCCGTTTTATTATTACCATTGGCGAACGTGAATTAGCGCAACAGACGGCCCATCTTAAAAATATGGCGACGTCAGCTGAACGTACGATTCCATTAGTTGATTTATACACTGCTTTACCAACTTACATTGAACCCACAGAAGAAGTGGTTGAAGTAGAAAGTGAGGATGAATAACATGACACGCACAAATTATGCAGGGTTAATTGATGAACAGTATTTAGGGCAAACGGTAACCTTAGATGGTTGGGTCCAAAAACGACGCGATTTAGGGGGCTTGATTTTTATTGATTTAAGAGACCGTGAGGGAATCGTGCAACTAGCATTTTCACCAGAGATTGATGCTGATGCATTGGCGTTAGCAGAAACGGTTCGTTCAGAATATGTGATTGAAGTGCAAGGGGTGGTTGCCAAGCGAGCGGCAGGGGCTGAAAATGAGCAGTTACGGTCGGGCAAGATTGAGGTCCAAGTACAGCACATTAAGATATTAGCTACGGCTAAAACCACGCCTTTTGCGATTGAAGATGGAGTTGAGGCTGCTGATGATTTAAGGTTAAAGTACCGCTACTTGGATTTGCGACGGCCTGAAATGCAACGCAATCTTAGAATTCGAGCCAAAATCACGGCGGCTACCCATGCCTTTTTAGATGGTCAAGGGTTTATTGATATTGAAACCCCATATTTGGCTAAGTCTACCCCTGAGGGGGCTCGTGACTATCTGGTACCTTCACGGATTTACCCAGGTTCTTTTTATGCATTGCCACAATCCCCACAGCTCTTTAAGCAATTGTTAATGGGAGCAGGTTTTGATCGTTATTATCAAGTAGCACGTGCTTTTCGTGATGAAGATTTACGTGGTGACCGGCAACCAGAATTCACCCAGTTAGACTTAGAAATGTCCTTTATGACCCAGTCAGAAATCATGGATCTAGTGAACCATTGGGTGGCTAATATTATGGCCCAAACGGTTGATTATCACCTGGATATCGATCAAATTCCAACCTTGGATTGGGCCGATGCGATGGCACGGTATGGCACTGATAAACCAGATTTGCGCTTTGGAATGGAACTCCAAGACTTAACGACTATCATGGCCGATGCTGAATTTGGTGTTTTTGCCAATGCGGTCAAAAATGGCGGTCAGGTAAAGGCAATTGTCGTCCCTGGTGGGGCCGCTGCTTATTCACGCAAAGATATTGATAAGCTGGCCAAGTATGTAGAACGCTTTGGTGCAAAGGGCTTATCCTGGTTGAAGGTGGATGAAGCAGGTGTTAAGGGTCCCATTGCTAAATTCCTTACAGCAAAAACAGACGACCTCTTAGCCAAGACTAAGGCTAAGGATGGTGATTTAATTCTGTTTGCGGCTGATCAAGCGCCAGTAGTAGCAGCGACACTTGATGCCTTAAGGCGGCAAACTGCACATGACTTAGATTTGATTGATCAGTCAAAGTGGGCCTTTGCTTGGATCGTTAATTGGCCTTTGTTTGAGTATCAACCAGATGAAAAGCGTTGGATTGCTGCGCATCATCCATTTACAATGCCAAATGAAGAAGATTTACCCCTGCTAGCTACTCCAGATGGCGCCCATAAAGCCCACGCCCAGTCCTATGATCTCGTCTTGAATGGGTACGAGCTTGGGTCCGGATCAATCCGTATTCATCGGATGGATATCCAAGAAAAGATGTTGGCAGCCCTAGGCTTTACCCCCGAAGCTGCCCAAAAGGCCTTTGGTTTCCTCTTAGAAGGCATGGAATACGGATTCCCACCTATGGGAGGGATTGCCTTAGGTTTGGATCGACTAGCTATGTTATTGGCGGGGCGTGATAATATTCGTGATGTGATTGCCTTCCCTAAGAATTCAAAGGCAACGGAGCCGATGACACAAGCTCCCACGCCAGTCTCGAAGGATCAGGTGGAAGCTGACTTGGGACTGAAGGCACCTGTTTATGATGATGGATCGATGCCTAACATGGCTGAAGAATAATCAAGCCTGAGATGCTTAATGGAGATATAAATGACGCAGTTAATACAATATTTTGATCGACATGAATTTTCGACCCGGGTCATGACCGCATTAATCTATGCGATTACATCAGCGGTGGCACTGAACTTCTTTTGGACCCCCGCGCATGTCTATTCATCTGGTTTTACTGGCCTAGCTCAGGTGTTAAATACATTAGGAACCCGCTTTTTACATGTAACGATTCCGGTGGGGCTCTTGTTGGTTTTACTAAATATTCCCTTATTGGTGATGGCCTATCGTGAATTAAGCAAACGGTTTGCCATGTTTACAGCCTTTGCCTTGTTTGCTGCGGCAACGGCCATGCGCTTAATTATGGGCCCTGCAGAACCTGTTAGTCAGGATCCATTGTTGTTAGCTCTTTTTGGTGGGGTGGTGAATGGGTTTGGTACCGGGTTAGCCTTGCGTAACGGTATTTCTACCGGGGGCCTGGATATTATTGGTATTTTTGTCCGCCGTCGGACTGGGATGCGAATGGGTGCGGTGAACTTACTCTTTAACTTTTTCATCTTGTTAGCTGCAGGAGCTCTCTTTGGCGTGCAGTTTGCGCTTTATACGATTATAACCTTAGTCGTTAATGCTTATATGATTGATGCCGTTTATACTCGCCAGCAACAATTACAAGTAATGATTGTCACCGAAAAGCCGGACCATGTGATTGCTTTTTTACAAAAGGAGTTGGGTCGTGGTATTACAGTTGTTCATGGAGCGGAGGGTGCTTTTTCTCACCATCCAAAGGAAGTCTTATTTACGGTCATTTCAGCCTATGAGCGCTATGACTTTCGGGATGCCTTGGCTCGGGCTGATGAGAAGGCATGGGCCTCTACCTGGCGGATTGAACGTATCTTAGGCCGCTTTCATGATACCAAGCTATAAGGACCGGCCTGCTTTTGTTAAATTAGCTTTGACTTTGAGTTAAAGTTTGTTAGAATAGATAAGAACAAAGTGTGCGACGTTATAGTTGAATTCTTCACACGAGAAGGGAGGGTAAACATTATGGCCAAGACTATTGTTCGCAAGAATGAGTCTCTTGATGATGCTCTCCGTCGTTTTAAGCGTGGTGTATCAAAGGATGGAATTTTGCAAGAATTCCGTAAGCGCGAATATTACATTAAGCCATCAGTTCAGCGTAAGTTGAAGTCTGAGGCTGCTCGTAAGCGCAAGAATAAGAAGGGACGTTAAACACTTCCTGACCGGGCTACCTATGGTGGTCCGGTTTTCTTTTAAGCTAGTTTTTTAGATGAACGACAGGGGGAGTTAAAATATGACTTTACAAGCAACGCTAACGACTGATATGAAGACTGCCATGAAAGCCCATGATAAAACGCAGTTAAGTGTGATTAGACTTTTAAAGGCCGCCTTAGCTAATGAAGAAATTAAAGTGGGGCATCCTTTAACAGATGATGAGGCGCTCACGGTAGTGGCCCGTGAGATGAAACAGCGCACAGATGAAAAGGCGGCCGATCTAGCAGCAAACAGACCTGATTTAGCGGAAGGTGTAACCGCACAAATAGCGGTTTTAGCCCACTATTTACCTGAACCACTATCAGCAACCGAATTGCAGGCCTTGGTAGACGCAACGGTAAAGTCAGTTGGTGCACAATCCAAAGCTGACATGGGAAAAGTAATGGGAGCCTTAATGCCTAAGGTTAAAGGTCGGGCAGATGGACAGACCGTTAAGGAACTCGTAATGGAGGCCTTAAGTTAAGTTAGTTAGAATTTCACGCGGGCGGGTCTCCCGATACATACTAAATTGCGGTATAATGACCGTGTACTGATTGAATAAAGAGGGGTTAGATTATTGACAAAACGAGTTGAAAAGACCTACCAATTTGAAAACCCTGAACAAGAGATGGGCTTGGTAGGACCAGCCGATGCTCATTTACGGTTACTAGAGGAGAGCTTAGGTACGCAGCTACGTGTATTTGGCGATCGTTTAACGATTGATGGTGACGATGAGCGGGTTATAATGACCTTAGCCATTGTTGAAAAGTTAACGGCAATTATCAAGCGGGGAGTAAAAATTGGCCCAGCTGATATCATTTCAGCTACTAGTATGGCTGAAAATGGCACCCTTGAGTATTTTGGAGATATGTATACAGAGACCCTACTCCATGATGCCAAAGGGCAGGCTGTGCGTGTTAAAAATTTTGGTCAACGTCAATATGTGCAAGCAATTGCACATCAAGACATCACCTTTGGAATCGGCCCGGCTGGAACAGGTAAAACATATTTAGCTGTTGCCATGGCGGTGGCGGCCTTAAAGCAGGGTAGTGTTGAGAAAATAATTATTTCACGGCCAGCCGTAGAAGCTGGTGAAAGCCTAGGGTTCTTGCCAGGTGATTTAAAGGAAAAGGTTGATCCTTATCTAAGGCCAATTTATGATGCCTTATATGCAATTTTGGGTAAAGAGCGGACTGATCGCTTATTAGAGCGGGAAACGATTGAAATTGCCCCTTTGGCTTATATGCGGGGCCGGACGTTAGACAATGCTTTCATCATTTTAGATGAGGCACAGAATACAACCCCGCCGCAGATGAAGATGTTTTTGACTCGACTAGGCTTTGGCTCAAAAATGGTTGTTAATGGTGACTTATCACAAGTCGATTTGCCAAGGTCAGTTACCTCTGGTTTGCGACAAGCAGCCCAAATCCTAGCTGCGGTGCCGCATATTCAAATGATTTACTTTAAAAATAGTGAAGTGGTCAGGCATGTTGCCAAAGTTGTGGCTGCTTATGACCAAGCTAGTGAAAACCTTAAATGAAAAAGAGATTGAAGGGGACAAAAAAATGGATTTAGCCATCATTGATAATTCAGAACCCGGTGTATTGTCTAAACACTTGCAACTGGTTCAAGACGTATTAGATTACGCAGGGCAGTATTTACAACTACCTGCTGGCACTGAAATGTCAGTAACCTTTGTGAATAACCCTGAGATTCGCTGGTATAACAAACATTATCGTGGTCTAGATAAACCAACTGACGTGATTTCGTTTGCCATTGAAGATGCTGATGATGATGTGCCAATTAACTTTGCTGACGATCAACCAGTCGCGTTAGCTAAAAATATTGGTGATATTATTGTGTCGGTTGATAAGATTGGTGAACAGGCCACGTATTTAGAACATTCCTATGAACGTGAACTTGGCTTTTTAGTTGTGCATGGTTTCTTACATTTAAATGGCTATGATCATATGATTAGTGATGAAGCTGAAAAGGAAATGTTTACGTTACAACGAGAAATTTTGAATAGCTATGGACTCACGCGATAAGCAAAGTAGACGCCGGCTAAGTCAAATTGATAAAAATACAAGTTTCCACCAGGCCTTCCATCATGCCGTAGATGGGATTGTGGAAGTATTAAGACGTGAGCGAAATATGCGTTATCACGTGGTGATGGCAATTTTTGTTTTAGCCATTGGCTTGTACCTTGGCCTAGGTCGATCAGATTGGATTTGGATAACGATTGCCTTTTTCATCGTTATCATGTCTGAATTTGTTAATACCATGGTTGAAGCGATTGTAGACTTAGCAGTTGGTCACCACTTTCATCCTTTGGCTAAGGTAGCTAAGGATGTAGCCGCTGGTGCTGTTTTGGTGGCGGCAACAACGGCAGTGGTGATCGGCCTATTAATATTTCAACCCTATCTCTTCCAACTGCTCGGTTGGTAGACAAGACATTATAAGAATGAGGATCATACATGAGTACTGAGGAATTTAAATCGGGGTTTGTTGCTTTAATTGGGCGGCCAAATGTCGGCAAGTCAACGTTGCTCAACCGCATGATTGGTGAAAAGATTGCCATCATGTCTTCTAAGGCCCAAACCACCCGTAACAAGATTGAAGGAATTTATACGACCTCAGAGGGTCAGGTGGTCTTCATGGATACGCCAGGAATTCATAAACCCCATAATGGTTTGGATGATTTCATGATTAAGACCGCGATGTCGGCCTTACGTGAAGCCGATTTAATCTGGTTAGTTGTGAATGCTGATGAACCGCGGGGTGCTGGTGATGACTTTATTATCAAGCGCTTGGCTGATGTTAAAACACCGGTTTATCTCGTGATTAATAAGATTGATTTGGTAAAGCCAGAAGCGCTATTAACCCAGATTGATGACTATCGTCAACAGTACGATTTTGCTGAAATTTTCCCTATTTCAGCGCGCAATGGGGATGGTGTTCAGGAACTCCTAGAATTAACGATGGACGGCCTAGAGCCTGGCCCACAATATTATCCGGCGGATCAAATTACCGATCATCCAGAACGTTTTTTGATTGGGGAATTAATTCGAGAAAAGGTATTGCAATTAACCCGTCAGGAAGTGCCACATTCAGTGGCGGTCGTCATTGATCAAATTGCTAGAGAACATGACGAGAAGTTACACATTCAGGCAACCATTGTGGTTGAACGGGCTTCACAAAAGAACATTGTGATTGGAAAAGGGGGCTCAATGATTAAAGAAATTGGCACCCGGGCCCGTAAAGATATGGAACGCTTGTTAGGTGAGAAAATTTATCTTGAACTCTGGGTGAAAGTGGAGGAACGGTGGCGTGATAAGCCCCAGGCTCTACAGTCTTATGGTTATAAGGAAGATTCGGATATTTAAAAGCAGGGGTGGCGTTTTGGCGCCGCCTTTTTCTTAGGAGGCGGAAAATGACAGAGGTATTTGATGCAGTCGTCATGTATCAGCGAAGTCACAAGGAACGTGACCTGTTAGTAAAAATGCTAACTAAACAGTATGGTAAGCGCATGTTTTACATTCGGAATGCCAAGGGGAAACGCTACCCCTATGCAGCTGATTTGCAACCATTAACCCGAGCCACCTATGAAGGGGTCATCCATCAAACCGGTCTAAGCTTTATTAATGATGTCAAGACTAGCACTTTGCCGATTCCTTTCTTGCAAGATGTTGAATTAAATGCCTATATGACTTATATACTGGGTCTCATTGACGCCGCCTTTGTCGATAACCAACCGCTTCCTTTTTGGTATGATCAGGCAGTAGTAGCTGAAGAAAAAATGATTGCTGGGGTTGATGCCCAAGGGCTTGCCAATTTCTTTGAAGTGAAATTATTGACTGATTTTGGTGTTCAACCGGAGTTTGGGGCTTGTGTCGTCTGTGGCCGTCAAGCGGGACCATTAGATTTTTCGATGGCCTACTCGGGGGCCTTGTGCGAACGTCATTGGCAGCTGGATGAACATCGTTTTCATTTGTCTGGCAAAGTACTACCAGTTTTAGCACGGCTAGCCCAACTAACTGACTTACGGCAACTTAACTCTTTATCTTTAAGCACAGAGACAAAACATGGTATGACTCAGGTATTAGATGCTATTTATGATGATCAAGTGGGGGTTCAATTAAAGGCAAAACGCTTTATTCAGCAATTACATCAATGGGATCAACGCTTACAAAAAAGACCAGGTCACGTAGATGAAGCCTGAAGAAAGATTGACTTTTAAAGCAATCTGAGTAAAATACTAGGTATAGATGTTGATGACAAAGGAAAGTCTGATTGCAGCGATTTACCGGTGGTGTGAGGGTAAAAAAGACGAGGGCATTGTCGGAGTCCAAAAGATGAATCATGAAGCTGCCAATCTGTTGATTGGAAGTAGGGTGGAACCGCGAATTAATCGTCCCTGCATTAGATACTGTTGTGTCTAGTGCAGGGCTTTTTAGTGTCGTATATAAAGGAAGGATGAGGAGCATGACAACCAAGTTGAGTGTGCAAGATATTATCTTGACGTTGCAAACTTTTTGGGCTGACCAAGGGGCAATGCTAATGCAAGCTTATGATACAGAAAAAGGGGCTGGAACCATGAGCCCATATACATTTTTGCGAGCCAATGGTCCTGAACCATGGCATGCAGCTTATGTGGAGCCATCCCGACGCCCAGCAGACGGGCGTTACGGGGATAACCCTAACCGGCTTTATCAACATCATCAATTTCAGGTGGTAATGAAACCATCACCTGATAATATTCAAGAACTTTATCTTCAATCGCTGGCCGCATTAGGAATTAATCCTTTGGAACATGATATTCGGTTTGTTGAGGATAATTGGGAAAATCCATCTATGGGCGCTGCCGGAATTGGTTGGGAAATTTGGCTTGATGGTATGGAGGTGACGCAGTTCACTTATTTCCAACAAGTTGGTGGGATTCAAGTAGATGCTGTAACAGCTGAGATTACCTATGGGCTAGAACGTTTAGCTTCTTATATTCAAGACGTGCCAACCGTTTATGACTTAGAGTGGGGTCATGGTGTGCTTTACGGTGATATCTTCAAGGAGCCTGAATTTGAACAGTCAACGTATGCTTTTGATACCTCTGATGCGCAAATGTTGTTAGCTCATTTTAATGAGTATGAAGCTGAGGCCAAACGAGCCTTAGACCATAATTTAGTTCATCCAGCTTATGATTATATTTTAAAGTCTTCACATACCTTTAATCTGTTGGATGCACGTGGGGTAGTATCCGTTACCGAGCGGGCTAAATATTTGAGTCGTATTCGCAAGATGGCCCGTACGGTTGCTAAAGAGTTTATTGCTGAGCGTAAGAAACTGGGCTATCCACTACTGAAGGATGAAACACTACGAGCCAAGTATTTACCTGAAGAAGAGGAGGCAAAGTAAAATGGCAGATTTTTTGCTTGAAATTGGTTTGGAAGAGATGCCCGCACATTTAGTGACGCCGGCCGAAGAACAATTAGTTGATCGGATGCAAACCTTTTTGACAGACCAACGGTTACCACATGGTGCAATTAAGGCCTACTCGACTC
The DNA here is from genome assembly GCF_000420365.1 of Weissella halotolerans DSM 20190. Lineage (GTDB taxonomy): Bacteria > Bacillota > Bacilli > Lactobacillales > Lactobacillaceae > Weissella > Weissella halotolerans. The sequence goes on from NZ_ATUU01000003.1 coordinate 121,950, forward strand.
CTCGGCGTTTGGCAATCTTGGTTCAAGACCTTGCAGAGCGGGCAAAGGATAATGAAGAAGAAGTTAAAGGCCCCGCAAAAAAGGCAGCCTTTGATGAGACTGGAGCCTACTCACGAGCTGCACAAGGGTTTGCCAGAGGTCAGGGCCTGACTACTGATGATATTTACTTTAAGGAATTTAAAGGCCAAGAATATGTGTACGTTAAAAAGTTTGAGGCTGGTCAACCCGCTGCTGAAGTCTTAAAAGGCGTTAAGGACGTGGTGGCAGCGATGACCTTCCCAACAACCATGCGTTGGGGTCGACATGACTTTGAATATATTCGACCAATTCGGTGGCTCGTAGCCCTTCTAGATGATCAAGTAGTGCCATTTAGTTTGGTTGGGGTAACAACGGATCGGACAAGTCGTGGTCACCGCTTCTTAGGTCATGCAGTAAACCTAAAGCAAGCCGCTGATTACCAGGAACAATTAGCTGCTTCCTTTGTACAAGTCGATGCAAAAGCCCGTAAAGATGCGATTTGGCAGCAAATTGAACATTTGGCTCAGGAGCAACACTGGCAGGTAGTGCCAGATGCTGACTTACTTGAAGAAGTGAACAACCTGGTTGAGTATCCAACTGCCTTTGCGGGTGATTTTGATCCAAAGTATCTACTGTTACCTGATGAAGTTCTCATTACGTCAATGCGCGAGCATCAACGTTTCTTCCATGTGGTTGATGACCAAGGACAGCTATTACCGCATTTTATTTCAGTTCGGAATGGAAATGCAGACTTTATTGATAATGTGATTGCTGGTAATGAAAAGGTCTTGGTGGCACGGTTAGAAGATGCTGCTTTCTTCTATCAAGAGGATCAAAAGCATACTATTGATGAATATAATGCTAAGCTAGAACAGGTTTCTTTCCATGCCAAACTAGGTTCACTAGCTAGTCATACGCGTCGCACCCAAGTGTTGGCGGCGTTAATTGCTGACCGGCTTCAGTTGGATCAGGCAGAACGTGCGCAACTCGCGCGTGCGGCTACAATTTACAAGTTTGACCTGATGACTGGCATGGTTGGTGAATTTGATGAACTTCAAGGCGTTATGGGTGAAAAATATGCCCGTCTCTTTGGTGAGGATCCAGCCGTTGCCGTAGCAATTCGCGAACATTATATGCCAACGAGTGCTGATGGCAAGCTACCAGCGTCAATGCTCGGCAAAGTTTTGGCCTTAGCTGATAAGTTAGAAACAGTGCTATCATTCTTTGCAGGGGGCATGCAACCATCAGGTTCCAATGATCCTTATGCTTTGCGCCGAGCAGCCTCAGGGGTTGTAAATATCCTCGTTGCTAATGACTGGACATTTTCACTTGAACAGCTCTTAAATGATTTTATTGTGAAAATTGTTCGACAGGATGACCGTTTTGGATTACCTAATGAAGTTGCAGCTGAACTAACAGGACAGGTTGCTGATGTCTTGGACTTCTTGACGGATCGCGTAGTTAAAGCACTGCATAAAAAGGGCGTAAGACGCGATGTGATTGCAGCCGTGACCGAAAATGGCTTTACTAATCCGGCCCAAATGACCATATCAGCAGAGGTTATCTTAGCGCACCAGACTGAAGCGGATTTTCGGATCGGGGTGGAAGCATTGACCCGGATTATGCGCTTGACCCAAAAGAATCCTGAAAGTGGACAAGTACAACCAAACTTATTTGAGAATGAAGCTGAACAAGCCCTTTATGATGCTGTTTTGCCGTTGACTAAGGAAACTGATCTTAACCAGTTGTTAACTGACTTATTGGGGTTGCACACGGTAATTGGCGCTTACTTTGATCAAACCATGGTTATGGTTGACGATGAGCAGTTAAAAGCAAATCGTCTAGCTACCTTGGCCTTAGTTAGTCAGCAAGCGGCCCGGATTGCTAACTTTGTTCAATTGGATGTAAAGAGTAATTCGTAATCTTTGCTTGGCAAGCAATAAAAAGTTATGTATAATGCTATTGGGACTTGGTCCCGATAACATTTTGGGGATGTACTCAAGTGGCTGAAGAGGCGCCCTTGGAAAGGGCGTAGGTCGGGCAACTGGCGCGGGGGTTCGAATCCCCCCATCTCCGTTATATTGAATTTCTGTATTTTACTTAAAATGCTTTCAAACCGCTATCTATAGGCTTTCAAATGGCTTTGGATAGCGGTTTTTATTTTGTGAAAAATCACTTATCTCCCGAATTATTTGCCATATAATTTTCCACTTAAAGTGTACCGGGCTTGACTTATTAAATCCAACGCCTTTAACGCTCTTTGAGAGTGTTTGAATATGCTCTGCCTAAAATGTCATTAATCGGAGGCTATAGGCCACTAATTGATCTGGTATTGCGATTTTTTAGTGTGATTATTAGAGATTTGAAATCAAGTCAAGCCATAACGGCGCCTATTCATCGTTAGATGTTGGATAGGTACCAGTTTAAATATTGAGTTATGATATAATTTGGATAGACTTTGCTAGGGAGAAGGGAAATGACAGAAGAGGATTATTCACGAATTGAAAAGTATCGAAAAAGGCGGGCTCAGGCGCAAGAAACTGAACCCTCCTACGCATATTCAAATATGCATACTTATGCCTTTTACCGCAAGAGGCGACATGAGCGTCGGTGGCGACCAGCTTATTTAGTAGCCCGGCGTCGTCATTGGTTACAAATACTCACTAGTGCGCTGGGCGTTGCCCTGTTGCTAGGGGCAGGGTTGTTTGTATTAGGCCAAGACCAACATACTAAAAGTCCAGAAAGATCTGGTGACCAGTCGATTAGCAAACAGGCGTCGTCTACATCGTCTACTGAGCAATCATCAGGAACCAGTCAGTTAAGTGCAAGCCAAACGACAGCAACTCCTGTGTTTACTAAATTATCAATGACGCAGCAACGGAATATTTTAAAAGAGTGGGCCTTGGATTACGCTAAGCAGGTGGGCCATTTTGGGATTGATGATGAAGGCAATCTGATCCCTTATCGACCATTACCAGTGTCACAAGTTAAACTGACCGAAATACATAATGGTTTTGAATTAACTACACCGGCCTTTGGCAAGTTGAATCCACAGCAATTGGAAGCGGGGAAGATGATGGCTGATATTTATTCTGATTTGCCTGATTGGTCTTATCGGATTATTGATCAACATAATGGTCGTTGGGAACTTTGGCAAAGTACCTCAGGTGTACAGGTTGAGCCTGATACAATCGTGACGGATGAAGACTTAATGCAACGCTACGTTGATTAGGATTGTCAACCTAATTGATTGAGAAGAAGTGATTGGGCTGTGGCCCATAATAGAAATAAGCTCAGCTTTAGGGCTGTATATAAAGAAATTAAAAAGTAACGGCAGGTGACAATAAAAAATGGAAAATTATCAGGTTAGTGTTAAAAAAACTGATGCGCTGTCACCAACTGAATTGTTAACGATTATGCAAGAGCGGGTAAGGGTATTTGTTGTAGAGCAAGCCTGTCCCTATCAGGAAATTGATGGTCAAGATGAAATGGCCTTGCATGTTTGTTTTTGGCAGGGAAGTGAGTTGGTGGCCTATGCACGTGTCATCCCGCATTTAGATGGTCGCCACATTAGCTTTGGCCGTGTCCTGGTCAAAGCACCTTACCGCGGCCAAGAATTAGGTAAAGCGTTAATCAGGCGGACCCTTGCTGAAATAAAGAACCGCTTTCCACAGCAAGAAGTTCAAATTGCGGCGCAAGCTTATTTAACGTCGTTTTATGCGACATTTGGGTTTACTGCCATTTCAAGTCCTTATTTGGAAGATGGGATTCTCCATATTGATATGGTAAGACCCAGCTAGTTACTTGCATTTTTTTAAAGATAGGCATGAGAGTTTTAAGAATTATACCTGGTGACTAGACAAGATCCCCAGTGAACAGCATACTTAGGCATTAGAATGTGATTGTGACGGGATTATTTAACTAGTAGTCAGTATGGGGGATGAAATGATAGTGGAATGGACAACACTTTTAAATATTATTGTGATTATCAATGCGGGCTTAGCCATCTTTACTGTGTTTCGACAGCCCCGTGATATTGCAGCTACGTGGGCGTGGTTGCTTTTACTCGTATTTTTGCCAATTTTAGGCTTTTTTATCTATTCCTTTTTTGGCCGGCGCTTGCCCAAAAAGACGGTCTTTCCATTACCAGTAACGGTGCAAGAACGGTTGCAACGAACCTTTGATCAGCAAAAGAGTCAGTTGGGAAGGCTCGATGTAACTGAGAATCCTAATAATGCATTAATTAATGATGCTAGCGGGATGGCTGAAATGTTTATGAATATTGATACAGCTCCTCTTTTAGGACAGAACGAGATAGAAACCTTTACTGGAGGCAAGCCATTTATGGAGGCTGTGCTCAAGGATATTGATCAGGCTAAGCAGTCTATTCATATTGAATTCTATACTTTTTATGCCGATAAAATTGGGCAAAAGGTCTTGGACCATTTAGTTGCTAAGGCAAAGGCTGGAGTCGCAGTGAGGGTCTTGTATGATTCATGGGGATCAATGGGGACGACCAAGCAGTTTTTCCAACCTCTTTTTGATGCTGGTGGATGGGCTTATCCTTTTTTACGGAATGAATTGAATGTGATTGACATGCGAGCAAACTTCCGTGATCATCATAAGATTATTACAATTGATGGGACTTATGGCTACATTGGTGGGCTCAATATTGGTGACCAGTATATGGGCTGGGATCCAAAGTTTGGTAATTGGCGTGATTGTTCAATTCGTATTCACGGGCAGGGTGTGCATGGATTACAGACCAAGTTTTTAACTTCTTGGAATGCAACGGTATCTGAACAACCAATCAATCCGGCCACTGAAGCCGAATGGGCGAGCTACTATCCCACAGTTTCGACGGCTGGACAGGCTGTGATGCAAATTGTTTCGAGTGGTCCTGATTCAAGCATGGAACAAATTAAAATGGGTTATTTAAAATTAATTCAGTTAGCTAAGCATTCTATAAAAATCACAACGCCCTATCTTATTCCTGATCCTTCGGTGCTTGATGCCTTGAAGATTGCAGTTAAGTCGGGGGTGCAAGTTGAGATTGTAACACCTGATATGCCGGATCATCCCTTTGTTTACCGGGCGACACAGTATTATTCTTGGCAGTTATCTAAGCTTGGCATCAAGGTTTACGCTTACAACAAGGGCTTTATGCATGCAAAGACAATCGTAGTTGATGGAAAGTATGTATCGGTTGGCTCAGCTAATTTAGATTACCGGAGTTTTGAACTCAATTTTGAAGCAAATGCCTTTGTTTACGATGAGACTTTGGCAAGGCAGATGGTGGCTATTTTTGCGGAAAACATTGCTGACAGTACTTTGCAAACGGATGATATTTTGGCAGCCCAATCACTATGGTTGACGATCAAACAGCACTTCAGTCGCTTATTATCACCTTTATTGTAAGTGTCAAGACCGGTTAGCAACCGGTCTTTTTTAATTAGTAGTACCTTAATTGGGTTAAATTTTAGGTCTATTTAAGTTTAGACCGTATAATCAGTCAGACTAGGAATAATTGTAGAGATTCCTTGCGCAAGTAGGAAAGATGGTTTGTTATGACAGTAAGTATTGGCTACTGGATTGCTTTTTTTGTTTTTATTTTAATCATGTTAGCCTTGGATTTGGGTGTTTTTCATAAGGGAAATGAAGCACCAAGTATGAAATCGTCCTTATTATGGACGGGTTTTTGGATTGGGTTAGCCTTTGTTTTTGCAGCTGGTCTCTGGTTTTTTGCCGGCCAAGGACCAGCGGTTGACTTTGTGACTGGATACCTATTAGAAAAGTCCCTAAGTATTGATAATCTCTTTATCTTTATCTTGGTATTTTCATTTTTTGGTATCGAAACGAAGTATCAACACCGGCTCCTCTTTTGGGGTGTTTTCGGGGCCTTAGTGATGCGGGTAATCTTTATCTTTGGGGGTGCAGCGTTATTGCACCGGTTCGCCTGGTTAATGTATGTCTTTGGTGCCTTCCTAATCATTACCGGAGTGAAAATGTTTTTTGAACGTGATGAGGAAAAGGACTTAAGCCAAAGTGGTATCATTAAGGCGCTGCGACGGTGGTTGCCAGTTAAAGAAGACGTGCGTGAACCACATTTTATTGTTAAGGAACAGGGGAAGTGGTATGCAACGCAGTTCCTATTGGCGCTTTTATTTATTGAAGCGACGGACTTACTCTTTGCAGTAGATTCAATTCCTGCTGTATTAGCCGTTACACAAGATACGTTCATTGTGGTTACGTCAAATATTTTCGCTATTATGGGCTTACGGTCACTTTATTTTGCCTTAGCTGGCTTGCTGCCAATGTTTCGCTACATCAAGTATGGTTTAGCAGGAATTTTAGCCTTCATAGGGTTTAAGATGATTTTAAATGAGGGTAGCAAGATGTTTAACTGGCCTTTGGATATATCAAATATGATGTCGCTTGCAGTGGTGGTTGCCTTGTTAACCCTTTCAATTTTAGCTTCAATTTGGGTATCACGGCGTGAAGCCAAGCAAAAGCGGGCGCAACGAATGTTAAATAAATAGTCATTGTAAGATTAAACAAACAGTCAACCGTCTGACTGTTTGTTTTTTTGTGAGCAAACTAAGGTGTAACCCTTTTCATTATGGTATACTTACTAGGTAAAAGCTGATCACTGTGATTGAGGGAGGATGGAAATTATGGATAAAGTGTTAATTGGTACCTATACGATGGGTGCATCAAAAGGAATCTATGAACTGGATTTTGATGATGAAAATGGCTATATTTCAAATGTACGTAATATTGCCCAACTGGGTTCACCAACATACCTAGCCGTAAGTGCCGCTGATAAATTGTATACAGTTGACCGTGATGGAGATCATGGTGGACTTGCTGTTTATGATTTTAGCAAGGATGGCGAAACAGAGTTTATTGCAAGTTACATGGAGGGCGGTTCATCGCCAGCCTACGTTGCCGTCGATGAACAACGGCAGCTAGTTTATACTGCTAATTATCATAAGGGAACTGTGAAAGTCTTTGCAATTCACGATGATGGTACTTTGACATTGACGGATAGTTTTAAGTCATCGGGTCAAGGTCCGCGTCCAGAACAAGACAAATCCCACATTCATTTTGCTAATTTAACACCTGATAACCGCTTAGTGGCAGTTGACTTGGGCACTGATAAAGTCTTTACCTTTGATGTGTCAGCTGAAGGTAAATTAACGCAGGTTGCCGAATATAACGCTGAATCTGGCTTCGGGCCACGCCATATTCGTTTTAGTAAGGATGGCCAATATGCTTATCTCTTAGGTGAATTATCATCGAAATTAGCCGTTTTGAAGTATAATCAGCATGATGGTACTTTTAAGCTGTTGCAAGAGATTAGTACGATTCCTACAGATTGGCATAAGCATAATGGGGCTGCTGCTATTTATGTATCAGACGATGGTCACTTTATTTATACCTCAAACCGTGGTCATAATAGTATCGCGGTCTTTGAAATTAAGGATGGGGGAGCTAAGGTTGAGCGTATTCAATTAATTTCCTCAGAAGGTGATTTTCCGCGTGACTTCGCTTTGTCACCATCGAATCGGTACCTAATTGTGGCTAATCAAAATACTGACAATCTATCAGTCTACGAACGAAGTTCAAAAACTGGTAAGTTAACCTTAATTCAAAAGAACTTTGTTGTCCCTGAAGGTGTACGGGTCGTCTTTAAATAAGGGCAGCAAGATAGGAAGTTAACATGCAAAATCAAAATGGACAGGCGACTTGGTTTAGACGCTGGGTTTTGGATAATAAGGTGGTTGCAGGGCTTATTGTGGGGCTAGTGATTTTAGCCACCATCTATATGCTGAACAAGGTTAGCTTTATTTTCGATCCGGTGGTTAAATTTTTAGGTGTGGTTGCGGGTCCAATTTTATTGGCGACTGCTTTTTATTACCTGTTAAATCCTTTAGTCAATTGGACTGAGCGGCGGCTACATTTGAAAAGAATGTGGACCATCTTAATCATCTTTACTGTTTTGTTGGGGCTGATTATTTGGGGCTTGGCCGTCTTCATTCCCTGGTTGGGGACACAAATTAGTAGTTTTGCTAGTCATATTCCTGCTTATTGGCATAAGGTTAATCAGGTGGTCGAGCAATATAGTCGCCAAGACTATGCACCACAAGCAGATGCTTTAGTGAAAAAAACTAGTGCTGAGGCAATGACATGGGTGCAAAGTTTGAACTTATCCGAAACATCAAAGGGCTTATCTAGTGTTGGTAGCCTTTTGGGTTCAGTGGTCGGGGTAGTGGTAACCTTAGTGACCTTTCCGGTGATTCTTTATTACCTCTTGCAGGATGGGGCCCGGTTACCTCATTATGTAGGCCAATTTTTGCCACCACGCTTACAACCTAGTTTTTACAGCACGTTAACGGAAATTAACCAGCAAATTTCAAATTATGTGCGGGGCACCTTAGCGGTCTGTTTTGCAGTTATGATTATGTTTGGAATTGGGTATACTGTCATTGGTTTGCCCTATGGCTGGCTGTTAGCTGTTATTGCCGGTTTATGCAATATCATCCCCTTTATTGGGTCCGCTCTGGCCTTGGTACCTGCTTTTGCTGTGGCCTTATCAGGGAATTTCATGCTGGTTGTGCAAGTCTTTATCGTCTTTTTAATCGAGCAAACGCTTGAGAGTCGGGTTGTATCACCTAAATTAATGGGGCATTCTCTGCACATTCACCCGGTCACGGTCCTGATGATTTTACTATCAGCAGGGACAGTCTTTGGCGTCTTAGGTGTGGTATTAGGGATTCCAGTTTATGCTGTTTTGAAGGTGCTGTGTTCGCGATTATATCGTTGGTGGCGCCATGTTTCGAGTCTCTATCCGGACGGAAATACTAAGGAATAAGGTATGGCGTCCTAAGTTTGGGTTAAAAACTTTAATAAGATTATTTAGGGATAGCACGAGCCTTTTTAGGTTCGTGCTATACTTTTTTATGAGTTTGTTTTACACAAAAAGAAAAAAGAGGAATTTAGTGTGTCATGAGTACAAATCATATTGTCTTATTTGAGCCCCTAATGCCTGCCAATACTGGTAATATTGCGCGAACGGCTACAGGAACCAATACGAAACTACATCTGATTGAGCCTTTAGGGTTTAAATTAGATGATAAGCATGTTAAACGAGCAGGCTTGGATTACTGGGATAACGTTGATCTAACTGTCCATAAAAACTTGCCGGCTTTTATGGCAACGCTAACCGACAATGATGAATTATTCTTAATTTCTAAGTTTGCTCCTCGAGCTTACCATCAAGCCGATTACACGCAACCTGATCACGACTATTACTTTTTATTCGGTAAAGAAACGACCGGCCTACCTGCCCCCTTTATGCGGGAACATGCAGATGAAGCTCTTCGGATTCCACAAAATGATGAACATATTCGTTCTCTTAATCTATCTAATACAGTTTCCATCATCATTTATGAGGCCTTGCGGCAACAAAATTTCCCACAGTTAGACCTCACGCATACCTATGGCTACGATAAGTTGAAATAAAAAATACACGGTCGCTATAGATAGAAAGGAGGCGCGATGACCCAAAAAAAGACAACGGCAGCACGTAAACGACCGGCCACGACGCGTAAACGAAAAACTAACCGCAAGAAAAAGGGCACAGCTACCTGGTTACACGAACGGGGACCACAGTTAGTGGGCCTGGTGATAACCCTCATCATTCTTTTAGCAATTGGTAAGGTTGGGTTAATCGGTAAATTACTTGCAAATGGATGGCGTTGGTTATTAGGGGATGCCTATCAATTTGCGCTAGTCTTATTGTTAATCCCACTGTTGGTGGTCGTAGCCTATGGTAAGTGGCCTAAACGCTTTAAAGCTCATGTTTATGTAGGCCTACTATTAGCCGGGGTGGGTGTTTTATTGGTCAATACTATTTTATTATTTACTAAGTTAGATATGCATACCCATATGGTAGCCAAAATTGGGGTCCTCGTTAATCAAGATATTCTTAACCAATCAACGCAGACGCCAGTTGGCGGTGGTGTTCTAGGGGCCTTTTTGTATCAAGGTATTTATACGTTGCTGGGCAATATGGGGGCCTGGCTTGTTGCGGTTCTCTGCATAATTTTCGGCTTGGTAACGCTTTTTAAATTACCTGTGCGGGAAGTTTTTGATAATCTGTTTAACTTAGCAGAAGGGACGGGGGATTTTGTCCAAGCCCAGGCAGTTTCCGTTCACGAATCGGTTACTGAAAAGGTCGCTTCTTTCAAGGAGCGCCAGCAGGCTGCTATGCAGGATGTATTCAAGGATGACCCTTTTGGGGCTTCCGATACAAATGAGACAGAAAAGCCAGCCAAAGCAACGGCTAGTAACGTGGTACCAACTACTTCGCCTGATAAACAGGCCGATTTAGATTCCTTAGCTGCGACGGCTAGTGAATTTCAAATGCCTGAAATTATAGCGCCAAAACCGCACCATGAGGCTGAGAAAGCTTCACTTGCGGTTGCACCTACAGTGACCCAAACGGTGGATCAACAAGCCAGCCAAGACCAGCTACAAGCGCAGACTAATCAGTTTGATCCTGAAGGTGTTGTCCAGGCTGAACAAGAAAAGGTTTCACCGGTTACCTATGGAGTGGAGCTAGATGACGATGTTGATCCAGCGCAAGCAGTATTGACCCATGCTGATATACTAGGCCATCAAGCAGATGAAAAGCCTAGTCAGCAGGCAAAGACTACTAATGTGGGGCATGTGGAACCGTCTACCATTTCAGAGCCCACAGAGGATGTTGATGCCAGTGGTTTAGCAACCGTGGTTGACGACCGGCATTATCAATTGCCTTCAACCCAGTTACTTACCCAAGTAACGTCAACGGATCAATCAGCTGAACGGGATGCATTGAATGAAAAAGCACGGATTTTACATGAAACATTAAAGAGCTTTCATATCAATGCCACAGTGGAAAAGGTAGTCCTTGGTCCTACGGTTACGCAATATGAAATTAAACCAGCCGTGGGGGTTAAAGTATCCAAGATTTTGAATCTAGCTGATGACTTGGCCTTATCCTTGGCTGCTAAGTCATTACGAATTGAAGCGCCTATTCCTGGTAAAAATGTGGTTGGGATTGAAGTAGCTAACGACCAGCAAGCCGTAGTTGGATTTCGCGATATGGTTGAAGAAGCGGGAGCAGATGTTAAGCATCCATTGGTGGTGCCAATTGGTCGTGGTGTCACCAGCGGTGTAGTCAAGATGGATTTAACTAAGATGCCACACTTGTTGATTGCCGGTTCGACCGGTTCTGGGAAATCGGTGGCCATTAATGGTATCTTGGCTTCCATTCTCCTTCAGGCTAAACCTAGTCAAGTACGGTTAATGTTAGTGGATCCAAAAAAGGTTGAATTATCCGTATATAATGACATTCCACATTTGATTACGCCGGTTGTGTCAGATCCAAAAAAGGCCGCCTTGGGATTGAAAAAGGTGGTGGCCGAGATGGACCGGCGCTTTAAGCTCTTAGCCCAAGAAGGGGTGCGTAATATTGATGGGTATAACCGTTGGGTTGAACGGCAAATGAAAAAGGATCCGCATACGGTATTGCAAAAGATGCCTTACCTGGTAGTGGTAATCGATGAGTTAGCAGATTTGATGATGACGTCAGCGGTTTCAAATGATGTTGAAAATGCCATCGTCCGAATTGCACAATTAGGACGTGCCGCTGGTATTCATATGATTGTCGCTACTCAGCGCCCTTCCGTTGATATTATTACCGGTTTAATTAAGGCTAATGTTCCTTCACGAATGGCCTTTGCGGTATCATCGGGTATTGACTCGCGGACCATTTTGGATACTAATGGGGCAGAGAAACTCTTAGGTCGTGGTGACATGCTCTTTGCGCCGATTGGTGCTAGTGGTCCCCAACGGGTCCAAGGTGCCTTTATATCAGATGAAGATGTAGAGAATTTGACTGATTTTATTAAGGATCAAGCTGAGGCACAGTATGATGAAAGTATGACGGTTTCAGATGAAGAAGTGAAACATTTAGATCAGGGTAATGATGACGTCGATAGTCTAGATGAACTTTGGGATGATGTTTTAGTCTTCATTTTACGGGCCAATGGTGCGTCAACCTCATCAATTCAGCGCCACTTTAAAATTGGTTATAATCGGGCGGGTCGGATTATGGATGATTTGACAGACCGGGGATTGATTGGTGGACCAAATGGTTCTAAACCACGAGAAATTCATTTTACGGCTGAAATGCTACCTACTTTACAGCGGGCGGCACAGAGCCAGGATGCAAGTAAGTTGAACTAACTAAAAAAGGACCCCGTTACACTCATGTAACGGGGTCCTTTTTTTAGTTAGGATAGACTAGTGATCTGTCTTCCCTTTATCTTGGCCTAAAAACCGTTTGGCATCAGACTTTTTATTATCTAAAGCTGGAATGTTGAACATATCTTCGACTTGTTTATCGAGTTCGTTGTTACGCTTAGTTAATAGTCCCATAGATAGGTTGTCCTCCTCGCCGTTAATTATCTACCAGTATAGCACAGATGGGAGATCTGAGCGGACAAAAAGATAGCAATGATTAGTTTAAACTGAATGTGTGCTATAATGGTTCTTATGAAAAATTGGAAAAAGGAAAGGAGGAGGTCAGGTGGCATCACAACATATTGAACAAAAGTTAGCCTTGTTACCAGATTTGCCAGGTTCTTACCAGATGAAGGATGCTGACGGTAAAATCATCTATGTCGGTAAGGCTAAGAGCTTAAAGAATCGCGTACGTTCATACTTTAAGAGTGAGCATTCGGGTAAGACCGCTCAATTAGTTAGTAATATTGCCGATTTTGATTATATTGTGACAAGTTCGGAAAAAGAATCACTCTTGCTTGAAGTGACCTTAATTCATAAGTACCAGCCTTATTATAATATTCGGTTAAAGCAGGGAACAGGTTACCCTTACATTAAAATCACTAATGAACGTGACCCCCAAATTGAATTAGCCAATGAAGTGGAAGAAGATGGGGCACACTATTTTGGTCCCTATCCAAACGTGTATGCAGCCCAAGAAACGCTGCATTTTTTGCAAAAGGTATATCCATTGCGTCGTTGCCATGGTTATCAAGGGCGACCTTGTTTGTATGCCAATATGGGCCAGTGCTTGGGTGCCTGTTATCGGGAAGTGCCAGTAAGTGACTACCAAACGCAAATTAGACATATTCAAGCCTTTCTTGATGGTGATACGAAGAAAGTGACGGCTCGTTTACGTAAACAAATGGAGGCAGCTGCAGCAGAACTGGCCTTTGAACGAGCGGCCGACTTAAGAGATCAATTGCACTTTATTCAAACCACGGTGGAAAAGCAAAAAATCATATCACAAGATGGCACCCCACGTGACGTGATTAATTTTTACATGGATCGTGGTTGGCTATCAGTTCAAGTGTTCTTTATTCGACAGGCACGTTTAATGAAACGGGAGAAACGTTTATTTGCGGTTGTATCAGATCCAGATGAAGAGTTAACCTCTTTTATTATCCAATTTTATCAGCGAAAGAACGCGGTCCTACCCAAAGAATTGTTAGTGCCAAAGGGAGTGGACCAGGAAGCAATTGCTCAAGTTTTAGGCATTCCTGTACGCACCCCCCAACGCGGTGAAAAAAAGCAACTCATGTTGTTAGCCGAAAAAAATGCACGGATTGCTTTAGAAGAAAAATTCCACTTGATGGAGATGAATGAGCAAAAGACTAGTGGGGCCATGCAAGAAATTGCGGATGCGTTGGGGATTCCTTCCATTCACCGCATTGAAGCTTTCGATCATTCACATACGCATGGTGAAGAGATGGTATCAGCCATGGTTGTATTTGAGGATGGGCTGCCCAATAAAAAGCTCTATCGTAAATATAAAACACGGACGGTCGATCATCCTGATGAACGTGCTGAAACGATGGAAGTTATTCGGCGCCGGTATAGCCGGCTATTAAAAGAACATGAACGGCTTCCTGACTTAATTTTAATGGACGGCGGTGAAATCCAGTTGAATGCTGCCAAAGAAGTGATTGAAGACGAGTTAGGATTGACGATACCAGTAGCAGCAATGGTTAAGAACAAGCACCACCGGACAGCGGATCTGTTACGTGAAGAAGGTGAACCGCATGTTCAATTAGACCACAAGTCGCAGGGCTTTTTCTTGCTACAGCGCATTCAAGACGAAGTACATCGTTTTGTAATTACCTTTCATCGGCAACTACGGTCTAAATCGTCCTTGGGCTCAAAACTAGATGCTATTGCTGGGGTTGGACCTAAGACTCGCCAAAAGTTGTTGACCCATTATGGATCGCTACCTAAAATTGCAGCCGCTTCAGTCACTGATTTGCAGTCATTGGGAATTTCGGAAAAGGTAGCCCAAAGTATTAAGATTTCTTTGCAGGCACGTTTAGCAGATAACTAAGCCCGTGATTGGCAAATAACCAGAGATAGGTTAAACTGGGTAGTGATGATTCAGCATGTATTCAAGATAAAGTAAGAGAAAGTGAGGTCATAAACCATGGCGTTTGTCGACCAAGTAAAAATTAATGTTAAAGCAGGAAAGGGTGGCGATGGCGCCGTCTCTTTTCGACATGAAAAGTATATCAATATGGGCGGCCCATTTGGTGGCGATGGCGGCCGCGGTGGCTCAGTAGTAATGGTTGTTGATGAAGGATTACGGACTTTAATGGACTTCCGTTACCAACGACATTTTAAAGCTAAGCCAGGTGAAAATGGTGCAACCAAGGGAATGACGGGACGGTCGGCTGACGATCTCGTTATTCGGGTCCCTGAAGGCACGATTGTGACGGATGCTAATACGGGCAAGGTGATTGGTGACTTGACTCAACCTGGTCAGCGCCTGGTAGTTGCTAAAGGTGGTCAAGGCGGTCGGGGTAATATTCACTTTGCCACATCTAAGAATCCAGCCCCTGAAATTGCAGAAAATGGTGAACCAGGGCAGGAAATTGACCTTAGTTTAGAGTTGCGGGTATTAGCAGATGTTGGTTTAGTTGGCTTTCCTTCTGTTGGGAAGTCAACCTTATTGGCGACCGTAACAGATGCCAAACCTAAGGTGGCGGCTTACCAGTTTACTACCTTAAAGCCTAATTTAGGGATGGTTCGGTTAAAGGATGGCCGTGACTTTGTCATGGCAGACTTACCTGGGTTGATTGAAGGTGCTTCAGAAGGGGTTGGATTAGGGATCCAATTTTTGCGCCATGTTGAGCGCACTCGGGTAATTCTACATATGATTGATATGTCTGGAATTGATCCCGACCAGGATCCTTATCAGGCTTATAAGAAGATTAATGCCGAGCTAGCGGCTTATGATCCCGCACTTTTGGAGCGGCCTCAAATCATTGTGCCCACTAAGATGGATATGCCAGCTGCTGAGGAAACGTTAGCTAAGTTTAAAGCAGCTTTAGCGGCAGATGAGACGACACCAAGCCAGCTTGAGATTATGCCGATTTCTGCTTTGACACGGGAAGGCGTGACAGCCTTATTACAGCGAACCGCTGATTTGTTGGATGAGACGCCTCAGTTTATTCCTAAAGGTTTGGAGGCTGAGTCCAAAACAGATGCCCTTTATGAATTTAAGGCCAGTGGTCCTGCCTTTGAGGTACACCATGAAGCTGATGGCTTATGGGTCCTAACGGGTGATGAAATTGAACGGTTAATGAGCCGTACCAATACGAATTATACGGAGTCCTTGATGCGGTTTGCTCGTCGTCTACGCCAAATGGGTGTTGATAAGGCCTTAGCAGATGCGGGGGCGGTCAATGGCGATACGGTTCAGATTTTGGACTACCAATTTGAATATGAAGCTTAGGCTAAGGTCAGATGTGATAGCATCTGGCTTTTTTAAAAGAGGAGGGATTGATGGAACAAGAGCCATATATTACCTTGGCCAATCATCAGGGTAGATATGAACAGACGATTAAAAAATCGCGTTTTATTCTGGACATTGCTCGGATCCAGGATGAAGGGGCTGCGACAGACTATATTGAAGCTATCCGTAAGCAAGAACGCCGTGCTACGCATCATGTATGGGCCTACCTAATTGGCGATGACAGCCGTACGCAGCGCTATTCAGATGATGGTGAACCTGCTGGCACGGCCGGAGTACCAATGTTAGAAGTATTAAAAAATAACCATCTACATGATGTAGTAGCTGTGGTAACCCGTTATTTTGGTGGAATAAAACTAGGTGCGGGGGGGTTGATTCGTGCTTATGCTGGTACGGTTGCCGATGGACTAACCACCCTGCCCTTGGTTGAACGACAACAACGGCGACTAGTTAAGTTAACAGTTGACTATAAGCATTATGACGTCTTAAAAAATTGGCTGCTTCATGCTAATATTAAGAGTATTCAGACACAGTTTGATGTGATGGTTACCATTGAGATTGCCATTCCAGATAGGCTGCTTGGTCAGGTTGAACAAGCCTTAAACGACAGTACAGCTGGTCAGGGTCGCTTAACTGTAGAGTCGTACATGGATGTAGAGCTTCCGGTAGTCGGAAATATTCATAGTCAAACGATGTCACTAAAATAAAAAGGGTAAGAAAGAAGAAGTATTTATGATTGACAAGTTGATGCGTAAACAGATGACTGCTATTTTAGCAGTACATATAATTTTATTAGCTTACATGGCCGTCGTACTATTTTCTGGTAGTCCCTATTTGTTTTTAAATTGGAATTTACTCTTGGCCATTATTCCGTTTGACTGTGCACTATTAACAGTTTGGCTGTACCGACAGGGATATTCGCGTATTTGGGTAGGCTTAGCGGCCTTAGTTTGGCTAGCTTTTTACCCGAACACCGTCTACATGTTAACGGATTTTATCCACTTGAATGATATTGGCAATGCCATTAACAGCCAGATGCAGGTTTTTAATTATAGTTTGTTGACGGGTGCCATTTTCTTTGGTGTTTTCCTAGGATTGGCCTCCAGTGAGTTGATTTTAGTTGAACTTTTCCCAACGATAAAACATCGTTGGCAAATTGTATTAGCGGCCTTATTATCTTTCTTATCGGCTTTTGGTATATTTTTAGGTCGTTACTTACGGCTAAATAGTTGGGACATTGTCTCACGGCCTAAAATTTTGCTAGGTCAGATGAAAGATGTTGTGCTTAATCAAACCGGTTTTGCAGTTTCGTTTGTTTTAATATTAGGATTAACACAACTATCCTTGATGGCAATTTATCATTATTTGAAAGAAAACTAAAAAAGGTGCGCTTCTTGCAAGAAGCGCACCTTTTTAGTATGTTTTTATGACGTACGCAAACTTTTGGTATTTGACCAAAAGAATAGGGCATTTAAGGCTACCAATAGGGCACTAGCAATAAAAATACCACTATAGCCAAATTGACTAGCCACCAAAGAACCAAGCATTGGGCCAACCACGGATCCAATTGACTGGAAAGACTGACCATAAGCAAAGACACGGCTGGTGATTTGACTTGGCGTTGTCTTTGCTAGTAGTGTTTGGACGGCTGGAAGCATTGTAGCATTAGATACACCCATGATAAGGCGTAAAATAGCTAGTTGCCAAACAGCAATAACGAAGGCACTGGGTACCAAAGACAAAAGGGCAATGCCAAAGCCAATCATAATCATACGATCCGTTCCAATTCGATCACCAATTATACCAAAACGTGGAGCAGCAATCAGGGTTGCAATTCCGGGCATGGCAGCCACTACCCCTGCCAGAAAGGTCGTACTTAGGCTACCATGATCAAGCATCCTGACAACCAAAGAAATAATAGGGCCAATGGACATATTAGCAGTTTGAATAATTAGCATTGTTAAACAAAGGCCAAAGGTAAGACGTGCATTTGGTAATAAGTTAATGACTGTTTTAAAGGAGGGGCTATCTTCCTTTTTAACGGGTGTAAATCGTTCATGGATAAATAGGGTTGTTAGAAGAAAGACGGCGCCAAAGATGATGCCGGTAATATAAAAGCAGGTTCGGTAGCTAACAAAACTTGCAATAGTTCCACCCAGGAAGGGACCTAAAAGTTGACCTGCAGTGGCACCCGTAACCAGAATTCCTAAGGCATAACCGGAACGTTCCTTAGGTACTTGAGTTGCAACCATGGCATTAGCGTTGGAGATGAAGCCCCCAAAGATACCTTGTAAGGCCCGTAAAAAAATTAATTGCCAAACGTTAGTTACAAGGCCCATGAGGATGAAGATAATTGCCATACCTAGTGAAGCTCGCATCAACATCAACTTACGCCCTTTTGAGTCAGCTAGTTTACCCCAAAAAGGGGAGAAGATAGCCATGGTAAAAAAGGTCGTTGAAAAGGTGAGGGAGCTATAGAACGTTAATTGATCCTGAGTGAAGTGCCCCAGTGTATCAACATAAAGTGGGAGAAAGGGCATGACTTCACTAAAGCCAATTCCCATCATGAAGACCCCAATCCATAAAATGAACAAATTCCGCTGCCAAGAAGGAACATGCTCCAAATTATTGAGTAGCATGGATAAACCTCCTATTTCTAAAAATGTTTAAATGATGTCAATAGTTTAACCTTTTTAATAGGACGATACAAGAAAATGAGGTTTTCTCTTGAAAATATAAAAAAAACAGGTATGATAGTGAAAAGACTTTTACCAATAACTTAATTGTATTTTTGCCTTGCAGATTTAATTGTTAGAAAATGGCTAACGAGTTTCTACCGCCAACCAAAAGTGGCGACAATCCGCAAATGTATTCTTTTCATGTGCATTTGTGGATTTGTTATCCAGAAATGCTTTTTTGTTATGACACATAAAATGGAGGAATGCATGACTTATTCAACTGAGAAAATTACCAAACTAGCCTTGACATTTGATGATGTATTATTGGTACCAGCTGCATCCGAAGTATTACCAAATGATGTCGATTTAGCAATCGACTTGACGCCATCCTTACACCTAAATATTCCCATCCTTTCGGCTGCTATGGACACAGTAACTGAAGCTCGGTTGGCAATCCGGCTGGCCCAATTAGGTGGTCTTGGTGTAATTCATAAAAATATGTTAATTGAACAACAAGCAGCTGAGGTCGCTAAGGTAAAGGATGCCCCCGTTGACTATGGGAACTTTCCTCAAGCGGTTACAGACCAACAGGGTCGTTTATTAGTCGCAGCGGCGGTTGGTGTAACGTCAGATACGTTAGCCCGCGTTGAGGCTTTAGTTACCGCAGGGGTGGACGCCATTACGCTTGATTCGGCGCACGGCCATTCCGCTGGCGTGCTAAGAAAAATTCGTGAGGTACGACAGGCCTTCCCCAAGTTAACAATTATTGCAGGTAATGTGGCAACAGCCGAAGGAACTAGAGCTTTGTACGAGGCTGGTGCAGATGTGGCAAAAATTGGTATTGGTCCGGGATCCATTTGTACAACGCGTGTTGTTGCGGGGATTGGTGTGCCCCAGTTAACTGCTGTATTGGACGCAGCACAAGTTGCTAAAGAAATGGGCAAAACGGTGATTGCTGATGGCGGATTGAAGCAGTCTGGCGATATTGTGAAAGCTTTGGCAGCTGGTGGTAATGCCGTCATGGTGGGCTCGATGCTAGCCGGAACGCAAGAAGCACCTGGTGAGATTTTGGAAGATGAAGCAACTGGACAACGTTTTAAAACTTATCGTGGCATGGGCTCCATTGCCGCTATGGAAAATGGATCGAAAGACCGTTATTTCCAAGGTGAAGTTAATGAAGCTAACAAAATGGTTCCAGAAGGGATTGAAGGTTACACACCTTATAAAGGCACCTTAGATGACGTTATCTTTCAGATTGTTGGTGGGTTACGAGCTGGTATGGGTTATACCGGCTCCAAGACGGTTGAGGATTTGTTAAAGAATGGGCGATTTGTTCAAATTACCAATGCAGGTTTATTGGAAAGTCACCCACATGATGTTCAAATTGCGAAGGCTGCCCCTAATTATACCCAAGGTTAACGTATTTGATAGAAATGTTGTGAATAAAAAACACCCTTTAAAAGGGTGCTTTTTTTGTGTACAGGCTGGGCTGATTTAAACCTTCGCTTTAACTTAATATCTGGTATAATGAAAGGTGCTGATGACGAAAGGACGGTACATCATGTACGAGTATATTAAAGGCCTAGTGACGAACATTATGCCGACCTATATTACTGTTGAGGCGGCTGGTATTGGCTATCATATCCTAGTAGCCAACCCCTATGATTTTGAGCAGTCGGACCAGCCCATTCAGGTTTACTTAGAACAAGTTATTCGCGAAAATGAGCATACCTTGTATGGTTTTACTGATTTAGACAGTAAACGCTTATTTGAAAAGCTCTTAGCGGTTTCAGGTATTGGACCTAAATCAGCTTTGGCAATTTTAGCTAGTAATGACCATACGGGTTTGGTACGGGCCATTTCTGAACAAGATATTGCATTTTTAACTAAGTTTCCAGGAATTGGTAAAAAAACGGCCCAGCAGATTATTCTTGACTTACAAAATAAGTTAACTGACTTGCCATTTTATGGTCAGACTGACTTGAATGATCTACCAGCAGCTATGGAAGCTCAAGCTAAAGGCATACCAAATCAGGCATTAGCAGATGCCTTATTAGCTCTGGAAGCATTAGGATATACTAAAAAGCAGCTACAAGGAATTGAAAAGAAGCTGGCTACGCAGGCACTGACAGATACTGCGGCATATGTCAGTGCTGGTTTAAAACTATTACAGTAGGAGGAAGGTATGACAGATGATCTCTTAAGGGATAGTGATTCAGATGCGGCTGAGTCGTCCATTGAACGGTCACTGCGGCCACATTCTTTAAAACAATATATTGGTCAGGTAGCTCTTAAGACCCGGTTATCTGTTTATATTGAAGCTGCCAAGCAACGCGAAGAGGCATTAGACCATGTTTTGCTATATGGACCTCCAGGCCTTGGAAAAACAACCTTGGCAATCGTCATTGCTAATGAAATGGCAGTTAATATCAGGACAACAAGTGGGCCGGCCATTGAGAAGTCGGGTGATTTATTAGCCTTGTTGAATGAGCTAGCACCAGGGGATGTTCTTTTTATCGATGAAATTCATCGTTTACCAAAGCCAGTTGAGGAAATGCTTTATTCAGCGATGGAAGATTTTTATGTAGATATTGTCGTGGGTGAAGGGCCAAGTGCACACCCGGTGCATTTCCCACTCCCACCTTTCACCTTAATTGGGGCTACAACCCGGGCCGGAATGCTATCACAGCCTTTACGTGACCGGTTTGGAATTGTGGAACATATGTCCTACTATACCGTTGATGAATTGGCCGAAATTGTTGAACGCTCGTCTAAAATATTCAACATGCAAATTGACCAATATGGCGCGCTTGAGTTAGCTAGACGTTCGCGGGGAACACCACGAATTGCTAACCGCCTATTACGACGGGTACGTGATTTTGCAATGGTTAAGCAAGAGGCTGTTATTGATGACCGAATGGTAGACTATGCGCTTAATCTATTGAAAGTTGATGAGATGGGCTTAGATCAAGTTGATCATAAAATTTTGATGATGATGATTAATCATTACCATGGTGGACCAGTCGGGGTCCAAACCATCGCAGCAAATATTGGTGAAGAGGTAGACACTGTTGAGTCTATGTATGAGCCTTATCTTTTGCAAATTGGGTTTATTCAGCGCACACCGCGGGGACGAATGGTGACGGCTAGTGCTTATCGCCATTTACAGATTCCATTTGAAGGAGAAGAAACTAAACGATGACAGAACCAGAGCATTATACTTTAGAAGATTTTGATTATAACTTACCTGAAGAATTGATTGCACAAACACCGCTAGCAAAGCGAGACACTTCACGCTTACTGGTCTTAAATGCGGAGACTGGGGAGATGCAAGACAAACATTTCTACGATATTTTGGATTATTTACAGCCAGGGGATGCGTTGGTGATGAATAATTCACGTGTTCTGCCTGCCCGGCTGTATGGTACAAAAGCAGATACTGGTGGTCACGTAGAAGTGCTGCTCTTACGTCAAGATCATGGTGATGTGTGGGAAACGCTAGTGAAACCTGGTAAGAAACTACACAAGGGTCAGGAAATTGTGTTTGGTGATGGTCAGTTGAAAGCAGTCATTGTTGATGAACTTGAGCATGGCGGTCGCATGATTGAGTTTAAATATGACGGTATTTTCTTAGAAATCTTAGAGCAGTTAGGTGAAATGCCACTGCCACCTTATATAAAGGAAAAACTTGCTGATCAAGAACGTTATCAAACTGTTTACTCCAAGGTTAATGGATCAGCAGCCGCACCAACGGCTGGCTTACATTGGACACCTGAACTATTAGAAAAAGTTGCGGCGAAAGGTGTTAAAATTGTTGAGTTAACGCTACATGTTGGCTTAGGAACCTTCCGCCCAGTAGAAGAAAGTGATATTGACAAGCATAAAATGCATTCGGAGTTCTATCAATTATCAGCTCAAGCAGCCAGGACATTAAATGATGTTCGTGAACAGGGAGGTCGTATTATTGCGACGGGAACGACATCTATTCGGACTCTTGAAACAATAGGTACGAAATTTAATGGTCACTTGCAAGCTGATTCTGGCTGGACTGATATTTTTATCAAGCCGGGTTATCAGTGGCAGGTAGTGGATGCCTTTATTACAAATTTCCACTTGCCTAAGTCAACCCTAGTGATGTTGGTGGCAGCCTTTACTGGACGTGAGCGAATTTTAAATGCCTATCAGCATGCCATTGCCGAACGGTACCGTTTTTTCTCCTTTGGCGATGCGATGTTTGTGCATAAATAAAAAAAGGTCTTGCTTTTTTCAAAGACAGCGAGTATAGTAATATTTGTTGTTGAGGCAACGAATAAAGTTGGCCTTGCGGATGTAGTACAATGGCTAGTGCTCCAGCCTTCCAAGCTGGGAATGCGGGTTCGATTCCCGTCGTCCGCTTTGCAGTGATGCAAGGTAGATCATTGAAAACTGAATATCGTTTCGATATAACAAATGTGTAGGGTCACCACGTATGTGGTGCAAACATTTGCGAAGTCAATTCGCTAGTAAATTCGTTTAACATCTGTTAAACAACAACATAATTTGAGTACTACTCAAATTCTCAAAATGAGAGTTTGATCCTGGCTCAGGATAAACGCTGGCGGCGTGCCTAATACATGCAAGTCGAACGCCTTGTCGTTCTACTGATTTAGAGAGCTTGCTCAATACTGACGTAGAACTATACAAGGAGTGGCGAACGGGTGAGTAACACGTGGGAAACCTACCTCTTAGTAGGGGATAACACCT
>NZ_ATUU01000003.1:145254-146971 GCF_000420365.1 Weissella halotolerans DSM 20190
GAACGTCGTGAGACAGTTCGGTCCCTATCCGTCGCGGGCGTAGGAAATTTGAGAGGATCTGTCCTTAGTACGAGAGGACCGGGATGGACGTACCTCTGGTGTATCAGTTGTTCCGCCAGGAGCATCGCTGAGTAGCTATGTACGGATGAGATAAACGCTGAAAGCATCTAAGTGTGAAACTCGCCTCGAGATGAGATTTCCCATTCAGAAATGAAGTAAGACCCCTCAGAGATGATGAGGTAGATAGGCTAGAAGTGGAAGCGTGGTGACACGTGAAGCGGACTAGTACTAATGGTTCGAGGACTTAACCAAGTTGAACAAACGGTGTTAAGGCTCAAAAAACGAATGATTTTTAGTTGACAATAAGGTTCAGTTTTGAGATAATTAAGTCTCGTACGGCTATTAAATAGCTCGTGTTGTGATGATGGCATTGAGGTCACACCTGTTCCCATACCGAACACAGAAGTTAAGCTCAATCGCGCCGAAAGTAGTTGGGGGATCGCTCCCTGCGAGGATAGGGCGTCGCAACGCATCCTGGACGTTTAGCTCAGCTGGGAGAGCACCTGCCTTACAAGCAGGGGGTCACAGGTTCGATCCCTGTAACGTCCATTGATTTTGTTGGCAATAATAAAATCAAAAATTCAAAAAAATAAATGACGGCAGTCTTTCATTATTCTAAAAAGCTGGTAGTATCGTATAATGCCGACTTAGCTCAGTTGGTAGAGCATCGCTCTTGTAAAGCGAGGGTCGAAGGTTCGAGTCCTTTAGTCGGCATCATGCGAACGTAGTTCAGTGGTAGAACATCACCTTGCCATGGTGGGGGTCGCGGGTTCGAATCCCGTCGTTCGCTTTGCCGGCTTGGCGGAATAGGTAGACGCACAGGACTTAAAATCCTGCGATGGAAACATCGTACCGGTTCGATCCCGGTAGCCGGCATGATGCACCTATAGCGCAATTGGATAGAGTGTCTGACTACGAATCAGAAGGTTGCAGGTTCGACTCCTGCTAGGTGCATAGCAGTTAACTGCTAGTAGTAAGTTGTTCGGGACGTAGCTCAGTTTGGTAGAGCACCTGGTTTGGGACCAGGGGGTCGCAGGTTCGAATCCTGTCGTCCCGATTGTGACAATTTATTGTTATAAGTTCGCGGTGTAGCTCAGCTGGCTAGAGCGTTCGGTTCATACCCGAGAGGTCGAGGGTTCGATTCCCCCCGCCGCGATTTGATGCTTTGCATCAGTTTTGGAGAATTACCCAAGTCTGGCTGAAGGGAACGGTCTTGAAAACCGTCAGGTCGCGAAAGCGGCGCGTGGGTTCGAATCCCACATTCTCCTTTACCATATTGGTGATAAATATTATTTTCGCGGGTTGGAGCAGTCTGGTAGCTCGTCGGGCCCATAACCCGAAGGTCGTAGGTTCAAATCCTACACCCGCAATTGGTCGCATGGTCTAGCTGGTTAGGACGCCTGCCTGTCACGCAGGAGATCACGGGTTCGAGCCCCGTTGTGACCGTTTTTAATTTTGGCGCGATAGCTCAGTTGGTAGAGCATACGATTGAAGCTCGTAGTGTCGACGGTTCGATTCCGCCTCGCGCCATTCCACTTATTGTGGGCTAGTTTCATAGGAATTGCGGATGTAGTACAATGGCTAGTGCTCCAGCCTTCCAAGCTGGGAATGCGGGTTCGATTCCCGTCGTCCGCTTGTTAATAACATAATGCGGATG
>NZ_ATUU01000004.1 GCF_000420365.1 Weissella halotolerans DSM 20190
TAGGGCGTCGCAACGCATTATTCCGAATTAGCTCAGTTGGTAGAGCACACGACTGTTAATCGTGCTGTCGTCGGTTCGAGCCCGACATTCGGAGTATGCCGACTTAGCTCAGTTGGTAGAGCAACGGTATCGTAAACCGTAGGTCGAGGGTTCGAATCCCCCAGTCGGCATTTAAAAAGATATGATTATAAGGGACGGGAAGCTTTGGCTTCCTGTCTTTTTTATTTTGTACCTGTATTATTCTTTTAAGTAATACTTAAAAAAGTATTGTATAATGAAGGCACACGGTTGGGCGAGACCTAACCGGGTTAGTATCCTTTTAATTAAGGTAGAGTCATTTCAAAGTGAGGAGATAGATATGTATAAAGATCTAGAAAATAAGGTCGCTGTCATTACTGGAGGTTCAAAGGGAATTGGTAATGCTATTGCCGAACGTTTTGGTCAAGAAGGTATGTCAGTAGTCATTAATTATAATAGTGATGAAAAGGGTGCCCAAGAAGCTGCAGACAATGTCAAAGCGCAGGGTGGTCAAGCAGTCATTGTTAAAGCGGATATCTCCACTGAAGAAGGTAATCAAGCTCTGTTAGATGCTGCCATTGAACATTTTGGTAAGCTTGATGTATGGGTTAATAATGCTGGAATGGAAATTTAAGCACCTTTAACTGAAATGACGTTAGAAGATTGGAATAAAGTAATCTCAATTGATCAGACGGGCGTCTTCTTAGGCGCACGGACAGCAATTAAGTATTTCACTGAAAATGATCATCAAGGAAATATTATTAATATGTCATCTGTCCATCAACAGATCCCATGGCCTACCTTTGCAAGTTATGCAGCTGCAAAGGGCGGCGTAAAGTTGTTTACTGAAACAATTGCAATGGAGTACGCTAATAAGAATATCCGTGTAAATAGTATTGGTCCTGGTGCGATTAATACGCCAATCAACGCTAAGAAGTTTGCTGACAAGGTTCAGTATGATAAGACTGTTTCTCTTGTGCCAATGGACCGGATTGGTAAGCCTGAAGAAGTGGCAGCCGGAGCAGCTTGGTTGGCTTCAGATCAGTCAAGTTATGTAACTGGAATCACCTTGTTCATTGACGGTGGTATGACCTTGTACCCTGGTTTCAAGAATGGAGAAGGTTAAACCTGTTGTATAGGTTGATAGCTGACGGTCAATCGAATTTGTGCTTGTGAAAAGTATGGATGCTATTGACAAGTAGCTTGAATATCTGTAATATAATTAACTGTGATTGGGAGTTGTTGAATTTCCACACAGTTGATTACGTGTTGTGATGATGGCATTGAGGTCACACCTGTTCCCATACCGAACACAGAAGTTAAGCTCAATCGCGCCGAAAGTAGTTGGGGGATCGCTCCCTGCGAGGATAGGGCGTCGCAACGCATTATTCCGAATTAGCTCAGTTGGTAGAGCACACGACTGTTAATCGTGCTGTCGTCGGTTCGAGCCCGACATTCGGAGTCAGTAGACACTTCCTATGAGGAGTGTCTTTTTTATTAGGTCGAGTTCAAATTACTAAATAATTATACTTGAGGAACAAGGACGGCAAAATAGATGGTTAAACAGGGGAGTTACGCCAAACGAGTCAAGAAACGTGCAATTAGGCAGATAAAGCAGCGTAAGCCAAGACAGGTTCGGCAGAATGCCATTAAAAATGGGCAAGAATTTAGAGACTACTTGTTGGTACGTTATCACCTTACACAAGGAACAAAGGTTAGTGAATTGGTAGAAGAGACCATAAGGCGATTTCTGCAAGTCTTTATAGAGCACAGCATGCCGTATGACAATGTGTGGTCATTACCAGAATTAATTCAGGAGACAATTAAGGGCTTAGCTAATCAAGTTCCATGGCAGTATTATGCAATATTGCTTGATGCGTGGCCGCAGTTAAGAGGTTTTCTTTTACGTGAAACTAAGCAGGCACCCCTAGTACACCCAATACAGGTGACAAATGATCAGGTTGATATGATTGACCTAGTAATAACACAGTTAGCGGTTAACTGGTATTTAAGTCAGGTAAAAAATCAAGTTTATACAATGGCCTCCGTTAACGACAAGATGGTGGCTGAACTAAAGGAGACTTTCACAGCAGTGGCTAGTGTTAACTGGCAAAATGTAAAGACGGTTTATTCAACGACCCCCTTTGTTCCAAAGAGGACAGATTATGATGTAGGTACGGAACGGTGGTTGAATGAATTAAGTACATTAGAATGGTAAATGCTAAAATGCCCCCACAGGCACATTGCCTGTGGGGGCATGCTTTATTTATGATGTAAAACTAGATGGAGCTATTCGCGTGTTCCTTCGATGGCCTCACGCATATTATCAACAATT
This sequence comes from Weissella halotolerans DSM 20190, assembly GCF_000420365.1. Classification (GTDB taxonomy): domain Bacteria; phylum Bacillota; class Bacilli; order Lactobacillales; family Lactobacillaceae; genus Weissella; species Weissella halotolerans. Next base: position 2,354 of record NZ_ATUU01000004.1, read on the forward strand.
GACAAGGTTTTATCACCCATTTTAACTCCGACTAAGGTAAAAAGACTGTCCATAATGGTAATCTGAGCTAGTAAAGAAGACATTGATTCACTACGCATATTGACTTCTTCGGCAGAACTAGCCATGACTAAATCAGCTAGCTTTGCCAATTCGCTATGGACATGTGCGGTAATAGCAATAATCTTAACATTATTTTGCTTAAGCTGGCGGGCAATTTTTAGTGTATCGTGGTTTCGACCTGAGTGTGAAATCACAATGCCGACATCGCCCTTTTTCATTCTAACTGCTTGCATAAGCTGAACGTCATAGTCTGGATGTTGCTCAACATCTAAAGGGGTACGTAAAAGCTTATGGTAGCCATCTAAGGCAACAATCGCTGATCCACCAATGCCAAACAACCCAATTTTGTTACCCGTAATTAGCCATTCAAGGGCGGTTTGCCAGGTTTCCTCACTAATGAGACTATAAGTAGCGTCTAAGGCATTTCGGGCCCCGCTAAAAACCTTATGCACAATTTCAGTAGTACCATCTTGGCTTTCAATTTCACCGAAAAAAGTATCTGAAGACTGGGTTGGCATAGTAAGACTGAGGGAAAATTCACGAAAGGAATTAAACCCAATCCGTTTAACAAAGCGAGACACAGTGGCGGTTGATAAGCCAACGTTGTCGGCAATTGTTTGAATCGTTAGCGTGCGAGCACCATCAGCTTGTGACAGTACGTAATCAGCAATTTTTTGATCTGATTTAGAGAGTTGATCATGCAGGGTGCGTAAACGCATAAATCCTGATTGAACCATATGTCCCTCCTTTCATTTTAGCTTATGTAAATATTTTACAACAAAACCCTTGCAAAGTGTAAAAGTTTTGCATTATAATATGGGTGTTGATAAAAATGCATAAAAAGAAAGAGGTATCGAAATGAAGTTCGGAATGATCGGCCTTGGAAAAATGGGCTTGAACTTGGTAGAGAACGCAGTTGACCATAAGAATGAAGTGGTTGCCTTCGACTTGAACAAGGATTTTGTTGATGAAGCTGCTGCATATTCAGATGCAATTACCCCTGTATCAGATATCGATGAGATGTTAGCAAAGTTGCCTTCACCTAAGATTGTTTGGGTGATGGTTCCAGCTGGTAACCCAACAAACTCAACTATCGACCAATTGATCGAAAAGATGGGTGAAGGTGATATCATCATCAACGGTGGAAACTCAAACTTCAAGGATGATTTGAAGTTAAACAAGGCCGCTGAAGCTGCTGGTATTAACTACTTTGATGCTGGTACTTCAGGTGGTGTCAGTGGTGCCCGTAATGGTGGAAACTTCATGATCGGTGGCGACAACATCGAAGCTTGGCAAACACTTGAACCATTGTTCAAGGACATTGCACAAGAAGATGGTTACTTGTACACTGGCCGTGCCGGTTCAGGACATTATTTGAAGATGGTTCATAACGGTATCGAATATGGTATGATGCAATCAATGGCTGAAGGATTCGAAATTTTGGAAGCTTCAGAATTTGATTACGATTACGAAAAGGTTGCTAAGTTGTGGAACCATGGTTCAGTTATCCGTTCATGGTTGATGGAATTAGCTGAAGAGCAATTTGCTAAGGATCCTAAGCTTTCAGCAATTTCTGGAACAATGCACTCATCTGGTGAAGGTAAGTGGACTGTTGAAGAGTCATTGAACTTGCAAGTTCCAGCACCAACAATTGCTTTGGCTTTGATGATGCGTTACCGTTCAATGCAACAAGATACATTTACTGGTAAGGTTGTTTCAGCCTTGCGTAATGGTTTTGGTGGCCACAAGATGGACGCGGCCAAGTAATGTAAATTTACTTAACTAGTAATAATAATTAGAGCTAACCCATTTTGGGGTTGGCTCTTTTTTGATTAGGATAGTATTGGTGGCGGGGAAATAGTATAGATGGTGCTTAGTGAGCTTAAGTGTTGTTGATATCAGGATTGTGCTATAGTTTATTCATTAGGATTTTTAGTTGCGGCTAGTTTATCCATACGAAATAACGATTAGGACTAAGGATAATAAAAATGAAATATAAGATAACATTTAATTTTACACCGATGAATTTAGAGGTTGGGATGCAGGATGAAAATCAGCAAACTAGTCAACAAAGTTACCCCTATACAAGAGCTGACTTTCCCAGTGCTACTTTGTCAGCTTTGCAATTAACTGAAAGTGTTAAGCAAGCACTGTTGGACTTAGACCAACGGTTAGGTGAGAGTAACCAAATAGAGCGGATTCGTTTTCATGGATCGCTCAGTGGTTGGCTACCTTTAGACTCAGCTTATCAACCAGTAACAGATATTCTTTCAGCTAGTGAAAGCAATCAACATTTTATTGACGCTTTAATAATGAATGGGATTGGTAAGCAATTACAAAATAAAACGGGTGTACCATTATCCCCAAGTGTTCCCCTAATTATGACAATTGCCTTAAAGGACAATGAACCGGATCTCTTTGCCAAAAGTGTTCATTTTATGGGAGTCTTTGAGTATTTACTTTATCAGTTATTTGGGTTAAATGTTATTGAGCCCGCCCATGCGGCAAGGACTGGTTTTTATAATGTTCTCAAGCAAGATTGGGACCCACAAGCATTGGCAATTGCAGGTGTGCAAAGAGAACAATTACCTGAAATTAGTCGGCCAAATAATCAGGTAGTTGCCTTTAATCATGTCGTATCTAGTTCAAACCGGACAGATACAATTACTTTTGAAATTGGGTAACTTTTGAGGGGGAATATGCTATAATGTGTTCTGTCATTGGGGATGCAGTTAGTCAGGGAGTGATGACCTAGGACTGCCTCTTTGAGGAGGGTGCAATGCCCTGCTGTCCAATGATGATTTTAAGCAATATTACGTTGCTTAAAATGGATGAAAAGAACTTTTAAAGAAGTGGATGAGTCTTTAAAAGTACGGGGATTGTTAATGGGGTGGTGCCTATTAACATGATATGGTGAATAGTTACATGGAACGTGGTGGTTCGTGTAACGCAAACAGGACTTGCACCCATTTAGTGGGAGAAGTCCTGTTTTTTATTGTCCTCAGCTAGGAGTGCGTGCTATAATCTAGCTAATGCATAGCTAAAATGAGTAGGGACCTGGTGGACATGAGAAACATGGTGGTTGATGCAAACCATGCAAGCCCAGGAAACAAATTACATTAGCACGTTAATATGTAGGCGGTTGGCGTACCGTTAACAGGCTATTAAGGGGTCATCGGACAGATGACAAATTAGGTGGTACCGCGTATCAATAAGGCGTCCTAATCGGTTAATAATCGATTAGGGGGCCTTTTTAATTAGTTAGATACCGGGTAAACAAGTACTCACAGAGGAGAGTGTGTCATGACAGAAAATATTTTAGAAGAATTGGCTTGGCGAGGAGCTATCAATCAACAGACCGATCCAGAAGGCCTTTTAAAGACGTTACAGGAGGATACCATCGGGGTTTATGTTGGTATTGATCCAACGGGTGATTCTATGCATATTGGTCATTTGATTCCCTTTATGATGTTGAAACGTTTTCAAAAAGTAGGCGCCCATCCGGTCATTGTTGTTGGTGGTGGAACAGGGTCAATTGGTGATCCGTCCGGTAAAAAGGCTGAACGGCCTATGCTGTCTGCCAAGGCAGTTGCTGATAACGTGGAAAAGATTCGGCAGCAGATGGTGAAGTTATTTGGTCAAGATGGTTTTACAATTGTTAACAATCAAGATTGGCTAGGTAAGTTGAGTTTGATTGATTTTTTGCGAGATTACGGGAAACTTTTCTCAGTTAACGTTATGTTAGCCAAAGATGTTGTGGCATCTCGTTTAGAAACGGGAATTTCATATACGGAATTTACTTACCAAATTCTGCAATCAATTGACTTTCATGAATTATGGAAGCGCGAACACGTTCGTTTACAAATGGGTGGTTCTGACCAGTGGGGTAATATCACTAGTGGTGTTGACCTCATTCATAAATTAGAGGGGAATGACGCGCCTGCCTATGGCCTAACAGTGCCCTTACTGTTAAAGGCGGATGGAACCAAATTTGGTAAAACAGAAGGAGGCGCAGTATGGCTAGATCCTGAAAAGACAACACCCTTCGAGTTCTATCAGTTCTGGCTGAATACCCGCGACGAAGATGTGGAGAAGATGTTAAAGTTCTTCACCTTCCTTTCACAAGAAGAAATTGCGGCCTTAGTCTTAGAAACGCAAAAAGATGGCGCAGCACGTAAAGCTCAACAGCGTTTGGCTGAAGAAGTGACCACCTTTGTCCATGGTGAAGCGGCCCTTAAGACGGCTCAAACGGTCACAAAGGTGCTCTTTGGAAACGCTGATGTCACAGCCTTGACGACTGAGGAAGTTGCAGCATTAGCCGGCAACGTTCCAACATTTAACTTACCTAATGACGAGATTGGCATTTTAGACTTAGTTGTTGCGGCAGGGTTAGAGAAATCCAAGACGCGTGCGCGCGAAGCAGTGTCAAACGGTGCTATTCGGGTTAATGGAGAACAGATTAAAGATGTTGAGGCGGTGGTTAACCCAAGTGCGGCGTATGACGGTCAGTATGTGATTGTTAAGCGTGGTAAGAAGAAGTGGGCAGTTGCAAAGGTGCAATAAAGACGAACAAAATAACATGTTTTTGCTATAAGATAGTACAAAAGGCGAAAAATATGCTATACTATTAAAAAATTGAATAGTACCCCTGTACGTATAATCATTGGAGAATGGCCAATAAGTTTCTACCCGTGTCCCGAGACACGGACTACTACAGGTGTGTCAAAGGGCCCATTCTGCATATTGCATAGTGGGTCCTTTTTCACATTATTTTCCAGTTTGCTGCAGGGTACGCTAACAAAATGGAGGATTGTGATGATTTCGGCCAAACAGCCTAACCGACTACAAGAAATGGTTTTAGGTTTGCAACATGTTTTAGCTATGTACTCTGGAGGCGTTTTAGTGCCTCTATTGATTGGAACGGCACTGCATTTTTCTGCCCAGCAGATGGCGGTCTTAATTTCAGCGGATATTTTTATGACCGGTATTGGTACCTTGTTACAGCTGAAGACGACTCGGTTTACCGGGATTGGTCTGCCAGTGGTGTTGGGATCGGCTATTCAATCGGTGACGCCCCTGGTAAATATTGGGAATACGTTGGGCATTGGTGCCATGTATGGTGCAACAATTGGTGCCGGAATTTTTGTTTTTTTAATTGCCGGGCTTTTTGCTAAGTTACGCGCTTATTTTCCGCCCGTGGTTACCGGGTCTTTGATTACCATTATTGGGTTTGCCTTGATTCCAGTTGGGGTACAAAATATTGGCGGAGGCGATGTTAAGGCGTCAACGTTTGGTAGTTTGACTAACTTGTGGATTGCCTTAGTGACGATTGTTGTTATTGTGGCCTTGTCAATTTGGGCTAAAGGATTTACTAAGGCGGTGGCCGTTTTAATTGGGATTATTGTCGGGACCATCTTTGCTGCTTGTTTGGGTGTGGTTTCATTGACGCCAGTAGTGGAGGCTTCTTGGTTTCAGTTTCCAAAACCTTTCTTAATGGGGGTGCCGGAATTTCATATATCAGCTATTATTACCATGTGTGTTGTCGCCATTACCTCGTTGATTGAATCGACTGGAGTTTATTTTGCCTTAGCTGACTTGACTGGTAAGCACTTAGATGAGCAGGATTTGGCCCGTGGCTACCGATCTGAAGGATTGGCTGTTATTTTATCTGGATTATTTAGCACTTTCCCGTATTCAACTTTTTCACAAAATGTTGGGGTAGTACGCTTGTCTGGAGTTAAGTCAAAACGACCAGTCTATTATGCAGCCTGCATGTTACTTTTGATTGGTTTATTGCCCAAAGTAGGTGCTTTGGCAACCATTATTCCTAGCTCGGTTCTAGGTGGGGCCATGCTGGTTTTGTTTGGTACGATTGGTATTCAAGGGGTGACCATTTTACACCAGGTTGACTTTACTAAGGATCGCAACTTAATGATTGCAGCTTTATCAATTGGTGCTGGAATTGGTGTCACGGTGTATCCACAAATTTTTCAACATTTACCTAATTTAATCCGACTGGTGATTGAAAACGCCGTCGTGGTGACCTCAATTTTAGCGGTTACCTTAAATATTGTGTTACCAAAGACAAAGGAGGAGGAGTAAGATGCGGGAGTTAGAGGAACGGATTCGACGAGAAGGGCGTGTTTTAGGTACTGATGTTTTAAAGGTGGATAATTTTTTAAATCATCAGGTTGATCCTAAACTAATGGTGGCCTTAGGACATGAATTTGCCATGCGCTTTGCTGATGCCGGGGTTACCAAGGTCTTGACTGTAGAATCATCTGGCATTGCGCCGGCCGTCTTTACGGCCTTGGATTTGGATGTACCAATGGTCTTTGCTAGGAAGCGTAAATCCATAACGTTATCAGCTGACAATTATACAGCGGATGTCTATTCCTTCACTAAACAAGAAACTAATCACATTATTGTCGATAAGCGCTTCATTCAGCCTAAGGATTCGGTTTTAATTATTGATGATTTTTTGGCTAATGGACAGGCGGCCCAAGGAATGATGGAGATTATCACTGCTGCCGGGGCGAACTTAGTTGGCGCAGGGATTGTTATTGAAAAAACCTTTCAAAAGGGTCGGCAACTGCTTAATGAAGCGAACGTCCGGGTTGAATCACTGGCTAGAATTGAAGATTTTGTGAATGGACAGGTTGTTTTTGCTAACGAAGACTAATTAATAAAAAGCAAAAAGCCGGGGTTGATTTTTAATCAACCCCGGCTTTTTAGAAGGTGGTGACGGGAGTCGGACCCGCGATCACGGTTTTGCAGACCATTGCCTTACCACTTGGCTACACCACCACTATCACTAACCACACTATTATAAAGGAAAGCAGCTCGGGATGCAATTAAAAGCAAGGTAAAAGTAATTTGAATAAAAAGACTTGCAATGTTGCTTGAGGCTATGTATAATAACTCTTGTTGCTAAGACATTATTTAAGCAAGGTACTGGACGTTTAGCTCAGCTGGGAGAGCACCTGCCTTACAAGCAGGGGGTCACAGGTTCGATCCCTGTAACGTCCATTGGTCGCATGGTCTAGCTGGTTAGGACGCCTGCCTGTCACGCAGGAGATCACGGGTTCGAGCCCCGTTGTGACCGTTTTTCATTTTGGCGCGATAGCTCAGTTGGTAGAGCATACGATTGAAGCTCGTAGTGTCGACGGTTCGATTCCGCCTCGCGCCATTGTTAATTCCAGTTTTAGACTGGGATTATGATAGGGGTATAGTTTAATGGTAGAACAACGGTCTCCAAAACCGTCGGTGGGGGTTCGACTCCCTCTACCCCTGCTTGTTTAATTTTTCATGGCGGATGTGGTGAAGTTGGTTAACACACCGGTTTGTGGTTCCGGCATGCGTGGGTTCGAGTCCCATCATCCGCCCTTGAAACACTGTTTCATCGTTAGAGTACTTAAAATGAAGTATGCCGTTGTGGCGGAACTGGTAGACGCGCTGGACTCAAAATCCAGTTCCCTTTATCGGGAGTGTGGGTTCGATTCCCACCGACGGCATATTTTAAGGTTAATTAGGGTGGTTGCCACCCTAATTAACCTTTTTCATTTATTCAAAAAAGGATTGCTTATTAGAAATGAAGCTTGTAAATTAAGAGCAAGTGGATAGGTGCAAAACGGTTGCGTGCCGTGTAAATTTAGAAAAGAGAATGCTTGTGAGGGATCAAAATTTAGTAATTGATACTGCCCTTTTAGCTGGCCGCATTATGATTGAAGGTGGCTCTGAGATTTATCGAGTCGAGGATACGATGCGGCGCATTGTTAAGACGGCAACCGGTGAAGATTGTCAAATTTTTGCCACCATTACGGGGGTCTTGATTACCCTCAATGGGGCCGATGTCACCCGTTTTAGTCAGATTAATAAGCGGGGCATTGATATGGAAAAGATTAATTTAGTGAATCGCTTTTCGCGCTCCTTTCAAGCGCAAGAATTAACCTTGCTTGAACTCAGGCGGCAATTAAGCCATCTTGACCGGAATCTGCCCAACTTTCCTTTGTGGTTACGTATCTTGGGAGCAGGACTGCAGGGTATGTTTTTAATGATTATCTTTACGCAAACTCATGACTGGGTTGATATGCCCTTAACCTTTATAGCCAGTGCAATCGGATATACAGTAGCTGAACTCTTGGGCCGGGTATCACGAATCAGAATCGCTCAGGAGTTTACAGCCTCATTAACATTAGCCCTGGTGACGGTGCTTGGGGTGCGAATGGGGTTAGGGAGTAACATTAATAACGTCTTAATCGGAGCAGTGATGCCATTGGTGCCAGGATTGCCGCTTACCAATGCTTTGCGAGACTTGATTGAAGGCAATCTAATTGCAGGTACGGAACGGGCTTTTGAGGCGATGGTCATTATGTGTTCGATTGCGGCGGCGATAGCCTTTGTTTTAAGTCTGAAGCTATGAAGGGGTGACTAACATGAATATTATCATACAAGTTGTCTTTAGTTATTTAGCTACCGTAGCCTTTGGCCTGTTTATCAACGTGCCCCGAAATGCCTTAAATTTAGCTGGCCTATCAGGAATGTTAGGTTGGATGACGTACTGGTTAATTATGAAGGCGGGAATTGATAGTATTTTTGCAAATTTTGCCGCTGGTTTAGTAGTTGGTTTACTGGGCTTAATATTCTCACAGATTAAGCATATGCCAGTGACCATTTTTAATATTCCCGGTTTAGTACCTTTGGTGCCGGGGGCATCAGCCTATCAAGCGTTAACGCTGTTGTTAGATGGGCGGACCGTGCTAGGCTTGGATAAGCTTTTTGATGTGGTAATTATATCTGGGGCCATTGCGATTGGCTATGTTTGTTCACAGTTGATTTCTGAAATGTATTTTCATTACCGTCGTTATCACCGTTTTGTATTTAAACGGACGGATAAATCTTAAGACTAGCTTGATGTAAATTTGTTAGGTTAGCTATAGATAAGAAATAACTCATGAGAAGGGGGCAAGTAATGAAAGATCAACCAACGCGGCAGGCACGGCGTCATGCTCGTGTACGGGCGCAACGGGAGCGAAAGAAAGTGCTCCTTCCCTTAGGAACTGTGTTAGTAGTGATTATGTTAGCAGTATTAGTGGTACAACCGAACTTAAAGACGGCTAGTTTACATCATACTAAGGCTGAAAGTGAGTCCGTTAAAGTTGTCACGTCAGAAAAGACAAAGTCGAGTCAACCAAAAGACCATGCAAAAAAGCACTCGGAGAAAGCTAAACAAACTCAACCGGCTTTGTGGAATGAAGAGAAGGATGCGCAATTGAATAGTTACATCCAACGTTGGCAGCTAGCCATGGGGCAACATTATCAACGTTATTACCCAGAGAGCGGGGCTGGTCGTTTGAATTTTTATGGTGTTTCTTATCCAGACGACTTTGCTAAGCAGGCGATTAACGTCTCTGGACGTTCTTTGTCCGTCGATACATCTAAAAATGGTAGAGGGGCAGCTGATTTTAATGTGGTGGCCATTTATTCTGATATTCAACAGGCACAAATGAATGGTCATTTATACTTGTTTGGTTTTGAAGACGAACAACCACATGTCTTAATTACGCAACAAAATCAGGGGATGCCGGATGGTAAGGTTCATTTTACCGATACGGCAAATCAAGACTTAGCTGATAATTTTCGGCGGATTGTTGGTAGTCAAGCAGATAGTGAAGATCCAGAGGCAACAGTCCCTAGTCAATCTTCACAAATTCAGGTAAACCCTGGTCAGCAAATTGCAGTTTAGTTAATCTAGTCGGATGACGTCCAGACCATTATCATCCATTGGCCATTTTAAGAGATGTTATAAGTATGTTTTGTGAAAGGTTAACCGTTACTTTAAACGATTTACTAGGATAAAAATATGCTGAAAATAATAAAAAACTCCACATTTTTATTGTTTCTTTAAGATATAGGCCTTACTATAAGAATTGTCAGGAGGGTAGGTCTCTCCTGATATCCCATATAGCAACATACACTACTCATATTACGCAGTTTTCCCAACTGCGAACCTACTCCAATTTCAGCTTTTCCCAATAGCTGGAAATAGATCGACACATTTTCCCAAGTGTGTCTTGATCCGAAAAAGCTCTGGTCTCCCAACCAGGGCTTTTTTGTTGCACTAATTTGAAACCGCTTACCGAAAACGCTTTCAAATGGATAAAAAATAAGTTATACTAATTCAGGTAGTTAATTATTAATTTTTTCGAGGAGAACCTTATGCAATCGTTATTAGTATTATTTTTGGGAATTGCACTACTGCTATTCTTAATTATCAAGGTTAAATTGAATACATTTATCGCTTTAATTTTCACATCAGTGGCAGTTGGCCTGGGCCTAGGAATGAATTTTGCTCAAATTCCGGTTTCCATTCAAGAGGGAATTGGCGGTTCGCTGGGTGAGTTGGCCATTGTCTTTGGTTTTGGAGCTATGCTAGGACGCTTAGTATCGGATTCTGGTGGTGCTTATCGGATTGCGCATACCCTGATTAATTTGTTTGGTAAGCGTTTTGTGCAAGCAGCCGTGATGGTAGCCGCCTTTATTTTGGGAATTGCTTTATTCTTTGAAGTTGGCATGGTCATCTTGATTCCAATCGTCTTTGCAATTGCGCTTGAAGTTAATGTGCCCCTACTATACCTAGGGATTCCAATGGCTGCTGCGCTGTCTGTGACCCATGGTTTCTTACCTCCCCACCCTGCACCAACTGCAATTGCGGGTGTCTTAGGAGCTAATCCCGGTCATGTTTTGATGTATGGATTGATTGTGGCTATACCGGCTGCAATTATTGCTGGTCCGGTCTTTACGAAGTTGGCCCAAAAATTTGCGCCTGATGCATTCGTTGTTAAAAAGAAGCTCAGTGCCTTTGGTGAGGTTAAGACATTCAAGCTTGATGAAACGCCATCCTTTGGTCTTTCCATGTTAACCAGTTTATTCCCAGTCATCTTAATGGGGATTACAACGCTTTATACGGTCTTTACGAACAATGGAGAGCCATTTAAAAAGCCCCAGGGATTGGATGCCTTTATTACGATGATTGGTAATCCTGTTGGTGCTATGATTATTTCCTTGCTCTTTGCCTTATGGTCCATGGGTTGGTTGCAACACAAGTCGACCAAGCAAATTGCAACGACGATTGAAGAGTCAGTTAAGTCGATTGCGATGCTTTTGCTCATCATTGGTGGTGGGGCCGCCTTTAAGCAAATTTTGATTGATGGTGGTATTTCACAAGAAATTTCGCAAATATTTGCGCATTCTTCACTTTCACCACTTATCTTGGCTTGGGTGATTACCGTTATTTTGCGGGTGGCCTTGGGTTCAGCTACGGTAGCAGCCTTGACGGCAGCTGGCTTAGTGCAGCCTTTAATGGCGGCTGCCGGTGTCAATCCGGCGTTGATGGTTTTGGTAATCGGAGCTGGTTCCTTAGCTGCATCACATGTTAACGATGCTGGTTTCTGGATGTTTAAGGAATACTTTGACTTAGATGTTAAGCAAACCTTGATGATCTGGACGGTGTTAGAGACAATTATCGCCATTGTTGGTTTGTTAATGGTCTTACTCTTAAACATGTTTATCTAGTTAGTAGCAAATGAAAAGCACTTCACGATTTGGTGAGGTGCTTTTTTGATAGCCTGGTGGCTAAGCGTTACAATTAAGAGGGTGCTAATGATGAAGGAAAAGTCAAACACCCTGGGATGGTAGAAAGTGCTTTTTAACCGAGGAGGTAGTGAAAGATGCGTTATGTCATTGTAGGTGCATCACATGGTGGCCACGAGGCGGCCTTAGAACTCTTAACCCAGGATCCAACAGCAGAAGTCACCATATTTGAGCAGGATGAATTTGTATCCTTTATGTCCTGTGGAATGGAACTTTATTTAACGAATCAAGTAAAAGATCCTAACACAATTCGTAACTTTAAACCTGAGGATATAACCGTGCTCGGAGGACATGTAGAAAACAATGCCCAGGTCAGGGCAATTAATGATGACCAACATGAGGTAACGGTCTTTCATACCAAGACTCATGAAGAAGAACAGGTCCCTTATGATAAATTAATTATTAGTTCTGGGGTAACGCCAGCTCGACTGCCAGTCCCAGGAGCTGAATTAGGCAATATTTATTTGATGCGCGGTTACGATTGGGCAAGAAAATTAAAGGCTAAGTTGACTGATCCAACAGTGAAAGAGGTGACCATTGTTGGGGCCGGGTACATTGGCATTGAAGCGGTAGAAAGCTTTCTTCAAGCGGGGAAGAAGGTAACCTTAATTGATACCTTGCCTAGGGTGTTAGCTGCTTATTTGAATCAGCCAATGACCGATTTAATTACGAAACGTTTGGTTGAGCATGGGGTCGCCATTCATACAGGTGAATTTGTGCAGGCTTATCAAGGTTCAAAAGGCCAGGTTAAGCAGGTACGAACTGACCAAGGCACTTATGAAACGGACTTGGTAGTGGAAGCCATCGGTGTTAAACCAAGTACTGAATGGTTGGCAGGTCAGGTGGCCTTAGATAAACGGGGATGGATTAAAACAGATCCTTACTTGCAAACTAATTTGCCAGATGTTTACGCAATTGGTGATGCCATCTTACCTTATTCGATTCCAGCTGGTCAGCCTATGCCAATTGCTTTGGCTACCACTGCACGTAGGGAAGCTCAATATGTTGTGCAGACGATGAACGGTTTAGCTAACAAACGACCCTTTAAAGGGGTGGTGGGAACTTCAGCCTTGTCAATTTTAAATTATCAGTTTGCGACGGCTGGCTTGAATGAAGTTACAGCCCAGCGGGCAGGCCTTGCAGTAGAGATAAGTAACTATGTGGATCAACGACGGCCCTATTATGTCAGTTCAGCGGCTGGTAACGGTCAAGTAATGGTCAACCTTGTTTACGCACCAATTGAGCACACTCTTTTAGGGGGAGCGGTATTGGCAGACCAGTACGATGTGACCCAGTTAGGTAGTGTCTTGTCCCTGGCCATTAGCCAACGGATGACAATCGAAGATCTAGCTGAAGCAGACTTCTTCTTCCAACCTGGTTTTGATCGCCAGTGGAATGTACTTAATTTAGCTGCCCAGCATGCGTTAGGCTATGGTGACTTTACCCGCTAATGCTAAAAGGGCTAGTTTAAGTTTCGTTTACTGTAATTTTATCATTACTTTAAGATGGTCGCTTTATTATAGTAATTGTTGAAAGGGAATAGCCCTTTCAATCCCCCAAGCAAAAATACTACTCACATTTTGCAGTTTCATAAACTGTACTCCTACTCCTAAATTTGGCTAAGTTGTTTCCCAATTTAGTCAGCAACTCTTCCTACTCATTTTAGGGAGTGACCCACATACGTATTACGTATGTGGGTTTTTTGTTAATTTTCCCACGATTGGCTAACTTTGGGCTATAATAGTTTGATGAAGACTTCTAGGCAACTTGGAGGAAAGAGTATGACTGGGACCGAATGGGAAGAAAAATTTCGTGCTGAACATGGTCGGCTACCAAAGCGTGATGAATATCAGGCAGCTATGGCACGTCATTTTGAAGATCTCCCGCTTGAAACACAGACAGCTAAAAAAGTGCAAAGCCAAGACCGCCAGCATGACGGGTTAAACTTGCTAAAGAATCAGCATCAAGGTCGGCAACATAAGCCGGCATCTGATAGGTATAAAGCTTGGAGCGGCAAAGTTGGGGTAGCGTGTCTAGCTTTGGTATTAGTGCTTGGCTTGGGTGTATCATTAGCTAATCATTATCAACACCTGAAGAAAACGGGACCGGAAACGAGTATGACGGTTAGTGATAACGAGCAAGCGCAGGCGTTGAGTGCATCTTCAGTCAAAGCAGTTAGTGAAAAAAAGCAAGCGGATGCGACCAGTGCCTCTTCTACCCAGCAATTAAAAGCAGGCGACCTTAGCCGGATTGATCAGGCTTATATTTTAACGGATGTTATCGTCCAACAAGAGCACTGGCAGGCAAAAGATATTACGGCGATTGGCGCAAAGATTAAGGGTAACGTACGAACGTTGACCTTTACTAATCACAATCAAGAGACAGTCAGTTATGTTTATCAGTTAACTAAAAAGGCAACCCTAGCTACGGGTCGGTATACGGTAAATGGTAAAAATGTTAAACCATTAACGGTTAATTTTGCTGATTGGTTAAAAAATCATCAATTGGCTGATATACAGACACATTATGATTCAGTGGCCTTGGATTAAGTCGTGCTTGCATGGCATGGGTATAAGCTGTAAAATGTAAAACTGTAGCAAATTAAGAAAAATAACTCTGATAAACCTATCAAGAGCTCAGCGAGGGACTAGACCCGATGATCTGACACCAGCGTACCCGATGTGGCGATGTGGTAACTTCTAGCAGATAGGCGCATATCGAACCCCGACATGCCGCCTATTTGGTATGTTGGGGTTATTTATTTAGTTAATAAAGGAGTTTTAAGCGATGACAGAAAAGAAATTATTTACGTCAGAATCAGTATCAGAGGGACATCCTGATAAGGTGTCAGACCAAATATCAGATGCCATTTTAGATGCTGTTTTAAAACAAGATCCAAATGCACGGACTGCAATTGAAACCTCGGTTACGACCGGTTATGTGAATGTCTTTGGTGAAATGACAACGACTGCCTATGTTAACATTAATCAAATTGTCCGTGAAACGTTGGCACGGATAGGCTATGATGACCCAGATGCTGGATTCTTAGCTGATGATGTCCATGTCGGCATAACAATTGATGAACAATCACCTGATATTGCTCAGGGGGTTGACCAAGCGATTGAACAACGTGAAGCTGGCGGACACGATCCGCTTGATGAAATCGGTGCTGGTGATCAAGGCTTGATGTTTGGTTATGCTACCAATGAGACGGATGAATACCTACCCTTGTCGTTGGTACTATCACATAAGTTAGTGAAAAAGCAGGCTGCTGTACGTAGGTCAGGGGAACTTTCGTATCTGTTGCCTGATGCAAAGGCTCAGGTTACTGTTGAATTGGATGATCAAGATCGGGCCAAGCGGATTGATACTGTCGTTTTATCAACACAGCACCGTGATACAGTCTCATTGACACAGTTGAGACAGGAAGTGCGAGAACAGATTATTGATCAAGTGTTGCCAGCTGACTTAGTCGATGATGAGACACGGTATTACATTAATCCAACGGGCCGCTTTGTAATCGGGGGTCCTAAGGGTGATGCCGGGATGACTGGTCGTAAATTGATGGTTGATACCTACGGAGGTTACGCCCGTCATGGTGGTGGTGCCTTTTCAGGTAAGGATGCGACGAAGGTTGACCGCTCGGCTGCCTACGCTACTCGGCATATTGCTAAGAATATTGTAGCAGCTGGTTTAGCTGATCAGGTTGAAGTCCAAGTCGCTTATGCTATTGGTGTGGCAGCGCCAGTATCCATTAATGTTAATACCTTTGGCACAGGTAAGGTAGCTGAGGAAGACTTGGTGGCCGCTATCCGCACCATTTTTGACTTGCGACCAGCTGGTATTATTAAGGAATTGGATTTGCGTAAACCACGGTATGAACAAGTGGCTGCTTATGGTCATTTTGGACGTCCAGAATTAGATTTGCCATGGGAGCGACTAGATAAGGTTGATGCCTTGCAGGCCTATTTCCAGTAGCCGTCAGTGACGAAGTTGGATGCACTGCCTTTATTGGTAGTTTTAGGTTGGGACGCCCAAACAAAATGGGTGACGGGTACGAGTTTAAAATGGGTGATAAAATGAGACCAAAGGTACACATTCCCGTGAAGTTAGGGGAAGAGGTAACACTTAAAATTGAGCGGGTTGAATATGGAGGACAGGCGATTGGGCAGGTTAAGGGTTACCCAATTCATTTGGAAAATGCCTTTCCTGGTGAGGTAGTGACCGGTCGGATTAGTCAGATTAATCGCCAGTTCGCACGGGCCCAACTTGTAAAAGTTGAACAGCCAAGTCCTGATCGCCTTGATAGTGGTCGAACTGACATACTGACGACGGGGATTGCCCCTTATATCAACTTAGCTTATCCAGCACAATTAGAATTAAAACAGCGGCAGGTGGCGGAGATCTTTACCCAGGCGGGTATCCGGGCCACTGTTACACCGACTATTGGTATGGCAGTTCCGCATCACTATCGAAATAAGACCGTGGTACCATTGGCTTATCAGGATGAACAGTTGGTAACTGGCTTTATTAAACGAGGAACGCGAAATACCGTTGTTCCCTTAGATGACTATTTTGTGAACGATCCGGTTATCGATCAAGTCATTGCCAGCGTGCGTGATATTCTAGCTAACCATCAAGTGTCTTTGTTTTCTGATGACACAGGGCAGGGAGAAATGCGCTACATCATGGTTCGACGTGGCTATTATAGCCATGAGGTAATGGTCGTACTCGTAACCCAAACTGCAACTTTAAAAGATGAAGGTGCCATAGCGGCTGAAATTGCTGCGTCAGTTCCAAATATCAAGAGTGTGATTTTGAATGTTAACCCACGTAATCTGCATGTGATGTTGTCTGGTGAAAATCGTGTTTTGTGGGGGGCCGATGCGATTCATGATCGGCTTTTAGGAATCAATTTTGTGATTGGGCCTAATTCTTTTTATCAAGTCAATCCGCAAACAACAGAAGTGCTGTATGCATTAGCGGCCAAAAAGGCCGAATTGACCCAAGCTGATACAGTGATTGATGCCTATTCGGGAATTGGGACAATCGGACTAACGGTGGCTAACCAAGTTAAGCAAGTTTTGGGAGTAGAAGTGATTGCCCGTGCGGTTGAAGATGCCAATCGGAATGTTAAGCAAAACGGAATCACCAATGCGGAATTTGTAACGGCTGATGCACCTAAACAGATGGTTGCATGGCTAGCAGCGGGGGTTAAACCAAACGTAATTTTTGTTGATCCACCGCGACCAGGATTAACAGAGGCTTTATTAGATGCTGTTTGTGCTATGAAGCCGGACCGCTTTGTTTATATTTCGTGTAACCCTAAAACGATGGCTCGCGATATTCGCTATTTACTTGACCGAGGATTTACCCTCAAGGGCGAAGTACAGCCACTTGACCAGTTTCCCCAAACTGCCCATGTCGAGACGGTAGCTGTTTTGGTACCTAAAGCAAATTAAAATAACTTAAAAGACACCCTGCTTAACTAAGCAGGGTGTCTTTTGCTCTATGGTGGCAATTATGTTACTCTAAGGTTAGTAACAAATAGTAAGTGGACGATAATAAAGGAGGGATCAAATGGCTAAAGTAGCTGTAATCGTGACCGATTTAGTAGAAGATGCCGAATTTTCTGATCCAGTAGCAGCCTTACAGGAGGCTGGACATGAAGTCGTTACAATCGGCTTTGAAAAAGGCACAACTGTTAAGGGTAAGCATGGGTTAGCAATTCCAATTGATGAAGGAATTGCAGATGTTAAGCCGACTGACTTTGATGCTCTATTTATCCCAGGTGGTTTTTCACCAGACCAATTACGGGCTGATGAGCGATTTGTCGACTTTGTCCGGTATTATATGTTGTCAGACAAGATCGTGGGGGCTATCTGTCATGGCCCACAGATTATGATTCAAACTGGTCTCGTAAAGGGTCGGACCTTGACGGCATATAAGACGGTGCAACCCGATCTATATTATGCTGGGGCAACGATTAAGGATGAACCGGTAGTAATTGATGGCCAATTGATTACCAGTCGGACGCCTGACGATATTCCAGCATTAAATGAAGCCTTGTTAAAGGCATTGGCCAAGTAATAATAAAAAACCGGTTAGGTAGAAAGTACCTAACCGGTTTTTAGTATTTAGTAGCCAGCTTAATAAGGGTATTAAACCTAATTTTTAATGTCGCTGGATAAGCAGGGCGCAAGAATCGGTGAGAAGGTCAGTATAGCTTTGCACATCATAGGTTTTGGTAGGCAGAGTTTGAGCATAGTCACTGACTTGGGCCAAGTCAGTTGGGTGCTCAGCTAAGAAGACTAAGAGCCCGTTTTCCTTTAAGGCCATTAATAAGGGCTTAATGGTTGCCAGCAAAGAAACAATTGGAAGCGTTGCATCGACTTGAAAGAAGGCGGCCCCTACCGGTTGGCTAGGATCAAGATAGTTTGGAATAGCAGTAAAGGATTGGTTAATTAGATCAACCCGTTCATGTAAGCCACTTAAGAAGAGTGATGTAGCCACATCATCAATGTCGGTTTTTTGATCAGAAAAAGCCAGCACTTTACCTTCTTCCCCGACGCGGCTAGCTAAAAAGCGAGTAATATCACCATGTTTAATGGTCGCATCGATTGCTAAGTCCCCTACTTTAAGGTAGGCGTCGACGGTTAAATGGCTAAGATTTTGTATGGACCGCATGTATGCTAAGCCTCCTGAACTTTTTCTTACAGTTTACCATACGGTAGCAAGCATATTAGTGGTGTTTTATCCGCAGACCTTGAGGCTTCTTTAAAAAGCAGAGGACAAGGGCCTATGAACGTTGAAAGCGAGGTCGTTATTTGATAAAGTAAAGACAATTAAAGTGAGGTTAGCAAATTATGGCATATAATCATCAAGAGATTGAAAAGAAATGGCAACGCTACTGGGATGAACATCAGACCTTTAAGACGTCTAAGGATACCAGTAAGGAAAAGTATTATGCATTGGATATGTTTCCCTTTCCTTCGGGTCAAGGCCTACACGTCGGCCATCCAGAGGGTTACACGGCAACAGATATTGTGTCACGAATGAAGCGTATGCAGGGCTACAATGTCTTGCATCCGATGGGGTTTGATGCCTTTGGTCTACCAACTGAGGAATACGCGATTAAGATGGGGGTTGATCCTAAAGAGGTAACCCGCAAAAATATTAAAAATTTCCGGCGCCAAATGAAGGCTTTGGGCCTATCTTATGACTGGTCACGGGAGGTCAACACAACGGATCCAGATTATTATAAGTGGACCCAGTGGATTTTTGAGCAATTGTATAAAATGGGCTTAGCCTATGAAGATGAGATCATGGTAAATTGGGCACCTGATTACAATGGGGGTACCGTTGTTGCCAATGAAGAGATTGTTAATGGGAAAACGGAACGTGGTGGTTTCCCCGTTTACCGTGTTCCAATGCGACAGTGGGCTCTAAAAATCACGGCCTATGCTGATCGGTTGATTGATGACTTGGATGGTCTTGATTGGCCTGAAGCGATTAAGGAACAACAACGGCACTGGATTGGACGTTCGATTGGTGCGGCGATTAACTTCCAGGTTGAAGGTCAATCAACGCCGATTGAGGTCTTTTCTACCCGGCCGGATACGCTTTTTGGAGCAACTTATTTAGTGTTGGCTCCTGAATATGCGCTGGTAGATGATATTGTGACCGATGGACAGCGAGCGGCTGTTGAGCAGTTTAAGGCTGACTTAGCCACTAAGTCTGATCTTGAGCGAACCGATTTGAATAAGGATAAGTCAGGGGTCTTTACGGGGGCCTATGCGATTAATCCGATTAATGGCGAGCGGTTGCCAATTTGGATTGGTGACTATGTG
The DNA here is from genome assembly GCF_000420365.1 of Weissella halotolerans DSM 20190. Lineage (GTDB taxonomy): Bacteria > Bacillota > Bacilli > Lactobacillales > Lactobacillaceae > Weissella > Weissella halotolerans. The sequence continues at coordinate 21,916 of NZ_ATUU01000004.1, forward strand.
CTATCTTCATACGGTACTGGGGCCGTTATGGCTGTGCCAGCCCATGATCAACGTGATTATGACTTTGCCAAAAAATATGATTTACCTATTCGCCAGGTGATTGCCGGTGGTGATATTAGTCAAGCCGCTTATACGGGCGATGGTAAGCATATTCATTCTGACTTTTTGGATGGCATGGATAAGCAGTCAGCGATTGAGACTGTTCTTCAATGGTTAAGTGATCACCATGTTGGTGAGAAAAAAGTTAACTACCGCTTGCGGGACTGGATTTTCTCACGGCAACGGTATTGGGGTGAGCCAATCCCGGTTATTCATTGGGAAGATGGGCAAACAACCTTAGTTCCTGAAAATGAACTACCTCTTCGTCTGCCAGAAGTTGATAATATTATGCCTTCTGGAACTGGGGAGTCACCACTGGTGAACATTGATGATTGGGTCAATGTGGTTGATGAAAATGGCCGTAAAGGTAAGCGCGAGACCAATACTATGCCTCAGTGGGCTGGTTCATCATGGTACTACCTTCGCTACATGGATCCGCATAATGAGGCGGAATTAGTATCAAAGGCAGCCATTGATTATTGGAAAAATGTCGATCTTTATGTTGGTGGTGCTGAGCATGCAGTTTTGCATCTGCTTTATGCTCGTTTCTGGCATAAGGTCTTATATGATTTGGGTGTTGTGACGACGAAGGAACCTTTCCAACATCTAGCCAACCAGGGCATGATTTTGGGTGAGAACCATGAAAAGATGTCTAAGTCAAAGGGCAACGTAGTGAATCCTGATGATGTTGTTGCTGAGTATGGAGCTGACACTTTGCGCCTATATGAGATGTTCATGGGACCGCTGGAGCAGTCAATTGCATGGTCAGAAGATGGTTTGGCCGGTTCACGACGTTGGTTAGACCGCGTTTGGCGACTGTTTATTGATGACGATGACAAATTACGTGATCATTTGACCACAATTAACGACCATCAATTAGATAAGATTTATAATGAAACGGTCAAGAAAGTAACAGATAATTATGAACAGTTACGATTTAATACCGCAATTTCTCAGATGATGGTGTTTGTTAATGAAGCCTATAAAGCTGACAGTATTCCTGTAGGATACATGGAAGGTTTCTTGCAATTACTTAATCCAATTGCACCGCATATTACTGAGGAGTTATGGTCTTACTTACACCCAGAAGCTTCCATTACCTACGCTACTTGGCCAAGTTATGATGAGTCGGCCTTAGTTGAAGATGAAATTAACATTGTTGTACAAGTAAACGGTAAGGTGCGGGCAAATATCACGATTCCAGCAGATGCGGATCGAGAGCAAATGATTGCTGCTGCCTTAGCAGATGAGACAATTCAAAAACGTTTAGCTGGTAGTGAGCCTAAGAAGACAATTGCTGTGCCAGGTCGCTTAGTTAACTTGGTAGTTTAATATTAATTAAATAATGAAAAATAAAGGAGAGCTAGTAAAACCATTAGATTGACTGGTTTGCCAGCTCCTTTCTTATGACTGGCTTGGTTTTTCAAGTATTCTTTATGTATTCATTAAATTGTGCCACAGATAGGGTGTTTTTCAGGTATAATGAAACACTGTAATGTATCTGTGGGATTTTTGACGCTATAGTTCAACAGGATAGAACAAGGACCTCCTAAGTCTTAGATCACAGTTCGAGTCTGTGTAGCGTCATTGAAAAAGGGAAAGGAGAAGGTGCAACATGGCTGATGATAAACAGTCACCAAGAAATGGTGAGGACCAGGGCCCTTTTCGTGAGAATTTAACGTATGATGAATTAACGGCCCTCATGAATAAGGAACTAACCTTAGATGAGATTTTAGCGGCCCGAAAGCAGAATCAAACTGGCAACCAGATGACGAGTAAGTCCGTGGTAGCTGAACAGTTGGAGCCCCATCAGGTAAGTCCAGCATCTGTAGCACCAGTGACCGATCCGGGCCTGAAAGAGAATCAACCTAATTCTAGACAAGAGCAAGCGCAGCCGGTTAATAATCAGCCCCGTGAACATACCCTGGAGATTCATGAGGTTGCTGATCCTTTCCTTGCTGGTAAAGCAGACCAGGCAGAAGCCCAGACAAGTCAAAAGCAAGTTAGCAATTTTTCCGCTAAACTGACGCCTTCCTTTGATAAGGAGGGGCAGATGGCAGAACCTAAGATGACTGCTCCTCAACCCCCAACCTATGTTGCTGGATCTGACTTTTTGGATCAAACGGCTGGGTTAGGTGCAACGAGTGTGATTAATTTATCACAACTGCACAAAGAAACAAGCGGTGAGACCGTGGATCCCGTGACGGGGGATGAGGTGGTTGCCCAACCAGATGAGTTAACCAATAATGCTGATTCAACCAAGATGTTACGTGGTTCAATGTGGATGACCTTAGGCAGTTTGGCTTCGCGGCTGCTGGGGGCGCTTTATATTATTCCTTGGGTCGCTATGATTGGAAATGTTTACTACAACCAGGCCAATTCACTTTATGCGCAAGGATATCAAATTTATAGTGTTGCTTTAATGATAGCAACGGCCGGCTTGCCTAATGTATTAGCCCGGTTGGTAGCTGAATATAGTGCTAAACATGAGTTTAATCGAGTGCAACAGGTTTTTTATCAGTCCTTAAAGCTAGGGGGGGTAATGGGTCTCCTGGCTGCTGCTGTTCTTTATCTCTTTGCAGGTCCCTTATCACAAGGTGATCCAAACGTTGTATTGGTTATTCGCTCCTTATCGGCGGCAGTCCTTGTGATTCCAGTCCTAGGGATGTTGCGTGGGTACTTGCAAGGTTATGAGTTTATGGGGACTTCTGCTCTGTCGCAATTTATAGAACAGATTGTACGGGTTGCCTATATGCTGGGAATGACTTACTGGATTATGGTAGCCGGTCATGGTACTTGGGTTGATGCGACAGTTCAATCAACTTTTGCTGCCTTCTGGGGTGCCTTAGCAGGAATCGCAGTCTTAGTGGTTGCACTAATTAAAAAGCGCACCTTCTTTAAAAAGGAGCAAGCAACTGCTAGAGCGGTACCACTTATTAATACGAATAACCTATTGTTAAAAATGGCCCGTCAGTCGGTACCTGTTATTTTAGCTGGTTCAGCGATTTCATTATTACAGGTGATGGATCAATATACGTTTTTCAATATCATGCGGACCTTTACGCATTTTACGGCTAATGCGGTCACAGACATGTATTCGCAATTTGCTTTTAATTCAAATAAATTAACGATGTTAGTTGTATCTTTGGCAGTGGGAATGGCTGAAACGGCTTTGCCCATGTTAGCTCGTGCGCGTAGCCTTGGTAATCGGCAAATTATTAGTGATCAAATCACTTATGCCTTGAAGCTCTTAAGCGCAGTTATGATTCCTGCAGCGCTAGGGATGGCGGCGATTGCGAAACCTTTGTATTTGCTCTTTTATAATACGAACGACCTTCATAACGGGGTTTTGGTATTGCAGTTTGCTAGTTTTACCTCAGTGGCCTTAGGCGCTTACATGGTTGTATTGGCCCTTTATCAAGGCCTGGGACAGTTGGCTTATACCTTGCGGGTCTTAGTAATCATTTTAGGGGCTAAATTAATTTTACAAGTTCCCTTAACGATTATCTTTGTTGGGATGGGTCCCTTGTTAGCAACAACGATTGCGTTTGCCATTGGTCTTTACCTGGCGATCAAGCATTTAACGAGTCAATACGATATTAATTGGCTACCTTTTAACTACGCACTGATGACTATTCTCTTATGGAGTCTGGTGATGTATGCGGTAGTGACCCCAATTACTGGCACCTTGTCTATCTTTATGCCACAAACTAAATGGGCACAATTATTAATTATTTTAATTGCGGGTGGCATTGGTGTTGTGATTTATGGTCTGGCTATTTTGAAAACGCAGGTCGGAACGGATATCTTCGGTGATCGGTTTAAAAAGTTAGTTGATAAACTACCCTTTTAAGGGGAATAATAAAAAATAACCAACCCATATAGGTTGGTTATTTTTTTACATAAATGGTAAGAGTACCAACAAGATAAGGCCACTAATTAAACCGATACTGTTGAATAACATATGGCCAATAATAGGGACCCAAATATTTCTAGTCAGCAGGTAAGCTAGTCCAAGGATTAAGCCAGCCAACATATAAGGAACGGTTGCGATAAAGCTACCATTGAAGTTGTAGAAGTGAGAAAAACCAAAGAGGATGCTGGATAGGAGAAGCATGATGATTAACCAAATGCCAGCCTTTCGATAGCGGAACATGCCAACGTAACGATAAGCAATTTCTTCGACTAAGGCGACCATCAAATTCACGACACCACTAAAAATACTAGTTAGGACGCCTGCCAGTGTATTAGTCGGAAGAGGATAGGTATTCAGGCTAGTTGCAGTGGGAACTAAAAAACGAAAGGCTTGTGATGACCAGATAACGGCAACTTCTAAAATAAGCATCAGGCAGATGATACTGACAATCATCTTGCCCTTGGCCGCTTTAAAGGACTGCCAGTCTGTACTTAACAGGGCTTTAAAATGGTGAAGGTCAAAGAAAAAGATGACGATAAACCAGGCCCCAGCCAGGAAGGTAAAGAGGAAGGGGTTAGTTGGTACAAGCCAACGGATGACGGTCAGAAAAATGAGCAGGCCGACAAAATTGATAAAGTAGTTTTTAAAAAACAAGGGGTCGAATATTTTGTGAAACATTTTCTAGCTCCTTTTTATATTATATAAAATATATTATGCCATAAGTAATGCTAACTTTTAACCCCCTGATTTTTGACAATATTTTTCTCAATAAGAATAGAGTTTTTTAAAAGGATAGGGTATGATAGATATATATCAATAAGGAGGTGGCAGAGATGTCATTAGAAGATAAAGTTAACGGAACTAAAGATCAAGCTGCTGGTAAGGTAAAGGAAGTTGCTGGTAAGGTTACTGGTGACGAAAAAGCCGAAGCTAAGGGTAAGGCCCAAGGTTTGATGGGCGACGCTAAGAAGGCTTTTGGCGACGTTAAGGAAAAGGCTGCCGACGTATTTGATGATGTAAAAGAGAAGACAGACGACGTTGTTGATGACGTTAAGAATAAGTTTTCAAAGTAAGTTATAATGAAAAGCCGGATCGTTTTTTAAACGGTCCGGTTTTATTTTGTGCATAACAGGCAGATGAAGTTGACCTGGTGGGCAATACTCGGTATAATGATAGAGTTATCGATAACATTATACGGAGGAAATTAATTATGGCTATGCAAAAACCACATAATTCATGGGCTCGCCGTCGTCCGGTAGGCAATGATTATAAGAAGAAGGTCCGCGTTGCTGAAGTTGTTAATATTCAACAATGGGCAAAGGGTAAAGCAGAGTTGGAAGCAAACTAAGTGGCTTTACTAAAAAGGTCTGATGTCATATGACATCAGACCTTTTTTTATGCTTGATAAGCGCTGACAATAGGGGTTAATTGATCCTGTGGCAGGGTTGTTTTTAAAAAACGAGCAATCGGTGCAAACTGATGGCGTTCCCTAAAGGACAAGTCTTTAACAGCCACTAACGTAACGGTAAAGCCATTTTCAGTTAAAAAAAAGCTGTCCGGGTTCCAGTAACTGACCACGAGTATGTTTACCAATACGCCAACTATGAAAACTAGTAGGGGTTAGTGGTTGGTCTTTAGGCTGATAGCGCCCACTGTTGGTTTGTTCTAATACGACGCCCACTAACTCAGCCGTTTTATACTTACTAGCCATTTGGAATGGTCTCCTTTATTAAAGAATGCTCTTTTATACTACTACAAATAGGCCTAGGCTGTCAGTGTTCGTGGAGGCGGCCAATGGGTTGTCTGTGTGGGACAAAGGGTGTACATTTGTACTGATAGAAAGTAATTAAAATGGAGGGTGAAGAGATGACAGCAGAGGTTAAGATTGGTAAGTCAAATGTAATCACGACGCCATTGGGACTTGGCACAAATGCCGTTGGTGGTCATAACTTATTTCCTAATTTAGATGATGCAACTGGGGTAGCCATGGTGAAAGCGGCCTTAGATGCTGGAATTACACTGTTAGATACTGCTTTTGCCTATGGCATGGGGCAGTCGGAACGATTGATTGGTCAGGCTATTCAAGGTTATGATCGAGAAAAGATTCAAATTGCGACCAAGGGTGCTCAAAAAGTGTTAGCTGACGGACAAGTGGTCATTGATAATTCACCAGCCTTTTTAAAGCAAGCAGTGGCAGACAGTCTAGAACGGTTGCAAACGGACTATCTTGATATCTTTTATATTCACTTTCCCGATGACCATACCCCACTCAATGAAGCAGTAGCTGCCCTACAGGAGTTAAAGGAAGCGGGTAAAATCCGGGCCATTGGTGTTTCTAATATGAGTATGGAACAACTAGCAGAGGCTAACCAGGATGGCTATGTAGATGTTGATGAAGAGTTATATAACTTGGTGGATCGTTCTGCTGAGGCGGAACGTTTTGCTTACTTAAAGGAGCATGACATATCATTTGTGCCTTTCTTCCCCTTGGCTTCGGGGTTATTAACTGGTAAATATAGTCAAGAAACAACCTTTGCAGCTGATGATATTCGTCATGACAACCCTGATTTTACAGGTGCTCGTTTTGAAACAATTATTAACAAGGTGGATCAATTAAAGCCATTGGCAACCAAATATGGTGTAACGGTAACGGAACTTGTACTGGCATGGTACCTGAAAAACCCAGCGATTACGGTTGTTATTCCTGGTGCTAAGCAGGTTAACCAGGTTAAAAGTAATGCTAAGGCCCTAACAGTAGACTTAACATTAGCAGACTATGACTACATTAATCAATTATTTAGCTAGTCTTAGAGTAGAGAATTTGAGGTGACTGCGGTGAAGGTGACGTTAACGATTGGTGAACAGATGACGAATCATGACTTGCATTCGTATTTTCAAGTGGCAACAGAAGGTGGGATGCGTCGCTCTTTGAAAAACAATTGCTTGCTATTGATCTCTCGAAGCTATGATAATGACTGTCCTGATTTATGGGACGGCCACTATCTTTATTTCATGGGAATGGGAAAAAAGGGCGATCAGGACCTTCAGCGAGCGCAAAATCGAACCCTTTTAACTGCCAATGAAACGGGAATTGCCTGTTATCTCTTTTTGAAAAACTCGCCGCATGAGTATGTTTATTTGGGACCAGTTACCTTAGCTGGAAATCCAATTAAAGAACAATGTGGGGACCGGAATATTATTCGCTTTCCCCTCAAACCAACGGTAGACTTAACGGCTTATCTACCGGCAGAACAAATAGTTAAAAAATAAGTGAAAAGCTAGTCATTTAAACCAAGTGGCTAGCTTTTTTGTGAATATAATGAGAAAATGACAATATTGTTATACTAATAAAAAGAAAGTAATTAACTAGGGGGTAAGCTAATGGATATTGAGACGCAAGTTATACATGGTGGCAACCAAGAGGATCCATTGACTGGGGCGGTAGTACCACCGATTTATCAAACGTCAACTTATCATCAATATGAGTTGGGAGGGGAAGCAGCCTATGAATACACACGGGGTGAAAATCCGACCCGTTTTGCCTTAGAATCTGTTCTAGCCAATTTAGAAAATGGTCAATATGGGTACGCATTTTCTTCTGGCATGGCAGCAATTAGTGCCGTGATGGGGCTGCTGAAGGCTGGTGATCATTTAATTATAGCTAGTGATGTTTATGGCGGTACCTTTCGCCTAGTTCACCAAATCTTAGCCCCACTCGGTATCACTTATACGGCTGTAGATACGGCCGATACGAGTGCTATTCAGGCAGCCATGCAGGAAAATACAAAATTGGTTTACTTAGAGACACCATCTAACCCCTTGATGCATGTGACTGATATTCGGGCTGCTAGTGATGTTGCGCATGCAGCGGGAAAATTAGTGGTGGTTGATAATACCTTTGCTTCACCTTATAACCAACGTCCCTTGGAACTAGGTGCAGATATTGTTTTGGCCTCCGGCACTAAATATATTGGCGGTCATTCTGACGTCATTGCGGGGTATGTTGTAACCCGGTCTAAGGAGCTGGCAGACCAAATCAAATTGATTCAGTTATCGGTTGGTGCAGTCTTATCGCCCCAAGAATCCTTTTTATTGCAACGGTCCATTAAAACATTGGCGCTCCGCCTAGAACGGCACAATGACAATGCCTTAGAAATTGCTAAGTTTTTAGCTGAGCAGGACCAAGTTGCCCACGTTTACTATCCTGGTTTACCGGGAAGTGCTGATTATGAAGTTGCTCGAAAACAAATGCGGGGCTTTGGTGGGATGATGTCGATTGACTTACAACCCGGCCTAGATACTAAATATTTTGTTGAACATTTAAAGCTCTTTACCTTAGCGGAGTCGCTTGGGGGAGTTGAATCACTGATTGAAGTACCAGCGGTGATGACGCATGCATCTATACCACGAGAAATTCGGCTAGCAAATGGTATTAAAGATGAATTAGTACGCCTGTCAGTGGGGATTGAAAATATAGAAGATTTGAAAGAAGACTTACGTCAGGGGCTGGCTGCCTTATAAAAAAACGAACATTGATGTTGAATATGGTGATTTTTTACTGAAATGCTTAATTTAATTTAGGCCAGTTATAAAATGTTTGCCAATTAATGAAAAATTGTGATAATCTTAGTAATTGGATATGGCAGCGTTTGTCTATCTTTAGATTATTGAAATAGCAATAGTGAGTCATCAACCCTAAATGAGTGGGAAGGTGACTTTTTGTTAAGGCAAGACATGAATGGGGAGTAGCGGATGGCAGATACAGTAGGATTAAAACGCTCGATGGGTCTGATGTCAGGACTATCGTTAGTAATTGGTACAGTGATTGGTTCGGGGGTTTTCTTTAAACAAGCTAGTGTTTTGGGTCAGGCAGGTAGCTCAACCATGGGTTTGCTCGCTTGGACCCTCGGTGGCATTATTACCTTAGCAGCCGGTTTAACAATTGCCGAAGTTGCAGCACGTTTGCCTAAGGCGGGGGGCCTTTATAGTTATATTGAATCAATTTATGGACCGACGGCTGGCTTTTTAACTGGCTGGATGCAAGTAGTAGTTTACGCACCAGCAGTTATCGCATCAATTGGTGGTTATGCCGCCTATTTAACAGCTAATTTTCTTGGTTGGTCTTTGGGAACGGCCCGGTGGATTACCGTAGCCTATGTGCTCTTAGTGATGAGTTTAAATCTCTTAGAAAACCGAGTAACATCAGCTTTTCAGGTGATCACGACATCAATTAAATTGATTCCAATTATTGTTCTAGTAGTTTATGGCCTTTTCTTTGGTCAAACGAACGCGTTGGGACAAACGGTTAACCAGCTTAGCCAATCAGCCCATGGTGGCATGGGAATGGCTATTTTGGGGACGTTATTTGCTTATGATGGTTGGATTTTACTGGGGAATATTGCTGAGGAATTAAAGAATCCGGAACGGGATATGCCGCGGGCAATTATTTTTGGCTTGACGACCATTGTTTTGGCCTATGTTGGTGTCACCTATGCAACGTATCGGACTTTACCAGCGGCTGAGATTATTCACTTACAAAATAATACGACCTTTGCGATGGCGACTCAGGCATTTGGTGATTTAGGTGGCCGAGCTTTAAGCATCGCAATTATTGTGTCAATGTGGGGCACGTTGAATGGTAAAATGATTGCCTTTCCACGAATGGCCTATGCCATGGCTAAGGATGGCTTGTTCCCAAAATATTTAAGCCATTTAAATCAACGGTCCCAAGAACCCGTCTATGCAACGATTACGGTGGCCGCAATGGCTATCTTTATCAATGTCTTTACTAATTCGGCAGATCGACTATCGGACATTGCTATCTTCACTATTTGGGTCTTCTATACGGCGGCTTTCTTTGGTATTTTCATCTTGCGCAAGCAAAAAGAACAGGCGCATTTTTTGGAAAAAGATACCAAAGGAGTACTCTTTGTAACGCCGCTTTATCCTTTAGTACCGTTGATTGCAATCGGTGGTGCGCTCTTTGTTCTTGGCTCAACCTTGATTACAGACTTTACAGGTGTACTTATCTCACTGGTATTAGTTGGTTTGGGATTGCCAGTTTATTATTACTATCGGCGGCAAAAAAATGGGTAATTACAGGATTCCTGGTTAAATTAAGAATTGATTTATTGTTGTTATCTTTCATGAAAAGCCTCAAAGACTAAGTGTCTTTGGGGCTTTTTAATGAAGAAATGGCTAAAAATATTAAGGTAAAATACGAATAAATTAATTAGAAGCCACACGTAGAGGGATAAATTTCGTTATTAATTACTTTACGAATTAGTAAATATTGATCCCTTCACCTTCAGTATAACTTGGTAAATAGAATATGATAACATTTGGGATGTTATTTAATTATATGTTTTGTTAATAGATATGAGAGGGCTTGCTAGTAAAATGATATGTGATATGTTAATTCCATTAACGGTGGAAGAATGGGATGAGTTTGAACAGCAGCATCTGCAAGGGTCGATGGCACAAACAGTTAAACAATATAATTTATTAAAACAAAGAGGTCGTACGGTAGAGATATTAGGCTTAAAAAAAGAAAATAAACTTGTAGCCGGTGCTGTTGTGACTATTGATAGTATTCATGGAGGGACCATAATCAATATAGACCATGGACCTTTACTAGATTATAGTAACGAAGAATTGAGTTCACACTTTTTTAGTGCTTTAAAAAAATATGCCTTGAAGAAAAAGGGATTATTTATTCGTTTTTCACCAAATCTTGTATACCAGCGGTTTGATAATAATGGCGGTTCTGTTACCGAGCCAAATGAACAGGTGATGAATAACCTGGAGCATATTGGTGCTCAACACTTGGGGTTTAAGAAAGGTATGGTAACGGAGGGGGCTTTACGATGGCAGTACTCTAAAAACATTAAGGGGATGGATAGTGACGATTTAGAAGCAAGTTATGATAGTAAAGTTAAGTACTACTTAAAGAAGAACAAACAGTTTGGCGTTCATGTTCGTAGACTAAAAAGAGATGAATTAAAGGACTTTAAAAAATTAACGGCTGACACAGCAGATAGAATAGGGTTTCAAGATAAGGATCTTCAATTTTATCAAACAGTATTTGATGTTTATGGACAGGATGCTAATTTTATTGTTGCAGAAATGAGTTTTCAAGACTATATTTCCGAAGAAGAAACGGTTATTAGACAGCTAGATGATCGATTGGCAACGTTAGATAAGCGTTTAGAAGTTAAAGAGACTAAAAAGAACAGACGCCAATATAATGAATTTGAAGACCAAAAGAAACAGCACATTAAGCGGATTGAAAAAGTAAAGGAATTATTTAATGGAGATGTTCCTATAGAGAAACAAATTATTGCGGGGGCACTTTTTATTGAACAACCACAAGAAATGGCATATTTATATTCGGGAATGTATGGCCAGTATAAAGATTATTATGGACCATATTTGTTGCAGGATACGATGCTCAAGAAAAGCATCGAAGATAACATTCCTTTATACAATTTTTTGGGCATCACTGGGCATTTTGACGGTAAGGATGGCGTATTCAAATTTAAGACTGAGTTTAATGGTCAAGCAGAAGAGATGATTGGAGAATTTGATTACCCTATTCGTCCGGTAAAGTTTGCTATGTACAAATTAATAAAAAAAATCATACAAAGATAAATAAAGAGGACCTAGTTGACTAGGTCCTCTTTATTTTGATAGATAGCAGCAAATGAGAAGATGGTCAACATTTACATAAGTCTATTCTTGATAGCCATTTGGATTGTTTTTCTTCCAATTCCAAGCTGTTTCTATAATATCCTCAACATTATCATAGTTTGGTGTCCATCCTAATACTTTTTTAGCTTTAGAACTATCTGCAACAAGTACATCAGGGTCGCCGGGACGTCGACTGCTTATTTCAGCATCGATTGGTTTTCCAGTTACTTTTCTAGCAGCATCTACAATTTGTTTGACCGAGAAGCCGGTAGACGAGCCTAGGTTAAAGGAGTCACTGTTCTTAGTGTCGTTTAAGTATTTTAGGGCAAGGATATGTGCATCTGCTAAATCATCGATGTGGACATAATCACGGACATTAGTTCCATCTTCTGTATTGTAATCGTCACCAAATATTTTTAAAGTTCTTCTTTGTCCATAAGCGGTTTGCATAACAATTGGAATTAAGTGTGTTTCTGGATGATGATCTTCGCCAATTTTGCCTGATGGATGAGCCCCACTAGCATTAAAATAACGTAAGGCGACATAATTTATGTTGGTGGCCTTAGAAACCCAATTCATAATCCTTTCCATCATTAATTTACTTTCTCCATATGGGTTAATGGGATTTTGAGGGTCAGTTTCAGCAATTTTCTTATTATTAATAGGATTACCAAAGGTAGCAGCGGTTGAAGAAAATACAATGTTAGGGACGTTATTATCTACCATCGACTCAAGCAATTTAATCATCCCAATGACATTATTATCAAAATATTTAAGCGGGTCTTTCATTGATTCTGGAACAATTGAGAAGGCATCCATATGAATCACTGTATTAATATTTTCTTTTGCAAAGACACTGTCTAAAAACTGTTTATCCCGAGTATCTCCTTGATAAAAAATAGCTTCAGGATTAATGGCTTCCTTATGGCCGGTTGATAGATTATCAATGACAGTTACTTTATAATTTTCGTCAAGTAATTTCTGAACCATATGTGAACCAATATAGCCAGCTCCACCAGCAACTAAGATATTTTTATTTTGCTTGTCCATAACACGGCGTCCCTTCTTATTCCAAAAAACAGTTCTAAATTAAGTACATTTAAGGGCTAATCCCTTACTAAAGTCATAAATTATTATTGATCGATAAATGAAAATAGCTTATGTAAGCATTGTAGAATATAGGTTAGATTAAATGCAAATATTTTATTTTAAGCCTCTTAATCAGATTGCTGGTGAATTAAAGATGCTTGGCCTAGGTGTGATAGAAAAGAGGAAATAGTTATTAGTGAATTTTGTATGAAGAACCCGGAATTTTTTTATTATAGCGGGAGTTTGTTAAAATAAGAGAAAGTGGCTATTAGGAGGCGCAGCATGGCATTAGAAATTCTATTGGGTAAGTCAAGTAGTGATCATGAGGGAGCACTCTTGACTAAGATGCAAAAGGTCCTGGCACAGGATCCAAAGGCACGAACATTTTACTTAGTACCTAACCATATAAAGTTTGAAAGTGAAATTGATGTCATCAATCGGTTAGCAAAACTCATGCATCGCCAGGGAAGTGCAATTGCTATTCCGCACATGCAGGTTTTTTCCCTCAGCCGGTTGTCTTGGTACTATATGCAAAATGACCCCCTTTACTATGAGGCCAACTTATCCACTAATGCAATGGTGATGCTGGTTGAGCATCTTTTAAAAGAGTACCAGGATGACTTAGTACTTTACCAAAACATGCTGACTAAACAGGGATTTGTTAGCCAATTTGCCCAGCAATTGTTAGAAGTTAAACAAAGTGGAGTGACCTGGAACAAGCTGAAAGAGATAGCCCATAACCTAAGTGAAGAGCAAACGCTAGCACGAAAGTTGAAAGATCTAGCCTTAATCGGACAAGCCTTAGACGATAATTTAACGAACCGAGGGCAGTATTTAAATAGTGAATTATTAACCGCTTTGAAGGTGTTTTTGGCTACAGATAAGGTTGACTTGCAGCATCATTACTTCTTCATTAATCGTTATGCCCAGATGACAGAAGCAGAGCGCGGGGTAGTTGAGGTGCTGATTCGCGAAGCCGGGGGCGTTACCATTGCTTTACCAGCAGACCGCGGCACAGCGAGTTTACAGGATGTGCAAGATCACGATCTGTTTTATCGACCAAAGCAATTAGCAAGACAGTTACGTGATTATGCACAGGCAGAAGGGGTGGCAGTTGAGATTGAAGCCATTCAAGAGCAACGTCCACTATCCGATACAATGCGTGCAGTTGAACAATTTTGGATTGATTATGAGCAGCAGGGGGTTACGAAAGAACAATGGTCGATTAATCAAAATAATCTTAAAATTTGGCAAACGAGTAGTCTTTATCAGGAAGTTGAACAAATTGCCCGTACGATTCGGCAAGCGGTCGCACTGGGCAAACGCCGTTACCAAGATTACCTATTGGTGGCCCGTGATTTAGGACCATATGAAAATGTCCTGCCAGCCATCTTTAATAAGTATGACCTCCCCTTTTTCATGGATGCAGACCGGTCGATGAACAACCACCCACTGGTCGCTTTTTTACAAGGTTTGCTAGGACTGGCACCTAAATATGCCTTAACAGATGTATTAGCGCTCTTAAAAACAGAATTATTGATTCCTGCGGGGGTTGAGATAGAGGACTATCGGGAAGCGTTAGCGATTACTGAAAATTATGCGCTAGCGAAAAATATTGCGGGCAAACGGTTCCTAAAGGATGAAGTTTGGCATTATGATCCAGGTATGGCTGATCATGAAGATCTTGAGATTAGGCAGCAAATAGTCCAAAAAGACCAGCAGTTAGCGTTGATTCATGAACAAATGAGTAAGGTAGTTGGCCCCTGGCTAAAACAACTTGAAAATAGCCACGATGCAAGTGAGATGGCACGTTTAGTCTATCAATTTATGATTGATCAAGGGATAGACCAACGCTTGCTTAATTGGCGTGATGAAGCGGTTAAGGCCAATCATTTAGAAGAAGCTCAACAGCCAGAACAAGTTTGGCGAACCTTAATGGGACTATTAGATGATTTTGTGGATGTTTTCGATCATGATGAGATGACGCGCACTCAACTAGCAGATATTCTAACGGCTGGTTTTGAAAATGCTAAGTATACCGGTATTCCAGCTACTATGGACCAGGTTCGAGTAAGTGAAAGTGGAATTGTCCAGGGACAGGACTATCAAACGGTGATCGTCTTTGGTGCGACAGCAAATCAGTTGCCAGCAACAAGCGCTAATACAGCGCTGCTTAACGATACCGATCGGGCAGCTTTAGCGGCTTGGTTACCTGATGATAGTCATTTACAAGAAACAGCCGAGCGTCAGATGGCTCAGGAAACATTGCTAATGTATAGTGCCTTTATGAGTGCTCAGCAAAGTTTGATTTGGTCATATGCAACGACGGATGGTGATAAGGAGCAACATGCTTCAACTTATATAACACGCATGCAAAAACAATTTAATTTGCCTGTTGAACACTTTGCCGCCTTACCAGATCCAAAAACAGACGCCATCTTACCTTTTGTTGGTTCGCCCCAAAGTACGTTAGCACAGTTGGTGATTGTTAACCGGATTGCTAAACATGAACGGGTAGCGCTAAGTCCTGCTTGGCAACAGTTACAACAACAAGTGGCGCAGTTGCTGCCCCAAGAGACACAACGCTTGATGAACAGCTTAACCTATGTCAATCAGCCTAGCAGGTTACAACCTGGTTTAGTGAAGACGCTCTTTGGTGAGGATTTATATGCCTCAGTGTCAAGGCTGCAAACTTATGCACAAAACCCTTTTGCCTTTTTCTTACAATATGGATTGAAATTACGAGAACGAGAAGTTATGACCCTCACACCAGCTGAACGGGGAACCCTGTTGCATGCTATTTTAGAGGGGGTTTTTGGTCAACTAATGCAAGCTGGTCAACCTTTAGGCAGTTTAACGGTGGCAGACTTAGTCCACTTGGTGGATGAGGTGGGACATCAAGTGCTAACTAGTGGTGATCCAACCTTTGATATATTCAATAGTTCAGCGCGCATGCGTTATACCAGTGAGCAGTTAATGCAACAAGTTGCGACTACCCTGCAAGCCATGCGGCGGGGGCAACCAAATAATCAACGTATCCAGACTGCGGGGACCGAGTTACCGTTTGGGATGGGTAAACAAGGATTAGCTGGTTTGAAATATAGTCTGCCTCAAGGTTCAGTTTCAGTCCGTGGCAAGATTGATCGTTATGACACGGTTAAAGTTGATAACCAGGCGCCCCCTTTCTTGACTGTGGTTGACTATAAATCAAGTCAACGTAAATTTGAATTAGCTAAGGTTTTAGCAGGTTTAGAATTGCAATTAGTTACTTATTGGTTAGCACTAGAACAAGATCAGTCAGCTCCAGTTGGCGCAGCTGTCTATTGGAACGCCCAGACGCCTTGGCTAAAGGTTAAAGATCTTAAGCCGGCTGGCAAGGGATTAACCGATCTGCAGGCAGCGGCAGACCAAGCTTTAAGTGGACAAGGTAAATATCAAGGCATTATTTTACGTGATGATGCCCTTTTGGACCAACTTACAGTACCAGAAAATCAGGCCCCAATTTTCGGCTTTAGTCGGACAAAGTCAGGGGCACTAAGTAAAAGTGGTAATGATACCTTTAGTCAAGATGAGCTAACTGTATTAAAAGATTACAACAAATATCAGGTGCAACGGATTGCGGCGGCCATATTAGCTGGTGATTTTCCCTTATGGCCTTATCGAAATGGGACGCAAGAGACGGCTTTGATGAATACCCCTTATAAGCCGGTGATGTTTTTTGATCCCTTATTAGGTAATCATTATCATGATTTAAAAGGGTTACCTCAAAAACGTGAGACGGCCTTGGAGGCCATGCAGAGGATCTTAGCCCAATTAAATAATCAAGGGGATGCCAAAGAAAGGAACTAAGACACTATGGAATTTACACCAGCACAGCAGGCAGCGATTAATGATCGTGGGGCAAATATCTTAGTTTCAGCCTCGGCAGGATCCGGGAAGACCCGTGTGTTAGTAGAACGGGTCTTAAAGCGGCTCTTGGCCGGGGAGGATGTAGATCGGTTTTTAATTGTTACCTTTACAGAAGCTGCAGCGGCCGAAATGAAGGAACGATTGGAAACTGCTATTCGACAAGCTGTACAGACAGAACAAGGTGCGCAGCGGCGGCATCTTTTAAAACAATTACGGCTATTAAATGTTGCGAACATCTCAACCTTACATGCATTTGCCCGTCGCTTAATTAGTCAATACCATTACACCATCGACTTGGATCCGCAGTTCCGAATTAGTGATGATGCGGAGCGAACCTTAATGATGCAAGAGGTGTTTACGGATCTGGTTGAACAACATTATCTAGCTGATGAAGCAAAAGTACCTGCTGATCGTCAGTTTGGACAAATGGTTGAACAATTTAAGACAGCTAGTCAAAGTGATCAACCTTTCCAGGAGGCAGTTTTTAGACTCTTTGATTTTGCAATGGCTCGACCCGATAGCGATGACTGGTTGGCCAGTTTACCAAAGGACTATGAATCCGCAGATGATTTCGCACAAACTCCTTTTTATCAAGAAACTGTTTTGCCATCTTTAAAGGCTAAGATTGATGAATTAGTCGCTCTAGCCCAACAAGCCGTAGACACAATGCCAGATACGGCCGATGAAGAGGCGGCCCTGAATCGGCAGGCCCAGCTTTGGGAGGATTTAACAGTTTTTCAACAGGTTCAAACGGCAATTCATCAAGCCGATTCTTCTTGGGACAGTCTTAGGCAGTTGGTGTTGTCAGCCGCCCTACCCAAATGGGGGAGTGCGCGCAATAAACAGGCTAAAGCCAGCCGTTTTAAAGACCCCATCGTGAAGGCTGCCTGGGAGGATATAAAAACTGAGCGAGATACACGTACTAAGGCCTTTGCGGCCCTGAAAACAGCCTATTTTGCTTTGGATTCAGCTGGGCAAGCCCTGGCTATGACGGGTAGTCAACAAACATTAAAGACGTTGATTGCGTTTACTGTAGAATTTAAGGCTGCCTTCTTGGCAGCGAAGATACAGCGCAAGACACTTGACTTTAATGACTTAGAACATTTTGCTCTAGCCATTGTGAAACAACCACGGGTGGCTGAGGAATTACGTCAGCATTATAGTGAGATTATGGTCGATGAGTATCAGGACACTAATCAACTACAGGAGGCGATTTTATCGGCAATTGCGCAGGATGATAATACCTTTCAGGTGGGTGATATTAAACAATCGATTTATCGTTTTAGACAGGCTGATCCACAGTTATTCGCTCAAAAATTAAAAACATATCCAAAGCAAGTTGATAGCGAAGTGATTACCTTACAGGAAAACTTTCGTTCCCAACCGAATGTGACTAACTTTATTAATTATATCTTTGCCCAGTTAATGAGTGCTGACTTAGGGGATGTGGATTACCGTGATGAGGCAGAACTAGTGGCTGGGGCTCAGTATTACCCAGATTCGATTGCTAAGGAAGCTGACTTATTAATTTACTTAAGTGACCAAGAAGATTCGGATGAGCATGCGGGCGGACTTAGTCAAGGTGACCAGGATTATTCTGCAACCAGTGGTCAAATTCGAATGATGGCTAACAAAATCCAACAGATGGTGGCTGACCCAGACTGGCAAATATTTGATCGCAAGCGACAAGAACGGCGTCGGGTGACCTATGGGGATATCACCATTTTGGTGCCCACTAAGAGTCAAAACTTAGATGTTTTAGATATTTTTCGTAGCTTAGATATTCCAATCGCCATTGACGGAGCTGAAAACTTCTTTCAAACAACGGAAATATCGGTCATGATGAGTTATTTGCAGATTATTGATAACCCGCATCAGGATATTCCGCTGGCGGCTGTTTTACGATCCCCTCTGTATAACGTAGACGAAAATGGATTGGCCCTTATTCGCGCCCAGCAGGACCATAGTGATTATTTTGAAGCAGTGACCTACTTTGCTAGTCAGCCATTAGAAAAACTAGAGCAAGCTGGATTATCCGCAGCACAGGTTTTAAGGTTACAAGCTACAGTCCAGCGCTTTATGGCTGACTTAACAGCCTTTCATCAATTAGCGGTTCAAAACCAAATCGTAGACTTGATTTGGCAAATCTATAATCGAACTGGGTGGTTAGATTATGTTGGTGGATTACCGGCTGGGGCGCAACGTCAAGCAAATTTGCATGCGCTTTATCAACGGGCTGCTCGCTATCAGCGTTCTAGTTTTGTTGGTCTCTATCAATTTATTAATTATGTGAATGAGTTAGAAAAGCAGGATCGGGATTTGGGATCAGCTGACGCAAATACAAGCGAAAATACCGTTCGATTAATGACGATTCATCATGCTAAGGGGTTAGAGTTCCCAGTTGTCTTTTTGTTAAATAGTAATCGGCAAATGGTTTCCAATAATGAAGTTACGGGTGATTTATTGGTGGACGCACAGGCTGGGGCAGGATTAGACTATGTTGATTTGGACCACCACTTACAGTTGCCTACCTTACAAAAGGAAATGGTTAAGGAAGCCCGGCAACGTGCCGCCTTTGCTGAACAATTACGTGTTCTCTATGTTGCCTTAACACGGGCTGAACAAAATGTATTTATTGTGGCGGCCGATAAAAATATGCAGCGATTAAGAACAGTATGGTCGCTGCAAGCTCAAGGGAGAGAGTGGATGTATCCTGAGTGGGTGCGCTTAGCTGGAAAATCGTATTTAGATTTAATTGGCTTAGCTTTGATGCGCCATCCTAACGCACAAAAAGCCCTGGCGGCAACTAATGTTACCTTAGAGGACCTAAAAATAGAAGATCAGCAGCTGTTAAGTCCCAAAGCCCCTTTTAATTTTTCCATTCATATCTGGGACCAGAGCACTTTGCAGGCAGCTGAAGACGCAATGGCTAGTCAAGCGAACCAGCAGCCATTACAAACTAGCTCAAGTCAACCGATAGTGAATGTGAGTGTAGACTGGCGTAAGTTTTTACACTATGACTATCCTTATGCAGCTGCGACCCGGGCGACAGCCTACCAGTCGGTTTCAGAATTAAAACGCCTTTTTGAGGATCCGGATTTACAAGCTGGTCGTATTCAAGCCGATCGGCGATTACCTAGTGCACAGGTAGGTGGTTTGCGATATGTTGATTCAGATTTAGCTCAGCCCAAATTTATGCAGAATGGTCAGGCTCGTATATCTTCGGCTGCAGTTGGAACAGCTACGCATTTAGTTATGCAACGCCTGAATTTACAAGCTGGCAGGCCGAAAAGTGACCAGGTTAAAGACCTTATTCAGCGCTTGGTAGCAGACCATGCGATTGAAGCAGCTGTTGCGCCATTGATCCGAGTAGATCAAATTGTAGCCTTTTTTGAAACAGTCCCCTTGGGCAAACAGATGGTGGCACATGCAGATAGTTTAGAACGTGAGGTTCCTTTTTCGCTATTATTGGAAGCAAGTCAGCTCTATCAAGGTTTTGTAGGCGCAGAAAAGGTGTTAGTCCATGGAGTCATTGATGGTTATTTTTGGGTAGGTGACGACGTATGGCTCTTTGATTATAAGACTGATAATGTCATAGGTAACGATGCTGGGGCCATATTACGCGAGCGATATGCAGGCCAATTGAATGTTTACGCACAAGCCCTGGTTGCGATGGGGCTACCGCTACCTAAAAAATTCATTTATTCCTTTGCTAATCAACGTGTGATAGTGGTCGATTAAATTGTGAATACGCTTGCAAAGTGACTGGAAATAGCTTACAATCTAATTGTTAAATAATTCACAATTAGATTGGTTTAAAGGAGAGTATCATGAAAGCTGCAGTTGTACGCGAGAATCCAGATGGTTTTGTTGATTTGGTTGAAGACTGGCAACCACGTGATTTAAGTTTTGGTGAGGCCCTAGTTGACGTTGAGTACTGTGGCATCTGCCATACAGATTTGCATGTGGCCAAGGGAGATTTTGGAAATCCAAATGAATTGAATGCACGCCCTGGGTATCGACGCGTAATTGGCCATGAGGGAATTGGGGTGGTCACGAAGTTAGGCGAAGGGGCTAGTGATTACCTTAAGGTTGGTGATCGTGTTTCTATTGCTTGGTTTTACAGTGCTTGTGGTGATTGTGATTACTGTATTTCGGGAAACGAGACCTTCTGTCGTAAGGTACTAAATGCTGGTTATACGGTAGATGGCGCAATGGCACAACAAGTCGTTGTAGATGCTAAATATGCCGTCAAGGTACCTGAAGGGCTAGATCCAATGGAAGCTTCTTCTTTGACTTGTGCTGGTGTAACGATGTACAAGGCCTTAAAGGTTGGGGAAACAAAGCCTGGCCAGTGGGTATCAGTTGTCGGTGCTGGTGGCTTGGGAAACTTGGCCATTCAATATGCGCATAATGTCTTTGGTGCGCATGTCGTGGCCGTTGATGGTAATCCGGACAAATTGGCTGCTGCTAAGGAAATGGGTGCTGAATTACTGGTTAATCGTAAAACTGAAGACGTGCCAGCCGTTATTCAAGAGACGGTGGGTGGTGTGCATAATGCTCAGGTAACCGCCGTGAATACCCAGGCCTTTGACCAATCAATTGCTTCCTTACGGCCAATGGGTAAGTTGGTCGCAGTTGCCCTACCACAAGGTGATATGGAATTAAACGTGGTCAAAACAGTTTTGGATGGTATCGAAGTTAAAGGTTCTTTGGTAGGTACACGTGAAGACTTGAAGGAAGCGTTCCAGTTTGGTGCAGAAGGTAAGGTGACCCCTTTGGTTCAACGGGCTGACTTCCGTGATATTAATGATGTTATTGAAGCTATGCATCGCAATCAGATTACGGGTCGAATGGTGATTGACTTTACTGCACTTTAGGATAATTAATGACTAGTATGTTATAAGATAAACCTCTGCGAGCGACTGGAACACCAGGCCTGCAGGGGTTTTGATTGTTTATAGTTATAGAGGGTTATTGATATCGAAGTGTCCACTCAGACGCTCCGGTGTCTATAAGGGCTAGCTCGTTTAGGTTGGGCTGTTCAAAAACGGGTAGCATTTCTAAAAAGGTTGGTGGGAGAGGATAAGTACCGTCTTGCAAGCTTTCTTTACTTGTCCAAAAAACTTCCCCCTCACGGCCGGCCTTAAGTTGGCCAGAAAATTGATGACATTTAAACAGAAAGACAAGGTAGCGACCTTGGTTAATTGGCCATTCTTTGATGCCAACCAACTGCGGGTGGATAATTGTTAAACCTGTTTCTTCAACCGTTTCTCGAATAATAGAATTGGTAATGGTTTCACCTGGTTCAATGTGGCCCCCTGGAAAAGTAATGCCCGGCCAGTTGGGGTTTTTTCGATTTTCCACTAGCACCTGTTGGGTCTTTGGGTCCTCAAGCATAATCATATTTGTTAGTTCAGTTGGAGTTGGTGTATGCTGTCCCATGACGATTGACCGTCCTTTCTAATAAAAAACAACTCAATGTGCCATTGAGTTGTTTTTTAATTTTTATAACTTACTAGTGATTAACCCTTAAAAATCCAAGCATTGCCATCCTTAGCAAGTAATTCATCAGCAGCTTTAGGTCCCATTGAACCTGAGACATAGTTAGGGAAATCTGTAGCTGGCTTTTGATCCCAAGCCTCTTGGATAGCATCGACAAACTTCCAAGCTACCGATACACCATTCCAGTCAGCGAAGTTTGAACCATCACCGTTCATGCAATCATGCAACATGCGCTCGTATGGTGAAGGAGTCATAGCCTTGTCACTAGCGGAAACCTCCCAAGTTAGGGTATCAGGCCGGGTCTGGAATTCTGACGTCGTATCCTTGGCATTAAGAGTAAACTCGATTTTACCAACGGGGTCAATCAAAATAGAAAGGACAGGGTTTACTAGTTTTTCACCGCCAACCCCAAAGATGTTAACGCCCTTCTTAAAGACAACATCCACCCGGGTAGCCTTGGCTGCTAAGCGCTTACCAGAACGAATATAGAATGGCACACCTTGCCAGCGATCCATATCAAATTGCAACTTACCAGCCACATAAGTATTGTTTTGAGAGTCGGCAGGCACGTCAGGTTCATCTAAGTACTTAATTTGTGAACCGTCAGCAGATGCGCCGTATTGACCACGAACAAAGTTTTCAGCAACTTCTTGTGGGGAATAAATCTTCAAAGCGTTAAAGGCAGCATTCTTGGCAGCCCGAATGGCCTTATCAGTGAAGTCGGTTGGCTTTTCCATAGCTAACCAACCAATGATTTGCATAGTGTGGTTTTGAATCATATCTCTAAGCGCACCAGCAGTATCATAGTAACCAGCACGGCCTTCTACCCCTAGTACCTCTGACAAGGTAACTTGAATATTTTCGATATAATCTTTGTTCCAAGCGGCATCCAGCATTGGGTTACCAAAACGTAATGGAGCAATATTTTGAACCATTTCCTTACCTAGATAATGATCAATGCGGTAAATTTGGTCATCATCAAAAGCTTCAGCTAACTCACTTTGAAGTTTTTCGGCTGTTTCGTAAGAAGAACCAAAGGGCTTTTCAATCATGAGGCGGTTAAACTCACCATTATCAGTGATCAAGCCTTCAGACTTCAAGTAGCGTGCAATGGTACCGAAGAAACGAGGAGCTACGGACATGTAGAAAATTCGGTTGCCCTTTAATTGATAGTGCTCGTCTAGCTTATTATTTAATTCAAGTAGCTTAGCATAACCCTTAGGATCAGTAACGTCAGTTTGTACATAGTAGAAGTGACTAACGAAGTCCTGTGCTTGTTCGTAGTTATCCGCTTCTTCAGCAATTGAGTCTAGTACCAATTGCCGGAATTCTTCATCCGTTAAGGTTTGCCGTGAAGAGCCAACGATGGCGAAGTGGTTTTGTAAGAACCCTTTTTTATAAAGGCTATAGGTAGAAGGATAGAGCTTGCGCTTAGCAAGATCACCAGTTCCACCAAAAAAGGTAAGCAATGTAGTAATTTCTGCTGACACGATGATAACTCCTTTTTTAAATGTTTTTCCCAAATTGATAGCGGTTACCTTAAAAGTAGAACACTCGGTAACATCACGCTTTATTATAAACTTTTCTTCACAATTTCGCCATCTTTATGTGCATAATTTCAGCCATTAGCAGGGGAGGCGAAAAGGTTGCGTGGTCTCATTTTGACTAGTCTTGTGCAAAAAATCACGATGCTAGGCTTGGCCAAATACTTGGGTTGCCTTAATGGCAGCGTGCCAGCCGGCTAGGAGATGCTCTCGTTTTTTAGCATCCCATTTAGGTTCAAACTGGCGACCTGTCAAAACATAGTGACGGACGGCAGCCAAATCAGGCCAGTAACCAATCGCAAGCCCAGCTAAAAAGGCAGCGCCTAGCGCCGTGGCATCTTCGTCCATCGCCCGGTCAATGTGGATATTGGCAATATTGGCTTGGAATTGCATGAGATAAGGGTTGCGTGATACTGAACCGTCAGCCATCAATGTTTTTGGGGTGATATTTGCATCCGCAGCCATCGTGGTCAGGATATCACTGGTACTATATGCAATGGACTGAAGAGTAGCCTTAATGAGATCGTTTTTATCATTAGCTAAGGTTAGGCCAAGTACCGCGCCGCGTGCTTTGGGGTCCCAGTATGGGGCACCAAGACCGTTAAAGGCGGGTACAACGTAAATATCATCATGGTCTTGAGATGCATCAGCTGCATGCCAAGCATCGACCTGGTTATTAATCAAGTCCATACGATCATGTAGCCATTGGAGGGCTGATCCAGCTGAGAAGACAGCGCCATCTAAGGCATAGGTGGGTTGATTATCAATTTCGTAGGCAATCGTTGAAATAAGGTTATGTTTTGACTGAACGAGCTGGCGACCAGTATTCATCATCAAAAAAGCCCCAGATCCATAAGTGGTCTTAACATTGCCCCGTTCAAGACCTAATTGGCCCACCAAGGAAGCGTTCTGGTCACCAATTAAGGAGGCAATAGGGATATTAGCACCGAAAAATTGTAAGGGACTCGTTTCTGCTACAACTTCGCTGCTATTATGAATTGAAGGTAAGAGAGCTTTAGGAATATTAAATATTTTCAGTAGGTCTGGATCCCAGTCATGGGTATGGATATTAAAGAGCATTGTTCGAGCCGCATTGGAACTATCAGTTACATGGCTGGCACCAGCTGACAGTTGCCAAGTTAACCAAGTATCAACTGTTCCAAAAGCTAATTTACCAGCTTCTGCATCAGCTTGTGCTCCAGGAACGTGGTCTAGGATAAAACGGATTTTACTGGCTGAAAAGTATGGACTAGTTGGCAAGCCACTACGTTCACGAATGATGGGTGCATAGCCGTCAGCGATGAGTTGGCTAGTGATGCCCTGAGATTGAGTGGAGGCCCAAGAAATGGCATTATAGATTGGTTGGCCAGTTTTACGGTTCCAAATCATGGTAGTTTCACGTTGACTGGCAATTCCAATGGCTTTGATTTCACTGGCACGTATGCCAGAGTTAATCAAAGCGTCAGCGATTGCCGTCTGGGTGCTTCCCCAAATTTCAAGTGGGTTTTGTTCTTGCCAACCGGTGTGGGGCACGATGGGCGATAATGGTACAGATGTTGAGGTGACTCGACGGGCATGTTCATTAAAAATCACGACCCGCGTGCCAGTGGTACCTTGGTCAATTGCTAAAATATGTTCAGGACGGGTAATAGCCATAATTTTAAAACCTCGAATGTCTAGCGTCTAGTTCATAGCATTATGAGTGCTGAACCAGCTGAATGAACAGCTTGAAAAGTTATTCTATACATGCCTAGTATAACAATAATTAAGACTGCATGGGATAAGGATGATGAACAGCTTCAGGTTAAAATTCGGCTTTTTAGATGATAAGAAAAAATAAAATGAACAAATATGATATAATTTAGATATTATTATAAAAATTACCGAACGTTCGAGGCGAATGAATGATGAAAACAAGACGAAGTGATCGATTAGTTGATATGACTTATTACCTATTGGAACGGCCCCGTACCCTCGTTTCTTTGACGTATTTTGCGAATCGCTATGAGAGTGCGAAGTCTTCGATTTCTGAAGACCTGAGCATTTTAAAGCGGACTTTTCAAGAGCGTGGCATCGGGTTGCTTGAGACAGTCCCTGGTGCAGCAGGTGGGGCTCGGTTTACACCCTATATGCTCAAGGAAGAGGCGGCCGAGTTTGTGTCCACATTAATGAACGCCATCGATGATGATACGCGTGTTCTACCGGGGGGATATGTTTATTTATCGGACCTGTTGGGACAGCCTTGGTTTTTGCGGTGCATTGGGCGGTTGATTGCTACCCAGTATCTGCGTGAACCAATCGATGCGGTGATGACGGCAGCGACTAAGGGTGTACCAGTTGCCCAAGCAGTGGCAGAGCAACTTAATGTACCTTTTGTCATTGTGCGTAATGATACGAAGGTGACCGAAGGACCTACGATGTCAGTTAATTATGTTACTGGTCAGTCACAGAGATTAGAAAAAATGGAACTTTCTCGCCGGTCGTTGCCCATGGGGTCACGCGTCCTGATTGTAGATGACTTTATGAAAGCTGGGGGGACGATTCGTGGAATGGCCTCGCTAGTCAAGGAGTTTGAAGGACAGGTAGTGGGGGTAGCGGTTGTTGCCGATGGTCAGGTGGAAAACCGAGTTGTCGCTAAATATACCTCTTTGGTGCATGTTAATACTGATGGCGAGCAAGGCTTAATTGAAGTAACGCCGGGTAATTATGCAACTGAAGTGTACAGTGCGGATACCCCAGTTGATCTTGTTCACCCAGAGACTGACTAGGACAAGTAAATGACGACATGCAAACATGCGCGTCAAGCAAAAAATATAGATTGAGGTATGGTAAGTAAGATGACAAAACGTTATGTGGTGATATTAGCAGCCGGTAAGGGAACACGGATGAAATCGACTTTACCAAAAGTGTTGCACCAGGTAGCTGGAAAGCCAATGGTAGAACTAGTCCTGGACACCGCCTTGGCCGCGGGGGTTAATCAGGTGGTGACAGTTGTTGGTTACGGTGGTGACCAGGTAGCTAAGCAACTTGGCCAGCGAAGCGCCATTGCCCGCCAGGCTGAGCAATTAGGGACTGGGCATGCCATTTTAATGGCAGAAGATCAACTTGGCGATCAAGATGGTATGACCTTGATTGCATCTGGGGATGCTCCTTTATTTACAGTAGAGACCTTTAATAAATTATTTGAAATGCACGAAAAGGCCGGCAATGCGGTTACCGTATTGACAGCTGAAGCACCAAATCCATACGGCTATGGGCGCATTGTCCGCGATGCTTTAGGCAATGTAATTCGTATCGTGGAGCAAAAGGATGCTACCCCAGCTGAACAGGCTTTGACGGAGGTTAATACCGGGGTCTATGTTTTCAATAACCGGTTACTGTTTGAAAGTCTCCATGAAGTAACGAATGATAACGCGCAAGGGGAATACTATTTGCCAGATACCCTTGAGATATTGCGTACACAAGGTTACACGGTTGGTGCTTATAAGATGGCTGATTTTGATGAATCAATGGGCGTTAATGATCGGATCGCTTTAGCACAGGCTAATCGGGTGATGCGTCAACGGATTAATCAATATCATATGGCTAATGGTGTTACCTTAGTGGACCCAGTAAACACCTATATTGATCAGGATGTCCAGATTGGGCAGGACACCGTTATTGAGCCAAATGTGTCCTTGCTGGGACATACTAAGATTGGTGCTAGGGTTACCATTACAGCGGGTAGCCGGTTAGTTAATACACAGGTTGAAGATGCTGCTCAAATTGATGCAAGCCACATGGAAGATGCTTATGTGGGTGAGGGAGCAACGGTTGGCCCATACGCACATTTGCGGCCAAAAGCACATCTAGCAGAAGGAGCGCATGCTGGTAACTTTGTGGAAGTAAAGAATGCCATCCTCGGGGCTCATTCAAAGATGGGCCATCTATCTTATCTAGGTGATGCTACCGTGGGCGAAGATGTTAATATTGGTGCTGGAACAGTGTTTGTTAATTATGACGGCCTGCATAAGTATCATACTAATGTAGGTGATCGGGCCTTTATTGGTTCAAATACTAAGTTGATTGCACCAGTTACCTTGGCAGATGAAACCATTACGGCTGCAGGGTCAACGATTACAAATGACTTGCCTAAACATGCAATGGGGATTGCAAGGGCCCGGCAAACAACCAAGCCGGCATTTTGGTCGTGGACGCCGTTAGCGCAAAAGTTTGATGAACAAACAGCTAATCATGACTAATAAGAGGTCACCTTTAATGGGTGACCTTTTCATTGCCACGATAAGAAAATATAATGGATTGGCTAGGATTTTCGATTGAACCCTAGTCCAAAAGAGTTTAAACTTAAAACAGTTGTTAAGAGAAACGAATAAGACTTATGGAGGATGCCATGGCGACCTATGCGGATACGCATTTGAAAATTTTTTCACTGGGAAGTAATCAACCATTAGCCGAAAAAGTCGCTGACGCAGTGGGCGTTGATCTATCTAAGATCAACTTGGCACGCTTTAGCGATAACGAGATTCAGGTTAATATTGAGGAATCAGTACGTGGGGACAACGTGTATGTGATTCAATCTACCTCAGCCCCAGTTAATGACAACCTAATGGAGTTGTTAATTACGATTGATGCCTTGCGCCGGGCGAGTGCGCGTACGATTAATGTTGTGATGCCTTACTACGGTTATGCACGTCAAGATCGAAAGGCACGTTCCCGTGAACCAATTACAGCCAAATTAGTGGCTAATATGCTACAGTTGGCGGGGGCAACGCGGGTGTTAGCCTTAGACTTACATGCTGCCCAAATCCAAGGCTTTTTTGATATTCCCGTGGACCATATGACGGGTGCACCCTTATTAGCAGATTACTTGTTAACATCTGGAATTGCAGATGACAATACCGTGGTTGTGTCGCCAGACCATGGTGGCGTTACACGAGCTAGGGCATTAGCTGAGCTTTTGGGGACGCAGGAACCGATTGCGATTATTGATAAGCGGCGTCCGCAGGCTAATGTGGCTAAAATTATGAACGTGATTGGGGACGTTAAAGGCAAGCGTGCAATCATGATCGACGATATGATTGATACAGGTGGAACCATTTCACAGGGTGCGCAAAAATTAATTGATGAAGGAGCCAAAGAAGTGTACGTAGTAGCAACACATGCAGTCTTCTCAGGTGACGCACCGCAATTGTTGCAGGATTCAGCTTTTAAGCAGGTCATTGTGACTGATTCAATTGATTTGCCTGATGATAAGCGTTTTCCAAAGCTTGTTCAGGTTAGCACGGCAGGGCTAATTGGCGAAGCAATTAAGCGGATTAATGAAAATCGTGCTGTATCACCACTATTTAAAAAACGTTTCCATAATAATGTGGAGCATGGATAAGTAAATTGACGGCCTTGGCCGTCTTTTTTGTTAGTAGAAAACCTTGAAAGGACCTTGCTAAAACCGTTAAAACTGTGTAGAATAATGATTTGTGAGTATCGGTGGGACTTCCGCCGGACTTCTTGCCAGTAGAAAAGCTGGCCATAGACCAAAAGGAGGAATATATAATGGCATACGAATTAACGTACATCATCCGCCCAAACTTGGATGCTGATGCTAAAAAGGCATTGGTTGAACGGTTCGACAAGATTTTGACGGATAATGGTGCGACGGTTGTTGAATCAAAGGATTGGTCATCACGCCGTTTTGCATATGAAATTGATGGTTACCGCGAGGGTACTTACCACGTGGTAAACTTCACTGCTGACGATTCAGCTGCTCTTGATGAATTTGACCGTTTGTCAAAGATCTCTGAAGATATCTTGCGTCATATGGTTGTTAAGCGCGACCTACCAGAAGCTAAGTAATTAGTTTCGCAAGCGTATCGGTACAGCTTAGAGCAAGGATAGAAGGGAGACTCTTCGATGATCAATAATGTTGTTTTAGTGGGTCGGTTGACGCGTGATGTAGAATTGCGGTACACGACTTCTGGAGCTGCTGTTGGTACCTTTAGTTTGGCGGTTAATCGTCAATTTACGAATTCAAACGGTGAACGCGAAGCAGATTTTATTAATTGTGTAATTTGGCGGAAGGCAGCTGAAAATTTTGCTAACTTTACCTCTAAGGGGTCATTAGTTGGTATTGAAGGCCGTCTGCAGACACGTAATTATGAAAACCAACAAGGACAACGGGTTTATGTTACCGAAGTAGTTGTTAACAACTTTTCTTTGTTAGAGAGCCGATCGGAAAGTGAGCAGCGGCGGCGGAGTGCTGGCAATACTGGTTCAAGCAATAATTTTGCTGGACAAGCACCAGCTAATAATGCTGCAAATAAGCCAGCGGGCAATGCTAACCCATTTGGTACGCCAAGTTCAAGTGAAGGTAATGTCTTTAATGGCAGTGCTGCTTCAACTACCAATGATCCCTTTGCAGGTGGTCAAGAGATAGACATCTCTGATGATGATCTACCTTTCTAAGCTCAGTATAGTTTATTTGTCAAAATGACAGTCAGTCTATTAGGAGGAATCAATCATGGCACAACAACGTCGTGGTGGCGGCCCTCGTCGCCGTCGGAAGGTTGACTTTATCGCAGCCAACCATATCGAGTATGTGGATTACAAGGATACAGATTTGTTAGAGCGTTTTATCTCAGAACGCGGTAAGATTTTGCCTCGTCGTGTGACAGGTACATCTGCTAAAAACCAACGTAAGGTAACAACTGCTATTAAGCGGGCCCGGATCATGGGACTTTTGCCTTTCGTTGCAGAAGACTAATAATATGTAAAAAAGAGACTTAACCTTTAAAGGTTAAGTCTCTTTTTATTAATTAAGCTGTTGTAGTTAAGGAAGAATGTAATTGAATAGGCTTCTTTTGCAGAAGACACAAAAAACACCCTAAATAATAGGGTGTTTAACTAGTGGACAAGCAGGGGCTCGAACCCTGGACCCACGGATTAAGAGTCCGTTGCTCTACCAACTGAGCTACTTGTCCAAATTAAGTTGTCTATCATCTTGTTTTGTGGAAAGCCAAAGGGCTAACGCGACCAAACCAAGTGTCAATAATCTTTCAATAAGAAAACTGACAAGTGGACAAGCAGGGGCTCGAACCCTGGACCCACGGATTAAGAGTCCGTTGCTCTACCAACTGAGCTACTTGTCCAAACAATGTGTTGTTGCTAACTCAACAACAGATAATACTATACCATTATGTAGGGGAGGTTGCAATACTTTTTTCAAAAAAAGTAGGTGTGTTATTATAGAAAAGGAAGAATAGACCCTGAAGGGCTGTTAACATGATATAATAAGCGTAAAACCGACCTAATGGGAGGACTAACATGACCAAAATTTTAGTCGTTGACGACGAAAAACCAATATCTGATATTATTAAATTTAACCTAGCTAAAGAGGGCTATGATGTCGTGGTCGCAATGGATGGCCGTGAAGCTCTGGAGAGTTTTGAAGATGAGAAACCTGATCTAGTTTTATTGGATCAAATGTTACCTGAAATAGAAGGAACAGAGGTGCTACGGCAGATTCGCACCAAATCACAGACCCCGGTGATTATGGTTACTGCTAAGGATTCTGAAATTGACAAGGTGCTTGGTCTAGAAATGGGTGCGGATGATTATGTTACCAAGCCATTTTCAAACCGAGAATTGTTAGCGCGAGTTAAGGCTAATCTGCGACGGCAGTCTGCCAGTGTAGCAAGTAGTGAGCCAGCGGAGAACGGAGATATCAAGCTGGGGCCTTTGACCATTCATCCTGACGCCTATATGGTATCTAAGAATGGAAACGATATTGAATTGACCCATCGTGAGTTTGAACTGTTGTATCATTTGGCACAGCATATCGGACAAGTGATGACGCGTGATGATCTTTTACAAACCGTGTGGGGGTATGATTATTTTGGTGATGTACGCACGGTTGACGTGACGGTTCGTCGGATTCGAGAAAAAATTGAAGAAACACCGGGGCATCCACAAATTCTAATGACGCGACGAGGCGTTGGTTATTATTTAAAAGCAGCTGATGAAGCATAGAAATAAAGTGAGTGTGCGCAGAATGAGCAAACACTCACTTTTTTAAAGGGGCAGGATAGAGATGGTGAGCAAGCGCAGAAAGATTAATTGGCGAAGGCTGTTATCGTCAATTCAATTTAAAGTCGCTTTAGTATTTACATTGACTTTGCTGGTGACCCTAGAGGTCATAGGGGCTTTTTTTGTCAAACAATTAGAACGGCAAAGTATAAATCAATTGCGAACCCAATTAACGTTAAAACCATACGTTACGGATTCATTAACTGAACAATTATCAAACGGCGATCAAACGAATGCGGACAGCAAGATTCATACCATTTTAAATTCAATCAATAATCCTACAATCAATGAGGTAATGGTCATTGATGCGCAGGGTGTTATTCGTGGTACAAGCCAGGTTGATCGACAAGACTTGGTTGGACGCAAGGATACTGACCAAAATATTCGGGCAGCCTTGTCGGCTAGCAAGTATAATCGACACCCAATTGAAGAACGGGATGGTGTTCGCTATCAACTTGTTATTCGCCCATTGATTAATACTGTTAATGGGGAAAGTCGGGTAGTGGGTGTTGTAGCAGTTAGGGCGAGTCTGGAGACAATTTATCGCAATTTGGATAACATTTCCCTGATCTTTCTGTCCGCTTCTGTTTTGGCGGTAGCCTTAGGCATTATGATGGCCATTATTATTGCTAGAAGTCTTTCTAATCCATTGCGTGAGATTAATCGGCGAACAATCCGCATTGCGCAAGGTGATTATGGTGGTGATTTAGAAATTCGGTCTAATGATGAGATTGGGCAGTTAGCAGAAAACGTTAATGACCTAGCAAATCAAATTGAGCGGACAACTAATTCAATTGATTTTGAACGGCGTCGCTTGGATTCTGTATTAGAATACATGACTGATGGGGTTCTAGCGACTGACCGGCGGGGGAATATTGAAGTTATCAATACGACGGCGGCTAAATTGTTGAATATCGAAGATGCTAATCAAGCGATTGGAAAATCGATTTTATCAATCTTAAAAATTGAAACAGCCTATAATTTACGTGATTTAGTAGTGGGACGTTCAGAATTAGATCTTGATTTTAGTAATGACCAGCAAGCACGACACTTACAAGCGTATTTTAGTTTGATTCAGCGGGCCTCGGGATTCGTTTCTGGAATGGTCATTGTTTTGCATGATGTGACGGAGCAATATCAACTAGATGTTGAGCGACGCCAGTTTGTTTCTAATGTTTCTCATGAGTTACGAACGCCCTTGACCTCAGTCAAATCTTACGTGGATGCCTTGCAAGAGGGAGCCATTGATGATCCAGCTTTAGCCCATAGTTTTTTGACTGTTTTACAAGATGAAACGTCAAGAATGATTCATATGATCAATGACCTCTTAGAGCTATCTCGAATGGATTCAGGAACGAGCCGGGTCGAAAATGAGACAGTGAATATTGCCGAACTCTTTAACTATGTGTTAAATCGATTTGATATGATTATCGCCAATGATGATGGTCAAAGTCAGGGTAAGCATTATACGATTCGCCGGGAAATTCCGGATGTTGAGATTTGGGTTGAGCTAGATCCTTCACGGTTTATTCAGGTGATTGACAATATAATGAATAACGCCATTAAATATTCACCAGATGGTGGCGTTATTAGTGCTAAATTGAATGATCAGCAGGATGAAGTTGTCTTGAGCATTAGTGATCAAGGATTAGGAATCCCTGCTAAAGATGTGCAACATGTTTTTGATCGCTTTTTCCGTGTTGACAAGGCCCGTTCTCGAAAGCAAGGTGGAACTGGACTTGGTTTGGCGATTTCAAAGGAAATTATCGAACAATTTGGTGGCCGAATTTGGTTGGAGTCCACTGAAGGTCAGGGAACGACCTTCTTTATTGCGCTACCTTACGAACCCTTAGATTTGGATGAGGATGAGTGGGATGAGTAAAGCACTGAATAAGCATAGAAAGAAATTTACCCTGCGCAAGTGGGGATTAGCTATTGTGGTGGCCGGATTAGTCCTGATTAGTCTTGCGCTATCAGTCATGATTTGGCTATCGGTTGGCAAGAATACTGGCGCTAGAAATACTGCAGGCGTCAAGCAGGACAAACAACTCGTGTCAGCCAAAGCTATCGAAAATTTGTATGATTTTAGTCAGGTTGTTATGCAAGATGATGATCATGCACGGGCGATACGTGATTATCGAGGGCTCAGTAACCGGCTTATTAAACGGGTAACTCATTGGCGGGTACGGACAGCTAGTGTCAAAGAGGTGTCTGCTAATGCCTATGTAAAAGCGTTAGAAAAGCCAGGGAATGTAGTTTTAATTTATCCTGATCATGTAGCTGGAGAAATTGTACAAAAACGATTAAACCAAGTGATGGGCTTGCCGAGTGCTGCTAAAATAGATCGCATTCAGCTGCCTTTAAAGGGGCGAGGTCAATTGCGCCTTTTTGATGATGTGAATCGGAAAATATATCAGTCAGAGGTTATTAAAGGGCAAGCCTTGGCCAGTTTAATGTCTGATAAAGAGGCAACAACGCCAGTACATTATCAGTGGTTTGCCAAAAGTAAACGAGTCCAGACGGTCTATGAAAACCCGTTGAAAATGCATAAGAAGAATTATTTGATTAATACATTGTCCATGGATACCGTTTTAGCTAGTGCATTTCCGGGAAGAGATATTTCGCCGACAATTCGTGAAAATGATGACCAAACGATCTACACTGGCCAGAATGCGCGCCAACTAATCGTGGATAAGAAAACGGATGCGATTCAGTACATTAATTTTGATCATGATATTAAACAAAAGCGACTCGATTTCCAACAGAATAAGGCCTATGAAACGTTAGACACCCTACAACAGATGAATGAAAACCTATATTATTTTGATGAGGCAGACCGGGGTCAACAGCTGGGGTATCGGCTCTATGTTAATGGCCTACCTGTCTTCAATCAAGCTGGTAGTATTGGCGCATTAAGCCAAGTGAAAAGTACAGGCCATCGTCAAGTTGTTACCTATGCTCGGCGTTCGGTGACGGTGCCATTGCCTGATGCACGTGAAGGGGTGGTAACCTTGCCAGATTCAAATAAGGCTTATCAAGTACTAACTAAGGCTGGTTATCAAAAAGATGCCATTCAAAATATGACGCCTGGCTATGTTTGGGTGGATAGTAATGATGGGCAATATGCATCTTTGCAGCCTACGTGGTTTATCAAGTATCAGGATCAGTGGGCTACTTTAGCGGATTTAAAGAAGCAAGGTCATCATAAGGAGGACGCAAAATGAATCTACATAAGACTCTGTGGACCTTTATGTGGGTGTTTTTAATCCTTGACCTGGTTTTAGCAGTGCAATGGTTGTCTGTCTGGCATACGGTGGAAGATCCGGGCTCAACGGCTAATATGCGACAAGAAATTCAAATGGATGGAATTAAGACGAAAAAATTAGCAGAAACAAGTCCGGAGGGTAAATATTTAGCGGCTCGTGATGGAACTGATTATTTACGATCCCATTTAGGGCAGCTCAAAGAGCGTTGGCAGGTTGATTTTGATAACCACCTACTAACTGCTAACCCCAAGGAAACCATTAATTTAGGGTCATCGACACAGTCAGCAATTAAAATAGGTAAAAGATTGGTAAAGCAATCAAGTGATGTGATTGAAGGGGACCGTTATCAGTTTGATCAAGCAGCCAGCCAGCAGGCTTCAGAAGGCAAAAGTGGTCATGTCTTGGTGTTTAACCAAGCGGCCGTGGGACGCTTACCCTTTGTTTCGTCACGGGCGCAACTACAAGTAATTTGTGATCAGGATTTTCGCGTTATTCGTTATACACAAACCTACGTAAGCGATATTCAAGTTTTACGTGATGTACCGGTCCTCATTTCTGAGGAGCGAGCCTTTATCAATGCTTATCAGTACAATGAAGTGCCAAATAATGCCCAATTAACGTGGTCAAAATTAGGGTATAGTACTCTCATGACAGTAGATGGAAATGAAATTTTTATTCCAACCTGGACCTTTACAGTGAAAAATGTAGCTGGTGAAAGTTCGACTATCCGTATTAATGCCTTGAATGGTGCACTATTGCAATAACAGTAAGGGAAGCAAATAAGAAATGACAAGTGATTTTAAAGTGTCGATGCTCGCATCAAGTAGTTCGGGGAATGTCACTTATATTGAAACCCCCCAACACAAAGTGCTGCTAGATGCTGGTTTATCTGGTAAAAAAATTGAACAGTTAATGACGCAAATTGGGCGAACTTTGAAGGATGTTGATGCAATCTTTGTGAGTCACGAACACTCAGATCATATTGCTGGCGTCGGGGTGCTAGCCAGGCGCTATGGAATGGATGTATATGCTAATCAAGCAACTTGGCAGGCAATGTCATCCAAAATTGGTAAGGTTAAGCCTGAACAGGTTAAATTATTTGAGCCAGGTGAGGTAAAAGATTTAGGTGATTTAGATGTTGAAAGCTATGCTGTGTCTCATGATGCGGCTAATCCGCAATTTTATGCTTTCCATCATCATAATAAGAGTTTTGCGGCCGTTACCGATACAGGTTATGTGAGTGACCGGATGTTAGCAACTTTGCGCAATGCCGATGCTCTATTGGTCGAGGCTAATCATGACTACGAAATGTTGCGGATGGGATCTTATGCCTGGCCGCTAAAGCAACGCATTTTAAGTGATAAGGGACATTTGTCGAATGAAGATGGCGCACAGGCCTTAGAAAGAATGTTAGGCTTGCGGACGAAAAATGTTTATTTGGGGCACTTGAGTCAAGAGAATAACCAAAAATTGTTAGCACATATGACTGTACAAAGTATTCTTCAGGCGGAAAATTTTGCAGTTGATCATGATTTTTACCTGCATGATACAGATCCGTTATCCGCAACTCCCTTGCAAGATATATAATTAAGCCTAGGTAAAGGGATGTGGATTAGCTTATAGGTTAATGAATCTACTGGGTGGAGGATGAAGGATGCAAAAACGTAATGGAATGAAGTTTAGCAAGCAAACAGTTGTGGTAAGTTTAGTGGCCGGTCTTTTAGGTGGTGGAGTAGCAGCTGGCGCCGTCACGTATTTTGGTCAGGAACAGACTAATTCGACGGTCAAAAAGGAGCAGACTGTTAAGGTAGAACCATCACAGGTAAAGGGAGAGTCTTCGGCTACCCAAGCCTTCAACAAGGTTTCAGGGGCAGTGGTGTCAGTTATTAACTTGCAAAAAAAGGATGCAATTTCCCAAGGTGACTTGTTCGATACACAAAGGACAGATGCAACAAGGGATGGTAACAGTGCATTAGAGGCTGCATCTGAAGGATCTGGTGTGATTTATAAAAAGGATAATCGGCATGCCTACATTGTGACGAATAATCATGTGGTCGCTGGTTCTAAGCAGTTGCAAGTCTTGCTGAGTGATGGAACAAAATTGTCAGCTAAGTTAGTGGGAACGGATGAGGTGACTGATTTAGCTGTTTTGCGGGTAGATGCAAGTAAGGTTAAGCAAGTAGCTAGCTTTGCTAACTCTAATAAGATTGAAACCGGTGAAACAGTTTTGGCCATTGGTTCACCCTTAGGCTCTGACTATGCAACCTCTGTTACAGAAGGAATTATTTCGGCTAAGAAACGTGAAGTGGTCGCACAAAGTGAATCTGGTCAAGCACTTGGTAAGGCGACTGTTATTCAAACGGATGCGGCTATTAACCCTGGTAATTCCGGAGGACCGCTGGTTAATTTGGCCGGTCAGGTGGTTGGTATCAATTCAATGAAATTAGCCTCTTCGACCGATGGTACCTCTGTTGAAGGAATGGGCTTTGCGATCCCTTCAGACACTGTTGTCAAGATTATTGATGACTTAGAAAAGTCAGGTAAGGTTACCCGTCCTTCCTTAGGCGTGTCCTTACTAGACTTAGGTAATATTTCGGTAGCTGATCAGGCTGATGTGTTGAATTTACCAAGTAAAATTAATCAAGGTGTGGTGGTGATGAAAATCTCTGCAGGTTCCCCAGCGGCAGAAGGCGGCTTGAAACGATACGATGTTATCAGCCAAGTTGATGATACAAGTATTAAGAATGTTGGTGACTTGCGCGATGCCTTGTACAAGCATCAAGTGGGAGATCAAGTTAAGTTAACTATCTACCGGGATGGCCAACCTAAGACGCTAACCTTGCACTTAAATAAGGCTCAGAACGGGTAAATCCCATTTCAATGTAATACAATTGAAATGTATTTGCCTGGGTGGACGCGATATACTAGTAATGTCCACTATCTTGCATAGTGGACTTCATTGCTCCCCAAAGTAATAGAATTGATCATATGGTCCCCCACTATATAATCAAGAAGTTGGTCTTAAATGACTGACCTTTGTTACTACCGCGCCCCCCTCTTGCGGTGGTAACTGGCTATGAAGAAAGGGTACACTCAGTTCAACTGAGTGTACCCTTTTAATTTAGCTAGGCTTAAATGTTAGATGAATATGATAGTGGCCAACAACTAGCTCATTTTGGGTGAGCGAATAGGATAAATCTAGTTGTCCCTGGTCAGGCTTTTGTGGACTAACCTGGCTTTTAAGAGCTTGAGTTTTGATTGATAAAAGAAGCATCCCAGCGGGCGTTTGATAATGGGTTTGACTAGGACGCCCCTTTATGAAATGCATTTGGCTACTGTTAGTAGGGCTAGTTCTGCGCATTTGGACTGAACCATCCTGCTCAAACTTTAACATGACTTTGGTTTGAAAGGACTGTCCTTCAAGAATGGTATCCTCTGTAAAACGTAAGTAAAGTTGGTCATGGAGCCAGGTGACCGTCCCGGGTGCTTGGAGCTTTAGGGTGTCTTCATCCTCTGGATAAGTAATTTGGCTAGTTAACGTAACGGTAACTGGTAGTTGTTTAGCTGCTGGCATGGGTCTCCTCCTTGAAATAACGATATGACTATTATACTGCCATTAAACTAAGTTATAATAGGGTCAGACAGGAAAGAAAAAGGATATGGGTGTACTGACGATGAAAGAAAAAGTGTTTCGAGATCCAGTTTTAAATCTTATCCGTGTGTATGATCCAGTGATCTTAGACTTAATTGGGACCAGTGAATTTCAACGGTTACGACGGATAAAGCAATTAGGCGTGACCAGTTATGTTTTTCATGGCGCTGAACATTCACGTTTTGCCCATTCTTTAGGGGTATATGAAATTGCGCGGCGCTTTGCTGATCATTTAGGTGAAAATTACCGGACAAAGATGCCAGGCGACAGTCTTTGGGACCCCAATGAACGTTTAGTACTACTGTGTGCCGCCTTATTACATGATGTTGGACATGGCCCTTACTCACATACCTTTGAACATATTTTTGGGTCCAATCATGAGGAATATACCCAGGCCTTAATTACCTCGCCAGAGACGGAAATTAATCAGGTATTACGCCGGGTCGGCCCTGATTTTCCTGAGGACGTTGCCGCTGTGATTGCAAAAACATATCCTAATCCCCAGGTGGTTCAATTGATATCGAGTCAAATTGATGCTGATCGAATGGACTACCTCTTGCGAGATGCTTACAATACCGGTGCAACGTATGGCGAATTTGACTTATCACGTATTAGTCAATTAATGCGTCCCTATGTTAATGGGATTGCTTTTGAAGAAAAAGGGATGTATGCAATTGAAGATTACGTTATCTCACGTTATCAGATGTATGTGCAGGTTTATTTCCACCCAGTATCAAGAGCATTTGAAGTATTGCTTCAACATCTGTTGATGCGGGCTAAACAACTGTTTAACCAGACGAGTGCGGAAACGCGAATTGCTAAGGATTTTGTGTTCCCAGCGTTACGACCACTATTTAGTGGACAGGTCAGTCTAAAGGACTATCTGAAATTCGATGATGTGACGCTGTTAGCCAATATCAATCAGTGGCGTGATAGTGAGGACCAAGTCTTAGCTGATTTAGCACAGCGTTTTTTGGATCGCAAGCCTTTTAAGTCAATTGAGATTACGGCTGGGACAAGACATTTATTACCACATTTACGACAATTAATTGAGCAGGCAGGCTATGATCCGCGCTATTATACAGCAGAAAATGATAGCTTTGATTTACCCTATGATGACTATAAACCGCATGCTGATAAGCCACGCACACAGATTGAATTAATGGCACCTGATGGTACCTTAACGGAGCTGTCCAAAAAAAGTGCCTTAGTTGATACCTTAACGGGACGCACATTTGGCGATGCTCGTTTCTTCTTTCCTAAAGAGATGCTGACACAAGATTCCGTAGATGACGTGATGGCGCCAATTTATCGTGAATTCCAACAGTATATTCATAATGGGAAATTAGTTGATCCGAGTAACCGATAAATAAAAAAGGAGATCATGACATGATTAAGTTAGTGACAATTGATATCGACGATACCTTAGTAAACTCAGCTAAGCAGATTACCCCCCGCGTAAAGGCAGCAGTTAAGGCAGCGACGGCAGCTGGCATCAAGGTGGTGTTGACGACCGGTCGACCATTGACCGGTGTGCAGGGTTATCTAGACGAGTTGGGCTTGAATCATCAGGATGATCAATATGTAATTACGTATAACGGGGCCCTTGTTGAAACAACTGCTGGTGAAGCTATTGCTGGTAAGGAATTATCTGCAACTGATTACGCTGACTTAGTAGCCTGGTCTGTTAAACTGGATACTTATTTACAGGTTGAAAGTCTTGATACTGCTTATACCACTTCACGCCTAATTAATCCATCAGCCTCACGTGAAAATTATATGGTGGATATGCCACTACGGGTATCACCTTTAGAGGATATGCCAGCAGACTTGCATTATGTGAAATGCATGTTTATTGGACCGAGTGAACAGCTAGCGATGGTTGAAAACACTTTGCCAGCAGAGATTAAAGCACGCTTTAATTTGGTGAAATCAAATGTGGACTTCTTAGAAGTATTAAATCCACAAGCAAGCAAAGGGAATGCCTTAGCGACGTTAGCTGCTTATTTAGATATTCCATTAGCGCAAACGATGGCCTTGGGTGACCAAGCCAATGATTTATCGATGATTAAGCAAGCCGGGTTAGGCGTTGCGATGGGGAATGCCATTCCCGAGGTTAAGACGGCAGCTAAGGCTGTAACGACAACGCAAAATGAAGATGGGGTTGGTTTGGCCTTAGAGAAGTGGGCATTGAATCAAACTGTACCTGAATTGGAAAAAGAGTCGGCAAATTAGGCTGAGAATATTGCTCTTGACTGGTAAATGAGTTATGATTAATCATTGAGTAAAACTGTGAAAGGACGTGCGCGATTTGGCAATTACACAATTTGACGGTCAAAACAAAGCGGAACTTTCTATGATTGAAGTGGCGCGGGCAATTTTGTCTGACCGCCATGAGACCATGGCATTTTCGAACTTATTAAATGAGGTGCAGGCCTTTACGGGTAAAAGTGATCAGGAGATTCGTGATCGTTTGGCCCAATTTTATACCGATTTGAATATTGACGGTTCATTCATTTCCTTAGGGGATAATGTTTGGGGACTGCGTTCATGGTATCCGATTGATTCTATTGATGAAGCGGTTCACTTGGACCTAGAAGAAGAAACCCGCCCTAAGCGTAAGAAGCGTAAGAAGATTAACGCCTTCTTGGCAGACGTTGCCGATGATGATGATGTTATTGATTATAACGATGACGATCCAGAAGACGATGACTTCAGTGATGTGGTCGATGATGATGAAACTGCTGATGTACCTGATGATGCTTCTGATACAGCGACTGAAGATGATAGTGATGACGCACAACCAGCTGACCTGAATGAGGTTGCTAGTGGTATTGGTGAAGAAATTACTGACATTGCGCCCGTTGATGATGATTACGGTTCAGGGGATATTGAAAAGTAAAAACCTGAATTTGACAAGAGTGCATAAGTTCTGTATTATTAAGTTCCGGGCTCTTGTACAAGTTTACAAGACAGAATAGTGTTGATTAAAGCTCCCAAGGCAATGGCCATTGGGAGTTCTTTTATATTTATCGGACCTAGGAGGTTTTTTAATGGCAACTAAATATGTTTTTGTTACCGGTGGTGTGGTGTCTTCCTTAGGTAAGGGAATCGTGGCGGCATCATTAGGCCGCTTATTGAAAAACCGCGGTTTTAAGATTGCGGTACAAAAGTTTGATCCTTATATTAATATTGATCCAGGTACGATGTCACCTTACCAGCATGGGGAGACTTTTGTCACGGATGATGGGTTAGAAACAGATTTAGACTTAGGCCACTATGAACGTTTTATTGATATCTCCTTAAATAAATATTCTAACTTTACTGCTGGCCGCATTTATTCTGAAGTGTTAGCCAAGGAACGGCGGGGCGATTATGAAGGGGCAACTGTTCAGGTTATCCCGCATATTACCAATATGTTGAAAGAAAAGATGATGCAGGCTGGTGAAACAACAGATGCGGATATTGTCATTACTGAGGTTGGTGGCACGGTGGGGGATATTGAATCGCTACCATTCATTGAAGCCTTGCGCCAGATGAAGCGGGAAGTTGGCCCGGAGAACGTTTTTTATATTCATACTTCTTTAATCCCTTATCTGAGTGCAGCTGGTGAGATGAAAACTAAGCCAACGCAACATTCAGTGGCTGAGTTACGTTCGCTAGGTATTCAACCGGATATGTTAGTAGTTAGAACTGAACGTCCGATTACCAGTGAGATGCGAGACAAGTTGGCTCTATTCACTGACGTTCGCCCGGAAGCGGTGATTGAATCCTTGGATGTAGATGTCTTGTACCAAGTTGTGATGAATATGAAGGCCCAAGGCATGGATGATGTCGTCTTAGCTGGTCTACATTTGGATGCACCAGAAGCTGATATGTCAAAGTGGGTAGATATGATTGAGCATATTCGTCATTTGACCAAGTCAGTTAAAATTGCTTTAGTTGGTAAGTATGCGGACTTACAGGATGCCTATATTTCTGTTAATGAAGCATTGCGGGCCGGTGGCTATGCTGTTGATGCTGAAGTTAAGATTGATGTGATCAATTCAGAAAAGGTAACAGAAAGCAATGTCGCAGAATTACTAACAGGTGCAGATGGTATCATGGTTCCTGGTGGTTTTGGCCAGCGGGGGACTGATGGTAAGTTAGCGGCTATTAAGTATGCCCGGGAAAACAATGTGCCTTTCTTGGGTGTCTGTTTAGGTATGCAATTGGCTAGTGTAGAATTTGCCCGCAATGTGCTAGGCTATCAAGATGCAAATTCTATTGAGTTGGACGAAGAGACAACCCATCCAATTATTGCCTTAATGAATGATCAACAAGAAATTACTGATCGAGGTGGAACGCTGCGGTTAGGTCTTTATTCAGAGCGGTTAAAGCCAGGCAGTCAAGCCCATCAAATCTATGGTCAAGATGAAATTAAGCAGCGCCATCGCCATCGTTATGAATTCAATACAGCTTATAAAAAGGCTTTTGAAGAAGCAGGAATGGTCTTTTCTGGTGAGTCACCAGATGGTTCCTTAATGGAAATTATGGAATATCCAAAAAACGACTTTTTCATGGCCGACCAAGCTCACCCAGAGTTTCAGTCACGTCCTAATCATCCAGAGCCACTATATGCAGCCTTTGTTGCAGCAGCGCTCAAGCATAGTGAAACAGATAAGTAAATAACAATAGATAATGGACTGGCGCTAGCAAAGTGTCCAGCCCATTTTTTGTGGAATTCTTAAGTCTGTCTTGCTAGGGTGCAGATAGTCTTCTTAATAGGGTAAACTAAGAGTTAGTATGTTTACCTACTGACTAGGCGCCTATGGCTTAGTTAGTAGACTGTGATATTATCCAGACAAGGATCTAGTGATGAATCAACCCAAGGGACTAGTTAAGCACTTATTAATTAACTTGATAGGGTGACTGGGTTTAAAACATTTTGACAATAATGAGGATACAAAAATGAAAAATTTAGTAATTCATGGTGGCCGGCCACTCAAAGGTGAGGTAACCATTGGTGGTGCGAAAAATTCAACAGTGGCACTTATTCCGGCGGCTATTCTATCAGAAGATCCGGTAAAATTTGATGGGGTGCCCGATATTTTGGATGTCTATAATCTTCAATTGATTTTAGAGTCAATGAATGTGTCATCAGAGTTTGCAGATGGTAATTTGTCGATTGATCCTACCCAAATTGTTGAAGCCCAATTACCTTCGACTGCGATTAAGAGTTTACGCGCATCTTATTATTTCATGGGTTCCTTGTTGGGGCGCTTTGGCCGGGCTACAGTAACTTTTCCAGGTGGGGATAATATTGGTCCACGACCAATTGACCAACATATTAAAGGGTTTAAAGCATTAGGGGCAGA
This sequence comes from Weissella halotolerans DSM 20190, assembly GCF_000420365.1. Lineage (GTDB taxonomy): Bacteria > Bacillota > Bacilli > Lactobacillales > Lactobacillaceae > Weissella > Weissella halotolerans. Next base: position 66,021 of record NZ_ATUU01000004.1, read on the forward strand.
AGTTACAGAAGAAAATGATACGGTGCATATTGTTGCCCATGGTGGGTTACACGGGGCACGCATCTTCTTGGATATGGTTTCTGTTGGGGCCACTATGAATATCATCATGGCTGCTGTGCATGCAAAAGGGACGACAATTATTGAAAATGCGGCTAAAGAGCCTGAGATTATTGATCTAGCGACCTTTTTAAATAACATGGGCGCTAAGATTCGTGGAGCGGGAACAGATGTTATTCGTATTACTGGAGTTGAACATCTAGGCTCTCAAACAACCCATACAATCATTCCAGATCGGATTGAGGCAGGTACTTATCTGGCTATGGCCGCCGCTCAAGGTGAGGGTATCTTAGTTAAGAATGTGATTCCCGAGCATTTAGAGGCCTTTACATCGAAGTTAATGGAGATGGGTGTCCAATTAGAAGTTGGCCAAGATAATATTTTTGTTCCCAAGCATGAGCGTTTACAGGCAATTAACATCAAAACAGCGCCTTATCCAGGTTTTGCGACTGACCTTCAGCAACCAATTACGCCTTTATTGAGCTTAGCCAATGGGGAAAGCCGCATTCAAGAAACAATTTATCCTGAGCGGACCCGGCATATTCCTGAACTACGTAAGTTGGGGATGAATGTGCGTGATCGTGATGATGGGTTAATTACAGTAGAGTCGCAGCCAGTTGATCTACAAGGTGATGTTGTCGCCGCGGCTGAAATAAGGGCAGGGGCTGCTTTAGTGATTGCCGGTTTGATGGCTAATGGTGTAACTGAAATTAAAAATGCAGAACATGTTTTACGTGGATATGACCGTCTTGTTCATAAATTGACGATGTTGAATGGTGATATCAAAATTGAGGATGACTTTGAATGATCTTTAAGCTTTCTAATGGCTAGCTTGAGAAAGTTCTTGTCACTGCTTAGATAATAATATACAATAGACAAGTTACAATAAAAATTAACTGCCGTCGGCAAGCGCGGTACGATCACCGGATTGTGGTCAGCTTGCTTGATGATCAATTAATCAGATAATTAGAGATGATAGTACGGAAAGTACTATTTTGGAGGATATATTTTGAAGTTTGCAGAACTGGGTCTATCAAAAGACCTATTATCAGCCGTGCAAAAGCAAGGCTACGAAGAAGCAACGCCAATTCAGGAAAAGACGATTCCATTGACGTTGGCAGGTAAAGATGTGATTGGACAAGCACAAACAGGAACAGGTAAGACTGCTGCTTTTGGTTTGCCAATCATGGAAGAAATTGATATCAATGAGCCTGATGTTCAGGCCTTGATTGTTTCACCAACGCGTGAGTTAGCGATCCAAACCCAAGATGAGATGTTTAAATTAGGACGTGACAAGCATGTTCGTGTTCAAGCTGTCTTTGGTGGTGCTGACATTCGCCGTCAAATTAATGGTTTACAACATGGAGCTCAAGTCGTAGTGGGTACACCAGGACGTTTAATTGATCATATTCGTCGTGGAACCATTAATTTATCACATGTTAAAACGTTAGTCTTAGATGAGGCCGATGAGATGTTAAACATGGGCTTCTTGGATGATATTGAAGCTATTTTAAAGGCCGTTCCTGATGTACGACAAACATTGTTGTTCTCAGCTACTATGCCAGCTTCAATTAAGCGAATCGGGGTTCAGTTTATGAAAGATCCCATCCACATTCAAATTGAAGCCAAAGAACTAACAACCGACCTAGTTGAACAGTACTATGTTCGGGTACGGGAGAATGAAAAGTTTGATACCTTAACACGGATTTTGGATGTCGAACAGCCACAATTGGCAATTTTGTTTGGTCGGACCAAGCGGCGTGTTGATGAATTGACCCGTGGATTGGAATTGCGTGGATATAACGCAGCTGGCATTCATGGTGATTTAACGCAACAAAAGCGCTCACAGGTTTTGAAGCAATTTAAGAACGGTGAGATTCGTATTTTGGTGGCTACTGATGTGGCAGCCCGTGGATTGGATGTGTCAGGAGTTGATTATGTTTACAACTTTGACATTCCTCAGGATTCTGAATCGTATGTTCACCGGATTGGCCGTACTGGTCGTGCCGGTTCTTATGGAACTTCAGTAACCTTTGTTACTAATTCAGAGATGGATTACTTAAAGGATATCGAAAAGTTAACTAAGAAACGGATGTTACCACTTAAGCCACCTACTTTTGAGGAAGCGGTAGCTGGACGTTTGGCAGCCGCTACAGCTAAGGTAGATGGTATTATTCAACATACTAATGCTGAATTAGCTGAAGATGAAGTAACAGCCTTGGCTGATAAGTACGATGCTAAGACATTGGCAGCAGCCCTCTTAGGTTCTGTTGCTGATATTTCGCAAATGAATGCACCTTTCACGTTGTCACGTGAACGGCCTTTGCCTAATAAGCATGGCGGTCGCGGTGGCAATCGTCATGGTGGTGGTTATCGTGGTGGTAATCGACGCGATGGTGGTGGATACCGAGGTAATCGTGGACATAGTGGTGGCGGTTATCGTGGTGGCCGTCGCAATGATCACGACCGCGGTGGACGTGGTCAACGACGTTCCCATGACTTTGTGATTAAAAATAAGGATTAACCTTTAAAAGAACCATAGATTGTACAATCTATGGTTCTTTTTTTACTATTAATAGGGGCGTTTAAGAAAACGATGTATAATATTGAGGATAAGGGGGGATAGATTGTGTTAAAACAAGGGATCGATGTTCAAAAAATTAGTGCGGTGGCTAAAACGGTTGCCCGTCAGCCACGGTTTGTTGAAACCATTCTTACACCAGCTGAACGAGCAGTTTTTGCTCAGCGTAAGGGAAAACATCAGATTGAATTTTTAGCAGGACGGTTTTCGGCTAAAGAAGCCTACAGTAAAGCGCTGGGAACTGGCATGAGTCAGGGATTAACCTGGCAAGATTTAGAAATATTACCAGGTTCTAAGGGGGAACCAGTCTTTACTAAATATCCACAGTCTTCGTTTTTAACAGCCCACATATCCATTTCACATAGTGATGATTTAGTACATAGCGCAGTAATATTGGAGTCGAAAAACACAATGAAAACAGTACAGGAAAACCAGCCCGTTAGCCGTCGGCGACCAGCCTGGTTAGAAATCTCTGCCTCAGCCCTAACCCATAACATACACTATGTGCGAGCATTAACAGGCACTCAACGTGTTTGTGCGGTAGTAAAGGCCAATGCTTATGGGCATGGATTAGCAGAGGTTGTACCAGTGGCCTTAGAGGCGGGGGCCGATTGTTTTGCAGTAGCGACGATTGATGAAGGTATTTGGTTACGTGATTTTGGTGTAACCGTACCCATTTTTATTTTAGGGATTACACCAGCAATATACACACCTGATTTAGCACATTATGATCTCATTCCAGCAGTTAGTGAGGTTAATTGGTTAAAAGCGGCCAGACAGTATCTACCAAAGACTGAGCAGTTACAACTGGCATTAGCTATCGATACGGGAATGGGCCGAATTGGTTTTCGAGAGCCAACCGCCTTGGCAGAAGCAATTAGGTTGATTGACAAGACAGAAGGGCTTGAATTAAAGTCGATTTGGACGCATTTTGCGACTGCTGACGGACCTAATGAAGCTTATTTTGAGAAGCAGTTGAAACAGTGGCATGCTTTAACTGACGATTTGCCAATTGCTGACAATGTTTGGCGGCATGTCTCTAATTCGGGAACTTCCCTTTGGCATCAGCAACCGCATCCTGATATGATTCGTCTTGGTGCAGCTATGTATGGATTTGATCCCTCCCAAGCGAGTCTACCAGCTCGAGATCTGCAGCCAGTGCTTTCATTAAGGGCGGAATTAGTCTACGTTAAGCAGGTTACAGCAGGAAGTTCTATTTCCTATGGAGCTACCTATAAAGCTAAGGAAGATGAGTGGATTGGCACCTTACCACTTGGCTATGCAGACGGGTATCGACGAGCCCTGCAAGGCATGGAAGTTCTTCTGCCTGATGGAACAAGGGCTCCCATTGTAGGTCGGATTGCGATGGATCAATGTATGGTCAGGTTGCCGGGTCCATTACCAGAAGGAACTGTCGTGACCTTACTAGGTGCAGTTGGCGATCAAAGAATCACCCTCGAAGAGTTAGCTGAAAAGGCTGGAACGATTCCATATGAAATCGCTACTGGCATGGGGCAACGACTGATGAGAAAGGTTGTTGGGTAAAGATAATGGTGAGAGAGAAAAAATTGCGTCAGATTGAACGCGGGGCAATCTTTTTTGCTGATTTAGACCCAGTTAGAGGGTCAGAGCAGGGTGGACAGCGACCGGTAGTGATTATTCAAAATGATGTAGGAAATCAGCATGCACCAACGGTGATTGTCGTACCCATCACAGCTCAAATAGCTAAGCCTAAACTACCAACTCACGTGGCCTTACCAGCTGCTTTACCGCATACGGGGATTCAGCGTGCATCTGTTATTTTGTGTGAACAAATTAGAACAATTGACAAGCGCCGTTTGCAAGATCAGTTAGGTGTCGTACCAGCACAGGTATTGACAGCGGTTGATCAGGCTCTGGTAGTAAGCCTTGATTTAGTCTAATAGAGGCGGAATGCTTATCTTCAGTTTGGGTAAGTAAGAGCAACAAAGATAAAACAAAAAGGGAGATTGTTTATGGATCAGGCAACTTGGCAGGCAGAAAAGCACTATTTAGCCCAGGTGATTGACCATATTCATAGTGCTTTGGCACAGGCACAGGCCGAGTATGAACAAGCGCATCATGAAACGAGTGCCGTAGAGGCAAATTACGGTGCTAATACATCGATTAATACGCTTGAAGTGGATGATGCGATGGAGACCAATGCTGAAATTCAGCAACAACGTAATATTGTCGCTCGTGTGACTCAGACAGAAGCGATTACCCAAAAACACTTGCAAACATTAACGACCTTGCTGCATAATCCTTATTTTGGCCGGGTTGATATTGTTGAAGACGGGGTGCCTGAAACCATATATATTGGTACAGCTTCATTGCAAGATGACCAGGGTAATTTTTTGGTTAATGATTGGCGGGCGCCTATTAGTGGTGTTTATTATAATGGGGCGCTGGGTCCGGCAACCTATCAGACCCCGAATGGCCAGCAAAGCGTAACCTTGGTCAAAAAGCGACAGTTTACAATTGCTGATCAGAAATTAAAAAACATGTTTGATACAGACGTAACGATTGGTGATGAAATGTTACAGCATGTTTTAGGTCAGCAAGGTGATGAGAAAATGCACAATATTGTCTCTACCATCCAACAAGAACAAAATCAGATTATTCGTGATACAAGTAGTGACCTCTTAGTCGTACAAGGAGTTGCTGGATCTGGTAAGACGTCGGCTGTTTTACAACGGATTGCCTTTTTGCTTTTTCATGCCCGTGAGACATTAAATGCTGATCAGATCGTCCTCTTTTCACCTAATCGTTTATATTCAAGCTATATCGCTGATGTACTGCCGTCTTTAGGAGAGCGTAATATGCGGCAGGTAACTTTTGCTGAATTTTTAACGGCACGGTTACAGGGATTACAAGTACAAACCTTATTTGAGCGCTATGAACAAAATGCTGTGGCCGGCCAGGCTAGTCGGACCATTCAGAAAGCCCTCGAAGATGACCAAATTTTAACGGCTATGCATGAGTATTTAGAACAACTATCACCGCAAGAAATTGCCTTGCGAGATATTAGACTTCGCGGTCAGGCCTGGTTTAGCGCTACTGAAATGCGAGAATACTTGCAGACGTTACCTTCAGCTTATCCCCTGGTAGATCGTATGCAAATGATGCAAAAAGACTTTTTAGAACGGTTGGCTAGGCAAATTGAGCATAGTGGTGAGCTGGATTTTGTAGCGGAGGATATGCAAGGTCTGTCTGAAAGTGATTATCAGTCTTTACTGCGTGATGAGGAGGGCCAAGTAGTCATTGATTTAGACAGCGATCCACAGTTGGGTGAACGGAAAATAGAACAGCGTTATTTAGAGCAGAAGTTAAGGCCAATTGATGATGCGTTATATAATTTTAGTATGCTAGATATCTATGTCCAGTATGGTGATTTTCTGGCTTACTTAGCTGATCGTACCTATGCTGGCTTAAATCGGGATCTCTGGTTGGCTAAACGAGAACGTTTTCTGCATGAGTTAGAATTTCACCGTCTTGATTATGAAGATGCGACCTTAATCTTGTTTTTACGTGATTATATGACGGGTGCAGGGACAAATCAGCATATGCAGTACATTTGCGTTGATGAGATGCAAGATTATTCCTTAGTCCAGTTAAAGTACTTGCAACATGCCTTTCCTAAGGCTAAGTTTACCTTACTAGGTGATTCACAACAGGCGCTCTATGGACAGGCGCAAAAACCGGAAGCTTTATTAAAACGATATCAAGCCACTTTTTCGAATCAGCGACAGCGGTTAATTAAGCTTAATAAATCCTATCGGTCAACCAAGGAAATTATGGCCTTCGCTAGTGCAGTAGCACCAGCGGGGGATGAGATTGAGACCTTTGAACGGTCAGGGAAGAAACCGATTGTGAGTGTCATGAAGCCAAATCAGGCGGCAGCGCAACTACATCATTTTGTCGAGGACTTACATCAACGGCAGAAGACGGTTGCCATTTTGACGCAAACGCAAGCTAGTGCTAAGGCAGTAGCGCAACTACTTGAGCAGACAGGAGACAGTTATCAGTTAATTGATGATCAGGCACGTTCACGGCAAGCTAAAACCTTAGTAATGCCAATTTATTTAGCTAAAGGGTTGGAATTTGATGCAGTAATCGGTTATGATGTGTCACAGACAAGCTATGGTGCGACTTCGTCGGCTGGAGTACTCTATACGTTAGCATCACGGGCCCTTCATGAATTAGTATTAATGACGATTGGGGACGTGCCGGCTACCTTAACCCAAGCAAATCAGTGGGTTGACTGGCAAGATGTTAGGGCATAAGTAGAACATAATGAGCAAATGAAATTAGAGAGAAGAAAGATGGCAGAAAAAAAAGTATTAATTACGGGAGATCGACCAACTGGTAAATTGCATATTGGACACTATGTTGGATCATTAAAAAATCGGGTGCAGATGCAAAATTCTGGGGAATACGACCCCTATATTATGATTGCTGATAAACAAGCCTTTACCGATAACGCCCGTGATCCTGAAAAAGTACATCGTTCAGTCCTAGAAGTAGCATTGGACTATTTGGCCGTCGGGATTGATCCGCAAAAATCAACAATTTTTATTCAAACGGCGGTTCCTGAACTATCGGAATTAACTGAGTATTTTTTGAATTTAGTGTCGATTGCGCGTTTGCAACGTAATCCGACAGTTAAAACTGAAATTCAACAAAAGGGGTTTGGTGAGAGTATTCCAGCAGGCTTTTTCATCTATCCAGTTTCACAGGCCGCTGATATTGCCCTGTTTAAGGGGGAGGTGGTACCAGTTGGCGATGATCAAGAACCGATGATTGAACAAACGCGTGAATTAGTACGGACTTTTAATCGATATTATGGAGCGGATTTGTTGGTTGAGCCGACCGGCGTCTTTCCACCTAAGGGCCAGGGAAGAATTCCTGGACTAGATGGGAACGCTAAGATGTCTAAATCATTGAATAATGCCATTTACATGAGCGATGATGAGGACACACTTTGGGCCAAAGTTAAGACAATGTATACAGATCCTGAACACATTCGGGTGACTGACCCAGGCCATGTTGAAGGTAATATGGTCTTTACGTATTTAGATATCTTTGATCCAGATGAGGACCGAGTAGCGGAGCTAAAGGCACAGTATCGGGCAGGTGGTCTCGGTGATATGAAGATTAAGAAGTACCTATTTGAAGTTTTGAATGCACAGTTGATGCCAATGCGGGAACGTCGGGCTCGCTATGCACAGGACCCAGCAGCCGTAATGCAGATGTTAGCAGATGGGTCAGCCAAGGCTAGGCAAAAAGCCCAGGCAACTATGCAGGAATTGCGTGCGGCGATGGGCATCAATTATTGGAACTAGTTAATTAAAGGAAGTAAGACATGAGTTATTTAGCGGTCGTCGATTTTGGTTCGAATTCTACGCGCATGGTTGTTGAAGAACTAACGGCCACTGGAACATTTAAGGAAGTACAACGCGAGAAAGTTGATACGCGCTTGGCACAAGGGATGCATCAAAATGGTGGGGCCTTGACCCAAGCGGCCATGGAACGAGTGGAACAGGCGCTCATACAGTTTCAAGCAATTTATAGGCAATATCCAAATGTTAAAGTAGAGGGAATTGCAACGGCGGCCATCCGTGAGGCGACGAACCAAAAGGCCTTTTTAGCCCATGTCTTTGAAACGACAGGTATTGATGTTCAAGTTTTAACGGGTGACCAGGAGGCCTACTACGATTACCTAGGTGCCATGAGTGCTTTGCCAAAGATTGAGGATGCATGGTTGTTGGATACGGGCGGGGCCAGCGTTGAACTGGTCGGTATTGAGGAACGAATGGCGGCTAATTTTATTAGTCTACCATTTGGCGCCGTTAACCTATCTGAGCGCTTCCAATTAGGGTTTGAAACCGTAAGTGCTAAACAATTACAAGCAGCCGAGGCTTATGTTAGCCAACAATTTGATTCATTACCATGGTTGGTTGATGAGGATCCCTTGCCAATTATTTTGTTAGGGGGTGCCAACCGTTCATTGGCACGCTTGAACCGAGGTCGACAAGGATTTGATACTAAGACTGATTTTCATGGTTACCATATGACTACTGCAGAGGTCTTAACCACCTTTGATGAACTAGTGGCCCTGACTTATCAGGAACGACGTGAGCTTTTGGGTAAAGAGGCTAACCGAGCAGATATTATCATTAGTGGATTGGTGCCGTTAATTGAACTGATTCAGCGCACGGATGCTAAAGAAGTTGTCTTTTCATCATCTGGTGTACGTGAAGGCTTTTTACAGGAATGTCGTTTAGCGATGGAAGAAAACTAGATTAATGGAGGCAGTAAGGTGAAGGCAATCCAAGAAATCATGATTGATCATCAAAATAAGGTAGTGGTTCATCAAGATACGCATGGGAGTTTATTCCTAGATTATTATCAAAAACAGTTAGGCAAGTGGGAATTACAAATTGAAAAGCCAATTCGTTTGAATAATTAATAGTTAAGGTGAGTAGAATAAAAAAGGTAGATGCCTGCAGGCATCTACCTTTTTTGTTTAGTCTAGGATAGGAATTGTTTAATGCTAGGTTGTTGCATAAGGTGCTTTTGGAGCACAATGGCTTGATTGTCTTTTTGGTTGCGCGCACCATATAAAAGGACAATATCTTGTTGCTGGGCTAACTGAGTAGCGACAAGTTGAATAAAGAGTGATGTTTCGGGATTAGCAGCTAGTTCCTTTTCGTATTTTTGTGTAAAAAGGGTGAATTTATCAGGTTGGTGAGCAAACCATTCGCGAAGTTCGGTTGACGGGGCAATGGCTTTAAACCAGACATCCAAGGCTGCTTTTTCTTTAGAAATGCCACGGGGCCACAAACGATCTACTAAAATACGATAGTCAGTGGTATCTGAAAAAGAATCGTAGATGCGCATGGTTTTAATTTGCATAATGTAAAACTCCCTTTTATTGTTAGTATAGCTGTATTATACAACAGCGTGAATTGAATAGAGGATGTGATTGTAAGCGCATTGGGTTAAAGACTAGTGCTATAATGGAGCCAGCAGGCAAGCTAGCCTAATTTGAGTTTGGAGAAAGACGAATGGTCCAAAAATTAACAGAAAATATTTTAAAAGAAGTGATTGTACGCCGACCAGATGAAAGTCAAAAGGGAGACTTTGGCCATGTTTTGCTTATCGGAGGTAATAACCAATTAGGTGGGGCTATTTTGATGGCAGCTCAGGCCGCAGTTAGTTCAGGGGCTGGCTTAACAACGGTAGCAACAGATGTTGTTAATCGAACAGCTCTTCACAGTCGTACACCTGAAGCAATGTTTATTGATTGGACAGATCAAAGCCAATTAGATGCAGCTATTCATAAAAGCGATGTTGTGTTGTTGGGACCAGGGATGGGGACTAATCAATTTGCAGTGGCCTTAGTCGAGCATGTCTTAGACCTTGTTAATCAAGAGCAGATACTCATTGTAGATGGTTCAGCGCTAACCATTGTTGCTAAGGAAAACCTTGTCTTTCCACGTGATACCTTTACCGTGGTTACACCACACCAAATGGAGTGGGAACGGCTAAGTAAAATTAAGATTGGCTATCAACATGAAGTCCAAATGAATGAAGTTCAACGGCAAATCCTAAATATTGATGTTTTAGTGTTAAAACAACATCATACAGTCATTTATTCATCAGCTGGTCAGTACCAACTAGAAATTGGCGGGGCCTACCAAGCTACTGGTGGTATGGGCGACACATTAGGCGGTATCGTCGCAGCCTTTGTAGGTCAATTTAAGCGTAATCCAATTAATTCAGTCATGGCAGCAGTATATGCCCATTCTGCAGTGGCTGAGCAGATGGCCCAGTACAGTTATGTAGTTAAACCTAGTTTTATTGCTGATGGCATGGGAAACTTTATGGCACAAGTGCAAAGCAATATCTAGTCCTTGGTTCGCTAGGCAGGAGACTATCCAGGTGAAATGATTTAGCGTATAATCAAGATTAATTTATTGAGTGGAGGGTAGGAAAAATGACAAAGCAAGCAACATGGCTAGCAGATGCCTTACAATACCAAGATGCTTTACTTGCGGACTTAGAGGATATGATTCGAATTAAGTCTGTCCGTGATGATGAGGCAGCAACCCCCGATGCACCATTGGGTCCAGGACCTAAAGCTGCACTACAAAAGTTTTTAGAAATTGCTAAGCGCGATGGTTTTCGGACTGGTAATTACAAAGATTTGGTAGCTTACGCTGAATTTGGTCCAGAAGACGCTGAGGAAACACTAGCGGTTATTGGACACTTGGATGTGATGCCAGCTGGCGATGGCTGGACGAAAGAACCTTTTGAACCGGTAATCGAAGCGGGTCGCTTATATGGTCGTGGTTCGTCGGATGACAAAGGACCAACTTTTGCTGCTTACTATGCTTTGAAGATGTTAAAAGACCAGGCAGTAACCTTAAAGCGTAAAATCGTTTTTGTTGTTGGTATTGATGAAGAGTCTGACTGGACGGGCATGGATGACTTTTTTGCTGAATATGGGATGCCAACAATGGGCTTCTCCCCTGATGCTGAGTTTCCAATTATCAATGGAGAAAAGGGAAATGTTTCAGCGGTAACGCGTTTTGGTGGTACCAATGGTGGGGATTTGACCTTAGTATCCTTTGCCGCTGGTCAACGACCAAACATGGTTCCCGGTACTGCCCAGGCAGTGATTGAAACGGCTGATCCTAAAAAGCTGGTTACTGATTTAGAGACCTACCTGGCTAAGGAAGATCGCGTACAAGCCAAGGCAGCAGTGGACGGTCAAAAGGTAACGATTACCTTATTTGGCCATCAAGTTCATGGCGCTATGCCGGAAACAGGTACCAATGCTGGTACCTTCTTGGCTAATTTCTTGAAGGATGAACCTTTTGCTGGTGATGCAAAAGGCTTCCTAACTTTCCTTGGCGATCAATTACATGATGATACCCAAGCTAAGAAGATTGGTGCAAAACGGCATGATGACTTGATGGGTGATTTGTCAATGAATGTGGGTATTCAACAATTTAATGCGGGCCAGGATGGTCTCATTAATGCTAATTTCCGTTATCCACAAAACATCACTGCTGATGAAATTGTGGCGGCCGTTCAAGCTGCCTTGCCAACTGAATTTAAGGCAACGGTTGCTGCTGAAGGCCATGGGATGGGACCCCATTATGTATCAGGCGATGATCCTTTGGTTAAGACCTTGTTAGATGTTTATCGTCAACACACTGGTTTGCCAGCTGGTGAGCGTGTGATTGGTGGAGGAACCTTTGGTCGTCTGTTGAAGCGAGGCGTAGCCTTTGGCGCTATGTTTGAAGGGGTGCCAGATACGATGCACCAAGCAGATGAGTTTTATCCAGTGGCTGACCTGTCACGCTCAATGGCTATTTTTGCCCAAGCTATGTATGAGTTAGCAAATAATTAAACTGAATCGTGGTTTAACCCAATCCTTGCCTGGTCGTGATGGCAGGGGTTGGGTTTTTTAAGCATTGCGAAGGAATAACTGGTAAAATAATGACAGATAAGTTTAACCAAAGAGAAAGGCAATTCACATTATGAAAAGACATTCTTGGATGACCATCCGTATTTTACTGGCTACAATGGTCGGCCTAACCGCGTTGATTAGCAGTATGTATGTGCAGGTGGCCAACGCCGCCCAGACCCAGGCAGAGCAAAATCGACCTCTTTCCCAACCGTATGTAGTCTATGGTGCAGCAGCCCAGCAAAAGCATCAAGTGGCACAGACCTTGGGGGTCACAGCTAAGTATGCAACCTTGACTACCACGGGTGCCGATGCGCGATACATCGGCTTGTCAGGGATTAGTGATGAAGCCATGATTAGTTCCGTGGCTTTAGCACCTGCAGAGCCAGGGACGGGGACCTTAGTGAATATTGAACCCTTTGAAGGTCAAAATAATATTTTACAGGTAAAGTCCCAACAATATGCCATGGCTGCTACCATGGCCGGGGTCAAGGATGTCATTATTACCGTGACGGCGAATAAGCCAGTTTCGGGAGAAGCTGCCTTGGCCGGGGTATATAAGGCCCTAGATCAAGATGGTATTCCCCTCGATGACCAGAACACGGCTGCGGCAAATAATGTCCTGTCGGCCACTAGTGGGGCCATCCAAGATAATGCTGATGATAAAAAGTATCCAGGTAAATTGACGGCAGCGGTAACTGAAACAGCGGGTGATCTAGCTAAGGAAAAACAGGCGGGAAATCCTATTACGATCAATATTATCATCGACCAATTGACAATTAATTTGCGTAAGCAGGGCATCGAGAAGCAGACCAGCAGTGTTGCTGTGCAAAATATCAGCCAGGCCTTAAGCGAGGTCAATGCAGCGCCAATTTCTGATTCTAAAGGGTTTATTAAAAACACGGGTCATTTATCCGATACCTTACAAGATTCGGCGGGTGATGTGATGGCGAAGGTAAAGGATTTTGCTAATTCTGCAGATGCAAAAGAAGCGACGAATTGGTTCATGATCAATATTTGGGAACCTGTTAAGCAGTTTTTGGCAAACTTGTTTTAATAGGTAATAATTATGGACCAGGTTAAATTAAGAAGACTGTTAAAACGAATAAAACCAATTGACTTCCAGATGTACCAGCAAATCGATTCGACTAATTTGGCGGCCAAATGACAGGCGCTGGTCTTAGCAACTAAGGAAACACCAACCTTACTACTTGCTAATGAACAAACTGCTGGTTATGGTCGCCAAGGTCGACCGTTTTTGTCGCCAAGGGCGGTCGGTCTTTACATGACCCTGGTCCTACCAGGCGTTAAGTTGAAACAGCTTGATGCGGGGCAGGTGACGATCACCATGGCTGTCGCGACCGCCCAGGCAATATCCCGGACAGTCAGGCGGGAGGTTAGGATTAAGTGGGTTAATGATCTTTACTATCTGCAACATAAAGTGGCTGGTATTCTGGTTGAAGGCTGGCAGCAGGATGGGCAGTCAGCTTTAATGATTGGTTTAGGGTTAAATCTAATGTCAGCTGATTATCCCTTAGCTTTGCAAAAAAAAGTTGGCTCGCTGGCACTGGACCAAGTTGACAAAGCATCCTTAGTAGCAGCTATTATAGAACGATTTTTTTATTTGCAAACGCAACCTTTTGCCCAAGTGATGTCCATTTATCGAAACTTATCTTGTTTGCAGCACCGCAACGTCATTTTGCAGGTGGCGGGACAACAAATCAGGGGACAGGTAACTGGATTTGATCAACACGGTGGCATTCAATTAGAGACGGATCAAGGACAGCGCACCTTTTATAGTGGCGAAGTAATTAAGGTAAATGTTTTGCCTAAGCAATAATGTATCCGGTCGAGGATGAGGCTCTAAAATCTTAAGTTTGACCTATTATTTAAAGCATAAACTATAGGCACCGTAAAGAAGTGCAAGTTGTGGGGAAGAGGAGTGTGATCAGCCACATGAAACGAAAAGTGTTTGTTGTGACCGGAAATACAGGAACTGGCAAGACATCGGTTACGAAATATTTGAATGACTTTTATGAAATGCCAAAGGTGATTACGCATACTACTCGGCCACCACGGGAAGGTGAGCAAGACCAAGTTGATTATTATTTTGAATCACCAGAATCGTTTAAGCAAAACCACTATTTAGAAACAGTACAGTATAATGGGTATCACTATGGGTCCTCGACCGAGGGGTTAGAACGCGCTTGGCAGAAGAACCCTCTGATTACCATTGTTTTAGATACGGCTGGCGCCCAGACATATGCGCGTGAGTTGCCAGCTGATGAGGTTGTCGTAATTTATCTAACAGTTAGTGAACCGGCGGATTTGATTCACCGGCTAGCTAACCGTGGGGATGATGTGGCTAAGATTGAATCACGGCTTAAGAGCAAAGAATATCAACGTGATTTGACGTTGCCAGCCGCTTTAGCCAAGGGCAGCCATGTGGTGGTAAATGATGATTGGGCTGACACTAAGCGGCAGATTGATCAGATAATTAAGGAAGAGATTAGTGAAAGTTGAGAGGAGGCTAATTAAATGGCATATCGAACACCACCTTTTATTACGCCAGTAGCATTAGTTTCAATGATTTTAGCTTTAAGTGCAGGGAATGCGGTGGTTAATGTGTCTACCAAAACCCACAATGGGGCACCACGAAGTTCACAAAGTGTGACTTCTTCAGGGAGTGAAGAGCAGCAATCTAATACTGAATCTACGAGCCGGTCGACGACTGATAGTCAATCAGTTAGTGAAAGTGGCCAACACAGTCAACATGAAAGTAGTCAGCAAGCTAGTAGTGAAAAGACGAAGGATCAAACAGATGATCAAAAGCAATCAAGTAAGCAAGGCGATGATAATCAAGACCATGATTAACAGGCAAATCAGGCTACTAGTAGTTCTGCTAGCAGTTCAACGGCTGTTAGTTCAAGTACTACTACCCCTGCGGCGAATAACCAAGAAACAGGAGGACAGTAAGCCATGTTATCATTGCTGGATTTATTAAACCATTACCTGGGTTTCTTTAATGTTAATTCGAAATTAAAAGGACGCATTTACTCTGTAATGGCGCTGGCTGGGG
Source organism: Weissella halotolerans DSM 20190 (assembly GCF_000420365.1). GTDB lineage: Bacteria > Bacillota > Bacilli > Lactobacillales > Lactobacillaceae > Weissella > Weissella halotolerans. The sequence goes on from NZ_ATUU01000004.1 coordinate 81,237, forward strand.
ATGCCTATATCTTTTACTTGGCTACTCAATACATGATGAATAAGGCCTATTTGCGCGGTGGCCTGATTCTTTTGGCTGGACTCGTTATTTTGTATTTTGCCGTTATTAATATTGTCTATTATTTTACGGAAAAAACGGTTAAGTGGGACATTTCACCCTGGCTAGCTAAATATATGGGCAATAAACCTGAGGAGGGTAGTACTGGCGCTCAAACGGTTGCTTTTGTGCCCTCAAATGGAGTTTATGCTAAGGGTAAGGTTCTGCCAGCCACCGTTAGTGCCGATGCTGATATGCAAGCAGAATTAAAAAGTGTAGTCGAACAATTACAAGCACAACATTTAATGCAAGAAGATTACGGTCAATTGAGTCCTGAGCAGCAACTCAAACGTTTAGCAGGAACAGATGATGTGATTTATGCAAATGAACCCGGAACACCGTTACCCTATTATCGATTAGAAGATGAACATAATGGGTTGGCGATCTATGGCGGTTTAAATGAAATGTTTGCTAAGCGGTTGGGGCGCATTACCCGCGTTGGGTTACAAAAGACAGCCGATGCACAAAAAGAGTATGATCTCTATATTGCCACCGCCGTGATTACTGGTGGTCCCGGTCATGAACGTGGCCGGTCAGGCTTACATACGGTGGTCCACCCTTACACCTTAAAGGTCGAGTTAGCCTACCAGAAGAGAAATAATAACGAACATTCTGATAACAAATAACCATTTAGTTAAGCTAATCTTAGTAGTCAGTGATTGACAGGGTTAATTGTTAAGCATAATATTATTAATAATAGCACCCGGCATGGATAGACTATGTCGGGTTTTTTCTTAGCAGACAATGCAGATATCAAGAGTGTAGGCTGTATGTTAGAGGAGGAGTCTGGGATGTCGATGATAGAATTTAAAGATGTTGAGAAGTATTACGGTGATTTTCATGCCCTTAAGGATATTAATTTGGATGTTGAAACAGGCGAAACCGTGGTGCTCATCGGTCCTTCTGGGTCAGGTAAATCAACCTTAATTCGCTCTGTTAATGGTCTGGAAACGATTCAAAAGGGCCAATTAATTGTAAATGGTCAAGATTTAGCGGATCCTAAAACGAATTTAAATCGGATTCGTAAGGATGTGGGGATGGTTTTTCAACATTTCAACCTTTATGCGAATAAGACAGTCTTGGAGAACATTATGTTGGCTCCCCGTTTAGTCTTGCATCGAGATGAAGCCGAGAATAAAAAAGTTGCCATGGGTCTACTAGAAAGAGTTAATTTAGTTGATCAGGCAAATAAGTACCCCTCAACCTTATCTGGTGGTCAGCAACAGCGGATTGCCATTGCGCGTTCTTTAGCCATGAAGCCAAAGGCGTTGCTTTTTGATGAACCAACATCAGCCTTAGATCCAGAAATGGTTAATGACGTTTTAAAATTTATGCGTGAAATTGCGCAAGATTCGTCGATGACCATGTTAGTTGTGACCCACGAGATGGGCTTTGCCAAGCAAGTTGCAGATCGAGTTATTTTTATGGCTGACGGTCAAATCCTAGAAGATTCGCCAACCAAGGAATTCTTTGAACAACCAAGTGAACCACGTGCGCGCAAGTTTTTGTCACAGATTGTGCATTAGGAGGTGGTGAAGATGGCAAGAAAAGTTAATCAATGGTTAGCAACGGCCCTGACCACCGGTGGGATGGTCTTACTGGCCTTGGGCTTATCGACTGCAACGGCCTCAGAAGTTAAGAATGAAGCCTACCAACGTATTCAAAAGAGTGACCAAATGGTTTGGGGTGTGAAAGGTGATACGCGGTTAATGGGCTTGATGGATATTAAGACTGGTAAATTACAAGGTTTTGATATTGATATGGCCCGTGAGGTAACGCATCATATTGACCCTAAGTTAAAAGTGAAGTTGACTCAAGTTACTTCGGGAACCCGGGTACCAATGCTTTTAAATGGGAATATTGATGCTGTCATTGCAACCATGACCATTACGCCGGAACGACAGAAGGTGGTTGCCTTTTCTGACCCTTACTTTAATGCCGGGCAGGCGATCATGGTCCGTAAAGATAGTAAGATAAAGTCAGTCAAGGATCTTAATAAGTCAGGAGTTAGAGTCCTTGGGGTAACTGGGTCTAATTCTGAACAAAATATGAAAAAGGCTGCGCCTAAAGCTAAGGTGGTTAGTTTACCCGACTATGCAACTGCAATGACGGCTCTGGAAACTGGGCAAGGTGATGCGTTGACTAGCGATAGTGGTATTCTTTATGGACTTGCTTATGGGGATCAGAAGGTTAAGGTGGTCGGCAAAACCTTCACCGAGGAGCCCTATGGAATTGCCCTAGATAAAAACAACCCCAAGTTGCAAAAAAAGGTTAACCAAGCCATTAAAAAGATGCGCAAGGATGGTAGCTACGACCACTTGGTAAAGAAGTGGTTCAGTAGGGTGCCTGGTCTTGACTGGAAGGAGATTGCTAAATAATGTGGACATTATTTCAAAGTCATGCAAATGAATTTATTTCTGGTTTTGGTTGGACCATTTTATCAAGCATCATTGCGCTGGCAGGATCGTTAGTTTTAGGGACTGTCTTTGCCTTAATGGAAGTGGTGCCGAATCGCTTAACCAATATAATTGCAAAAATATATATTGAGATTGTACGAAATATCCCGTTGCTGGTTATCACGATGTTCTTTTATGTGGTTGTGGCCAGAGTCTGGCATCTAAATGGTTTTGCAGCAGGTACGATTGGTTTGACCCTTTATACATCAGCCTTTATTGCTGAGACGGTTCGGGCTGGTATTAACTCAGTTGATAAGGGCCAACTAGAAGGCGCTTTATCCAATGGCCTTTCCTGGTGGGAAAGTATGCGCTATGTGGTGTTACCACAAGCCTTTCGTTTGGTGATTCCGCCATTGGGTAACCAATTTATTTCCTTGATTAAGAATTCATCCATTTTGGCTTTCGTAGCTGGCATGGATTTAATGTATCAAGCCAATATGTTATCGCAGGCGACCTTTGATACCTTTGGTCCCTACATTATTGTGGGTATCCTCTACCTGATTTTAACGATGCCCCTAAGTTATTATATGCAGTATTTAGAAAAGCACTTAGCACAAGGGGGGGCCTAAACAATGCAAGAATTAATACAAGCTTATTCATGGATTAATTTACGCTTTCTCCTAATGGGGTTGTGGGTGACAATTGAAGTTTCTGTCATTTCAATCGGTTTGAGTTTTGTGATTGGGTCACTCTTAGGTATTATCCGTTATATGAAGTTAGGCTGGTTTTCTAAAATTGTCGGCTTTATTGTTGACGTGATTCGTAACCTGCCCCTGCTGTTAATTATCTTCTTCACCTATTTTGGGTTACCTAAGATTGGTATCCATATGGGCGTGATGATGTCGACAACGGTAGCCATGACAATCTTTGAGTCCGCCATGATTGCTGAAATTGTCCGTTCTGGAATTCTTGCTGTGCCAAAAGGGCAGTTGGAAGGCGCCCTATCAAATGGGTTAACCATGCCAGAAACGTTATGGCATATTTTATTGCCCCAGGCCTATAAGAAAATGATTCCTCCTTTGGTATCACAGTTTGTGTCGTTAATTAAAGATACTTCTTTAGCAACGATTATTATGTTGCCAGAGGTAACCTTCCGGGCCCAAACGATTTATGCGCAAAAGCCCCAGGCCATTATTCCCATGTTTATCATGTTGGCCTTACTTTATTTCGTATTAAACTTTACAGTTTCACAACTAGGCAGTTATTTTGACCGTCGTATGGAAGCTTAATAAGAATAAACCAGAAAAAGAACTAGTGTTTACGGCACTAGTTCTTTTTTCTTAGCTAAATTAAGGTTTTTAATGAGTAAATGTAAAGTAAAATACGCATTTGATTAAAATAATGTGGATAAAATTAGAAAAATGATTGACAGTGTTAATATGACAGTTTATATTTGTTAAACAAAGTTGATTTCTCATCAAATTTTAAGAAGAGTAAAAGAGGGTACCGGTTATGAAAAAACTAACAAAGAACATTGCACTCTTATCGGCTGGTCTCGCAACTGCGGGGGCCCTTGGCACCGTTTCAGCGGATGCAGCTAAGTATAAAACAATTCGTTGGTCGCAAAGTGACATTCTAAGTAGTATGGATCCATCAAAGACAACAACGAATATTGATTTTACTGCCATTACAGCTACTGGTGATGGCTTGTACCGGGCTAATCAAAAAGGCGATTTTGTACTGTCAGCGGCGGATTCAGTTGAAGAATCAGAGGATGGCTTAACCAACACCTTTAAATTAAAGCCTGATTTGAAATGGTCGAATGGTGATCCACTGACGGCCCACGATTTTGTTTATGGTTGGCAACGGACGAATGATCCTAAGACGGCGTCACAGTATGCCTACCTGTACTCGGGTATCAACAATGCGGATGCCATCCAAAAGGGTGATGAAAAGGACTTGAGTAAGCTAGGGGTGAAAGCCTTGGACGATCAGACCCTGCAGGTTGAATTAGAAAAGCCAATGCCACAGTTAAAGTCGATTCTTGCTAATGCACCGTTCTTCCCACAAAATGAAAAGTTCGTTAAGCATGCGGGCAAGAAATACGGGACAGCCGCTAAGTACACCTTGTCTTCAGGCCCTTATAAGATGAAAAAGTGGTCTGGTTCTAGTGATACCTACACCTTAGTTAAAAATAAGAACTATTATGATGCGGATGTTGTTAAGACACCAAAAATCAAGATGGCCACGGTTAAAGAGCAAAACACTGGCTATAACCTATACAAGTCTAATAAGTTGGACTATACGACCCTGTCACCAGAACAGGTAAAGAAGGCTAAGAATACTAAGGCCTACCGGACGATTCCAGAAGCTACGACAGCCTACCTTCAACTGAATGAAAAGAAGGTTAAGGCCTTCAAGAATACCAAGGTGCGGCAAGCCTTCTCTTATGCAATTGACCGTGAGACCTTTGCTGATAAAATTCTGACTGGTAGCGCAACGCCAGCTAAAACGTTTACCGCAACGAAGTTGGTTAAGGATCCTAACACAGGAAAGGACTTTGCTAAGTCAGCGGCAGTCAAAGGAGTCAACACCTACAATCTTAAAAAGGCTCAGAAGCTTTTGAAACAGGGAATGAAGGAAGCCGGGGTTAAGAAGATTAAGGTACAAATGTTGACCGACGACACATCTGGTGCAAAACGGTCAGCCCAATTTGTTCAGTCACAGTATGAAAAGCTAGATGGCGTTAAGGTAACGATTAAGACCGTGCCATTTAAGCAACGGATTAACCTATCTGAGAAGCGTGATTTTGATATGGTGGTTTCCCTCTGGGGAGCTGACTATGCTGATCCATCAACCTTCTTAGACTTGTATAAGTCCGATTCTTCCTTCAATGAAGGTGGCTGGAAGAATGAGGAGTACGATCAACTCCTTGATGATGCAGCCAATAAGAACGTCAATGATCCTAAGGCACGCTTTAAGGATTTGACTAAGGCAGAACAAATCTTAGATAAGGAAGCTGGCTTAGTACCTTTGTACTACCGGTCACAGGCAGCCTTGCAACGGACTAGCATTAAGCACATGGTTACAAACACCTCTGGAGCTAGTTTCGACTGGAAGTGGGCCTACAAAAAATAATTAAAACAGGATAGATGCATGAACAGCATGGTGGATGTTGACGTCTACCATGCTGTCCTTGTGCTAACTACAAGATAGGAAGGTTTGTTGAACAATGTTTAAATATGTTATGAAACGCCTAGGGATTATTGTTTTTACCCTAATCTTAATTATTTCGGCGACGTTCTTCCTAATGAAGTTAATGCCTGGTTCGCCGTTGGCAAATGCCGAACGTCTATCAGGTGATCAGCAGCGGCTAATTGAGGCCCAATACGGCTTGGACAAGCCACTGTTGGTTCAATACTGGAACTACTTGGTTAATGCCTTGCATCTTGATTTTGGAACATCCTTCCAGTTTCAAGGACAACCGGTATCAACCTTAATTGCACAGCGCATTGGCCCTTCGGCTCAACTGGGAATTCAAGCAATTGTCTTTGGGGTGATTGCCGGAATCGGGCTAGGGGCGGCGGCAGCAGTCCGGCGTAATACGAAGACTGATACTGCGCTGTCTATTTTGGCCGTATTAGGTATCTCAGTTCCTTCCTTTGTGGTGGCAGCGCTATTGCAATATTACATTGGCTTAAAGCTTGATTGGTTACCAATTGCGGGTTGGGAAGGTTTTGCCTATACAATTTTGCCTACCATTGCCCTAGGCTTACAGCCGCTGGCGATTTCGGCTCGCTTTATTCGCACGGAAATGGTTGAAGTGATGGGGTCGGACTATATCGAATTGGCCCGGGCTAAGGGCTTGTCTCGTAGTGAGATCGTTTGGAAACACGCTTTGCGAAATTCACTGATTCCCCTGGTTACCTTAATTGGCCCCATGGCCGTTAATTTGATGACCGGATCAATCGTCATTGAGCAGATCTTTACCATTCCCGGAATTGGTAGTCAGTTTGTTAATTCTATTTTGACGAACGATTATCCGGTAATTATGGGGACTACAATTGTATATTCAATGATGCTGATGGTGGTCTTGCTCATTACCGATGTTGTCTATGGGTTAATTGATCCCCGCATTCGCTTGGCAGATTAAGGAGGAAAACAATGGCTGAACAAGCAACAGGATTAACAGCTGAAGGGTTTGATTTTATACCAATGGATCGGGCCATGACGGCCGAAAAAATTGATCGTCCTGCATTAAGTTTCCGCCAAGATGCTTGGCGGCGGTTAAAGAAAAACAAGGGGGCTTTGGTCTCGTTTTGGATTCTGATCATCGTCTTCTTGTTTGCCTTTTTATCGGTTCCCTATGCGAATCCTAAGACTACTTCCCATCAAGATGTGATGCAGCAAAATTTACCACCTAAGCTGCCAGGAAATATTCCAGGTCTTCGTGGTGAAACAGTGGTTGATGGTGAAAAGATTGATGCTTATGCTGACGCTGGTTTACCAAAGGATGTCTACCATCCCTTTGGAACTGATGAATTTGGTCGGGATCTCTTTAAGCGTGTTCTCTATGGAACACGGGTTTCATTAGAAGTGGCGCTGATTGCTGCCCTGATTGACTTAGTGATCGGAATTACCTTTGGAATGATATCTGGTTGGATGGGTGGCCGTGTTGATCTGGTCATGCAACGGATTATCGAAATTGTATCTTCTATTCCAAACTTGGTAGTCTTTGTGCTTTTAATTTTAATTATGAAGCCTGGCATGTTTTCAATTGCCTTAGGAATTGCGCTCACTTCTTGGGTGACGATGGCCCGTCTGGTACGAGCTGATGTCCTATCAGCGAAGGAACAAGATTATATTTCCGCAGCACGAACTTTGGGATCAAGCTCTTGGTGGATTGGGCTTAAACACCTACTACCTAATATGTCATCAACAATTATCGTCCAGTTGATGTTTACTATTCCATCAGCAATTTTCTTTGAAGCTTTGCTTTCTTATATGGGGTTAGGTATTCCCGTACCAATGGCATCATTGGGAACCTTGTTGAATGATGGACAGAAGGTCTTTCAGTTTTATCCTTATCAATTAATTATCCCAGCGATTGTCTTATCAGTGATCATGATTGCCTTTAACCTGCTTGGCGACGGGTTACGAGATGCATTTGACCCACGGACACGGGATTAGAAGGAGTGAAGACGGTTATGGCAGAGAAAGTACTTACAGTAGATAACCTAAAGATTAATTTTCATACTGATAGTGGTGAGGTACAAGCAATTGGAGACGTCTCCTTTGATCTAGCTAAAGGTGAAACCTTGGCGATTGTGGGTGAGTCGGGTTCAGGGAAGTCGGTGACAACCCGATCAATCATGGGCCTATTAGCGAAAAATGCGCAAGTAGACCACGGACAAATCACCTTTAAGGGCCAAAATATTCTTGATCTATCAGAGAAACAGTTACAAGACTTGCGAGGATCGGAAATTGCTATGATTTTCCAGGACCCAATGACCTCCTTGGATCCTACGATGAAGATCGGCCAGCAGATTGCCGAACCATTGATTAAACATCAAAAGCTGAGTAAGCAAGCAGCTTTAGAGCAAGCCTTGGAGATGATGAAGGCCGTTGGAATTCCAAATGCTGAGGCCCACCTTAATGACTATCCCCACCAGTTTTCTGGTGGAATGCGCCAACGAATTGTGATTGCGATTGCCTTAATTGATCATCCGGAAATTTTGATTGCTGATGAGCCAACAACGGCCCTTGACGTTACAATTCAAGCACAAATTTTAAATCTTATTAAAAACATCCAACAGGCTAGTGCGTCATCTGTAATTTTTATTACGCATGACTTAGGGGTTGTAGCTGGAGTGGCTGACCGCGTTGCCGTTATGTATGCTGGTCAGATTGTTGAGATTGGGACCGTGGATGAGATCTTCTACTTTCCACAACATCCTTATACTTGGGGCCTGCTTAATTCGATGCCAACGGTGGAGACTAGAACAGGTGTCTTAGAATCTATTCCAGGTACGCCACCAGATTTGTTAAATCCACCAGTTGGGGATGCTTTTACAGCTCGAAATAAGTATGCGCTGGCAATTGACGAACAGAGGCAACCGCCTTACTTTCAATTGTCGCCTACTCATTTTGCGGCAACCTGGTTACTAGATGACCGGGCACCTGAAGTAACGCCACCAATGGAGATTCAACGCCGCTGGCAACGTTATATCAAAAAGCATCCTGAAGCACTGGAACAACGAGCACAGGCGAAAGAGGTGTCAACGACCTTAGCATTAACGGGAAAGGAGGATATGTAAAGATGGCTGCAGGGAACAAGAAATTAGTTGAAATTAAACATTTAGACATTACCTTTAACCAGGGTAAACGTAACGAAACCCGAGCCGTCCAAGATGTTTCCTTTGATATTTACCAAGGTGAGACCTTTGGCCTGGTTGGTGAATCTGGTTCTGGTAAAACGACCATTGGGCGGGCAATCATGAAGCTCTACCAGCCGTCTAAGGGTGAAATAGTAATGGATGACAAGAACATTGCTGACTTAAAGAGTAAGGACGATTTGCGTAAGTTCCGGCAGCAAGTTCAAATGATCTTCCAAGATCCGCAAGCATCCTTAGATTTGCGAATGAAGGTTAAGGATATTATTGCGGAGGGTGTAGATGCTAATCATTTAGCAAGCAGTGATGAGGAACGATCACAAATTGTAACTGAGATGCTCGAAACGGTTGGTTTAATGAAGGAGCATGCAAACCGCTATCCTCATGAATTTTCTGGGGGCCAACGGCAGCGTATTGGGATTGGCCGGGCTTTGGCGGTGCAGCCACGCTTTATTATTGCTGATGAACCTATTTCGGCCCTAGATGTTTCTATTCAAGCTCAAGTTGTCAATTTGATGCAGGCCTTACAACGAGAACGTGATTTAACCTATCTGTTTATTGCCCATGATTTGTCAATGGTTAAGTATATTTCTGACCGGATCGGTGTTTTGCATTGGGGCAAGATGCTTGAAATTGGACCAGCGGATGAGGTTTATGCGCATCCCTTGCATGACTATACCCGTTCTTTGTTAAGTGCGATTCCAGTGCCGGATCCTGAAATTGAACGGCAACGGCGTCCCCAAGTGTATGATCCTAGTCGTGAATTAGATGGACAAGCTCGGCAAATGATTGAAATTGCACCTAAGCATTTTGTGGCGGCGACAAATGATGAGATTCCCTTTTATCAAGAGCGCGCCAGGCAAGAAGGATTAATTTAGAAAATAGAAACGACGTCTGGGTGGCCTATTCGGGCGTCTTTTTGTGTTGAGCTGGTTTCATGGTATAATTAAGTTTAATTATTAAAGTTTTCATTAAGGAGATAAACTAGGTGAAACGAGAGAAAAAGCAGTATGCGTTTCCAGCTTTTTTGCGGGATAAAGGGTTAGCGTGGATTGCAGGCCTGGTTTCATTAATTGCCCTACTAGGGACCTTGCTCGCTTTTCAGGTGAATGTCCTCATTGGGATGGTCTGGGTAGCGCTAGTGGTGATTGCCCTAGTGGTTATTTTTAAGACCCTTAAAACAATTGGTGAGTACACAGCGCACTATATTAATAAGCTGTCCTATCGGGTGGCCCGTTCTGAACAGGAAGCCACATTACAAATGCCGGTTGGGATTCTTTTGTATGATCAACAGGGAAATATTAGTTGGATTAATCCTTTCTTACAAAAGCTGTTAGATGATCATATTATTGTTGGCGAAGCCTTAACTGCAGCGGTACCTGACTTAGAAACAATCATTGATGGTTGGGGTGATCAACTGGCCCAGCTGGAAGCTGATGGCGCTGATAGTAGTGCCTACATGGCCGATTTAACTTGGGCTGAACATCAGTTTAAGGTGAAGGTACAACCGGACGTTAGGGCAGTCTACTTTTTTGACAATACTGAGTCAGCTCGGCTGCGCCAAAATTTTGATGACCATCGATTAGTGATTGGCTTAGTATCGGTAGATAATTATGATGAACTGACCGAAAGCATGAGTGATGCTGACTCATCAGCTCTAAGAACCTTTGTGACGCGCTCACTCCTATCCTGGATGAGTGCGCATGATATGTATGTTCGCCGAATTTCGGTTGATCGTTATTTAGTGGTTGGTTATCGCAGCGGTCTGCGTGAGGCCGAATTGGATAAATTTAGTATTTTAGATAACATTCGTGAGGCTACCTCAGCACAAAATACACCCCTTACGCTTAGTATCGGTCTTTCTTATGGTGAAGAGTCAATTACGCATTTAGCTGAAAATGCACAGGCTGATTTAGATTTGGCGCTTGGTCGTGGTGGTGATCAAGTTGTTGTGCGTGCTGCGGATGGTGAAGCCCGTTTCTATGGCGGAACGACTAATCCGATGGCGAAGCGGACGCGGGTGCGGGCGCGTGTTATCTCACAGGCCCTGGCTGATTTGTTTGAACAGGCTGACCAAATTTTTATTGTTGGTCATGCACGGCCGGATATGGATTCATTTGGGGCAGCCTTGGGCGTAAGGCGTTTAGCCGAGATGCGTGACCGGCCAGCCTGGGTAGTTTATGATGAAAAAGAGACGGTGCATTCGGACATTCAGCTCTTATTAGCGAATTTAGCTGAAGAGCCGCGCGATGAACATGCTATTATTTCGCCGGCTGAAGCTTTAAAGCAGGCGACATCACGTAGTTTATTGGTGATGGTGGATCATTCTAAGCCGTCAATTTCAGAAGATCAGGCTTTGTATGAAAAATTAGCTGACCGTGTAGTGATTATTGATCACCACCGGCGTGGGGAAGAATTCCCTGAGGAACCACAGCTCGTCTATGTTGAATCTTATGCCTCATCGACATCAGAATTAGTTACGGAGCTCTTTGAATATCAACCTGATAACGTGCGCGGTATGACACGGATTGAGGCAACGGCTATGTTGGCGGGTATTCAAATCGATACCAAGTCCTTTACTGTACGATCTGGTACGCGAACCTTTGATGCGGCTAGTTATCTACGATCAGTGGGGGCCGATGGTCAGTTACTGCAAGAGTTCATGAAAGAATCCCTAGATTCATATCGGAGTCGCTCACATTTGATTGAACGGGTTCAACTTCATGGGACGGCTGCCATTACCGTGGGTGAAGATGATATTACCTATGATTCAGTGGTGGCGGCCCAAGCTGCGGATTCTTTGATGCAGCTAATTGGAGTTAAAGCATCCTTTGTGATTACACGTCGGGATGAACATACCATTGCTATTTCGGCTCGTTCGGACGGTACAGAAAATGTGCAATTGATTATGGAACAAATGGGCGGTGGTGGACATTTGAGTAATGCGGCAACCCAGTTAAAAGATGTCACAACTCAAGCGGCTTATCAACAGTTAGTAACAATTTTAGATGAGCAAACGAAGGCGGCTGAAGAGGAATAGATACTAGGAGGTTGAAGGAATGAAAGTAATCTTTTTAGAAGACGTTAAGGGGCGTGGCAAGAAGGGGGACATTAAGGATGTTCCAGATGGTTATGCAAACAACTTTTTAATTAAGAACCATAAGGCTGAACCAGCTACGACGCAAAATATTGCTGCTACTAAGGGTAAGCAAAAGGCAGAACAACGTGAGGCTGCTGAAATTAAAGCCCAAGCCCAAGCTTTGAAGGCTAAACTGGAAGCTGATGATGCCGTTGTCGAATTAAAGGCTAAGGCCGGAACTGATGGTCGCCTCTTTGGTGCCATCTCAACCAAGCAAATTGTGACGGCAGCTCAAGAACAGTTAGGTATTAAGTTAGACAAGCGTAAGATGGAGATGCACCAGCCAATCAAGGCACTCGGTTACCGGACGATTCCTGTACGGTTGCACAAGGACGTTGAGGCCAAGTTGCGTGTGCATACAGCTGAACAATAAGGGCGTAAAGTTAAACGATTATTGAAGGTATACTCAATATGCTTGACTAAGTTACTAGGTTGGCTATGATTGTAGTTAATACTATTGAGGAGATAAGGACATGCCCTTAGAATTTGATAATAAAGACTCACAAAAGACTGATAAACCGGTACCAGCTGAGCGCATCAATCATATTAAGCGAATTGGAACCATGGCGACGGTCACTTGTATTTTAATGTACGGTGCTTATATTTCGATGATCTGGAGTAATCTTCATGGTCACCCGGTCGGTATTTTACAGCCCTTTATTGCGATGATTAATGCTAGTTTATGGACATGGTATGGTTTTGCTAAGACCCATCCAGATAAGCCAATTATCATTTCAAACTTGCCTGGAATTGTTTTTGGACTTTTGACCGTCATTACAAGTTTAATGGCCTAGTGAACTAGTTTGATTTTTTAAAGACCAATGCTTTGCCGACAGAGGCAGGTATTGGTCTTTATTATGTGGAAAAGGATGGGTCACCTGATTTAACATGTTAGAATGAACAGTAATTGAAGTTTGCAGTGATAAAGGAGCAGGCACATGGTAGAAGAGCAACAAAACCAATTATTAGGGGCTCCACAAGATATTGCCGCTGAACAGGCGGTTCTTGGTTCGATTCTCTTGTCAACTGATCCGACAGACCTCGTTGCCCAATTATCAACTATTTTAGTCGCTGATGATTTTTTTCGGACGGCCCATCGGCTAATTTACGCGGCGATCATTCGTTTAGATGAAGCACAACGGGCAATCGATGTGTTAACCATTTCAGATGAATTAGAGAAGGCTAATCAGACTGAAAATGCGGGCGGGATGGCCTATTTGACCGAATTAGCCGCCAGTGTGCCTGTAGCGGGTAATGCAATTTATTATGCCCATATTGTCAAAGATAAGGCCTTACGAAGGGCATTAATTGATACTTTACAGGCTGGGGCGCAGGATTCGTATGAGGGTTCTGAAAATGTCGAGGATTTACTGGCAGAGTTGAGCACCAAGCTAGATACAATTAATGCTGGCGAAACGGATACTGATTTTAAAAATATTGCCGATGTGGTGAATCAGTCATTTGAACAAATTGAACAAAATTCACGGACTGAAGAAACGGTAACCGGTTTGGCAACGGGCTATCCAGCCCTAGATAACCTAACGACTGGGTTTCATGGTGGAGAAATGATTGTTGTTGCTGCTCGACCGGCGGTTGGAAAGACGGCCTTTGTGTTGAATATCGCGCAACGGGTAGCGGTAGCGGATCCTACTTTGCCAGTCGTCATTTTCTCCCTAGAAATGCCGGATACGTCATTAGTAAACCGTATGTTAGCAGCCGAAGGTAATATTAATTCACAGCATTTGCGAACTGGTCAGCTTGAAAATGATGAATGGAATAATTTAGCTGTAGCGATGGGGTCGTTATCTAATACGAAGATGTTTATTGATGATACACCGGGTATAAAGGTTACGGAAATACGGTCGAAGTTACGGCGCCTACAGAAAAAAGAGGGGCAGCTGGGCTTGGTTATTATTGATTATCTGCAACTGATTGAAGGCACCAGCCGTGATGGTCGTCAACAAGAGGTTTCAGCTATTTCGCGGGCAATTAAAAAAATGGCCATGGAGATGGACGTGCCAGTAATTGCTCTGTCACAACTGTCGCGTGGTGTTGAACAGCGACAGGATAAGCGACCAATGCTATCGGATATTCGTGAATCGGGTTCCATTGAGCAAGATGCGGATATTGTTGCCTTCTTATATCGGGAAGACTATTACGAACGTGATAATGAAGATACTGATAACCCACAAGATCCCCGAGATGAGGGCCAACAAGATGTGGGGGAAGTCGAAGTCATTATTGAAAAAAACCGTTCAGGAGCGCGTGGTACGGCCCGGTTGTTGTTTGTTAAATCGTACAATAAATTTTCAAGTATTGATTACCGTGGAGATGATGAGGCGGGTGGTTTTAGTTAAAGGATAAGTAAAATAGGGGGAGTTAAATGAAAAAAACAAATATGTCGATCACCTGGCTTTTAGTGGCTAGTTTTATTAACAACTTTGCAGCAGGGTTTATCTGGCCAGTGACAACGGTTTACTTGCATAATAATTTGCAGCAGAGTTTGATCACCGTTGGTTGGGTTATTTTAGCTAATTCAATTGGGCAAGCCTATGGCTCAATCCTAAGTGGACGTTTATTTGATCGTTTTGCCCCCTATCGTCTCATTCAGATAGTGGTCGCCCTAATGATTGCGACGCAAATCAGTTTTATCTTGTTTCATGGTTGGCCTCTCTATGCCCTTAATCTTACGGTCTGTGGATTCTTAAGTGGTTGGATATTAGCGATTTTGAATGCATATGGGACACGAGTGGTGAATGTTGATGGTCGCTTTGTTTTTAACATGTTGTATTTTACTAGTAATTTTGGAATGGTCTTTGCTACAGCTTTAGTCGGGGTGATCTTCCCCTTAGGAATTGTCTGGTTGTTTATTTTATCAGTGATTCTTTATGTGTTGCTTTTGCTAGTCGTCAAAGTCCATTTTAATTTGACCTTTGTTAAAAAGGAAACCGATCAAGCAACCACAGTGGCCCCCTTATCTGAATGGAATCGACGGATCATTTACGTAACCATTGGTGGCTTGGTAGTATTATGGATTGCGTATGCTCAGTGGTTAGGTAATTTATCGGTTTATATGACCGATACCTTGCATTTGCCCTTATGGCAGTACTCCATGTTATGGACGATTAATGGAGCTTTGATTGCAATCATTCAAATTGTGATTAATACACTGAATTTATCTACTAGTCGGCGGGCAATGTGGATTCAAATCTTTGGTGGCTTGTTGATGTTTGGCTTGGCCTTTTTGATATTGCCCTTTGCTAAGACCTTTACCGGTTTTGCGTTGGCAATGGTGGTGACCACCTTTGGAGAAGCTACGGCATTTCCTATGATTCCGGCCTTGGTTAATGAACTGACGCCGTCCTATTTAAAGGGGCGGTACCAAGGTTTAGCTGCGGCGGCACCATCAATTGGACGGGCCTTTGGACCTGTATTGGGTGGTTTTGTCATTGAACACCAGGGTTATCAAACCTTATTTTATGGTGGGTCGGGCTTAGTTTTGATCACCTTTATCCTGGTTTTAGCTACGGTGGTATCAGGCTACCGTTACGTAACGGAGTATAATCAGCCGGTAAAGAGTAAAAAGTAAGTAAGGAGTAAGGGGAACGCGTATGGAGCTGGGTAAGTTTAAATTCAGGCTGGGCTTGCGGACGGTGAAGACCGGCCTGGCCGTCATGATTATCATTATTCTGTTTTTACTATTACACCGAGGGAACCCGATGATTGCTTGTTTAGCAGCCGTCTTTGCCATGCGTCAGGACTTTGGCACAACGGTTAATTTTGGAACGCGTCGGGTACTAGCCAATGCAATTGGTGGTGTCTTCGCGATGATTTATGTCTTTTTCATTGTACAAACGCATGGGGCCCACTGGGTTGAAATCATTGTCGCCCCTGGCCTATTGATGATGGTTATTATCTTAAATGATGGGATTAATAATAATAAGGGGATTATCGGTGCCTGTGCTGCCTATTTAATGATTTCAATGATGGTACCGGCTGATGGTGAATACCTATACGCCTTTTCTAGAGTCATTGATACGTTTATTGGAACAATTGTCGCGATTATTATGAATTATGGGGTCGAGCCAACTGGGGTTGCTGATGAAGTTCGACGCGATTTAGCTAAGTTGCAGGCAAAAGAAAACATGACTAAAAAATAAAGGAGTAGCCAAAATGGCTACTCCTTTATTTTCTAAACCAATTAGTCATCCACCAACCGCGGTAAAAGCCTTCCATACTGATAATTTGTGTCAGGGAGCAGGCAATTAATACTAGTCGCAACCATAGCTTAGGGACCAAGAAGAAGGGAATCGCCATACAAGTAGCCGAGACTAAGTAAATTACAATCCGTTGCTTTTGCGATAATTTACGTTGATAAACACCTTCATCTACATATTTTTGGTAGTAGGGGTTCGCTAAGAGCCAGGTATGCAGACGGTTAGATGATTTAGCGAAGAGAAAGGCTGCTAGAACATAGAAACCGGTCGTTGGAATGCCGGGAATCCAGATTGCGACAGTCCCGAGACCAAAGGCAACTAGACCTAGTAAAATATAGACATAACGCATGGGGTTACCACCTTTTTTTGTACAAGATAAGTCATATTGTATCAAGAAGTTAAGTGTCAGTATAGGGAATAGTAATAGATTTAATTTATATTAAGAGCATTACATTGATAAGTGCTAGTTATTCTAGCGAGAGAAAATTTTATACACATATGATATAATTACCTTGGTTTCTAGATGAGTTGCATAATTAAATTAGTTTAGTAAGGAAGTTTAAATTCATATGAAAGTTGCTTTAGTAGGTTCAAGCGGTGGTCACCTTACGCATTTATATCTTCTTAAAAAATTTTGGGAAAAGGAAGAACGTTTCTGGGTGACTTTTGATAAGGAAGATGCACAGAGCCTTCTTAAGGAAGAGAAACGATATAATGCGCATTTTCCAACAAATCGTAATTTAAAAAATTTATTTTTAAATACAATTTTAGCCTTCAAAGTACTAAGAAGGGAACATCCAGATATCATTATTTCATCTGGTGCTGCAGTAGCTGTGCCTTTCTTTTATCTGGGTAAGTTATTTGGAGCCAAGACAGTCTATATTGAAGTATTTGATCGAGTAGACAAACCAACATTGACTGGTAAACTTGTTTATCCTGTGACCGATAGGTTTATTGTACAGTGGGAAGAAATGAAAAAGGTTTATCCGAAAGCAGAATATTTGGGTGGTATTTTTTAATGATTTTTTTGACAGTGGGTACACATGAACAACCATTTAATCGACTAATAGAATATGTTGATAACCTAGTTAGGGACGGTAAAGTTGACGAATCAGTTATTATGCAAATAGGGTATTCCACATATGAGCCTAAGTATGCAAAATACTCAAGATTTGTAAGCTATTCAGAAATGGATCAGCTAATGAATGAAGCACGAATTGTTATTACACATGGCGGACCTGCTAGCTTTATGGACGTCATTGCGAAGGGTAAACAGCCTATTGTGGTCCCACGTCAGGAAAAATTTAATGAACACGTAAACAATCATCAAGTGGACTTTACGCAACAAGTACAAGCTAAAGGGTATCCGATGGAAAGAATTTTAGATGTTCAAGAAATTGAAGATGTTTTAAAAAAGTATAATGACGCAGAGTTGGTGGATGTTAAGTCACATAACAGTGAATTTGTAGGTAATTTAACAGAAATAATTAATGGGTTGATATAGCAAAATGCAAAACAAAAGCACAAAGTATAACTTGTTAATGAGTGTATGTACGGCAATTGTCGTAATGACTGCCATTAATTCAATAGGTATAGCAACAAATTTAGTTAGTTCAACTTTTTTTAATGTTATCCAGGCCAGTACAATAATAGTTGGGTACGGAATTGTCATATATGTTTCAAAGAAAATAAAAATTTCTAGTATCATGTTAATTGGGTTTGATATTATCTTAATAATATTAAACCACTCATTAGCCATGGTATCATTAGCTCTAATTGTGATGATGATTGAGGTTTTTAGTTATTCAAATGAATTGGATTATCGTAGGTTATTACGCATTTATTTTTCAATAGTACTTTCGCTATTTTTAGTAATTGTTATGATGTACTATCTTTTTAACTTTAATAATCATGATTTTTCTATGTGGAGAAATGGGGCGATGATATATCGGAAAGCGTTGGGATTCTTACAGCCTAATGTTGCGTCTATGCTATGGATAAGTATCTTTTTTTCCTTTATAGGATTATTAAATGATCGACATGTTTTTATAAAACTAGTAGCATTTTTGATTCCCTCTTGGTTTTTATTTAACGAAACACAATCACGAACATCAATGTATGTGTTAATTTTATTGGCGATGGCAGTTGTACTATTGAAAAATAGATTAGATTCTCAAGCACCATTCTTATTAAAAAAAGCTACTTTTTCAATGCCTATTATATTAACAACAATTTCATTAATCTTACTATTTTATCCTACAAACCGAGTCATTGATAGTCTTTTATCTGGTAGAATTACTCTCTACAAGACTTTCTACCAACAATATGGTATACATCTTATTGGTCAAAGTGCCTTAGAAGAAGCGATGTTGGACAATAGTTATCTGCAGGCTATCATGTCAAAGGGAATTCTCTTTTTTCTGGTGTTGTTATTTATCATAGTTGTCCTTTTAGGACATAAAAAGAGCTATACTTATAGGTCTTTGTTACTGTTCATGGGTTATTTTCTAATAAGTTTTACAGAGACATCATTGCAACACTTCGAGTTACTTTTACCCATAGTGCTAGTTAGTATGATTAAAGGTTCAGATAAAGAAGTGCATCTCAAATGAGCGAATCACTATCAAGGAGGGAATTATGGACATACCTAATGTAATCCATTACTGTTGGTTTGGTAGAGGCGAGTTGCCTGACTCGGTTAAAGCCTGTATTGCCTCTTGGGAGAAGTTTTGCCCTGATTTTGAAATTAAGCAGTGGAACGAAGATAATTTTGATGTAAATGCTAGGGCGTATACAAAAGAAGCCTATAATGCAGGAAAATATGCTTTTGTCACTGATGTAGCTAGGCTGGCTATTATTAAAAATGAAGGGGGGGTTTATCTAGATACAGATGTAGAACTCATTAAGCCTTTGGATAATTTGTTGGCTTATTCTGCTTTTATGGGGATGGAAACTAAGGGACGGGTTAACACCGGATTAGGTTTTGGTGCAGTAAAAGAACACCCATTTATAATAAAAAATCTGGCAGCATATGATAATCGACATTTCCTTTTGCCAAATGGAAAATTTGATGAAACATCATGCGTGACGATTACCACTAATTTGCTAAATACGCAAGTGAACTTATCTGATCAGACAACACGAATGGACGATATGATAATTTTTGAACCAGCTGTTTTTTGCCCTTATGATTTAATGAGAGATACTTTGAAGATTACTGACAAAACGGTTGCAATACATCATTATGACGCAAGTTGGAAAGATGGGAAAGATAACTTAATTAGACTTAAAATGAAGTTACGTCGCCTTTTAGGATCAAAATTCTATGATGCAATGAAGGCTGTAATTAAGTAAAGGGAAGTGTGATAGAAAATGTCCCCATTGGTATCAGTAATAGTCCCCACCTACAATGTCGAAACCTATATTAGCGAATGCCTGGAATCTATATTAGACCAAACGGTAAAAGATATTGAGGTTATTATTGTAGATGATGGAAGCCATGATAAAACCGTAGAAGTGGTGGCTGAGTTAGCAGAGCAACATTCAAACATTCAAGTAATTAAACAAAAAAATCAAGGGGTCTCGGTAGCTAGAAATACAGGGATGTCTGTCGCTAAAGGAAAGTATATTAGTTTTATCGACTCAGATGACAAGATACAGGTTGATTTTTTAAAAAATCTCTATCAAATTGCTGAGAAAGAACAAGCAGATATTGTGAGAGGGTCCTTTAGAGACTTCAGTGGCCAAATTCCTAAAGGCTGGGTAGCTGATTTTGATGTAGAGACAGGGCCCGGGCTAGTTGTATTAGAGCAATTTTGGTCGGCTAGTGTTTCCCCGGTAATTTGGTCTAGCTTGTTTAGGACAGAATTTTTAAAAAATAATCAACTACACTTTACTCCTCACATGCTAATGGAGGACGCTGAATTTATAGCTGAAGCGTACATGAAAGCAACAAAAGTGGCAACCTCATCTGATATTAATTACTTATATAGAGTTCGTTCAGGAAGCTTGGTGAATTCAAATAATTCGCAACTTATGTCCGAGTCAGCTGAAAAGATTATTTCAAAATTTATGTTAAAGTTGGAGCGAACCCAGAGCAATATGGAACGATGGGTTACCATGCAATCAATCTATTGGTTTATGCGAGATTGGACGCGCGTCTTAGTACAAAGCGGTTTTCGGATTGATAGGGCAACTAGTCCTTTCGATAATGCGTTGGACGTAATTAAGCCGATATTAAAAAAACGTCCAGTTAAGGAACGGGTTAAATTCTTTATTAAAACGAATATCATAAAGCTAAGAAATAGCTATTAAAAAAATTAATTTTTGAGTTATAAACCTAACTATATTCGATTCAACGGGGAAAAGGAGCACTGATTCATGGTTGATCAAAAAGAGAATGAGGAAAAGGACGAGATGTTACGCAATGACGATGTCTTGAACGCTCTTGCCGCTTTGCGTGAAGAACAAAATGATACCACTGAGCAAAATTTTACGGTGGCTTTGTTGAATGCACAATTAATTGCACCGGTTAATTTTACTGAAGAACCAACTGTAAGTGAGGAGGGCGAACTAGAAATGCCTGCCGGGGCTGAAATCAAATTAATTACATTTCAGACTGAAGATGATGAAACGGTCTTTCCAGCCTTTACTGATATGGATGCTTTTGGGGCGCAACCAATTGAATCAGAAGAAAAGGTCTATCCATGGGTGATGACTATCGAAGATTATCTTCCCTTTGTTCAAGGTGAGGAGGGTGAACAAGCGCAAATTGCTGGAATCGCTCTGAACCCCTTTACTAATGGGATGCCAATTACCCGTGATAACTTGGCCTATTTGGCGACCTTGATTAAAAATTATGATAATCAAGAAATTCAAATTACGGCCGCTGATGAAATTGCGCCAACGGCTCTGAAATATGAATTAATTGGATTAGCTGATGATCATCATGAAGCAATCGACCACATGTATTTATTGCGGTTGAACGGCCAAGAAGGTTCAGCTTATTTGCTGGTCGTAGATGGTCCGGATCGAACTAAAATCCAGGAGCTTCAACCTCAGTTTGAACAAATTTTTAAAGCTAATGCTGGTCAAGAAGGAGCAGCATTTAATTTGGCGATGAAAGAAGATTTAGCTGACCAACTGACTGACTTTCAAACCCTATATGATCGTGATATTCAATAAAGGTAAGGCCGCCTAGCATTGAGAGTGGCCTTTTTATAAAGGAGCTTATATGGAAGACATAATCATAATTGGTGCGGGCCCTGTCGGCCTTTTTACTGGCTTTTATGCTGGATTAAGGCAACTTAAAACGACAATTCTTGAAAGTTTGCCAATTGTGGGTGGCCAAGTTGCGAGTCTTTATCCTAAAAAAACGATTTTAGATGTCGCTGGTTTTCCGGCTATCCAAGGACAAAATCTGGTCACCTGCTTGCAAGACCAATTAAATCAAGTGGGAAATCACTTAATGGTGGATACAAAGGTTATTGATATTAAAAAAATTGACCAGGGCTTTGAGGTAATAACCAATCGTGGGACCTGGTCCACCAAGCGGATTATTATGGCTACTGGGGGTGGAGCCTTTCAACCACGGAAGCTGCCCTTGGATAATGTTAAGGAGCTGGAAAAGCAGGGCTTATTGTATGCAGTTAAGGATCCAGAAGCCTTTAGAAGGAAACGCGTATTGGTAGCCGGTGGTGGTGATTCAGCGCTAGACCAAGCCTTGTTACTAGAGCAGGCAGGGGCCGAGGTTTTTCTTACGCATCGGCGTCATCAGTTCAGGGCCTTAGAACAAACGGTTAGTAAAGTAGAGGCTAGTTCAGTGACACAGCTCATTCCCTATGTCATTACGGGAATTGTTGAAAATGCAGAAGCTGCCCTTGAGGTTCAATTACAGGAGTTTCGGGGCACAAAAGAGCGTACAATTGAAGTTGATAATGTGCTTGTCAGTTATGGTTTTCAAGCGGACCAAGATTTTACCACCTGGTCGGTCAAGCTTGAACAAGCACGCCAGCATTTATTGGTTAATCAACAAATGATGACCACCGTACCCGGTATTTATGCTGTGGGTGATATTGCAGGTTATCTCGGGAAAGCAGACTTAATCGCCACTGGCTTTGGGGAGGCGCCCACAGCGGTAAATGCGATTGTGGCAGATCTCTATCCTAAACAGGCCGTCCCAATCCATTCATCTAATTTAACTCTAAATAATGGACAAATTCATTAGGTTAGTTTGTGCAAATCATCACTGGTTGAACAAATGTGAATCTGGTATAATAGATAAGAACTTTATAAAGAAAAAGGGGTATCCGAGGAATGGCAAAATTAGTTATGATTCGTCACGGACAAAGTGAATGGAATGCAAAGAACCTGTTTAATGGTTGGATTGATACAAAGTTGAGTCCCCTAGGAATTGAGCAAGCTAAAGAAGCTGGTCAATTGTTGAGTGAGACAGGTATTGAGTTTGATCACGCCTATACGTCAGTTTTGACCCGGGCGATTGAGACCTTGGACTTTGTTTTGTTTGAGATTGGCCAAATGTGGATTCCAGAGTCAAAGTCTTGGCGGTTGAACGAACGTAACTACGGGGCTTTGCAAGGCTTGAATAAGGCCGATGCAGCCAAGAAGTGGGGCGATGAGCAAGTTCATCAATGGCGCCGTTCTTACGATGTGTTGCCACCATTAATGGATTCTTATGATGAAGAAGTGACTGTGGAAGGCGAGACGTATCCTTCATATGATCGTCGTTATGCTGATGTTCCTGAAGGTGAGCTACCATACGGTGAAAGCTTGAAGGTTACCTTGGAACGTGTGTTGCCATATTGGAACGATGAAATTTCTAAGAAGCTTTTGGCAGGTGAGAACGTTTTGATTGCGGCGCACGGTAATTCATTGCGGGCTTTAGCTAAGCATATTGAAGGTATTTCAGATGATGACATCATGGGTCTGGAAATTGCCAATGGTCAGCCAATCGTCTACGACTTAGACGATGAGTTGAAGGTTGTTTCAAAGACGATTTTGACGAAAGACTAAAATAAAGTATATTAAAAAGGAGGCAGTCCTGGATATTGGGATTGCCCCCTTTTTTTATTATATTTGTTATATATTATTGAAGTATGTTTAATAAATATAGGTTTGTCAAGCTGGATTAGGCTGTGGTATAATTGTAATACTTATGTTTGTTTAAAGCTGGATTCGTTAAGTAGAGTCTGCTGAAAAAAATGAAGAAATGGGTATTTAACTTATGGATAATGTGATTGATTTAAATCGACTATGGCTGATTTTAAAGAAAAATGCACTCTTGATGATTATACTAGGGATTGTTTTCGGAGCAATTGGATTCGGAATTTCAAAGTTTGTTATTCAACCTAAGTACAGCTCTTCTGTATCGCTCTTAGTAAATCGGAAACAAGACGATAAGAACCCTGGTGCACAGTATGCCGATCAACAGGCCGATGTTCAGTTAATCAATACCTATAAAGATATCATTACGCAGCGCGTTACATTGAATGCAGTAGTCGACAAATTAACTAAGCCGCATAGGGAAAAAGTTGGGAAAAAGGATTATAAGTTAGTTCCTGCTAAGTATTCTCCTGAAGAAATATCGAACGATAATCTTGCCAGCATGATTACGGTAGCGACGCAACAAAATTCTCAGGTTTTTTCTGTGTCAGTTAAAACAGCTAACCCTGAAATGTCACGAGATATTGCGAATACCATTGCTGATGTATTTAAAGAAAAAATTGTAGAGATAATGAGTATCTCTAATGTGTCGGTTATTTCTAAAGCAGTCGCAGATCCAACACCGGTTTCACCAAATATACCATTAATTACTTTAGTGGGAGTATTGTTGGGGGTATTATCTGGATATGGTTGGGGCTTCATTCGTGAAGTTTCGGACCGGACAGTTAAGGAGTTTACTTTTATTACTGATGAGTTAGGTTTGACCAATTTGGGAATTGTTAATTATATTCATAAAATGAAACCTGTTCATGAAGTATTGGGTAATGTTAACCAGAATCTTAATTCTGAAGATACACGTTCTGGACGACGCATATAGGGGAGATAAAATGACCTTTTTCAGTAAAAAAATCAAACAAGATGATGAAACACAACGTAACGGGGCACGTTTAATTACTTTTACGGAGCCTAAAAACATCATTTCAGAACAATTTAGGACTGTTAAAACAAATATTGAATTTGCAGGGGCTGCTTTAGATAAATTGCAAGTGGTTATGTTTACGTCAGCTGAAATTTCAGATGGTAAGTCGACTGTGGCAGCTAATATTGCCATTACATGGGCACAAGCAGGGAAAAGTGTCTTGCTAGTTGATGCTGATTTAAGACGGCCCACTGCGCATTCGACTTTTGATATTCCTAATACACGCGGGTTAACAAGCATTTTGGCAAGTGATATGCAGCCCAAAGATTTAGTGCGTGAAACATTTGTTCCAAACCTATCTGTTTTGCAAGCTGGTCCAGTCCCACCGAATCCGGCTGAATTATTGGGATCCAAGCGAATGACTGCATTAGTAAATTGGATGCGCAATAATTACGATATGGTTGTGTTGGATGTTCCTCCCGTTATGGCAGTAACAGATGCACAAGTCATGTTTAAGCTGGTTGATGGTATTGTTTTGGTTACTACTATTGGTAAAACCCTAAAGGCTAATTTAAAGCGGACGGTCGAAACTATTTCGTTAACTGATGCAAAGGTACTTGGGTGTGTTGAACGAGTTAAGGATAAGAGTAATGATGCCGGTTACGGTTATGGCTACGGTTATGGCTACGAATAATTCGTTGAGAAGGAATATATATGGTTAACGGGATATATAGGTTAATGAAACGGTTGGTAGATATTATTAGGAGTGCAGTAGCAATAGTTATATTCTCTCCGTTTTGTGTATACATTATCTATAAGATTAAAAATGAAGATGGTGGACCTATTTTATACAAACAAGAACGGATAGGTCTAAATGGACGCCCATTTATGATGTGGAAATTTCGTTCTATGGTAGTTGGTGCGCACGCAATGAAGGATACGTTGCTAGACAAAAATGAATCGGATGGGCCGACTTTTAAAATAAAAGATGATCCACGGATTACTGAAATTGGTCAATGGATTCGCAAACACTCTCTTGATGAAATCCCCCAATTTTTTAATATTGTAAAAGGTGATATGAGTTTAGTTGGTCCTAGACCTGCTTTACCTGAGGAAGTGGCAGCCTATTCTAAGCGAGATCGTGCTCGGTTAAAGGTTATGCCGGGGTTAACGGGACTTTGGCAGGTAGGAGGACGAAGCAATTTGACCTACGAAGAAATGATAGATTTAGACTTACAGTATGTGAGGCATCAAGGTTTATTAATGGATATTAAAATTATGCTTCTAACAATTTGGCAGATGTTTTATCCCAGAGATTCTGGAGCATATTAGTTGTTTCCATTAATCAAAATTTAGATATTTTTGAAGGTATAAAGAATATGAATCCAAAAATTTCAGTAGTAGTTCCAACGTATAACGTACGTTTGTATATAAGAGAATGTATTGAATCAATTTTAAATCAGAATTTCTCTGAGATAGAAATCATTATAGTGAATGATGGTAGTACAGATGGTTCTATAGAAGAAATTAAAGATTTAATTTTAAATGATAATAGGATTAAGGTTATTAATCAAAAAAATCAGGGATTATCTGCTGCTAGGAATACAGGTATTTGCGTATCTAACGGAGATTATATAAGTTTTATCGATTCAGACGATAAAATTTCGCCCAATTTTTTAGGCAACCTTTATAATGTTGCAGAAAAAGAGAATGCTGACATTGTTAGAAGTTCCTTTTGTGATATAAATGGTAACTACCTGAAAGGCTGGGTTGCTGATTTTAAAGAAAAACCAGGGAATGGATATGACATACTAGAAGAGTTTTTAGATATGAATGTTTCGTTTGTAGTATGGTCAAGTCTATATAAAACATCGTGGATAAAAAAAAATAAATTGCTATTTACTCCAGGTATTCTACTTGAAGATTGTGATTTTACTGTAAGGGCTTATCTATTAGCGAATAGAATAGCAACAAGTGCAGAGAGGTTGTACTTTTACAGAGTTAGGCCGAATAGCATTTTAACTTCAAATGATGCACAAAAATTATCTAAGTCAGAAGCTGTTATTGTTTCTAAATTCATTAATATGTTGACAAAAACTAATAATGAATATGAAGCAAGATTATTAAAAAAAGCAATTTTTGCCTTTATGAGAGACTGGACTAGAGTACTTGCAAAGAATAACGTATGTTTGGCTAATGATAGAGATGTATTTGATAAAGCTTTAAAAGTAATCAGTTCAGTGCCAGTTTCTTTTAAACAACGGTTAAAAATGTATTTTAAGGTTTTTCTTATTAAAATAAAAAGTAGAAGGCAATAACATGAGAATCAAAAAGTGGATTAGAAATATCGTTGGAGAAGAGAAATGGTTAGATTTAATATGGTGGAAAAGATATTTTTTCTCATTATTTAGAACATCACCTTTGGATAAAAAATTGAAAAAAAAGCCTAAGATACTTCTATTAGGTGTTGCTGACTATGCTAATTTGGGGGACCAAGCGATTGGATACGCACAGAGAAGGTTTTTAGATAAACTTGTGAGTGGTAGATGTAATGTTCCTATTATTGAAGTAGGGAGTAGTGTGCCAATAAGGTTCGTATATCAAATAATCAGTAGAGATGATATTATAGTGTTCACCGGTGGTGGGAACCTAGGTAACAAATATACATTGTTACATGATATATTTTTGCCAGTAATAAAAAAGTTTCCAAAAAATGAAAAGATTTTTTTCCCCCAATCTTATACCTTTACAGATGGAAAGAACAATTTAAATTACATTAAGAAAGTATTTAGCAAAAGTGGCGATAAATTAACAATAGTTGCTAGAGAAACTAAGAGTTTAGGTTTGTTTCAGGATATTTTTCCTCAGAATAATATTCTTCTAACTCCTGATATTGTGCTTTCGTTAGATGAAAGAAGGAAGAATAATTCTCGTGATGGTATTTTAATGATGATGCGGGACGAATCGGAAAAGATTTTGAACCCTAATGTTCAAAATCAATTGAAAGACTATTTAAAAAATATTGGTTATAATGTGACCTTACAACAAGATTATAGTGAATATGCTACTCAAGTTAATATAAGGTACGGAGAACTCACAAAGCAGTGGGATAAGATAAGGAGTTCCAAACTGGTCATTACAGATAGACTTCATGGAATGATTTTTTCGCAGATTACTGGAACGCCGTGTTTAGTTTTTGATAATTATAATAGTAAAATAAAATTGACTTATAAAAATTGGCTAGCAAAAAGCGAGAATATTGTTTTCGTTGATCCTAGGTTAAATCCAGATGTGGATTGGTTAGTGGAGAAGGCACAACAACTAATAGATAGCCACGATTCTCATACCAATTTAGCAAATGAATACATGCCCCTAGTTAATAAACTGCAGTTTTTAGTTACAAAATTAACTGGAAGATAAAAAGACATTATGAAAAATATTTTAAAAGCATTAGCTGGGAACACTATTATATTTGCTATTGGAAATAGTGTTTCAATGGTAGTATCGTTTATGATGGTTCCTTTTTATACCAGGGTATTGATACCTAAAGATTTTGGTACGTCTGATATAATTAACACTACAACTTTTCTGTTAGTTCCTGTGGTTAGTTTAAATGTTGCCGCGGCTATATTTCGTTTTGCCTTAGATCCCGATGAAGATAAAAGTACTTTAATATCTAATGGATTATTTATAACATTTTTTGGGACATTACTAACTTTGCTAGTCTCCGGAATATCTGAAGCTTTTGGAGTAGAGTATTCCATGTATGTTGGCATATATATTTCGTTGGTAGCTTTTGTATCGTTACTTCAAAATTTTGTTCGTGGACTAGATAAGATAACTAGTTTTACGGTATCTGGAATCATAATGACGTTGACAAATGTTTGTTGTAACATTTTTTTGATGGGGACAATGAAGTTTGGATTAATAGGATATTTATTGTCGTTTATTCTGGCCCAGATAGCAGCGTTATTTTATTTATTTTTTTCAAGTAAAATTTATAAGTATATAAATTTACGCCTTATTTCAAAAGATTCGATAATAAAATATTTAAAATATTCTATTCCGATGATACCTAACGGTTTAGCTTGGTGGTTAACAAATGATTTTAATAAAATTTTAATTCTTTATTTTTTAGGTCCGACTAGTAATGGGTTACTTGCGGTTGCTAATAAAGTCCCTAATGTGATTAATACAGTTTTTGGTATGTTTTCAAATGCTTGGCAAATAACGGCAGTTCAGGAAGAAAAAAATTCAGAATCTGATAAATTATATGAATTAGTTTGCAGTTTAGTTTTTGGACTACTTATCATTATAAGTGCTGTTATTGTATTAATGATAAAATGGTTTATGTCTTTTTATGTATCTGCAAATTACTTTAAAGCGTGGAAATTAGTTCCAATCCTTTTGATAGCAATACTTTTTTCATGTTTATCAGCTTTTTTTGGGACTTTTTATTTGGTGGCAAAGAAAACTAGAGGATTATTTAGTACAACTATTTGGGGTATGATTTTTAACATAGCAGCAGGGGCGATACTCATACCTTCTTTTGGTTTGATGGGTTCAGCATTGTCTAGTGCCCTTGGATTTGCGACGGTAAGTTTAATACGATATAAACAAATAAAAAATTTTGTATCATTTCACATGGACGTAGCGTTACTTATAATGCTGTTTATTGCATACTTAGCAATTTCTTTTTCAGTTTATATGTCACACAATTATATTAGTATTTTGATTTTTTTAATTATGATTGTATTTTTTATAGGTAGGATATTAATGAATTTTAGGAACGAATAGTATGATTATATATTGATATTATTTTGTTTAATCAAACTTATAATAAGAACTAACATACTACTTTTAATTATTAATTTACATACTTATAGATTGATTTTCGTAATATGTTAGCTATCTAAAGTAAACATAAAAGTCTCACTTAAGCCTAGTCAGTAGGTATATTGAAATTTGAGTTTAAAACGAAGTAAAAACGCATAGGTACTAGTATTCTTACACTTAAGAAATTAGAGCTTCATAATCAAGTTAAATTATTTCAAGGTCAAAAATGTAATGTCTAAATATAAGCATATTTTAGTTACTGGTGGTGCTGGCTTTATTGGAGCTAACTTTGTTCGCTATGTTGTTGATGAACATCCAGATGTTTTTATCACGGTTTTAGATAAATTAACATATGCTGGTAATAAAGCTAATTTGGCAGGATTACCAGCAGATCGGGTGAAATTAGTAGTAGGGGATATTGCAGATGCTCCACTGGTAGACACGTTGATGAAAGATGCTGACGCAGTGGTACATTATGCCGCCGAGAGTCATAATGATAATTCCTTAAAGGATCCTGCTCCATTTATTCAGACGAACTTAGTTGGTACCTTTACCTTATTAGAAGCTGCTCGTAAGTACACAGTACGTTTTCACCATGTGTCAACTGATGAAGTTTATGGTGACTTACCTTTACGTGAAGATTTACCGGGCCATGGTGAAGGTGAGGGTGAAAAATTCACTCCTATGACTCGTTATAATCCATCATCTCCATATTCCTCAACCAAGGCTGGCTCAGACTTATTAGTTCGGGCCTGGGTGCGTTCATTTGGTCTAAAGGCGACCATTTCCAATATGTCTAACAATTATGGTCCTTACCAACACATTGAAAAATTCATTCCGCGTCAAATTACCAATATTGTTAGTGGCATCAAACCAAAGTTATATGGTACTGGTAAGAATGTTCGTGATTGGATTCATACCTATGACCACGCTACTGGTGTTTGGGCTATCTTAGAAAAGGGTCGAATTGGTGAAACTTACTTGTTGGGCGCAAATGGTGAAAAAGACAATTTAACTGTTTTAAAGATGATTTTAGAAAAAATGGGTAAATCGCCGGATGATTTTGATTTTGTTTCTGATCGACCTGGCCATGATTTACGTTATGCTATTGATGCTTCAAAGACACGGGTAGAGCTAGGCTGGCAACCTAAGTTCACTAACTTCGATGATGGCTTGCAACATACGATTGATTGGTACCTGGCTAATCAAGATTGGTGGCAATCTGAAAAAGCAGCGGTTGAGGCTAGATGTAGTACAAATAGATGAATTGAATTTAATGTACACAAATGGTTTGTTTAAAAATGTGTGTAAAAATAAAACCCGAACGTGTTATGCACGTTCGGGTTTTATTTTTTAGTAGTGATTAATTTTATTTACACTGCAGAATTGATACTAATTATTACGAGCTTGCTCGATAATGGTATGAACACGAGAAATTTCACTTTCTGGCATGATTTGGTAAGAAACACTGCCAATCATGACGCCTTCACCCTTCATCTGATCACGTTCAATGTTATCAGCAGAACCCTTATACTTAGTAGCTAAGTTGCGAACTGAGTTAAGCGAGATATTCGTACGGACATTTTGTGAAACCGCCTGTAAGAAATTATCAGATAGGACATTGGTTGGATTGTTTTTTAGCTTATTAATGACAGCCGAAATCACTAATTGTTGACGCATTTGACGACCATAGTCACCGTTTGGATCATCGTAACGCATACGAGAAAAGGCTAAGGCTTTCTGTCCATCCATATGGTAATTTTGCCCTTGAGTGAAGGCATAGCCTTCGTAGTTAAAGGTTAGGGGAGCCGTAACATCAACACCACCAACAGCATTAACCAGTTGCTCTAGCCCATTCATATTAACTAAGAGATAACCATCAAGTTTGATGTTTAGTAGTTTTTCAACTTGGTCGACTGAAGATTGTGCGTCACCGTATTGATAAGCAGCATTAAGCTTTTCAGTTTGACCATCAATTTGGATTTTGGTATCACGTTGTAACGATACCATAGTGGTTGTATTGGTGTCTGGATTCAGCACCATCACAATCATAGTGTCAGTACGTCCTTTTTCTGTTCGTCCAAGTGCACCAGTGTCAGTACCTAGTAATAGGTAGGCAATAGATTGCCCCTTTTTAGTTTTCGTATCGGAAATTTTACTAGTATGTTGTGTGCCCGAATAAATTTTGCTAGTTGTGTTGCTGAGCTTGTAGTAACTATAACCACCAAAGCCAATGACGCTGGCGAGAATGATACCTAGCACCCATAAAATAACTTTCTTCATGAAGAACTCCTTTAGATTAATGTATATAAGTCATTATATACTACTTTAGGACAAAGGGGGGACAGGAGAAAGCTTATACAGATTATAAGCATTGCTTGGTAGGCAGCTAATAGACGAATAGTGTAAAATGTTAGTATGGTACATTTAGGGAGGATACACGATGATTGATATACATAGTCATTTGCTGCCAGGATTAGATGACGGTTCTAAGGATTTAACAACATCCTTGAATTTAGCGCGCGATGCAGTTGCGGATGGCATAACACATAGTTTAATGACACCACACCATATGAATGGGCGGTACACCAATCACGCAGCTGATGTGATTGCTGCAACCAACACTTTTCAGATGGCCTTAAATGAACATCAAATTCCCTTAACAGTGTTTCCAGCGCAAGAGGTGCGCATTAATGGTGATTTAATAGCGGCCTTGGAAGCAGGAGATATTTTGACGGCCGATGCGGGTGGTAAGTACTTATTGTTGGAATTTCCATCCAATGAAGTACCGGCCTATACTGAACGGATGTTTTTTGACATTCAACAACATGGACTCATTCCGATTATCGTTCACCCTGAACGTAATGAGGGGATGATGACAGATCCTAATATTCTATACGAATTGGAAAGTCGTGGCGCCTTGGCGCAGGTTACTGCTAGTTCATATGTGGGGACCTTTGGTAAGGCTGTTCAACAATTTGCCGAGGATATCGTAGGGCATGGTCTGGCGCAAGTCTTTGCTTCCGATGCGCATCATATACCAGGTCGTGATTATGAGATGCAATTGGCCTTTGAAAAGTTACGCAAAAATTATGGTGAAGGAAAGGCTGAAATCTTCAATGAAAATGCTAAGGCCATTGTGAACGGCGATGCAGTGCAGCTCTTTAAGGAAGAGCCCATCAAGAAACGCAAATTCTTTTCAAAGTACTAGAGAATGACCAAGCGAGTATAAGAGTAGGAAGAGGAGAAATGAAGAAATTCGTATTAGTAGTGATACCCATTATCCTTTTGTTAGGTGGGGCGTATGGGTCGAAGGTATATATGGATAAACGCCACTTTAATCAGTATGTTAAAGCAGCCCAGCAAGACATTAAACAAGGAGCGTGGCAAGCGGCCAAGCGGGAGTATAAAAAAGCCGATCACTTACATTCAACTGCAGAAACGACAGCTGCCTTGCAGCAATTAGGGTATGTGACGAAGGCTCAAAAACAAGTTGAGCGAGGTAATAAACAAGCAGCCCAAGAGATGATGGAATTAGCCTTATATGTTAAGCATCCAGTTCCAGTTATTACTAAAGCTATTAAAGCTGAGGTTAAAGAACTAGATGAGTCAAATCAAAAGAGTAAGCGTAAGCCCACATCAAAGCAGGAAAAAAGTAGTCAAGCTGATGCAAGTAGTAGCCTTCCAGCCCAATCACCGGTAGAAGAAACACCAAGTCAGACAACGCCAGTAGTTGTACCTGATCAAAGTCAAGCAATGATTGATCAAGGGGGGGCCGCTTATCAAGACCCACAATCAGCGGCCGGTTATGCGAATCAAGCACCAGCCAATGATGAAGCACCTGTAGAGGCAAACAACCAGGAGGCAGCTGTGACTGATGCAGCTAAGACAGCCAAGGTTAATCAAGCAGTACCAGAAGTTAACAATGGTGATAATGCAGCGGCAGCTAGCTAAAAAGAATGGATAGCTAATGTTAACAATATTTATTCTTATGGTGAATTAAAGTTTAACTTGGCATAGTTAATTCGGATTATAAAGAGGCGAGTTAGTTATACGGCCAATAAACGAAATATGACCAAAAGAAATGGGGACATGATGGAACAGTTAATCGAGACTGCAATTAATCAATATGGCTATTTGGCAATCATTATCTTGCTTGTCGTAGAGAATATTTTTCCACCTATTCCTTCGGAGTTGATTTTGACCTTTGCGGGCTTTTTAACTTATCAGGGGCAATTAAACATATTTGGTGCTATCTGCGCAGCTACCTTAGGTGCGCTAATTGGAGCAAGTTTGCTCTATTGGATAGGAACGTATTTGAATCGAGAGCGGTTAGCAAAGTTAGTTGATAGTCGGCTAGGCCGAATACTTCGTTTGCGCTTAGCTGATTTTGAAAAAGCTGAATCTCATTTTCAAAGGCATGGTCGGGCCGCGGTTTTTTTTGGCCGTTTTATACCAGTGGTACGTAGCCTAATTTCTGTACCGGCTGGCATGACTAAGATGCCCTTCTTACAGTTCTTAGTCTTTACCTTTGCTGGATCTGCAATTTGGAATACTGTGTTGATTAGTCTAGGACACATCGCTGGGAAAGCCTGGACTAAGATGTTAGTTAAGGTTGATAGTATTACTGGCATGTTGACCTGGCTATTAGTGGCCCTGGTTGTCGTTGGAGTAGTGATTTATGGCTTGAAGCGATTGAATCTCTTAAAAAGGCATTAAAAAAGAGGGTGCAGTTTTTGAAAACTGTACCCTCTTTTTTAGTTTAAACTTCTTGGTTATTTTCAATATTTCCTTGATTTGTTGGATCAGCAATGGCCGCCCGTTGAACGCCAATTAGGTTTAAGAAAAAGGCAACAATCGGGACACCGATGATTAATCCCCAGGCGCCTAACAAATGTTCCATAATAATCAGGGTAGCAAAGGTTACAAAGACTGGTAACTCGGTGCGGTTAGCCATGAGATGGGGATGCAAGAAGTAAGCCTCAAAGAGATGAATAATGGTGATAAGTACCCATAATTCAAGCACCCCCCAGGGACCATTAGCTGCCAAAGTGACAACACTTAAAGGAATCAGGGAAATCAGAACCCCAGCAATGGGAATTAAACCGAGAATGAAAATCAGAACTCCCATGACCAGTACGCTGGGAACTTTAAGGATAAAGAGGCCAATCACCATTAGAACACTATTGATAAGGGCAATTTTTAACTGTACTTCAATCACGCTACCAAGGATAGAGATGAAGGTTCCACCAAGTTCATAAATATGCATAAACAAATGAGGATAATCAGAAGTTAGAAATTGATGACCAAACCGTTTGAGCCGTTGCCAAGTTAATGCGAGCACAAAACTTAGAAATGCTGCTAATAAGACCTGTAGGATAAGTCGACTAATCGTACTAACTGTTCCCCAACCGCTAGCCAGGAGGACCCGCCAATTGGCGATAACTTCCTGCAAAATATCAAATTTTTTGTAGGCTTCATCAGCTAAACCTTGAATAGCAGGATAGGTTTGAAAGAAACGGTTGATTTCCTTAGGCAACGCCATAAATTGATCAATTAAAACGGGTAAAACGAAACGCAAGGCTAAGAAAAAGAGAACAACGACAACCAGATAGAGGGCTAAGACGACGACTATGTAGGGTAGATGCCAACGGTGACTAACGCGATTAGCATTACTGATCGACAGGTAAGAAAAGATAATGGTTAGTAAAATAATTGATAGTTGTTTATGTAAAATAACTAGACAAGCGATGATCAATAGCAAGGCTAGATAACGTTGGGTATCCTTGCGTTTGATAAAGCTAACAAAATCATGCATAATCCTATTCCTTCCATTTGTCTTACAGGCTAGTAAAAAACCACGCCAAGGGTTACGACGTGGTCCTAACTAGAGCAAGAGTAGCTTAATTTTTGCGACTGAAGAGGGCAATTAAAATAAAGTAAATGCCCAGGAGATCGGCAAAGGAACCAACAACAAGGGACATGGTATTAGCCGCAATATCTGGAACTAAAGACAGGTAAAGTCCCATTGCTAGGCTCGTTAGACCTAATACTAGGCCAACTAGTCGTTGCCAACCGGCTAGCAATTCTGGTGACCGCATTTGAGCTAAAATTGCGGTTGCATTAAGCAAAATCCAGAAACCAAAAATAAGGCCAATGAATTGACTAGTGACATCCTGGCGAAAAAGGAAAATAAGGGACATTGTAGTTGCCAGTAGGGCGCTCATCAAAAAGGCCCCTTTTAACGTTTGACTTTTAGTGACCAACATGAGATCAATGATGGCTATAAAGAGGGAAAATAGAGCAAATAGAGCACTCATTGAGGCTAAGGCTTGTTTTGGAAAAGCAAAGGCAATAATGCCAAGTAAAATGGCAATAATTCCCGCTGCAAAAAGGCATTTGCGAGTTAAATCAGTCACAATCGTCTGTTCGCTGGTTACAATCGTCTCGGGTTGCACAGCAATCCTGCTAGGTTCAATAGCGTGATTCGTTTCTTCTTTAGACATAAGATACTCCCATCCTAGTAAACATAATAGATTGATAATAAGAACTAACTCTGCTTAAAGCTAGCCTTTTTAAAGGTGATAGTCAATATCAACCTTAAAAAGGCTAGTTGTGGTCGTACAATGCTGCGACCACTCGTTCTAAATGCATGCCATGTGATCCTTTAAGTAATAAGAGATCATCTGGAGACAAGGTTGCTTGCAAATCATGGATTAGCTCAGCTTGTTGGTCTTGACGATAGTAGTGTAGGTGGTCAGCAGAATAGGTTTTCGTTAGTTCTTCGGCTAGATTTTGCATCAGCGGGCCAATTAAGAAAACCTCATGGACAGTTTGAGGCTTTAGAGAAGATGCTAGGGCAGCGTGCATGGCCGGCCCTTGGGCTCCCAATTCTAGCATGTCGCCTAAGACAACATAGCGCTCTCCCTTAGTGGGGACTTGACCAAAACTTTTTAATACTTCCTGGACGGCTGTAGGGTTTGCATTGTAGACATCTGATAAAAGTTGGCCACCAAAATTACCAGGAAGCCACTGGGTGCGATTCTCAGTAATGGTTGCGGTAGCTAAGGCTTTTGCCATTAAGGCTGGACTAATACCGAGCAGTTGGCCAACACTCAGGGCAGCTAGTGCATTGCTGACATTGTAAGTGCCCGTTAGTGGAATTTGAATGGTCTCGTTAAGCGGTTGCCAACAAAAGTGGGCACTAGCGCTTGCTAAGTGAATAGCATTGGCAAAGTTGTCATTCGTGTTTGCTAAACCAAAGGTTCGGGTGTTAAGTGCTGGGTGTTGTTGGACACGTTCCCTTAACAAGGGTTCGTCACCATTATAGACAAGACTACCGCCTGGCTTTAAGCCAGTAATAATTTGCATTTTACCATCAGCAATTTTGGCTCTAGTTTTGAAAAATTCAATATGTGCTTCACCAATCATAGTTAAGACAGCAATATCTGGTTGCACTAGATTAGAGAGGGCGACAAGGTCGTTTGGATGGTCCATTCCTAGTTCAATAACTAATAGCTCTGTGTCTGCTGGCATATTCAGAATGGTTGTGGGAACACCGAGTTCATTATTAAAGTTAGCCGGTGTTTTATAGGTGTTAAAAGAGGTGGCACCAATGGCGGCTGTCAAATCTTTCGTAGTGGTTTTACCATTTGATCCCGAGATAGCAACTACTTTAGGATGGACCATTTTAAGATAGGCTTGTGCCAATTGTTGAAAGGCAAGCAGGGTGTCATCAACTAAAATGATTGGCAGTTGGGTTGGGTACGGCTGGTGGTCTTTTTGCCATAAAGAGGCGACTGCACCATGTTTAATGGCATCGTCTAGAAAATCATGACCATCATTTGCAGCCACGATAGGAATGAATAGATCGCCTGCTTGTGTCTTGCGGGAATCAAAACTAGTTCCGGTAACACGCAGGGGTTTTTCCTGAAGTAGGGGGGCCGATAAAATATCGCCCAGGGTGGAAAGGGGAAAATTCATAGTAGTATGCTTCCTTTTATTGAATATTTAATTTAATTTTACACTGTCTATTAAAGCTAGGGCAACTTGTTGTATACTTAAAGGGATACTTAATAAGTAAGATAAGTGATGACGCACAGCGTTGTTCATTAAAGAGGTGAAAACATGAGTAAGGAAATCGGCATTGATTTGGGGACGGCCAACGTCCTCATCTACGTTGACGGCGAAGGGATTGTGCTAAACGAGCCTTCCGTAGTCGCGGTCGATACAAAGACGGATAAAGTGCTGGCAGTGGGCATGGAAGCCTACCGCATGGTAGGGCGGACACCGGGTAATATTCGCGCAGTGCGTCCTCTAAAGGATGGGGTCATCTCAGATTTTGATATGACAGAAGAAATGTTGTCGTATTTTATGGCCAAGCTCAACTTAAAGGGAATTATGTCGCGGCCTAATATTATGGTTTGTGCGCCTACTAACATTACTGAAATTGAGCGTAAAGCAATTATCGAAGCAGCTGAGAAGTCAGGCGGTGGCAAGGTATATTTGGAATATGAGCCTAAGGTAGCTGCTGTAGGGGCTGGCTTAGATATTTTCTCACCTATCGCATCGATGGTCATTGACATGGGTGGTGGAACCTCAGATATTGCCGTCCTTTCCTTGGGTGATATTGTGGCTAGTACGTCAATTCGCGTCGCTGGTGATAAGCTAAATGCTGATATTGCTAATTATATTAAGCATGAGCATGGCTTGTTGATTGGTGAGCGGACAGCTGAGAAGGTGAAAATGGAAATTGGAACTGCCATTCCAAAGGACGAACCTAAGGCTATGGAAGTTCGGGGGCGGGATAATTTCTCAGGAATGCCCCAGACCATTACAATTAATGAAAACGAGGCGGAACAGGCCATGCATGATTCGCTAAAGCAGATTGTCACGGCGGCCCATAACGTCTTAGCAAGTATTCAGCCGGAATTAGCTGCTGATATTATTGATCGTGGTATTATCTTGACCGGTGGTGGAGCTCTCTTGCACGGGACAGCAGAACTATTAGCGAGTCAACTTGATGTACCAGTGATGATTGCAGATCATCCCCTTGATAATGTCGCTAAAGGGGCGGGAGAACTATTGAGCCATATGACTCAGGAAAGATAGGTGGTTAAATGGCTAGAAAAAATAAACCAGTGTCAGTGGAGATTATTGAGCAGGACCAGGACGTATCAGAGGTGAAAGTTAATAAAGTCAGTTTAGGATTGATTAACGAGCATGATGGAGTAGAAATTACCTTCCATGATGGTCGCAAGTCTACAGTAGCCGATTTTGATGAAGGTGTTTCACGACTGATAGCGGACTATAATTTACATCATTAACTTAAAAAGTGGGGGAAGCACATGCTAAAGCGTTTTTTTAGTTCCGATGGTGATATTGATTGGTCCATTGTCTTCGTGGTCTTAATGTTGGCTTTAGTTGGGCTCTCATCTTTGTATGTGGCAGCCTCTAATGATACAAATGGTCTAAATGTAAAACGGATGGTGTTGATGCAACTAGCCTATTACATTGTCGGAACTGGTGTCGTTTTATTGATTATGCAGTTTGATTCAGAACAACTCTGGCGTCTAGCACCGTATGTTTTTGCGATTGGCGTCTTCTTGATGGTCGCTGTTTTAATCTTCTATAGTCGAAGCTATGCAGTTAAAACTGGGGCCAAGTCTTGGTTTGCGGTTGGTCCATTGACCTTCCAACCATCTGAAGTAATGAAACCAGCCTTTATTATTATGTTGGCTCGGGTCATTGCTAATCATAATTCAGATTTTCCGGTTCATACATTAAATTCCGACTGGATATTGCTACGTAAGATTATTCTATGGTCCTTACCAATTCTGGTCTTAGTTTTGGCTCAACATGACTTTGGGACTATGCTCGTCTTTTTGGCGATTATTTTTGGGATGACGATGGTTTCCGGGTTGTCTTGGTCTATTTTAGGGCCAATTATTGGATTGGCAGCAACAGTTGGAACAACAGCGATTGTTTTTGTTACGCAACCCTGGGGTCGACGGATTTTGGGGCACTTTGGATTTGAAGCCTATCAATTTGCTAGAATTGATTCTTGGTTAAATCCACAAGGGGACACGACAAATGCTGGTTTTCAATTGTGGCAGTCCATGAAAGCGATTGGCTCAGGTGGTTTAATGGGAACCGGGTTTAATGTGTCACATGTTAATGTGCCGGTCAGAGAATCTGATATGATTTTCTCTGTTATTGGGGAAAATTTTGGGTTTATTGGGAGTATTTTGGTCTTGATTTTATATTTCCTTCTGATTTATCAAGTTTTTCAGGTAGTTTATGATACATCAAACCAGTTTTACGCGTACATTGCTGCTGGGGTAGTGATGATGTTAGTCTTTCATATATTTGAAAATATTGGTATGAATATTGGCTTGGTGCCATTAACTGGAATTCCCTTACCTTTTATTTCGCAAGGGGGTTCGGCTTTGATTGGGAATATGATTGGGATTGGCCTGATTATGTCCATGCGATACCATTATAAGTCTTTCACATTATCTAACCGGCGCGGTTTTGCTTAAAGAAAGGCCTGCAGGAGGGAGAGCTGATTAAAGCTCTCCTTTCTTAGTATTAGGAGGTAGACAAATGTTAACGATTGGATTTATTGGTGCTGGCCAAATGGCACAAGCGATGGTAAAGGGCTGGCAGAAACGTGAAGAAATTCATCAAGTGGTTTATGCACCCACAGCTGAGAAGCAAGTTGCCAGTGAATTGGGAATACAGGTAGTCGATACACCGGCTAAAGTTTGGGAACAAGCGGATATGGTGGTATTGGCAATGAAACCACAGGACTTGCAAACAGTTGCAGATGAATTACGCTTGGTACGTATGCAAAAACCTGAAGTTATCATTGTTTCGGTTTTAGCGGGGGGCACGCTTAAAGAATTACACCAAGTGCTGGGTGAACGTTTGGTTATCGCAAGAGCTGTCTCTAATATTAATGTAGCCCTTCGTTATGGCTATACTGGTTTGGCGTTTGATCAGTATGTGGATGCTAGTACCCGAGGGGCTATTGCCATGCTTTTCTTAGAACTTGGTAAAACAGATGAATATCCAGAACAAAAATTGAGCGTAGTATCGGCATTAGCAGGATCGGGACCAGCTTTTGTGGCTGCCTTTGTTAAGAGTTATCAAGCTGTGGGGCAGCAATTAGGCCTAACTGAGGATCAAGCACAGGTTATTGCCTTGCAAACGTTAACTGGGACTGGTATTAATATGACGGAAACGCCGCTGTCCGCTACTCAATTAGCTAACTTAGCGATAGCGGCCGGCGTTTCAACGAACGCAGGGTACTCGTATTTAACTCAGGGTCAGCTAGAAGAAGTATTGTCTGGTGCGGTTAGCGCCACGATGGATAAAAATGAACAAGGGGATATAAGCTAATTTTCTATAAAAAAGCTTGCATTATTTGGTAGAAGTTGCTAATATGAATATTGTTGTGTTAGCAACTGATGATGGCTCATTGGTCAAGCGGTTAAGACTCCGGTTTTTCACACCGGCATCCAGGGTTCGACTCCCTGATGAGCTATAAAAAAAGAGGAAACTTACTTTCTAGGAGTAGGCTTCCTCTTTTTTTATACATAACATGGTAAACTATGAGAAGAAAAAGAAGACAATACTGACAAAGACAGAGCAAGGGAGGGACAGATGAAAGTTTTAGCAACGGATTTGGATAATACCTTTTTACATCGAGATTTATCCTATTCAAGCGAAGCCTTTGGACGCTTATTAACGAAGTGGCTAGCTCAGGGGAACCGGTTTGTTGTTGCGACTGGTAGAGAGTTACGCTGGGTAGAGGCTAAATTTGCTCCTTTTATGTCTGACATTGATGTAGTGGCTAGTAACGGGGTTGTCTTGAAATTAAGACAGGAGACAGCAACGATGCAAACTTTACCTGCTGCTAGTCTCATGATGCTGCAAAAGTTAATTGTTGACCAGATTGGTAAACCGACCCAAGGCTTACGAGCCTACACGAAAGATAAATTATATTTGGTTAATGGAATGGGAAATATTCAAACAAAGGAGCGTGATTTTACACGTTCCCTTTATGATGAAGTTTATGAAATAGATCAACTGCAAGAAATTTCAGACCCCATTTTAACGGTGACTGGTAATTGGGCTGCAAGTGAAAGTGACCAGGCGGCAGAGGCTATTAATGATGCTGGAATTGGCTTATATGCCACTACATCAGGTTATGGGGCGGTTGATATTCTACCCGCTGGCGTTAATAAGGCAAATACCCTATCGCTACTATTAACCAAGCTTGGGCTTAGTAGTGACCAGCTTATCGCCTTTGGGGATGGAATGAATGATTTAGAGATGTTGCGCTTAGCTGGTCATCCCTTTGTAATGCCTAATGGAGATCAGCGCCTCTTGAATGAAGGCTTTACTGTGGTACCAAAGGATAATAATCATGATGGTGTTTTAGAAGTTTGGCAAGCATTAATGCAGGTGGCAGACTGAGTTAAAACTAAGGTAGCGGCTTCAAGCAGGACATTGACTGGAGGAAAAAATGGCTTTTTTAAGTTTACGAGATATTTATAAGTCTTATTACGTCGGTGATCAAACCATTCCGGTATTAAAAGGAATTAGTTTAGATTTTAATTTAGGGGAATTTGTTTCAATCCTGGGTGAGTCGGGTGGTGGAAAATCGACCCTAATGAATATTATTGGTGGCCTGGATCGTAATTTTTCAGGAACTGTAACGGTAGATGGTCAAGTGTTAGATCATCATAAGGAAAAGCAATTAGATGAGTACCGACGGGCAACTGTTGGCTACATTTATCAGTCTTATAATTTAATTAGCCATTTGACGGTATTGGATAATGTTCTGGTATCGCTTGATATGACAAATTTGACCCGTGAGGAGCGCGAACAACGGGCACGAACTTTACTAAAGGATGTGGGCCTAGCCGATCAGGCAAAAAAATATCCAAGTCAGTTATCGGGGGGGCAAAAACAACGAGTAGCGATTGCCCGGGCTTTGGCAAAAGACCCAGCAATTATTATTGCTGATGAGCCAACTGGGGCTTTGGATGGTGAAAATACAAAGGAAGTTTTGGCAATTTTGAATCAAATTGCCGCCCAGGGGAAATTAGTTATTGCGGTCACACATTCACAAGAGGTGGCCCATGCGGGTACGCGCATTGTGCACTTAGCAGATGGTAAAATTGACGATGATCAAATTCTGCGGCCACCTTACCCGGTTCCAGGTGAACCAAGCCAAATTGAAGCTCGGCCGCTCCCAGCTTGGGTAAGTTATCAGAATGCTTTTAAACATGTTAAGTATCATTTTTGGCAAAACTTTTTAATTGTTTTAGGAACGGCAATTGGGTTGTTTGCGGTTCTCTTGTTTGGTGGCCTGGGTAATGGGGTGAAGGCTTATATTGATAAGGAGATTAACACCTTTATTAACCCACAATCAGTAAATGTTATGCGTTACATTCCTGATGATCAGGCGTCAGCAGTACAAACAAATCCACAATTAGGAAGCTTTTCTGATCAGCAAATACAACAACTCCGTTCAGTTAAACATGTTAAACAAATCCAGCCGGGTTACCAGTTTCAAAATGTTCAGGTAGACCAGTTAGGTTCTAAAACAATCAATATGGCCAACGTTTCAAATTGGTCGAGTGATTATCAGAAGCGGATTATCAAGGCCGGAACCATTCCTGGTAAAAATGAAATTGCGGTAGATAAGAAAACCGTCGCTAAGAAATATAGCACTAAGGATTGGCGGTCAGTAGTCGGTAAGCAGGTTACCTTAAACTGGACCAGTGT
Source organism: Weissella halotolerans DSM 20190 (assembly GCF_000420365.1). Classification (GTDB taxonomy): domain Bacteria; phylum Bacillota; class Bacilli; order Lactobacillales; family Lactobacillaceae; genus Weissella; species Weissella halotolerans. The sequence goes on from NZ_ATUU01000004.1 coordinate 124,214, forward strand.
GAATAAAGAGGGGATGCCCGTTAAATTAACTAAAACAGTACGGATAGCTGGCGTGGTTGATTATGATAAAAGTGCGTTAAACCTGATGAACACAGCAACCATGAAAGCGGCCTTGCAAGAAGGGCAAGCAATGGCTGACCCAACCTTTGTGACTATTCGAGTTGACCAGCGTGAGCATGTTGATCAAGTGCAAAAGAAGATTGATGGTTTAAAGAATGCTAAGCACCAGCGAGAATTCACAGCAGTGACAGCTGGCTCGATTTTAGGTGAGATAAATACGATTGTTGACTTAGCAACGAATGTGCTCGCTACTATTGCGGGTATCTCATTAGTTGTATCGGCCCTGATGATTATTGTTAGTATGTTTATGTCGGTGGCTGAACGAACTAAGGAAATTGGTATTTTGCGGGCTCTGGGTGAATCTAAACGTGACATACGACGCCTATTTACGAGTGAATCGCTATTGCTAGGCTTGTTATCGGCTATTCTTGCTACGGGATTAGCTTTTGGCTTGGGTTATTTAATTAATCTAGCCCTTTATCAAATTGCTAAGTTTGATATGATTCAAATTCAGCCTGCTAACATTGGTTGGACCTTTGCTTTGGCCTTAGTTATTTCCTTCTTGGCTGCACTTTTGCCTGCCCGACGAGCTGCAAAGTTGAATCCAATTGATGCTCTATCAGCAGATTAACTAGGTAACTTGGTATTTCATAATTTATAAAGAGTGACAGTGTTAAGCTGCACTCTTTTTTCTTGCTAAAATTGGACTATACCATTATAATGAAAGATGTGAACGTTAAGTGAATCAAGTGGAGGCAAGAAAATGAGTACTGTTTTGACACATGCAACAATTTACACCGGCGAAGAAGGACAACCAGTTATTCATGAGGGATTTATCCGTTTTGGTCAACAGATTGAAAGCTTGGGATCAATGCGCGATTTTCGACCACAGGCTAGTGATGATATTCAGCGAGCTGATCGTCAAGTAATTGTACCGGGTTTCATTGATGTTCATACTCATGGTGCCTATGGCTTTGACACAATGGATGGTAGGGCAGAAGATATTAAGCAAATGGTAAGGGGACAAATTACCGAAGGCATAACGTCTGTCTTTCCAACGACGATGACCCAATCAGTTGAGCATATTGATCAAGCTATGCGGGCAATTAACGAGGCGGCGCAAGACGAACCAGCTATTGTGGGTGTTCATCTCGAGGGGCCCTTTATCAATCCCCATTTTAAAGGTGCTCAACCAGAAGAATACATTATCGCCCCTTCAAAGGAATTGGTTGCTAAGTGGAATGAATTATCAGGTAATCGAGTGCGTTTAATTACTTATGCCCCTGAACAGGCAGAGGATATTCACGCTTTTGAAGACTACTTATTGAATCATCATATTATTGGGTCTGTTGGTCATTCAAACGCAACTCGTGACTTCTTGAAAGATAATGTACGGGCGCCACATATTACCCACTTATACAATGCACAACGGCCCATGAAACATCGTGAGCCAGGAGTTACGGGCCATGCTATGCTAGAAGATGAAATCTATACTGAAATGATTGTTGATGGCTATCACATTAAGCCGGATATGGTTAATTTAGCGTTTAAGTTAAAGACGGCTGACCGCATTGACTTAATTACTGATTCGATGCGAGCCAAGGGGCTAGGTGATGGTGAGTCAGAGTTAGGTGGTCAACAAGTTTGGGTAAAGGACAAGCAGGCACGTTTAGCTGATGGAACCTTAGCTGGTTCTGTATTAGAATTTGACGATGCCTTCCGGAATATGATGGCCTTTACTGGTGCTTCCATTGAAGAAGCAGTTAAGATGGCTTCAGTTAACCAAGCCCGTGAATTTGGTTTGTCAAAAAAAGGTACCCTAGCAGTAGGCAAGGATGCTGACCTAAATGTCTTCAGTGCTGATTTAACTGACTTGGCTGGTACTTATAGTCAAGGGCGTCATTTTACTAAAGCGGATGCACCTAAGGGAGAAATGATTTAAATGAAAGCAGCTAGATATATTCAAATACATGATGATATGTCTGAAGCAATTGCGAGTGGAAAATGGCAACCGGGTGATAAAATACCTGCTGAACGTGATTTAGCTGAAGAATTTTCAGTGTCGCGAATGACCTTACGACAGGCTATTATGCTCTTAGTGGATGAAGGATTGTTAGAACGTCGGGTAGGGGCAGGTACCTTCGTGGCAGAGCAAAAGGTGCAGGAACGTTTAAATGGCATCTCTTCATTTACTGAGTTAATGACAGCTGCAGGAAAGGTGGCAACATCTAAGACGATTGCTTACTACACGGGGATTGCAACTAATGCGGAAGTTCAACACCTTAAACTCACAGATGGTGATTCAGTATTACGGATGGAACGTATTCGGTATGGCGATGGTGAGCCGATTGCCTATGAAATTGCCACCTTACCTGAAAAACTGGTTTTCGGTTTAGCTCGCAAAGATTTGACTGATTCCCTGTATCGAACCTTAGCTGACCAACGAGACATTCAGGTGGGAAAGGCCCAACAACGGGTGACGGCAGGAGCAGCGGTGGAGCGCATTGCTCAATATTTGCAGATAGATCGCGGAGATCCGGTCTTGTCCTTGGGGCAAGTAACCCTTGATCAACATGGACAGCCCTTTGAATATGTCCGTACCCAATATGTCGGTGCGCGGTTTGAATTTTATTTAGAACACTAAGTTAACAGATTCATTGCTTGCCAATGGGTCTGTTTTTTGGTAGGATGGAGTCTGTGTTGGAAACTGCAGCGGATTGTCCGCAAGCTCGTCAACAATTAACCGACCTGTTTCAAGAATGGCAGAGAAAAGAACTAGTAACTGCGCTGCAGCGGCGAACGTTTGGGTTAACTGCACGAATGCGAGGCAATTCTCTAGAATTCAACAAATTAAAAAATTCTGGAGGACATCTATATGTCACGTTATACTGGACCAAAGTACCGTGTGTCACGTCGTCTTGGCGTTTCATTGTCAGGTACTGGTAAAGAACTTGCTCGTCGCCCTTATGCACCTGGTGACCATGGTAATGGTCGTCGGAGCAAGCCATCTGATTATGGCGTTCAATTAGCTGAAAAGCAAAAGGTTCGTTTTACTTATGGTTTGACTGAGCGTCAATTCCACAACCTCTTTAACAAGGCTGGTCGTATCCGTAAGGGAACTCACGGTGACAACTTCATGGCCTTGTTGGAGCGTCGTTTGGATAACATTGTTTACCGGTTAGGTTTGGCGACAACTCGTCAACAAGCCCGTCAATTGGTAAACCACGGTCACATTACAGTTGATGGAAAGCGCGTTGATATTCCATCATACGAAGTTAAGGTTGGCCAAGAAATTTCAGTTCGTGAGAAGTCACGTAACAATGTATACATCCAAGCTGCTTTGGATGGTCAAGCAGGTACTTTGCCATTTGTTGAGTTTAACCGCGATACAATGACTGGTAGCTTGATTCGTTTGCCTGAGCGTTCAGAATTGGATCATGATTACAATGAAGCACTAATCGTTGAATACTACAACCGTTTGGGATAAACGACTGTTTAGTACAAATGGTTTTAAGAAAGAGACTCTTTGGAGTCTCTTTTTTTATTTAACCGGCTGAATTCGGTTAAAAAAAAGTAAAGAAACCCAAATAAGACTAAAAGCCACTCTAAAAAACAATATTCCAGGCTGAGCCGTGATAGGCTAGTACTAGTTAATTCTGGGAAAAAGGAGTTTGGCGACGCTGTTCGCCAGAAGTGATTGAGTATGACAGAAATAGGACATATTGTCATTGGTTTAATTGTCGTGTCAGCGGCTATTTACCTGATTATCTTTGTCTCTCAACGTTTAACTGCTCACAAGGTAGCTAAACTTGTGGAACAAAAAGAAAAACTCACTGAGATTCCCATGCGTGATCGGCTTGTAAAGGGACGTCAATTGAGTTTGACGGGACAGTCCCTACAGCAATTTCAGATATTAGAACGAAAGTATGAGCAATTAGAGAAAACAGGTTTTGCGGCCATTGATGAAGCTGCTAATCAAGTTCTTTATGATTCTCAAGGATTGAACTTTGTTAAATCCGGCCAAGGGCTTAAACAATTACAACAGCAGATTCGTGATGCGGAAACTGTGATTGATATTGTCAATCAGGGCTTAAAGGATTTGGAGCAGTTAGATATCGCCCATAAACAGGCGGTTAAGGATTTAGAAGTAGCTTATCAGGGCTTGCGTAAACAATTGCTAGCTGAGAGCTTTAGTTATGGGCCGGCCATCGATAAATTGGAAGAAGTTTTGGGTTCTTTGGAAGATGAATTTGCAGAATTTGCCCGCTTAACTGAAGCGGGTGATCATGCGGCTGCAGCTAAGATTTATGAAACTTTAGGAATGGAAACGCCCCAGTTGGAACAACGGATGGCCCAAATTCCGGATTTGGACAAAACGTTAGAAGAAACATTGCCAGATCAATTTAAGGAGCTTAAGGAAGCTTACCAAGAATTAGACAAGCGTGGATTTAAGTTTACCTTTGATGTAGAAGCTTACTTAGCTGAGCTGGAAAAAGAGCGTGGGATTGCGCTTGATTTATTAGCTGCTTTAACGCTAAAGAAAGTACAAGCTAAGCTTGACGAATTAGCAGAAAAAACAGACCACTTGTACGAGACCTTTGATAATGAAGCATTAGCAGCACAAAAGGTATTTGCGCAAGGGGAAAGCTTGCAAACTTATCTGGTTGCTGATCGTAAAGTGAATCATGATTTAATGATTGACTTGGATCGACTAGCACAGGACTTTATTTTTAGTAAAAACGAAGTGGGCCAGGTCCAACGCTGGCGAACAGAGTTGGCTCAAGTGGGTACCAGCCTGACGGAGTTGAATAATAAAATTGGACAGCATGAAGTGGTTTTTTCTGAGTTACTTGCACCTCAAAAAGAGCTACGTGCCCACTTGGCGCGGATTGAGGAAGAGCAAACAGCACTAGCTAAAGAATTAGCTTTGTTACCAAAAATTGTCAGTCAGACTAGACAGCGGGTTGTTTTATTAAAAGAAAAAATGCGCCAAATTCAACGTATGGTTGAACGTCAAGGTCTGGCAGGTTTGCCAAATGAGTATCTGCATCAGTTTTATGTAGTTGCTGATGAACTGGGTCGACTAGAACAACAATTAGATTCTTCACGGGTCAATGCTGATGATGTGCAACGCCAGTCAAGTATTGTGACTGCTGATTTAGATACGTTAGAAGAAAAGACACAGGCGGTGTTAGAGGCAGCGGCCATTACAGAGCGGTTAGTGCGACAAGCTTCACGCTATCAAGATCAAGCAGCAGTACGAGAAGCCACGCAACAGGCGCGGTATTACTATGAACATGAATATGACTACCAAAAAGCGGTGGCAACCTTGGGGGCTACCTTGGATCAATTAGAACCAGGGTTGACTGAAAAGACTCGCCAACTTTATCGGCAGGAACAGGCAACGTTAAAGGCAGAGTTTGAAAGTCGAAGTCAAGATTCAGCAGTAGATAGTCAGGCATAACGATATTAAGAGAACCAGCTAGTGAGGCTGGTTCTTTTTTTAGTTCAAAATAGTATTATGACTGAAAATAATTCTATTTTTAGTTTGATGAGCTTAGATAAGAAAGAGATGATGGTAAGAGGGGGGCAGGAAAGAATAAGGACAGCTAAATAAAAAAGCCCGCTCTATAGGATTTTACTTCCTGTAGAGCGGACTTGTATTCCGATATTTGTCTAACGATTAATTGCAAATAAGAAAATCAAAAAGATTACGGCCATTACATACATCAAAGGATGGACCTGCTTAGCACGCTTAGTTGCGATCATCATAATTGGATATAAAATGAAGCCAAGGGCAATTCCATCAGAGATTGAATAGGTCAATGGCATACCGATGACAATCAGAAAGGCTGGCGCCGCAATGGCTAAGTCATCCCAATCAATATCACGTAGATTGCTGGCCATTAAGATACCAACAACAATTAAGGCTGGTGCTGTAACCTGGGAGGTGATGACGGTTAATAGTGGTGAGAAGAAGAGCGCCAATAAGAAGCAGAAGCCGGTAATGACAGATGTGAAACCAGACCGACCACCGACAGCCATTCCAGCTGAAGATTCAACGTATGCTGAGGTAGGGGAGGTACCTAAGATTGCACCAGCCGTCATTCCTACTGCATCAGACATGAGGGCCGCACCTGCGCGTGGCATCTTGCCATTTTTCATGAAACCAGCCTGGGTGGCAAGACCAATCATGGTTCTGGCAGTGTCAAAGAAGGTCACAATCAGGAAGGTTAAGACCACCGTCCATAATTGGAGGGAATTAATCTCGGACAGATGGTTAAAGGCAACGCCAAAGGTAGGGCTTAAGGAAGGCACTGAGGCAACTAAGTGATTTGGCAAAGCAATGAGACCAGTTAGCATACCCGCTAAGGTTGTGATGACCATACCAATAAAAATGGCAGCTGGTACTTTACGGGCCATTAAAATGATGGTAATTACCAACCCAAAAATGGCTAATAATGTTGTGGGTGATGTAAGATGGCCTAGCCCAACCATAGTTGCTTCGTTTTTAGTAACAATCCCTGCATTTACTAAGCCGATAAAGGTAATAAATAGGCCAATTCCAGCTGCAATCGCTATTTTTAAATTTTGTGGAATAATATTAATGATGGTTTCGCGAATTTTGAAAAAGGTTAATAAAAGAAAGATTAAGGCAGCAATTAAGACGCCGGCCATGGCAGTTTGCCAAGGAACCTTCATACCAATCACAACTGAATAAGCAAAGAAAGCATTAACACCTAAGCCTGGGGCAATCCCGATTGGGTAGCGTGCAACAATGCCCATAAAGATGGTAGCAATGGCAGCTGTCAGTCCGGTGGCAGTGAAGACGGCCCCTTTATCCATTCCAGCAGCGCCCAGCACGGAAGGATTTACAAATAGAATATAAAGCATGGAAACAAAAGTCGTTAGACCAGCAATAACTTCTGTTTTTAAATTGGTACCAAGGGTCTCGAAAGTAAAGTACTTCTCGATAGCGTGCATGACATCCTCCAGATGAAAAATAGTGGGTTAAGTAATTTGTAACATCTTTATATTGTAAATAGCCGGAACCGCCAAGTCAATCCTAAATACGAACATTACTTTATTATATTCACTTATAAAGAAAATTTAACGAACAATATGTTGATTTGGGATTGAAGAACTAACTTTTTGCTGGTAGACTAGATAAGGATTGCGCAAAGGGGAGTAAATATCAGAACAGAGACCCCTAGCTTGCGTGCAATCGATAACTGTTTAAAAGCCAGATGGCGATAAGGAGAAAAATGATGTCAGGAATCGTAGTGGTTGGTAGTCAATGGGGCGATGAAGGAAAGGGTAAAATAACGAATTTTATTGCCCAAGATGCAGATATGGTTGTCCGTTATCAAGGTGGTAACAACGCTGGACATACAATCTATGTTGACGGCCAAAAGTTTGAACTATCTTCAATCCCTTCAGGTATTTTTAAACCTGAACGCCTAGCAGTGATTGGAAATGGTTCGGTTGTCAATCCGAAAGCCCTATTAGCTGAATTGAAGAGTATTCAAGATAAAGGGGTCACAACAGATAACCTACGAATTTCAGATCGGGCGCATGTTATTTTTCCCTACCATATTTTGATGGATCAGTTGGCAGATGCTAAAAAGGGCGCTGGTAAGATTGGAACAACTGGTCGTGGCATTGGGCCAGCCTATATGGATAAGGCAGCACGAACTGGTATCCGCGTGGTAGATTTATTGAATGAAGACATTTTACGTGAACGTTTAACGACCGTATTGGCCGAAAAGAATGAATTATTAGAAAAGATATATGGTCAGCAGCCATTTGACCTGGAGCCACTGGTTGAAGAGTTTTACAATTATGGTCAGGCTTTAAAGCCATATATTACCGATACTACCGTGATTATTAATGACTACTTAGATCGTGGCAAAAAGGTCCTCTTAGAAGGGGCACAAGGAGCCATGCTGGATATTGATCATGGTACCTATCCTTATGTTACGTCGTCATCACCTGTTGGGGGTGGGGCAACGATTGGTGCTGGTATTGGTCCAACAAAGATTCAACGAGTCGTGGGCGTGGCCAAAGCCTATACATCACGTGTTGGTGATGGGCCTTTCCCAACGGAGTTGTTTGACGAAACTGGCGATCAAATTCGAGAAACAGGTCATGAGTATGGCGTGGTGACAGGCCGGCCACGGCGGATTGGTTGGTTAGATACCGTCGTCTTGCGGCATGCCGCTCGGATTGGTGGCTTTACACACCTAGCCTTAAATTCCTTAGATGTTTTGTCAGGTTTGCCGGTAGTAAAAATTGCGGTTGCTTATACTTTAGATGGAGAACGGATTGAACATTATCCAGCTAGTTTGGCTGAAGTAAGACGAGCTGAGCCTGTCTATGAAGAGTTGCCAGGCTGGCAGGAAGATATTACGCAGGTTAAACGGCGCGAAGATTTACCTGTGAATGCACAGCGATATCTAAAGCGAGTAGAGGAGTTAATTGGGGTACCCTTGTACACCTTTGCAGTTGGCCCATCTAATGAACAAACCAATGTCCTTTTTGATATTTGGCACGAGGATAAATAACGTCTATGAAGATGACCTTAGAGCGAACAGTCTTATCGCCAAGTGACATTGAAGAAATGGTTGCACGGGTAGCTGAGGAGCTACGTCTTACATTAGCTGAAGTTGAACGGCCGGTTTTTGTTGGTGTTATGAAAGGGGCCTACATTTGGATGGCTGACCTTTTACGAGCCTTAGACCGCGACGTCGAAATGGATTACATTGATGTATCTAGCTATGTGGGTACCGCTTCAACTGGTCGAATAACAATCCAACGGGATGTGCATACAGACCTTAAGGGGCGTACCGTGGTGCTCTTGGATGAAGTTATTGATACGGGACTTACACTGCGTTATCTAAAGGATGACTTTATTCAACGGGGGGCCAAAAGGGTCTATGTTGCAGTTGCGGTGGATAAAAGAGAACATCCTACAGATGGCGGAATTCGCCCTGATTTCGTTGGTGCAAAAGTGCCCAATGAGTTTCTGGTTGGTTACGGAATGGACTATGAAGAACATTTTCGTAGTTTGAAGGCGGTCCGTGTGTTATCGACGAGCGATTAAAACTAAAAACAAAACAGCCCTGCTGATTAGCAGGGCTGTTTTGTTTTTAGTCGAAAATAACTGTTTAATGAAGTTGCTTTTCTACTTATTTTTGTTGTAAGAAGATGGCCAGAATGGTAATCATTTGTAAAAAGGATAAGAAACTCAGGCGATATTTAGCCTTTAGACTCAAATTAATTAAAATCATCCAAGTAAAAACAATCAAGACGATAGCTAATAAGGTCCAGCTGTTCCAAGGTAAAGTTAAAACATCTAGCAAAAAAACAATACCGAAAAATAAAGAAATGACCCGCTTCTTTTGACCCTTTGGGATGAAAATACTGCTCATATAGTAGAGGTAACTGAGAAAAAGGGGGAGTAGGCTGGTAAGAAAAGGAAGCGTTAAGAAAGTATTTTGTTGGTAAAAAATCACAACGGGAATGCTTAAGGTGGCAACACCGGCAAATAAAATTAAGCCAAGCATATTTTGTAGGTTGAGCCAGGTGATATTAATAAGAATTAATGTCAAAGGTAACAGACCTAATAAGATAATTTGTTGGATCGACATTTGACCGTACAAAAAGTATAAAAAGCCTAAGGGGACTAATGCAATGAGTAGATTTAACCAGCGGAAAAATCCCTGCCCCATGCAAAAGTAGATAGCAATGGCTAAAATGATGGTGTAGGTCACTAAAAGCGGGTTCTGTTGCCATTGACCACCAGCTAGGTTTTTAGAATAAATGAGCGGATAAATCCACCAAATTGCCAGTTCTGAAGCGACTGTTAAAAGTAGGGAAATCCACATGGTCCGTGATGAAATGTGGTCCACCGATTGATTGTTTGCTAGGGCAGCATTAGCATTTTGATTAGGAGTTTGTTTTAGCCGGTTCAGGCGGGCCAGGCTTTCTTCGTATTCTTGGTTCATGACCAACCTCGTTACGTTTAAAATAATGCTGAATAAGACCTATTTTAGGTCCAGTAAATAAAAAAGTGATAAACTTACTCTTAATATTGTAGCAAACTTACTTTCGTTACGCTCATTATTGTTATAATTACCTGTTGTAGTTTTAGACAAAACATATGCTAAATAAAGAGGAACTTATGCTAGCGATTAGTGACTTATACAAAAAGTACAAAGAACAATTACTTTATTTAATTTTTGGGGGCTTAACCACGGTTATCAATATTGCCTTGTATTGGTTGTTGGGCTTAGTTGATGCACCTGTGACGGTCAAGTATAGCATCGCTTGGTTAGGATCAGTTATTTTTGCTTATCTGACCAATCGGGTTTGGGTGTTTGAAAGTGGTGCCCATTCCGTTACTGAACTCTGGCATGAGTTTGTGGCTTTTTGTCTAGCCCGGATTGCGACTGGCGTGATTGGCTACGTTATCGTACTTTTTGGTGTTTATGTCTTACAGCAGAATGACTTTATCTGGAATATCTTATCCCAGGTTTTTGTCATTGTAAGTAACTATGCTTTGAGTAAATTAGTAATTTTTAAAAAGAATGAAGGGGTAAATGATGACCATTAAACTAATTGCAACTGATATGGATGGGACGCTTTTGCGAGATGATCGAACTTATGACGCAGCCAAATTGCGACAATTGTTGGATGAAATGCAGGCACGCGGCATTCGTTTTGTCGCGGCTAGTGGCAATCAGTACTCCAAATTAAGAGATTATTTTAAGCCAGTTGGGCCTGACCAGATTACGTATATTTCTGATAATGGTGCACTGGTGTCTGACCAAGGGCAAATCCTAGCAAAGGAAACCTTGACCCGTGATCAAATTAAACGAATTTTAGAGTGGAATAAAGAACATAATGGATTAACTGCCAATATGATCATTCTTTCAGGTATTCATGGGGCTTACGTGTCAAATCACGCAACTGATGACATGATTAGAATGACGAAACTTTTCTACCCTAATGTTTATCAAGTTGAACGATTCTTAGATGTTAACGATGATATTTTCCGAGTGTCATTAATTTGGGATGAACATGAGGATGTGAAAGAACATATTAAGAAATTAAGGGTTGCCTTTGGTGATGAATTGCATACAACGGGTTCAGGCTTTGGATCAGTTGATATTTTAGCACCAGGAGTCAATAAAAAAACAGGGTTGGTTGAATTGGCGAAATTATGGCAGATCAAGCCTGAGGAAATGGTTGCCTTTGGTGATAATGATAATGACCTAGAAATGCTTCGTTATGTAAAGCACCCTTTTGTGATGCCAAATGCGGCTCCTTTTATGCATAAGCGGATTGCTACCCAGGCGCTAAATGATAATAACCATAATGGAGTTGTTGATACCATTGAGGCTATTTTGGCTGATGGATTGACTGAGCTATCAAACTAGTCCACCGAGAGCGTATTTCGGTTAAATTAGTGCATAGGCCTAATGATAGGCGGAGGAAAGATAATGCAATTTGGCAAAGCAAGTGGTAAAAAAACGACTACCCAGATAGAACTGGATTTAAATCGAATCCCAGCCCATGTTGCCATTATTATGGATGGAAATGGGCGTTGGGCTAAGCAACAGAATAAGCCACGCATTTTTGGACACCAACGTGGTATGGAAGTTGTAAAAGAGGTTACGAAGACGGCCAGTCAATTAGGGGTTAAAGTGTTGACCTTGTATGCTTTTTCAACAGAGAACTGGAAACGGCCACGAACCGAAGTGGGTTTCTTGATGAAACTGCCTGGCAAGTTTTTTGATACCTTTGTGCCAGAATTAATTGAGCAGAACGTACGAGTAGAAGTGATGGGCTATCTGAATGATCTGCCTGTCGACACTCAAGTAGCAGTTCAAAAAGCTGTTGCCCAAACCGCGGGCAATACAGGGATGGTTTTAAACTTTGCCTTAAACTACGGTGGACGGGCTGAGCTGACAACAGCTATGCAAGCCTTGGGGCAAAAAGTAGCGACTGGTGGATTAGCACCAAGCGATATTACTGAAGAAATGATTGCTGATGAGTTGATGACGGCCAATCTTAGTCCATATCGTGATCCTGACTTGTTAATTCGTACTAGCGGTGAGGAACGGTTGTCAAACTTTCTGTTGTGGCAATTGGCTTATAGTGAATTTGTCTTTATTGATGAACATTGGCCTGATGTGACCAGTGAGGTGTTTAAACGTGCATTAAAAACATATCAAGGCCGGCATCGACGTTTCGGCGGGTTGGAAGAAAAAGATAACCAAGTGAAGGAGACTAATTCATGAAAATAAGAGTAATCACGGCCATAGTGGCCCTAGCCATTTTTGTGCCAATGGTAGTAGCTGGTGGTTGGTGGATACAAGCCTTGGCAGCAGCTTTAGCCTTAGTGGCAACGAGTGAGATTGTGTTAATGCGACGCACCTTATTAATTGATTTTGGGGCCATTTTAGCAATGGTGGGAGCGGTTGTGATGACGATTCCGGATGCCTTTTGGCAGACTGTCAATACGCCGGTCGTCTTACACCGGTCGTCACTCCTTTATATTTTTGTCTTGTTGATGTTGGTCCACACAGTGGTTGCAAAGAATAAATTCAATTTTGAAGATGCAGGGGTATTTACCTTAGCAATGATGTATGTCGGGATTGGTTTTCATATGCTAGTGCAAGCACGGGCTGAAGGAATCACGACCTTGTTCTTCGTCTTACTCATTGTATGGGTTACAGACTCTGGTGCCTACATGGTGGGACGCAAGCTGGGTAAGCATAAGCTGGCTGCACATATTAGTCCAAACAAGACTTGGGAAGGATCAATTGGTGGAACCTTGTTAGCCGTTCTAGTAGCTGCTATTTATGTTTACTTTTTCCCACAACGTTATAACTGGAGTTTAATGGTACTGATTGCGTTTATTTTATCAATAGCTGGTCAACTTGGTGATTTGATTGAGTCCGCATTAAAAAGGTTTTATAAGGTTAAGGATTCGGGAGATATTTTACCGGGACATGGTGGTATTCTCGATCGATTTGATTCGATGCTGATTGCCTTCCCTGTTTTTTACCTCCTAGGCGGTTTTTAGAACCTAGTAAATGATATAACTTTAGTAAGAAATATTAGGGGGGCGTTTGGAACGTAATCGTTCAAATGCCTTTTCCTGTATACTAACCTATGTAAAGATTAACTAGATTAGTGAAAAGACCTGAGTTAAAGCAAGGTAACGGAGAAAATATGAAAACATTGATAGCCTTTATCGTAGTTTTTGGTTTAATTGTCTTAGTGCATGAATTTGGGCACTTTTATGTAGCCAAAAAAGCGGGTGTCAGAATCCGTGAATTTGCCATTGGAATGGGACCAAAGTTGTTTCAAACGCGGAAGAATGGAACAACCTATACATTGCGTATTTTGCCAGTAGGTGGTTATGTACGGATGGCTGGACGTGGTGAGGATGAAAGTGATAGCTTACGTCCTGGAATGACAGTTACTGTGGTTGAAACGGATGGGTTGGTAACCCGGATTAATCAGTCTGATCAGGTAGAATTGGTGGGTGGACGCCCCTTTATCATTGATGATGCGGACCTGGTAAATGACTTGTACCTACAGGGCTACTGGTCTGATAACGAAGAGGAGTTGGTTAAGCTGGCAGTCGATCATGATGCTACCATGATTGAAGCTGATGGGACTGAAGTATTGATTGCACCAGCTGACACCCAGTTTCAGTCAGCTAAATTATGGCAGCGTGCCCTGATTAATTTTGCGGGGCCTTTTAACAATTTTGTCTTAACCTTGGTTTTGTTTATTGGATTAGCATTTGCTTTACCTGGGGTGACGACGACTACAATTAAGGCGGTTAGACCAGACTCTCCAGCTGCACTAGCTGGATTAAAGCCGGGCGATACCATTACTGCTGTCAACCAGCAAAAAGTGACTTCTTGGCAAGGGTTACAGGGTAAAATTCAACCGGCTCAAAACAAACGACTGGTTCTCACCTATCAGCGACAGCATCAGAGCAAAAAGGCAGTGGTCAAACCGCAAGCAGTAGAAATTCAAGGCAACAAGATCGGTCAAATCGGTATTATGCCGGCAACGACGACGGCACTGGGGGCACGATTAAAGTATGCCTTTCAAGCGACTGGTCAAGCAGCCTTACAAATTTGGCGGGCAATTGTAAATCTGGTGCAAGACTTTTCCTTGAATAAACTGGGAGGTCCAGTTGCTATTTATAAATCAACTGAGCAGGCTAGTGATTATGGTTTACTAAGCATTGTTGCCTTTACTGCGATGTTATCCATAAACTTGGGGATGATGAACCTATTACCTATCCCAGCCCTAGATGGTGGGAAATTAGTAATGAATGGAATCGAAGCGATTACTGGACATCCAGTTTCTGAAAAAATTGAAGTTGCTCTAACAGTTGTTGGCGCCTTGGTTCTTGTGGTTTTGATGGTCCTTGTAACAGGAAATGATATTTTACGCTATTTTATTAACTAAACTAATGGATGACTGGTAACTAATATGTGGATTGCTGTAATGGCGCCTCATAGGTTATGGTAAAATGAATGGTAAACGGTTGTGTACATATGGGACACATAAATTAAGAATGAGGGTTTAATAAAAAATGAAGCAATCAAAGGTGTTTATTCCAACCTTACGTGAGGTCCCTGCTGATGCAGAGGTGATTTCACATCAAATGATGGTGCGTGCTGGCTATATTCGTCAGGTTTCGGCCGGGGTATATGCATACTTGCCATTAGCACAACGAGTGCTTAATAAAGTTAACGCGATTATTAGGCGGGAGATGGAAAAAGTCGATGCGGTTGAAATGGCAACGCCAGTTCTCCTGCCAGCTGAAATGTGGCAAGAATCTGGTCGTTACGAAACCTATGGTCCTAACCTGTTTAAATTAAGGAACCGGCATGATCGGGATATGATTTTGGGGCCTACTCACGAGGAAACTATGACAACCTTGATTCGTGATGACATTAAGTCTTATAAACGGCTACCGTTAACTTTGTTCCAAATTCAAACCAAATTCCGGGATGAAGATCGGCCACGCTTTGGGCTTTTAAGGGGTCGTGAGTTTACCATGCTTGATGTGTATTCATTCTCAGTTGACCAAGCTGGATTGGATCATGCGTATGAGCAGATGGAGCAAGCCTTTACCGCTATTTTTGATCAAGTTGGCCTTGATTATCGAGTGATTGTTGGTGATGCTGGGGCGATGGGTGGTTCTGACTCTAAGGAGTTTTCAGCACCGGCCGCAGCGGGTGAAGATATTATTGCCTACTCAAATGCGTCTGACTATGCAGCCAATTTAGAAATGGCAAAGGACTTTTATCAGCCTAATAAATCACATGCACCTGAAGAACCGTTAGAAAAAATTGCAACACCGGAAGTCAAAACAATTAAGGAACTAGCAGATTACCTGCAAAAGGAACCCATTGACCTAGTTAAAACAATCTTTATGTATGCTGACGACCAGCCAATCTTGCTGTTGGTGCGTGGAGATTTTGATATTAATGAAGTCAAAGTGCAAAATCTTTTAGGAGCTAATCAACTACGGATGGCGACTGAAGAAGAGGCAGAGCGTATTATTGGGGCCAACTTTGGGTCCTTAGGTCCAGTTGCGGTAGGTGAAGATGTAACTATCATAGCTGATGAATGGGTTACGGATATGGTTAACATAACAGTCGGTGCCAATGAAGACGGCTTCCACTACTTAAATGCTAATCCGGGACGTGATTTTAGAATCGATCAAGTCGCTGATATTCGAACGGTACGAGAAGGGGACTTAGCCATTGACGGTAAGGGTCAATTACAATTCACTCGTGGTATTGAAATTGGGCATATTTTCAAGCTAGGTACGCGTTATTCAGAATCTATGGGGGCCCAAGTTTTAGATGCTAATGGCCGACAAACAGATGTCATTATGGGTTCTTATGGAATTGGTGTTTCACGACTTCTATCAGCGATTGCGGAACAAAATGCCGATGAAAATGGGTTAGCTTGGCCAAAAGCAGTTGCCCCTTGGGACGTGCATATCGTACCGATTAAGTACACTGATGAGCTACAAAAAGATTTGGCCGATCAATTGGAACAACAGTTGGAAGCAGCTGGATATGAAGTTCTCTTGGATGATAGAAAAGAACGTCCAGGGGTTAAATTTAAGGATTCTGACTTAATTGGGCTACCAGTCCGGGTGACGGTAGGTAAAAAGGCCCAAGAAGGAATTGTTGAAGTGAAGTTGCGCCAGGCTGAGGATGGCATCGAGGTACGTAGTGAAGAGCTGGTTAACACCCTTGGCATTTTATTAGGGGATAACCATCCAGAAGTTTAAAAATTTGCTATAAGTAACCAGTGGCTGAAAAACAGTGGCTGGTTTTTTAGCTATTTTTTAACTAAATCAACTGCTTCTTAGCAGTATGCGAATCTGATAAATGACTGACATAAAGGAGATAATGAATGGCTTTGGATGCGCGTGAGCAGTTCCAAGTTTTATTGCAGCAGTTAGAGTATACACAATGCCCAGCTGGCTTTGAAAATGCTCAATTAGATAAATTAGTTGTTCATAAGAAGTCTAAAAAGTGGCAGTTCCTGCTAACCCTGACTGCTTTACCAGACTTAGCAACTTTTAGTAATTTTATAGAGCGATTACAAAGTGCCTTTACTGGGATTGCCAGAGTGGACTTTCAACTTACTCTTAAAACGGCCCCTACTATGACAACTATTTTGGCCTACTGGCCTTGGGTAATTGCCGAAGCAGCTAAGAATGGAGGAGCTTTGCAAAGAGCGTTTGCTAATGCAAAACTACAGGTACAGGGAACCCAAATTCAGGTGCTTTTTGATAATCAAGCTTGGGCAAATTATGCCCAGACACAGGGTTTAGCAGTTATTCGTAGATTGTACCAACAATTAGGTGTTGAGCAGGCGTTAAGTTTTGTGCCGCAGGTAGATGAACAATTGGCAGCAGTCTCAGCCTCTCAATTAGCACAACAAAAGGCACAACAGGAACAACATATGGTTTCTCAGGCTAAAGTCCAACTAGAGCAACAACATCAGCATCGAAACGCTAATCAGGGCAAAGCTGGTAACAATCTTGGTCGTAAAATTGGGAATGATGTAGAGATTGTGAAGATGGATCAGATTGTCGATGAGGAACGGTCAGTTGTTATAGAAGGCTATGTATTTGATGCTGAAGTTAGACAGTTGAAATCGGGCCGTCAAATATTAACGATGAAAGTAACGGATTATACGAGTTCGTTTATCGTAAAGCGTTTCTCACGTGATGAAGATGATGAGGCCTTTTTTGAGCGGATTAAGCCTGGTGTTTGGATTAAGGCCCGCGGACCTATTCAACAAGATGATTATGTCAGGGATTTGACCATGATGGCCTATGATTTAACCTTAGTTAAGCATGCGCAACGTCAAGATACCTATGAAGGGGATAAGCGTGTCGAATTGCATACGCATAGTATTATGTCGACTATGGATGCAACTAATAGTATCGGCGATTATGTTAAGCGGGCGGCTGACTGGGGGATGGATGCAATTGCCATCACAGATACGGCAGGCGCACAAGGTTTTCCTGAGGCAGCCAGTTCAGCTGCTAAGTACGGGATTAAAATGTTATATGGTGTTGAGGTGAACTTAGTTGAGGATGGCGAACCCATTGCTTTTAACCCACAACATGTTGCATTAGCCGATGCTGTTTATGTAGTCTTTGATATTGAAACCACAGGTTTGTCAGCAGCCTACGATAAGATTATTGAGCTATCAGCCGTTAAAATGCAAAAAGGCAATGTTATTGGCGAATTTTCAGAGTTCATTGATCCTGGATTTCCCCTTAGCGAAACAACGGTTAATTTAACGTCAATTACGGATGCTGATGTTAGGGGATCTAAGACAGAAGAAGAGGTCATCAAAGCTTTTAATGACTTTTGTGCGGATGCAATCTTAGTGGGTCATAACGTGACTTTTGATGTGGGCTTCGTTAACGAAGCACGGGTTCACTATGGCTATCCAACCTTGCCCAATGTCATTATTGATACTTTGACCTTGGCACGTTTCTTGTATCCGAATATGCGATCCTACAGGTTAAATACATTAGCTAAGCATTTTAATGTTTCTTTGGAACATCACCACCGGGCTATCTATGATGCCGAAACAACAGGTCATTTGAACCACTTGTTTCTAGCAGACGCAGCCAAACGCTATCAGATTACGTTTGCTGATCAGTTGAACGATCATATGCAGGATAATGCTGCATGGCGGCATGGACGGCCTAACCGGGCTACTTTGCTAGTGCAGCATCAAGAGGGCGTCAAAAACCTGTATAAGTTGCTATCAGCAGCTAATACCGACTATTTTTATAAGGTGCCAAGGGTTCCTAGATCCTTGCTTAACAAGTATCGTCAGGGACTCTTAGTTGGAACCGGTGATACATCTGGCGAATTCTGGGAAGCATTAATGCAAAAGGGCGTTGGCCAGGCAACGGATATAGCAAAATATTATGATTATATTGAGATTCACCCGTCAGCAGACTATGTACCACTAATTGAGGGTGAACTGATTAAAGATGAAGCCCGCCTGCGAGAATTAATGCAACAAACGGTTGAGATTGGGGAACGGTTAAGTAAACCAGTCGTTGTCACGGGAGATGTCCATTATTTAGACCCGCATGACGATATTTACCGTAAAGTCTTGATCAGTTCACAAGGAGGAGCTAATCCATTAAATCGACATAGTTTACCTAAAGTTTATTTTAGAACGACCCAGGAAATGCTAGAAGACTTTGCCTGGATGGGACCTGACCTGGCCAAAAAACTGGTCATTGATAATACGCGGTTAATTGCAGATGAGATTGATGATGTTGAAGCGATTAAAACGGGGAATTATCCACCTAATATGCCAACAGCAGAGGAAGAAATTCGACAGCGGACCTATGACACTGCACATCTCTTATATGGCGACCATTTACCAACTATTATTGAGGCCCGAATTGAGCAAGAACTCAAGTCGATTATTTCAAATGGATTCTCAGTCATTTATTTAGTGGCGCAACGGCTAGTAGCTAAATCAAATAAAGATGGTTATTTAGTTGGTTCCCGTGGATCGGTTGGGTCTTCTTTGGTGGCCTTTTTGATTGGGGTGACGGAAGTGAATGCTTTGCCACCACATTATCGAAGCGTTAAAGGTGACTATGTTGAATTTGTTGATCCAAGACAGTATGAGTCTGGCTATGATTTACCTGATAAATACAGTCCACTTGATGGGAGTTTGTTGATTGGGGATGGACATAACATTCCCTTTGAAACCTTCTTAGGATTTAAGGGGAATAAAGTTCCTGATATTGATTTAAACTTTTCTGGTGACTATCAACCTTATGCGCATAACTATATGAAATCATTGTTTGGAGAGAATAATGTTTTTCGTGCTGGAACCATTGCTACTGTGGCAGATAAGACTGCTTATGGGTATGCAAAGGCTTACGAGCGTGAAAATGAGTTAACATTACGAGGGGCTGAAATTGATCGGCTTGCCTTGGGGGCCACTGGTGTTAAGCGAACAACTGGCCAACATCCCGCAGGAATTTTAATCGTGCCTGATAATATGGAAATTTATGATTTTACTCCGATTCAATATCCAGCTGATGATACTGAAGCGACTTGGAAGACGACGCATTTTGATTTCCATTCAATCCACGACAACATTTTGAAGATGGATATTTTAGGACACGATGATCCAACCATGATTCGTGCCTTACAAGATTTATCTGGAATTGATCCTACGACAATTCCAATGGATGATCCTGGTGTTATGAGTCTCTTTACTTCTCCTAAAGCGCTTGGCGTTTCAGAAGAACAAATTTTTTCCAAGACTGGCACCTTAGGAGTTCCTGAGTTTGGAACGGCCTTTGTACGGGGCATGTTAGAAGAAACACATCCTAAAAACTATTCTGAGCTATTGCAAATATCAGGATTGTCGCATGGTACAGATGTGTGGCGGGGTAATGCGGATGAATTGATTCAACAAGGTGTGGCTGATATTGGTACCGTTATTGGAACCCGTGACAAGATTATGACCGATTTGATTAATTACGGCGTACAGCCTGAGTCTGCGTTTCAAATCATGGAAAAAGTTCGTAAGGGAAAGGGAATCTCAGACGAGTATCAGGCTGAAATGCGTGAAGCTGGTGTTCCAGAATGGTATATCGAATCCTGCTTTAAGATTAAATACATGTTCCCAAGGGCGCATGCTGCTGCCTATGTGCTGATGGCCCTTAGGATTGCATATTTTAAAGTCTACTTTCCAGTTCTTTATTACACAGCCTATTTTTCGGTTCGTGCGACGAACTTTGATATAGTAGCTATGTCGAGGGGATTAAATTCTACTAAGGCACGGATAGAAGAAATTAAGCACATGGGAAATGATGCTTCAGCTAAAGATAAAGACCTATTAACTGTTTTGGAAATTGCCAATGAGGCACTAGAACGTGGCCTGAAATTTAGTATGGTTGACCTCTATAAGTCTGATTCTGAGCAATGGATTATAGAAGGGCAGACCTTGATTGCACCATTTAATGTAGTGCCTGGTCTAGGAGACAACGTTGCAAAGCGAATTGTAGCGGCACGGGCAGAAGGCGAGTTCCTCTCTAAAGAGGACCTAGCACAACGCGCTGGTATCTCTAAATCCTTAATGGAATTTTTTGAAGAGAATGGGGTGCTAACGGGAATGCCTGATCAAAATCAATTGGCACTATTTTAGATAAGCATGGAATGGGATCATTGCTAGTAGCAATGATCCTTTTTTAATGTTCGTAAAAAAATAAATAAATAAAGTAGTTGACGAACGTTCGGAGATGGTTTATAGTAATAAATGTTGATTGGGAAGGGACGCAAGTCATCGGATTATTAATTTCAAAAAGGTGTTGACATCTATTTTGAAACGTGTATAATTAATTTCTGTTGTCGCTATTAAAGCAGTCAACAATTTGTAGATCATTGAAAACTGAATATCGTTTCGATATAACAAATGTGTAGGGTCACCACGTATGTGGTGCAAACATTTGCGAAGTCAATTCGCTAGTAAATTCGTTTAACATCTGTTAAACAACAACATAATTTGAGTACTACTCAAATTCTCAAAATGAGAGTTTGATCCTGGCTCAGGATAAACGCTGGCGGCGTGCCTAATACATGCAAGTCGAACGCCTTGTCGTTCTACTGATTTAGAGAGCTTGCTCAATACTGACGTAGAACTATACAAGGAGTGGCGAACGGGTGAGTAACACGT
>NZ_ATUU01000005.1 GCF_000420365.1 Weissella halotolerans DSM 20190
CCCCTACTAAGAGGTAGGTTTCCCACGTGTTACTCACCCGTTCGCCACTCCTTGTATAGTTCTACGTCAGTATTGAGCAAGCTCTCTAAATCAGTAGAACGACAAGGCGTTCGACTTGCATGTATTAGGCACGCCGCCAGCGTTTATCCTGAGCCAGGATCAAACTCTCATTTTGAGAATTTGAGTAGTACTCAAATTATGTTGTTGTTTAACAGATGTTAAACGAATTTACTAGCGAATTGACTTCGCAAATGTTTGCACCACATACGTGGTGACCCTACACATTTGTTATATCGAAACGATATTCAGTTTTCAATGATCTACCGTCGTTTTTTGAAGTGGTAACCTCAAGCGACAACTTACTTATAATATCAAAAATAGAAGTTTTTGTCAACACTATTTTTGAACTATCTTTTATCGCCGCTTGAATTAATCACCGACAACTTTCAATACTATACACGCCTAATTTTAGATTGTCAATAAAAAAAGAACAATCTCAACGATTGCTCTTTTTAGCATATTTAGTCACTAGCACTTACTGCTTCTGGAATTGTTTGTGGCGCACCACCTAACTCAGGCGCATCCGTGTCATATTGGGTTAACTGTCCCTTATGTTGCATCTTGACTGTCTTCTCATTGCCCTTTTGATCTGCCTTTAGCTTAGCTAAGCTATCCTTCCTAGAATAAGAATAGTCACTTCGCTGAATCTTTTTGAAACCAGGCAAATTATGGAATCTCAACAGGTCCCCAGTTTGCACTTCGTCTGAATAACTTAAGGACTGATCAACATATTTTTGATCTGCGTCAATAATTGATTTTGCTCGCAAGTCTTCCTTTGGATCAAACTTGGTACCTGTTGATGTGACATAGTAATTACCACCATAGTGAACATAGTCCTTGGAAACAAAGCTACTATTCCTAAATGCCACAATCTGTTTATTATCTTTAGCTAGTAGGTCCTGACCAAATTGAATGTTCTGCTTGGTTGATATACCCAGTAAATGCAATATGGTTGGCATGACATCAATTTCACCACCGTAAGTATGATTAATTCCCCCTTGCAGACCATCAGCATGCACAATGAAGGGAACCTTTTGCCAGTTAGCTAAGTCATAAGCATTAACGCTCTTCTTACCTAACAGTTTTGCAATCGCCTTTGGATGATTCTCTGAGATTCCATAATGGTCACCATAGAGCACTAATAGCGAATTATCATACAAGCCAGCCTTTTTCAAGTAATTTATAAACTCACCAAAAGCCTGGTCCATATAGCGGGCTGTTTGAACATAACCATCTACTGTCTTATCACCAGTCTTAGTCTTTTCAATCGATATATTCTTACTGTCTAAGTCGTAAGGGTAATGATTGGTTACCGTTATCATCTTGGCATAAAATGGTTGCGGTAGTTGATCAAGATACGGTGCAGACTCCTTAAAGAAAAGCTTATCCTTCATGCCATAGCCAATATTGTTATCTTCCTTTTTGGCAGCCGGGAAGAAAGGTTTGCTAAAGAAATAATCATAACCCCAAGATTTATAGGTGTTATCTCGGTTCCAAAAAGTCCCCGTATCGCCATGGAAAGACGCTGTGGTATATCCTTGTTGGTCTAAAATACCAGGTACTGCTTGGTAGGTATTCGTTGTTCCGTAATTAACCATTGCCGAACCCGATGCAGTACCATAAAGGCCGGTCTCCAACATCATTTCAGCATCGGCCGTCTTGCCCTGTCCAACTTGATTATAAAAATTATCAAATGATAATGACTGTTGGTCATGATAAAACTTGTTTAAATTAGGCGTTACTTCTTGCCCATTTACCTTGTAATCAATCATAAACTGCTGGAATGATTCCAAATGAATAACGATCACATTCTTTCCCTTGGCCTTACCAAAGTAAAGTGGATTATTAGTGGTCTGGTTCTCCTGAACAAAGTTTTCAATCTTCTTAAGGTCATTTGACTTAGCTTTCTTCTTTAATTCTGAAGTCTGCTGTGTTTTATAAATATTGTAGGCCGCGTATTCATTAAGGCCTAGGTACTTGACAATATAATTATTATCAAAGGTTCGCGTTAATAAGCCAGAACGATCTTGAATGGCCAACCCATAGTCAATTGCCATCAAGCAAACACCAACTAAGGATAATAAAACCGCTAACCTTTTCTGAACCCATTGACGGTCGATTTTAATAACATGAAATAGTAACAACCCTAAAATAATAACTACATCTAAATAGACCAGAAAATCAACAGGCTTAATAATGCCACCTAAGGCCTTGGACAAATTACCACCTGCCGACTCGCCAGAGCCCATAATGTTTAATGATAAAAAATCAGAAAACTCTCGATAATAAAGAATATTTGCGAAAAGCCAAGTTGATTGGAGAGCATTCATTGCCCACATAATCCAATAGCCTAACTTGCCCCTGAAATATAAGCCAATTCCAATTAAAATAATAGCTGTTGGCAGTGGATTTAACACCAATAGAAATTGCTGTAATAAGCCCTTGGCTCCTAATGAAAATTCCGTTTGGTAAGCCCAATAGCTTTTAGCCCAAACCAAACCAACATTAAGTAGGAAGAAGCCCACAATGCCATTAAAATCAGGCCACCACTTCTTGATGGCTCTTATAACACCTTGCATTTTTATCTACCTCATTCGTTATCTTCTGGCTAATCCTAATCCTACTTAGTCTAATCCAATGACTTTAACTAAGCTTAAACTTTTTTGGCTGCCTGTTCCTTTTGATAGTTTGTCTTGATGTTAAATGCAAAAATTCCCAGAAACATTCCCATGTAGTAAGTAATTAAGCGCCATATCATCATAGCTAACAAGAGTGCTGCATGAGTGGGTAAAAATTGAGCGAATAATACTGAAAATCCAACTTCTGCACCACCTGCACCACCTGGAATTGGAAATAATGAAATCACCATAAAAATAAGAATATGCAACGCCAAAACCAAGGCTAAGTTTATATGCTGACTACCAAGGGCTAATAAAATAAAATATGGAATAAGATAATAGACCATCAGTTGCACAAAGGTTAAGGCCACAGCTTTCAAAACCAGCCCCTTATTTTTTAGCATCTGTTTACTTTCTCGGTGGAAATTTTGAATTTTTTCCTCTATAAGTGGTTGCCATTCCTTAACCCGTTGAGGCACAAACCAAGCCAACCCGTTAAGCCCCCACTGCACTAACTTGTCCGCAAATTTGGGCCAAAACATGAGTAACAATAAGGCGATAATCACCAACATATGCATTAAAAAGCCCAACCATATGACGATGGCCCAGGCATGCAATTTATCATCGACATAACCATGTCCTATTAATAAAGCGCCTATGAAGTTAAGTACAATCATTCCTTGAAAAA
Source organism: Weissella halotolerans DSM 20190 (assembly GCF_000420365.1). GTDB lineage: Bacteria > Bacillota > Bacilli > Lactobacillales > Lactobacillaceae > Weissella > Weissella halotolerans. The sequence goes on from NZ_ATUU01000005.1 coordinate 3,367, forward strand.
TCACAAACTTCATCGTTAAGATGGAGCCCGCCTTGCCTGCCTCAATCCCCGATTGAATGAGAGCAATTAATTGCATCGGCTGCCCTCCGGCGGCAAACGGCGTAATTCCGTTACCCAATTGTTCGACCATGGGCACCCGTAAGGCATCCTTGAAAGAAATAGTAGCCCCTTGATGATCCACAAACAACTTGACCACCATCGCCTCTAAACCTAAGTAAGCTAACATAGCCCCCACGGCCACTAATAGCCACCACTGATTTGTTTGTCTTAAGCTCAAGAAAAAGCTATGCCAACTAGTAGAACGAAAGGACCAATAAAAAATGCCCACACCAATCGCGAGCATCAGCTAAAATGCCATCATTTTTTTACGTGTCATCGCTTACCTCATTTTAGCTTGTTTTTCATAGAAAGCTTTCCAAATAGCAGCCACATGGTCTGCCGAATAATAATCTGATGCCGCCAATGCCTCTTTAGCCAGTTGCTTTCGCAAGGCTGGATCACGCTCAACTTGATCAAGCGCCTTTTGCATCCCCTGTCGCCCTTTAGCAGGCAGATAGTAACCATCAATAATGGCCTGGTATAAGTCTAGGTCACGCAACACAGTTGGCGTACCAGTGCTAAAGGCTTCTAACGCGGACATTGGAAATAGCTCCGTATAACTGGGGAGCAAAAACACATCCGCCAAATTGTAATAGTCATTCATACTCTCTCGAGGTACGATACCAGGAAAATCCAAGTTAGCAGGCGGGTTATCAACAACTTCCTTCAGCGCTTCATAACCAGCGGTCATCTTCCCAAATGAAAAACCGCCCACCCAGATAAAGCGCCAATTTGGATTTGCTTTTGCCAATTTAATAAAATCCCACACCCCTTTACGTTCTTGAACTTGGCCAACGCCTAGCACAATGTAGGCGTCCTCGGCTAAGCCAAATTGTTGTCTAATCCGTGCCTTTTCATCAGCTGACACCGGAAAAAAAGTGTCTTTAGAAACAAAATTAGGGATATAAGTCACTTTATCTCGTTTTACACCTAAGGCTACCAACTTATCAATAAAGGTTGGATTGACGACTACTAATTCATCCATTCGCCGGTAAAAGAGCATTACATACCAATAAAACAGCTTTTTTAAGAATTTTGGTAATGTTATGGATTCTTCTAATGTTTCTGGCAGAAAATGAACATAGCCAATTTTACGGCCACGTCCAGGCAGAAAAGTTGACAAAAAATAAGCTGGATTAATTGTATGATAGTGGCTGATATCAGTAGGGACTAGGCTATTAAAACGCAAACTTATCTGTCCTTTAAATTTTTCCTCTAAGAGATTAACCAGCTCACGATAGGCTGACCCAACCCCCTGACCAGGTACTGTTTCTGCAGCTGAAAACATGGTAATTTTAATCATTATTGGACTCCCTCCTGAAAGGATGTAAAAAGGAACGCACGTATTCGGCATCGTTCTTCTCAGCAGCCTCAACATCCTCATCCTCATGATAAATAGCAAGTGCTTCTTGGTAAAAATCAAAAACGCGCTTACCAAAAGTGACCTCATCAATCTCATGCAGAACCTGTGGTCGAACAGTTGGATCACCTAATACCTGATCTTTTTGGCTAGCTCTCAAGTAAGCCATTACTGGTTCAATTAAATCATAAGGGTCATCTACTAAGGTCCCGATGTTTTGGTCAGTAATGATATCAGTTAGATACTCACTGCGCATAGCGACAACTGGCGTCTTTGCAGTGATAGCTTCGATAAAGGTCAAGCCTTGAGTTTCGGAAACCGAAGCGGATAAGAAAACATCTCCTAACCGGTAATAACTATAGACGTCATGATGATTCACTTCGCCAACAAAAATGACAGCATCGGTTAAGTCTAACGCAGCCGCGTGTTCCTTTAGAGCGGCCATGGCTGGTCCATCACCCACGATAACAAAACGTGCAGCCGGCAATTTAGCATGAACATGGGCAAAGGCAGAAATGGCATCATCCAGATTTTTTTCAAAGGCCACCCGACCAATTGTTACCACCACAGGTTGTTTCGCTTTTAATCCTAATTGCTTTCGTAAGGCTAAATGATGGTCATCCGTTGCAACATGGTGGATTGGAACTCCCGTTGGAATAATATCAATTGGCGCCTTAACTTTATATTTTTCTAAGGTGGCATAGGTTTGCCGAGAAGGCGCAATCACACTGGTCATCCCGTTCATATAGTAGCGGGCAATCACAGCCACACTCCTTGGTTTAATAATCTTACCATTCGCAATATAGTGCAGGTAATCCTCATAGTTCGTATGAAAAGTATGGACCGCCGGAATCTTCATTTGCCGCGCAACAAACTTACCCATTACCCCCAAAGAAAACTCAGTTTGCGTATGAACAATATCTAACTTTAATTTCTTGGCAATTTGCAAAGCCTGAATCGCTCCCCGGTAGGTCATACGACGTTCCTTAAACCAAATAAAGGGGAGGCTAGAAAATCGATAAACATGGGGCTCTAAGGTTCCTTTTTTTACCTTAGGATCTGTTGATGTAAAAATGTATACTTGGTGGCCTTGCTGTTCAAGCTGTGTCTTTAAGGTCTTAATTGACGTAGCCACCCCTGAAACTTGCGGAAAATAGGTATCCGTAAATAATCCAATATTCATCTTAGATCACCCTTTCTAAAAATGCTTTATCAAACCATTCTAACAAATATCCCGCCTAAAATAAATTAAACAAAAAAAGCCACTTATAATGATAACCTCATCATAGTGGCAATGAAACTCAAGCATTCAGTTAGCATTGGCAATTAGTCAACCCATTAGTTTGTTGTCCAACCCTGGGGATCCTGGCGCCACGTGTTCAAGGCCAACAAATCAGCATCGGTTAAGTCATCTGCTTGCTTTGCAACATCGATTAACGTCTTGTATCCAGTTAAGGACCTAAACGTAACATGGGCTGCGGCAAAGTTTTTATCAGCTGCCGCTAATTCATAAGAAAAGATTGAAAGAACCCCTAAAACATTTCCACCGGCCCGACGAACTGCATCAACTGCCCCCAAGACAGAACCACCCGTTGAAATCAGGTCATCAATTAAGACGACTTGATCACCAGGTTGCACATTTCCTTCTATTTGTTGACCTGCTCCATGATCCTTGGGCTTTGATCGAACATAGGCCATTGGTAAATCTAGCGCATCTGCTACCCAGGCTGCATGCGGAATACCAGCTGTGGCTACCCCTGCAACAACGTTCGTAGTGGGATAGTAATGACGAATTAACGCTGCCAACCCTTGTGCGATGGTTTTCCTTACCTCTGGAAACACAATCGTTTTTCGATTATCAGTATAAATTGGACTTTTGATACCAGATGCCCAAGTAAAGGGCGCCTGTGGAGATAGTTTGATTGCCTCAATTGCTAATAAAGCTTTTGCAACCTCTGTTTGATAATCTTTCATTTCGTTAATCCTTCCTTAAATTCAGTAACCACCTGCTGATAGGCCAACAAAGGTTCCTTAGCCTGCGTAATTGACCGTCCGACCACAATGCCATTAGCACCCTTTACCGCGGCTTCCCGCGGGGTCACTACACGAGCTTGATCACCTTGGTCATCACCTGCTAAGCGGATGCCTGGTGTAATCGATAAAAATCTATTGCCTACAGCTTCATGAATCACTTTTGATTCATAGGCCGATGAAATCGTTCCAGCTAATCCACTATCGGCAGCCAAATGCGCCAAATGCACTACTGACTCTGTCATTGAGGCCCTGACCAACTGAGTGGCTTGCATTGTAGTCTCAGAAAAGGACGTTAACTGCGTAATTGCTAGTACTTTAGGGGCACTTGTTTTTACTTTTTCAGCTCCGGCTTGTGCGCCAGCCATGGCAGCCATCATCATGTCTCGTCCACCAGCTGCATGAACGGTTAAATAGTCAACTTGCAATTGGGCCAAGTTACGCACTGCCGCCTCCACAGTATGTGGAATATCATAGAGTTTTAAGTCTAAAAAGACGTCAAATCCTGCGTCTTTTAAATCACTAATCAAACTTGGACCAGCCTGATAAAACAATTCCATCCCCACTTTTACCGCCGGCCGAACGTCAGTTGGAAACAGCTTTAAAAACTGCCAGGCGGCCTGGGCATCCTTGAAATCCAAGGCAATAAATACTGGTTCTTGCATCAAAATTCCCCTTCTTCTTTCTTCTTATTTATATAAGTTATGTATCTAGCCGCTAAAGAGCGACTAGGTCCGGCTTAAATCGCTTTAACATCAAACGAGCGAGCCTCTAACACCCGTAAGAGAGCAGCGACCGTATCAAAATTAGTAAAGAGAGGTACCGCATTTTCAATTGCCGCATTCCGAATTAAACGGCCATCATTTTCCACTGAGCCCTCTGGTTTCGTTGTATTAATTGCTATTTGTAGCTGACCAGCGCGAATAGCATTAACAGGATTGTTGTCGGATTCGCCAATCTTGTCTAAGCTTGTGACCGGCAACCCATGCTCGCGCAAATAATCACCCGTTCCAGCCGTAGCAAACAGTTGGAATCCTAAATCACTAAACCGCTTAGCCAAAGGCAATGCCTCCTGCTTATCTTCATCTGCCACGGTAAACAACACATTGCCAAAGGTTGGAATCGTAATATGTGAGGCTTGGAAGGCCTTATAGAGTGCTTTTTCAAAAGTGACGTCTGACCCCATTACCTCACCCGTTGATTTCATTTCAGGGCCCAGTAGAGAATCAACCAAAGGAAGCTTCCTAAAGGAGAAGATTGGTGCTTTAACATGTACCTCATCCCCTTCCGGAACTAAGCCCGTTTGCAGTCCTAAGTCAACCAGCTTTTCACCTAACATGACCCGGGTGGCCAACTGAGCTAATGGCAAGTCCGTCACTTTAGAAATAAAGGGTACTGTCCGCGAAGCTCGCGGATTGACTTCAATCACATAGGCTTGGTTTTCATGAATAACAAATTGAACATTCATTAAGCCTACCGTCCCCAATTGGTGAGCTAAATCAATTGAGGCTTGCACCATTTCATCTTTGACTTTTTGGCTTAGTGTTTGGGTTGGATAAACAGACATTGAATCACCTGAATGCACACCCGCCCGTTCAATATGTTCCATAATGCCCGGGATAACCACGGTTTCCCCATCAGATAGCACATCCACTTCAGCCTCAGCACCAACCAGATAGGAATCTATTAATACCGGATGGTCAGGTGACACCTTGACGGCCCTTTCCATATAGTCCGCCAGTTCCTCCCGATTTGTTACAATTTCCATGGCTCGGCCGCCCAAGACATAAGATGGCCGCACCAGAACTGGATAGCCAATTTCATCCGCCGCTGCTAAGGCGTCCGCCACCGTCGTCGCCGTTTTACCCTTTGGTTGTGGTAATTGCAAGTTTTTAATGACTTGATCAAATTCCTCACGATCCTCAGCCCGATTCAAATCAGCCACCGATGTTCCTAAGATTGTAACCCCCTGATTGGCAAGTGGTTGCGCTAAATTAATGGCCGTTTGGCCACCAAATTGTACCACTACCCCAATCGGCTGTTCCAAGTCCACCACATTGAGAACATCTTCTAAGGTTAAAGGCTCAAAATAAAGTTTATCGGATACAGAAAAATCCGTGGAAACAGTTTCTGGATTAGAGTTCATAATGATCGCTTCATAACCCATGGCCTGTAAGGCCTTAACCGCATGCACCGTCGCATAATCGAATTCAACACCTTGCCCAATACGAATGGGACCTGAACCTAATACTAAGACACTAGGTCGCTTAGATGGGGTTGATTCATTAACGTGTTCAAAGGTCGAATAAAAATACGGCGTGGCAGAAGTAAATTCACCGGCCACTGTATCCACCATTTTATAAACTGGCCAAAGATTATGTTGACGTCGTAATTCACGGATGGCCATTGGACTTGTCTGCCAGGCCTTAGCAATCGTTGCATCCGCGAATCCATTTTCCTTAGCTAACCGTAATGTGGCTAAATCTCCTGGATTTGCTTGCAAGGCTTGCTCAATTTCATTAATATGCACCAACTTATCTAAGAAAAAGAAGTCAATTTTTGTTTGCTCATGAATGGTTTCGGGACTGACACCCCGCCGCAGTAACTCACTTATCATAAAGAGACGATCATCGCGTGCCGGCATTAATTGAGCTAACAAATCAGCTGTCGTTTGGTCGGCATAGCGCAAATCATCCAGACCGGTAACCCCAATCTCTAAGGAGCGTACTGCTTTATTCAGCGCCTCCTCAATATTACGGCCAATCGCCATTACTTCACCGGTAGCTTTCATTTGAGTTCCTAGTTGACGATCGGCAGTTACAAATTTATCAAAGGGCCAGCGTGGAATTTTCACCACTACATAGTCTAGTGCTGGCTCAAATTCGGCTTTGGTTGTCCCTGTTACAGGATTAGTAATTTCATCTAGGGTTAAGCCGACCGCAATTTTAGCTGCCATCTTAGCAATTGGGTAGCCCGTTGCCTTGGATGCTAGCGCAGAAGAACGTGATACCCGTGGGTTTACTTCAATGATGTAGTACTGATAAGACTGCGGATCAAGGGCCATTTGAATATTCACGCCACCCTCAATTTTTAAGGCCCTAATAATTTTCAACGCTGCATCACGCATCATTTGTAACTCGCGATCTGATAATGTTTGCACTGGTGCCAACACAATGGAATCACCAGTGTGAATGCCCACTGGGTCAAAATTCTCCATTGATGCTACAATCAGCGCGTTATCACTAGCATCACGCATCACCTCAAATTCGATCTCCTTGTAACCAGCTATGGATTGCTCAATCAAGACTTGGGTAACTGGTGACAGTTCTAACCCATTACTAGCAATTTCGGCTAATTCCTTGGCATCATGAGCAATACCACCACCGCTACCCCCTAATGTATAAGCAGGGCGCACAATCACTGGATAACCCTTGTCATCAGCAAAAGCTAGTGCCTGCTCCACCGTGGTCGCAATTTCTGATTGTGGAATGGGTTCATTTAAAGTCTCCATTAATTCTTTGAAGGCTTCCCGATCTTCGGCCTCTTCAATCGCTGATAGCTTCGTGCCTAATAATTCAATGCCCAGTTCTTTTAAAATCCCTGTTTCAGCTAAATCCTTAGCCATATTGAGGCCCGTTTGACCACCCAAGGTAGGTAAAATGGCATCCGGCCTTTCCTTACGTAAAATGCGTTCTAAGAACGGTACCGTCAAGGGTTCAATATAGACTTCGTCCGCAATTTCACGGTCCGTCATAATGGTTGCTGGATTTGAGTTAACTAAAACAACCTCATAGCCCTCTTCGCGCAGGGCCATCGCTGCTTGCGTACCGGAATAATCAAATTCGGCCGCCTGACCAATCACAATCGGTCCAGAACCAATCACTAAGATTTTATGTAGATCACGTCGTTTAGGCATGGAAACCACCTTTCTTTTCCTTTGTACTGGCAATTAAGTCCAAAAAGTCGTCAAAGAGGTATTCAGCATCATGTGGCCCTGGTGCTGCATCCGGATGGTATTGAACCGAAAAGGCTGGTCGCCCCTTTAGCTGCAAACCTTCAACCGTATGGTCATTGATTTCCTCTTGGGTTACCTCTAAGTTTGTATCCGCTAAGGAAGCTGGATCTACTGCATAGCCATGATTTTGTGAGGTGAAATCAATCCGTCCAGTCATTAAATTACGCACCGCGTGGTTAAAGCCGCGATGACCAAATTTCATTTTATAGGTATTGGCACCATTGGCAATGGCAAAGAGCTGGTGTCCTAAACAAATCCCCATTAGCGGCAACTGATCTTGAATGGTTTGAATCATTGGAATAGCCGTTGGCACATCCATTGGATCACCAGGCCCATTCGATAAAAGCACCCCATCAACCCCGGCTGCTAATATCGTTTCGGCACTCACGGTAGCTGGAAAAACAGTCACATTTACATTGCGTTTGGCCAAGGTTCGTAGGATTGAATTTTTTAGTCCAAAATCAATTAAGGCAATTGATACCCCATCCGTTGGATTGACATAAGGCCGTTGAGTTGAAACTTCTGCGACTGCCTGTTGACTAGCAATGGTAGCCTTTAATTCTTCCAAAATAGCTGGCGTAACCTCATCAACTATGGCTGCACGCATAACTCCATAATCACGGATTTCCTTGGTCAAAGCTCTCGTATCAACCCCCGTCAAGCCAGGCAAATCATTTTTTTTGGCCCAAGCGGGCAAAGACATCGTTGACCGCCAGTTAGACGGGCGCCGAGCAACCTCATGCGTAACAATGGCCTTGGCTGCTGGCTTAAAAGATTCGGCATCCTCCGCGTTCACGCCGTAATTTCCAATCAACGGATAGGTAAAGGTCAAGATTTGCCCATGGTAGGACAGATCCGTGATAGATTCTTGATAACCTGACATACCTGTATTAAACACAATTTCGCCCATTACGGGTCTGCTTGCACCAAAAGCTTGCCCAGTATAAACCGAACCATTTTCTAAAACTAAGTATCTTTGCATTAGCTTCTCCTTTATGCTTGTGTTTGATAAACAAGTTTGCCATCAACGATAGTGGCAAGTGTTTGCCCATATACTGTTTGGCCTATAAAGGGTGTGTTTTGACCCTTAGAAGCAAATTCATCAGCACTAATCGTATGGGCCTGATCTAAATCAAACAAGGCTAAATCTGCTCGTTCACCAACCGCAACCTTGGTTGGCGCAGACAACTTAAATGCTGCCACTGGTTTCGTAACCATCCAAGACAGTAGTTGGGCTAAGGTGACTAGGCCAGGCCGTACTAAGTGGGTATATAAAAGCTGAAAACTGGTTTCTATCCCTGTAATACCAAAAGCAGCTCCCACAAAGGAACGGTCTTTTTCCTCCTTTGAATGAGGTGCATGATCAGTTGCCACCATGTCAATGGTGCCGTCCAATAATCCGGCCAACACCGCTGAACGATCCGCCGGCGTTCTTAGTGGTGGATTCATTTTAAACATGGCATTATCCCCATCAATTGCTGTTTCATCTAGTAAAAGATGGTGTGGTGACACCTCAGCAGTCACCTTTACCCCAGCCTGTTTGGCCATTCGGACTAAGGCCACCGATTCAGCAGTTGATAAGTGGGCTACATGATAGTGGACCCCAGTCACTTTGGCTAGGACTAAATCACGGGCCAATTGAGCACTTTCTGCTAGTGGGTCCATTCCTGGTAGTCCTAATTCGGCTGCCCGTTTGCCAGCATTCATTACCCCACCTTTGATTAGAGAATCATCTTCAACGTGGGCAACCAAAGGCCGGTCTACAGCTACAGCAGCTTGCATCGCATCCTTCATCGTTGCGGCTGTTTGTACCCCCTTACCATCGTTGGTAAAGGCTATCGCCCCAGCAGCTGCTAACTTCTTTAAATCATTAATCTTAGGGTCAGTTAAGTTAGCTGAAATAGCAGCATATTGTTCAATATGTACGATACCTTCCTTAACATTACGCGCCTGCAAATTACGTAGGGTTTGTTCAGTACTAGGAACTGGTTTCACATTTGGCATGGCTAACACCGTGGTAAAACCACCCCGGGCGGCTGCCTGAGAACCGGTGTGAATTGTTTCCTTATACTCAAAGCCAGGTTCCCGAAAGTGAACATGCACATCAACCAGTCCTGGTGTTAATAAATGCCCCCCTGCATCAAGTACCCGGTCAGCTTTAACAACTAACTTAGGTGCCATTTCACTAATCTTATTACCTCTAATCAGAACGTCTGTTTGGCTTAACTGATTGTCAGCCCTTACCACCTGCGCATTTTTTATTAGTAATGTTTCCATCTCTTTAACCCTCTCTTAACGCATCTAAGATTGCCATCCGTGCGAAAACCCCATTATGCATCTGCTCAAAAATCTTAGACTGTGCTGCTTCTACAAGCTCATCGGCAATCTCGACCCCTCTGTTCACTGGGGCTGGATGCATAATAATAGCTTTAGAATTAAGTTTGGCATAGCGGTCTTTTGTTAACCCATAATGAAAATGATAATCGACCGGCGAAAAATCAGCGTTATCAACTTCAGCAATCCGTTCGTGCTGAACTCGTAAAAACATCACCACATCTTGTTGGTCCAAATCATCGTCCAAGTCCACATAAGCCCCTAACGTATCAAAATCACTCGGATACCAATCTGCTGGACCTGAAAAGGATACTGTCGCCCCTAATCGATTCAGAACTTCGCCATTTGACCGAGCCACTCTAGAATGGGCTAAATCACCAATAATCCGCACCTTCAAGCCAGCAAAATGGCCAAAGTGTTCATAGATTGTTACCAGATCCAAGAGACTTTGTGATGGATGTTGTCCATTGCCATCCCCCGCATTAACAAGCTGTGGCATTAAGGAAGAGTGTTCTGTTAACAAGGGCTGGTACCAATCTTTTTTGCTATGTCTAACAACAGCTACCTTGACCCCTAACGCACCCAAGGTTTTTAACGTATCACTTAAACTTTCGCCCTTTTTAGTTGAACTCGTCTGAGGATCGATATGAACACGTTCCCAACCTAATTTAATTTGTGCCACCTGAAAGCTAGAATGCGTACGCGTTGAATTCTCAAAAAAAAGATTGGCTACCATGAGTGGTTCAATCCTAGGCCTTTCCTGTCCCGCCTTAAAAGCCAACGCTTGTTTGATTAACGATAAGATTTGTTCAACTGACAACTCCTCTAGGTTCACAAAATTACGCATTCTTTCCTCCTATCAAAAAAACCTCGTGAATTCAAGAATTCACGAGGTTGACTGTTGGCTATTTTACGCTAGTCAGAGGCTAGTCTAAAACATTACCTTTATTCAACGTGTAAACCCTTGGAAGCCTCACAGGACTTCAACTTAAAAGGTACATTTGCTGTTGAAAATAATATAACACTTTAAACCATCACCGTAAACGTTTTAAGTAAAATAATTTTAAGTAAAATGTTTTACTAATAATTTAACTAACTTTATTTTCAGATAAAATTTTTTGAATCAATTCATCCATTGCGGGTGTTTTTTCCCATTCTTGAAAAGCAGGAATCGCAATTTCACTTGGAATATCGTAATGCTCATTCACATATTCTTCATACTTCTGGACAGCATTTGAGTGCGGGATATTAATTTTCAAAATTCGCACCTCTTGAATCATACCGGCCTCAGCGGCATATTCTGCCTGACCATTATGTAGTAAATTCCCGATTTCCTTATACTTACTGCCATCATTTCGGGTAATCTCTTCAATTATATTGAACACCTGGTAGTTCCCTGCCATCACTATTACTCTCCTCTACTAAAAAAGAGCTGAAACACCTGTCTCAGCTCCTATTTCCAGCCTAAGTCTTTAGGGGGGCTTAGTCCAAACCAACTTCGTCTTCAACCACGTCGACAATGGTTTGAGCAGCCGTTTGAGCCTCTTCATCACTTGGTGCTTCCACCATTACTCGCAACAGGTTCTGCGTTCCAGATGGCCGTACTAAGACGCGTCCTTCATCACCTAAGTCAGTTTCAACCTTTTTAATAACCGTTTGAATCGCAGTATTAGCTAAGGCCGCTTTTTTATCAAGAACCCGTACATTAATCAACACTTGTGGATAAGTCGTCATTTCACTGGCTAAGACTGACAGCGGCTTTCCAGTATCCTTGACCACATGTAGTAACTGCAAGGCTGTTAGCATACCATCCCCTGTTGATGCCCAATCCAAAAAGACGACGTGTCCTGACTGTTCACCACCTAGGTTATACCCATCCTTAATCATCTCTTCAACCACATAGCGGTCACCCACCGCTGTCTTGACCGAACTCAGACCATTAGCGGCCATTCCCTTATACATTCCTAGATTCGACATCACGGTCGTCACAATGGTATCTTGCTTCAATCGGCCATGTTCAGCCAAATACTTACCAACGATAAACATAATCTTATCGCCATCCACAATCTGTCCCAATTCATCCACGGCAATTAAGCGATCGCCGTCTCCATCAAAGGCTAACCCAACATCGGCCCCCTTTTCAACTGTTAACTGAGCGAGTGCATCAGGATGCGTAGAACCGACACCGTCATTAATGTTTAGTCCATCAGGGTTAGTGGCCATTGTATCAAAGTCGGCCCCCATATCGGCAAATAAGTTGGTCACTAAATTAGCTGTCGCTCCGTTAGCCGCATCAATTGCTAAGTGTAAGCCACTTAAATCATCTGGAATTGTGGTCTGCAAATAAGATAGGTACTTTCCAACACCCTCATGGAAGGTTGAGGTTGTTCCCAGACCAGAACCAGCAGGCCGTGGAAGGTCGTCACTTGGTGCATCAAGGAGGGCTTCAATTTCCCCTTCTAATTCATCAGAGAGTTTAAATCCATCAGCCCCAAAGAACTTAATTCCATTGTCCTCAGCCGGATTATGTGAAGCCGTAATTTGAATGCCCGCATCCGCATTTTGGGCGGGGACTAAGTAGGCTACCCCTGGGGTCGAGATTACACCTAGTTGTAAAATTTCAATACCAACCGAAAGCAGCCCTGCAATAATGGCTGCTTCTAACATCTCGCCTGAAATACGTGTATCCCGTCCAACCAGAACGCGTGGCTGACGACCATCACTTGCATGGCGAGTCAAAACAGCTCCCCCCATGCGACCCAAACGAAACGCTAATTCGGGGGTCAACTCTTTATTGGCAATACCGCGCACGCCATCCGTACCAAAATAATGTAAATCCGTCATTTTCTACTCCTTAGGGGTAACCGTCACTTTAATCTTGTCGGTTGCTAATGTAACATCCTTAACATCCGTCGTTAAGGGCAAGGTCGTTTCCTGACCATCCGCCAGTTTTTTCAAATTAATGGGGACCTTGATTGACTTAATTTTATCTAACTGGTCTATTTTACCACGAACTGTCACCTCATTCATGTTGCCACTAACAGTGTAGCCACTAAGGTCACCATGTTCGCCAACAAACTTAATTGGTACCTGCCGTTCACCACTGCCCGCCTTAATATCTAGTTTAACGGTGGCTACCTCTGGCGCAATTCCAACTTTAATTGGTGTGCCATTAATATCAACTGCTTGAAGCGCTACTGATTCATTAACAGACTTTTTACTATCACGCGCTAGATGCACATCTGCAATCACACGATCAACCGCATTCACAGCATCCGCGCGACCAGTCACCTGGACTTTGTTAACTGAAGCGGTTACTTTATCAAGCTTATAACCACTAGCAATGGCATCTTTATTATAGTTGATCTGTACCTTATGCACAGCCGTTGCCCGGCGAACAATGGTAACCTTAACCTGCTTAGGTTCAATGGCATAGGTCAAATCCGTGCTCAATCCAGAAACCTTTAATGATACTGTATGATCACCTTCATTTAGCTTGCCTAGATCCGCATAAACTTGGAAGTTTTGTGTATTCTGAGCAGCCGTTACCAACGCTGCAGATCCTTGAACCTTGATCTTGACCTTGTCAGGGGCCCCGCTTACATAATAGTCATCCGTATTAATACCATTCAATTGTAAGGGTACTTCGATTGTTGCCTTTTTTGTTGATACTAACCCCCGAAATCCCCCCACTGTTAAAGCAGTATTATTCCGATTTTCATTAGCTGCACTTTGGCGAGTAATGTTAGTATCATGCTGACCATTCACATAGATGACCAACAATATGGCAAAGATAAGGCTCAACAGGATATAAAATAACTTGTCAAATTTAGGATGCATTATCGGTCCCCCTTCCGCATATTTAAGCTGTCTAAGGTCCGCTCCCACAAACTGTGTTTATCTTGGTCCGAATCATGCAAAAGTTGACGCTTAAGATACTTCATATAATCTTCATGTGATAGGTCTTGCATCAATTCTGAATTACGCGTAATTGAGACCCCACCAGTTTCTTCAGAAACAACTATGGTTAGAGCATCCGTAACTTCTGAAATTCCCACTGACGCCCGGTGCCGCGTTCCTAACTCTTTTGGAATCATAGGATTGTCTGATAATGGCAAGTAAGCCGCTGCTACAGCTATGCGCATATCCCGAATAATCACCGCCCCGTCATGTAAGGGGGTATTTGGAATAAAGAGTTGAATTAGAAGCTGACTAGTAATATCACCGTCAATTGGAATCCCTGTCTCAATATATTCTTCCAGGCCCGTTTCCATTTGAATCGAAATCAAAGCCCCAATATGCCGTTTTGACATATACTGTAACGCATCGTCTAAAGCCGCTACTAATTGTTCTTCTGGTTGTTCAGCCTGGCGTTGCTTAAAAAAGGCTGATCGGCCTAAGTGTTCAAGTCCACGCCGAATTTCTGGTTGAAAAACAACCACCAGGGCAATGACACCCCAGTTAATTATTTGATCAGTCAACCAAGAAATCGTCGTGAGCCCTAAGTACCAACTCGCTACCTTTACCACCACCAAAATAGCGACCCCACGCAAGAGCGTGATGGCCTTAGTTCCTCGAATTAAAATAAACAATCGATAAAATAACCACCATACAATTAATACATCCACAATTTGCATGATACTAATACTGTTAAAGAAATTAGTCAATCCCTGCATACTCTTCCCCTATTCCTTATGTTGTACTAAGATACTTGTTTCATCTAAATTAATCCATTGTCGAAGCTGACTAGCTGTCGAATCATCAATAAAGTGGGCCTCATACAAATGAGCCAAGGCCGCCCGTTGTGCTTGATAACCGGCCATTTCTAACTCCGTACCCACCCTTTGGTCGAGTTGCTTTTCTTTAGCCACACCAACTGTCTTACGCGGTACTAGCCTGGAACGAAAAAGGGTCATCAATTGATGAGCTGTAATCATATCCGTCTTTGAGATTGACGTCCCCGTTTCATGAATGAATTTTTCAAGAGTGACTAGCGCCGCCTGCGCCATGTGTTGCTCAGCTAACTGGTATTGTGCTCGTAGCACATCTGAATCGTTATCATTTAACCAGATGCGCAATGCTCTGAGTTCCCGTACTAACCATAGTTTAAACTGACGAGTCAGCCGACGGCGGGTATCAGGCATAATTAACGAATCTAAATCACCCTCAATCCGATCTAAACGTCGATTTTCACTATCAAAAACAAACCCGCTAATGCTTTTATTAGCAAGATCCTCTTTTAAGGCCTCACGCTGAGCAGTAATTGCTAATTCGCGCAACTTAGCTTCAGATTTTAGAATTTTTTGAACCTTGTCCTTATGTAAGTACTGTAATTGTAATCGTCGTATCCGTACCTGGTAACGCATCATCATTTGATAAGCTGGTACGGCATTGGTCTCGGTTAATAACTGTTCAATCTCCCGCACAGCGGACTGCAGGATATACACTTGCGCTCGTGCGACCGTCATATGTTTAGCCAGACCGGCTAACGGCTGGGTTATTTTTTTCGTTTTAGGTTGGGCTAAAAGTGGCAGGAAAAAAATAGCTGCCAACAAGGACAAGACAATCACCATCCCTGCAATAAACAGCATTAAACTCCGTTCTGGAAATGGTTGACCGTTCTTAGTCAAAAGGGGCACTGACAAGACACCAGCCATGGTTACTGCACCTCTAACACCGGTTAGCCCTGCCATTAGCGACAACCGCCAGGACACAATGGTCGCTTCATGGGTCTTACGTCGCACTAGTTGATTCATGTAGGACCATACCGTGCGGATAATCAACAGAATCATCCAGGTAGCCAGTGCATAAGCTAATAATTGCCAAATGGAGCCACGTGGTGCGACATTACCACCCAGCCCCATTGCCACCGGTAATTCAATTCCCAAAATAACAAAAATATAGCCATTCAACAAATAGCTGAAGACATTCCAGGTGTTGTGATTAACTAAGTAGTATTCACCACTAAAACTAGGTTGGTTTTTCAACTGTAAATTTTGAATAATAGCCGCAATAACCACGGCTACCACCCCTGATGCCCCAACCTCTTCAGTTACCAAATAAATTAAATATGGCGTCAATATTTGCATCACCACACTAATAACTGAATTGGTCGCCTGGTGTCTTATCAACCATAAATTCAACCAACTAATGGCAGTTCCAAGCCCAAGTCCTAACAAGACGCCAACAACCGTCATATAAATAAAGCCCGTCGTTGCTGATAGTAATGAAAAGGTGCCTGCTGAAACGGCCGCAATCGCAAACTTAAAGGCCACTAGCCCACTAGCATCATTGATTAGACTTTCTCCAGCTACCAAATGCATTAGAGACGGTGGTAAGGCAGTTTCCTCACCTACAGATGCAACCGCTACTGGATCGGTAGGTGACAAAATCGCTGCAATGGCAAAAGCCACTGGCAAAGGCACCTGAGGAATTAACCAATAAATAGCATAACCACCTAAGATAGTTGTTGCAAATACTAAGAGAATGGCATTTCCAAAAATAGGTCCCCGTAGCTCCCATAGCTCCCGTTTAGGAAAATTCCAAGCATCAGAATACAATAAAGGGGCTACAAATAAAGGCAAAAACCACTCTGTTTGAATATTTATTTCTAGGTTAAAGACTAAGGCGACCCCTATTCCTAAGCCTATCTGAATCAAACTAACTGGTAGCCGCTTAATAAAGTGTGCCAACACATTGCCAATCACTACCAAAACGGTCAACTCAACAACCGTTTGTACTATCTCCATAGGCCTACCCTTCCTTTAACTTAATGCCCTAAAATTCTAACTTCAGGTTCTAGCTGAACTGCAAATTGCTTTGCAACCGTTTCCTGTACATGAGCAATCACTGCTACATAATCAGCACTCGTAGCTGATCCTAGATTCACAATAAAACCGGCATGCTTACGTGAAACCTGAGCTCCACCAACCGTGAAACCTTGTAAGCCTGCATCCATAATCAATTTACCAGCAAAGTGACCAGCTGGGCGTTTAAAAACAGACCCACAAGATGGATATTCCAAGGGTTGTTTTTGTGCTCGCCGGGTATTGAACTCTTCCATTGTTGACCAAATTTGTGTTGCATTGCCTGGCTCAAGATGGAAGGTCGCCGCTACAATCACTTCACCAGTATCCTGCACCTTACTGTGCCGATACCCAAATGCTAACTCAGCATTTTGATAGGTTTTCAATTCACCGGTAGCCGTCAAGACATCCGCTGATTCTAGATAAGCATCTACCTGCCCACCATAGGCACCCGCATTCATGTAAACTGCTCCACCTACTGAACCTGGAATACCAGCAGCCCATTCCAAACCAGTTAAGCCATACTCTGCAGCTTTTGTTGTTACATCAATTAACGCTGCCCCAGCAAGCGCTGTCACGGCATGCTCACTAACCGTAATCCGAGTTAACTGAGTTAAAAAAATCACCAAGCCCCGATAACCGTCATCGGTAATAATTAAGTTGGAGGCATTGCCTAGGACCAAGACTGGTAAGTCAATTTGGTGTGCATAAGCTACGACTGCTTTTAATTCCGCCAAACTTTTGGGCCAAAAAATCCAATCAGCTGGTCCGCCAACCCGCGTGTTCGTGTAGTTAGCTAAAGGTACATTTGCTTTGATGTCATAACTTGGAAAAATATTCGTCAAGGTTACTGCCATTTCTTTTCCCCTCTACATAAAGGCTATATTAATTTGACAAAGGACTTAATGGGCTCAACGCCAAATGTTTGAGCTTGTTGAACTAAAATTTGAGCTGCCGCCACCGTATCATCTAAGGCATTATGGTGATGCTCTAAATCAATGTGCAAGGCCCCAGCCACCGTATTTAATTTATGGTTGGGCAAGTCTGGGTACAACTTACGCGATGTTCGCACAGTATCCACAGATAGATAATGGGCGGCTGCCAAGTTATAATGGGCCAGGGTCGCCTTTAAAACGCCATTATCAAAGGGCGCGTTATGGGCCACAACAAGCTGGTCTGGCGTGTAAAAGTGTTTAATTAACGGCCAAATTTCTGGAAAGGTTGGCGCATCCTCTACATCCGCTTCACGAATCCCGTGGATACGTGTGTTACGCGCATCAAAATAACTGTCTGGCTTCAATAAGGTATAAAACTCATCCACCAAGTGATTATCCCGCACGATTGCTAACCCTAATGAAACGGCACTATGACATTGACGACTAGCCGTCTCAAAATCCATTGCTACAAAGTTCATTGTCATTTTATTCCTTCATCCACCTATCCTAATTAAATCCCTTGGACCCGTTCAAGGATCATCTCTACCGTCTCAACTGGTTGACCAATCAGATTAAAGCCAGCCCGTTTTGATCCAGCTATTTCCTTGAAACCATACTTTTGATAAATATGGTGTGCAACCCTATTTTGACTTTGCACGGTTAACTGTAAATAACCTAACTGACTATAGTTATTAAACCAAGCTAGTACTTCTTCGACTAGTGCTTGACCTAAGCCCTGTCCTTGCACTCGCTGTAAAACACCTAACCCTAATTCACCCGCTGCTTGTTGCTTTGCCACCGGACTGACCGTGGCAATCCCATAAAGTTGATTGGCTTGATCAGCAACCACTAAAACCAGTTGCCGCGGATTTGTTTCTAGCCGAGCCATGGCTTTCGTCTGCTGCTGTTGGCTAAGTTCACTAACATCCTCTCTTAGCTCAATGGTCGTTGACTCCTGAGTTAACTGGGCCATTAGTAATAATAAGGCCCGTGAATCTCTGGCCTGGGCTGGTCTAATTATCAATTTCAAGGGTTGCCTCCCACTCTTCAAGCCTCTGTCTGGCAGTCTCACCTTGTGCTGAGACTGTAAACAATCGTTTATTACTTGTTGGATTGGCTGCCCAACGCGTAATACTAATTTCTAAACGATCTGACGGCAATTCACTGCTAATGTACTGTGACCACTCAACCAAGGCCACCCCGTCACCACCAAAATACTCATCCAAACCTAAGTCTTGAGCACCACCTTCCTCACCTAATCGATAAACATCTAGATGATAAAGTGGAAAATTTACCGTTTGATATTCTCGCACCAAGGTAAAAGTTGGACTTTTAATGGGCCGCTTAATGCCTAATTGCCGGGCAAAACCCTGGGTAAACGTGGTTTTACCAACACCCAAATCACCATTTAATAAAATCGTATCACCAGCTTGTACAATTTGCGCTAATTGCATCGCAAGTGCTTGTGTCTCCGAGACACTATTCACAACTTTCTTCATAACCATAAGTATAGCATTTTCCCAACCTGCTTTATAGTTGGTCTCCTTTCTGTGCATAATGGCATAAAAAACCGGCCTCGTACCTAACGATGCCGGCTTCTTGCTGACTATATTTTATGCTAAAGCTTGGGCAGCCGTAATCAAGGCAACCTTATACACATCTTCGGCATTGCAGCCTCTTGATAAATCTGAAATTGGCTTAGCCAATCCTTGTAAGACCGGTCCAATTGCTTCAAAGCCACCAAATCGTTGCGCAATCTTATAACCAATATTACCTGCCTGTAAATCAGGGAAAATAAAGACGTTTGCCTTGCCAGCTACTGTTGACTGCGGTGCCTTGGCCGCTGCTACCTGTCCAACAAAAGCGGCATCGAATTGTAATTCTCCATCAATCGCTAGGGTTGGCTCGGCTTGCTTAGCCAGCTTAGTCGCTTCAACAACCTTGTCCACCTGTGGGGCCTTTGCTGAACCCTTAGTTGAAAAGCTCAACATAGCAACCCGTGGATCAATATCAAAGACCCGTGCTGTTTGTGCTGATTGAATGGCAATCTCTGCCATTGTCTGTGCATCAACGTCAACGTTGATGGCGCAATCAGCAAAGATATAGCGTTGATCACCCTTTTGCATGACAAAGGCCCCTGAAATTCTTGAAACCCCAGGCTTTGTTTTAACAATCTGCAAGGCTGGGCGGACCGTATCACCGGTGGGATGTGTAGCACCAGAAACCATGCCATCAGCAAGCCCCATGTAGACTAACATGGTACCAAAGTAGTTCACGTCCGTTAACCATTTGGCTGCTGTCACAGCATCTGTTTTACCCTTCCGCCTTGTAACCAGCGCATCAATCATTTCATTCATAGCCGTTTCAGGATATTTCTCAGGATCAATAATCTTGATTTCCTGTAAATCCAAGCCTTCTAATTGTGCCGTTTCCTTAATCGTCGCTTCATCGCCTAATAAAACGGGTTCTACTAAGGCTTCAGCTGCTAGTCGGGTAGCTGCTTGTTGAATCCGAATATCAGCCCCCTCTGGGAAAACCAATCGAACACCTTTACCTTTGATTTTACTTGCTAATTGTTCAAAAAGTTCCATGGTGATTCCTCCGTAAAATGTAAATACTTACCCTCTTTATTATGACAAAGTTAATAGCTAATTGAAAGCGTTTAACTCAATTAATCACTTTATGACCAGTCTATGGGTGATAAGCCCTGCTTAACAAGAAAAGCATTGGCTTGACTAAAAGGTCGTGAGCCAAAAAAGCCCCGATAAGCCGACAAAGGACTAGGATGTGGGGCCTTTAAAATCAAATTATCCGGCCCTTGAATGAGTTTGGCTTTCTTTTGCGCAGCCGCTCCCCATAAAATGAACACAACGGGTTGCGATTGCTTAGCCACCAATTGAATAATAAAGTCAGTTAATGGTTCCCAAATTTGACCAGCGTGACCATTTGACCGACCAGCGGGCACCGTCAAAACCGTATTTAAAAGTAAAACTCCCTGTCGCGCCCACCGGTGTAAATCACCATTGGTTGGCACGGGAATATCTAAATCACTAGCAACTTCAGTAAAGATGTTGCGTAACGATGGTGGTAAAGGAAAATCAGCAGGCACTGAAAAGCTCATTCCTTGTGCTTGACCGGGTTTAATGTAGGGATCTTGCCCCAAAATAACGACTTTCGTTTTGGCCAATGGTGTTGCCTGCAAAGCAGCAAATACCTTTTCTCGGGGCGGATAAACTGTTTCCGTCTGGTAAGCAGTTGTTAAAAATTGCGTCATTTGATTAAAATAGTGGTTAGGAACCGAAGCCAATAAGGGTTTGGCCCAATCTGTACCAATAAAGTCCTGCATTTCTTCCTCTTTTCTGCTACGGTCGGCTATAATAGATCCTAAGGAGGTCATCCTATGTCTACCTATCATTTGTCACAAGTTCCTGCTGATTATCACGGGATGTCCTTTGTGAGTAATTCAACAGGCACTCTCACCTATTATATTACAGGTGCAACAGGACACAAAGGTGATCAATTAACAATTAATGCTGCTAATGGTCAGCCCCTAGCAAATATTAAGCAAACTTCACCAGCCCTGTTACCCCGCTTTAAAATTTACATCAATAACTTTAAAATTTCTTCCTTTGGTTTATACTTTCACCAACATGAATTAGTCTATTTAACTAACCTGCAGTGGCTCATTACAGGTTCTCTTAAAACGCGACGTTTCACGCTAATTAAGGGGCGTGATATTCTCGCCCGGGCTTATCCTGAACAAGACGGTCGCTTAACCATTGATCTTTTAGAGGACCAACAAGCGGCCTTAATCTGCTTACTCGTTGCCTTTTTAGATCGATGGCGTTTGGTTCATCCTAGTCAACCCAGTTTAGCGATGAAATCACTTCCTTTAAACACTAACCCTTCCACCTAAATAAAAGGCAGTCCTCCCCGGACTGCCTTTTATTTAGGATTTAAAGTGGTTTGACCCGCATGAAACAATTAAGCATTTAAGACTTTATTCAAGAAATCACGGGTTCGTTGATCCTTAGGATGGGCAAAGACCTCTTCAGGATGGCCCTCCTCACGAATATAGCCATCTGCAAAGAACACAACCCGATCCGCAACCTGTTTGGCAAAGCCCATTTCATGGGTTACCACAATCATAGTCATGCCCTCTTCAGCCAGTTCCTTCATTACCTCTAATACGTCACCGACCATTTCGGGATCTAAGGCCGAAGTTGGTTCGTCAAATAACATAATTTTAGGATTCATTGCCAACGCACGCGCGATGGCGACCCGTTGCTTTTGCCCTCCAGATAGGGTATCTGGCTTAACATCGGCCTTATCTGCCAAACCAACTCTAGCTAATAAGCGTAGCGCGGTTTCCCTGGCTTCAGCTGGTGTTTGTTTACCAAGTTCAGTTGGTGCCAACATCAAGTTTTCTATTACCGTTAGATGAGGGAATAAATTGAAATGTTGAAAAACCATACCAATAGTCTCACGGGTCTTATCAATATTAGTTTTTGAATCACTAATATCCCAACCATTGATTTCAATGGAACCCGAATCGATGTCCTCAAGTTTGTTTAAAGAACGTAAAAAGGTAGACTTACCTGATCCAGATGGGCCAATCATGACTACTACTTCTCCTTCAGTCACCTGTAAATCAATACCTTTGAGGACTTCATTATCTCCGTAACTCTTGTGTACATTTTTTACGTCTACAATCGCTGCCATTAGTGAATCCTCTTTTCCATCCAGTTTGAGAGCCATGTTAGCAACGTAATAACAATTAAGTACATGGCCGCAATGATTAACCAAACACGGAAGCCTTGCAAGTTACGTGCAATAATCAAGGTTCCCGTTTGTGTAAGTTCAATCAAGCCAATCACCGATAAGATTGATGTGTCTTTTAAGGTAATAATAAATTGATTGATAAAGCTTGGAATCATTAATCGAATGCCCTGGGGCATCACAACCTTACGCATGGCCTTGCCATAAGGCAATCCAAGCGACCGGGCCGCTTCTAATTGGCCATGATCGACCGAAAGAAAACCACCCTTAACAAAGGAGCCAATATAAGCTCCTTCATTTAGCACTAAGGTAATAACCCCAGCAGTAAAGGCCGGTATCTTACTACCAGTAAGGTTTGGAATACCAATATAAATAAAGAATGCTAGAACGATCATTGGTAATCCACGGAAGCAATAAATAATGGTCGTCGATAGGCCACGAATAAACTTATTCGGTGCAACACCCATGGTACCGAGTAACAGTCCCCAGATTGTAGCTAAGGCAATTCCAACGACTGTTAACTCCAGCGTCACAAACAGGCCATGCAACAAGGCATCCTTATTTTCTATAATGAGTGACCACATCGTAGGCTTAGCCTGACTAGCACTTTCCTTAGCTTGATAGCCGTTCTCACCTACATAACGTTCAACAATTTGGTCAAATTGACCATTATCAACAATCTTAGTATAACCGGCATTGAAATCCTTTAAGAGAGCCGCATTGCTTCCCTTCTTTACTCCAAAGCCATACCAACCCCCATTGGCTGGTTTAGTGACAATTTTCATCTGGGTGCCCTGCTTAATCGCATAGCCCATTACTGGCGCATCCTCAAAGGTTCCCACTGTATTCCCAACCATCACATCACTATACATGGTATTTGAATCGTTGAAATAGGTAACCTTAAAGCCATACTTAGGGGCCATCTTTTTGGCATACTCAGCACCCATGGTCCCTGTCTTAGCAGCCACCGTCTTTCCCTTTAAATCTTTTAATGCTTTAATATTATGGTCTTTTTTACTAACCGCCAAGACAATGCCTGACTTGTAGTAAGGCTTACTAAAATCAAATTCCTGTTTACGTGCATCCGTAATGGACATCCCAGCTAATAAGCCGTCCACCTGACCAGCCTGGACTGCCTGGACCCCGGCATTAAAACTCATTGGTTTTAAGGTATAAGTGAAGCCTTCAGTCTTTGCAATCGCCTTTAGCATATCAATATCAATTCCCCGATATTGACCCTTATCGGTCTGAAATTCAAAGGGTGGATATGTTGTATCCGTTGCAATTGTATAGTGTGGTTTATTCGCTGCCTGAGCTGGTTGCATTACCATCCCAACACCAACGATTGTCATCACAATTGCCAGAACCTTGCCTAGCCATTTATGCATCCCACATTCCTCCTGAAATAAATTTCGCATCTAATATGTTGATATTAGCATTTTTAACACAGGTCGCGCATAAATTATGTCAGTTTTCCTGACAAATAGATGCAATTAAGCTCTTCGTTTCACCACTAAGCAACTGGGGACTAAAAATATGCCAACCTAAAAGCCCCTCCCTTGCTAAGTCCTGTACTAAAAGCTGACACTCCTGTATAGATTGCTTACTCAATTTTCCTCTTGTTGGATCTTTTTTTAAACCCTTGCTTGCTCCAGGTGGCATAATTCCAGCGACTAATGGTAATTGCAACGCCTGCTTTCTTAAGATACGCTGGCCGCTTTGCCATTGAGTCAATGACTGTATCGGTTGGGTAATAAAAAAACTGGCCCCAGCCGCCTGTTTAGCCAGACTATTGGTTAATGTTTCAGCTGGCTGTTGAATTAAATGTTTAATATCAAGTGTTGCTGCTAGATTAAAACCACCATTAGCGGCAATGGCTGTCAATAACTGAGCCGATTCTTTCATTGTCCGGTCTGTCAGTGGATCATCCCCTCTGACAACCAATATGTTTTGAATACCAGCTGTCTGATAGGCAGCTAAATGGGCTAAAAGCTTTTCCTTGGGGATGCCTGCTACTGTGACATGCTCTAAGACCGGTATGTCATAACGACTTTGGATTTGCTGAGCAAAACTAATCCGCTCGACTAACGTTAACCCCTGACTCTTATGGTTGCTTAAACTAACAAAATCAAGCGAATCTTTGATGTCCGCTAATGATTCCAATAACTGCCTTTGTGTCTCCATCGCCTTAGGTTGCGTTAATTCAATTGACCGTGATGGTCGTTTTAACTTGACTATAAGGTCACTAATCGCTTGCATCCTGTTTTCCTTCCAGTTTAGTTAAAAAGAGTACCCCGATAGTTGTTCTCAGGGCACTCTTTATAAGCCAGATCATAGCCGACGCAAAGCCCGACGCATATCACGTTCTTGATCGCGTTGTTTAATGGTCTGTCGCTTATCGTACTTATTCTTTCCAGTTGCTATGCCAATCAAGACCTTGGCAAAACCATGCTTCAAATAGATTCGCAAAGGCACAATGGTTTTACCAGCCTCCTCACTTGCCTGTGCTAAAAGCCGAATTTCACGCTTATGCAGTAGCAAGCGACGTGAGCGTAGTGGGTCATGATTAAATTGATTACCTTGCTCAAAGGGACTGATATGGACGTTATCCAAAAAAGCTTCACCATGGCGCACCTGCACAAAGCCATCACCAATATTTACCTTGCCGGCCCGAATCGATTTAATTTCGGTACCAGTCAAGGCCATCCCGGCTTCAAAGGTTTCCCCAATCGCATAATTATAGCGGGCTTTATTATTCGTCGCTAAAGGTCGATCATGTTGTTGCGTTTTCTTGGCCATCCGCCTTCCTCCTGTTACTTATGGCGGCCAGCAGGTCGTACCCGTTGCTGCGTTTTAGCAGCCTGTTTAGGTGCTTTATGGTCACTAGGCTTTCCTGCTGACTTACGCTTTCCTTGATAACCACGCCCATTTTTGGCGCCTTGGGACTTTCCATTCCCCTTACCAAAAGCCCCATGATGCGGATCAGCTACTTGAATATCAGTTTTAGGGGCAGCCTCTGGATTAACCAAGACAAAGTCTAAAGCACTTTGCTCTTTATCAACACGAATTAGTTTAACCCGTACCGGTTGACCGACCTGATAAATATGATGGAAACGTCGACCAATTAGGGCCATATGCTGCTCATCATAAAGGTAATAGTCATCATTTAAGTTAGAGGTGTGGATGAGTCCTTCGACTGTATTATCTAAGGAGACAAACATACCAAACTTCATCACACCATTAACCACAGCATCAAATTCTTGGCCGACCTTATCTTCCATAAACTCAGCCTTCTTCATTGCATCCGTATCACGTTCAGTATCAACCGCCCGACGTTCCTTAACCGATGTATCTTCACCAGTTTGTGCTAAACGGTCACGATACTTACTCTGGGCTGCTTCATCCATGCCATTTTCAGCATACCATTTAATTAACCGATGGACGGTCAAGTCAGGATAACGCCGAATTGGCGAAGTGAAATGGGTATAATAATCAGCACCAATTCCAAAATGACCCAAAGGCTGATCAGAATACTTCGCTTGTTGCATAGCCCGCAACATCATAGTCGACACCATCTGTTCCTCAGGACGCCCAACAAAATACTGATGAACTTGTTGCAAATCCTTAGGTTTCACATTGTCTGGATTGAGTTTTACCGGACAACCAAGGGCTTTAACAAAATCAGCAAATTGCTGGACTCGATCGCTTTCTGGCGCCTCGTGGATTCGGTACAAGAAAGGTACCTTTGCTAGATCATAATGCATCGCAACCGTTTCGTTAGCTGCTAGCATAAAGGACTCAATCATACGTTCTGACTCGCCTCGTTCGCGTAATTCAATATCAGTCGGCTTACCATCATCATCGACAATAATCTTTGCTTCTGGCGCATCAAATTCAATCGCCCCACGTTCTTGGCGCCGTGCTACTAAGGCATGATGTAACTGAGCCATGTCTTCAAACATTGGTACCAAATCCTGGTATTCATTGCGTGTTGTTTCATCACCAGCTAAGATGGCATTAACTGCCTTATAGGTCATCCGTGCGTGTGACTTCATCACTGATTGGTGAATCCGATGATTGACCAGCTCCCCTTCTGGGGTAAACTCCATCTCAGCAGACATAGCCAAACGTTCAACACCGGGGTTCAAAGAAGCGATACCATTGGAGATATTACGGGGTAACATCGGAATTACGCGATCTGTTAAATAAACAGATGTACCGCGGTTATAAGCCTCTTCATCTAAAGGTGTACCCTCAGGAACATAGTGGGAAACATCGGCAATGTGTACTCCCAAATGGAAGTTTCCATTTGGCAAGCGCCAAACGACAACTGCATCATCCAAATCCTTAGATTCAATGGAATCAATGGTCACTAACGGTTGGTCAGTGATATCCTCACGGCCAATGCGTTCACTTGCTTGCACTTCAGCTGGAATCTTTTCTGCCTGGTCTAACACGTCTTTAGGAAAGACATGAGGGACATCGTGATTATAGACAATTTGTAGGATATCAACACCTGGTTCATCCTTATAACCAATCGTTTTTGTAATCGTCCCCGTCATGCGCTTAGGTGTCGACACTGTAGGATAGTCATCGATAGTTGCCACAACTATCTCACCATCCGTTGCTTTAACCCCACCTTCTTTAACTAAAAACTCATAGGTAGAAAACTTTTTGTCGGTCAACTTAATGCTACCAATATAACCTGCATAAGGAGAGCCCAGCGTAAATACCCCCACTACCTGTTCACGGGCATGGTGCATAATCTCAACTACTTGGCCTTCAGGTCCCTTGGCGCCCTGTCCGTCACCCTTACTTAGCAGCTTCACGCGCACCTGATCCCCTTGCAAGGCTAATTTTGTATTGTCAGGGTTAATAAAGATATCATCCCCATCTTCGGCATAATGAACAAAGCCAAAGCCTCGATCATTGGCATGAAAATCACCAATGACGCCTTCCTTATCAGGATTATAGGCAAAGGCCCCTTGATCATTCACCTTTACCTTCTCAGCACGTTCTAAGGATGCTAAGGCTTGTACTACCTTAGTAAAGATATTGCTATCTGAAGCGTGCAGTCCATCTGCTAACGACTGCGCTGAAAAGGCTTGGCCAGGATTGGCCTTTAGAAAACCAAAAAGTTGGTTTTCTAAACTCGTGTGTGTTTTTACTTCTGTCATCTTATTTCTCTTTTCTTTATCAACTGTATGCTACCTGTGTTCATGCTAACGCTAGATAGACAAAGACCCCTCGCTTCGTTTCACGAGGGGTCAAATCACAATCTACTTTAATGTGAGGTTAAATATACAAGGGCAATGCCGATGATGAACCATAGTGCCCCTAGTAGAGCAGTCACACGTTGCATCACTGCTTGAAAGCCCCGTGCCTTTTGCGTTGCAAACAAGTCGCCGCCACCACCTGATAAGGCAGATAAGGCATCTTGCTGTTTAGACGGCTGCATCATCACTGATACAATAATTAAAAAACCAATGACAATCATTGCTGTCATCAACGTATCATACATTCTTCGCCCCTCCACTCTTGTCTAACGTTTATACCTCGTTATCATAGCATAACTATACAAACAACTCAACTTTTACTGGTCTAAATAAAAAAAGAGCCCACCTTAACCGGTCGACTCTTTCATTAAATACTGTTTAATTAAGCTTCATAATTGGTAACGGCCTCACGGGCAGCCTTATCAATGTTATAGAAACTGTTAATACCCTTGTATTGGGCAACCTTCTCACCCAATAGGTCTTCAATACGCATCAACTGGTTGTACTTGGCAATCCGGTCAGTACGTGACATTGAACCTGTCTTAATTTGGCCAGCGTTAGTAGCCACAACTAAGTCAGCAATCGTTGTATCTTCAGTTTCTCCTGAACGATGAGACACAATGGCTGTGTAGTTAGCTTCCTTAGCCATCTCAATTGCATCCATGGTCTCTGTCAATGTACCAATTTGGTTAACCTTAACCAAGATGGCATTAGCAGCACCCATTTCAATACCCTTTTGTAGGTATTGGGTGTTGGTTACGAAGAAATCATCACCAACTAATTGGACACGATCACCTAAGCGTTGTGTCAATGTTACCCAGGCATCCCACTCATTTTCATCCAAAGGATCTTCGATAGATACGATTGGGTACTTATCAACCAAGTTCTCTAGGTAATCAATGAACTCTTCTGTTGTGTACTCCTTCTTAGCAGGCTCACCAGCTAAGACATAAACTCCACGATCAGCGTCATAGAATTCAGATGAAGCCACATCAAAGGCAATGGCAATATCCTTACCTGGCTTGTAACCAGCCTTGGTGATGGCACGCAACAAGAAGTCAAATGGCTCTGCATTTGACGCAAAGTCAGGAGCAAATCCTCCCTCGTCACCAACGGCTGTTGAATGACCAGCCTCCTTCAACAAAGCTTGCAAGGCATGGAAGGTTTCTGAACCCATCCGGATTGCTTCAGAAATTGACTTAGCACCAACTGGCATAATCATGAACTCTTGGAAGTCCACATCATTGTTAGCATGTGCTCCACCATTGATAACATTCATCATTGGCGTTGGCAAAACCTTTGCATTGAATCCACCTAAGTAGTTATACAAAGGAGTTCCCAATTCATCAGCCGCTGCACGAGCAGCTGCAATTGATACACCTAAGATAGCGTTAGCACCTAACTTAGCCTTAGTTGGTGTTCCATCCAAAGCAATCATTGTTTCGTCTAACAAAACTTGATCCGTTACATCCATTCCAACCAATTGCTTAGCAATCGTTGTAT
Organism: Weissella halotolerans DSM 20190; assembly: GCF_000420365.1. Classification (GTDB taxonomy): domain Bacteria; phylum Bacillota; class Bacilli; order Lactobacillales; family Lactobacillaceae; genus Weissella; species Weissella halotolerans. The sequence goes on from NZ_ATUU01000005.1 coordinate 32,505, forward strand.
TAACGTTTTCAACGGCCTTTAGCACACCCTTGCCCATGAAACGGCTCTTGTCACCGTCACGTAGTTCGACAGCTTCGTGCTCACCAGTTGAAGCACCTGATGGAACGATACCACGGCCAAAGCCACCAAGTTCAGTATATACCTCAACTTCAACAGTTGGGTTTCCACGTGAGTCAAGCACTTCGCGTGCATAAATATCAGTAATTGCAGACATTTTGTCTCTCCTTGTATATTGAAATTTCAAATTCCCTACGCAAAAATTGTAACATATTTCACTAGGCTTTGCAGTGTTTTAGCCAGCTAGCTGGAAATTTTTTTATCCTTTTGACGATAAGCAACTTGGGCTAGCCGTACCAACTCCAAAAAGGTGTTGGCATCTAAAGCAGCATCGCCAACCAAGACGCCATCAATATCGGGCTTTTCTAATAAGGCTAAGGCATTGGCTGGTTTAACTGAACCCCCATACATAATCCGCACTCGATCGGCGATTTGTGCATCAAACATATCTGAAACCGTTTGTCGAATTAAATAAAGATTTTCTTGAGCTTGATCCGCATTCAAAGCCTGCCCACTTCCAATTGACTGGGTCGGCTCAAAAGCTAAGACAACGTTAGGAATATCTTCAATGTTAATCCCCTTCAGGGCTTCAATCACCTCATTAACAACCCAATGCATATGATCACTATGTGAAACGATCTGAATTTGCTCGTCAATCGCTACAATCGGATGCAGTCCATTCCGTAACGCAGCTAAAGCCTTTAAATTCACCATTTCATTGGTCTCACGAAAGTATATCCGCCGTTCAGAGTGGCCAATAATCACATGTTTGATTCCCAAGTCAGCTAAAGCGGCCGGACTTGTTTCACCGGTATAGGCCCCCCGCTCCTTCCAATAGACATTCTCAGCAGCAATTTCAATTGTCGTTCCTTGAGCCGCATTAACCATTGCATCTAAAAGGACGTCTTGTCCGGCAAGAATTGTTTCAATTTCTGGATAAGCCAACAACGGTTTTTGAATATGCTGAATATAGTCGCTAGCTTCGCTGGGTAATTTATTCATTTTCCAGTTTGCCATCACAATTGGTTTTCTAACCATGAAGTTCATCCACCTTTCATTATTAACCATTATACCATGCTCTGGTTAACGCCTTAGCTCGCTATATAAAAAGGGGGTTGGCCCAACCAGCCAATCCCCTTTTTGTACTTTTATTTTTGACCTAGTCCCCTAATTCAGGTAGTGTCTGCTTAACTAAGTCAATCACCTCGTCATTGGTACTTAAATTAACCGCAGCTTGGGCTAAATCCGCCATTTGCTTTGTATCTAATTGTTTCATCAAGGCCCGCGCCGGCAAAATAGATGTTGCCGACATTGAGAATTCATCTAAGCCCATGCCCATTAAAATTGGTAAGGCAATTGGATCACCAGCCATCTCACCACACATAGCGGCAACCTTACCTTCCTTATGGGCCGCATCAATAACAAACTTAATCAGCCGTAGTATAGAAGGGTTGTAAGGTTGATAGAGGTAGGCAACCTTATCATTTCCTCGATCAGCAGCCATTGTGTAGGCAATCAAATCATTCGTACCAATTGAGAAGAAGTCAACCTCTTTAGCAAATTGATCAGCCAAGATAGCGGCAGCAGGAATTTCAATCATCATGCCCAACTTAATATCGTCGGCAACTGGAATACCTTCTGTTTGCATCTTTGCCCGTTCATCATTAAAGATGTCCCGAGCGGCTTTAAATTCCGGCAAGGTCGCAATCATAGGGAACATAATCCACAAGTCACCATATACCGATGCTCGTAGTAAGGCACGGATTTGGGTCCTAAAAATATCTGTCCGTTCCAAAGAAATTCGGATTGCCCGGTAACCCAAGAAGGGATTCTCTTCATGTGGCAAGGGCAGATAAGGCAGATCCTTATCCCCACCGATATCCATCGTCCGCACCGTTACTGGCTTGCCTTGCATTCCTTCTAGGACTTCCTTGTAGGCCTTAAACTGTTCTTCTTCCGTTGGTAGCTCTGCCGAATCCATATATAAGAACTCAGTACGATATAACCCAATCGCCTCAGCCCCATTTTCAATGACCCCTGGCAAATCCTTAGGTGTGCCAATATTAGCTGCAGTCGTAAAGACTTTACCATCAGCAGAAACAGATGGCTCATCACGTAATTTAGCCCAGGCAGCTTTCTTTTCTAAGAAGGCGGTCTGCTTAGCTTGGTAAGCTGCCACTTCTTCTTGGTTAGGTTGATCGATTGCAAGTCCGGTCATCCCATCAAGTGCTACAAGGTCCCCTTCAGCAATCTCAGTGGTTGCCTTTTCAGTCCCAACAATGGCTGGAATCTCCAAGGTACGGGCCATAATCGCTGCATGAGCAGTTCGTCCTCCCACATCCGTAATAAAGCCCTTGACGTAGCGACGGTCTAATTGAGCCGTATCGGAAGGAGTCATATCATGCGCAACAATCACAACTTCCTCATCAATCAGAGCAGGATTAGGTAAGGTACGCTTCAATAGATGGCTCAACACCCGCTTAGTGACATCTCGGATGTCAGCAGCTCGTTCAGCCATGTAAGGATTATCAGCGGCCATGCCCTCAAAAAGGGCCACATATCCATCTGCCGTAGCTTGTAAAGCAGCCTCAGCATTGACTTGATCAGTGGTAATTTTTTCTTCAATGGCTCCAGTGAACTCTGGGTCCTCTAAAACCATAATGTGCGCAGTAAAGACCTCTGCCTCTTCTTGTCCCATTGCTTCGGCTGCTTTGGCCTTAATGGTCTCTAAATCTGCCTTTGACGTTAAAAAAGCCGCCTGTAAGCGGTCTTTTTCAGCTGAAATATCATCAACTTTCACTGTTTCAAAAGACAAATCAGGATCAACTAGCTTATAAGCTTTCGCAATTGCCACCCCATTGGAGGCTGCAATTCCCTTAATTTCCTTACTCATAACCCTTTTCCCTCATTGATTACTCTTAACGATGATTTTTATTAAATAGTGGTGGCTGTAGTCAGCTTAATCAGTCAAACCCTCAGACTTCAAGGTTTCTGCAATCGCCTTCATTGCTTCATCAGCATCACTACCGTCAGCAGAAATCTTAACATCAGCCCCTTGACCAACACCTAATGACATAACACCCATGATTGACTTTAGGTTAACTTCCTTACCTTGGTACTCTAAGGTAATATTTGAAGCAAATTTTGATGCAGTTTGAACCAACAAGGTTGCTGGACGTGCATGAATACCTGTTTCGGCTACAATGTGAAATTCGCGTGATTCCATGGTTAAATCTCCCTTTTAAACATAATAAAAATATATGGCTACGTAAGCTTGTTAAATAAAACACGATTACGCTCTACAAACATCATTTTAGCAGGTCCAAACGGCCTTGGCAAGCGCTTACACGAAAAACTAAGCCTCTTGTTCTTTGGCCGCACGATAAGTCACAATACCACCCCGACCCGCCTGACCAACAATCGCATTTTGGTAGGGATAATCCCGCCAAACGTTAAAGAAGGCCGGAAAATCCTGAGGTTCTATCACTAATTCCGTCATTTGACCCAGACGAAGGGCCTCTAAACTAGCTGCATAGTCCATCACCCCTGTATCTCCTGAGTTAGCGTATCAGTTTTAAAGGCTTCATTATAGGCATATGCATTTTGGCCAGCAATAGCCGCATCACCAACAGCAGTTGTAATTTGACGTAATGCTTTCTGACGAACATCTCCTAGAGCGTAGAGACCGGGTTGCTTAGTGGCCATGGTCTCATCAGTCACAATCCAGCCCCGCTCGTCCCGAACATCCAGACCAGCTACCATATCAGAAACAGGTAACAATCCAACGTAAATAAAAATTCCAGCCGCCGCAACTTCATAGTCACGCTTATTTTCCTTATCGTGTAATCGTAATGCTGTCACTGCTTGGCCATCGCCTAAAATTTCTTGCACTTCTGTATTCCAAATAAAGTCCAGATTTTTAGCATCAAAGGCTCTTTTTTGTAAAATTTGTTGGGCTGATAAGGTGGCATGCCGGTGAATAAGGGTAACTTGTTCAGCCATACCGGCTAAATAGACCGCTTCTTCAACTGCTGAATCACCACCGCCAACTACATAAACATGTTGATTACGGAAAAAGGCACCATCACAAACTGCACAATAAGACACGCCTCGACCAGCATACTCATCCTCACCAGGTACACCCAGCTTTTTATAAGCAGCCCCGGTGGCCACAATCACACTATTAGCCTGGTATTGGTCCATATCCGTTGTTACCAACCAGGTTTGATCAGCTTGCCGTTCTAAATTTTCTACCGTACCAAATGCATATTCGGCACCAAACTGCGTCGCTGAGGCATACATTTTCTCAGCCAAATCGGCCCCCATCACAGATGAAAAGCCAGGATAATTTTCAATTTCTGCCGTATTATTCATCTGACCACCATAAATACCGCGGTCTAACATCAACACTGATAAGTTGGCCCGCGATGCATAAGTGGCTGCCGTCATGCCGCCAGGGCCGGCACCAATAATGATCGTATCATATTTTTTTGCCATGCTTTACCTCCTCCAACCTGTTTAATCATATCCCTATTTTACGCGCAAAAGGTCAATGTGGTCAATACTAACAAAAAGTAAGTTTGCAAAATAGGATAAAAAAATACGGGTCTTACCAACCCGCACTCTTTTTCACCTTTAATCCAGATGTTTAGCCAAATCCTTAATGTAAGCACGTAATTCTTGACCCGTCTGGGGATGCTTCAAGCCAAATTCAATATTGGTCTCCAAAAAACCAATCTTAGAACCAACATCATAACGATTACCTTTAAACTCATGAGCATATACATTTTGCCGTTGGTTCAATGCATCAATCGCATCCGTTAATTGAATTTCGTTTCCCTTACCTGGTGTTGTCTTTTCTAATTCTTCAAAGATTTCAGGGGTTAAGAGGTAACGACCAATGATTGCCAAATCAGAAGGTGCCTGGTCAGGTTGAGGCTTTTCCACAAATTTAGAAACCCGATACAACCCATCATCTACTTCTTCTTCTGGATCAATGACCCCATACTTAGATACTTCCTCATGTGGGACTCGCATCACTGCTAAGGTGGAGTCACCAGTTTGCTCGTACTGATCAATTAGTTGCTTTGTCAAAGGCACTTCGTCCTGCATCAAATCATCGCCGAGCAAGACCACAAAAGGTTCGTCCCCGATAAAGGCCTTACCAGTAAGCACCGCATCCCCCAAGCCACGTGGGTGTGACTGCCGGATAAAGTAAAGATTGATATCTGTTGTCTCTTCCACTAGCTTCAACAACTCAGTCTTACCTTTTTCACGTAAGTTGTTTTCTAACTCTGGATTTGAATCAAAGTGATCTTCAATTGAGCGCTTCGACTTACCATCCACAATCAAAATCTCCTCAATTCCAGCTGCCAAAGCTTCTTCAATGATGAACTGAATAGTTGGCTTATCAACAATTGGCAGCATTTCTTTAGCTAGTGCCTTTGTGGCTGGTAAGAAACGTGTCCCTAATCCAGCAGCTGGAATAATCGCCTTACGTACTTTTTGCATGTCTTTAAAATCCTTCCTTTTGTAATGGACGTCCCATTAATTCTTGAATACCCGCTTGGATATCCTTTCCCTGATACAATACTTGGTAAATCATTGTCGTAATCGGCATCTCAACATGTTTTTGTTGGGCTAGCTCATAGGCAACTTTCGTCGTGGAAATGCCCTCAATAACCATGCCCATATCTTCAATCACTTCATTTAGGGCCTTACCGGCGCCTAACTGCTCACCAGCACGAAAATTACGCGAATGAATGGAGGTAGCGGTTACAAAAAGATCACCAACCCCTGCTAAGCCCATAAAGGTAATTGGGTTGGCACCAAAAGCCTGTCCTAAACGACTGATTTCGGCTAATCCTCGGGTAAAGAGCGCGGCCTTAGCATTAGCATCATACCCGAGGGTTTCTAATGCCCCAGCGCCAATCGCAATAACATTTTTCAAAGCGCCCCCAAATTCAGTCCCAATTACATCTGTTCCGCTATAAACACGAAAGGTTTGATTATTAAAATTGGCTTGAATCAGCTCGGCAACAGCTAAATCATCACTGACCGCTGTCACTAATGTGGGGTCGTGTTTTACAACTCCTTCAGCATGTGAAGGACCAGATATAACCCCAATTCCTGCTCGTAACGTTTCAGGTACTTCCTCAGCTAAAATTTGTGATACCCGTTTAAAGGTTCCTGGTTCTAATCCTTTAGTTGCAGCAACTAAAACTGGCTGTTGATCAGTCTGCAAGTAAGTGCTTAACTGCTGGGCTACTTGACGCGTTGCCTTGGTAGGCACCACGCTAAGAACAAGGTCAGCCCCTTCAACTGCGGCTGCCATATCAGCTGTTGCCACCACATTAGCATTTAATTGAACAGCCCCCAAATAATGTTGGTTGGTATGTTGCTCATTGATTTCAGGCACCTGGTCGGCCTTATAAGTCCATAGACGCACGGTATGCCCATTTTCAGCAGCTACGTTAGCCAAAGCAGTGCCCCAAGAACCAGCGCCTAAAACGGCAATTTTACTCTTGTTCACAGTGGGTCTCCTTATGCTTTTTCTTCTAATATTATATTTAGTTAACTATATCATTATATCATATAAGATTATTGGGTATAGTAAAGACCCGGCAGGGATTATTTAAGCCATCTGGTCTTTTCTTTGTCAATCCTGGTTGGTAGCCTGCTCATGTTCAGCCTTTGAATTCTCAGCAATTAAACGATTCAGATTATCATCAAAGGTCTTGGTAGCATCGTACCCCATCATCTTAGCACGGAAGTTCTTAGCCGCCGTTTCAATCAGCGCAGCTAAATTACGACCGGCTTGAACCGGCAAGACAAACCGCGGCAAGTCTACTCCCTGAATCCGAATGGTGTCCTCCCCATTTCCTAATCGATCAATCTTTTGATCATCCGACCATTTGGCTAAATGAAGATTAAAGGAGATCGTCGCATGTGACCGCACAGCTCCGGTTCCAAACAAGTTGACAACATCAATGATGCCGACTCCCCGTATTTCCATCAGGTTCCGCAAAATAGCAGGCGGCTCACCCACCAACCGTTCTTCATCTTGGGCATAAACATCAACCCGATCGTCAGCAATTAACCGGTGACCATTTTGAATCAATTCCAAGGCTGTTTCAGATTTACCAACCCCCGAATCACCAGTAATTAAAACTCCCAAACCAAATACATCGACTAAGACGCCATGCACCGACTGGCGTTTTGCTAACTGCCCATCTAAATAAAAAGACATGTTAGATAGAATACGCGAAGAGGTCAGCTCAGTAGAAAGAATTGGAATATGCGTTTCTTTGGCCACTGCCATAAATTCTTCGGGTAATTTTCGCCCAGTGGACACCACAAAGGTCGGTGTCACCGGTTGCATCATCTTCCGAGCAACTACCATCAATTCATCATGGGTCATCCGTGCAGCAAAGGCCGTCTCGGTGATCCCCATTAGTTGCACCCGTTCCGGAGCATAATAGTTAAAGTAACCCGTCATTTCCAATCCTGGACGTGAAATATCAGCCGTCGTAATCGTTCGATCTAAATATTCCTCACCCGTTACCATCTTTAAGTGCGTATTATTAAGTAAATCGCGCACAGTAATTTTTTTTGCCATGGTCCAAATCCTTTTCTATTAAGGTGCTACTACCTTGTTTGCTTACTAAAATAACTGGAAACCACTGCATTAACCAATGACATCATAATGGACATTAACAAGGCCCAACCAAAGCTTGCAAAATGAAAGCCTGCCCCAACAATTGAGGCTGTCAACCAAAGGACAAAAGCATTCACGACAAAAGCAAACAAGCCAAACGTTAGTAATGTAAATGGTAATGCAAAAAACTGCAAAACTGGCCGAAAAAAACTGTTTAAAATGCCTAAGACCAAAGCGGCCCAAATAGCCGTCCAAACGGAGGCTATATAGAGTCCCTGTGGAAATAAACCGGCTAAGGCTAACAACATCAAGGTATTAATCACTAAACGTTGAATGAAATTAAACTTCTTAATTGTATATATTTTCACTGTGACACTCCATAGATTCATTATAGCAAACTTTTAATGTACACGCTTTCTCAACTGGCTAGTTAAGAACCTGTTTGATATTATACCAAATAACTGCGAATAGCAAAAAACGCCGACCATAAAGGTCGACGTCTCGCTTGGCAATGCTAGGAAAGACCTGTCCTAGCGCAGGTGGTGATTACTCACCAGTCGACGTACACCAGTTATCGCTAACTGTAGTCATGTGCAGAACGACAAGTTCCACAACTTCTCGTTCACCTACCAGCAATGCGGCTGTTAACGTAGGCCGTCTACAAAGATTCACACTGGAATCTTTTCTCGACTCATCGCATGTGACTAATACTACATCATTACTTCAAAGAATGCAAGCCTTAGTTTTTACGTAATCACCCTACCGCTTTATCAGACAGCATGGTATGATTGCTTTATTAGCAAAAATTAGAAATGTTTTAAGTTGTTTATTACTTTCATACTACTAACAAGGGGCTTTATTATGAAATTATTAGGAAATACGCTTGAAAAAATTCATAAATTCCGTCATGACCATTTACCAAGTCACCGTCTACCAGTGCGCACCAATCACCCCTACGCACGTTTATCACTGCTTTATCTTGATACTAATGATACCTACTACCTAGTGGATAATGCCAGCGCTATTTTTCATTCCCTCCATTATAACGATGGTGCCATCGTAGTCAGTGAGTGGACAGCTGCTGAACTAGCCGGTCTTAAAAAGAGTTATGCCCAACCTGGATTTGATAATTATTTCCAGATGCTCATACAAAATACTGCTGAGGCTTATGATGCTGAAACTCATCAACAAGACGTCTAATCAAAAAGAGCTTTAACCTAGGTTAAAGCTCTTTTTTTATTTTACTGGGCCTCTTTAACTACCTCAACAGTTGTCACTGTCACCGGATCTTTAGGCTTTGATTCTTCCCCATTCCCGTTATCTTCGACTGGTTCTTGAGCAATCTGATCAACTACCGACATACCCTTCAGCACTTGACCAAAGACCGTATAAGAACCATCTAATTTGGGATTACCGCCCTGATGATAGGCCTCATAAATACGCTTAGGATAAGCTGCTTTTGATAACTGATCTTGCTGATTGGTTGGATTTTGATTAATAAAGAATTGCGACCCATTTGTATCTTTTCCAGCATTGGCCATCGCCAGTGACCCCCGCAGATGATAGAGCGAAGTTGAAATTTCATTTTTAAATCCCTGTCCACTATCTAAGTGGCTATCTTTTTGATACCAAATAGAGTGACCCCCTTGACCTGTGCCTTTTGGATCACCCCCTTGTATCATAAAGTTCTTCATCACCCGATGAAAAATCGTCCCATCATAATAACCTTGCTTAGCAAGCCCAATGAAATTTTTGACTGCTAAGGGAGCTTGTTGATTAAACAAGACCACCGTAATATCACCTTTAGTCGTATGAATCACGGCCTCACTTTGAGACTTGGCTGGCATTTTTTCCAACTGAGGTAACGGCACCTGATTTAACTCTTTTTGTTTAGCCGCTTTGGCTTGTTCGCGCACTGCTTGTATATGTGTTTGTTGCCAATACACCCAGGCCGTGCCAAGACCAACTAGAAGCAACACGACTGCGAGTAAGATATATTCAACCCTTATTTTTTTCATTACAAGTGCCTAAGCCTTTCTATTGATTGGTCATTTTAAATTCCAGGAAATAATCATTATATCGTTGGGTCATGGCTGACCCTAAATCTTGATACACTTCTAAATCGTCAAGAGCCGCTTGTTTAGGATACCAAGCTGAATTGGTTCGCGTAGCCTTAGGTAGGCGCGCCTTCGCGGCCATATTTGGGGTGGCATAACCAACGTATTCGGCATTTTGGGCTGCATGTTCCGGTTCAGACATAAAGTTAATAAAGGCATAAGCCGCTGTCTTATTTCGCACCGTTTTAGGCATTACTAGATTATCTAACCATAAATTACTAATCCCAGTTGGCAAGACATAATGTAAGTGCTTATTATTAGCAACCATTTCTGCCGCATCGCCTGAATAATCAACCGCCAGGGCTGCTTCATCTTGAATCATATAGGTTTTAATTTCATCTGCAACAATCGCCTTTACATTTGGCATTAACGTTGCTAGTTTACCTTCTGCGGCTGCTAAGGTTGGTTGATCAGTTGTGTTCATCGAATGGCCACTAGATGCTAAGGCCATTCCCATAATGTCACGGGCAGAATCAATCAACATGATATTCTGACGATAGGCAGGTTTGAATAGATCATTCCAGGTTTTTATCTCACCAGGTGCTACCATTTTGTCATTGTACACAACCCCAAGGGTCCCCCAAAAGTAAGGTAATGAGTAGCGATTCTGTGGATCAAAATCACGATCCATAAAATGGGCATCATAGTTTTGCAAGCCGGTTAATTTATCTTTATCCAAAGGTTCCAGCATTCCAGCACGTCGCATCTTAGCTACCATGTATTCAGAAGGAACTGCTAAATCGTACCGCGTTCCGCCTTGCTTAATCTTAGTAAACATAGCCTCATTCGAATCGAAAGTCTCATAATCCACCTGGTATCCCGTTTCTTTAGTAAATTCTTTTAACAGGGCCGGATCAATATAATCTCCCCAATTGTAAATCGTTAACGTCCGTGCTTTAGTCACTTGCTTCGTACCTGTTTGTGGATGTTGGGCCTGTGTTAACCAGCTATTAATGGCAAAAAGCCCACCAACAGTTAACATCACGACTACAATTAAGCCAATTAATTTTTTCATTGTGGGTCCACCACCTTCAACTGACCATGACCAGCCTTCTTACTACTGCGCGTTGCCACACCAGTAGCAATAAAATAATAGACTACGACCAACATAAGTGACAGGACAAAGAGCAAGGCTGACAAGGCATTAATCGACAAGTCAACTCCCTGACGTGCCCGTGAATAAATTTCAACTGATAACGTTGAAAACCCATTACCCGTCACAAAGAAGGTTACGGCAAAGTCGTCTAAGGAATAGGTAATGGCCATAAAGAAACCGGCTAAAATGCCTGGCCAAGCATAGGGCAATATAACGCGACTCAATACCTGCCAACGATTAGCCCCTAGGTCATAGGCAGCATCAATTAAGGTTGTATCCATATCATGAAACCTGGGCAGAACCATCAGCACCACAATCGGGATGGAAAAGGCAATATGAGCCATCAAAACAGAACCAAAGCCTAATTGGAAACCAACCATAGTGAATAGAATCAAAAAACTTGCTCCAATAATCACGTCTGGTGAAACCAATAAAATATTGTTCAAGGATAGAAATATATTCTTAATCCCTGTCCGTTTCATTTGATAAATCAATAAAGCCCCAAAGGTACCAATAATCGTAGCCAGCAGGGCTGATAGCAAAGCAATAATCAATGTATTCACCAGTATCTGCATCAAGCGCAGGTCATTAAACATATCCAGATAATGTTGCCACGAAAAGCCGGTAAAGGCCGTCATCGTGGCACCACGATTAAAGGAATAAATAATTAAATAGGCGATTGGTAGATACATTAATATAAACACAAGCGCTAAATAAAGTTTGAGCCAGGGCGCCTTAAAACGTTCACTTTGCATGCTGCTTCCCCCTTCCTTTACGCTCACGAGTTAGATACATGGTCAAAAACATGGCGATAATTAAAATAATGCCAATCGTTGACCCCATTCCCCAGTTCTGGGTTACTAGAAAGTGTTCCTCAATCGCCGTACCAAGTGTAATGACCCGATTTCCACCAATTAGACGCGTTAACATAAAGAGCGAAAGGGTTGGAATAAAGACCGCTTGGACACCAGCTCGAACTCCACTCAATGAATAAGGAAAGATAACCTTCATAAAGGTCTGTCGTGAATTAGCTCCCAAATCACGGGCGGCATTAATAAGACTAGGATCCAGTTCCCGTAAAGCGTTAAAAATCGGCATCATCATAAAGGGCAATTCAATATACGCTGCTACAATCATAAACGCTACATTGGTAAACATAATTTGTTGTGGTCCAATACCAATCAAGGTTAAAAACTGATTGACACTCCCATCCTGAGCAAATAAACCAATAAAGGCATAGGCCTTCAAAAGCAAATTAATCCAGGTCGGTAGAATAATTAACATTAACCAAAATTGCGCATGTTTTAGTTTTGTCATAATATAGGCAGCTGGATAGGCAATGATTAAGGTGACCATGGTTACCAAAAAGGAAAACCATAAGGAATTAAAAGTCATTCGTAAATAGGTTCCAGACTTGAAATAGGTCTGATAATTAGCCAATGTCCAATGACCACCGATATTATTAAATGATTGGACCAGTAACAAGCCAAGTGGTGCAATCACAAACAGCACTATCCAAAACAGATAGGGTAGCGCGTAATAAGCGCTGTATCTAGTTTTCATCCTGTTCATCCTCCACATATTGTTCAATACGTGCATCAAATGCCGCTTCATCCTCATGCAAGCGCATGATATGAATATCTTCAGGATCAAAGTATAAGCCAGCTCGCTGTCCTATTTCGACTGGATTCGTGGCCTGTATTTGCCATTGATTTAAATCATCATCATGGGCGCTAATTTCATAATAGTCACCACGAAAAGATTGATCATCGATGGTAACAACCAACTTACCTGCTTCTTCCGAAACGATGTCCAAATCCTCTGGCCTTAAGACCACTTCTACAGGTTCATTAGGTCGCATGCCCCCATCAACATTTTCAAAATCTCTTCCTAAGAAAGAAACTAAATAATCTTTCTTCATAACACCGGGAATAATGTTCGACTCCCCAATAAAATCAGCTACAAAATGATTAATCGGCTCATCATAAATATCCACCGGACTACCATTTTGCACAATTTTGCCATCATTCATCACAAAAATCCAATCAGACATTGCCAAGGCTTCCTCTTGATCATGTGTAACAAAAATAAAGGTAATTCCCAATCGTTGTTGAATGGACCTTAATTCCCGTTGCATTTCTTTTCGCAACTTATAATCCAAAGCTGATAGTGGTTCATCCAACAACAGAACCTCTGGTTCATTAGCTAAAGCTCGGGCAATCGCCACTCGTTGCTGCTGGCCACCTGATAATTCTGATATTTCCCATTGGCCATATCCATCTAATTTTACTAGATGTAACATCTCATCAACTTTAGCTGCTTTTTCTGCTGGGCTTTTCCCTTTAATGGTCATCCCAAAGGCCACATTGTCATAAACATTCAAATTAGGGAAAAGCGCATAATTTTGAAAAACTGTGTTAACTTTGCGCTTTTCCGGTGGTACCGTATTAATTTGCTGCCCTTCGAATAAGATGTTCCCTGCACTGGGCTGTAAAAAGCCCGCCATCAATCTTAAAATTGTGGTTTTACCTGAACCTGATGGCCCTAATAAGGTGTAAAACTTACCTGGTTCAATGGTTAAGTTAATTGCCTTTAAAACTTCCGTTGCTCCATATGTTAGAGCAACACCTTTAAATTCAATAATTGCGCCCATGTTTTCCCCTACGCCTCTACTTCACTTTTAGTATTTTTCTCTTAATAGTATACCCTAGCAGTCACCAAACGCCCAATAGGGAGTAGACAACAAAAAAAACGCCACTTACTCAGTGACGTTTTAATCTAAAATCTTAATTAAACATTAAGCTTCTTCATGACGACCATACTTCTTAACAATTTCCTCTTGAACGTTCTTAGGAACTGCTTCGTAATGATCGAATTGCATCTGGAAAGTTCCACGGCCTTGCGTTGCAGAACGCAAAGTCGTTGCATAACCAAACATTTCTGAAAGTGGTACCTTAGCGTGAACTAAGACTGACTTACCACGTTGCTCTTGACCTTCTAGCAATCCACGACGTGCAGATACGTGACCCATGGCATCACCTAAGTTGTCCTCAGGTACCACGATATCAACCTTCATGATTGGCTCAAGAATAACCGCACCAGCAGTCTTAGCAGCCTCACGCAAAGCTAATGACGCCGCGATCTTAAAGGCCGCTTCAGATGAGTCGACATCATGGTAAGAACCATCATACAACTTCGCCTTTAAGTCAACCAATGGGAAGCCAGCTAGTGGTCCGTTATTCATTGATTCACGCAAACCAGCTTCAACTGAAGGGATGTACTCACGTGGCACTACACCACCGACAATGGCATCTTCAAATTCGAAGCCGGCACCCTCTTCGTTAGGTGAGAATTCAATCCAAACATCACCATATTGTCCTTTACCACCAGATTGGCGCTTGAAGAATCCACGTGCTTGAACGGTCTTCGTAAAGGCTTCACGGTAAGCAACTTGAGGAGCACCAACATTGGCTTCAACCCCAAATTCACGCTTTAGACGATCAACAATGATATCCAAGTGCAACTCACCCATACCAGAAATCAAGGTATCACCAGTCTCCTGGTTTGTCTCGGCACGGAATGAAGGATCTTCTTCAGCCAACTTTTGCAAGGCATTTGACATCTTATCTTGGTCGGCCTTAGTTTGTGGCTCAATAGCCAATTGGATAACGGGATCAGGGAACTCCATTGATTCTAGAATCAATGGACGATCAATGGCAGTCAATGAATCACCAGTAGTCGTTGACTTCAAGCCAATGGCTGCGGCAATGTCACCAGAAAAGACTTCATCGATTTCCTTACGTTGTGTGGCATGCATTTGAAGCAAACGACCAACACGCTCACGCTTATCACGAGTCGTGTTCATAACGTAAGAACCAGCCATCAAAGTACCTGTGTAAACACGCAAGAAAGTCAAACGACCAACGAATGGATCTGTCATCACCTTGAAGGCCAAGGCGGCAAATGGATCTTCATCATTAGCAATCAAATCAACTTCTTCACCAGTTTCAGGATCGTTGGCCACATAAGGACGAACATCCAAAGGTGATGGCAAATAATCAACAACGGCATCCAACATTTGTTGTACACCCTTATCCTTATAAGCTGAACCAGCCAAAACTGGGTAGAACTTCAACGCCAAGGTTGCACGACGAATTCCAGCCTTCAAGTCCTCTTGTGAAATCTCTTCACCTTCTAAGTACTTGTCCATGATTTCGTCATCAACATCAGCCACGGCTTCAACCAATTCATCATACTTTTCGTTAACTAAGTCAACATATTCTTCAGGGATTTCACGTGCTTCCCATTCTTCCCCAAGCTCAGTTGTTGGGTACCATGCTTCTTTAGTAATCAAGTCGATTACACCAGCAAAGTCATCTTCAGCCCCGATTGGCCACTGAATAGCCTTAGCATTAGCTCCCAAGCGATCCTTGATTGACTCAACTGACATCGCAAAGTCAGCACCCATCTTATCCATCTTATTAACAAAGACGATACGTGGAACTTGGTAAGTTTCGGCTTGGCGCCAAACAGTTTCAGTTTGAGGCTCAACTCCAGCCGCACCATCCAAGACCGCTACGGCACCATCAAGCACACGCAATGAACGCTCAACTTCAACCGTAAAGTCCACGTGTCCTGGGGTGTCGATAATGTTTACTCGATAAGGTGTCTTTTCATATTGGTCATGGAAGCCATGCCAAACAGCTGTTGTCGCAGCAGATTGGATCGTGATTCCACGTTCCTTTTCTTGATCCATAAAGTCCATTTGTGAAGCCCCATCGTGGGTCTCACCAATCTTATGAATTTTACCTGTATAGTACAGGATACGCTCAGTCGTTGTCGTCTTACCGGCATCAATATGGGCCATGATACCAATATTACGAGTGCGATCAAGTGGGTATTCACGCTTGTTAGCCATGAGTAATAATCTCCTTAATTTTTTTGGTTAGCATCAACCAACTTAGTTTATAGTATACCGCATTATACACAAAAATGGCTACTGCCATAGAGACTGTAGCCAAATCGTTTTGGATATTACCAACGATAGTGTGCGAAGGCACGGTTGGCTTCAGCCATCTTGTGCGTGTCTTCACGCTTCTTTACAGATGCACCAGTGTTGTTAGCGGCATCCATAATTTCCTTAGCCAAACGTTCGTCCATCGTGTGTTCTCCACGAAGACGAGCATATTGAACCAACCAACGAAGGCCCAACGTTACTCGACGCTCTGGACGAACTTCAATTGGCACTTGGTAGTTAGAACCACCAATTCGGCGAGCCTTAACTTCCAAAACAGGCATGATATTGTTCATTGCCTCTTCAAAGACAGTTAATGGCTCTTGACCAGTCGTTTCCTTAATCCGGTCAAAGGCATTGTACAAAATTGTTGAAGCAGTTCCACGCTTACCGTCAAGCATCAAACGGTTAATCAAACGTGAAACAAGCTTTGAATTATAAATTGGATCAGGCAAGACTTCAGCCTGCTTAGTATAACTCTTACGTGGCATTCTTTATGTCCTCCCTACTCTTAATTCTTTGGGCGCTTAGTTCCATACTTTGAGCGTGAAGTCCGACGACCTTCTACACCGGCAGTATCCAAAGCACCACGAATAATATGATAACGTACACCAGGAAGGTCCTTAACACGACCTCCACGAATCAAAACAACTGAGTGTTCTTGCAAGTTGTGACCAATTCCTGGAATGTAAGCAGTCACTTCAATCAAGTTAGAAAGACGCACACGGGCGTACTTACGCAAAGCTGAATTAGGCTTCTTAGGTGTCATAGTTCCCACACGGGTTGCAACCCCACGCTTTTGTGGTGAATCAACATGTGTTAACTTCTTCTTTTGTGAATTATAACTGAAGTTCAAAGCTGGTGACTTTGACTTCTTGCTCCTTGACTTACGAGCTTTACGAACCAATTGGTTAATAGTAGGCATTGTCTAAGAGTCCCCTTTCAATTTTTTCTATTTTGTCTAGTCCACATTACCAGGCGTATCCTATAGATAGCCTAGCAACATCTATTTAGTACCTTTTGCTCACGAGTTCAGCACGTCACGTTTCCGTAAACACCCTAATCACTAAAAGCACAATGTCTAATATAGCATCATCGCCAGCGACATGCAAGCTTTTTTTTAAATAAATCCCTATCTAAAGCCTTTTATTTGGTCCACAATTCCGGGCGTTTCTTTTTATTTTTTGGCTTTCCCTGCGTTTTTATTTTGAAACCAAAAAGGAGTATTCAGGTATGAATCAAGCCCAATTTTATTTTTTGTTATTACTAATTGGATTAAGTCAGTCCGATTGGCGATCAACCAAGATTAATAGCTACTTAGCCTTGCCCCTGGCCTATTTAATTTTATATCACCACAAGCACGTTTATTTAACGCTTATCATAATTGGCTATGGCATTAGCTTAACCCTAAATACTTTAAGTCATCAACGCTGGTTAGGACACGGTGATTTAGACATCTTCGCCCTAGGTTTGACCCTTCTCCCTCCTTTGAATGGTCTTAACTGGCTTTGGTTAGCTAGCCTTAGTCAACTCCTTTGTTATATTTGTTTGCCCACTAATACTCAGCTACCCTTTATTCCTGCCTTGACTTTTGCCTGGCTAGTCATCACAGTCATTTAAGTAAATAAAAAGACCCGTTACAAACGGGTCTTTTTATTATCATTTAATTAAATCAAAGCCAACAATTCTGACTTCTTAGCTGATGAGGCAAAATCAATGTTATTTTGGCTCAAATAAGCTTTAATTTCAGCTACTGTGTTCTTTTCAGTAGGCTTAGCAACTGAAGCTGTCTTAGCAACTGTAATGGTTACTTCAGTCTCAGTCGTTGCAGGCGTAATAGAAGGAACATGTTGTCCGTTAGTTTCCAAAGCTTGCTTTGATTGAGCTACCAAAGCTTTAAAGGCTTCTGGATCTGAAATAGCCATATCAGCAAGCATCTTACGGTTCAAGGTAATACCAGCCAATGACAACCCATTCATGAACCGTGAGTATGACAAACCATTGATGCGGGCAGCAGCATTGATTCGCGCAATCCATAGCTTACGGAAGTTACGCTTCGTGTTCTTACGATCACGGAAGGCGTATGACCAACCCTTCCAAACCTGTTGCTTAGCAACACGATAATTGATGTGGCGTTGACCACGGTAACCCTTAGCCAACTTAAGCATTCTCTTGCGACGTGCACGCGTTACATTTCCACCTTTAACTCGCATGGATTAATCCTCCAGTAATTCTTTAATTTAATATATTAGTGCTTTCAACGTTATTTTTTAACGGCCCAACAAATGAACATAGTTCTTCAAGGTCGTGTGGTTCATCATTGCAGTTCCCCGCAATTGACGACGTTGCTTCTTAGTCTTACCGTGGAAACGGTGTGAAGTGTAAGCATTGGCTGACTTTAAGCCACCCTTGGCAGTGCTCTTGAAACGCTTTGCAGAAGCGCGGTGTGTTTTGAACTTAGGCATTGTATTTCCTCCAATAGAATTTAGTTACTTAGTCTCTTTGGGTGCAAGCACCATAGACATGCTGCGCCCATCCATCTTTGCGCGGGCTTCAACCTTGGCAACATCTGATAACTCATCAGCTAACTTGTTCATGACCTTGCGTCCGATTTCCTTATGGGTAATCGCACGACCACGGAAACGAATGGATACCTTAACCTTGTTACCCTTGTCTAAGAATTTAACAGCCGCCTTTTTCTTGGTGTTAAAATCATTCTCATCAATGGTAGGGCTAAGGCGAATCTCCTTAATCGTAACAATCTTTTGATTCTTACGTTGTTCGCGCTGCTTTTTTTGCAACTCAAACTTATACTTACCGTAGTTCATGATTTTGGCAACTGGGGGCTTAGCATTAGCTTGTACTAACACCAAATCCAATTCAGCTTCATCAGCAATGTGTTGGGCGGCGCTTGTCGCCATAACCCCTTGATCACCATCGTCAGTGATCAAACGAACTTCACGTGCATGAATTCGATCATTAACTAAATCCCTGTCTTTGTCTCTATGTTGCGGTTGACGTACGTTTGCTATGGTCCTTACCTCCCAAAAAACTTTTGAAACAATAATAAAAGCGGCTCATCGTAAAGACGATAACCCGCTAATCCATGCTCATAGTGATGTTCACATTATGATAACCCACCGAGAAAAACTCGATCAGGTGAACAGCGGGCAGCCGTTTCTTTATTCCTTAACAACTCTTAATGATACACAGTTATTCGGCCGCCGTCAAGATATTATTTAAAACACCATTAATAAACTTGCGTGACTGATCATCGGTAAACGTATGGGCTAACTGAAGTGCCTCATTAATCACTACATTAGTTGGCGTTTGCCCCAATTGGGCTTCATACAATGCCAATCTTAGGAGAACCAAGTCAGTTAATCCCAAACGATCTAGGGTCCAACCAGCAGCTAGGTGGTCACTGATTTTAACATCTAACTGATCTACTTGCTCAGTAACTCCCGCAACTAGAGTCAAAACCTGTTCTGGTAAGGCTCCCTGCCATTCAATTTCAGGATCACCATTTAGTACCTGTTGCACCACGACCTTAACATCTGCATCAGGGTTCATTGCTAAACTAAAAAGGGTTTGGAAGGCCACCTGCCGTTCTTGATGCCGGTTTAATTCAGCCATATTACTTTTTTGCCCCCATCTCTGTATCATCATCGCCAAACAGATTATCAGGGTCAATTAATGAACTTGTCTTTGATGAAATCATCCCCTCCACATGAACATTAACATCATGCACAACTAATTCTGTCATGGCTGCAATTTGTGAACTAACACGTTGTTGAATTTCCTGGGCTACCTTCGGTACGTTAACCCCATAGTTAAGATAAACAAACACATCAACGTCTAACCCATCTTCATTCTGACTAAGTTCAACGCCCTTACCATGTAATCGGCGACCAAAGGCTTCTTGAGCACGTTGTGAAAGCGAACCACGTAAACTGGCAACACCATCAACTTCTTGGGCTGCGATGCCCGCAATAATGTCTAAAACCCGCACATTAACCCGGGTGTCACCTAAGGACTCTGAGTTCTGACTGAGCATAATGGTTTCTTCTGCCATGGCTTTGTCCCTCCTTTACTGTAAAATGCCGACCGGTTGCCGGCCGGCATTTTGTGTTCTCTATTTGGTTTGGCTGCTTATTAAGGCTAAGCTATGCTTATGCCCGTGATGAATAAGAACCACCATCATCGGTGTTGACAATCAACTTGTCTCCAGCATTAACAAAATCTGGTACCGTAATGACCAAACCTGTTTCCATCGTTGCTGGCTTACCACCACCGTTTGCTGTAGCACCCTTAATGCCTGGTTGCGTTTCCTTAACCGTCAACTCAACTGTTTTTGGTACTTCAACATCCAAAATTTCACCTTCATAGGTTGTAACCTTAACGGTCATATTTTCTAGCAGAAAACGTAAGGCATCTTGCAACTTATCATCTGGAATTGAAATTTGGTCATAGGTTTCGGTATTCATGAATACCCGTGCATCCCCTTCAGCATAAAGATACTGCATATCTGCACTCTCAATACTTGCTGTTTGGAACTTATCACCAGGACGGAAAGTTACTTCATTAACTGCTCCCGTACGCAGGTTCTTTAACTTTGAGCGCACGAAGGCCGCTCCTTTACCTGGCTTAACGTGTTGGAATTCCAATACTCGCCAGATTGATTGGTTATACAAAATTGTTAAACCAGTCTTCAAATCATTCATACCAATTGTTGCCATGATTACGTTCTCCTAAACTATTTGTCTTTCTGCACTATATTACCAACTTTACAACTAAAAAGCTAGTCCTACACGTCTCTAACAGCAAAAAGCTCTCTTTGTAAAGAGAGCTTTTTACCAAACAAGTCTTTATTTTTACAAGCGTGCCCGTAATTGTGCTGTTAAATCTTCATAACCTGGCTTGCCAAGCAAGGCAAACATATTCCGCTTATAGGCCTCAACACCTGGTTGATTAAAGGGATTAATCGCATTTAAGTAGCCTGAAATACCTACGGCCAGTTCAAAGAAGTAAATCATATAACCCAAGTGATACTCATCTTGCTTTTCAATTTCAACAACCATATTAGGTACACCACCATCAACGTGAGCTAATAAGGTACCATCCGAGGCCATTCGATTAACATAGCTCATCTTTTCACCCTGCAAATAAGCAAGACCGTCATCCGCATCTGACGTCGGAATCGTCACATCAGACTTAGGCGCGGTAATCCGTACTAAGGTCTCAAACAAATTACGCCGACCATCTTGAATGTATTGACCAAAAGAGTGCAAATCAGTTGAGAAGTTACCAGAAGCTGGGAAGATTCCCTTGTGGTCCTTACCTTCTGATTCGCCTTGCAATTGCTTCCACCATTCCGCAAATTGTTGCAAAGTTGGTTCATAGTTAATCAACAATTCAGTCGTATAACCCTTACGATAAAGGATATTCCGATAGGCTGCATAAGCATAGGCATCATTTTCCTTAGCATCTGTTGCCTGGTAATCATCATGTGCCTTTGCAGCACCAGCCATCAATTGGTCAATATCATGGCCACCAGCGGCAATTGGTAATAGCCCAACTGCCGTCAAAACTGAGAAACGACCACCAACGCTGTCAGGCACAACAAATTCCGTATAACCCTCTTCATCGGCCATTTGCTTCAAAGCACCCTTATGTGCATCCGTCGTAGCATAAATCCGCTTCTTAGCTGCATCTTTGCCATACTTCTTTTCCAACAATTCCTTAAAGACCCTAAAAGCAATCGCTGGCTCAGTAGTCGTTCCAGACTTAGAAATCACATTAACTGAGAAGTCACGGTCACCAATCATATGAATTAATGAATTTAGGTATTGAGGTGAAATGGAGTTACCAGCAAACACAATTTGAGGCATCTTCCGTTCTGCATTTGGGTAAGCCGCATCAAAGTAGTCATTTAAGAAATCTGTTACAGCTCGTGCTCCCAAATAAGAACCGCCAATTCCAATGACAACCAGTACATCAGAATCACTTTGGATCTTTTTAGCTGCTTCCTTAATCCGGGCAAATTCTGTTTGGTCATAGGCCTTAGGTAAATCTAACCAGCCCAAGAAATCTGATCCAGCCCCAGTACCTTCACGTAATTGCTTAGCCGCCATGTCAACTGAAGGTTGCATGAGCTTTAATTCATCGTCATTTACAAAGGGTGCTAGCTTAGATGCATCAAAATTTAATGTCGCCATAATCTCAAATCTCCTTATTTCATCTTCCTTATTGGTATATACCGATTATAACACGTCCACCCACTTATGAAAACGGTTTCCTGATAAAAAAATCAGTTTTCAACAAAAAAAGACGTTACCCAAATGAGTAACATCTTTTTTATATACGGTATTATAGCTTACCTAAGTTGGAAATCATAATTGCACCAAGTACAACCAAGAAGGCCCCGATAACAATATAGACCATCTGGCGCTTGGTCTTTTTCTCACCCAAGATGTAAATTCCACCAAAGGTTCCAACAAGTACCCCTAGTTGGGATAAGGTCGTGGCCGTTGCTTGTCCAACTTGTGGATTGGCCGCTGAAATGAACATGAAGATATTTCCAAGTGCCCAAACTAGACCAGTGGTCATATTGCGCCAAGTACCAGCCTCAAACATCTGATGACCTTCCTTCATGAAGAAGATTACGACCACAAAGGCACCAATCACTTGTCCTAATGATTGTGGCCCTACAATTGATGTCATGTAAGCTAAACCAGAACCGTTTGGTTCGCTCCGCACAGCTTCAGAAATAAAGCCAAGCTTACTTAAGAGGTTAGGGAAGACAAAGTACATCATATAACCAATGGTTGAAATAATTAAGGCAGTAAAGCCACTGGCATAGGCTGTCTTTTCAGCCTGACTTTCTTTCTTTTGCTTAGGATCTGGTAAGGCTGTCAAAACAGCTCCACCAGCAACTAAGACAATTGAAATTAAGCCAAAGAACCACATTTTAGCTGTTGTCCATTCACCTAATACAGCAGCTGCCATTAATGCATTCGCTACGATTTGACCTGCCGTTGAAAGCGGGTTACCAACGGACACCCCTAACTTCTTAAAGGCCACAAATTGACCAGCTGTTCCAACCGCCCAAAAGAGCCCCGAAACAAAACCAACTAACCAAATCCGAGGGTTAAAGGCAAACTCTGCCCCAAAATTAGGTAAAACATATCCAAATAGGCTTACCAACCCAAAGACAAGCGCTCCAAAGGTCATACCTAAGGTACCTTGGGCAGCCGTACCTCCCATTTTGGTGGTAACAATTCCAACGGATCCCCATGCTAATGCGGGGATTAAGGCAATTAATATTGACATAATTCAGTTCCCTTCACTAAATAATTAAAAAATAAAGTAAAAATTTCATTTACCAGGTGGTTATCATAGCACACCGAAAACGGTTTCACAAGTTTTTTTAGTCACACCTAAAAAAAGCTTATATTAAGAACGAAGGTTCTTTTTCTTACCTGGTCGTTCAGCCTTAAAGCCATAATAACGCCGACCCTTAAAGGTCTGCAAGGCCAATTTCCCAGTTACTGGACGCGGGGTCTTCCCCCGCGCTTGATAGTCAAAGGTGATGGATTCCCCCTTCAGCAGAGCGGTCACTTCCTGGTCTGTAAAGCGGTGTTGCCCCCATTGTCGGTTAAAGGTAACCTCCTTACCGGCAAAGGCGCCGGCAACTTTCTCAGCTGGTCTAGCCTTTTTTGCCGGTGATTTAGTCTTAACTGGGCGTTTTACAACCTGTGGCAAGGTCTGAGCATTTGCCTCCATCACTGGTAAATCATGATTAACTACTTGACTGGCCGATGCCAAGACCTGATCCATCGACAGGTTAAAGTCACCCACTTCGTCCATCATGGTAAAAAGACGTTTTGTTATTTTAGGCGAGGCAATCCAGGTATCTGCTAAAAGGGCGGCCGAGACTTCACCAGCCGTTGTTAAAGCTAAGCGACCTTTTGTCTCATTTAAAAGTGCCCGGTGACCCTGACTCATCTCCGATAAGGTCGCAACTCGAGTCGCACCAGTGCCAACTCCTTCGGTTTCCAAGTAGTGCATGATAGATTTAGTCGTAGGTGCACTAGGTTTAGGATTCACCCCTTCTTTAACTAAGGGTTCTGCCATTGGCCCCAGCACTCCTTTACTAATCGATTGGTCGCCAGCGTCTTCTTGTGGAGCCATTAATATCAGTTTAAAGTTTAAGCTGATGGGCTCATTATACCGGGTTTTGAAGGTTGGGTAGTCTGCTAGCTCGGCCGTTACCTGTTCATAATCATAATCTTCAGCTAACATGGCCAAATAACTCTTAGCGACTAAGGTGTAAATGGCCTGCGCACTTGCACCATAGCGGCGAAGTTCGGCTAAGGTTTTAGGAACCTTTTCACCCGGCCGATTTGCGCCATGGGCGCCTTTAGCTTGCACATGTGTTTTACGCGGTTGACGATGGGTCAATAGATCAGCCGGCACTGCCACAAGGGCAGCAATCCGGTCAACAAGCGGCAAAAGACCTCGGAATTGTTCAGGCGTCACCGTCCGATCTTCCGTTCGGGGATAGGAGACATATTGAGCTTCATACAACTTTTGATAGGTTGCTAGTACTTCCTTAGCTGAATAGCCCTGCGGTGCTAACCGTGCCGCAATCCCCGCAAGATCCAACAAAGGGGGTGGCGTTTGCCGTTTTTGTTGTCGCTTTTCATTCACGACCCGGCTAGCATGATAGCTTGCTGCTTCCGCCTTAGCCGCTGCTGCATCTGTAAACCGCCAAGGTACTACTTGACCTGCTGGCACCTGCCGTTTAAAGATATGCCCAGCTGGATCAGTAAACTGAACTTCAAAATACGGTTTTTTTACGTAGGCTTTAATAGCCGCAAGTTGTTGATAAATACGCCAAATAATAACCGATTTTAACCGGCCTTCACGCGCCAGTACCGGATAGCCAGCCTTTTTAGCCAAGGTCGTCGCAATCCTAGTTAACTGCATAGACAAATAATCCCAACGGCTCCGACTTTCACCCTTTAAGTAAGGACCATGTGCCCACTTATTTGAAACATCTTTGAGCTTCTGGAGGGCAGCTTGAATTTCCTTTTTTGACTCATCCATAAAGTTTGCCCGTAAAACAGAACCCTGCCATCCAATCGCCTCTAAGACTTCAAAGGCTAACAAGTCGCCCTCTCCAGAAGGATCTGTATCTGTGGCAATCACGATAGCATCGTAACCTTGGCGGCTCTCTAACTGTATGGCTTTCAATAGTTGATGGTTGGTTTGGCCACGGCGATACTTGCCCTGACCACCCTTAATTACCTGACGCTGCCACTGAATTTGTTCTAGGGGCCAAGGCATATTAGCCAACTGCCACGATTTAAATTGCTTTTGGTACGCCGTCGGCACCATCTCTTCGGGCTCCTTAAAAGTTAAAAGATGCCCCCGCAAACTCACAATATGATAGTCAAAATCGGCAAAATGCCCACTTTCACCACCTAAGGCTCGTTTGAAATTTTGCGCGGCCGAAGCTTTCTCCGTTAAAATTAAATACCGTTTCATAAACCTCGCCACCCTATCGTTTGATTCGGTTTTTACTGTCTACTTGTCTGCTATGGCTGGATAAGCAGCCAATTTTATTCCCAACTCTTCAATCAAATCTAACAATGCGATATTTAAATCCGTCGTAGAACCAAAAAAGTCATCAGCCCCCCGGTCAGACATAGGTGCAATGACCTGGATAGCCACTCCTTGCACTGTTAAACCCGTTACCATAATTTGATAGGCCATCTTGGTATCATCAAAACGCCAATTCTGCTTTAAAAAAGCCATCATTTTTTTAAATAGTTGATCAAGTTCTGGCTGTGTTGTGTCACTAGCCAAGGTGAAAGTCACATTGGCCCGTGGAATTTTTACCCGGCTAATATCAGTAATCGGCTCATTGGCCAAGGTTGCATTAGGAACTACTAATAATGTTCCATCTAAGGTTCGCAATCGAGTCGAACGAAAAGTAATATCTTCTACAATCCCAAACACCGATGGTGACTGAATTTTATCACCAATTGAAAAAGGACGTTCCGTAATAATAATAAAACCACCCAGCAAATTTCGAATTTGGTCCTGAGCCGCCATTGAGACAGCTAAGCCGGCCAGCCCAACACCAGCAAAGAGCCCACTTAGATTAATCCCCCAGATAGATAAAATAATGAAAAAAATCAATACTACCATACATGCTTGGCCAATATGCGTTAGAAAAGGCCCCACTAAATTGTCCACCTTCACGTCTAAGCGGTTGCCAGCTCGATCTACCAGGTGCATAAAGTGTGGCATTAGTTGATAGAGGGCATAGCCAAAGCTTAGCATCATGATTGTCGCAACCATGCGATTGCCTAAAATAAAGACGAATCGTGGCGCATGCAAGGCATATAAGGCCAAGTACCAGCCGCTAGCAAACACAAACCATTGTGCAGGTCCCCGCAGCGCCTGGACTAAATTAGCTAGTAAGGACCAGCGCCCCAATCTGGGTACTAACTTAGCAAAAAGCCAGCGGACGAAGTAGTGTCCAACCAACCAGGTAACACCAATGGCTGCTAAAGCTTCACCCACCGTCAACCAATCAAATTGCGTCATCGCCCAATGAATTAATCTATTTACCATTCTTTAATCCCTCACCCCTTCGTTATCCAAAGCATATAATACAATCTAAGCCAATGAACTTTTTAAGGTTACCCCAAAACAATCAGACCTAAAGTGTGAGCAAGTCTTGCCGCTGGTCGATTAAATAGTCAGGACCAGCTGAGGCAACCAGTTGTCGATCCTGCTCACCCCAGGTAACACCACAAGTCCGAACGCCAGCGGCCTTCCCCATCGCAATATCATATTTAGTATCACCAATCATAACTGTCTCTGCCGGATTTAAGTCATAAGTCGCCATTAACTGATGAATGCCTGCCGGTGCCGGTTTGTAGGCGGCGACGTCATCAGATCCTAACACACCGGTAAAATAATGACTGATTTCCAAGCTTTGTAAGTCACGTTCAATGCCAGCTGATGACTTGCTGGTATCAATAAATAGTTGTTTTCCTTCTGAAGCTAGGGTTGCCAAAACCTCTGCCATGCCAGGAAAGAGTTTTAACTGTCCAGATAAGTCCTGGTAAATACGGCGAAAAGACTCTAACAAGCTATTAAATTCAGCCTCATTTTGGGACTGATCTGGTAGTAGGTCCTTGAAGAAAACCTCGATTGGTAGTCCAATGTATCCCTGGACAAGCTCTGCTGCTGGTACAGGTAAGAAATGTTGGGCAAAAGCTTGCTGAGTTGCCTGAATGGCTACCTGACCTGAGTCAGCTATCGTTCCATCAAAATCAAAAATATAATTACGCATTTCATCCTCCTAATCGGTCTAATCGGTCACAAGATCAATTGCCTGACTGGCAAGGAGCTTCTCTAGTTGCTGACGAATATACTTATAAAGCGTTGCATATTTAGTAGTAGCATCCGTCAACCAAGGTTTCTTCGTACCACAAAAATGCAAAAAGACTGTGTTAGCTAGTACCCAATCCAAGGACCACTGCCCCTCACCCTGCATCTGATACGTAAAGTCCTTACGCACATCATAGTTGTAAAGGGCATCCGAAACGGGCAACATATTTTCACCATACAACTTATTCAATACATCCTGGTCTGGCAAAAGCAACTGATGACGATACTCTCGGATAAAGTTAAAGATATCTTCGGCACTGACTTCCTGACGAATCTTGTTCAAATTCATTAACAGAACCCCAGAATTGAAATAATAATCCACATCACTATCTAAACGGATTTTATTAATCGGACCGGTCAACTTTAACATGTCCGTATGCATTGCTGCCGCATACAGATAGTCCGAAATATCCTGCTCGTAAAGGGAACTCAGATCGTTAATGCAGAGAATATCAGCATCTAAATAAAGAATTTTATCTATATCTGTGGGCAAGTATTCATGGGCTAATAACCGGTAATAGATTGCCCTTGGATACCGGCTGGATACTGGTGCTCCCTTAAATGCATTAGCCCCTAAAATAATGGGCACATAGTCAATACCTAAGTAATTAAAAAAGGCGGTTAATTCTACATGTCGCTTAAGTTGTGTCTCTTGAACAACATAAACCGTGTAGTGGTTATTTTGTCTGGAGTTCAAGTAAATCGAATAGATTGTCGTCATCAATTGGTTAGTAAAGTGATCATCAATCGAAAATAATAAATTAATTTGCATCTTATCTTGGTCCTCACCTATCGTCCCACTTAGTCCAGGGGTCTGCAGGCTCAAGCTACCTTGCTGAGTCAGAAACAGTTTATACTGCTAGCTTAACGGAATTTATCTTGAATTTAGAGAGACCAAGGTAAATTCCAGAAAAACCTTAATAAAAAAGCCTCTGGCCAATGACCAAAGGCTTCCTTATTTAAAAATGTGAACTAGTGTCAATGTGTGTGTTCTTCATTTCGACTAACAATCACTGAGGCACCAATGGAAATAATCAACAGGCCAACAATTACCCCTAATGAAGTAAGATTTGAAATTTCAAGGGGCAAGCCAAACATCTTGCCCACTTCGTTTAAGACCATCTTTAAGCCAATAAAGGTTAAAATCCCAGCAATACCATACTTG
Organism: Weissella halotolerans DSM 20190; assembly: GCF_000420365.1. Taxonomy (GTDB): domain Bacteria; phylum Bacillota; class Bacilli; order Lactobacillales; family Lactobacillaceae; genus Weissella; species Weissella halotolerans. The sequence continues at coordinate 61,083 of NZ_ATUU01000005.1, forward strand.
ATGTAGCGGAACATTGGCAATAAACCAGCAATGGCAAAATACAATGACCGCAGGCCCATAATGGCAAAAATATTTGACGTAACTACAATAAAGGTATCCTGAGTTACCGCCAAAACGGCTGGGATCGAATCGGTAGCAAACATCAAGTCTGACGCTTCAATAAAGATCAAGGCCAACAAGAATTGCGTTACATAGGTCTTACCATTTTCATGCACCAAGAAGTGCGGCTGTTGCACATCATCTTTAACCGGTAAGATGCGGCGCAAGAATCGAATAAATTTATTCTGGTCTAAATCTTGCTCTTGGTCCTTTTTAAAGAACATGCTGACACCAGTATAAATCAAGAAGGCCCCAAAGACGTACATCAACCAAGCAAAACGTTGTAACAGGGCTGCTCCACCGATAATGAAGAGTAGGCGCATAACCAAAGCCCCAAAGATCCCCCAAAAAAGAACCCGGTGTTGATACTGTGGCTTAATCCCAAAGAAGGCAAAGACTAAAATAAAGATAAAGAGATTATCAATACTCAAGGACTCTTCTAATAGGTAGCCGGTTAAAAAGTCAATGGCATGCCCTTGACCAGCGGTCACCCAAATAATACCGCAAAAGATAAAAGCCAGTAGGACCCAAAATCCAGTTTCCAACAAGGCCGATTTCATGGTTGGCACTTCATCCTTACGATGCACAACCCCTAGGTCCAACCCCAACATGACCACAACAAACACAAAAAAAACTATCCAATACCCAATACTAACTGTCATTAACTCTCGTCTTTCATTTACATGCACAAGGAATCTCTACAATTATTCCTAACCTTTTCATTGTTGGCAGTGAAGCTTAACGCTAACTTAAATATAGTTCACATCATAAACATTTCTATAAAAAAAGAACAGACCTCCCATTGTCTGCTCTTTCTTTACCGTTCTATTCATTCAAAGGAGTATCCATCAAAGTCCAGGTTAAGGTGGCACTGTATTTAACAGCAGATACCTTAGTTCCTGGCACAATGACTGCTGGACCATTGGTTGCATTCCAATCATCTGAAATATTGCGTTCGTTGACTGGCGTTACCTGTTGATAAACCTGGGTCATGTCATTACCATCTGGCACCATGGTTGGTACCCCATTTTGTAGGTAATTCAAGACACCTGGCAACTGCGTATTGTAGACAACACCTGCTGCCGTAAAGGGTTGATCAATTTGCAAGCCTAAGGCCCAAGGAGCTTTAGTTTGTCGTGAATCGGTTACTACTAAAGGTTCGTCACCCGTCGCCTTTTCCAGACGCTTTTGAATGGTACCAGAGATAATCTTATTTTCCCCACCATCTAAAGCTGCTGGAGCTGAGACAAACCGTAAGGCACCCGTAACATCAACTACCAAGGTGATATGATCAACTTCATGGTTGGCTCCGCCAGTCACATCATAGACCGTTACAGTGAAGGTTTGTGAACCATAGGTCAACTTATCAGCTGGAATTTGCAGGTCGTGGGCAATATACTGCCCGGTCTTGTCACCATCACCAGTCTCAACTGAAGCTAAAGGCGCTACTTCATTACCCTCTTTGTCAGTTAACTTAAAGGCCAAGGTCTTATTTGGGTCGGTATCCTTCCAGTAGAATTTAGTATTTACCCCACGATCATTATAATCAAGGGGCGGTAACGTTTTATTGGTTATCGCTTTATCCGCTGTATCTTCCCAAGATAAATTAGTTTTACTAAATTCCTCTGTCAACGGAATGGTCACAATACCAGAAAAATTACCATCATGCTTTGACGTACTATTAAAGGTATAAAAAGCCTTTTTAGCACCTGTACTTAAATCAAACGCAACAGTTTCAGTATTTGCGTCATAACTACCGCTCTGTAAAGCAGTCATGGGATCAACTTGATACATTTCATCATTACCAACTCCCGTAATTTTACTTGAACCCGGGAAGGTCGCCGGTGGTAAAATCCCTTCTTCCTGTAATCCCCTGATACTATTTTTGACTAGCAAGGGGGTTCCTGTCGTATAGCTTTGTTCAGGCAAGATAATGTCTTGATACGACAAGGCTAAGGCCGGATTAGGATCATCTTGGTGGACAAAATTAATCGCACTAATATCAGAAATACGATTATGGGTTGCATCAAGTTGAATCAAATCAGGCAGCTTATTCAACACTGAAATTGATTCAATATGGTTATACCGCACAAACAAATTTTGTAACCTAGTTGCATCTACTAGTGGGTCTAGGTCCACAACTTGATTATTCATCACACTAAACTTGATTAAATTTATTTTCCCCTGCATACCATCAATTGAGGCTAGCTTATTATTTTCAAAGTAAGCCTCCTGTAAGGCATTCAAATTAGCTAAGGGTTTCAAAGATGTTATCGCATTATCTTTAGCCCAAATTTTTTGTAACTTCGTTAAATTAGCCAGGGGATTCAGGTCCGAAACTTGATTACCACTAGTATTACTCTGGTCTTGAATACTAATAGATGTTAGATTCGTCATGTTTTCAATCCCCTCTAAGGACCCTAATTGATTGTTTTCAAATCCCAAAAAACCAGTTGGGTTCATCCCTGAGGTAGCTAGCGGTACCAAAGAGGAAACTTTATTATTAAGTAAATCAACATAAGTAATTTTAGTGAAATTTCCTTTCCCAATCGGTCCTAAATCACTTATGTTATTGTCTCTCAAATCTAATCCAGTTGGATTGTTGAAATACTGAATTCCTTCAAGATTAGAGATACCTTTTCCGGCCAAGTACAGTGGTTTGTCCTTATATCCATCAAAGTAATTTTGATTCACTTCGGCATCAACATTCCCATTTGTCCACCAATTAGCTACTGTTTGGGCAAAATTATCGTCTGGGAAAATTTCGCTAATCTTTCTTGGCTCAGCTAAAATTGCCGCCTGGACTGGGCTTGCAACTGTCGACATCATTACCACTGCCAAAACTACACATAGAGCCAACCAAATTTTTTTCACCATCTTTTCCCCTCCTTTCTTCAACGACTTTAAATAAAAAGGTCAGTTACCAATAGATGCTTCATAGCACTTAGGCAACTGACCTATTCATAATCTCTTAATCTAACTACTTATTTTTATCCGTCCGTAAATGTTGCAGGCCCATCAATGCCAGAGCAATTAACATAGAGAGTCCTAAAACAGAAATGGTAGCTGCCTTTTGCGTATCTTCTCCCGTGTCGGGTAAGCTTACACCAGAATTAGCAACCTGCTTGACCTCAGCCGTGTCAGTTATCCCATCAGTTGGAGACGCAACCGTAGTCGTCTGTTTATCAGATACTTGACCACCCTGATTTTCACCAATTTGATTGTCATTCTCTGTTTGACCACTGTCCATCTTTGCTGAATCACTAAATGAAACCGTCACAGTACTCTTAGCTGGAACTACTTCAATGTTCGGATTATCTGGTGATACCGGTGCTTGCGCATAGGCATCCAACGGAACTACTAACCCTAATGTAGTCACTGTTAAGATTGCACATAAACACTTAATCATTTTTTTCACGTTTATGCCTCCTCCACAGATAGTAGAAAGTACCACTTATCAGGACAACCACCAGCGCAATAATTAACCAAACCCACCACGCAATTGTGTGTACCGTCACATCACGCTTGTTTAAGCGCTCCGCTTCTGACTTAGCCACAGTGAATGTCTTTGAAAACTTCCAGTGACCGTCATTGGCATCCATCTTAATTTCAACACGATAGCGACCGGGCTTTAAACGATCACCATTTAACGGAATTGGTAGGCGATAGATACTATTTGGGGCAAGCTGCTTAGCATTTTTCTTATCAGCTTTCACCTCATACAAAACCTTATCACTTCCAGCCCGAAAAATTTTACCAGTCAAGGTAACTCCATTCACAAAGGTGGGCTTTGTATTGTGGATGTCAGCAATAAAAGCCGTGCGATAGTTTAATTGAGCTACCGCCGTCTTACCAAGTTTCAACACCGGCTTAACCTTAGCTGTGTCATTTTGCAAAACCATTCCAACTGTGTAGGCATACCGGTTTACGACATTTGCACCTGCCGTTTGTTTCTGCTCTTTCACGTTGGTCTGCTGGAAAGTAATCCCACCGGCTAACACCCCTTTAAAAGCATTTTCTGGCATGTGAATATCAATTGGCACCTTAACTGAGGAATGTGGTCGGATAGTAATCGACTTTGGCATAGTTACAATGTCTAACAAGTCTCCTTGCTTTTTATAACTTGCATCCATACGTGTTTTTAAGTCTTTTTTATTGACACTATCATATTGAACAACACCGGCTGTATTCGTGTAAGCCCGTCCGACCGTATTGCCAACTTCAACTACATCCTTAGTATCATTACGCAGGTTAACATAAACCGTCTGCTTAGCTCCCGGCTTTAACTTTAAATCAAAATAAGTAGCCTTCTGATTAACTTGATTAGCTGGAGTTGCTGGCTCGACAGCAAAAGGTAATTCACTTGCATAACTAGGAAGTAGCCCTTGCAAGCTGAACATTCCCAGCATAGCAGCAACTACTAAGCCTAATCGTTTACACATTTTCTTTGCCATCTTCACCGTTCACCACTCCCGTCTAATTAAGCAACTGGGTTAGCAGGTGTATCTGACAAAGTCCATGTCAAACTTGTTGAGTACTTTTGATCAGCAATTTTATTTGACTTACCAGGTACAGATAGAGTTACGGCCTGATCTACGTCACGTGCACCACCATCTTCATTGGTATCAGCTTCATTTTTTAGGTCAGTATCAGCACCAAAACGGTCAACCCATGTTCCTTGACCAGCGTCAACAGGGGCATTCATAGCCAGAACGTTCGCTCCAACTTTCAATTGTGTATCGGCTGCACCTGCAAGCACTTGACCGGCCGCACTACCATCTTGCGTAGCTGTATTCATACCCTTAATAGCAATTTGAGCACCTGTCAATGTGTTTGTGCCATCAGCCGTCTTAAATTCTGCGTCTTGCTTGACATTTAACTGCCAACCTTGACCTGTACCACGGTTATCAGTTACTTGCGCATACAAAACATGTGGCTTAGTATCATCGACAAACTTTTGAGCTTTAGCAAAGTAAGTCATATCTTTTGAAGAAATCTTTTGCTTTCCAAAATTAAAGTCAGATACATAGTCAATTGATAGGGGCCCTTGAGTACCCTTATCAGGATCAACCGGATTCTTGTCATTAGGATCATCAGGATCTACAGGGACTACTGGGTTATTAGGATCTATTGTACCTGGTTTACCATTTTCATCTGGGTCTGGACTTACCGGATCCACCTTATCCGTGTTGGGTGTAAAGGTAACTCCCGCAGTGGTGTTGTAGTTAGCAACATCGGCAGCGTTAGCTACAACTGGTAAAGCTGTCCCCAAAGCAGTGGTTGCCAAAACAGCTGCACTTAGTAATTTAACATTACGCATAATATAAAACTCCTCCATACTCGATTTACCGGCTAGACACCAGTAAGTAATAATAATCAACGACTCCTTTAGATACTGAACACCACAGTCGCCTATGTTTACTATTATAAACTAATATGATATCTGTGCAATTATTAATCACCATAACCATTTTTGTCTTAAAACTAGTTTTTGACCATCTAATATGATTGCCTTTGCATATATAAAGCAAGGCAAACGTAGGGTACTTGCCAGTTAAAGCCCTCTCCTATTAAAAAAACTTATTAGACCTATAAGCAAAAGGAATTGCCCCCTCGCTGGGAAGCAATTCTTTAAAAAACCACTAGTTTTCATAGACCATCATTAACCAACCAGCCCTCTCTATTAGGGCAATGGCAGGGCTTGTCTAATATGGTCAACAATTTCTAAAATGAGTGGATCCTTTTCTTGAGCATACATAATACCGTAAAAGTCCCGGACAAAATCCGGTCCTAGATCCCTCACCGCCATATCTGAGGTCACAAACTTATCAGAGATTACGGATTGGCCGAGACCCGCCCTGAGCTGCGCAATAATAATATCATTATTGTTTACCGTAATTATGTGGTCAGGCTTTATGGCATGATTGCGGAGGTACTGCTGGGTGTAGTAATTCACGCCAGACCCTATTTCTCGAATAAAGAAAACGCCTTGGCTTGGATCACCCGCTAATACTAACTGATCCTTTGCTAGCACAAAAGAATTCACTAACGGATCGCTCAATGGCCGCTCAATAATTCCCAGCTGGGCATCATGATTCGCAATCAGGGCGAAGGCACTGGCAGAATTGTGCATTTCAATTGAAATCTTCAACTTGGGTAAATAAGGGAGTAAATGCTGCAATAGTTTAGGCAAAATACTAGTAGCGGTACTGTTTGACGTCACAATTTTAAAGGGTAGCCGTTTGTGTTTTTCATGCATCACTTCAGCTTTAATTTTCTCCCAATTAATTTTCATTGCGTTTAACTGGTCATACAAGATCTTAGCTGCATTCGTTGGCAGTACATCCTGCCCTGACCGCCGCTCAAATAAGGGCGTTTGAAACTCTGCCTCCAATTTTTTCACCCGCATTGTAACCGTGGGTTGTGATACAAATAAATGCTCAGCGGCTTTGGTAAAACTTTGCGTTTCATAGACTGCATTAAATGTCTCTAATAACGTAAACATAACGTTACCCTCTAATCCCATTAGTTTTTTTAATTAAAAAGATATCTATAATTCATTTTACTTATCCGGGAACAACCAGATAAAATAATTACTGTAAATATACCACTTATTAAGGAGAAAGCTAATGCAACTTTCACGAAAACAATATGCTGGACTAGTTTTAACGGTCCTCTTATCCCTTTTGTCTCTAGTGCTAGGCCATTTTTTGCCCCAGCTAGGTGCTGAATCCATTGCCCTACTGGCCGGACTAGTTTTAGGAAATCTCGTCTTCACTCAAGACCGCTGGCAAGCAGGTGTCCTCTGGGCAGAAAAGTATCCAATCGAAATTGGCATTGCCTGCTTAGGCTTTCAAATTACGTTGCATACGATTCAAAAAATTGGCCTCGGTGGTGTTATTTTCATTCTGTTACAAATGATAGCAACCATCTTGCTAGTTTACTGGGTGGGGCGCAAAATCTTTAAAGTCGATTTAAAAGCTGGCCTTCTCATGGCCGCTGGTAATGCCGTTTGTGGTTCCAGTGCTATCGCTGCGGTCGCACCCAAAATATCAGCTAGTGACAACCAACGGCGGACTTCAGTAGCCATTGTCTCCCTTTCTGGAATTGTATTACTCTTTGTCCTCCCAGTACTAGGACCACTACTCTACCAGGACCACTCGCTTTTAGTTGGTGCCCTAATCGGCGGCACCCTCCAATCAGTGGGTCAAGTCATTGGTGCCGCCTCCTTAGTCAACGGTTCCGTTACTGTCTATGCCACCCTCTTCAAGATGTTACGCATTATCTGCCTCTTCATCGTCGTCTTAGGCATGGCTAAGTTTGTCCAAGTTAAAGAAGCAAAGGAAAACAAACCTGCTGTGCAAGTCAATGGGTTTAAACTAGTCCCCTGGTTTATTTATGTTTTCTTAATCCTCATGCTTTTAGGTAGTCTGGTGCAGTTTCCGCAACCAATTGTTGCTGGCGCTAAATCAGTGACTTCCTTTTTCAGCGTCATTAACCTAGCTGGCATCGGACTTAACCTTAAATGGTCCGTTATTAAAGCCTCTGGCGCTAAATTATTGTCCTATGGGCTAGTGACTATCACCATCCAGGTTCTCCTAGCAGTCACACTCATCATGTTTATTTTTTAACTAAAAAGACCTAAGTTTAACCCAACTTAGGTCTTTTTATTAGCTATGATGATCCTTTAAATAAACCTTTGTCATCGCAATCGCAATCCAACTAACTAGTAGCACCGGCAAAATAATAATATTTAATAAATCAATATTAAGCACCCGCGTTGAAAGCGACAACTTACGCACATTTTCCATGTTCGATGGTGATGAAGTAAAGAACTGATAAAGGGTAAAAAAGATGGTCGTCCATTGAATATAGTATTCTTCTAGCTCAATTAAGGTACTATCATTACGCGTTAACCGAAAAACAAAGCGGACAAAGAAAAAATTAAAAACCCCAGCTAATAATATATCCATAACTCCAAAAGTAAAGGCATCCATATTCTGCCCTAATAGTTTAACCACCACTAGGTAATTAATCACAGTAGCCATCACAATGGCAAAAAATGCCAACACCAACATAACGAGTAAAGCTAAACTGGCTTTTAAAAAGAGAAAGCGGTCACTATAACTACCACTTAAGTATCCGATTAGCAAAAATAAACCAGCAATAATTATCATTGCCATGAACTCATATCCCTACTTCTTTCAAAAATCATTTAAACGTTGTTTTCCCAGTTACTTAAGCTTAACACAATTCAAGCAACAACCCACCTGCTAGTTGATTTGCTACCTAGTGCTTAGGATTCAGTTCCAATTGGCAATGGCAGTACCTGCTTTAAACTCTTTGCTAACACTACAACCAACGTGACTTTAATCCCCATTGGAATTAAGAAGGCTACTAAGCCAGTCATTAGGCCTTGTTGGATTGGCATCCCGGTCTGCCAGATCAGCCAAAGCGACCCCAACGTCAATTGTAGGGCGGCTGCCACTAAATTGGTGATGACCATCATCGACCAATGCCGCGACCAAGTAAGTCCAGTTCCAATCATCACTGGGAAGATCAACATGGCTAAAAGGTAACCGCCAGTTGGTCCCAAAATAGCTGCTAAGCCAGCTGACCATCCTGCAAAAACTGGGATACCCGCTACACCAATTAAGAGGTAGCCACTGGTGGCTAAAAGTGCAATGCGCCGGGTTGTAATCGATGCAACTAAAGGAATAATCAAGGTTTGCATCGTTAATGGCACTGGTCCTAGCGGAATTGATAGTGGCGCCAGCACAGAGATGAGTGCTGTAAACAGGGCCGCCAACGTTAGCGTACGAACTTTCATGTCTGTGTCTCCTTTTTAACTTCCAATCTGACTTCCTATTTAGATGATAGAAACAAGGTTAATATGCTTAACCAATTTTAAGCAAGCCCAGGCCCCTAACCCTAAGATAACTTAAGGAAATCTTTCCTAAATCAAAAAAGGACCTGTATAAGGTGCTACAGGCCCTTTTTTTAAACTAATGAGCAGTTAAGTCACGTGGCAACATACTATTTGATAATACCCGTAGTTCATTCATCAGAATTGGCAGATGTCTGGTTTTCAGGCGGAGACAACATACCAAAAGTATGCTGGCATCAACCGTCTGGCGTGGATTTAGGTCAACCAATTCTTGAATCCGACTTAAACGATATTCAACCGTCCGGCGGTGAACCGATAAATTTTTAGCGACTGTATTTAATCCTGACTGCTCAGTTAAATAAGCCCACAGGGTATTGAGCATGACATGGTCTCGTTGATTAAAATCCAATTCTTCTAGCCGTGTTTCAAAGTCTAAATAACGTAAATTTGATTCATACATAGGTTCAAATAGCGCTACTTCGTTAAATTTCACTAATGAGGTCTGCAAGGACAAATTCACAAAACATAGCGCAAAGAGGGCCTCTGTTACTGCACCAAAAAAATCAAAATGACGGTTACTAACGCCTATCTTGGCCTGCTTGTCTAGTCTTGTTAAAAGAACATCTAACTGGTCTTGACCATAAAATACGTAGACATGCCGCCGTTGATCTAATGAAAATTCATAGCGACTTAATTTTTGATTGGGCCAATGGGCCTGGTCAACGACTACCGCAAAATGTTTAGCCTTTAAATCAATACCATTACGTACTGCCTGTTCTGCAAAAGCTGGTGTAATGGATAAATCAAAATCAGATATGTGTAACCACTGCGTAAAAAAGTCTTCCTGCCGTTTATTATCCGGTCCATATTCCATTAACGCTTACCTCATCATACTTTCGCCTGGTTCGGTATCTTTTACCGTATATGGTAAAAGGGAACGTTGGCCTTTAACACCAACGTTCACCTTTCCATTGCTATCTACTGATTAATAATTGTTGCATCACCATTAAGTAAATAGCCCTTCACATTATCCAAAGAGGTAATCACCGCTGGTCGCCCTGTTTGCTTAACAAAACTAATCGCCGCCTCAACCTTAGGCTTCATGGAACCGGCTGGAAATTGTCCTTCAGCCAAGTACGTCTCCATCTGGTTAACAGATACCTGTCCTAAGGCTTGTTCATTAGGCTGATTAAAGTTTACGGCAACATATTTAACTGCTGTTAAGATAATCAATTCATCAGCATCTGCCAATTCTGCCAACTTAGCTGCAGAAAAATCCTTATCAATAACAGCTTCTACGCCAGTTAAACGCCCATCTTGAGTAACAACTGGAATCCCACCGCCGCCAGCCGCAATAATCACTTGATCAGTGCTATTTAAGGCACTCACGGCTGGCGCTTCTACAATACTAATTGGCTTTGGAGAAGGTACCACTCGGCGATAACCACGGCCAGCATCCTCAACAAAGGTCCAGTCAGCATGTTGGGCCACCATTTCATGCATCTCATTGGCCGTGTAGAAGGGGCCAATCGGTTTAGTTGGTTGCTTAAAGGCAGGGTCCGTGGCATCAACTAAGGTTCTTGTCACGATCGCTGTCACATCCTTATTGACCCCCGCTTGCGCAAATGCGTTGTTTAAGGCATCTGCTAACCAAAAACCAATTTCACCCTGGGTCATAGCGCCAACCGTATCGAGAGGCATGGCCGGATTCTTAGCTGAAGAGCCATCAATTTGTTGTAAAAGCAAATTGCCCACTTGGGGACCATTGCCATGGGTCACAATCAATTGTACTGGTTCTTTAGCCGTTTTGACCAAGTCCACCAAGGATTCGGCAGTACTTTTTAAGGCTGCTTGTTGCGCTTGGGCTGATGGGTTATCAGTTAAAATTGCATTCCCACCAAGGGCCACGACAATTCTTTTCATTTTTATTAAACTCCAATCTTTCCACTAATTAAGGCAATTACAGCCCCAACTGCTAATATGGTAATCACAGTAATCATGAGCCATTCCAACTTAGATACTGTCTTCCCTGCTTCTTTGCGGGCCCGATAATAAAAGGCAAAACCTAATACATAGGCAATCGTACATAGCCATAAGAATTGCAAACCGGCAAAGGTAATTCCCACCACTTCAAAGACTAAGGCTAAGAATCCAGGAATAAACATCTTAACTGAACGTCGTTCCCAGGCTAGTTTAATTTGGTAAGCACCTACCAGAGCGTAACAAACAACAATGGCTGCCGTACAAAGAGAAAAGGCAAAATTATAGGCTTGATCTGTAAACAGGAGCGATATCAAGAACAGTTGTACTAAAACCTGGGTTAAGTACAGGGAATTAGCGGGTGCCCGACGCGCATTCAGCTTACCAAACCACTTTGGTAAGAGACCTTGGCTGGCCATCAATGAGGTTGCTTCAACGGGCAACATTGTCCAAGATAACCACGCCCCTAAAACTGAGATGATCAAGGCAATGCTGACAAAAGCACCCCCCACTGGGCCAATCATATCTTCAACAATATAGGTCAAGGCTGGATGATCAATATTCATTAATTGTTCTTGCGTCAAAAAACCATAAGGAAGCATTGAAATGACCACATAGATTGCCAACAAAGAGAGAAGGCCAATAACTGTTGCCTTCCCGGCGTCAGACTTTTTACGTGCTCGTCCCGCCATCATGGTCGCTCCTTCAATTCCAACAAAGACCCACATCAAGGACATTAAGCAACCCTTTACTTGATCAAAAATACCAGTTCCGGTAGCCGGTGCATAATGAATCTGTGATAGATTTGTTGTAAAGTTTTCCCAAAAGTGTGCGGTAAAGACGTCCATTTTAAACATTATGATGCCTAAGATAATGAAAGCCGCCAGTGGAATTAATTTTGCAATGGTCACCACCGTATTAATTTTGGCTGCCCCTTCAATTCCCCGCGTCACTAGAAAGGTCAAGGCCCACGAAATTAAGGAAGCAATGACAATGGCTAAGACTGAGTTACCAGACTTCAAACTGGGCACAAAGTAACCGATTGCCGACATTAACATCGTGGCAAAGGCCACATTACCTAGCCAAGCTGACAACCAGTAGCCCCAGCCGGAGATAAAACCAGCAAAATCGCCAAAGCCTGCCCGCGCATAATCTGAAACACCAGTTAACTCTGGCTTGGCTGCCCCCAACGCTTTAAAGCTCATCGCCAGGGAAAAAACCCCTATGCCGGTTACTAACCAAGCCACTAAGGCCGCCCCTGGCGTCGCAGCGGTTGCTAGCGTCGACGTCAAGTCAAAGATTCCAGCCCCAATCGCCGAACTAATCACCAGCATAATTAAGGCGAGTAAGGAAACACCACCTTCATTAATCTTTGTATCGTCCATTTTGCTTCACCTGCCTAGTTTGCTTGGTAAAGTGATAAGTCGCCCAAGGTGGCAGCCATAATGGCCATGATTGAGTGCTTACGGTTCTCGGCCTCGTCGAATTGGCGGGCAAACTTGCTCCGGAAGACCTCGTCAGTCACTTCCATTTCAGCAACACCATACTTGGCCAAGGTGTCCTTAGAATAGGTCGTCTGATCATCGTGGAAGGCAGGGAGGCAGTGCATGAAGATCAATTCGCCTTCAGGCGTACCAGTCTTCTTAATCATGTCCATGTTGACTTGGTAAGGGAGTAATTCTTTAATCCGTTCTTCCCAGTTGTCCTCACCCATTGATACCCAAACGTCAGTGTAAAGGATGTTTGATCCCTTGACACCCGCATCAATATCATCAGTAATCATTGGCTCTGCGCCCGTCTCCTTAGCATAACCAGCTGCAATATCTTGAATTTCTTGGGCTGGCTGAAGCTCCTTAGGGGCTACAATATGCACGTTTACCCCCAACATTGTTCCGGTTACTAATAGTGAATTGGCCATATTGTTACGCCCATCACCAACATAGGTCAAGGTCAAGCCCTTAAGATGACCAAAATTCTCTTGAATCGTCATAAAGTCAGCAATCATTTGTGTTGGGTGCCATTCATCAGTCAATCCGTTCCACACTGGTACCCCTGAGTATTTAGCCAAAGTCTCAACATCGTCTTGGGCAAAACCACGGAATTCAATTCCATCGGCCATGCGACCGAAGACACGGGCACTGTCCTCAACGGATTCCTTCTTACCAAATTGACTTGAATCTGGACCGATGTAGACTGTGTAAGCACCTAGCTCATCACCCCCAATTTCAAATGACAACCGGGTCCGCGTTGAGGTCTTTTGGAAGAGTAAAATAATACTCTTGTCATGTAGGTACTTGGTTACCTTGCCCTTAGTCTGCTTTTCATGCTTTAAGTTCAAGGCAAAGTCAATCATGGCCTGTAATTGAGCTGGGGTAAAGTCCTTTTCCTTCAATAGTGAACGTCCTTGTAAGGTCTTTAGGGTAGTTAACGTATCTGTCATAATGCTATGCTCCTTTTTGTTTTAAACTTATTTACTTTTCTTAATCATCCAGGCACTACTAAGGCCTAGATATTTTCACGCCAGATTGGTTGTGACATACAACGTGCACCGCCACGGCCACGAGCCAGTTCACTTGACCGAATCTCATGAACAGTTAAGCCGTGTTCTCGCATCAACTTAATTGAGACGTAGTTACGGTCGTAGGTAATGACTTCACCTGGGGCAATTGCTAAGTTATTTGAACCATCATTCCATTGTTCACGTGGAGCAATGATCGGATCACCATTACCAGTTTCGATCATGTCAATTTCAGAAAGTCCTAAGACTTCCTTTAGGGTATCCTTCAAATTAGTTCGATGTTCTAGAGCCACGCCACCTTCCTGATCAGGATGCAAGATGTATATATTCATCTTGCTATCTGCATCCATAATGCCAGGAAAGACTGTAAACTGATCATAGTTAACCATGGTAAAGACCGTATCCAAATGCATCATGGCATGGTTATGGGGGATTTCAACCGCCACAACGGTGTCAAAGTTTGAATCGGGATTATTAAAGAGCTCTTGGGCGAGGTCTTGAATAGACCGGCTAGAGGTCCGCTGCGAAACCCCAATGGCCATCACGTGACCGTTCAAAACTAATTCATCCCCACCCTCAAGGCGGGAATCACGATCACGATTTTGCCAAACCTTAGCGTTATCAGCAAAGGTTGGATGGTACTTCATCACATACTCTATAAAGAGTGACTCAGGCTGCCGTGCTGGGAAGGTCATGTGATTAATTGTTAACCCATTGCCGATAAATGCCTGAGGATCACGGGTGAAGTAGGCATTGGGCAAGGGATCTAATAAGAATGGATTCTCAGCGTCATGCCCGGCAACATCGTGTAAGGTAGTTACCTTAAAGTCAAACTCATTCCGGCGCAAACCGGTGTATAATTTGTTGACTAATTGCCGATTATCAAAGGATAGTAGGTACTTGGCAATTTCATCATGTGTCTTGCTCTTGGTGTAACCGTGCTCGTCTAAGTAACGGTCAATCAAAGAATGTTTCAGTTCAGGATCACTATCCAAGGTTTCAGTTAACAAATCTTCGATATAAACTGTTTCAACTCCGTTATCCCGTAATACTTGGGCGAAGTAGTCATGCTCATCTTGGGCAATTTTTAAAAAGGGAATATCATCAAATAGCAAACGTTCCATCGTGTCAGGGGTAATGTTTTCAATTTCTGCACCGGGACGGTGTAACAAGACCTTCTTTAACTTACCAATTTCAGAGTTTACTTGAATCGCTGGCTTAGTCATCGTATCTTCCTCCTAAAATACTTGTAGCAGGCGCTTTGTTAGCGCTTTCTTTTTATTACAAGACAAAGTGTACTTTTTCACATGCATGATAACTATTACCATCTCGGTATAAAAGTTTGCACATTTACACATTGCTTTCGCGTATTATTAGTAAAACGTTTTCCCAAAATGTAAATTTACCCATTTTTATACAGATATAAGTGATTTTTATTCAGTTTATCCTGCTAGTTCAGCATTTTTATACAGACTAGCTTTCCTTATTTTTTTCTAATATCTAGGCTAATCAGGAGAAAAATTTTGCCAAAATAAATCGCCTTTACTCTCTTTACTGTTTCAATTTACGTATTAAGGACTCGTGTATACTGAAGATAAGTTTGACTAATTCGTCAGGCCAGCTTTTTTCCGTGCCAAGGAGGTTATCATGCTGCAAAAACCTAAGCAAAAAATAGTCATTGCCGGAGGAACCGGCTTTGTCGGTCAAGGTATCATTCAAGAACTACCGACAGCTTCTTATGACGTCCATAGTTTGTCGCGCCATCCCTTTAAGCCCCAGCCTGATGACCAGACCCACTATCACGTAGTCGACCTTAGTCGTCCCAGCACTTGGCAAAACATTGTTGCTGATGCGGACTGGGTCATCGATGCTGTGGGCATTCTCTTTCCTAATGTTAATCAAGGTCGCACCTACCAAAACAGTACCATTCAACCTGCACGTGACCTCTTAGCTGTCCTTATTGACAGGCCTAAGCCCAACTTTCTTTATATCTCGGCTAACACTGCTCCCTTCTTTATGCGTTCCTATCTAGCCACAAAACGCCAGGTAGAAGCTGAATGTCAGGCTACCTTACCAGGTCGTACCTATATCGTCTATCCTGGCTTTATTTTTGACTCTGCTCGTCCTAGTTCTTACCTACCCGGCTTAATTCTAAGTAAGCTAACCTGGTTTCCGTATGTCCGCCATTTACGTCCCATTAGCAGGACCCATTTTGCCAAAGAAATAAAATCTATTCTTGCGGGCGGTCATAGTACACTATTGAGGAAGATCGATGGGTCAGGTAAACTAATATAAACTAGTGGGTTTTATTCTCTTAATCTATGAATAACCGTGACGACCTTCTTTTCACTAGGTAATTATTAAAGAGCTGATTTAAGCCCTCTTCTCACCGTAATTATGCTAAGTATCATAATCAGTTTGTTTCCACTAATAAGACGCCTGAACCAGAGACGGAAGTTCTAAAAAGCTGAATCTAAAAGGAGTTTTAATATGAGTACCTTTATAGCCTGCGTCGGTTTATTGGGATTCGGCGCACTTATTAGTGGACTAGTTTTAGCTGCTAAGCAGCATTTTGTCCGTCATACCCCCATTACGAGACGTACAAAATATCTAGGAGTCATCGGCTTAGCCGTGTTTTTATTAGCTGCTTCTGTACCTACCGAACCAGCTTCTCCTTCTGAGAGTGACCGTACCAAAGCACAAGAGGCAAGTTCACTGGCAGCCCAGAAGCGAAAAGCAGCAGCTGAAAAACGTGCTAAAGAACAAGCCCGCTTGGCATCTATCAATAAAAAAGAACGTCAATATACTGAGGCTACCTTGCCTTTTAAAAATAAAAGACAACTAAAATTAGGGTCTCTTGACGATCAAAATCGGGCAACCTATGCCCACATTCAACTTCAGGAAAAACATAAGCCGCATAGTAAACGAGATAAAGAAATTACCTATAATCCCGCTGGCTGGCATAACTATAAATTCTATTATGGTGACGGCACCCAAAAAGCATAGCTTATGACCCGTGGTCATTTAATCAGTTATCAATTTAGCGGTTTAAATACTGAAGCTAAAAATTTAACCGCTGAAACAAACTGGCTCAATGCTGGAAATTACCAGGGGCTCGATGAAAAAAATCATGATGCCATACTCTTTTACGAGACTGGACTTGATAAGTGGCTCCACCAGCATCCGAATCATTGGTTAGATTACAAGGTCACACCAATTTATCAGGGAAGTGAATTATATCCCAGAAAAATCGAATTACAGTATGTTGGTATTGATAGTGCAGGAAACCTTATTCCAATTAAGCTTAATTCACCTAAAGAAACCACTGTTGATCAATTCTTAACAGTGGTCAGCCTCGATAACGTGTCGCCTAATGCAGACATTGATTATGCCAGTGGTCGGGCAACTAACACCGTTGCTAGATATAGCGCTCCTCAACCAAAAACCGATGACGAAACTGTAGCTAGTTCTAGTAGTGCCATATCACAACCTTCCGTGGCTGCTCAACCAGCCCCAAATCAAGCTGTCCAAGCTCAACCAGCTCAAGCGGATTTAGGAGGCCCAAGTGGTAACGTGAATAACACCAGTATTCGGCGTTGGGAAGTTCAAGATGGCTTTACTTGGCAAACCCGTAAAGGGCACAGCCACATTATTCCACCAGGCGGAACCTTAGACCCTGGTTTTCACTGGGAAGTTGGCCATTAACTAATATGGTTTAGATAAATTAGACTAAAAAAGGAACAGTCAGAGACTGCTCCTTTTTAATTTAGTTATTTTCAATTTTGACTATTGATAAGTAGTAATTTGTTTAGTAATCCTTACCGAACCCGATAGCTTACAGCAACCTGATGTTGACCCTTTGACACCTGCATTTGACTAGTTCCAACCGGGCCTGTTTTAACCTCATTAGTACCTACTTTTTTATTATCTAAGACATACTGGGTGCCTTGATAATGTACGACTGGCAGATTAACCGTCCCTGCTTGCTTTTGCTTCCAGGTAATATAAATCTTTTTATTACGAACAGCCTTATTAAAGTCATGATTCGTTAGATAATATTGCTCAATCTTGCGTACAATCGGAACTTGATCGATAGCCTGATATAACTTATCTGCATCACTTGTTTTAGGTAGATAATCTGGGACCGTTTTTGCCATCATGGACCAAGGTTTACTTAGGTCATGTGACGCAAACGCTTCTTGAACGGCAAACGGTTTATTAACTCGCTCATCTAAGGTTGTGTAATAATAGGGGATCGCGCCCTTTGGCTTATTCCAATCATTTAACAAGATATTAAATTGATTAGTGACCGTGAATATTCCCATAAGAATAAATAATTTTACAAAGATTAACCAAACCATCCTTATTCCCTGAGACATCGCCCCTTTTTCTAAGGCCTTTAAGCCAGCATACGTAATTAACATTATTCCTATCGGCGCCAACCTAAATGGAAACTGTAAAATAGCAACGGCTGGAATTTTCTTCACCAAGAAGTCAATTGGTAATAAACCACTAGCCAACAATAAAAATGCTACACCAAGGTAGCCAATATACTGACTACCTTTATCAACTGATTTACGGTAAGTCCAAAACAAGACCATGAAAAGAGCCGTCAACATCAGAATGGTTGGGGCAGTAAACTTATCTTGAAAATTCCAATTCATAAGACGCTGTTGCCGATAAGCAAATGGAAACGGTGGAAGAATTGCATCTTGAACATTAATAAAGAGATAAGCACCCCAAATATTAACTGTTAAAATCAATGTCATAACCGCTGATAAAGCAATCTTACCAAACGTCTTCAATCTTTGATTGGGATTCGTTATCACCGAATATGCATATGCCAGGACCATCAATATAACGGCTAAGACAGCAGACAAAACGTGGGTTTGAATAATCAGGGTCATAATAGCTATCATTTCGACAACTATTACTGGTTTTGTTTTATCTACTACTAACCTAATAGCTAACGCCCCCACTAAGGGCAGAAAAGCAGCTCCAACACCGGTAAATTGCTGTCCAAATATCCAAGCAATTACTGGAAAAGATAGCATATAGCTAAGCGCACCATATAATTGCACTTGCCGTCTAAGTTTACCAACTGCAAGCATATAATACATGCTTAATCCAGCCGCAAGCAGAACGGAAAAATTTAATATTAGCTGCAATTTATAATATGATTTAACCACAAATAATATGCCCCCAGCTAAATAGGCCAGTAAGGGCGAATAAATCACATTAATATATCTTCCAACCTGTCCGAAGCCATACATCATAATAAACGGTTGAAAGTTGTGCTCTTTTATTTGCATGTATGCATCATAAAAGCGGTTATAATGGAATACACCATCCACACCAAATATTAAATGACCCGGCTGATAAAGTTGTGGAATCAAAATAAGCAACGAGAAAATGAGAATTGTTGTCCATTGTCGCCAATTCTGCTTGATTACGGTTTTCATAAGTCCTCCAGCAAATTAGTTCTATGAAAGAGGCCCCTACTCAAAACCCTCTTTCAAAATTCACTCTCATATTCTATACTGGTTTCTTAGTTAAAGTACACAAAAAACCCTAATTTTAACCTTTTATTTGTATTCGAAAGTATCCTATTTCGTGCGGTACTGACATAAAAAGGGGTAGGTCCGCCTATAAAGCTGACCTACCCCTTTTTTTCTATTGTACATCTTGAGCTAAAGCCCAGGACATCACACCCGCTAATAACAGAGCCTGCCGACTCATAGATTGATTAACCGGTTTAACCTGTAAAATGCGATATGTTTTATTTTTGGCAAAGGCCGGAATTTGCTGGCCAGTCTGCCAACGTTGAGCATACGGCTGCAGCCTAACCCACTGACCAACTTTAAAGCCATCCCGTCTACGCATGTCCTGCTTGCCATGACAGGGTAAAGTAAGCACTTGACCAACCTTAATCAAGTTTGGATTCATAAGTCCATTTAAATCTGCTAACCGCTGCCAATCTGAGCCAAAGCGTTTGGCAATTTCCGTCAATGTATCGCCAGGACGAACGGTGTAGGTAGCAGTGCATGACAGTTGTCCTGCCTTAGCTTTAACTGGTTTGACTACACTTTCTGTTACCGGCCAATCACCAATCAAGACATTACCATCAACATGATAACCATGCCAATTATCGGTATATTGCCAAATTTGAATGCCCGGAGCGCTTGGAAACCATTTAAAGAGATTGTCTACTTGATATGCCGGTCGGTTTGCCAGCGGATAGCCGGCCATCCACACTGCCTTAGGAAATTCCTTTAAAATACTTGCTAAATCAACATGGCTATCTGTATAGGGTTTATAAGAATAGTACATGGGGGCATAACCTCGATTCTTCACCACCCGCATAAACGTTTTGATTGCGACCGTATTAGCCCTTCTTGAAGAGCTAGCATCTAACTCATAGTCACAGGCAATCAACGCCCCCGAGGCTAAGGTACGCTGAGCCAAATTAACAGCAAAGTCAGCCTCCTTAACCGCCCGCTTTTCATCCCCCGCAAAACGAGCAAAATGATAGCCAGCAACCTGCATACCAACCGCTTTTGCGTTTTTAACATGTTGTATAAACAAGGGGTCAACATAGCTAGTGCCTTCCGATATCTTTGCAATCATAAAACGTGCACCTTCTTGATACAGTTTTCGCATCTGGCCCAGACTCACCTGGTTATGATTTGATAAATCAATCCCGTATGCTTTAATCTTTACCATCCTTGCCTGTCCTCCTAATCTACTGATCAGCAACCTTGTTTCTTGACGCCTACCTTACTAACGATTAACAACTCACAAGTGTTTCATTAAACATCAGTCTTATTTAAAGGCATTGGCTTGCTAACCTATCTATTTCTTTACTCCACCCTGTTTCCTCTAACAAGTTTTTATTTATAATAGCTATTTTTTATATTAAACTAGATAGGACCAAAGCTGATGTCTTTAAAAGCTGATTTTTTAGAGTTGGAGAACGTGTAACATGAATAACTATGAACAAGTACCTGCAGAAGTTAAAGGCTGGAATTGGGGAGCCTTCTTGTATAGTATTTTTTGGGGCTTTGGTAACAAGTCTTATCTTCCCCTTCTTTGCATGATTCCAGGTTTCAATCTTATCTGGATGTTTGTTGTTGGCTTTAAGGGTCAAGAATGGGCTTGGAAAAAGAGTTCCTACACTAATCGTGCTGAAGATATTCGAACTTTTCAAGCCATCCAAGCAACTTGGAACCGGGCGGGCTTGACCATGTTTATCTTGGTGGTAGTTTCCTTTGTCGCCCTTTTAATTTTTGCCTTAGCCTTTGGATGGCTAGCAAACGTTAATCAGTAGGATTCAGCCGTCAACCAGACGGCATACATACACTAAATGCCAGGTTGTAAGTATGCCTACAGTATGTCCAACACTATCTCATAATAGGAGAATTTAAGATGACAGATAAAATTAGCTTTTCAGCTTTCGAAAAACGGGCACTTAAGGAACGGGCAGCAGAATTACGACGTGAGCAGGAAAACAAGCGTAGCAAAAAGAACCCAGAAGCTGATGCTTTAGAGTTAATTGCTCAAATGGCACCTGAAAGTGCATATATGGCGGCAAAGATTCACGATTTAGTCCATGAACTTGCACCTAGGTTACATGCTAAAACATGGTACGGTATGCCGGCCTATGCGAACGATGATAATAAAATCGTCTTATTCTTCCAGGATAAAGATAAGTTTGAGTCTCGTTACTCTACCCTTGGTTTTGAACAATATGCTAAACTTGATGATGGGGATGTGTGGCCAACTGCATTTGCTTTGGCTAGGTGGAATGACGACGTTGAAAAACAAGTAACCCAGTTGATTATTAAAGCCACAGCATCTAAACAATAAAAAGCACTCACATTTGGGATATAGAGGTCCAATAGGCTGAAGACTTAAAAAGCTGTCAAAAAAATTTGGAGGCTCATTAATATGAGTAGTAAAGAAGTTGGAGCGCCAAAGGCTCCTGAGAGTAAGGCACTAGGGATTATCTCTATTGTATTTGGGGCATTAGGACTTGTTATGTCGTGGATTCCTATTGTTAATAATGTTGCTGCTATTTTTGCCGGCATTGGTATTATTTTGGGAATTATCGCTTTGTTAGTTAACTTGCACAAGACGAAGTTGTTAGCAATTATTGGTACAGTATTGTCTGTCATTGCCGTTGGTATTGTGCTTGTTACCCAAAGCATGTACTCTAATGCGATTGATCACGCCACTAAGTCCGTCTCTACTAGTACTGAATCTGGTAGCTCAAAAACCAAGACTAGCGCTAATTTAAATCAAACTCACAAGTGGACAGAAGAAGAATATAATTCTCTTGCCGTTGGTGATGCTCTTACAGGGCAAGGCGGCGTAAGTCTAAAGGACATCGAGGCTAAGTATGGTAAGCCTAATACTTCATCTCAAGTTACTGTAAATGGTATGACTGTGAAGCAAGATGGTTGGACTAACATTGATGGAAACTTTGGTTCTGTAGTTGCTTTGCAATTCGTAAAACAAGATGATGGATCATGGTTGTTGTCAACTAAGAGCACCACTGACTTCTAAAAATCTTCATTTTTCACCTTTAAACAACTAAAAAGACACTTTACTAGTTGTTTGTACCACCAGACCCGAGCATGTCTATAAACTGCTCAATTTAGAATAGACATGTTAATTTTAACTTAACGTATAATTGGCGACAATAAATCAACTTTTATTCAAAATAAAAAACCGCTCTAGAGTCTGATGTATAGCTAACAACAGCGCCCTAGAGCGGTTTATTCATAAATGTGTATAATCTACACGAATGGAGCCGAGGGGAGTTGAACCCCTGTCCTGCCATTTCGCCACTAATACTTCTACGCTCATAGTCATGCTACTTAACATTCATTAAGGGCACGCCACACAACACGGCGATCCCTTAACTAGGCTGATTATCCTCTTCACCTTAGCTCCAGCCGGAAACTAAGGTGCGCAGATTACTAATTTATAAAACCGTCAGATAACCGGTAATCACAATTAAAGACGATCACGCCTGCTGGTTTTTAAGCAGCGACAGCGTAGTTGTTTGAATTGTTTGCAGTTAATTCTACTGAGTGGATTATAGAGACACAACCTCTAAGCGCCATACTAGCTCGAACAATGACAGTCGATTCCGTAACGACCCCGAAATTGACTAACTCTAATTATACCAAATTTTTCAACTTACGTCCTTATTTTCACTATTTGTTCTTTTTATCAGCAAATTAACCTCTTGTTTTTACTTTTAGTTCGTATATAATATGTTATTGGTTGCTTGAAAGCAACCAATAAACGTAAAACACGAATATTGAAAGAGGCCAACTTAATGACTAACCATGAAGTCTTTGATTATGAAAATATTCAATTAATTCCCAAAAAATGTGTATTGACCAGCCGTTCGCAGGCTGATACCCGTGTTACCTTGGGCCCACACACCTTTAAATTACCTGTCATTCCTGCCAATATGCAAACCGTCATCAGCGAAGATTTAGCCATTCAACTGGGGCAAGCTGATTATTTCTATGTCATGCACCGGTTTGAACCAGAAAAGCGAGCTGCCTTTATCGAACGGGCCCATGAAAGTGGTACCTTCGCCTCCATTTCAATTGGGGTCAAGGAGGCTGAATATGCCTTCGTCGATGAATTAGTAGCCGCAAACTTAACTCCAGAATACATCACTATCGATATTGCCCACGGCTATGCTGATTCGGTTATCAACATGATTCACTACCTTAAGGACCATTTGCCTGAAAGTTTCATCATTGCTGGTAATATTGCTACCCCAGATGCGGTCATCGCCTTAGAAGCTGCCGGTGCGGATGCAACCAAGGTTGGTGTTGGTCCAGGTATGGCCTGCATCACTAAATTAAAAACTGGGTTTGGTACGGCAGGTTGGCAATTAGCAGCCATTGCCAACTGTGCCGCAGTAGCGACGAAACCCATCATCGCTGACGGTGGCATTCGTTATAATGGCGACCTAGCAAAATCAATCCGGTTTGGGGCAACCATGATTATGGTTGGTTCCCTCTTTGCTGGCCACCAAGAGAGCCCAGGTGACATCATGGAATTAGACGGCACCATGTATAAAATATACTTTGGTTCTGCCTCTCAATTCCAAAAAGGAGAATATAAAAACGTCGAAGGTAAGAAACTCTTGATACCTTACCGCGGTAAGATCAATGACACCCTCCGTGAAATGCAAGAAGATTTACAATCTGCTATTTCCTATGCTGGCGGTCGTGTCCTTAGTGATTTAACCAAAGTTGACTATGTTATCATTCCTAACCCGGTCACCAATGGTGATCACCGCTAGCCCCTTCTAAAACTTAAACTTCTTAGACAGCAAAAAAGCACCCTGCGCGTTAGGGTGCTTTTTCTATCAAGTTGCCAAGGTGTCTCATGATAATGTGTTCATTATATACGACTTGACAGCACTTTGAATAAGTACATTATACCGCATCACCAGATAAAAACCTACTCTTTGCTATTCAAATTAACAGTCATTACGCTAGGTTAACCTCAACTAAGGGAATCGTCTCCGTTTTAATATAGGCTGCCATCACGCTGCGTACCTTTTTCCACCGCGGTTCTCGGTGACCATCCACAATCCAATCATATTGACTCAACTGTAACGCTACTCGTTTAACCTCTTCTGCCGTTAAATTTTCATTTACCCGTTCTAATTTGAACTCTTTGCGCTTCAGCCCTTGCTTACCTTCATGACATAAAAAGGATAGTTGTAGTGTTTTCATCCAATCCCCCCTTTTAATTTGGCATTGGCCATACTTTTTGCTCAGTTACCAAAATGTGACTTATTTTTTGTTCTTGTCCCAAAGCCTCAAATAATTGCCCTAAGGCGACCAATTCTTCAAAGCCTACATGGTCACGTACAAAAAGTGAACGAACTTGTTGGAGTTGTGTTTGCCCCGCTACTTGTCCATAATATTGGACCCGTTTTGGTTTAGCAGTCAGCCCGGCTTTTTGTTGAGATTTCGTTTGTACGGTCATGTTATCCTCCTTTTTAAGGTTGCGTTAGTTGTCAATGCATTGACATCCCTATTAACGATGGACTAACAAAAAAGGATGCGTCTAAATGACACACCCTTTCTCTTACTTTGCGTATTCAACTGACCGTGATTCACGAATCACAGTAACCTTAATATGGCCTGGATAGTCTAGCTCATCCTCAATTTGGTCCTTGATATCATGTGCTAAGACTGTCGCTTCCAAATCGGAAACGGCTGCCGGTTCAACAATTACCCGAACCTCACGACCAGCTTGAATAGCGTATGACTTTTCAACACCATTAAAGTTATTCGCAATATTCTCCAATTGCTTTAACCGTTGTACATAATTCTCAAGCGACTCTGAACGAGCCCCAGGTCGAGCAGCTGAAATCGAATCTGCTGCTGCTACTAACTCAGCAATTACTGAATCAGCTTCCACATCCCCATGATGAGAAGCAATCGCATTAATTACTTCAGGGCGCTCATGGTACTTTGTTGCCAGTTCCACCCCAAGTTCAACATGCGATCCATCAACATCATGATCAACTGCTTTACCAATATCGTGCAACAATCCTGCGCGCTTAGCAAGCGTAACATCTTCATTTAACTCGGCCGCCAACAGACCGGTCAATTTTGCAACCTCGATAGAATGAACCAAAACATTTTGTCCGTAACTTGTGCGGTAGTTTAATCGTCCAACCGTTTTAATCAAGTCCGGATGCATATTATGAATACCTAAATCAAAGACAGCTTGTTCACCAACTTCACGGATATGTTCATCCATTTCCTTGCGTGACTTCTCAGCCATTTCCTCAATCCGTGCCGGATGAATCCGACCATCGGCAATTAACTTTTCCAACGTATTCTTTGCCACTTCACGACGAATAGGATCATACCCACTCAAGACGACTGCCTCAGGAGTATCATCAATGATGACATCAATTCCCGTTACAGTTTCTAAGGCCCGTATATTACGACCCTCGCGCCCGATAATTCGTCCCTTCATATCATCGTTAGGTAAGTTAACTACTGATACCGTAGTTTCGGCAACCATATCAGCTGCAGAACGCTGAATGGCATCGACGACCAAATTCTTAGCCCGTCTTTCAGCCTCCGCACTTGCCTGGGCATCACTTTCCTTAATCATAACAGCTCGATCCCGTACTAAGTCTTCCTTAGTCTCCGTTATAATACGGTCACGCGCCTCTTCACGGCTTAACTGCGCAATCGCATTTAACTTGGTCTCTTGCTCTTCTAACAAGGCTTCTGCATGCTTTTGTTTATCGTTCACACTTTGCTTTTGCTGATCAAGTTTGCGTTCCTTTTCAGCAATCACATCTTCCCGCTTTTGTAAGGAAGCATCTTTTCTATCTAAGACAGATTCACGACTTACCAAACGATCTTCTTGACGTTTAACTTCTGAGCGACGCTCCTGAAGTTCCCGTTCAATCCGATCTTGGTAACGTTGGCTTTCATCACGCGCTTCAACTAAGGTCGACTTTTTTAATTGTTCTGCCTCAACTGTTGCTTGTTTTGTGATATCTGCTGCATTTTTATGAGCATCTGATAACCGCTGATTAATGACCTTATCGGCCCGACGGTAACCAAAATAACCCCCGATTACGATTGCAATAAGCGACACAAGAATCAACATAAAAATAGTCATCTTGTCTCTCCCATTTAATTGTAGAGAGTAATCTACAAATAGTATCCACGTACCCTAAGGCACAGCTTTTATTTTAGACTTTTCCACAGCACCTGTCAATTGACCGGCCGGTAATCAAACGAAAAATAGGCACCCAACAAATTGGATACCTATCCCCTAAATTCATTTAACGATGTTTGCTTTGCCAACGGGTGCTTTGTTTAATCCACCAGGTAACTAAGGACCGGATAATCACTGCTAAAATTGGGGTTAGCCAAAAGGTAGCAATCAACACCTGTAATCCAGCTGTCATGAGCACCATCACTAATAAGACTAACTGCCAAAGGCGGAGCGTTTGATGGTCAATGCGATACAAATCATCGGCCGCCGTATATAAGTCATTTAAATTAGTTAGATTTTTTATCACAATATCTGCTTGTGAAACGTTATTACCCACCGCAATCGTTACCGTCGGCTGTAGTTCAGTCGCCTTGTACTGGTTCGTAATTAATAAAGAAGGTTGCTCATTGAGCCAGGTGTGTTGTTGTTGTTGTTTTTGATCCGGATTTAATCCGGCCCGAACATCAACCAACGTTGCCATCATCTCCATTAATTTTTGCACAGATCCTGTGGTATCCGTAGTTGCCACCCGAACCTGCATATTATGTTGGCTAAAGAAATGATCAAAACGCATAAGCGAGCGATGAATTGATGCACTGAAGCTCAGCGCACCAATCACCCTGCGATCCAAAACTAATAAACTAACTGAATCACCCAGGGCAATAATCGCATCAAGTCGACGTTGATCGACTGCATAGTTTTGATTCAAGGCATAGGAAGCTGATACTAGCTTAAAGCGCTGGCCTAAAACCTCACCCTGCACGCCCACTGAAAGCATTGGAATCACGTCTTGAGCTTCACCGGGATAAACACCATACTCACGCGCATAGTCCTGCACTGCATCCGCTAAAGGACCACCAAGCGCCGCTTCCAAACTTGTCATAATTGTTAGCACATCAAAATCACTATAGCCATCATCTAGTGAGCTAGCCGTATAGATAACATATTGATCAGCAGTCAGAATACCTGCCTTCTCCGTTACAACATTTTTAATCTCTTTTAAGGCTAAAAGTTGCTCTGGATCCGTAACAATCAAGCCCATTCGACGTAAGCGAGTCACAACCTGCATCCGACGAAAGGCGGCCCAAATTAAAGGCCAACGAGGATCAATGATTAATAGCGATGCAGTCGCCAATGTCAATCCGACTTGCCAGTTTATCGTTAAACCAAAAAACAAGAGACTGTATAAGCTCAGAAAACCAGCAATCCAGGTCATTTGTTGCGCTGCAACTTGCATCGGCCTAGATGCCGGCCATGCACGCTCAGCACCTTGACTCCAACTTAGCGTCAAATACAACATCACCAGCCCAACCAGTAATAAGGGCAAGGTCATGAAACTTAAGAGCCCACTGTCTTCCGGAGCAAGGTATAACCAAACGACCACACTATACCAAGCTAACTGACCTAAAATGGGTAACCACAAGGTTGTATAGGTTTGCTCCTTGTCTTGACGAAAGGCTTGAATCAACATTTCAACCGTTGTCCAAAGCAGCAAACATCCAGTCAGCCCAATCAGACCATAAAAGACCGTTGCGTTAGCTGTTGTCAATACTACCTGTTGGCCCCAGCGTAAAGGCATAACCAGTGCGGAAATAAAGGCCAGTATACCGGCAACGAAAGCATAACGTTTATAGTGTAACTGAAGGTTTTGCATCTGCTAACTCCTTTATTTGTCTACTGATTACTAAAAAAAGCGCATCCCAATCTTGGGACACGCTTTTGGGAAGGAGAATGTGGGATTCGAACCCACGCGCCGGTTTCCCGACCTGACGGTTTTCAAGACCGTTCCCTTCAGCCAGACTTGGGTAATTCTCCATAAATTGCGGGAGTAGGATTTGAACCTACGACCTTCGGGTTATGGGCCCGACGAGCTACCAGACTGCTCCATCCCGCGATAATAATATAAGTATTGCCTTAGGAAGTACATCCCCTAACAACAATTACTTATATTACACTAAAAAGCCAAAATGGTCAACCAACTTTTTGACTACTATGTTTATTTTTGTTAATAGTCAGTTTTTAATTCGTTACTTACAGTATCCCCTTACTCACCTTCTGGCCAAGCTGCTAACCAAAAATCATATTCAGCTTGATAAGCTCGTTGATAAACAGCGCAATATTCATCCCAGTTTGCTTCAATCTGTGCTGGCGAATGTAATGTATCAACAATCTGCCAGTACCAAGTCACTAAATGGTGATAGTCCGCTCCCCGATAAAAGTCAAGCCAGCCCTGATAAGCACCAGTATGACTATGCCCTAGTGTCTTAGCAATTAAATAATAAGATTCCGTACATGGGAGCAAAGCTAGCACACCATACATTGGGTCTGCCCGTTTAGCTTGGTCTAATAAGAAGGTAACATAAGTCTGATTATCCTGATTAATACTTACCTGCCCCATATTTTCACTTGGCATCAAGGCCTGATGGGCTAAATCCTCAAAGACAATCTGTGGTCGTTGGCGCAGTAACCAACCGGGTAACCGGCCCTCAACTAACTTGGTAGCCTCTTCAAACTGTTCTAAATAGTAATCGTCTTGATAGACATAATTATTTCGTACCGCTTGCGGTAACTCCCCCATTTGCAAACCCTGCAGAAAGGGAGTCGACAAGATGTCACTTAAAATTGGTGCACTCATTTCCTGTAAACGTTTATGAACCTGCATGCCAACGCTCCTTCATTGCTTGAACGGTGCTACTAGGTTCTTTACTCTGGGTAAGTAATGAAATAACTGCTACTCCCGCAGCACCGGCAGCCTTAATCTCAGGAATGGTTGCCAAGGTAATTCCACCAATTGCCACAATTGGTAGGTCACGCTGACGGTTGGCATATAGGTCTCTTAAACCTGCAGTACCGGTTGGTGCTTTTGCATCACGTTTTGATTGAGTAGGCAAAACTGGCCCCACACCTAAATAGTCGATTCGTGGGTGCGTAGCCGCCCGAATCTCACTTGGTGTACTGGCTGATAAACCCAGCCACATATTAGCTGGTAAACGAGATGCTAACGTTTCCACCGCTTGATCATCTTGACCAACATGCAAACCATCAGCCGATAATGCCAAGGCTAAATCAACATCATCATCCACTACAAAGGCAACCCGATATCTTTTAGCTAGCAACTGTAACCGTTTGGCCAAGGTCAAACGTTGTTCTACCGAGTCATACTGGGTTCCCTTATCACGAAACTGATAAGTTGTGACCCCACTAGCAATAATCATTGCTATCCTTTTTTCCGCATCAGCTATCGATAGGCCCGGAAAGTCTTGGGGACCAGCAACAAAATAGAGCTCCAAATTTTCTTTATTCATTTGCTAACCTCCACCCAATGATTTAGTGGTCCGTGACCGTGACCCACCTCAATTGACTCCTTAATTGCAGCTGTCATAAAGCGCTTAGCCGCTGGCATAATGTCAGTTAAGGCTTGTCCCTTTGCTAGGCCAGCCGTCAAATAAGCCGCTAAGGTATCACCGGTACCATGCGTCCGTACTGTATCAACACGCTCACTGCGATACCAATGCTCACTACCATCCGCCAATAACAAAAAATCAGCGACTTGGGGACCAGCTTGATGGCCACCCTTAATTAACACATTCTTGGCCCCCAGAGCTTGCAAGACATGTGCGCCAACGCTGACTGCTTCTGGTGTAGGCAACTCGGCCTGCAACAGGGTTTGAGCCTCTAACAAATTGGGCGTGATGACCGTGGCCAAAGGTAATAATGCTGTTTTTACTAGTTCAATTGCATCTGCTGATAATAGTGGTGCCCCACCTTTAGCAACCATAACCGGATCTACTACCAGGAACCCAAAATCTACATCTTCTAAGGCCGCCACCACCGCTTTAACCCGATCCAAGTCAAATA
The DNA here is from genome assembly GCF_000420365.1 of Weissella halotolerans DSM 20190. GTDB lineage: Bacteria > Bacillota > Bacilli > Lactobacillales > Lactobacillaceae > Weissella > Weissella halotolerans. Next base: position 91,217 of record NZ_ATUU01000005.1, read on the forward strand.
AGGCCCCTGTTTTCGCTGCTTGAATATCTAAGTCGTCTGCAATGGACTTAAACTGAGCTGCAATCATATCGGGAGGGGTTGGCAACATCTCTTGAACGCCTAGGGTATTTTGAGCAGTCAAGCCGGTTACTACCGTCGCACTATAGACGCCCAACCGGTCAAAGGTCCGCAAATCAGCATTTAACCCAGCCCCACCACTAGCATCAACCCCAGCAATCGTCACTACTTGCGGTATCTTATGCATGCCAGACGACCTCCTTAGTTTCTAAATCCTGATCCTTAATAGTATATAAGGCATCTAAGGTCGCATCCATATAAAAACTTGGCGCTTTTGCATATCGCTGACTGGCCTGTTGGCCGGCCCAACCCAAGGCAGCAGTTGCAGCCACTGCTGCCTCAAAAGCATCTGCATCTGTACCTAAGGTCGCCCCCAATAGGCCTGACAACACATCCCCAGCCCCAACATTGACCGCCAAAAGTGGGTTGTCATAGTTAACGTACGCGACCCGCTCACCATCAGTAATAATATCTACTTTCCCCGATTGTACAATGATCGCCCCTGTCTTAAGGGCCGCCTGTTTGGCAACCATCACTGAACTAGCACCTAAAGCATCAATCCCCCGACTGCTAACCTCAGCCCCAGCAAACCAGCCAATTTCGGCAGCATTTCCCCGGATTAATGCAACTTTTACTTTTTCCATAATTGTCTGCGCTAAATGGCCTTGATAAGGTACATTCACAGCTACTGGATCTAATATGACCGGCTTTGCCAACTGATTAGCCATTTGACCAGTCTCAATAAAAAGGGGCACTTCACTTTCTCTTGTCGTCCCTAAGTTAAAGACCGTTGACTGGGCTAAGGTCATAAAATCCTTAACGGCCAGTCGTTCACGTGACATGATTGGGCTAGCTCCAAGATAATTAATTGCATCGGCCACTCGTTGTTGAGTAACCGTATTACTATAATTCAAAACAACAGGAACTTGTTGCTTCACGCGTGTGAGGACATCCATTTTTTACCTCCTAAGGATAAAAAAAACAATCAACCAGCATCGGAAAGATACTTGTTGATTGAGGACTGTCATGACACTCATTCACTTGTACCACTTTCCTCCGCAAGCTTTAACTTGTTCAGGTTCAAAGGGTCCGGTTTCCCGTCTCAGCCAAAGGCTCCCCTAGGGTTTTCATATCGGTCTAGCTAAATGCTAAACCATTATCAGTATAACATAAATTATATTGTTACTCAGTTAAAGCCTGCTCTAAAAGGCAGACCGTCTTGGCCCCGAAATCAACTTCCGTCATAATTCCATAAGGCAAAATAGTACGGGGATAGGCATGTCCAAAATTGAGATTATACAAGATAGGTAAACGGTACTGCTGTCCTAGTTCCGTTAAAATCGCGCGGTAATCATGATAATAGCGCTCATTTTGCGGTTTGCCAACTAAGAGACCGGCCACCTGATCAAAAACACCGGTTGTGGCCAGTGCAGCCAACTCCGCTTTAAAGCGCAGTGGATCTGGCTGTTCTTCACTAGTTTCTAAAAACAGGATACTGCCCCGCCAGACACTAGGACTAGGCCATAAGTGAAATTGCTCGGCAATTTGCTTATCTTGTGGATTACGCTCACCTGTTAGTAAATCCGCTAAACTTTCAAGGCAGCCACCTAAGAGAGGGCCACGAACAACTTGCTGATTCCCAGTTAAGGTTTCATAACCATGGCTTTCTTGATGGGCAATCCGGTCCGTGCCCGACGCAGCCGTTGAAAAATCTGTCCGTTCCTCATACCAAAGGGGACTGCTCTTTAGTTGCTTAGTAAGTCCGGTAAAAAGACCTTTTACGCCAGTTTCTGTATAGGGCAACATGGTATCAGCCAGTTCTGCAAAATCTGTTAAAAAAGCCGGCCCGTAAAAAGTATGCAAACCTAGTCGGTTCAACATTAAATGATTAACCGTTGTGTCTGAAAAACCCATAAAAATTTTCGGATGATCTTTTACGGCCGCTTTAAAGACAGGGTCATTCATTAAAAAAGGGGCTAACTGTACCGTATCATTTCCGCCAATTGCTGTGATAATCGCTTTAGCCGCTGGATCCAAAAAAGCTGCTTTTAAATCGGCTGCCCGCCAATCAGGGTGCTTCTGTAGCTGGTCAGCAGGTAAACTTGCATGGCGTCCAAAAGAGACTTGCAAACCCAGTTGTGTCAGGCGCTGGATACCCTTTTGTAGCTGAACTGGGCTGCAGTCATGCAGGGCACCCCTTGATAAACTGACAATTCGCACCTCGTCACCCTGATGTAAACGTACTGGTTTTTGCATATCTAGACCTCACCTTCCAAGCTCGCCAGCTCCATAACATGATAAAAAACTAATTTAAATATAATTATTCTATCATATAGACTTTTAAGATACTATCAATTCCGTTACGACAAATAAAAAGCAGGATCATTCTCTCGAGAATGATCCTACTTTTTACTAAGTCAGTTTATCTAATCGCTTGGGATTACTTACTGAGCAGTATAGCCGCCATCAACCACATATTCCGAGCCAGTGGCAAATTTACTTTCGTCAGAAGCCAAGAAAACACACATATAGGCAATATCATCTGGGTCACCTAAATGACCCATCGGGGTTTTAGTCCGCTTAGACATTGCCGCCTCCATTGGCGTACCCGCAACCATTGCCGTACGGATATAGCCAGGATGGACGGTATTAACCCGAACCCCTAAATCATTTAAAGCTGTATAAAGGGCCGCTGACTTAGACATCATCCGAACGCCACCCTTAGAAGCATTATAAGCCGCCAATATGGGATCACCAACAAAACCTTCAATCGATGACATATTAATAATAGAGGCGGAATTATCAGTGTTTTTCATTCGTTGGATACCCAAACGCGTACCAAAGAAAACACTATCTAAATTCACAGCCATCACCCGGTGCCATTCTTCTGTCGTCGTATGTTCAATGTCTTTAGCTAACGCCATTCCTGCGTTATTTACCAGGGTTGTCACTTTACCGAAGAGGCGCTCCGTCTCATCAAAAATCGTCTGCCAACGTTCTTCATCCGCAACATCTTGTTGAAGAAAGCGGATATCAGCAGGTTGACCAATTTCCTTGGCCGTCTGTTCACCAAGATCCACCTTGCGGCCTGTAATGACAACCTTAGCACCTTCAGCAACAAACTTTTCGGCGATTGCTCGGCCGATACCCATCGTACCACCCGTCACAATTGCTACCTTACCGTCTAGTCGATTCACCATTACGTATTCCCTCCCCTTATCCATCCATAACATGTCTACAGGTTCAGTTTAGCACAAAATGGCACCGCTTTCATCATTCGGCGGTCGCTAGCCTTTTTTCCATAATCAAATCCGTTTGCCGGTCATTGCCTAGCACAAAGACATGCTGGCCAACCTGTTCAAAGCCCATCTTGATATAAAAAGCTAAGGCCGCCGTATTTTCTTCCCAAACGCCCAACCAAATACGTTCTTTCCCTAGGTCTTGGGCTAACCTTTCTGCTGCCTGTAAAAAGGTTCTCCCCAGGCCCTGGCGTTTAAAAGCGGGCAAAATATAAATCCGTTCGACCTCAAGTGTAGTAGCTCCGCGGTCTTCACTCTGTGCCTGATCCACATTTAACTTCAAATAACCAGCACATTGATTATCAATCATGCCAAAATAAAAATAACTAGCAGGCGTCTCTATTTCTGCTAATAGTTGTTCCTTGGCATAGGCACTTGCCAAATGTTTTTTCATATCTGCTTCTGTATTTGCACCGGCAAAGGTATCAGCAAAGGTTATCCGACTTATTGCTTGTAACTGTTCGACATCGCTGGGTTGAACTCGTCTTAATGAAATGATCTGCATTATTGCCTTCTCCTTAACTGCCCTATCCATACTTCCCTACTACAAAAAAAACAGCTCTTCATTGGTCAATGAGAGGTGCCGCTTAATACTGTTAATATTTCCGACTTCATTCCTGACTAAAGGCTTATCTTGCAAAAGATTTTTGCCTAGATCTTATACTGGTTCCGCTTGATTTAAATCAGTGTAAGTAAGTTCCGTTATCGTTGAATCAAGCGTTAATTTATGAATTGTTAATTCATTGCAGTTTTGGATATACATTGTCCGATTACTTAAATCATAACCGACCCAATACTGGGTATAGTCATACTCACCAGGCTGGTTACCATGTTCGATTCCCCTTGGTACCGTCACCGACTTAAAGGCTCCATATAATTGAGCCATCCCTTCACCCTTAGTAAAGGGGGCCAAACTATTGGCCACATAAAAGGCACGAATAAAACGCGAAGTTGAGGTAAAGTCACCAGGTAGGCCAAACATTCCATAGCCAACGCCAAATTCAATTGGTTCTAATGTTTGATCATTAAGTACGAGGGGCTGTACGCTATCCTTATCTGCCATATGAATATAGTTACGCAGGTTAGTCCGATGCCAGTCATATTCAGGCCCATTCGTTACAACTCCAACACTTTCATAAAGTCTGAAGGCACCTTGCTCAACCGGCTCCAAGACAACACTTTCTCCACTTGCATCGGTGAACGTATAGTGCAAGGGAAAGCTAAAGGTTTGATTAGCAAAGTTAAAGGGCTGATCGACTAAAGCATATTCCTGATAATGTTCACGAATTTCCTGGACAGACTGATAATTCGTCAGCATGTAAGAAAGAAACTCCAATCCTAAGACTGGTTTTAATCCTCGTGCCTGAATATCAGTTAAGGAAGTTGTTGTTGCCTCAGGAAGCACCTGTAAATCACCAGCTAAACCATGCTCATTAACACCATCAAAGAGCATAGATAATGAATGCAGGCCTGTTCCCATTACACTATACTTGGCTGACCACGGCTCCAACTGGCTTGTCATCTCAAAGCCTTTTGGAACCGTGGTGATCGTAGTAGGCAAAACAAAGGGCTGCGCAAGACTACTTTTAAAAAAAGGCAATCCCAAGTCCATTGTCCGTCCCCAAAACACTTCACCACCGTTAGCCGTAATTCTAATTCCTGTACACATTGCATACCCTCCTTATGTGAACCGGGCTAGGCCCTGTCTATTTTAACTTATCATACAGCACCCTAAGCGTTTAAGATTCGCTACGCTTATCTTTAATTTTATCCCAAAAATAGACTAGGCAAACACCACATGCAATGAGTACGAGCCAATAGCTGATTTCACCAATCAAGCCAGCAAAGCCTAAATATAGACATAGCTTTTGAATCAGCCAGGCTGCGATAATCACCAATGTACTTGCTATCACTAATTTTATATAACTCATCGGGCCCATCTTTTATTAATCCTCGTTTCACTCCTTAATATCAAATTCAACAGGATAACGATAACATCACGCTATTAAAGTTACCTTACCCTCATTTTTCTATTATACAAGTCATCGAGAGCTGAACCAACACCATTCACTTATTTATCCCTATTTTTGGACCTTGAATACTCATCCTTCGTTAACGACCAATAATCTACGGTGGATAAAGATTCCCTTCCATCAGTATGGTTTAATATATGGGCTGGTAACCGACCTGTTTTTTGCATGCCTAATTTTTCCATAACTCGACCACTTTTAACATTGGCAATATCATGTACGGCATGCACTTCCTCCAAATGCAATTGGGTAAAACAGACGTTAAGAAGCTTTTCAGCGGCCTCTGGCATATACCCGTGCCCCCAATAGGTGCGGTTTAAGACCCAACCTAAACTAGCTGAGTAGGAGGTTAAATCTTGTAAATCTAGCATGCCAATGACCGTATTTGTTTCCTTCAATACTATTACCCACTCAGTTAAAGTCTGGGGGATAAAGAAATTGGCAATTGTCTCTCGCGTTTCTTCAATCGTCTGATGCCTATCCCATGTCATATAACGACTGACTTGTGCATCACTAGTATAGGCAAATAGTGCGTCAGCATCAGTCAATTTAATTTTACGAAGTACCAAGCGTTTCGTTTCGAGTTGTGCCTGTTCTGCCAAAATTAGATTTTGTGTCTTCATGCTCTGAATCTCCTATCATTCCAGCTTGGAAAGACCAATGAGCGATTAATAATACTTAGCCATATACACTTCATTCTCATAACCCTCAGTCGTTTTAATGGCCTGCCGCCTGATTCCTTCAACAACAAACCCCATTTTTGCGTAAAGATGTTTAGCTGCCTCATTCGTTTCCATCACGGTCAACTCTAAGCGCCTTACCTCATGTTCCTGCGCCCATTGATCCAATTGACCAAAAAGTTGAGTTCCAATTCCCCGTCCTTGAATACTTTTTAATAAGCCAACCACAATATAAGCACTATGCCGATTCTTTAGATAGCTACCTCGTCGCGCATGTAAGTATCCTACTAGCTGACCAGCAGATTCAACCACCAAATAACAATCGTGTGCTTGGATGGCGCCTGCTAATTCATCTTCTATAATTTTGACATTATTTGGTCGTTCACCTGGTGATAGGAGCATAAAAGAGCTTTCCTGATCCAAGGTCATTTTCAACTTTAAAACCTTATGCCTATCAACTAACTGGACCGCTCGTATAAGTACCTCAGTCATCCGTCATACTCCATTCTAATGTGCTCTATGCCTGCATCCAAAAAATATTGACCAACGGCCTTGAAGCCTAATCGTTCGTAAAAGGTTTTTGCAGAAATCTGGGCTGCTAATTCAACATGTTTCACATCCGAATCCTTAGCATCTTTCATAATACAGATAATTAACTCCTTAGCTAGGCCCTGACCGCGCATCGCTTTAATCGTTGCTACCCGCTCAATGTGCAAACCACCTGCTTCACATGCTAGCCGGGCCGTTGTCACTGGCTGTTCATCAAGATAGCCAACATAATGTACCCGCTGATCATCTAACCCATCATGCTCACAATCTGGTACGATTCCTTGTTCCTCGATAAACACCTGGTCACGAATTTTTAAGGCGTCATTTGCTACTTCACCCCGTCCTTTTTCATGCACAATATGCAATTTCGCCATCTTCTTGTCCTCCCTAGTCTGGTAAGTATTAGAATTTTATCATTTTGCTAAGTCGATTGTATATAACAAAATTAGACTACGTCACCAGAACTGACAAAAAAGCCATTTAACCTTTCTGTTAAATGGCTCATTTTATTTAGTAAATGTATTGGTTGGGATGGTAGCTCAAAAATAAGCAATTAGCTTTACTAAACAGGTAACAACTCACCTTAATCTTGCATATGCCAATAAATTGCCAGCATAAGGGTTTTCAATAGACTATCGTTTTGGCCCTCCAAAAAGACTAACTTAAATTCCTTCTTCACTATCCACTTAACCAACAAAAGTAGAACTTAAAAGAAAGCTACTATCCGGGCTACCAGGGTTAACGTAATGGCTAGCACCAAAAGTATAATTGTAACGAGCCGCCAGTTAACAGGGCCATAGCCTGCTTGCTTTTTATCCTGTCTAAGGGCAAGCTGGCTCGCTATTAAGCCTAAGATAATTATCAAACTACCAACTGCATCTAATTTTCCCCCAGTTCCTGTTAATGGGAAAAACATATTACTTAATATAATAACAATCACACCTAATTCAAGAGCAATTTCTATTTTCCTAAGCATTCATTCTCTCCAAACGCATAACACACATAGACACCATGGGCGTCATCACTCACCAACAAATTTCCCTGCAGACGACTTAATAGCTAAATCAAGTTCTGACTAACAAAACGCCACAGGGCCCTAGTTAAAATCCATTTTAGCAAGACAAACATATCTAAATCGACCGACTAACTAACATTATGAAACAAGTGACCGACCCCCACTGCCTGACTAAACCTTGAGAAAACACATGAAGGTAATAGGGCTAATAATCCCATGACCGTCAAAGATAACAGCCACTCTATACTAGTTACCCAACCAGCTGCCTTCGTCTGATATTCACTTCCCATCCAAACTAAGCCAAGATAGACGATTAAATAAAAGCCCAAGACCATAAAAATACCCATCTTAGCAAGGCCTGTATCCCGCATCCGCCTAATCGTTATGGCCAATGTTGGCAAAATTAAGACTGGCGCCATAATCAAGGCTAGCAATAGGCCAATTGAAACTAATAGTATATTGGATTGCTTTGAACTTAGGTGGCCAAAATAAAAGAATATTAAGGGGATACTCATTAGAAACCAACTTCCCAATAAGCCCCAAACATAACCTGAACGAGTAGACCGGCCCTTAAAATCGACAAAACCTAACCAAAAATCCCTTATTGCCAACCAAAATGGTGTATAGCCAATTTCTTCAATTCTCATATGCGTTCCCTCTCAAAGCCTGGCAGCCAGGCTTTTGTCTATTATCACGAAGATCATTTACCTAACTAAGTCATACAAGATTCCTATATTCGTTTCATATGTTACCTTAATCACTATCATTGTTTCAAACAATCGCTAAAAGGTCAATCATAATTCGCTACAATTACTTTAACGACGTAAGGTGCACTGGCTAATGCCCTTTTTAGTTTCTAAACATAGGCAAAAGGCTATCAATACCTTCTGCCTATAATTATCCTTTAGTTAGCCGACATGCTAAAAGGGACATCCCCTAGCTGGGGATGTCCCTTTTAATTTAAGTGGGGAATGAATTCCCCAAAAATTTAGCCACAAAAAAATGCGGTCGGCGGGAATCGAACCCGCACGGTATCGCTACCACAGGATCCTTAGTCCTGCGCGTCTACCAATTCCGCCACGACCGCATTGCTGCTTGCTAATTCACATCAGCAAACACAATTCTACCAAATTAAATCACAAGAAGCAAGTCCCACTTAATCAACTTTGAGCTGATTATAGGCTACGTAAACTCCATGATCTTCCTTAAGTATCACCTATACTTCCTCACTAGGCTCAATCATTGAAAGACCAATCCGTTGGCGTTTTTCATCAACTTCAACTACCCAAACCGTCACAATGTCACCCACAGCTACAACGTCATGAGCGTTTGTAATCCGTCGCTTAGCTAAACGAGATATGTGCACTAATCCATCTTCATGCACACCAATATCAACAAAGGCACCAAAATCAACTACATTGCGCACCGTTCCCTGTAACTGCATACCTGGATGCAAGTCCTTTAGGGTAAGTACATCAGATCGTAACACCGCCCCAGTTGCACTATCGCGTGAATCACGACCAGGGTTGCTAAGTGACTGAATTATATCATGCAGTGTTGGCATCCCAACCCCCAATTGTTCAGCAATTGCAGGCTGCTCATATTGGACCAATACATCCGCCGCATCAGGACCTGGTTTTACCTGAGCTAAAGCTAATAATTTCTCTGCTGCTGCATAAGATTCGGGATGGATATCACTATTGTCCAGCACATTCTTACCTTGTGGAATACGTAAGAAACCAGCCGCTTGTTCAAACGCTTTTGGCCCTAACTTAGGAACTTTTTTCAAGGCTGTCCTTAACATAAAGGGACCATTCTCATCCCGGTAATGGACAATATTCTGAGCAGTGGTCTTTGTTAAGCCAGCAATATGCATCAATAATTGGGGCGAGGCGGTGTTTAAATTAACCCCCACTTGATTGACCGCCGTTTCTAGAACTGCATCGACTTCCTGACTTAACTCTTTCGTTGGCAAATCATGTTGATACTGACCAACACCCACTGCTTGCGGATCAATTTTAATTAATTCTGCCATTGGATCTTGCAAGCGCCGGGCAATTGAAATTGCGGAACGTTCTTCAACATGCAAATCAGGAAATTCTTCACGGGCTAAATCACTGGCAGAATACACCGATGCACCAGCTTCATTGACTACCGCATACTTTACCCCTGGTACATCGTGCTGGATAATATCAGCCAAAAACTGTTGTGATTCACGACTAGCCGTCCCATTACCAACTGCGATTAAATTAACCTGGTAATCTTTAACCAACTTAATAAGTGTTTTACGGGCCCCTTTAGGATCATACTTAGCTGCCTTATGCGGATATATCACTGCTTTAGCCAAGAATTTCCCATTTTCGTCAACAACCGCCAACTTTGAACCAGTCCGAATTCCTGGATCAAAACCTAAGACCACCTGGCCTCGCAATGGGGCAGCCATCAATAAATGATAGAGATTTTGCCCAAATATCTTAACGGCATCTTGCGCTGCCCGTTCAAACAATTCTTTCCGCAATTCTCTTTCAATAGCTGGACCAATAAAACGCTTGTAAGCATCTTGGGCTGCCTTAGTTAAAATAGCTGCTGCTTGACCACTATGTTGCCCAATTAGTCTAAAGGTCAAAAAGCGCTCAATAGCTGCTTGGTCCGCTTGAATACTAACTGATAAGACACCGGCTTTTTCCCCACGATTAGTTGCCAAAATTTGATGGTTGGCCACCTTCACTAACGGCATTGAAAAATCAGTGTACAAAGCATAGGTGCCCTGTGGATCTTTATCCTTCGCATTACGCTTCATTTTTGAAACTAAACTACCATTTTTACGAGTAAACCGGCGCACCCAATCTCGAAGGCCTGCATTTTCTCCAATTACCTCGGCAAAAATCTCATGGACTCCCTGCCAGACATCATCAACAGTTGCTAAGCCCTGATCAGGCTTTACATAGGTCTTGGCTACTTGTTCTAATTCTTCATCGCTAGGAAACCGTTGCACCAACTGGGCCAATGGCATTAGCCCTGCTTCTTTGGCCAACGTCGCCTTCGTTCTGCGTTTTTGTTTATATGGCAAATACAAATCTTCCACTGCCTGCATGGTTGCGGCAGCCTTAATCTGCTTAGCAAGACTCTTTGTCCAAGCACCCTGTTCCCTAACTGCCCTTTCGACCGTTTCCTTTCGGGCCAAAAGCTCCTTTAGTTTTTTTGTACTAGCTTGAATGTCACGAATTTGTACTTCATCCAGATTTCCCGTTGCTTCTTTTCGATAACGTGCAATAAAGGGCACTGTATTGCCTGCAGTTAATAGTTCATCGACTGCTGATACCTTATGGCTCGGTAGTGATAGTTCCTGAGCTACTTGACTGACAATTTCATTTACTTCTTCTGTCACTGTTACACAACCCTTCTTTTTTCATTCTATCTTGTCTTATTATACAGTATCTTTCTTAAGTCATCGGTAAATGGGGGCATAAAAAAACAGCCCGTTGTTAACTAACGAACTGTTTTGCTAAAAACAAATCATGTTACTTTATCATTTGCCGTTGAATCCACTTAATTACTTCAACAATCGGAATGATTGAGAAGGATGCAATTAAGACAATCATCCACTGATGCATGTCTAAATTAGTTACATGGAAAACACCATTAAAGGCGGGAACTAAGATTGTAATTGCCAACAAAGTAGCCGAAGCTACAATACTTAAGTTAAATAATTTGTTCCTAAAGGGGTGGATGGTAAAGAGTGATTGGTGAATACTCTTTGAATTAAAGGCATGGAATAGTTGAATCAATCCCAGCGTGGCAAAGGCCATCGTTAAAGCATCTGCATGAATGGCCGCACTACCTGCATGTTCTGGGAATGTCAAAGCCAACCAATAGACAAGCAAGGTTATCCCACCTTCAAGTAGCCCTTGGTACACGATAGCTGTTCCTAATCCCCCAGCCATAAAGCTACTTGACCGTCCGCGAGGCTTTTGCTTCATAATACCAGGCTCACCCGGTTCCACCCCTAAAGCAATCGCTGGGAAAGTATCTGTAACCAAATTAATCCATAGAATCTGAACGGGTGCTAAGATATTCCAACCTAAAATTGTCATCATAAAGAGCGCTAAAACTTCACCCAGATTAGCTGATAATAGATATTGAATGGCCTTTTGGATATTTGAAAAGACTTTACGTCCCTCATCAACTGCATTCACAATGGTAGCAAAATTATCATCGGCCAAAATCATATCTGATGCCCCCTTTGACACCTCGGTACCGGTTATGCCCATGGCAATCCCGATATCCGCTGTTTTAAGAGCTGGTGCATCATTCACCCCATCACCCGTCATAGCAACGACCTTATTTTTATCCTGCCATGCGCGTACAATTCGTACCTTATGCTCTGGTGCCACGCGAGCATAAACAGAATATTGCTCGACTTGATTATGATACGTTTCATCAGATAAGGCATCTAGTTCGGCCCCAGTAATAATGGCCTCTGCACCCTGCCGATTATCTAAAATTCCCAGTCGCCTGGCAATTGCTTCAGCCGTTACCTTATGATCACCGGTAATCATGAGCGTTCGTATACCGGCTGTTTTCGCTTCCGCTACGGCTTGTGCAACTCCAGCCCGTTCAGGATCAATCATTCCAATTAAACCAACAAAAGTTAAGTCTTGTTCAACCACAGCAGAAGTTAACTCCTGTGGCAGCGTAGGCACTTTGCGATAGGCAAAGGCCAAAACACGTAAGGCTTGCTTGGCCATATCCTCATTTACTTGTAAAATCTCGGACTTAAGTTTAGCGGTTAATGGTTCTTCTTGCCCCTTAACAATTACTTTACTAGCCCGCTCTAAAAGCTCATCCGGGGCCCCTTTTACTGTAACCACATATTGGTCCTGCCATTTATGAACCGTTGACATTAACTTACGTTCGGAATCAAATGGAACTTCTGCCAAACGTGGGTTATCAGCCAAAATTTGCTGGATATCGCGCCCTTGTGTTTCATTAAATGTAATTAGCGCAGTTTCCGTTGGATCCCCAAGTTTTTCTCCATCCGCCTTTATCTGACTATCATTATTCAAGAGCATAATATCACCTAGAATCAATCCTGTCCCCGTCAGTGGCTGACTAGCAGGAACAAGTTGTTGATCTACGTAATACTTTTCGACCGTCATCTTATTTTGGGTCAACGTTCCAGTCTTATCGGACCCAATAATCTGGGTTGCGCCCAGTGTTTCAACCGCTGGTAGTTTTCGCATAAGGGCATGGCGTTTAGCTAAACGTGTTGTTCCCAATGCAAGGGTCACCGTCACTATGGCTGGTAGTCCTTCAGGAATTGCCGCTACAGCCAATGAAATTGCAGTTAGTAGCATGTCAACCAACCGATGACTAAACGATCCGGTTCCCGTCGAGCGTAACATTCCAACGACAAAGATAACCACTGCAATAAGTAAAATCAGTCCTGTTAAGGCCTTACTTAATTGATTCAGGCTTTCTTGAAGCGGCGTTTTCGTAGTTTTAGCCGTATCCAGCATCCCCGCTATCTTACCAACTTCAGTTTGCATCCCTGTAGCTACTACGACTCCACCACCACGACCATGCGTCACATTAGCATTCATGTAGGCCATATTTACACGATCCCCTAATGGTAAATCCCCTTTTTCTAAAGGAGCAGTGTCTTTATTGACTGGCAATGATTCACCCGTCAAAGCCGATTCCTCAACTTGGAGGGACGCTGATTCGATCAATCGCATATCGGCAGGCACGACATCACCCGCTTCCAATAAGACAATATCGCCAATCACAATTTGAGCGGCCGGAATGGTCATTACTTGTCCATCACGACGCACATTAGCATTTGGGGCTGACATTTTTTGTAAAGATGCAATGGCTTCTTCTGCTTTTGCTTCCTGAAAGACACCAAAAACAGCATTTAAAATCACGACCGCCAAGATAATTAAAGCATCGGCCCCTTCACCAACAAAGACCGAAATCAGGGCGGCTACCAACAAGACCACTATCATTAAATCCTTGAATTGATCAAAAAACTTTTCTAATAATGTTGATTGCTTTTGTCCAGTTAATTGATTTGGCCCATTCGCTGCTAATCGTTTGGCAGCCACATCTGGATCAAGCCCATCTTCTAGACTCGTCCCTAAACTGGCCACCACCTCTTCGATTGACTGCTCATACACTGGTTGCTCTTCTTTTCCCATTTATCCCACCATCCTAATTCCTATCCAAAATTAGCTTCCTATCAAAAGAAGTCCATTGCGACCACTTATAATCGACAATGGACTTCACTATTCACCTATATTAGTTTTAGTCATCGGCATCTAGCAAAGCATACTTGCCATCACGACGTTTGTATACTACTGCTGGTGCATCCGTTTCTGCATTAATAAAGATAAAGAAGTCATGCTCTAAGAGTTCCATTTGCAAAACTGCTTCTTGCGGATCCATGGGTTTTAGTGAAACCGTCTTCTTACGAACAATCTCTGGTTCACTTTCCTCTGTATCCGTCATCAACTCTTCATCAATGTCAAAGACTGGTAAGCCCTTATACCCTTGTTCACGTGACTTCCGGTTGACCCGGGTCTTATACTTACGTGCCTGCCGTTCTAACTTAGCCGTCACAAAGTCGATTGCCTGGTACAGATCATCTTCTGTATCTTCAGCTCTCAAAACCAAATAAGGTAACTGGATGGTCACTTCCGCCTTGAAACGCTTTCCCTTCAAGGCACTGACCTTAACCCGAGCAACGTAAGACCCATCATCATTAAGATAACGCTCAAACCGTGAAAGCCGCTTTTCAACATATTGTTGAATAGCGTCCGTCACTTCAAAATTCAAACCGCGTACTTGATAGTCTAACATAAGCAAAGTCTCCTATCTTTATATTAGTCGCCTCTGACTATTCTCATTATACCTTATCCCCTGATAAAACTAAAATGAAAAGCCTTTCATTACTAAGTTAACGTGCTAGCGTTAAACCTTGGACTACCCGGTAACCTGCCTCTTTCAAACATAGCATAGCATGACGCATCGTTCGTCCAGTTGTATACACATCATCAACAACACAAATGCGCTGGCCCTTATCCAGCCTACTTGCTGAATTTATAATAAACGGTTGCCTGGTTTTTAAACGCGCCTCCCGCCCTTGCTGCACCAAGCTGGTTTTAGATGGCTGGCGACATAATAACAATGGACAGAGCCGCATACCAGTAAACAATCCTTGTACATGGTCAAAACCACGACGATTAAGCGTGCCTGCACTGACCGGTATTGGCACCAACGTATCGTACCGTATCAAGCGTAGTCGCTGTCTAATGGCCTTAGTAAAGGTATAGCGCAAATGATAACCACTTTGAAACTTATAAGCAGCGAAAAAAGCTGCCATTTGTTCGTCATAGTGATAAATAGCCTGTGACTGTACTATGCACCCCGCTTGCCGTCGCCATTGTAAACAATCGGCACATAATTCCTGTTTTGCTAATGAACGGCCACAGCCACGACAGGTATTTCCTTCAATTAGACTAAATTTTCCTTGACACGACCGGCAAATCTTATCAATTCGATACTGAAAAGTCAATTGATACTTTAACTGTTCCAACTCTGTTACTGTGTCTTGTTGACAGAGATCACATAACATTACTCTTCCTCATTTAATGTCCTTAGCTCTCGATTCACCTGTTTGATTTTAATGGTCTGCGTCTGAATATATGTCCATACATGCCCATCTTTACGCCCAACGCTGCGACCACAACGTCCTGCTATTTGTATCAACATAGCCTTCGTGTAGAGGGCTTCCTCGGCTCCCATAATGGCCACATCAATTTTTGGAAAGGTCACTCCACGTTCCAATAGTGATGTCGTCACTAATAATTGAATATCACCGGTCTTAAACGCTTTAATAACAGCTTGTCGGTTCTTAGCTTGAGCGTGAATCGTCTCTACTCTACCTTTACTGTAAGCACGTAATTTCTCCGCTAATGGGTCTAAATCATTGACCCTAGGCACAAAAATTAATACTTGTTGCTTAGCATCAAGTATTTGTAGTTGCCGCTTTAAATGGCTAGGTAAATACCGTCGCCAATTCCAACAAAACTGAACCTCAAGCAATGGTAATTTTCCACCATGAAAACGTTTGTTCAATGTCAGTAGCTGAATCCCCGGTGCTAGCCGCTTAGGTAGCGTCGCCGTTAAATAAACTAAACTGCCGGTTACCTTTACCGCACGCTGAATAGCATATAACAGCACTGGATTGTCTACTAGAGGATAAGCATCAAATTCATCCACAATTAGCAAGTCAAATGCCTGATAAAACCGAAGTAACTGCTGTACCGTAGAAATAACAATTTGCGTATAACCGTATGACTCTGTTGTTTGTCCATGCAACCTTATCTGCTCAATTAAAAAATCTCGCTCAATGCGCCAACCTAATTCTTCAACAACGTCAATTCTTGGTGCCACGATTCCAATCCGATAGTGTTGCTCAACTGCCCATACAATGGTTGGATACAACATTTCTGTTTTTCCGGCACCAGTTACAGCATGAATTAAATATGGCTTTCCAGTCTGTACACCTAATTTAAGTTGTTGAGCTACTTTATTTTGACGTGGCGTTAAACAGCCTTCCCATCTAAAAAATTCTCTGTTACGGTAAATTGATTGCACTCCGCTAGGGTTACTAATTGATCGTTGCTTGTTAAACGTCCTAACATATGACAGGACCAACAGTATGTACCAGTTGGTAAATAAGCCCATTGAGGAATTTTTTGACCACACCGCTGACAGCTTCCTTGTAAAATTGCTTCTTCCCGTTTTACTTGCGCTGGCAAATCATACTCTGGATAATTTTTATTCACCACTAATTGCCGCCCATATAGCAAGTCTGGACTTATTTGCTTTTTCACCTATCATCCTCCTACTAACAATAAAGCAATATAAAGGATTTTATACAAAAAAAAGGGTCACCCAGTAGGTGACCCTTTTAGCTTGCGTTGCGACGCCCTATCCTCGCAGGGAGCGATCCCCCAACTACTTTCGGCGCGATTGAGCTTAACTTCTGTGTTCGGTATGGGAACAGGTGTGACCTCAATGCCATCATCACAACACGTGAGACTTACGTCTCTCAAAACTGAATCTTATTGCTTGCTTTTGCCTTCATTTATCCTTGTGCCTTTACACCGTTTGTTCAACTTGGTTAAGTCCTCGAACCATTAGTACTAGTCCGCTTCACGTGTCACCACGCTTCCACTTCTAGCCTATCTACCTCATCATCTCTGAGGGGTCTTACTTCATTTCTGAATGGGAAATCTCAT
>NZ_ATUU01000006.1 GCF_000420365.1 Weissella halotolerans DSM 20190
GAGATTTCCCATTCAGAAATGAAGTAAGACCCCTCAGAGATGATGAGGTAGATAGGCTAGAAGTGGAAGCGTGGTGACACGTGAAGCGGACTAGTACTAATGGTTCGAGGACTTAACCAAGTTGAACAAACGGTGTTAAGGCTCAAGGATAAATGAAGGCAAAAGCAAGCAATAAGATTCAGTTTTGAGAGACGTAAGTCTCACGTGTTGTGATGATGGCATTGAGGTCACACCTGTTCCCATACCGAACACAGAAGTTAAGCTCAATCGCGCCGAAAGTAGTTGGGGGATCGCTCCCTGCGAGGATAGGGCGTCGCAACGCAAACTAAAAGGGTCACCTACTGGGTGACCCTTTTTTATTTAGTCTTTATAGGATCACTTAGTAAAATCACTGAGTAAATCACTGGGTAAATCACGATTAAAACAATACTTAATATAGAAAATTTGCTATAATTAAAGGCAAACACGTTTAATTACTAAATAAAATACGCGCTACTCATTTGTATCGCGGGAGGTAGAAAAATATATGACACAAGACCAGACTTTCTATATAACAACACCAATTTATTACCCTTCAGGTAAACTACACATTGGTAATACATATACTACAGTTTTAGCGGATGCAGCAGCACGTTACCATCGACTACTGGGAGAAGATGTATACTTTTTGACGGGAACTGATGAGCATGGGCTTAAAATTGAACAAAAGGCTGAAAAGCTACATATTTCCCCGCAGGATTATGTAGATAATATGGCTAAGGACATTCAAGACTTGTGGAAGTTGATGGATATCTCTAACGATGGGTTTATCAGAACTACTGATAAACAACATGAGGAGGCTATTCAAAAAATATTTGAAACCTTATTGGCAAAGGGTGATATTTACAAGGGTGAATATGAAGGTTGGTATTCAGTAGATGATGAAGAGTACTTTACTGAATCACAATTAGCTGAAGTATACCGTGATGAAAATGGCAAGGTTACAGGTGGAAAGGCACCTTCTGGTCATGAAGTAGAGTTGGTCAAGGAAGAGTCTTACTTCTTCAAGATGAGCAAATATGCTGACTGGCTAGTTAATTATTATCAGGAACACCCTGACTTTATCGAACCAGCTAGTCGTATGCATGAGATGATTAGTAATTTCATCGAACCAGGTTTGGAAGATTTGGCGATTACCAGAACAGCCTTTAACTGGGGTATTCCAGTACCTTCTGATCCAAAACACGTCGTTTACGTATGGATGGACGCATTATCTAATTATATTACGGCATTAGGCTATGATTCGAATGATACGACGTTGTTTGATAAATTTTGGCCAGCCAATGTTCAATTAGTTGGTAAGGAAATTGTACGTTTCCATACGATTTACTGGCCTATTATTTTGCATGCATTGGGTCTGCCACTACCTAAGAAAATTTTTGCACATGGGTGGCTGACGATGCGTAATGGAAAGATGTCAAAATCAAAGGGTAATGTTGTTTATCCTGATACGTTAGCTGATCGTTATGGGATTGACGCAGTTCGTTATTATTTGTTGCGGGCGATGCCATATGCTAATGATGGCCTTTTCACTCCGGAAGACTTTGTTTCAAAGTTGAATTATGATCTAGCTAACGATTTGGGTAATCTGTTGAATCGTACCATTGCGATGATTAATAAGTATACGGATGGCGTTATTCCTGCTTTAGATGCTGGTAATACAGCCTATGATGCTGCTTTAGCGGATGTAGCTCAGTCAACCATTAAGGATTATAATGAGGCCATGCAAGGCTTGCGAACAGCTGATGCCTTAGCGGCAATATGGAAATTAGTCGCACGTGCTAATAAGTATATTGACGAAACGACCCCTTGGATTTTGGCTAAGGATGAAGCCCAGGCAGATAATCTAAAAACCGTGATGGCTAATTTAGCAGCAGCATTGCGGGTGATTGCTATTTTGTTACAACCTATATTGACGCATGCACCTAAAGAAATTCTGACTCAATTAGGGTTAAGTGATAGTGACTTAACGATTACGAACTTACAGTTTAATGATTTGCCAGTTGGCGGTAAAGTTATTAAGCGTGGTCAGCCAATTTTTCCTCGGGTAGATGTTGATGCTGAAGTTGCTTATATTCGTGAGCAGATGGCTGGCAAAAGTGCGATGACCAGTGTCAAAGCTGATGAACCTGAGGAACAGAAAGGCAAAGATATGATTGAATTTGATGACTTTGATAAAGTAGAGTTACGGGTGGCACAAATCAAAGAAGTATCAGAAGTAGCCAAGTCTAAGAAGTTACTACGCTTTAAGTTGGATGATGGAACGACTGAAGGGCGGACCATTCTCTCAGGTATTAAGAAATACTATCCTGACTATAAAGCACTTGAAGGAAAGAAAGTTGCTTTTGTAGCTAATCTAAAGCCTCGTAAGATGATGGGTGAACTATCTGAGGGTATGATTCTGTCTGCAGAAAAGAATGATGTTGTTACTCTATCCTTTTTGCCTGATAGCATTGAAGTGGGCGCTGAACTAGGTTAGGTTAACAAGAGTTTGATAGGGAGGGGTTCTGACATTTCTGGAGCCTCTCTCTTTGTTCTTTATGGGAGGTTAAGTAGTGGAGACATTTAACGTTATTGCTTTGGCCCTATTAGCAATAATTACGGCTAATTTACTTTCGCAGGTGATACCAAAAATTCCGCAGGCTTTTTGGCAAATCATAGCTGGAATTTTATTGGCCTTTGTACCCAATGTTCAGCAAGTCTTAACGATAAATCCTGAGTGGTTTATGATGTTGGTTATTGCACCATTGCTTTTTTATGAAGGTCAACATACGCGAGCGCGATTGATTTCTAAAAACTTTATTGCCATTATTCGCTTGGCAGGGATATTGGCAATTATCACCGTGGTCGCTGTAAGCCTTTTAACAAAAGGATTATTGGCATGGAGCTTGCCTGTTGCGGTGGCCTTAGCGGCAATTGTTACACCCACCGATGCAACAGCCTTGGATTCGGTAACTGCTGGTGTACGTATGCCAACTGGTGTTAAACGGGCCCTGAATTTAGAATCCTTATTTAACGATGCAAGTGGGTTAGTCGTCTTAGAACTGGCGCTGATTTGGTTAAATACTGGACACTTCTCTTTTTGGACCGGTTTGGCGACCTTTGTTCGGACCGCCTTTGGCGGGGCCCTATGTGGATTGATTCTAGGCTTGGTGCTAGTATACGTAAGACAACACTTACTTAAATACCAGTTAAATGATTTGATGGCACAAATCATGATTCAAGTATTGAGTCCTGTTTTTATTTTTGCCTTGGCCGAAGCAGTGCATGTTTCTGGAATTATTGCGGTTGTAATCGCTGGAGTGGTACACAATGAAGAGCGTGATCGTACGCAATTTATGTCAACCAAGTTAACTAATCTTTCTAACCAGGTATGGAATATACTAGATCAATTATTAAACGGAACGGTTTTCGTTCTTTTAGGGATTGGATTAGTTAAAATTTTAGGTGAATTTCATGTAGAACATAGGGGTTATTGGATAAAAATGATCATCATTGGTTTAGTCATCTACGTCGCGATGGCTGGGGTGCGGTATGTTATGATACAGCAGATGCATTTAACAGACGTTGATGATTTTTTATCCGCAAGTCCTACTGAACATCGACGTGAAGCCTTGGTTTTTGCAATTGGCGGCGTGCATGGGGCTATGACTATGGCCATGGCCTTCTCCTTACCTTTTTATATTATGGGCAGTCATAGCTTTCCTCACCGTGATGAAATTTTATTTATCGCGACGATTGTTATTATGGCAAGTTTACTTGTTCCATTAATTAGTTTGCCGAAAATACTGCCACAGATTGAGCCTGACTATCAAGAAGATGAATATCAAAAATTCCACTTGCAGATGATTAATGCGGGAATTGCTACCCTGGATAAGGCCCCAATTAGCCCAACGACTAAGAAAAAGGTTATGCAACAGTTGGAATCACAATTGGGATACAGACAAGAACACGTTGACCAAGCTGTACGACAGGAGGCAGCTGAACAATTACAAAAGGTGGAGTGGTTGGCTGTGACCCGGGCAGTACAAGCTGGTCAACTATCAAATGATGCTTTAATGTTGTATCGACGCTATGCTACGGCAAATCAGGAATGGGGTCTTACCGGAACGTGGGCAAAGATAAAGTTATGGTATCATCTACTAGTTCATAATGTACGATTAAAAATAGAAGGTCACTTATCTGCAAAACAGCAAACTAAATTACAAGTTAAGCGCTTGAAAAAATTTATTGCGCAAGAAAGGGATAAACTAGCAGACTTACCCCTTGATAAACAAAAGAAATTGCAAAAACAAATTGATTTGCAAATTACGTACTTAAAAAAGCGTGCCATGGAGATTAATAGTGATGCAGCCAGGCAGGAAATTAGGGGACACCGGAAACTAATCCGTTGGCGTCGGGCTTACCGAGATTTAGAAGAAATTTTACGACCAGCAGTAGATACTTATATTCAAATGTTAACTGATCAAGGACAGCAACCAGGTTTGATAATGGCCATGCGTGAATTAGTTGCAAAGCGGGAACATCGGCTAGCTGATTCAGTTGAGGCAGATGAGACAGTGCAAGAAGCTTTGGTAAGTGCTTTGCAGGCAGAACTGAATTATATTCAAGATGAGCGAATGCAAGGTCATATGCCAGCTAGTTTGGCAAAAGATTTATATGACGAAGTTAATGCAGCTCAGGCTGTGGCCTTAGCTAACACCTATGATGAAGAGTAAGTTAGGTTAATTTATAGAGAGTTAATAAGAAGGGGAGAAGTAACATGGCAATTTATGATCCAAAAAATCGGCCAGCAGCGGCCTATGACACACATGCACATTTAAATGAAGACAACTTCTGGCATGATGTTCCTGCCTATTGGGCACGAGCACAAGAATTTCAAATTAATGAAGTGAACGTTGTGGGTTATGATCAAGTAGGGAATGAACGAGCATTGGCTATAGCCCATGAATTTGAGAATGTGCATGCCATTATCGGTTTTCAACCTGAAGATGTGGCCTCAATGACGGATGAAGCTTTTGCACAACTTGAAGAAGATGCTCAAGATCCAGAGGTGGTTGGTTTGGGTGAAATGGGTTTGGATTATCATTGGCCTGATAATCCAAGTTCGACTGTACAAAAAGCTGCGTTAAACCGGCAATTAGAATTGGCTAGAGAATTACACTTGCCGGTTACTATTCATTCGCGTGATGCATTTGAGGATACTTATGAATTATTAGCAGCTAACTCAATTGATCAATTTGGTGGTGTGATGCATTCATTTTCGGGAGGACCAGCAGATGTTAAGCCCTTTTTAGACTTAGGTATGTATATTGGCTTTTCAGGAATGGTAACGTTTAAGAAAGCCAGTGAAATTCGAGAGGCGCTAAAGATTGTACCGTTAGATCGTATTCTAGTCGAAACGGATGCACCTTTCTTAGCACCAACGCCAATGCGTGGTAAGCAAAATGAACCTATGTATGTACGATATACGGTACAGAAGATTGCTGATATTTTAGGCCTATCATATGATGAATTAGCTAATATTACGACAGAGAATGCCCACCGTTTATGGTTGAATAAGTAGTCATGGGGGCTACCATGAACCGAGTAAAAGAAGTAATTGTGGTTGAAGGACGGGCGGATACAGAAGCAATTAGACATGCCGTGGATGCCGATACAATTGAGACTAATGGATCAGCCTTACCAGAGGAAACATTGGCTGCGATTCAACTTGCAGCACAGACACGTGGCGTAATTGTATTTACTGATCCAGATTTTAATGGTGAGCGATTACGAAAATTAATAGCCGCCCAGGTGCCAGACGTGAAACATGCCTTTTTAACCAAATCTGAGGCAGGGTTACACGTGAAACATCATAGCCTAGGGATTGAATATGCTCAGCCTGATGATATTCAGCAGGCGTTATCACAAGTGTATACTTTGGACAAAGAGCCATCTGGGTTATCTGATATTACGCGTGCTGATTTACGAAAATTAGGCTTACTTGCAGGAGCTAATGCTGCAAGTAAACGACAAGCACTTGCTGAATACCTCCATCTTGGCTACGTAAATGGTAAGCAGTTATACAGTCGCTTACATATGTTTGGGCTTAAGTTAATTGATGTCCAACAAGCATTGTTGAGCCTAGGAGAAGATAAGGGGAAAGAAAATGAATGATGTACCAGATATTGCAACGCCATGGCGGACGCAGGCAATAATGAATCAGTTTGATATTGCCACTAAGAAGTCGTTAGGACAAAATTTTCTAACGGATACTCAAATCTTAGCCAAAATCGTAACTGCAGCTGATGTACAAGAAGATGATAACGTTATTGAGATTGGCCCGGGAATTGGTGCATTGACTGAGCAACTAGCGCGCAAGGCTGGACAAGTGGTAGCTTTGGAAATTGATGAGCGCTTAATCCCGGTCTTGGACCATACCTTGGCCCCTTATAAAAATGTTACAGTGCTCCAGGAAGATGTGCTGAAGGTTAATTTAAAGCAGATGGTTATGGACAATTTTAACAATCCTGAGCGTCCTTTAAAGTTAGTAGCAAATCTACCTTACTACATCACAACCGCTATTTTAATGCAGGTTTTGCAGGCTGACCTTAAGTTTGATAATATTGTAGTTATGATGCAAAAGGAGGTGGCTGATCGTCTGTCGGCTGCTCCAGGGACGAAGGACTACGGGTCACTGACACTAGCCGTCCAATACCGCATGCAGGCTCATTTAGCTTTTACAGTGTCACGAACCTCTTTTATTCCTAGTCCAAATGTTGATTCTGCAATTGTTTCCTTAACACCAAGGAAACCGTTATCTGTACAGCCTACAAGTGAAGGTCAGTTATTTTCATTATTCAAAATTGGCTTTGCCATGCGGCGAAAAACCCTTTGGAATAATTTAATCACTGGGTTTGGCAAGTCTGATACAATGAAGGAGAAGTTACGATTGGCGCTAACTAACGCACAAATTGATCCGAAAATTCGTGCGGAGCGCTTAACGCTTGAGGACTTTATCACCCTTCAAAATGCACTCGCTCAGGCAGGGGTGTATAACGCTTAAAACATAGCTAGTTTATTAATATTATTAAAAAGAAAGAAGGAATAAATTTATGGATTCCGGTCCGTCTATAATTACTAATTTGATTGTAATCTTTGTTGTCTTGTTGTTGGCTGTTCTGTTTACATTGACAGAATACTCCTTAGTGAAAGTTCGGCCAAGTGCTTTGAAGGCACTGCAGGAGGAAGCATCAGGGCCAACCCCAAAAATTGATCGTGCACTGTTCATGTTAGAACACTTAACTGAATATTTATCAACGGCGCAGGTAGGGATTACCTTAACGTCCTTGATATTAGGTTGGATCGGTGAAAGCTTTATTGCTGAGTTGATTTTGTCGACGCATATTTTGCCAGAAAGTATTGCGCGCACAGTATCATCTGTTACAGCCATCTTGTTATTTACCTTTATTCATGCGGTCTTTACTGACTTAGTACCTAAAAACATTGCGATTGATAAGCCGGCAAAGGTTTTGTTAATGATTGTACGGCCAGTAATGATGTTCCACGTTCTGTTTTATCCGTTGATTTGGTTGTTTGATCGGACGGCGGCGGATGTCACAAAGTTATTAGGTTACAATGCACGCCCGGATGAAGATACTTATTCAGAAAATGAAATTCTTTCCTTATCTGCAGATGCGGCCGATGCAGGAGAAATTGATCCTGAAGATTTGCAATTCATGAAGCGGGCCTTTGAAATGAATGATAAGGTTGCTTCAGATATTATGATCGATCGGACACAATTATCAGTCGTTGATGTTACCGCAAGTATTCAAGAAGCCTTAAATCTTTACTTAGAAGACAAGTTTTCAAGAATTCCGGTGGTTGCTAACAATGACAAGGATAAAATTTTAGGCTACGTTTACATTTATGACTTGGTCCGTCAAGGACGAATTAATATGAATTCACCCGTTAGAATTATCCTGCGTAACCTGCCAAATGTATCTGAGACCCAACCGATTACCGATGTCTTGCAAGAAATGATTGAGCACCGGGTCCCAATGGTGGTAGTTAAGGATGAGTATGGTGGTACCTCGGGAATTGTGACCGATAAGGATATTTATGAAGAATTATTTGGTACTGTACGAGATGAAGTCGATGATGTAGCAGATGACTTGGTACGTAAACTAGGGGCAGATGATGATGGTAATATGCATTATCGCGTATCTGGTAAAATGACTCTATATGACTTTGAGCGTTTCTTCCATGAAACATTACGGACATTTGAAGATTCAGAGATGGTAACACTGACTGGTTATATGTTAGATAATTATCCTGATTTAACGGTTGGTAAGCCTATTCAAATTGCTAATTTCTCAATTACACCCTTAGATTTTAAGGATGCATATATTAGTAACTTTAAGGTTGTTGCTTATCCATTAACTGATGAGAATAATAGTGATGTCGTAGAAAGTCAAAACAATTAACTACTAAAAGCTAAAAAGCGCTCTTAAAGAGCGCTTTTTTGGTATACTTTCATGTAGTAGGTATTTTATAGAAAGTAGGTTTTTCACTTGAGTAATACACAGTTATGGCTGTCATTTATCATTATTTTGATTGTTTTAGCACTGGCTGCCTTATTTGTTGCGGCCGAGTTTGCTTTAGTAAAGGTACGTAAAAGTACGTTGGAGGAGATGCAAGCGGAGCGCAAAACACCTTCGCGCCGGATACAAAGAACTATGTTGATGGTTGACAACTTGAATGAGTATTTATCAACAACCCAGGTTGGGATTACCCTGGCTGGATTGCTGTTAGGTTGGATGGGCGAGTCGACAGTTGCTCATTTGCTTTTGAAGGCTGGTATTATTCAAGAAATGACAGGTCCAGGTGCGGGAGCGGTTGCTTCGATTATTGCGCTGGCCCTATTAACTTATGTAGAGGTTGTTTTTACCGAGTTAGTGCCAAAAAACATTTCAATTGAATTTCCAGTTAAAATGGCCTTGATGGTCTCAACCCCCCTCCATATTTTCCATGTTATTTTCTATCCTTTTGTATGGTTACTAAATGTATCGGCTACCGGGGTCACCCATTTAATGGGCTTGAAATCAGCTGCGAAAGACTCAGACGTCTATTCTGAAGCGGAAATATTAACTTTAGGACGTAATGCTGCTAAGCAGGGCGAATTACAAGATGAAGACTATATTTTGATGCAACGAGCCTTTGAAATGAATGATAAGGTTGCTGCTGATATTATGATTGATCGGACGCAAATGGTGGTGGTAGACATTAATGACTCTATTCAAGATGCCTTACAGGTTTACTTTAAGACGAAGCATTCACGTATTCCAGTGGTAGCTGACAATGATAAAGATAATGTTTTGGGATACGTATTAAATTATGACCTGATGCGACAGTCTGAAATTGACGCAGCCCAACCAGTTCGTAAAATTATTCGCCAAATCCCTAATGTGCCAGAAAATATGCCGATTCAAGATGTGCTTAATCAAATGATTAAGCAACGGACACCAATTGTGGTGGTTAAAGATGAGTATGGTGGAACTTCAGGGATTGTTACGGATAAAGACATCTACGAAGAACTCTTCGGCTCTGTCAAAGATGAAATGGATGCTGTCGCGGATGATTTAGTAGAAAAAATTGGCGTGGATGTACAAGGTAATATGCGTTATAAGGTATCTGGCAAGATGACCTTATATGATTTTGAAAGGTATTTTAATACGGAAATCCGGTCATTTGATGAGTCAGAAATGGTGACGTTAACGGGTTATTTCCTGGATGAAGATCCGGCTGCAAAAACGGGGGATGTGATTGAAGTAGCTAACTTTAAGATCAAAGCCTTAGACTTTAAAGATGCTTATATTAATGAATTTGAGGTTACAAAATTAAAAGTTGCAGACTCTTCTTTAGGTTAAGCATAAAAAAAGCAACCACCTGTGAAAGCACAGGTGGTTGCTTTTTTTATTTTAACTAAACGTAATTTCAATGTTTTCTGTTAAAATGTCGGTGTAACTAAAGGAGGCACGATCAAATTCATGGCCGGTTTGTTCTAAGTCCAACACAAACACTGCTGGAAAGGTTTCTCGCACAATGGCCTGGTGTTCGATAGTCCGATGACGACTCTCGTGGGTAACTAATGTAATTTGTTGACCCAAATGATCATCTAATTGTTGCTTGATTTCATTAAGCTCTAAAGGCATACACACACTTCCTTTCGTGAGGTTGTGCTCACAGATACGGTTGAAGTCTTTTGTAACCCCATGTTATGTACAATAAACGCTTTCTTCAGTATACCATAAAAATAGAGGCTAGACAATTACTATCTTTTGATCAACTGGCTGACAAGGATTAATCAAAAGATAGTAAAATTCTCTAAGTTTTACTGTTTCTAAAAGTAAAATTGCGTATGATAGAAGCAGAGTTTCAAAAAGGGGGGGAAACAATGAGTAAACGAATAGATTGGCCTACCTATTTCATTATGCAAGCGGTTATTCTAGCGGCCCGTTCGACCTGTACACGGCTGCATGTCGGGGCGGTGCTCGTAAAAAATGGGCGCATTATTGCAAGTGGCTATAACGGTTCGGTCACAGGGACACCACATTGTGATGAAGTAGGTGACCTGCTGGTTGATGGGCACTGTATCCGCGCAGTCCATGCTGAACAAAATGTCTTAATGCAGTGTGCTAAAATGGGAATTGCTGCTGATGGGGCGGAAATCTATGTAACTGATTTTCCCTGTCCCTATTGCACAAAATTACTCTTACAAGCGGGGATAAAAAAGATTAACTACCTGCGGAATTACCATAATGATGAGTTTGCACGGGAGTTGCTTAGTGAAAAGCAAGTAGCTGTTGAGCAAGTTCCGTTAACCGAAACAGATTTGAAGTCAATCCATTTTAAGGATTACGTAACGAGCAATTAAAAAGGGGAGACGAAAATGAGTAAGAATGAAGATGCCTATTTAACTACCTTACGCGATATATTAGATAATGGCAGTGACAAAGGCGACCGCACTGGTACTGGAACACGGTCCGTTTTTGGACGTCAAATGCGCTTTGACTTATCAGAAGGGTTCCCGCTATTAACAACTAAACGGGTCCCTTTTAAGTTAATTAAGAGCGAATTATTATGGTTTATTGCAGGTGATACGAATATCAAGTTTTTATTGGAGAATAATAATCATATTTGGGATGAATGGGCCTTTAAAGGCTGGGTCGCATCTGATGATTATCAAGGACCTGATATGACTGATTTTGGACGGCGGTCATTAGTGGATGAAAAATTTGCAGAACAATACAAAGTGGCCCATGCTGATTTTGTTCACCGTATATTAATAGATGATAGTTTTGCGACTAAGTATGGTCAGCTAGGAGATGTCTACGGTGCACAATGGCGGCATTGGAAACAAGTCCAGGGTGGTTTTATTGATCAGTTGGCGCAAGTCATAGAGCAAATTAAAGTCAACCCCACTTCTAGACGGTTAATTGTAACGGCATGGAATCCTGAAGCAGTGCCAACCCAGGCCTTACCACCCTGCCATGCACTTTTCCAGTTTTATGTTGCAGATGGGAAGATTAGCCTTCAGTTGTATCAACGGTCTGCTGATATGTTTTTAGGGGTGCCATTTAATATTGCCTCGTATGCGCTTTTACTATCAATGGTTGCTGCTCAAACTGGGTATGAACCCGGTGAGTTTATTCATACCCTGGGTGATGCACATATTTATAGTAATCATATTAAACAGGTTGAAGAGCAATTAAGTCGACCAATGGCAGCACTACCTAAGTTATGGTTAAATCCTGACGTCAAGTCGATATTTGATTATACTATGGATGATATCAAGGTTGTTGACTATCATCCAGGTAAAACAATCAAGGCACCAGTTGCCGTTTAGGCTATGAAAGGATATGTTCATTATGATTAATCATGATGATAACGGTGTTAGTCAAGACAGAACACATCGTATTAAACAGGTGCGTGGTCGACGGTATTTACCCCACGCTTACATAGAACGGCATATCTTGTTTATTGTGTGCCTGTTTGTTTTGGGCGTGGTTGCCTTTTTTGGTGTTCGTACTTATCACAACGCGGCAGGAATGTTTGATAAAGCATATGAGAGCGCGCACTTTGATAAAGCCCGTAATGCATCAACCCTATTGAAGAAAGGGCGTCCCTTTTCAATACTGTTGTTAGGAACCGACACGGGTGAATTAGGGCGTAAGTATAAAGGACGAACGGATTCATTGATGCTGGTAACCATTAACCCGAAACAGCATGAGTCTCGAATTGTGTCTATTCCACGTGATACGATTATTGCGCCAGTTGGTTATGAAGAAGCCTTTCCCCAAAAGTTAAATAATGCCTATAATCTCGGATCTGCTAAGACGACGATGGCGACCATCCAAACTTGGCTAAATGTCCCCGTTGATTACTATGCCTTAGTGAATATGGGTGGGATTGAACGAATTGTGAATCAACTAGGCGGGATAGAGGTTAAGTCTCCTTTGACTTTTAAGTACAATCCGGATACTGCTCATGAGGATCCAGGTAACTTGTATCAATTTAAAAAGGGATCAGCACAGTTTACGCATACCGGGCAGGATGGGATTACAAAGACGTATCACCGAATGGATGGTAAAGCAGCTTTGGCTTTTTCTAGGATGCGCTATTCGGATCCCGAAGGAGACTATGGACGTCAACAGCGACAAAGGCTAGTTTTACAAGGCATTGTGCATGAAGCTGTAACAAGTCCTCTGACGGTAACAAGTCAGTCGTTTTTAAGTATTGTTGGTCAATCGATGAAAACAGATATGACCTTTAGTGACTTAAAGCAACTCGGTGGTAATTATGTGGCTGCGGCAAAGACGATCAAGACGGATCACTTTATTGGAAAGTCATACGATCTTCCCATTGGAAGTTCGGAATTTATTTCGACAGCTCAAAAGCAGCGCGTCACAGATGAGTTAAGAAAGGCACTTGACCTGCCAGCAAAATCGACAGGACCGATATACGGTGGCTATGTGTCTGAATATCAAGCAAATCAGTATGGTCTACCTTATACACGTTTAAAGTATTAAAGTAATAATTTTTTTATTAAGGGCATCTTGATGAAGATGTCCTTTTTTTATTTTTTTGAGTTTTAAAACGTTTTACGTAAAAACAGAACAATTTTATACTTGACGTAAGTAACATTCTCTTTTATTATTAATGTTAGTTTAAGTTTTGTCACTCTAGGTCATACGAAGGAGACTCAAGTTCATGTTTAAGAAACTTGCTACTGGGACTGCGGTGGCGCTGGCAACAGCAGCCTTTACTACCGTAGCCTTACCGGCCCATCAGGCAGATGCTAGCGATAAGAAAGTTAGCATGAAGGAATTGAACATTCAGTTTGTTCCGTCACAGCAGGCTGATAAGATGGAAGCGAAAACGAAGCCTTTGGAGAAGCTCTTAAAGAAGGAGTTGGGCGTGCCTGTGCATGTTTCCGTCTCAACGGATTACAATACCGTGGTGGAGGCAATGGGTTCAAAGAAAGTTGATATGGGCTTCTTGCCACCTGACCCTTATGTGCATGCACATAAAAAGTATGGGGCAAAGGTTATCCTACAATCTGAACGTTATGGGATTAACGATAAAAAGGGTGATGGTTCAAGCACTAAGAAGCTGGTAGATTACTACCGGGCAATGGTCTTGGTGAAGAAGGATTCAAAGATTAAAAATATCAAGGATTTAAAGAACAAAACGATTGCAGTTCAAAATACGACGTCGGATGCCGGTTATATTTTCCCAATTGTTGACTTAGATAAAAAGGGTATGAATGTTATTAAGAAGTCTAAGTTAGTTACGGTTAAGGGACACGACCAAGGTGTGCTTTCGGTTTTGAATGGTGATACTGATGCTGCCTTTGTCTTTGATGATGCGCGTAACATTGTGAAGAAGGATCAAAAGAATGTCTTTAAAAAGACGCGCGTGCTAAAGTACACTGCTAAAATCCCAAATGATACGATTACCCTTCGTAAGGGAGTGTCAAAGAAGGATGCCAAGGCCATCCAAAAGGCCATGCTAAAGGTGGCAAACCATAGCAAGAAGGGTAAGCAAGTGATGCATGATGTTTATAGCTGGGATGGTGTAGCGAAGTCTAAGGATTCAAACTTTGACATTGTTCGTACCTACCAAAAGGATTTGGAAAACATTAAGTAAGCATTGATTAGCACTAAAAAATAAAAAACTGGTTTGATGAAGGAATTCATTGAACCTTTTTTTCTAGTAAACGAAGCGTAATATTTAGGAGAGCATTTATCATGGTAGACCAAAAAGGCACCGTTCAGATTCAACACATTTCTAAAGTTTATCCCAATGGCACAGTCGGACTTGATGACATTGATCTAACGATTAATGCGGGCGAGTTTGTCGTCGTAGTTGGATTGTCCGGTGCAGGAAAGAGTACCTTAATGCGGGCGATTAATCGTTTGCATGATATTAGTGACGGGGCCATCTTGATTGATGGTGAGGATATCACTCAGGCAAAGGGGAAAGCATTAAGGCGACTGCGGCGTAATCTAGCTATGATTTTCCAAAACTTTAATTTGGTTAAGCGAACGACCGTAATGCGAAATGTTTTGTCAGGTCGGGTAGGATATTATTCAACCTTTAAGAGCACTTTGGGCCTATTTTCAAAGGCTGATAGGCAACAGGCCCTAGCTAATTTAGAACGGGTGAACATGGCAGATAAGGCTTATATTCGAGCGGATGAACTGTCTGGAGGACAACAACAGCGTGTTGCCATTGCGCGGGCGATGATGCAGTCACCAACCGTCTTCTTGGCGGATGAACCGATTGCCTCATTGGATCCTAAAACAACTAAGATGGTCATGGATGATCTGAAGAGATTAAATGAAGAGTTAGGAATGACGGTCATCGTTAACTTACATAGTGTTCCTTTGGCTTTAGAATATGCTAGCCGTGTGATTGGTCTTCAAGCCGGAAAGCTAGTTTATGATAAGCAGATTGCAGACGTAAATCAGACCGATTTTGCTGCAATTTATGCTGAAGCAGGGGATAAGGAGTAGTCATGAATACAGCATCAATCGAAGGTAAATTTAGCCAAAAATGGCATCTTAAAGGGTTGTTAATTACCTTGCTTATAGGGTTGATTTTTTGGGCGTCTGTGCGGGATATTGGCGTTGAAACAACATTTAGTTGGGATCAATTTTGGCAACTATTAGCAGAAATGGCCCATCCAGACTGGAGTTATTTCCCGGTTATTGTCAAACCAATCTTACAAACCATTCAAATGGCCTTGGTTGGAACTTTATTAGGAACCTTATTAGCTGTTCCATTTAGCTTTTTGGCGGCGCGTAATTTAGTTAAAAATCCTTGGCTAAGAGGATTAGTACGCTTTTTTTTGAATATTATTCGTGCGATTCCAGATTTGCTGCTGGCTGCCTTATTTGTCGCCATTGTGGGAATTGGTCCCATGGCTGGTGTCTGCGCCTTAACTGTTTTTAGTTTTGGAATGGTATCTAAGCTGTTTTATGAGGCGGTCGAAACAATTGACGAGGGCCCAAGTGAGGCTTTAACTGCGGCTGGGGCGAACACCATTCAGACAATTGTCTTTGCGGTTATTCCACAAGTGGTAAACCCGTTTTTGTCTTATTTCCTTTATACGCTTGAAATTAATGTGCGTGCGTCAACCGTCTTGGGTTATTTAGGGGCCGGCGGAGTTGGTTTATATTTAGACCAAACATTATCGATGTTCCGTTACGATCGAACTGCCGTCTTGATATTAGGCATTCTGGCAGTCGTCTTGGTTGTGGATAGCCTATCAAATCATTTACGGGAGGCGTTAGCATAATGCAAATGAGCAAAGAACACGGATGGCGTCGAGCACGTCCTTGGTTAATTGGGTTAGCTGTGGTCCTGTTATATGTTTGGGCCTTTAGTGGTATTCCAATGAATTCTATCAAGTCGCAAGCCTTGGAAGTTACCCATTCTATTTTGGACGGTCTCTTTCATCCTGATTGGTCCTATGTTTACACAGGGGATGGTGAAGATTTAATTGCTGCCTTACTAGAAACACTGGCGATTGCCTTTTTGGGAACCTTCTTTTCAGCCTTTTTATCCGTTCCTTTTGCCTTTTTAGCTGCTAAAACTAAAAAGGGTTTTCAATTTAAATCAAGTTTAGGGAAAACCATTTTGACCATCATTCGTGTCTTTCCTGAAATTGTTCTCGCACTGATGTTTATTAAAGCTGTCGGACCAGGTGCTTATGCTGGTGTCTTGGCGGTTTCGATTCATTCCATTGGTATGTTAGGAAAACTATTTGGTGAGGCCATTGAAAATATTGATCGCGGACCAAGTGAAGCGATTGTTGCGGCTGGTGGCTCTGGATTGGATGCATTGACCTTGGCCACCTTACCAACTGTTTTACCAGAATTTATGAATTATACGCTTTATCGTTTTGAAATTGCGGTTCGTTCGGCGGCTATTTTGGGAATTGTTGGTGCTGGTGGAATTGGAGCGCCATTAATTTTTGCCTTACAAACCCGTAACTGGCCACGAACAGGCATTGTTTTGTTAGGAATTATCGTCATGGTCACGGTAATTGATTTCCTTTCTGGTAAAATTCGCCAGCACTTAGTGTAATCTGGGAAGAAGGATGACTAAATGAATGTAACAATCTTATCAACATCAGATGTACACGGATACTTTATGGCGGATGACTTTAGACGTCCCTTGTCAAATGAGGGCTTAGGACTAACTCGTGCGGCTACGGCTATGAAAATGCTTAGGGCAAAGACGACTCAAGATACTGCCTTGGTTACCATAGAAAATGGTGACTTTATCCAAGGGTCACCATTGACTGATTTTATTCAAAAAGATCGCCCTGAAGCTGCGTCCTTATACCATCAGTTAACACAGCAACTTAAGTATGATATTAGAGTCTTGGGAAATCATGAATTTAATTACGGGCGGATTTATCTGGAAGAACAATTGGCTCAAGATCCTTTACTTGTTAATGCCAATATTTTAGATACGGGTACTGGGCAACCGTTTATTGGAAAACCATATCGTATCATTGAGCGCCAGGGGCTTAAAATTGGAGTCATTGGGGTGACGACCAGTTATATTCCACATTGGGAGCAGCCAAAGCATATTGTTGGGTTGACTTTTGCTGACCCGGTTGAAATAACCCAGTGGTATATCAAGGAAATTAGATCCCAAGTGGATGTTTTAGTGGTAGCCTACCACGGTGGTTTTGCAAGAGATCTAAAAACGGGAGTAGCAATTGAGCCATTGACCGGCGAGAACCAAGGTTATGAGCTCTTACAATTAGATGGCATAGACGCCCTCGTAACTGGGCATCAGCACCGCCAAATTGCCCAGTTTGTAAATCATATTCCAACGACTCAGCCTGGCTATCGTGCAGATCACTTGGGCGTGATTGAGTTGAAACTGGACCAAGATCATCAGGTGACGGGGCAGTCTGCTCGTCTATTGACGACTAAGGAATTTAAGAAGAACTATTTTATCGACCAATTAGTTAAGCCGACTCAAGCAGCAGCTAATCAGTGGTTAGATCAAGTTGTGGGTCGAGTTGGTGATAATATGGGCATTGACCAACCGTTCTTGGCACGTGTTAAAGGGCATCCGTTTTTAAGCTTGGTTAATCAAGCTCAAATGGCAGCTGGTCACACTCAAATCGCTGCAACAGCGTTATTCAACGATGAAGTACGGGGCTTGCATGATCAAGTGACCCGGCGCGATATCATGACTAACTATATTTATCCTAATACTTTGGTAGTTGAAAAGCTGACGGGGCAGGATATTAAAGACGCGCTTGAAATCAATGCAGAGTATTTTCAAGTAGACGGTGATGGAGAGCTGGTCGTTAATCCCCACTATCTTGAGCCAAAGCTACAACATTATAATTATGATGTATGGACGGGGATTGACTATACGTTCGATTATCGACAGCCTGTTGGCCAGCGCGTAGTCAATTTAACTTTCCAAGGCCAGCCACTGGACTTAGAACAGCATTATGAAGTGGCGATGAACAATTATCGGGCTAATGGTGCAGGTGGTTTTCCTATGTATCGACTAGATAAGGTTGTCCGTGAGATTCAACGGGAAACACCTAGTTTGATTAGCGATTATATTCGTCAACATCCGAATTTGCATATTCCACAGCCTACGAACTTGTCAATTGTTGGCTATCGTACATTAGGTGAAACAAAATAAAAAGGACAGGGGAATTCCCCTGTCCTTTTTATTTTGTTGTTATAGTTCGTTGTTATCATTATCGTCATCATTAACATAGTGACGATCTTCGTAAGAAGGTTCGCTTGGCACTACGATGGCTGCGATAATGTAGAAGAAGACCAAGGGGAAGCAGAAGACGGTGGCTAGGGCAAATAATAACCGTACCAGAGTAGGGTCCAGATTAAAATAGTTAGCAATCCCGCCGAGCACTCCGGCTAATACACGATCACTTGACTTGTATAAGTGTTTTTTCATAGTAATGCTCCTTTTTATTTATATTCTTTACATGTTATATTATATTATACAGGCAACAACATTACAAGCTTTAGGGCCACGCTCACGGCTAAAATTTTACATTAAGATTGCCTATCAGATTATCTTTTCCAAAAAGATTCTGGTATTGTAGAGAATAACTATTAAAAATAGAGGAGTTTATTATGATTGATTTGATCAAATCAGCCATTGTCGGGATTGTGGAAGGAATTACGGAATTTCTTCCAATTTCCTCTACGGGGCATATTATTATTGCGGATGCTTTTTTGAATATTCCGGGTGGACCAGTTTGGACAAAAGCTTTTTCACATATGTATGAATACGCAATCCAACTAGGTGCTATTATGGCCGTCATTCAACTCTACTTCCACAAGTTGAATCCCTTCTCACAGCGAAAGACAGCTGTGGAACGACAAGAGACTTGGAGCTTATGGTTTAAGGTCATTGTTGGTGTTTTGCCAGCCGTTGTTGTTGGGTTGCTCTTTAATGACTATATGGAAGATAATATTTGGCTGGTGGCAGCAATGTTAATTTTGTATGGTATTTTCTTCATTGTAATTGAAAATTACCTGCAAGATAAGCGGCCTCGCTTAACAGATATGACGAATATCTCTTACAAATTTGCTTTGTACGTTGGGTTGTTCCAAGTGTTAGCGATTATTCCGGGAACTTCACGCTCTGGAGCAACTATTTTGGGTGCCTTATTACTAGGAGCATCACGCTTTGTAGCGACGGAATTCTCCTTTTTCATGAGTATACCAGTTATGTTTGGTGTAACCATTCTTAAAGTGGGCACTTATCTCTGGCATGGGGGCACCTTTACGGGCATGCAAACAGGCGTGATGGCGGTTGGCTTCATCGTGTCTTGGATTGTTGCTTATGTCGCCATCAAGTTCTTGTTGGACTATTTGAAGAAGAACAATTTCAAACCATTTGGTTATTATCGAATTGTAGTCGGCTTGCTCGTAATTGTTCTAGTTTGCATGGGAATTATTCGTTAATTAATAAAAAGCATTGAGCAGATAGCTCAATGCTTTTTATTTTAGGGGATCCCGTAAGTGTTTGAACCGTTGCCGCAATTTTTTATGGTTATTGGCCGGCCAAAGTTCATCTAAGATGGCAGTGATAATGGTGCCAACAAGGCTCACGAGGGACATGAAGTTCATCCATAACATGGTTACAATGACTGAGCTAATCGCCTGGTAAAAGGAATAAGCCCTAGCGACAATAAAAACATACCAACTAAAGAGATTGGCTAAGTTCAGCATCATCCAGACTTCGAAAATTGTTCCAACAATCGCCCAAGGTAGCCAGGGTTTCTTGGCCGGTAGTAACCAGTTAAAGAGGCTTAGACCAATAAAAAGTCCGCCGGCAACAATAAAGGGCTTAGCAGATTCAATATGTGAAATGATCTGCCTATCAAGGGGGAGGGCATCAAGAATATTAGAGCCAATAGCAGCAAATAATAGTAAAAGCGCAATTAGTGAGAAGATGAGGATCATCCATAATAAAGAGATAAAGCGATCAACAATGGCAATGTTTTTTGCCTGAACGCCATAGATGATGTTTTGGGAGGTGCGAATAGCAGCTACAACCCGTGATACTGACCATAGTGTGACGACAATTGAAATTGAAAAAATACCAACGCCATTTTGATGGAGAATAGATTGGATAACACTGTGTAAGAAGGTGCTAACGGAAGGTGGCATTGTATCTTTCAGGTAGGTAACGATGGTTGTTAATTGAACGCCAGCAATTGATAAAAAACTTCCTAGGACTATAACAGCTGGAAAGATTGATAACAGGGCGAAGTAGGAGATAGAAGCACTAGCATAGCCCAAATCTAATCTGGTCGTGTAGTCTAAAATAACGCGAGCAAATCGACTGCCAAAGATACGACGAAGATAGTGAGACATAAGCAGGTCCTTTCCCTGTTTATTATGGGTGGATGAGTGTTGGGTCAAAAGGTAAAAAGAGCAAGGACGCCGATGATGAAGTTAGCTAGCAGATGGATGTTGGTTTAAATCTTCAAGTGAAACAAGTTCAAATCCACGACGATCTAAATGACGAATAATTTTTTTGAGCAGGTTTTCATTGACACTCATTGGTAGCGTATAAATCATGCAGGCGGTGTTCAAATTTTGTTCTGGATTAAGTACCAGGGCACCTAAAATGGTGGTATAACGTGTGATAATCTTGGTGGCTAGTTCTAAACTACCACGTTGCCCATTAGAACGTAACGTTAGGTTATAGCGACTAGTTGTTGGACGCCAGGAGTCTTCCATCAATTGTTCTAATTGACTATGAGTGATGATGCCATAAAAATGATTATCTGTATCTAAGACTGAGATGAAAGGAAGGTCACGTAAGGCAAAAATAAGGTCAAGGAAACTACTATCAAGGGGAATAAATTTAGTCATATTCCGTATGAGGGTGGTCACTGGTTCATGCATATTGCCATGGGCAGCCTGGTGTTTATAAATATGCATTTTATAAATAGCGCCTCGAAAAAGCTGGCCACTACGATCTAGAATTGGTAGTGCTCGAAAATTGAAGTCTTCTAAGATGAGCAAGGCTTCTTGTATGGTTGTATCTTCAGTGATTGTGGTTAGTGCATGACGTGGTTTAACCAATGTCTCCAGCATAAAATAGTCCTCCTTGATCCCTTTCTCATTTAATTATAATATCATGATTTAGGGTTAAAAAAGCGACTTGAGCCGGAAAAGTATGTAGTTCTTGAGAGATAGGGGTTAAGTTTAATCAAATACTAAGAGGTCGCGGGGAGCTAAGAGACGACTACGCATTAAAATTTCAGCAAGTTCATCAGGGGTCTCAGGATTGGTTTTATTTAACCAATGCCGTACGATGTTTAATAAATTACTAATGGCGATTTCGCGACTGTAATAAATAGGAATTACTGTGGAAAAGTGTCCATTGAGCTCGGCTAATTTTTGACTAAAGAGGTGCTCAATTAATTGTTTAACGCGTTCAAAAAACTGCGGATCGCCCTTTTGTGAAAACAGGGCCCGAATAGTGGCGCGTTCGCTGTCAACAAAGTTCAGGCAGTAGCTAAAGGCTTGATAGGTTGAACTAGCGATATCATCATCGGTTCTAGCTAGAAAGGGTTCATTAAGATGGTCGGCTAAGATTTGACTAAGTTCTGCAAAGATAGTGTCTTCAATTTTATTTAATAAGTCATACTTATCGACGTAATGAACGTAAAAGGTACCACGACTGATGCCTGCCTGACGGGCGATGTCTGAAATCGTTAGCTTATTAAACCCGACCTCTTCGATTAATTGAATAAAGGCTTCTTTGATTTTTTGATCAGTGAGCGCATTTTGTTCTGCGTGTTTCA
The DNA here is from genome assembly GCF_000420365.1 of Weissella halotolerans DSM 20190. Classification (GTDB taxonomy): domain Bacteria; phylum Bacillota; class Bacilli; order Lactobacillales; family Lactobacillaceae; genus Weissella; species Weissella halotolerans. The sequence goes on from NZ_ATUU01000006.1 coordinate 21,926, forward strand.
TAGCAGCGATTCCTCCTTATTAAATACGATAGACAGTTTGTTCAACATTGCCTATTGAACTGCTGTTTTATTAGGTTTTATTATAGACATTATGACGAAGACAGACAAAAAAATAAGCAAGGAGGTTCATCATGTTTAAAAGAGAGTTAAATTTCTTAAAACGCGATAAATTCTATATTTTAGTAATTTGTGTCCTCTTTTTCGTACCTTCCTTATATGCAGTGCCATTTCTAGGTTCTTTATGGGATACCTATGGTAATGTAGATCAGCTACCAGTGGCTCTTGTTAACAAGGACCAGCCAGTCTCTTACCAGGGACAAAAATTGGCGGTGGGTGACGAGTTAGTACATGAATTAAAAAAGGAAAAACCTTTAAAAATTCACTATGTAAGTGAGCATCAGGCTCAAACCGGGCTAAAAGACGGACGTTATTATATGGCCGTCACCATTCCTAAACAGTTTTCAAAGGATGCTACCACGTTATTAGAACAAAAACCCAAGCAGATGACACTCCACTATGACACAAGTTCAGGGCATAGTTTTATTGGAGGTAAGTTATCTGAATCAGCTGCTAAGCAAATTCAAGGTCAGGTCGCAACGTCTGTAACGAAAGCTTACACTAAGGCTATGATGACTGAAGTTAAGAAATCTGGCAAGGGGGTTGCGCAGGCGGCTGCAGGAAATGCTAAGCTGGCTGATGGGGCAAAGCAAGTGGCCGATGGTAGTCAGAAGTTAAGTGATAATTTAGGTGTTCTTGCATCCAGTAGTTTAGCCTTTGTTGATGGGGCCCAGCAACTAAAGATGGGCTTGAATCAATATGTAAATGGCGTAAAACAGGCCCAAAATGGTAGTGCGGCCTTGGATAATGGATTGAGTCAGCTACAAGGACGGGTGCCTAGCTTACAGAATGGTGTAACGCAATTAGCTGCTGGACAAACCACACTAACAAATGGACTCAATCAGTATACAGATGCAGTAGGTCAGGCAGCTAATGGGAGCCAAAAGGTAACCCAGGGCTTACAAGCATTAAATCAAACCTTGCAGTCAGCTAACCTCAAGGATAAGACGACTGTCCTGAAAAAGGAGTTAGCAGAATTAGACGCAGCACTAGCTGCCTTGGACAAACAAGGACAATCATTGCCGGATATTAGCCGCCTAGAAAACCAAGTTGGCCAGTTGAAGACATTGATGAACCAACTTGATCAAGCAAAAGCAGCCGATAACCAAGCGATGCAAGCGGCAATTAAGGACTTAGGTGCTTCGGCCCACCATGGTGGGACTTTAAGCGATGAAGAAGTTGCAGCGGTTCAGGCAACGGTTGCAAAACAAACGGAACAGTCACATCAACGGCAGATTTTAAATCAGTTGCAGGCAGCAATGCCGCAATTATTGCAAGAGGTTGAGCCACTACTTAGTCAAGCTGGCAGTTTGGAAAATACCCTTGCAGGATTAAAGAAGCAACCAAAGCCAAATGTACAAGCCATTAACCAGAGCCTAGACCAGGTTGCGGCCTTACCATCAGCAGTCCAACAGCTGACGGCAGGCTCACAACAATTAACAGGTGGCTTGCAAACTTTGCATGGTCAAGCACAACCTTTGATGAACGGTGCTGTTGCGGTACAAGGTGGTTTGCAGACACTAAAGCAAGAGTTACCAGCCTTAACAAGTGGAGTAAGCCAGCTACGTGGGGGTGCTAGTCAACTTAATAGTGGCTTGGCGACCTTAACGGGTAACAGTGGGCAACTCCTTAGCGGCAGTGGTCAGTTAGCTAATGGTGCGCAACAAATGCAAGGTGGTGCTAACCAATTGTTTACTGGTTCAAAGCAACTTACGCCAGCGGTAGATCAAATTGAAGCTGGTAATGATACACTGGCAAACAAACTGGGCACGGCTGCAGACAAAGTAAAACAGTTACCAGCCGGTAAAAACTTTATTAAGCAGTTTGCCCAGCCAACGGGCTTGAAGCACAAGGAGCATGACCGGGTTGCAAATAATGGGACTGGAATGGCACCTTACATGTTCTCAGTCGGTTTATATGTGGGTATGTTGGGAATTAATTTGATGCTCAATATGGTCGATCCAAGAGGAAAGATTACGTCAGTTTGGGCCTGGATTGGTACTAAGGTAAGTATTTTACTAGGGATTGCGACAATGATGGCCTTGGTACTATTTGGCTTGAGTCAGTGGATCTTAGGCATGCATTTTGTTAACCCGATGGCAACGCTAGGCTTTTTGATTGTGATGGCCTGGATGGATGCTTTCATTGTGACCGCTCTTTACATGTGGTTTGGTCGTGCTGGTGCTTTTGCGGCGGTTGTTTTGCTCATTGCGCAATTAAGCCTTTCAGCGGGAACGTATCCTATTCAATTGTCACCAGCTATTTACCAACAACTACATTGGACAGTACCAATGACCTATACGGTAGACGGACTGCGTGAGGTGATGATGATTAGCGGTTCAGCTTGGCCACAAGTCCAAGCGATGGCTGGCTTTATGCTAGTTGGTTTTGTCTTAATGCTGGCTTATTATTTATTACACAAGCGACGTTATGATAATACCTATGGCAAGTAAGTGATTACCTTAATTAAAGTTAACCTAAAAAGGCGACTATCCTTAGTCTAAGGATAGTCGCCTTTTGTTGATATAAATGACCAGCGACTCTATTTTAAATAGCAACATAAGTAACAAGCGGTTTTGAATTGGGTTTCCAAAGGACCCAAGTTTGTTAAAAAGCATCTTGTAACGATAGCCTATGCCCTGATTCTGAAAGTTAAAGGTCTCGTTCCAGACTCGTTAGGGCAGGTAAATTACTAACAAAGGTTAGCTCTTTTGTATTAATCCTTGTATAATAGGTCCGTAGCTAGCTAGAAAATAAAGTGTTAGGGGAGGACCTGGGCGGTTCTGCCCCTTTCGTGCATTCAAGAAAGAAGATGTAAAACTTATGAAAATGATTGTAGGATTGGGAAACTTGGGGCGTGAATATTCACGAACTCGACATAATATAGGATTTATTTGTATGGATGCTTTAGCTGATAAATACGATTTAACCTTTACCCAAGATGGTGCTCACCATGCTTTTGTTGCTACTTGGTGGTATGAGGGAGAAAAGGTATTGTTAGTTAAGCCAACGACTTTCATGAATGATTCTGGTCGAGCAGTTCGTCCACTGATGGACTATTATCATTTAGATTTAGCTGATGTTTTGGTTGTACACGATGATATGGATATGACCTTGGGGAAATTGAGACTAAAAGCCAAGGGCTATGCCGGTGGGCACAATGGGATTAGGAGTATTGCCAGTCATTTAAATACACATGAATTTAATCGGTTGAAGTTTGGTATTTCCCATCCTAAGCATAGTAAACAAGCTGTCATTGATTACGTATTAGGAAAATTCGGTCCTGATGAGGAAGATGCGTTGCAAATGGGCGTTAATAAGGCAGTCCAAGTATTTGAAGATTTTGCGACTGGGGATGATATGGCAACGTTAATGAATCGCTTTAACTAATCCTAGGAAGGAGGCCTTAGATGCGTTTAACAGAAATGGTGGCACAAGAACCGGAGATTAAAGAGTTAATCCCGCAATTAGCCCAAGCGGAAAATGGACGTCATGTTGTCACCGGGTTATCGGGGAGCGCGCGTACGGCTTATTTAGCTGCCTTACAACAAACTAGAAAAGCCCCCCTATTGGTCGTAGCTGATAGTCAATATCATGCGGATCTTTTAGCGGAAGATTTAGCAAGTTTGTTGCCAGAGCAGCATATTCGGGTTTTTACAGGGCAAGAAACGTTAGCTAGCGAAGTTGCAGTAACGTCACTTGATGTACCGCTAGCCAGGGTAGAAGCGCTCCGTGCTCTTTTATCAGATGACCAGGCAGTGGTAGTAACGTCAGTTTCTGGTTTAGAGTGCTATTTGCCACCAGTTAGTGAGTTTGCTCGGGCAGCGTATACGATTGATTTTGACCATGATTATGAATTGCAAGCGCTACAAGAGCGATTACAAACAATGGGGTATCGACGCAATGCTGCTGTTGAGCAGCCTGGTGAATATGCTCTGCGTGGGTCAATAGTGGATGTATATCCGCTTAATGCTGAAGCTCCGGTTAGAATGGATTTTTTTGATACTGAATTAGATTCGTTACGTACGTTTGATATTGAAAGCCAGCGAAGTATAGCTAGTCTCAAGGAAATCACCATTTTGCCGGCAACGGACTTAGTGGCTAAGCCAGATCAGATACAAGCTGCTAAGACACGTTTAGAATTGGCGATGACCAAGGCGCGCGACCAATTGGTAGGTGCTGATAAGCGCCATCTAACAGAAGGGTTACAACCCTTATTGGCTAATTTAGAACAAGGAGTTTTAACACCTGAAATTAGGCAGTATCTACGCTACTTGTATCCAAACCCGGCCAGTTTATTGGATTATTTGCCTAAGGATGGTCTCGTTGTCTTTGATGATTATCCACGGTCCCTGGAAAATGCGGAACAAATGGCTAAGGAAGATTCAGCGTGGTGGGAGGCGAAGTTAGCCAATCAAAAAGTATTACCAGATATTGATTTTGGTTTTAGCTTAGCTAATCTGGCTAAACAGGCCCCTCAAACGAGTCTATTTAGTACGCCCCTCCAACGGAGTATTGGTAATTTAAAGCAGTCAACGTTAACCAATGTAACTGTACGACCAGCCCAGCAATTTTTTGGTCAAATGCCGATGTTACAGGGGGAAGTACAACGCTGGCAAAAGCAAGGCTATACAGTGTTATTCTTAGCCAATACGAAAGAACGAGCAGCAAAACTTACACAGACGCTGACTGATTTTTCAATTCAAGTTAATGAAACAAGTGCAGATGATTTGAAGATTGGGCGAACACAGGTCGCTGTTTTGCCAATGAGTGCAGGCTTTGAGTGGCCAGCACAAAAATTAGTGGTCTTAACGGAAAGAGAGCTTTTTCAACAGGTAAGGCGTAAAGCGCCAAAACGGCAAACGTTAACCAATGCTGAACGGATTAAAAGTTATGATGAACTCAAACCGGGTGATTATGTGGTTCACATTAATCATGGAATTGGTCTTTATGAGGGCATGGAAACCATTGAACAAAATGGGGTTAAGCAGGATTACATTACGATTGCCTACCAGAAAGATGCCAAGATATTTATCCCGGTTAGTCAACTTGACCTTGTACAAAAGTATGTTGGTGCTGGCGAACGGGCACCACGGATTAATAAACTTGGTGGTACTGAATGGCAAAAGACGAAGGCCAAGGTAGCTAAAAAGGTTGAAGATATTGCCGATGACTTACTTGATCTGTATGCAGAACGAGAGCTTAAAAAGGGCTATGCATTTTCTAAGGATGACGAGGCGCAAGCGGCATTTGAGGAAGCTTTTCCTTATCCAGAAACGGCAGATCAATTACGGTCTGCTCGTGAAATAAAGGCGGATATGGAAAAGCAACGGCCGATGGACCGCCTGTTAGTTGGTGATGTAGGCTTTGGAAAAACGGAAGTTGCAATGCGAGCGGCCTTTAAAGCGGTACATGATGGGAAGCAAGTGGCCATGTTAGTTCCAACCACGATCTTGGCTCAACAACATTTTGATTCCTTTGTTAATCGCTTTGAAGGTTTTGGGGCTAGGATTGGGATTATGTCTCGCTTTCAGTCGACAAAAGAACACCGGCAAATGATAGCGGCCTTGAAAAATCATGAGATTGATATTGTTATTGGGACTCATCGCTTGCTTTCTAAGGATGTAGCTTTTGCCGACTTGGGATTGTTAATCGTCGATGAGGAACAACGGTTTGGGGTTAAACATAAAGAACGATTGAAAGAATTACAAAAGAATGTTGATGTTCTGACGCTAACGGCGACTCCAATTCCACGCACTTTAAATATGGCGATGGTTGGTGTACGTGATTTGTCGGTCATTGAAACGGCACCAGCTAATCGCTACCCTATTCAAACCTATGTGATGGAGCAAAATGGACGTACCATTGCGAACGCGATTGAACGTGAAATGGACCGTGGTGGTCAGACCTTCTACCTGCATAATCGGGTTGAGGATATTGAAAAAGTCGTAGCAATGCTAGAGTCCTTGGTTCCTAATGCACGGGTTGCCTACGTGCACGGTAAAATGTCGGAGGCCCAATTAGAAGGTATTCTAGTTGACTTTATCAATGGCGAATATGATGTTTTGGTGACAACGACAATTATTGAAACTGGGGTTGATATTCCCAATGCGAATACCTTAGTGGTTGAAAATGCCGATCATATGGGGTTATCACAGCTTTATCAATTGCGAGGCCGGGTTGGTCGGTCAAATAATTTGGCTTATGCTTACTTTACCTATCCTGGTACGCGCACGTTAAATGAGGAGAGCGAGAAGAGATTATCCGCCATTCGTGACTTCACTGAATTAGGGTCTGGGTTTAAAATCGCCATGCGTGACCTTTCCATTCGTGGTGCTGGAGACTTGTTAGGACAAAGCCAACATGGGTTTATTAACACAGTGGGCTATGATTTGTATATGCAGATGCTAAAGGAAGCAGTTGCGGCGAAGCAGGGCCAGCAGACTGAGAAAAAGAAGCGGACAGATGCAGAATTGAACTTGCAAGTAGAAGCTTACCTACCGCAAGATTATGTGGCAGATGGACCACAAAAGATTGATCTTTATCAGCGGGTAAGGCGAGCCACGAAAGCAGCACAGTTTGACGAAATAGAAGACGATTTATTGGATCGATTTGGTGAATTACCATTGGCAGCACAACACTTAGTCTTAGTTGGACGGTTGAAGGCAGCAGCCGATCGAGCCGGTGTCACTATGATCAAACGAGATGCAGCAACTAATACTTTGCTGGTAACCTTTGCTGATGAATGGGTTACGAGTCAAGAACTTCAGGCAGTCTTAACGGAACTAAAAGTACGCGGACAGGTAAAGGTAAGCCGCAACGTATCCCTAGTGATACCTATCCAGCCTAAAGATACACCGGCTGCTTGGTTACATCAGTTAACGCAGGTGTTGAATCAGTTGGCACCAGAGCAGTCTACAATGGAGTAAATGATGAAAAAGCAAAAAATGTTAGCCGGAGCTGGCGTCTTAGCTGCAGCTGGGTTAATTGCTAAGATTTTAAGCGCCGTTTACCGGGTACCTTTTCAAAATATTGTTGGTAATCAGGGATTTTATGTTTATCAGCAGGTTTATCCGCTTTATGGTATTGGAATGGTTTTAGCCTTAACTGGCTGGCCTTTGTTCATCTCCAAGGTCATCGCTGAGCAAGAAACTATTCAAGCACAACGGGTGATTGCCCAGCGTTTATTAGTCTTATTAAGTGTAGTTGGGGTTATTTTATTCACCGGCTTATACTTTGGAGCTGAGTATATTGCTCAGGGGATGAGTGATATTAGATTAACTGCGGAAATTCAAGCAGTGGCGTGGCTTTTTCTTCTAATTCCATTTCTAGCCGTTGGGCGTGGCTATACACAAGGGCAGTTAGATATGTTGCCGACTGCTTTTTCGCAGGTCATAGAACAAGTGATTCGAGTGAGCTGGATTTTATTGATTGCATGGTATGGCATACAAGCAGATTGGTCTGTTTATCGCATAGGGACCTGGGCTACTTTTGCGGCAACATTAGCTGGTGTTGGTGCCATGGCTTATTTAGTGTTTCACATGAAACCCAAGTTATTAATTAGTAGGACAGTCCAAGCCAATCCTCAATTATCTTGGAAGCGGTTGGCCTATCGTTTATGGACAGAGGGCAGCTTACTTGCGCTGTTGGCGGCATTGCTGATTTTTCTTCAATTGGTAGATTCGTTTATGGTTAAACGGTTATTGGAAGTCATTGGTTACACTAGCACACAGGCTGAGTATACCAAAGGTGTTTATGATCGTGGACAGCCGATTGTTCAGTTAGGAATGGTGGTTGCCACCGGGATAGGAACAGCTCTGTTACCGAATTTAAGGGTACACTGGTTGAATCAAAAGGAGTCCTTGGTTCGTCGAAATTTTCGATTAACGGTGCGACTATCCCTTGTCTTTAGTATCATGGCAGTGGTTGGACTGGTGGCCATTATGCCGGCACTTAATACCATGTTATTTGCCTCTGCTGAAGGTAGTGGTACTTTAAGCTGGTATGTTTTGATGATTTTACCTGCTAGTTTGTTGACAGTCCTGTCCAGTGTGTTACAAAGTATTAATCAAGCTCAGGGACTAACCTGGTACGTTGGTGTCACAATTATTTTAAAAGTGGTCGCTAATAGTTTTTTAATTCGGTTAATGGGAATTGACGGAGCAGCCTTGAGTTCAGTTGTTGCCCTTTTACCCTTTTTGTTGTTTGTTATTATTAAAACGCCTAAGTCTTTTTTTAAAACTGGATTTTCGGGCAAATGGTTTTATAACGTAGGATTAGTTGCCGCAGGGGTTTTCATAAGTGCGTTTTTAATCACCTGGTTATGTGGCCTTGTCTTTGGTTGGACACGATTAGGGAGTATGCTTACAGTAGTTGTTGCGGTCTTGGTAGGTTTGTTGACTTTTTTGTTTATGGCAGTTAAGTTGCGGATTTTTACCGAAGATGAGTGGTTAGCTTTGCCCAAAGGGGCCTGGTTAAAACAGAAAATAGATAGAGGAGCGTAAAATGCGTGTAGATAAATTTTTGAAAGTGGCTCGTTTAATTAAGCGTCGGAGTGTTGCTAAGGAGATCGCTGATCAAGGCCGTGTTGATATTAATGGCAAGGTAGCTAAATCATCTAGTGTAGTTAAAACTGGTGATGAATTGACCATTCGTTTTGGTAATAAAACCATGAAAATTCGGATTGAGCGGATTCTAGAAACAACTAAGAAAGATGAATCGACCGAGCTGTATACCATTTTAGATGAAACGTATCCACAAGCTGACTAAGCGAAATCAGGTGAATTTTTATAGAAATGGTTAAGATGTTATGAATCTGATTAAGATTCCTTTCAAACTTATGTAGAGTAGACCTTGTAACTGTTGTGTAGTAAATGAGGGCCTGGCAGCATGGAAAATTGGAAAAAACAATCGAATATTCAAGCATTAAATGTGGCCGGAAAAAAAGAAATTGATTTTCGACAAAAAGAAGTCCATTACCAGCAGGCGATTCATCGTCGTCGCCAATGGTGTTGTGCTGCTTTTATGATTGTCATCACCATTTTTGCTATGGTTAATTTTCACGTGCAATATGAACGCAACGCTTTAGCTAAGCAAAGTGTTGCCGAAGTAACAAAGAATTTAGACCAAGCTGAATCAAATCATGCTGATCTTAGTCAGCAGGTAAAAGATTTACATAGTGATGAATATTTGCAAAGGGTCCTACGTAAGCAGCGGATGTATTCTAAAGAGGGTGAAGTAATCTTTAATTTGCCTGACTAATATGAGGAAAGACAAGGGTCGAGGCAAAACTCGGCCTTTTTAAATTGGGAAATAGAATGGTAAAAGCAAAAGTAATACGGGCCAATATGGTGCGTCACGTGAGGGAAAGACAGTTATTTAATGCCAATGATCATGTCTTAGTTGCGGTATCTGGCGGGGCAGATTCTTTATATTTACTAAACTGGTTGACTAATGGTTATTTACCAGCAGATATTCAGCCGACGGTAAGTGCTGCTTATATTAATCATCAGTTACGATCAGATTCACAAGCAGAAGAAGAGTTTGTGCGTGGACAGTTTGCAAAAATATCGAGGTTGGAAACACGGACGATTAAACGTTTGGAATGGGAACAGGTCCCAAAGACGGCAATCGAAGAGCAAGCGCGTGACCGACGCTATCAAGCTTTAGAGCAAATTGCTAACCGGGTCGGAGCCAATATAATGGTTACGGCTCATCACCAGGGCGACCAAGTAGAGACGATTTTATACAAGCTTATTCGGGGAAGCCGACTTGAACAGTTAGAAGGGATGGCTGAAAAACAGGTGCGTAGATCGGGCTTAACCTTAGTACGGCCCTTTTTATGCCTGCCTAAAGATAAACTTTCTATACTATCTGATGGTTCAATTCAGCAGTGGATTGAGGATCCGACGAATCAAGACCAACACTATGCCCGCAATCGCTTGCGGCATGCAGTTTTACCGGTACTAAGGACGATTAACCAACAAGCTGATCAACATATTCTCGATTTAAGTGATCAAATAGCTGGTCAACGTTACCTCATGCAGGCTGAATTAGAACGACAGGTTAGTCGTTTGGAGGCTGGACAGCTAGATTGGCAGTTACCAAAAGATGTATTGATCCTTATCTTGCAAACCTGGTTGGATCAGCAGGGCTTAGTTTCCGTTAAAGATCGACAGCTAAGTCAAGTGATTACCTTAATGAAAAACGAGCACGTTGCAAGTGGACAAGTCAGTTTAGCCCATGGATGGCAACTAGAGCGGCTAGGCCATCAATTACGTCTTCGAAAATCAACCAATTAAAGGGGTGGTTTTTGGTATAAGGACTAAACAATTAGGGTTAATTATGTTAGGCTTAATGCTGTGTAATAATGGGTGAATTATATTTTTAGGAGACAGAACAAACATGACGCAAGACGACATGAACAATGACATTGAACGTGTCTTGTATAGTCAAGAGGACATTGCTCAGGCTGCTAAACGAGTGGGTCAGCAATTGGCACAGGATTATGCAGGTCGCACACCAGTAATTATTTCAGTACTGAAAGGTGCGGTTTTATGGACGGTCGATGTTATGCGTTATATGCAATACGCTGAAGTTGAATTTATTGACGTGTCCAGTTATCACGGAGGTGTTGCCTCTTCAGGAATGGTAGATTTGGTAGTAGACTTACAGACTGATATCAAGGATCGTGACGTTATTATTATGGAAGATATCGTCGATACTGGTCGTTCCTTACAGTTTATGAAGGACTTGCTAGTTAAACGAGGTGCGGCTTCCATTAAAGTAGCTAGCCTCTTAGACAAGAAGGACGGGCGTGTCGTTGATGCCAAGGTTGATTATATTGGCTTTGATGTACCAAAAGCCTTTGTTGTTGGGTATGGTTTGGACTATAAGCAGTTATACCGAAATCTGCCTTATGTGGGGATTTTGAAGCAAGAAGTTTATGATCCAGAACATGTCAATGTAGTTGATGTGACTTCAGAGCATTAAGGTAGTGTCAGTAAAAAGTAAAGAAGACGTAAGTGGTATTAAATGCCCTTACAGGAGGACTAGATGAAAAATCCACGTAATGGTGGCAATTTTGTTCGAAATAGTCTCTTTTATGTTGTCGTAGTATTGGGATTCCTGGGACTGATTTATTGGGTCGCTGGACCAAATCAGGTTGCCACGACCAAGAATACGTCAACGTCAGAGTTTATGACAGAATTGCGCGATAAGAAAGTGAAGAATCTGACGATTCAACCTGGCGCTGGGGTTTACCAGATTAGTGGTGAGTACCGTAAGCCTCAAGCAAATAGTAAGTCAGATGATAAAGATAAGCAGGGGCTTGTGATACCTCAGATTTTAGAGACCAAGCCAAGTAAAAGTAAGAACTTTAAGACGCAAGTTGTCGCCAGTGATGAGGTGATTGCTGACGTACAAAAGGCAGCTAATAAGTCGAATACAGAAATTACAACTCAACCTGAGCCTTCTAATTTCTGGAGCACAATGTTGGTTTCATTCTTACCAATTGTGTTGATGATTGGTTTGTTCTATATGATGTTTAGAGGAATGAACCAAGGTGGTGGCCAGGGCGGCCGCGGTGGCGGTATCATGGGCGTTGGTAAGTCTAAGGCTAAGCCGGCTGATCCTAGTGAAAACAAGGTGCGGTTTAAGGATGTTGCTGGTGCCGAAGAGGAGAAACAAGAACTGGTTGAGGTTGTTGAGTTTTTGAAGGATCCCAAAAAGTTCTCACGTTTAGGCGCTCGTATCCCATCGGGGGTTCTACTTGAGGGCCCTCCTGGAACTGGTAAAACCCTGCTAGCAAAAGCGGTTGCAGGTGAAGCCCAGGTACCATTCTTTTCAATTTCAGGTTCTGATTTTGTTGAGATGTTTGTTGGTGTAGGTGCCAGTCGTGTCCGTGATCTGTTTGAAAATGCGAAAAAAGTTGCACCATCAATCATCTTTATTGATGAGATTGATGCGGTTGGTCGTAAGCGTGGCTCAGGAATGGGTGGCGGAAATGACGAACGTGAGCAAACATTGAATCAAATGTTAGTTGAGATGGATGGCTTCTCCGGTACTGAAGGGGTTATTGTTATGGCAGCAACTAACCGTTCTGATGTCTTAGATCCCGCCCTCCTGCGGCCAGGTCGGTTCGACCGTAAAATCTTGGTTGGTCGTCCTGATGTTAAGGGACGTGAGGCGATTCTTAAGGTGCATGCAAAAAACAAGCCTTTGGATAGTGATGTTGATTTGAAGGAAGTTGCTAAGCAAACACCTGGTTTTGTGGGTGCTGACTTGGAGAACTTGTTGAATGAGGCTGCTCTTTTAGCTGCTCGACAGGATCACACAACGATTAATGCTAGTGACGTTGATGAAGCTGAAGATCGGGTCATTGCTGGACCAGCAAAGAAGGATCGGGTTGTTTCAGCTAAGGAACGTGAAGTGGTTGCTTATCATGAGGCTGGTCATGCCATTGTTGGCTTAGTCCTCAATGACGCCCGGGTTGTTCATAAGGTGACGATTGTACCGCGTGGTCGGGCAGGTGGATATGCCATTATGCTACCACGTGAAGATCAAATGTTGATGTCAAAGTCGGATGCCAAGGATCAAATTGCTGGTTTGATGGGTGGCCGTGCGGCTGAGATGTATATGTGGGAACAACAATCTTCTGGGGCTTCTAATGACTTTGAGCAAGCAACGCAAATCGCGCGTTCGATGGTGACACAGTATGGAATGTCAGAAAAGTTGGGTATGGTTGAACTAGAAAATGCCAATACAGCTTACATGGGACGCGATGGTTTAACTTACTCAGAAAAGACGGCTGCACTGATTGATGATGAGGTGCGAAAGTTAACTTCTGAAGGTTATAACACAGCGATTTCAATTATTGCTCAATATCATGATAAGCATGAAGCTATTGCTAAGGCCTTATTAGAATATGAGACTTTGGATGAGAAGCAGATCTTAAGCTTGTTTGAAACTGGGCATATGCCAGCAGGGACTACCTCTACACATGATGATGCCAAGCCAATGTCATATGAGGAGGCTAAGCAAGCGGCAAACCAAAAACTCACAAGTGAGGAAAAGGATGCTGTTGCTGATCACTCAAAGGCTGAAGTCTTGGAGCCAGATGATAGTGCACTTGATCCAGACAGTGAAAACGGGCCTGATCAAGTATAGTTTGTTTACTAATAAATGAGTGGCATAGAAGTCGACCTTAGTTAGGTCGGCTTTTTTGTATGTGAATACGAATGCGTTATAATAGTAAGGACCAATAACTTTAAAAGGTATGTATTAGGAGATAACATGACAGATAAATTAGTTCGTGCAGTGACGAAGAACGGCAATTTTCGTGCCATTTCAGTAGATGCAACGCAAATGATGAATCAAGTAGCTAAATATCACGATGCTTCGACCCTAGCGATAACTATCTTAGGTCGTGCTTTATTGGGTGGCCTTTTGTTGGCAAATGCTTTATTAAAAGATCAGGAACGCCTAGCAATGACCATTGATGGGGGTGGCCCAGCGGGTAAAATTGTTGTAGAGACATCTGCTGAAGGTCAGGTCCGCGGTTATGTGACGAATCCACAGGTGACATTGCCTAAGAAGGCTGATGGCAGTGAGGATGTAGCTGCGGCTGTAGGAACTAATGGTTATCTAACAGTGACCAAAGAAATGGGTGAAGATACGGAACCCTTTACAGGGAAAGTTCAACTAGCAACGGGAGAAATTGGTGATGATATCACCTATTATATGGCTAAGTCTGAACAAATCCCTTCCGCTGTTGCTGTTTCAGTCGATATTAATGATGACCACACAATTAAGGCAGCAGGTGGATTTATGGTGTCGACACTACCAGATGCGACGGATGAAGAACTTGCAGCATTAGAGAGTCGGTTAGAATCATTCCCTTCAATTGCATCTATTTTAGAGCGTGAACATGAGCCGCTTGCTTTGTTGAATAAACTGTTTGGTAAGGACCAAATAAAAGCCTTGAGTAGTACTGACGTTACTCTTTACCCCGAGTTAACTAAGGCGCAGTATGCGCGGATGCTTAAGACATTACCGCTAGAGCAACTAAAAGAGATGCTAGCTGATGATCACGGCGTACAAGTGGAAGATCGTTTTACAGGGAAGCAGATTAGATTTGATCAGGCTGAATTAACAAGTATTATTAAGTCAGTTGAAGAACAACACGATTAAACCTTGCAAAATGTGGGTAGGATTGGCAAACTAAGAAGGACTGATTTTATAATTTTTTGAAAAAGGGGCAGGATAAAGAGTATGGCAAACCAACAAGAGTCATTGAATGACCAAATGATTGCACGCCGTCAAAAAGCGGATGAAATGCGGTCGGCTGGTATTGACCCATTTGGTCATCGTTTTGAGCGTACGCATACGGCAGCACAGTTACATGCCACATTTGATGATACAGATGCTGAACAGTTAGAGCAGGACCAAGTGCCAGTTAAAATTGCTGGGCGTATGATGACGAAGCGGCGGTCAGGCAAAATTAGCTTTGCAGATATTAAAGATCGTACGGGGCGCATTCAAGTCTTCATTCAAAAACCTGTGGTTGGTGAAGAAGCATATGAGTGGTTTAAGAAGTCAGATCTAGGGGACATACTTGGCTTTGAAGGGTATGTAATGAAGACGCGAGCGGGTGAGCTATCCGTTAATGTGCAAAAAATTACCCATTTGGCTAAGGCTTTACGTCCTTTGCCGGATAAATTCCATGGTTTAACCGATATTGAAACAAAATATCGGCAAAGATACTTGGATTTGATTTCCAATGAAGAAGCCTATACGCGTTTCTATCAACGATCACGAATCATTACAGCTATTCGACAATACATGGATAATGACGGCTTTATTGAAGTTGAAACACCTATGTTGCAAAATGAAGCCGGTGGGGCAGCAGCACGCCCATTTGTTACCCACCATAATGCTTTAGATATGGATATGTACTTGCGCATTGCACTAGAATTACATTTGAAGCGTTTAATTGTTGGTGGTATGGAACGTGTCTATGAGATTGGGCGTGTCTTTCGAAATGAAGGTATGGACCCTAAGCACAATCCAGAATTTACAGTTATGGAATCATATGCAGCCTATTGGAATTTTGAGGATGTAATGACTGAGACGGAAAACATCTTTAAGGCAGCAGCTAAAGTTGTGGCTCCTGATTTGAAAGTTACTTATGATGGTCAAACAGTTGACTTAACCAAGCCATTTGCCCGTAAGCATATGGTTGACTTGATTAAGGAAAAGACAGGAATTGATTTTTGGCAACCAATGACTGTAGCAGAGGCTCGTAAATTAGCAGATGACCATCACGTGTCATATGAAGACTATTGGGGTGTTGGACATATTATCAATAGTTTCTTTGAAGAGTTTGTTGAAAAAACAATTCAAGAACCTACCTTTGTCTACGGCCATCCAGTGGAAGTGTCACCTTTGGCAAAGAAGAACGCTGAAGATGATCGCTTTACCGATCGTTTTGAACTGTTTATTCTAGGCGGCGAATATGCTAATGCCTTTACAGAATTGAATGATCCAATTGATCAACGTAGTCGTTTTGAAGCTCAAGTGGCTGAGCGGGCAGCTGGTAATGACGAAGCTGAAGGAATTGATGAAGATTTTGTTGAAGCCCTAGAATATGGAATGCCACCTACTGGTGGATTAGGTGTTGGAATTGATCGGTTGGTTATGCTATTAACTGACGCAAAATCGATTCGTGATGTCGTTTTGTTCCCAACTATGAAATAATAATGAACTAGAAGTCACCTTAAATGGGTGGCTTTTTTTATTTAGTTTTATAAAGGGTTGACATACTGAAAGACTGTCTGTATAGTATTAAGAGTTGTCGACGGTTGATGCAATTCAACGTTGATAAAAAATAATATCAAAAATAGTGTTGACAACAACTTTTATTTTTGATATTATAAATAAGTTGTCGCTTGAGGTTACCACTTCAAAAAACGACGGTAGATCATTGAAAACTGAATATCGTTTCGATATAACAAATGTGTAGGGTCACCACGTATGTGGTGCAAACATTTGCGAAGTCAATTCGCTAGTAAATTCGTTTAACATCTGTTAAACAACAACATAATTTGAGTACTACTCAAATTCTCAAAATGAGAGTTTGATCCTGGCTCAGGATAAACGCTGGCGGCGTGCCTAATACATGCAAGTCGAACGCCTTGTCGTTCTACTGATTTAGAGAGCTTGCTCAATACTGACGTAGAACTATACAAGGAGTGGCGAACGGGTGAGTAACACGTGGGAAACCTACCTCTTAGTAGGGG